>JALHMQ010000025.1 GCA_022843955.1 Burkholderiaceae bacterium
CCGCGCGCCGGCACGCCGCCAGCCACGCTCGCCGAGGCCACCGCCGTGCGCGACGCGCTGCGCGCTGCCCACGCACAGCGCACTGCGGCCGCCGGCGACCGCGCCACGTCCGAGGAACAGCAATCCCTGCAGCGCCTGCTGTTCCGGCTGCGTCGCGAAGGACTGATCGACGGCAAGCAGGCCGATGCTGCGCACGCCCGCCATCGGCGCGTGCCGATGGCCGTGGCCGCCGCCGTCCTCACGCTCGGCCTGGCCATCACGCTCGTCGGTCCCGGCTTGTGGCACGGCGGCGAAGAGGAACCGGTGCTGCGCAGCGGCGGCGCGGTGCAAGTGATCGAGAGCGACGACGTTGCTGCCACGGTGCTGAAGATCGAAACGGCGCTCAAGGCGGCGGGCGCGGCGGTGGCAGTGACCGATCTGGGCAATGGCGCCCGCGAGGTGGCCGCCACGGTGCCGGCCGAGCGCCGCGATGCTGCCGCCGCAGCACTCGCGCCGCTCGGCATCCAGCCGCCCGGCCCGGACGGCGCGCTGCGCATCGAAGTACGGGCAAAACCGTGAGCACCCGCAGGACAACGTCGTCGCTCGGGCGGCGCCCGCTCGGCTGTGCGCTGGTGGCGCAGCGACAGGGCACCAGCGCCGTGCTTGCGACGCTGTGGCCGGTGGCTGACGGCAGCACCGGCCGCTTCATGCAACTTGTGTATGCCGGGCGGCAGGCCGATGAGACGCTGCCCAAGGGCGACGCGCTGCGCCGCGCGCAGCTGACTTCCCGCGCGGCGAGGGTGGCGGCAGCAAGCAGCGCGACGCAAAGCTTGCCCACCCGTCCTACTGGGCGCCATACATGCTGATGGGGAACTGGTTATGAGCGACACAGAGGCATGCAGCAGCGTGCTGTTCGGTGCGGCGGCACGGCGACTGCGAATGCTCGTCATCGCCGTCACCGCGGGCGTGGTGCTGCCGCCGGCCGTGGTGGCGCAAGGGGTCACCCAGCCCACGGCATCGACGACGGTCGAAGCGCCGCTGCTCGACGCGGTGCGTGTCGCCCGCGCCGCCCCCGGCGAGCACGAAGCCGCCCTGCGCCAGGCACTCGATGCGCTCGGCGCCCACTATGAGAACGGCAACCGGCTGAAGGACGCGCTTGCGATCCGCCAGGAGCAGGCCGAGATCGAGGAGCGCGTGCTCGGCGGCGCCGGGCCGGACTTCGCCTCCACGCTGAGCAAGGTCGCGGCGCTGCGGCGCGAACTCGGCGACCTGCGCGGCGCGCTGGCCGACAACGAGCGCGTGCTTGCCCTGTACCGCGCCGCCCGCGCCGGCGACGACCGCGATGTTGCCAAGGCGCTCAACGAGGTGGCGTTCACCTATCGCCAGATGGGCGAGTACGCCCAGGCGCGCCGCCTGTACGAGGAATCGATCGCGATGGACGAACGGCTCGGCGGTGAGCCGACGCAGCCGATGGCGATCACGTATCACAACCTCGGGGCCGTGCTGCGCCTGATGGACCAGCCGGAGGCCGCCCTGGTCCAGATGCAGCGCGCCGCCGAGATCGAGGAGAAGCTCAACGGGCCGGACCACCCCAACATGGCGGTGCGCCACAGCATCACCGGCCTGATCTACGACGACCTGGGCGAGTACGGCAAGGCGATCGATTTGCTGACCAAGGCGCTCGCGATCAGCGAGAAGGCGCTCGGCCCCGAGCACCGCGTGATCGCCACCCGCCTGCACAACCTGGCGTCCACGCTGATCTCCGTGGGGCGCAGCGAGGAAGCCTTGGCACTGTCGCAGCGTGCGCTTGCGATCGACGAGAAGGTCTTTGGCCCGGTGCATGCCAACGTCGCGCTGCGCCTGAACCTCGCCGGGATGGCCTTGCGCAACCTCGGCCGCTATGACGAGGCGCTGCGGTATGCCGAGCGCGCATTGGCGGTCGGCGAGCAGGCGCTCGGTGCGCAGAATGCCGAAGTCGCGGTGTGGCTGAACAATCTCGCTCAGGTACACCGGTTCCGGCAGCGCAACGACCTGGCGGTGCCGCTGTTCGAGCAGGCGCTTGCTTTGTACGAGAAGACGGTCGGGCCACGGCACATCCGGCTGGCCGGCTCGCTCAACGGGCTGGCGGCGGCGCAGTGGGACCTCGGGCAACGCAGCGAGTCTCATGCATCGCTGCTGCGCGCGCTCGGCATCGTCGCCGCCACCGACCGTCCGGAAGTGCAGTGGCGGGTGCACGCCGCGCTGCGGCGCTCGCATCAGGCGCGCGGCGAAGAGGCGATCTCGATCTTCTGGGGCAAGCAGGCGGTGAACACGGTGCAGTCGATGCGCGGCCGGCTGCGCGGGCTCGCGCCGGACGTGCAGCGCGCGTTCCTCGACGACAAGCGCGTGCTGTACGTCGCGCTGGCCGACCAGTTGATCGCTGCCGGGCGCCTGGCCGAGGCGCAGGAAGTGCTGGGCATGCTGAAGGAAGAGGAGCTGTACGACTTCACCGCGCGCAGCGGTGGCGATGCCGATGCGCGCCAGGGCCGCGCCAGTTTCGTCGGCCCGGCCGAGACCGCGGCGTCTGCGCGCTGGCGTGAGGTCGGCAGCCAGCTCGCCGACTTGGGTCGCGAGTCGGCTGAACTGGCGCGCAAGGCGCGGCTCGGCACGCTGACCCCCGACGAGCAGGCACGTCGCCGCCAGATCGATGCCGATCTCGTGCTGGCCAATCAGCGGTTCGACCGCTTCCTCGCCGAACTCGGGCGGGAATTCATGGTGGCCGATGCGCGGCGCGCGGAGGAGTTCGGCAGCCGCCAGCTCAAGAATCTCGTGGTGCTGCAGGACGTGCTGGCCGAGCTCGGACGCGACACCGTGCTGCTGCACTACGTCGTCACCGGCAGCCGCGTCGCGATCATCGTCACCACCGCCGACGTGCAGATCGCGCGCGAGACGCGCGTTGCTGCGGCCGATCTGAACCGCAAGGTGCTCGCGTTTCGTCAGGCGCTGGCGCAGCGCGGTGACGTGCGGCCGCTGGCGCGCGAACTGTATGGACTGCTGATCGCGCCTGTCGCCGCGGATCTGAAGCAGGCCAAGGCCCGCACACTGATGCTGTCGCTCGACGGCACCTTGCGCTACCTGCCGTTCGCCGCCCTGCACGACGGCAAGCGCTGGCTGGTGGAGGACTATCGGCTCGCCATCTACACCGAGGCAGCGCGGGCCCAGTTGACGCGCCGGCCGCAGCGCGACTGGTCGATGACCGGCTTGGGCGTCACGCGCGCGGTGCCGGGCTTCGCACCGTTGCCCGCGGTGCGCGCCGAGCTCGAAGGCGTGCGCCGGTCGCTCGTGCGTGGCGAGGTGTTTCTCGACGAGCAGTTCACCGCCGAGCGACTGCGCGACACCCTGGCCGGGGCGCCGTCGGTGATGCACATTGCCAGCCACTTCCAGTTCAAGCCCGGCACCTTCGCCAACTCGTTCCTGCTGCTGGGCGATGGTGGCCGTCTCACGCTGCAGCAGATCCGCGACCGCCGGCTGCGTTTTTCCAGCATCGACCTGCTCACCCTGTCGGCCTGCGATACCGCGATGGGCGGCGGCCAAGACGAGACCGGCGCCGAGGTGGAAGGCTTCGGCGCGCTGGCGCAACAGCAGGGCGCGCACGCGGTGCTCGCCACGCTGTGGCCGGTGGCCGACCAGAGCACCGGGCGCTTCATGCAGGCGCTGTACGGCCGCCGCCAGGCCGATGCCACGGTCACCAAGGCCGAGGCGCTGCGCCAGGCGCAGCTCGGCTTCCTGCGTGCCGGCAAGGCTGATGCCAAGCTCGCGCACCCGTTCTTCTGGGCGCCGTATGTGTTGATGGGGAACTGGCTGTAATTGGTCGTCGCACGTCGACCAGGTTGGCGGCGACACAACAAGCACAGCAACGTCGCCTCGCGGCCGCTTCACTCACCTTCAAAGCGAACGCACCCGCGGCAGCCGAGTTCATGCTCCAGTAGATGCCGGCGCCGCTTGAGGTCGGATCTGAACTCGTCGTGCACGCCAGTCAGTACGACATTGCTGACCGGTCGACCCGCCGCAATGTCGCGCCGAGCGCCAGCGACAGCTTCCTGCCACGCCGCTTCCGTCCGCTGTTGGCTGTGTGGCCAGATGGCCGGCATGTGATTGAAAACGAACAGTGCGGTGCCGATCACCGACCAGCCGGCCGCGATGCCGGCCAGCGGCACCACCCCCTTGAGCACCCCGCGCGGCACCAACAGCAGACAGGCCGCGCCCAGCATGAAGAGGAAAAACGCCGGAAACACCACATAGCGGCTGCCGATCAGGAACGGCATGATTGCCGCCGGGTCGCCGACCATGCGCAGCCGGAAGGTGATGAGCGCCAGGTAGATCAGCAGCGCCAGCAGCGGGAACGCAAGCAGCGCGAAAGCCATCAGGACCTGGCGCGTGCCGGTCGTGCGATAGCGTTGCGCCAGGGAACCCAGCACGACAAGGCTGGCAAGCAGCAGCGCAGCGCCGAGCACAATGTCGGCGTCGCCATGGCTCAGATCCGGCCATGGCATGCCGCCGCGCGCCCACAACGCGCGCGCTCCCGCGTACAACGAGCCATAGAACAGCCATGCGAATCGGCGCAGGTTGTCCCGGAACGTCAGCGGTACCGGATCTGTCGGTACATCGCTGCCGATCATCCACAAGCCATGTACGGCTGTGAGCACGAAGAAGACCGCAATCAGCGCTGCGAGACGGCGCTGGGTGGCGACATCGATCTCACCGGCGTCCCGCATCAGCCAGACGGCCACGGCGCCCGTGAGCAACGCGCTGCCGCTGACCGCGGCACCGATGCCGAACACGTGCATCGTGGCGTAGGCAAGCAGCAGGTATGCAGCGAAGACAGTCGGTGTACGGAGGTCTATAAACCGCATGAGCGTGCATGCAGCGGCTGCCGTCAGCGTCAGCATCGCCAGTTGCAGCACCATGAAGGGCCACATCACCAGATCGATCATGCGGGGCGCGCAAAGCAGGAAGACGGCTCCGGCGACGCCGGTGGCCCATGAAGCGAAACGCGTCATCCCCGCCGCCCGCGCGCTCAGTGAGACAAGCACACCGGCCGCCGCGCCGAGCAAGCCGCAGGCAAGCATCTGGCGCCAGAACCACGCGCTCTCGTTGGAACCGAAGCGCTTCGCCTGGAGCAGTTCCGCGAGGAAGGCGAGCGGCGTGAAGTGACCGTTGTACGAGCGCAGCATGTGCGTCGCAATGAAGCCGCTCTGCTGCTCCGGGCTCGCAAAGGCCATCTCGAGATACAGGCCCGACTCGGCGTTGAGGAACAGCACGTGAATGCCGAGGCTGCGACAGTAGATGCCAAACAGCACCGTGATGCCAATGACACATAGCAACAGGACAGCGCCATCGCGCGCCGCACCGCGCATCCTGCGCCGCACCTCTTCGAGCCGCATCCACATGTCTTTTGCTTCGCAAGACCAACCTGCGCCACCCCGGTGGGCAGCACTGCTAGCCTAGCCAGCGAGCGGGTCCTTGCGAGTGACGGAGCTACGTAAGTCAATCCAGGCGGGCTCGGCCCGTGCCGCGTCTTTCGCGCGCAGTCAGACGACCCGCGGCAGCGGCGCACGATCGAGCATCGCCTCCCAGATCTGCAACCACGGCGCCCAGGTGTGACCGCCCGGCGCGACGAACAGGCGCTCGCGCGGCAGCAGGTCGCCGAGCATCCGATTCTTCTGAGCAAAGCCGTCGGCCTCGCCATAGCCCAGGTAAAGATCCGGTCGCTGCAGATCGGGCCGGCCATAGCCTTGCAGCCAGGTCAGCAGGCGGCGCGAGAAGTCACGCTCGGCCATCGGCTGCGGCGGCCGCCAACTGCGCAGTCCGCCGGCGGCCAGCACTTCGTCGATGACGTCGCGCTCGGCCAAAAACGGCGCGATCGCAAGCACGCCGTCGACCCGCGGGCGCGCCACGCCGTCGGCATCGGAGGCGTACAGCAGCGAGCCGAGCCCGCCGAGCGAAATGCCGGCCAGCCACACGGCGTCGTAGCCGCGCGTGCGCGCCGGCGCGATCACGTCGACATGCAACCGCTCGAGCACCACGCGCTGGCGGAAGTAGCCGACATGCGCATCGGCCACGATCACATCGACGGCCAGCGCACGCTCGCGCACGCGTCGCACGAAACCCTGCCGCACGATATCGGCCGGCACCTCCTGCGCGCCGGGCAGGAACACGAGCAGCGCGCGCGGCCCGCGCGTCGGCGGCGCGCGGTCCTCGATCGCCAGCATCGGCGCGCGCACCGGACGCAGCAGCGTGCAGCCGGTCAGGGCCAGCGGTGCGGCGGCAAGCAGGCGACGTCGATCGACCATGGCAACTTTGGCGCGCAGCAAGCGCGATGAACGCAAGTCTGTCAGAACTGGAACAGCGACACGCCCAGGCCCACGCGCGACTGCCGATGGTTGTAGTCGATCAGCGTCTCGCCGTACCCGTGGAACAGTTGCAGCTGCCAGCGCAGGCCGGCGGGCTGCGCGCCATTGAGCGGATAGGTGAGGTCCAGCTGGACCGAGCCACGCGACAGCGAATGAAAGCTGGCACGCCAGGTGAGTATCGCGGTGGCAAGTCCGGGCAACCAGTTCGCTACAAGATCGGCGCGACCGGTGTAATCGGTCAGATCCGGGTTGTCGCCGGGACCGTCGCGCAGCACGCGCTGATTCAGGCGCAGCAGCAGGCTCAGGTCATCGCGTTCGACCGCCGTCGCCACGTACACGCGGTTCCAGCTGCGCGACAGCGGATCCGACAGGCCGTTGGACTCATGCGCGATCCCCAGTTGCACCAGCTTCCACTGCCAGCCGGCACCGAGTGCCTGCGCGCGTGGCGCCACCGGCAGCACCCAGATCGCTTCCGGCTGATGGTCGGTGGTGCGAAACGGTGCCGAGTCCTCGCGGTTCCACGGCTGCGCCACCGACCGCTGGGTGTAGGCGAACCAGACGTCGGCGCCATCGACCAGCACGTTGCGCGCGACCTTGGCACGCAGCGACAGCTGCAGCTTGGCTTCGAGCGGACCATAGCCGGCGAAGGCGCTGCCTGCTGTCTGCGTGGGACTGCGCGGGTAGCGGTTGATCGACGACGTGTAGTGCACGCCGAGCAGGTAGTTCGGCAGATAAGTCTTGACGATGTAGGTGCCGCGCTTGTCGTCTTCGTCCAGCTCCCAGAAGCGCGACAGCAGCGAGTATTTGGGCACGCGGCGTGTGGGGTCGGCCAGCGTAGACGGCGGCACAGCCGGCGCGGGCGCCGGCGCCGGGCGAAACGCGCGGTCGTAGCAGGCCAGGCGCAGGCGGTCGTCGTTCTCCGCCGCACAGCGGGCGCCGAGATCGCTGCCGTTGCCGTTGTCACCGGCGGCGCCGGCGATGCGCCAGGTACAGGCCAGCAGCAACACGGCGCCCCGCGCCAGGCGCCACCGCCCGCGATGAGTCACTCCCGATAAGGGACTCCCTGCTCGGTCATTGCGTCGTGGCTCACGCATCCACGCCTGCCTCGCCAGCTTCGATGAGGCTGTACAGGCAAGTCAGACGGCAGCACTCGCGCCGCATCGCGTCGATCGGCGCCGGGTGATCCTTACGCGCACCGACGCAGCAGCACGCCTGCGCGGACTACAGCAGCTCGTCGCGCAGCCAGTACCAGCGATATAGCAGCGACTGGCCGACGCGGCGAAACGGTGCCGCCCAGTGGCCCGGCAGCGGCGAGTCGTAAATGGGCAGCGTGAACGCGCTGTCGGCCTTGCCGGCGATGCGATCGGCCAGGCGGCGCCCGGCGTGCGCCGAGAACGACACCCCGTTGCCGCCGTAGCCAAGCGCGTAGAACGCGCGCTGCGCCGGGTCGGGCTGCACGATGCGCGGCATCATGTCGTGGCTGACATCGACCCAGCCCCACCAGGAGTAGTCGATCGGCACGTCCGCCAGGGGCGGGAACTTGCGCGCCAGGCCGCGCTTGAGCAGCGCCAGGTGGCGCGGGTGCTCGGCGTCGGCGCCGGTGATCGAGCTGCGGCTGCCAATCTGCACGCGGCGATCGGGCAGCAGCCGGTAGTAAAAGCGCAGCGTGCGCGTGTCGGTGATGAAGGTGGTCGAGCGGAAGTTGGTGGCGGCCAGTTCGGCGTCGGTCAGCGGGCGCGTGACCATCGAGTTCGACAGGATCGGCATCACCCGGCTGCGCAGCAGCGGGGACAGCGACTGGCCGGTGTAGCCGCCGGTGCACACGCCCACCGCGCGTGCCTTGACCGTGCCGCCGGGCGTGCGCAGCAGATGCATGCCGTTGTGCTGCGTCCAGCCGATCACCGGGCTGCCGGTGTGCAGCTTCGCACCGAGCGCTCGTGCCTTGCGCGCGTAGCCGTAGGCGAGCTTGAGCGGGTGCACGCCCACGCCGTCGGGCTCGAGCAGCGCGCCGGCGGCTTCACGCTCGTCGCAGTAGTCGCGCCGCAGTTCGTCGGCCGACAGCATCTTCGTCTGGTAGCCGAACACCTCGCGCATCACGCGGCCCTCGTTCTCCAGGAACGCGAGCTTCTTGGCGCGGTGCGCGACATACAGGTGGCCGCCATGCTGCGCGTCGCAGTCGATCTCGCTGACCAGGCCCTTGAAGGTCTCGAAGCCGGCGCGCAGCTCGGCGTCCAGCCGCTTGGCGACATCCAGGCCCCAGCGTGCGATCCACTGCGAGCGATACAGCCGACCGCTGGCGTTCTGGCCCTGGCCACCATTGCGACTGGTGCAGCCCCAGGCGGTGCGATTGGCTTCGAGCACGGTGGCCTTGATCCCATGCTCCTGGGCGAGGAACAACGCTGCCGCCAGCCCCGTGAAGCCGGCGCCGATGATGACGACATCGGCATCGATGTCGCCGGTCACCGGGCCATCGTCGGCCGGCGGCGTGCCCGCGGTGGCGACCCAGTAGGTCGGCGCGTAGGCGCGGCCACGACCGGGGATGGCATCGACCAGCGGGTCATAGCGCGGGTCGTAGGCGGCGGGGTCGCTTCCTGCGCCGGCCGCGGTGAACGGCAGCGTGCTCATGGTGTGTTCCTAGGCGCGCGCTGGCAGCCGCGGCCGGTCCTTGCGGAACGCGTTCTTCACCAGGATTTTGCCGTCGCGGAAGGCGAAGAGGTCGACACCGTTGGCTTCCACCCGCGTGCCGTCGGCCGCGGTGCCGGTGAACGTCCATTCGGACACACCGCGCTCGTCGGCGACGAAGTGCCGCGCACTGCGCCACTGCGCATCGGGGAAGGTCTGCCAGGCGGCGGCAAACGCCTTGCGCACCGCCTGCGGACCTTCGTGTCGCGCGCCGCAGGCATCCGGCCCGGCGGCGGTCTCGAACACGCATTCGTCGTGCATGAAGCGCATCAGCGCGTCGACGTCATGCGCGTTCCACGCATCGGCAAAGGCTTGCAGCATGTCGACCGTGACAGGGGTGCTCATGAGGGTGCCATTTCGTTCAGAGTCAGGAGAGTGGGCGGCGACGAGGTCGGCGCCACGCGCGGCCCACCTAGCCTAGGCGGCAGCGCGCCAGCGGCGTAGGGCCAGCGACCACCGATCGCTTGTGCCAGTCGTGGCGCGCGCCTCAGTCGACCTTCACGTTGGCGAACTTCACCACCGCGGCCCACTTGGTGATCTCCGCCTGCAGCAGCGCGCGGAACTCGGCGGGGGTGTTGGTCATCGCCTCCGCGCCCTGCTTGGCGAGCGACTCGGCCACCGCCAGGTCGGCCACCGCCTGACGCACGGCGTCGGCGATGCGCGCCTGCGTGTCGGCCGGCGTGCTGGCAGGCGCGAACACGCCGAACCACGGCGTGACGTTGTAGTTGGCCAGGCCCAGCGCGGCGCCTGCCTCGGCGATGCTCGGCACCTCCGGTGCCGCCGGCGAGCGACGCGGCGGCGTCACCGCCAGCGCGCGCAAGCGGCCACCGCGCACCAGCGGCATCACGCTGGGCAGCGCACCGAAGATCATGTCGACGTTGCCGTTGGCCACGTCCTGCGTGGCCGGCGCGGTGCCGCGGTAGGGAATGTGCAGGATGAACACCTTGGCCTGCTGCTTGAACAACTCGCCCGACATGTGCAGCGTGGTGCCGCTGCCCGACGACGCGAAGGTCAGCTTGCCGGGACTCTTCTTGGCGAGCGCCACCAGTTCCGCCACCGAGTTCACCGGCAGCCCGGGTCGCACCGCGAGCACGCTGGGCACCTGCGCCACCATGCTGATCGGTGCCAGGTCCTTGACTGGATCGAACGGAAAGTTCGGATACACCGCCGGGCTGATCGCGTTCGGGCCAGCCGACCCAAGCAGCAACGTCTGGCCATCGCCGGCGGCGCGCACCACTTCCATCGAGCCGATGCTGCCCGACGCACCCGGCTTGTTCTCCACGATCACGTTCTGTTTGAGGAACTCGCCCAGCTTGGGCGCGATCAGCCGCGCCAGGATGTCGTTCGGGCCGCCGGGCGGAAAGCCGACCACCAGGCGCACCGGCCGGCCCGATTGCGCCCAGGTCGGCAGGGCGCTGCTGGCCGCGACCAGCGCGCCGAAACGGGTCAGCATCACGCGTCTGTTTCGTTGCATCGTTGCTCCTTGGTAAAGGGGGGTCCGGTTCGCCGATGGTGGGGTCGACGCGCAACGGCGGCAAGCCCGCGTCGACCCGCATTGCGTCGCGCATCAGTTGCACATCAGTCTTGCATCAACCACATAGCGCACGCAGCCGATCGACCACGGCGCCGAGTTTGCGCAGGCCGGGCTCGATCTCGTTGACGCCGATCGCCGAGAACCCGAGCCGGAAGCAGTGCCGCGGCGGATCGGGATCGGCGAAGAAGACACCGCCCGGCTCGATCAGCACGCCCACCTGCTCGGCGGCCAGCGCCAGCCGCTCGCTGTCGAGCGCGGGCGGTCCCTGCACCCAGCACGACGAACCACCCGCCACCGGCACCACGCGGCAATCGGGCAGGTGCGCGGCGAGTCCAGCCGCCATCGCCAACGCCCGCTCGTGATAGGCGACCGACAGGCGCCGCAGCAGCGCGTCATAGTGGCCCATCGACAGGAACAGCGCGAAGGCGCGCTGCACGAAGGCCGACGGATGCCGCAGCATCAGCCGGCGCAGGCCACGCAGTTCGGCCACCACTGGCGCCGGCGCCACGACGTAGCCGACCCGCAGGCCGGGCGCGAAGGTCTTCGACAGGCTGCCGATGTAGATCACGCGATCGTCGCGGTCCAGGCTCTTCAATGCCGGGATCGGCTCGCCGTCGAAGCTGTTCTCGGTCTCGTAGTCGTCTTCGATGACGACGAAGTCGCTCGCCTCGGCCGCCGCCAGCAGCGCGTGGCGGCGCGCCAGCGGCATCGTCACCGTGGTCGGGCACTGGTGGCTCGGCGTCACCACCAGGTAGTCGACGCCGCGCAGCGCCTCGCCCACCGGCACGCCGTCGCCATCGACGGCGATCGGCTGCACGTGCGGCGTGCGCGCGAGGAAGATGTTGCGCGCATCCGGATAGCACGGGTCCTCGATGCCGACGCGCATCTGCGGCCGCGCGAACAGATCGGCCAGCAGGTAGAGCGCGTGCTGCGCACCGACCGTGATGACGATCTCGTCGGCCGCCGCGAACACGCCGCGGCGTGGCAGCACGCGGGTGCGGATCTGCTCGATCAGCAGCGCGTCGTCGTGGACGATCAGATCGGGGGCCCAGCTGCGGATGTCGACCACCGACAGCGCACGCGCGCAGCACTCGCGCCAGTCGGTGGTGGGAAACAAGGTCGGATCGAACTGGCCGTACAGGAACGGGTACGGATAGCGCTGCCAGTCCTGCGGCTTGACGATGTTGCGCTGCTGCGTCGGCTGCACGCGGAAGCGGCCTGCCCAGTGCGGACCGCGCCGGCGCGCGGTGGGCGGCACGTCGTCGGCAAGCGCTGCATCACGCGGGGCGGCCAGGCGCTCGTCGTGGGCGTCGCGGCCCGTGCGCGCATCGCGCAGCGCATGCCCGTCACGCTCGCGCGCCAGATGCACGCGGCCGCGCAGCATGTCGCCGTTGACGAAGTAGCCGCTGCGCTCGCGCGCCACCAGATAGCCTTCGTCGACCAGTTGCTGGTAGGCGAGCACCACCGTGTTGCGGGCCACGCCGAGACGGTCGGCGAGGTCGCGGCTCGACGGCAGCGGCTGGTCGCCCGGCAACTGGCCGTCGAGGATCGCCGACACCATCATCGAGCGGATCTGCCCCTGCAAGCCGAGGTTGGCGCGCGCGTGGCGCGCGAACAGCCGGTCCCACATCACCGCCACGGGGCGGGAGGTGTTGCGCGTCAGCGGGCGAGAGAGCTTCATAGACACGTTCTGATCGGCGCGAACGGCAGCACCGCTACATCTTGCCCTTCCAGGGCACGAGCCAGGTCTCCACACGCCGCATCATCAGGTCGAACACATAGGCCACGATGCCGATCACGAAGATGCCCATGATCACGACGTCGGTGCGCAGGAAGTTCGACGCGTTGAGCACCATCTGCCCCAGGCCTGCGGTGGCGGCCACCATCTCGGCCGCCACCAGCGTGGTCCAGCCGAAGCCGATGGCGATGCGCATGCCGGTCAGGATCTCCGGCATCGCTGCCGGCAGGATCACGTGGCGCACGATTTGCACTTGCGAGGCGCCCATCGAGGCCGCCGCGTTGACCTGCTCGATCGTCACCGAGCGCACGCCGGCACGCGCCGCCACCGCCAGCGGCGCAAAGCACGCGAGATAGATGAGGATGATCTTGCTCGTCTCGTCGATGCCGAACCAGATGATCACCAGCGGCAGGTACGCCAGAGGCGGCAGCGGCCGGTAGAACTCGATCGGCGGATCGAACACGCCCCGCGCGATGCGCGACACGCCCATCAGGATGCCGATCGGCACCGCGGTCAAGAACGCCAGCCAGAAGGCGACGAACACGCGACCGAAGCTCCAGCCGAAATGCTCCACCAGGCTTTTGCCGCCCTGCAGCCGGCCGGCCAGGCCGTCGATGAAGGCGGTCCATACCGCCTCGGGCGACGGCAGCACCAGCGGCGGCAGCCAAGCCATGTAACTGGTGAGCCACCAGGCGAAGAACAACAGGCTGACGGTGACGATCGAGATCACCGTCGACGAGCCTTCGCCCGGCATGTGATAGCCCTGCACCGCCTTGACCGCGCGCGCGGCGGCCGGTGGCGGCGTGCCAGCGGCCGGGGTTGCTGCGGCACCGGAACTGACGGCCGGGGTGACGGCATGGGGCATCGTGGCTCTCCTGCGCTCAGTGCTTGGTGGCGTGGATCAGGCTCACCACTTCCTCGCGCATGCGGATGAAGTCCGCTTGCGACTTGATCGCGCGCGCATCACCGGTCTCGATGAAGCGGCGGCCGAAGTCGAGTTCATAGCGATGCACGATACGTCCGGGCGACGGGCTCATCACGATCAGATGGGTCGCCAGGAACAGCGCCTCTTCGACGCTGTGGGTGATGAAGAAGACGATCTTCTTCTCCACCGACCAGACCCGCAGGATCGTCTCCTGCAGGCTCTCGCGCGTGAGCGCATCGAGCGCGCCCAGCGGCTCGTCCATCAGCAGCACGGCCGGGTTGGACGCCAGCGCGCGGGCGATGCCGACCCGCTGCTGCATGCCGCCCGACAACTGATACACGGGGTAGTCGGCGTACTTCTCCAGCCCGACCTCGTTCAGCTTGTCCATCGCCACCGCGGCGCGATCGCGCTTGTCCACGCCGCGCATGCGCAGGCCGAACTCGACGTTCTGCCGCACATTGAGCCACGGCATCAGCGCGTGCTTCTGGAACACCACGCCGCGGTCCGCGCCCGGCCCGACGACCGGCGCGCCATCGAGCAGGATCTGACCTTCGCTGGGTGTCATGAACCCGGCGATGCAACTGAGCAGTGTGGTCTTGCCGCAGCCCGAAGCGCCAATGGCGACCACGAAGTCGCCCGACGTCATGCTGAGGTCGACGGCGGAAAGCGCCACCGTGTTCTGCCCGGCGTTGCCGGCGTAGGTGACGGAAACGCCGCGCAGGTCGAGCGTGTTCATCGCGATCTCCGAATCGGCTGCGGCCGGCACCGTCATCGCCGCAAGCAAGAGGCGCCGCAACTTGCCGCGGCACCGGATACGCAGGCGGGCACCGTGCCCGCGTGCGGCCACGCCGCCGTTGCTCGCGCGCGGCGGCGGGCCGGACCTGCTGGGCCGCCTACTTTGCCGCGGCCGCCTTCTGCGCGTAGGTCGGGTTCACGCTGGCCGAGTAATCGGGCAGCACCGTCTGGATCGTGCCCTGCGCCTTGAGGAAGGCCGCCGTGGCGGCGATCGACTGCGCCGCGCCGCTGGCCTTGCCGCCGCCCAGCCAGGTGCTGGTGGCCTGCTCGGCCGCCGGCACGAAGCGATACAGCGCCAGGCCGCCCGGAATGTCGGCCGGCTTGGCGCCGCTGATCTTGGCCACCGCCTGGATCATCGGCGACTCCGGCGTCCACTTGGCGGTGTTGGCACGGTAGTTCTGGTCGGTCTTGGCGATGATCTCGACGAACTTGGCGAGGAACTCGCCGTGCTGCTTGGCCCACTCCTTGTTGACGACGATGCCGTCGAAGGTGGCCTTGCCGGTCTGGCTGGTGATGTCACCCGAGGTGATCAGCACCTTGCCATTGCCCTTGATGCGCGCCAGCACCGGGTCCCAGATGAAGGTGGCGTCGATGTCGCCGCGCTCCCACGCAGCGGCGATTTCCGGCGGACGCATGTTGACGATGCGCACGTCGGAGGCGCTCAGCTTGTTCATCTCCAGCGCGACCATCGTGTGGAAATGCGTGGTCGAGGTGAACGGCACGGCGATCCGCTTGCCCTTCAGGTCCTTCACCGAGTTCACGCCGGAGCCGTTGCGCGCCACCATCGCCTCGGCCGCGGCGATGTCCGACAGGATCCAGATCAGTTCCACCGGCAGGCCCTGCGAGATCCCCGAGGCGATCGGCGCCGAACCGGCTTCGCCGATCTGCACCTGGCCCGAGGCCATCGCGCGGATCACGTCGCCGCCTCCGCCGAACATCCGGAAGTTGACCTTGTAGCCCGTGGCCTTCTCGATCTCGCCTTGGACCAGCGCATAGCGCCAGGGCACCATCATGTCCTGGTGGGCGATCGTGACTTCCTTCTGCTGCGCCAGCGCGGTGCCCCCGGCCAGCAGCGCCAGCGCGGCGGCCGACGCGGCAAGCGCGCGATTGAAGATGCGTCGTTTCATGTACTCCTCCAGTGAGATGGTCCAACGTCGATGCGCGGCGCACAGACAGCCACCGCGCAGCCGGACTCCCTGATTTGTTGTGATCACGGCGACGTTCAGGCTACGTCGCCGCGCGATGCGCTCGATAGTGCCAGCGTTGCGCTTTCTTTAGGTCCAATGGCCATGCCACATTGACGCGCTCCGCTTGCGTGCAGCAACGCACCGAAGATCGGCAGGCGCGCACTGCCGCAGCGCAGCGCAAGCCGTTGGAGGCACCGGGCGCGCAGCGTCCGCGCCGGGTGGCAGGCCTGGGGACCGCCACGCCCGCGCCGTTCAAGCGCGACCTGGGCCGCCGATGCAGCCACGGCGAACCCCGTACGCGCTCATCGCGAGCGCGTTTGCCAGAAGCGCACGCAATGCTGCGCCAGCGCGCGCGAGGTATCGACGCAGCGTGCGCGCAGCGGCGACTGCACGGCGTCGAGCGCGATCGGCAGTTCGGTGCAGGCGAGCAGCACCGCACCCGCGCCGCGCCCCAGCAGCGCCTCGATCACGGGCGTGAGCAACTGCGCCGCACCGGCCGCGTCGCCCGCCTTCACGCGCGCGATCGCCGGCAAGACGGCATCGCCCTGCTCGGCTTCGGTCGGCAGCAACGGCCGGTAGCCGCCCGCGGCGAGCGCGGCGTCGTAGACCTGCGCGGCCAGCGTGGCGCGGGTGGCCAGCAGCGCCACCGGCGCGCCCGCCGGCGCCATCGCCGGCAGTGCCGCGCAGCTCGCCTCGACGATGCTCAGGAACGGCACCGGGCAATCTGCGGTCAGTGGCGCATACCAGTGATGCGCGGTGTTGCATGGCATCGCCAGCACGGTGGCGCCGGCGCCGATCAGGGCGTCGCGCAGCTCGCGCAAGCGCGGCAGCGGCGATTCACCGCCGTCGAGGATCGCCGGCGGCCGGCGTGGGATGCGCGGGTCGGACAGCAGCAGCACCGGAATGTGGTCCTCGTCGCAGGTGGCGGGTGTTTCTTCCAGCAGCTTGGCGAAGAAGTCGGCGGTGGCCAGCGGCCCCATGCCGCCCAGGATGCCGAGCATTGGCTCAGCCGGCCGCGAAGGCGTTGCGGTAGCCGTACAGGCCGACCGCGCCGCCGGTGTGCAGGAAGACGATGTTGTGCCCCGCCTTGAAGTGACCCTGGCGGATCAGGTCGAGCAGGCCCGCCATGCCTTTGCCCGAGTAGACCGGGTCGAGCAGGATCCCTTCGGTGCGCGCCAGCAGCGTCACCGCCTCGACCATGCCGGGCGTGGGCAGACCGTAGCCGGGGCCGACATAGTCGCAATTGGCCACCACCGCCTCGCGCCGCACCGCGCCCGGTACGCCGAGCAGCTCGGCGGTCTGCTGCGCCAGCGCGAACACGCGCTCTTCCTGCGGCTGGCGTGCGGCGCGCACGCCGATGCCCAGCACCGGGATGCCGCTGCGCGCACCCTCCAGCCCCGCCACCAGGCCAGCCTGCGTGCCGGCGCTGCCGGTGGCATGCACCAGGTGGTCGATGTCGAGCCCGAGGTTGTTGGCCTGGTCGATCAGTTCGAGCGCACAGGTGACGTAGCCCAGCGCGCCGATCGGATTGGAGCCACCGCCGGGAATGATGTACGGGCGCCTGCCGTCGGCACGCAGGCGATCGGCCAGCTGCGCCATCGCTGCATCCATCGCGCTGCCGCCGGGCACCTCGCTCACCTGCGCACCGAACAGATGATCGAGGAACACGTTGCCGGAGCGCTTGTAGTCGTCACTCGTGTAACCGGTGCGGTCTTCGAGAATGATGTGGCAGGCCAGCCCGAGCTTGCAGGCGATGGCGGCGGTCTGGCGCGCGTGGTTGCTCTGCGTGGCGCCCTGCGTGATCACGGTGTCGGCACGCTGCGCCAGCGCGTCGGCCATCAGGTACTCGAGCTTGCGCGTCTTGTTGCCGCCGGTGGCAAGCCCCGTGCAGTCATCGCGCTTGATCCACAGCGTCGGGCCGCCGAGCAGCATCGACAGCCGCTGCATCGGCTCCAGCGGCGTGGCGGCGTGGGTGATGCGCAGGCGCGGGAACTTCGACAGTTTCATGGCGGCAGGTCTCCAGGGTTCTTGTGTGGAATCGCGCAGCTCACGCGACGGCGTCGGCCAGCGCGGTGAGGATCACCGCGCCGATCCGGCGGCAGTCCGCTTCGGTCAGGGTCAAGGGTAAGCGCATGTCGCACAGTGCGCCGAGTACGCGCTCGGCGTTCGGCAGGTGCTGCGCGTGGTCGAAATAGCGCCAGTGCGTCCACACGCTGGTGAAGCCCGCCGGGGCGGCCGCGCCGAACCACTTGATGTGCACGCCGCGCGCCGCACACCCGGCGACGAACGCCTCCATCTGCGCACGCGACAGGTCCACCAGCGAAAACTGGATCGAGCTGGCGACGAACTGCTCGCGCGCATCGCGCTGCGGCAGGCGCAGATGCTCGATGCCTTGCAGCGCCTGCGCCAGCCACTGATAGCGCGCGTTCCAGCGCTCGGCGCGCTCGCGCAGCATGGCGCCGAGCTGCGACCGCGCCACCGCGGCTGCAAGGTTGCTCATGCGCAGGCTGAAGTTGGGTGTGACCGGGGCCCAGCGCGCGAACACCTCGTCGTCGGGCCGCGCCAGGTGCGCGCCGTACAGCATGTAGCTGCCCGACAGCAGGATCGCCTGCGCGGCGAGATCGGCGTCGTCGGTCACCAGCAGGCCGCCTTCGCCGGCATTGGCGTGCTTGTAGCTTTGCAGGCTGAAGCAGCCGGCCGCGCCGAAGGTGCCGGTGAGCCGCCCGTCCCAACCGGCACCCATCGTGTGCGCGCAGTCCTCGATCAGCGTCAGGCCGTGCGCGTGGCACAGTTGCAGCACGCGATCCATGTCGGCAATGTGCCCGCGCATGTGCGACAGCAGCAGCACGCGCGCGCCGCTGGCCACGGCCTTGTGCGCGAGGTCGTCCAGATCGAGCGTGAGATCGTCGGTGCAATCCACCAGCACCGGCTGCGCACCGGCATGCGCAATCGCACCGGGCACCGGCGCCAGCGTGAAGCAGTTCGACAGCACCTTGTCACCGGGTCGCACGCCGGCGCAACGCAGCGCCACGAACATGCTCGATCCGCACGAGTTCAGCGCCACGCAGTAGCGACGGCCAACCTCGCGCGCGAACTCGGCTTCGAGCTGCGACACTTCGCTCGGCCTGGCCCCCGTTTCGCCGTAGCGATGCAGCTTGCCGCTGGCCATCACCGCCTGCGCAGCGGCGACACCGGCCGGCGGGATCGGCTCCTGCGCGGTGAGGTCGAGCGCGGGGTCGATTGCGGTGCGGCCGCGGTCGTCAGCGCCCATGGCCATCCAGCCTGCCCAGATCGAACTGCTCTTCCGGGAAGTACTTGGCCAGCCGCACGTCACCGGTACGCGCGTGCCCTTCCATCCCTTCCAGCCGCGAGATGCGCGCCGCCACCTGCCCCACCGCACGCGAGGCGCTGCGGTCGAGGCGCTGCCAGGTCACCGTCTTGATGAACTTGCCGACACTCAGGCCGCCCGAGTAGCGCGCGGCGCCACGCGTGGGCAGGATGTGATTCGGCCCGCTGCACTTGTCGCCATAGGCGACGGTGGTCTCCTCGCCGAGGAAGAGCGATCCGTAGTTGGTGAGCCGCGCCAACCACCAGTCGAGATCGCGCGCCATCACCTGCAGGTGCTCGCTGGCATAGCGGTCGCTGACCTCGACCGCCTCCTCGCGCGAGCTGCACAACACCACCTCCGCGTAGTCGCGCCAGGCAGCGCCAGCGGCGGCGCGCGCCACCGGCGGCAATGCCTCGATCACCGCCGGCGCGCGCCGGATCACCTCGTCGGCGAGCGCGCGCGAGGTGGTGATCAGCCACACCGGCGAGTCCGGACCGTGCTCGGCCTGGCCGATCAGGTCGGCGGTGACGATCGCCGGATCGGCGCTGTCGTCGGCAATCACCGCCGACTCGGTCGGTCCGGCCACGACGTCGATGCCCACGCGGCCGAACAGCACGCGCTTGGCCTCGGCCACGAAGCGGTTGCCGGGGCCGACGATGATGTCGGCGGCATGGCCGCTGAACAGGCCCAAGGCGAGTGCGGCGACCGCCTGCACGCCACCGAGTGCGAGCACGGTGTCGGCACCGCACAGCTGCATCGCGTACAGGATGGCCGGATGCACGCCCGCGTCGCGGCTCGCCGGTGTAGCGGCGATCACGTGGCGCACGCCGGCCACGCGCGCGGTGCCCACGCTCATGATCGCGCTGGCCGCGTGCGCGTAGCGACCGCCGGGCACGTAACAGCCGGCGGTGCCGCACGGGATCAGCTTCTGGCCGGCGCGCAGCCCGGGCAGGAGTTCAACCTCGAACTCGTGCAGTGACTCGCGCTGGCGACGCGCGAAGTCGAGCACGCGGTCGCGCGCGAAGCGGATGTCGTCCTTCACGCCCGGGGCCAGCTGCTGCTCGGCGCGGGTGAAGCCGGCAGCGTCGACCACCACCGGGCCATGCCAGCCGTCGAGCTCGCGCGCAAAGCGCTGCGCCGCGTCTTCGCCGCCGGCTTCGATCTCGGCCAGCATGCGGCGCACCGTCTCGCCGGTGGCGGCATCGATCTGGTGCTGCGCCGGCGTGGCGCGCTTGAGGTACTCGATCGTCATGGTCGCCCTGCTCCGCTCATCGTGCACGCTGACGCTACGTTAGAGCGGCGGCGCAGTACGATGCAGGCCAGATGAACGCCACCGATCAGTCCAGAACGCCGAGCCGCGGCCGCAGCACGCCGGCGCCGGCAGGCGGGTTGTCGCGGCAGAAGTCGGCGATGTGGCAGCGGCTGTTCCGCCGCTTCGACGGCCGCTCGGCCACGCTGCAGGCGCAGATCCGCGACATGCTGACGAACGCCATCCTCGACGGCGTGATCGGCCCTGAGCACGCGCTGCCGTCGAGCCGCGCGCTGGCATCCGCACTCGGCGTCTCGCGCGTGACGGTGACGCTGGCGCTGCAGCACCTGTGCGACGCCGGCCTGCTGGCGGCCCGCGCGCGCAGCGGCTACTACGTGAACCCCGACAGGCCGGCGGCCAGCCTCGGTCCGCCGGCGCCGGTCGACGGCGGCGACGCCCCACCACCGCAATGGCACGCGCGCCTGGTGCTGGCACCGAGCGCCCAGCGCAACATCTTCAAGCCACCGGACTGGCAGTCGCTGCCGTATCCGTTCATCTATGGCCAGTTCGACGCAACGCTGTTTCCAGTGGCCGCGTGGCGCGAGTGCGCGCAGGAGTCGCTGCACGTGGGCGCGATCCGCGGCTGGGCGCCCGACCACATCGACCGCGACCACGAACCGCTGATCGACCAGATCCAGCAGCGGCTGCTGCCGGCGCGCGGCATCTGGGCAAAGCGCGACGAGATCCTGGTCACCGCCGGCGCGCAGCAGGCGACCTTCATGCTGGCCACACTGCTGGTGGATGCCGACACCGCGGTCGGCATCGAGGACCCGGGCTATCCGGACGCGCGCAACAACTTCGCGCTGCGCAGTCGCCGCATCGTGCCGCTGCCGGTGGACGCCGACGGCCTGGTGGTCGATGCCGCGTTGGCGCGCTGCCGCTACGTGTACGTGACGCCGAGCCATCAGTGTCCGACCACGGTGACGATGCCGCTGACGCGCCGCCAGCAACTGCTCGAAGCGGCGCAGGTGCACGACGTCGTGCTGGTCGAAGACGATCACGAGAGCGAGCTGAATCACGCCGGCCGCCCGACCGCGGCCCTGAAGAGCCTGGACAGCGCCGGCCGCGTGATCTACCTGGGCAGCCTGTCGAAGACGCTGGCGCACGGCCTGCGGCTGGGCTACGTGGTGGCGCCGGCAGCATTGATCGCCGAGCTGCGCGCACTGCGCCGATTGATCATGCGCCACCCGCCGACCAACAACGAGCACACCGCGGCGCGCTTCATCGCGCACGGCCACCACGAGTCGTATATGCGGCGCCTGAATGCCGCCTACCGCGAGCGCGCCCGCACGCTGCGCGAGTCGCTGCAACGGCACGCGCCGACCCTGCGCTGTACCGAAGCACACGGTGGCTCGGCGCTGTGGGTGGCGGCCGGGTCGCGGGTCGATACGCGCGTGCTGGCCGAGCGGGCGCGCGAGCGCGGCATCGTGATCGAGCCGGGCGATGTGTTCTTCGCCAGCGAGAAGCCGCCCCGCCACTACATGCGGCTCGGTTATTCGTCGATCCCGGTCGATCGCATCGACGCCGGCGTGCGCGAGCTGGCTCGCCTGCTGTAACGCATCGTCAGTGCTTCAGGACACGACCTGGTAGTACAGGTTCTGCGGGTGCTTGGCCTGGGCGAAGAAGAACCAGCGCTCGGCGAGCAGGCCGACATACTGGATCGCCAGCGTGGGCAGCAGCCAGGCCGGCTCGCGCGTCCACAGCGACAGCGCCATCAGCAGGACCGGCAACGCGAACGCCAGCAGCAGGAACGCGTGCTTGATGCGCTGGAACATCCACAGCGGCTTGCCGTGGAAAAACTCGCGCGTGTTGAACGCGCCTGCGCTCATCCCCATCGATGTCTGGCGCAGGTTGGAACCGCGGATGCCGGTGGCCGACTGCAGCGTGGAGCGGTGGCGGATGCCGGCATTGCGCACGAGGGCGGCGCCGCGCATCAGCGCCGCCAGCAGGGTCACGCCAAGTGCCCACGCCCCCGCATGCAGCGCCGCACCGGACGCGCCGGCCAGCGTCGCCAGGGCGGCGGTCAGCAGCAGGCCGGAGGCAAGTCCGAGCAGCACGTAGTTGACGACGGTGAGCGGGTACGCCCACTCCTCGATGAACTTCAGGCAGGCGTAGATCATCGCCGTGCACAGCCACAGCGCCAGCGCCAGCACGATCGCCAGCAGCATCACCGCCGGCAGCAGCCCCGGCAGGACGCCGCTCCACTCGAGCGCGAGCCACAGCGCAACGATGCCGATGAACGCCGGCAGCACGATCACCTCGCGTGACAGCCACGAGGTGCGCCACATCAGCACCGCGCGCCACGCGCGCTCGGGGCGACCGAGGTGGAAGCTGGACGCCACCAGCGACACCAGCAGCAGCACCAGCGCCACCGAAAGCGACGCCAGCAAAAAGCCGCGCGGCAGCTCGCCCTGCAGCAGGCGCGCCACGGCGAGCGCCACCACTAGGCCCTGCGCGGCACCGGCCAGGGTGGTGAAAATGATCACGGACAAGGCGGGATGCATCGGCTCAGCGCTTGCGCGAGACCTGCGTCACCGTCGCCTCGCCGGCCGCGCTGACGCGGTCGGTGATCGCACGGGGCAGGTAGTGGTTGGCGGGCAGCGTCCCCCACTCGGGCATCAGCGCGTAGCCGCCGCGCTCGCGGATCGCGGTGGCGGCGTCCGAGGCCGGATCGTGGATGTCGCCGAACAGTCGGGCGTTGGTGGGGCAGGCCTTCACGCAGGCGGGCTTGCGGTCGGCCACCGGCAACTGCGTGTCGTAGATGCGGTCGACGCACAGCGTGCACTTGGTCATCACCTGCCGCTTCTCGTCGATCTCGCGCGCGCCGTAGGGACAGGCCCAGGCGCAGTACTTGCAGCCGATGCATTTGTCGTAATCGACCAGCACGATGCCGTCTTCCTTGCGCTTGTAGCTGGCACCGGTCGGGCACACCGGCACGCACGGCGGCTCCTCGCAATGCAGGCAGCTCTTCGGGAAGTGCACCGTCTGCGTGTCCGGATAACTGCCGACCTCGAAGGTCTGCACCCGGTTGAAGAACGTGCCGGTGGGATTCGCACCGTAGGCGTTCTCGTCGACCAGCGGGCCGGCACTGCCTGAGGTGTTCCACTCCTTGCAGCTCGTCACGCACGCGTGGCACCCGACGCAGACGTTCAGATCGATGACGAGTGCCAGCTGCTTGCGGCGCGCGCCGTCGGCAGCGGGCTGCGTGGTGTCGGTGGGGGTCATGTCATCGAGCTTCATCGGTCGTCAGGCGTTCCAGGCACCGGGGAACGATGCAGGCACGCAGAGTGATGCACCGCTTCCGTCGTCCCGGCGCAGGCCGGGACCCAAGTTGACCCGCGCGAGATTGGGCCCCGGCCTGCGCCGGGGCGACGACCAAGCGTGCGCCTTGCTTCGACATCCCTCTCCGCGGACGGGGAGAGGGCCAGGGTGAGGGGCGAGCCTTCACCTGCCCTGCTCTCGAAGCCGCCGAGCAGCGCAGGGCGGGCCGGGGCAGTCGGTCGCCCACTGTTCGAAGCACGTGGCGCGGCGAAGCCGCGATCGTGCGAGTTTGGGCGACCACCGGCCTGACCGAGCAGCGCAGGGCAGCCGCGCAGCGGCCGGCTTCGCGGGCGCGCCTTTCTTTGGTTACTTTCTTTGGCAAGACAGTGACCGGCCCCGCGGCCGTGAAGCGGGTGCGGCGAGAAAGCACATCCGCACCTCAACGACGATCCAGAGCCAAGCGCAAGAGACGCTAGGTTCCCGCTTTCGCGGGAACGACAGCGAGGTGTTACCGCCGCGTCGCCACTTGCTGCAACCATCGTTGATGACGACGCTGACTGCGCACGCTGCAGCGTAGAAGTCAACTTGGGCCCCGGCCTGCGCCGGGGCGACGACGAGACTGCGCGCAAGCTTTGCGAGGTTGAGATCACACCGATCGCAGTTGTGGTCAAACCGAGCAAGATTGTGCCCACGACACTGGGGCGATCCGCAGGTGAGCGCCTGCGCGGGAACGACGAAGCCTCGCGCCCGACGCGACGGCAGATCATCGGCGCTCTCTCTCGCACCCTCACCTCTACCCCCACGCGCACCTCCACCCACCCGCGCACACTCACTTGCGCCCTCGAGCAAAGAAGTTCACCACCTGCTCCACCCGCCCCGCCACCCCAGGCACCGTCGGCACTGCCGCGACTTGCGGCGACGTCACCTCCGGCTCATCCGCCGCCGCGGGGCGAATGCGTACGCGCACGTCGTACCAGCCGGCCTGGCCGGTGATCGGGTCGGAGTTGCTGACGCTGCGGCCAGGCGCGCCAGCCAGCGGCAGTTCCTCGCTGATGAGATGGTTGAGCAGGAAGCCCTTGCGCGACTCGTCGGCGTCGGCATCGAGCTGCCAGGCGCCCTGGGCCTTGCCGATCGCGTTCCAGGTCCACACGGTGCCCGGCTCCACCGCCTCGGAGTAGCGCGCCATGCAGCGCACCCGGCCCCACTGGCTCTCCACCCACAGCCAGCCGCCATCGCCGACACCGGCGGCACGCGCGGTGAGCGGATTGACGAACAGATAGTTGTGCGAATGGATCTGCCGCAGCCAGGCGTTCTGCGAGTCCCAGGAGTGGTACATCGCCATCGGTCGCTGCGTGACCGCGTGCAGCGGAAAATCGCCGGTGTCCGTGGCGGCGTCTTCGAGCGGCGGATACCAGAACGGCAGCGGATCGAAGTAGGTGTCGATGCGCTCGCGCAAGTCGGCAGGCGGCGTGCGCCGGCTGCCCTTGCCGCGCGCGGCCAGGCGAAAGTTCTGCAGGATGTCCGAGTAGATGGCGATCTGGATCGCATCGCTTTTCTGCCGGAAACCGTTTTCAACAGAGAAGTCGAGGTAATCGCGGTTCCAGTTGCGCATGTAGTGCATGCGCTGCGGCATCACGTAGTGGAACGCGCAGTTGTTCTGCGCGTACATCTGCCACTGTTTCAGGTTGGGCTCACCCTTGAGTGACTTGCTGCCGTCAGCACCTCGCCAGCCGGCGAGAAAGCCAATGCCGGGCCGGTGCTCGAAGTTGACGATGAAGTCCGGGTAGTCGCGGAACTTGCGCGCGCCATCCGCCGTGGTGAAGGCGGGCAGCTTCAACCGGGAAGCGAGTTCGACCAGCACCTCCTGGAACGGCCGACACTGGCCGGTGGGCGGCACCACCGGCACGCGCACCGAATCGGCCGGCCCGTCGAACTCGCTGATCGGCCGGTCGAGCATGCTCATCGCATCGTGCCGCTCGAGATATGTGGTGTCGGGGAGCACGAGGTCGGCAAACGCCACCATCTCGCTCTGGAACGCGTCGCACACGACGAGAAACGGCAGCTTGTACTCGCCGGTGGCTTCATCACGCTCGTTGAGCAGCGCCCGCACCTGCATCGTGTTCATGGTCGAGTTCCACGCCATGTTCGCCATGAAGATCAGCAGCGTGTCGATGCGGTACGGGTCGCCGCGCACGGCGTTGGTGATGACGTTGTGCATCAGCCCGTGCGCCGACAGCGGGTGCTCCCAGGAGAAGCCCTTGTCGATGCGGATGGGCGTGCCGTCGTCGTGGATGGCGAGTTCGTCCGGATGCGCCGGAAAACCCAGCGGCGCACCGGGCAGCGGCGTGTTCGGCTGCACCTGCTCGGGTGAGTGGATGGTGCGGTAATTAGGCGCGATGTGGCGCGGGTACGGCGCCTTGTGACGGAAGCCACCAGGGCGATCGATGGTGCCGATCAGGCTCATCAGCACGCTGAGCGCACGCACCGTCTGGAACCCGTTGGAGTGAGCCGCCAGCCCGCGCATCGCGTGGAACGCCACCGGGCGGCCGATCACCTTGTCGTGCTGCGTGCCCCACACGTCGGTCCACGCGATGGGCAGTTCGAACGCCTGCTGCATCGCCGTCTCGCCGATCTCGCGCGCGAGCCGGCGGATCCGCTCGGCACCAATGCCGGTGATCGTCTCGGCCCAGGCCGGCGTGCAGTCGGCCACGCGCGCCTTCAGCAACTCGAACGCGGTGGCGACCGGCGTGCCATCGGCCAGCGTGTAGCGACCTTCGAGTGCCGGGTCGACGTCGCGCGCGCTGTCGGTCTGCGCGCGTTGCGCGCTCCCGGTGCGGCGGTCCCACACCAGCTTGTTGTGCGGCTGGCGACCATCGGGCGCCGGCCCGGCGCCGACATCGAAGGCGAACAGGCCGTCGCGTTCGCCGCCACCGAGCACCACCAGGTTCGGCGCGTTGGTATAGCGCAGCAGGAAGTCGCGATCGATCAGGTCGGCGGCGATCAGCTCGTGCATCAGCGCCATGAACAGCGCGCCGTCGGTGCCGGGCCGGATCGGGATCCACTCGTCGGCAATCGCCGAGTAGCCGGTGCGCACCGGGTTGATCGAGATGAAGCGGCCGCCGTCGCGCTTGAACTTGCTGATGGCGATCTTCAGCGGGTTCGAATGATGATCCTCGGCGGTGCCGATCATCACGAACAACCGCGCGCGGTCCAGATCGGGACCGCCGAATTCCCAGAAGCTGCCGCCGATGGTGTAGATCATCCCGGCCGCCATGTTGACCGAGCAGAAGCCGCCGTGCGCCGCATAGTTCGGCGTGCCGAACTGACGCGCGAAGAGCCCCGTCAGCGCCTGCATCTGGTCGCGCCCGGTGAACAACGCGAACTTCTTCGGGTCGGTGGCGCGGATCTTCGCCAGCCGTTCGCCAAGGATCTCGAGCGTGCGCTCCCAGCTGATCGGCTCGAACTCGCCGGCACCGCGCTCGCTGCCTTGCTTGCGCAGCAGCGGTTGCGTCAGCCGCGCCGGCGAGTGCTGCTTCATGATCCCGGCCGAGCCCTTGGCGCAGATCACGCCCTTGTTGATCGGGTGATCGGGATTGCCGTCGATGTAGCGCACCGCGCCGTCGCGCAGATGCACGCGAATGCCGCAGCGGCATGCGCACATGTAGCAGGTGGTGGTCTTGACCTCGTTGGTCGAGCCCGGCGCCGGATCGGCGAGCGGATCGTGCAGCGGCGCAGGCGACAGCAGCGCAGGTGACAGCGCAGGCGACAGCAGATCAGTGAGCTTCATCGGTCGGCGAGCAAGGCAGCAGCCTGGCCGAGGGCCACGCGTATGGCGAGCGCGGCGGAAGCCAGGCGGATGTGCATCGAATCGGCGCGCGAGTTCAGCGCAAGCGGCACCTTGGCCCCGAGCACCACACCGCCGCACTCGCCCCCGCCGATGTAGTTGAACGACTTGTAGAGCATGTTGCCGCAGTGCAGATCCGGCACCAGCAACAGGTCGGGATCTCCGGCCACCTCGGAGACGATGCCCTTCTGGCGCGCGGAGTCGGCCGAAATGGCGTTGTCGAAACCGAACGGACCATCGACGATCGCCAATGGCAACTGACCACGCGCGCTCATCTGCACCAGCGCCGCGGCATCGAGCGTCGCGGGCATGGTCGGGCTCACTGTTTCGACCGCAGCCACGATCGCCACCTTAGGCCGGCGCACGCCGAGGCTGTGCAGCAGTCGGATCGCGTTGTCGAGGATGTCGCGCTTTTCCATCAGCCCGGGCGTGACATTGACCACGCAATCGGCCACGGCCAGCAGCTTGTGATAGCGCGGCAGGTCGAACACGAACGCGTGGCTCACGCGGGTGGCAGTGCGCAGGCCGTTGTCCTTGTTGACGATCGAGGACATCAGCTCGTCGGTGTGCAGCGAGCCTTTCATCAATCCGGCGAGTTGGCCGTCGCGCGCCAATTCAGCGGCACGCTGTGCAGACTCGCGCGGACCGCCGGTGGTGCAGATGACCTCGAAGTCGTCGCGCACCACGGCGGCGGCTTCGGCGGCACGCTGCAGCACGTCGCGCGGGCCGATCAGCACCGGACGCGCCAGACCGCGCCGTGCGATCTGCGCCGCCGCCAGCATCGACGCCTGGTCGCCCGGGTGCACGATGCCCAGCGGCAGGTCGCTGCGCACGCTGGCGATCAGCGCGTCCAGGCGCGGATGCGCCACGGCAGCGGCGTTCAGCGCGGTCGGTTCGGGCAGGCGGTCCACGGTGTGTCTCCTGGGCGGGTGCGCGCGCGTACGCGGCACCTCGGTTGTTGTGGACACATCACGGCGCGAATGTGGCGGAGATCCGCGCCGCCGCCTCGTGCAGCTTGGGCGCGAACTCGATCGCGCGCGCCAGCGGCAGGCGCGCGGTGGCGGCGTGCACCGCGACCGCGGCGATGACCTCGCCGGTGGCATCGCGCACCGGCACCGCCACGCAGGCCACACCCACCACGTATTCCTCGTTGTCGACGGCGTAGCCGTTGGCGGCGATGCGATCGAGTTCGCTCGCCAGCAGCGAACGGTCAGTGATCGTGCGTTCGGTGAAGCGTGGCAACGGCAGCGTGGCCACCAGCTGCGCGCGTTCGGCGGCCGGCTTGAAGGCCAGCAGCAGCTTGCCGCTGGCGCTGCAATGCGGCGGCAGCGCGGTGCCGGCGGGCAGATGCAGCCGCAGCGGCCAGTCGGCCTCGACGCGGTCCAGATACACCAGCTCGCCCTTGCGCAGCATCGACAGGTTGCAGGTCTCGCCGACATCGGCCACCAACTTGCGCAGGATCACGCGGCGCTGGCTGGCCACGCGGTCATTGGTGAGCACGTCGAGCGCAAAGCGCGCCAGGCGCGGACCGACCACATAGGCGCGACCGCTCGGCTCGCGCATCACCAGGCCGGCCTCTTCGAACAGCGCCAAGGTCCGGTGCAGCGACGGCTTGGGCATGCGCGTGGCGAGCATCAGCTCGGCCAGCGTCACCGGCTCGCCGGCGCGCACCAGCCGCTCCAGCACCGAAAACGCCTTCAGCGTGGACGAGTTTTCCAGCGCGGCGTCCTTGCGGACCCGCTCCGGCGGCAGCGGCAGCACGTTCGACATGGCCAGACTCTAGCGCAAGCGTTCCGGCCATTCAACCATTTCGTTCGACAGGTTGGAACGAATACTTGATGAAGGGGCGGTTCTCGCCTATTGTTCCGGCTTTTGGAACGCTGTATCTCTATTAGCGGTACAGCCCAACTTCGCCAGACTGAACCGCCTCGCACTTTGCGGCGGATCGACTTCCCTGCCAAGGGCGCGACGACATCGGCGTTCGTCTGCGCCCGCCTGACCCCACGACTCGCCGCTGGAGACACGCGATGACCGACATGAAGCAGCCCAACCGCACGGTGGTGCAGGGCAAGACCAAGATGACGCCGTCCGAGGCGTTCGTGGAGACCCTCGTCGCCCAGGGCGTGACCGACATCTTCGGCATCGTCGGCAGCGCCTACATGGACGCGCTCGACATCTTCCCGGCGGCCGGCATCCGCTTCATTCCCACCGCGCACGAACAAGGCGCGATCCACATGGCCGACGGCTACTCGCGCGTGTCAGGCCGCGTGGGCGTGTGCATCGGCCAGAACGGCCCGGGCATCACCAACTTCGTCACCGGCGTGGCGGCGGCGTACTGGGCGCATACGCCGGTGGTGTGCATCACGCCGGAGACGGGCTCGGCGACCATCGGCCTCGGTGGCTTCCAGGAGACCGAGCAGTTGCCGATCTTCTCCAAGATCACCAAGTACCAGGGCCACGTGATGAACCCCAAGCGCATGGCCGAGATCACCGCGCGCTGCTTTGACCGCGCGCTGCTCGACATGGGGCCCACGCAGCTAAACATCCCGCGCGACTTTTTCTATGGCGAGATCGAGTGCGAGATCCCGAAACCGATCCGCATCGGCCGCGGCGCCGGCGACGAAGCCGCGCTCGACGAGGCCGCGGCACTGCTGGCCAGCGCCAAGTTCCCGGTGATCCTGGCCGGCGGCGGCGTGGTGATGGGCGGTGCGTTCGCCGAGGCGGTGCAACTGGCCGAGCTGCTGCATGCGCCGGTGGCCAACAGCTACCTGCACAACGACACGTTCCCGGCCTCGCATCCGCTGTGGACCGGCCCGCTCGGCTACCAGGGCAGCAAGGCGGCGATGAAGCTGATCAGCCAGGCCGACGTGGTGCTCGCACTCGGCTCGCGCCTCGGCCCCTTTGGCACGCTGCCGCAGCACGGGCTGGACTACTGGCCGAAGGACGCCAAGATCATCCAGATCGATGCCGACGCCAAGATGCTCGGCCTGGTCAAGCCGATCTCGGTCGGCATCAACGGCGACGCCAAGGCCGCCGCGCTCGCGCTGATCGAGCGGCTCAAGGGCAGGTCGCTCGCCTGCCTGCAGAACAAGGCCGAGCGCGACGCCAGGATCAAGGCGGAAAAGGCAGCCTGGGAGAAGGAACTCGACGGCTGGATGCACGAGACCGACGCATACTCGATGGAGATCAGCAAGAACTCGCGCTACATGCACCCGCGCCAGATGCTGCGCGAGCTGGAAAAGGCGATGCCCAAGCGCGCGATGGTCTCGACCGACATCGGCAACATCTGTTCAGTGTCCAACTCGTACCTGCGCTTCGAGGAGCCGCGCTCGATGCTGGCGGCGATGAGCTTTGGCAACTGCGGCTATGCGTTTCCGGTGGCCTGCGGCGCCAAGCTCGCCGCACCCGACCGCCCCGCCTTCGCCTACGTGGGCGACGGCGCCTGGGGCATCAGCCTGAACGAACTGCTCACCTGCGCGCGCGAGAAGATCGGCGTCACCGTCGTGCTGTTCAACAACGAGCAGTGGGGCGCGGAGAAGAAGAACCACGTCGACTTTTACTCGCGCCGCTACCAGGGCGTGGAACTGGTCAACCCGAGCTGGGCGCAGGTGGCCAAGAGCTTCGGCTGCGAGGGCATCACGGTGGACAAGGTGTCCGACGTCGGCGCCGCGCTGGCGCAGTCGGTCAAGAACCAGGCCGACGGCAAGACCACCGTGCTGGAAATGATGGTCACCAAGGAACTGGGCGACCCGTTCCGCCGCGACGCGCTGAGCAAGCCGGTGCGCCACCTGGACAAGTACAAGAACTACGTCTGATCCGGATACGTCTCCTAGCGGTCCTTGAGCCCGGCGCTGCCGGGCTTTTTTTCGGGCGGGTCGAACCACATTGGAGGCGGACGCTCCGCAGAGCGGCGCCCACCATGCACTGGGGCCCGTGCCATCGCGGCGGCCAAGTTCAGGCCCGTTTATCCACTCATGGCGCGATCACCTCAAGGAGAAGTCGACCCGCGTGGGCGCAACCTTGCCCTTGCTGCCTTCATCGGGCACATCGATCTTCGGCTCCACCAGGAACAGCCGCTCGCGCGATACCTTGGCCTGCTGCTCCAGGTGATTGCGCACCGCCGCGGCGCGCGCATTGGCCAAGGTGCGCAGCTCCGACGGCGTGACCGCGATCGACTCGAGCAGCAGTTGTTCCATCTCGGCGGCAGGCAGCGTGCGCGCGAAGCCGACCGCGTTGCGCGGCTTCTTCACCACCTTGTCGTCGGCGTACACGGCGGCGAGCAAGGCATTGCGCTCGGCAGGCTCAATGGTCACCGAGTCGGGTGCGGCCGGCGCGCCGCCGGCACGGATCTGCTGGCGCACCTTGGCCGCCCGCAGCCGGGACTCGAACTGCGCGCGCTTGAGCCCTTCGATGTCTGCGGCACCGTCGGCGCGGCCAATGATGTCGAGCCGCAGCGCCGGCCGATCGTTGAGCGCCTTGCCGAGCGTGTCCACGCGTTGCACCTGGGCCGCACCAAGCGTGGCCATACCGGGCGCAAAGTCGACATGGCCCAGCTCGGCGTCGGAGCCAAAGGCCGCCGCCAGCAGTGCAAACGGCGACGTCACCGCCTTGGCAAGCAGGTTGACGATCACCTGCACGATGATCCCGCCCACCGAGAACTCGGGATCGTTCAGGCTCCCCGACACCGGCACATTGATATCGATCTCGCCGCGCCTGTTCTTCAGCAAGGACACCGCCAGCAGCACCGGCAGCTTGGTCGCGGTGGCGCTGTCAACGCGCTCGCCGAAGGTGAGCTGGTCGAGGAAGAGATGGTTGTTCGCGTTGAGCTGGTCATTGTCGATCCGATAGCTGACCTCCATCGACAGCTTGCCCTTGGTGATGGGGTAGCCCGCGTACTTGGCGGCATAGGGCGTGAAGCGCGGCAGGTCCACGCCCTGTGTGCTGCCCTTGATGTCGAGAAAGAGCTTGGGCGCGAGCGGATTGAGCGTGCCGTCGATATTGACCGGTGCCTCGCGGTCCACGCTGCCGGTCAGCTGCAGGGTGGCGGGCTCGGCAGCGTCGGAGGCCAGCGTGGTCACGCTGCCGGCGATCTCGGTCAGGTTGGCCGTGTAGTTGGGACGGATGAAGTTGTCGGTGAAGTTGATGTTGCCGCGCGTGAGTTCGATGCGCTCGATACGGATGCGCGGCCGCGGCGCGCTGTCTTGCGCCGCGCCTGCGGCTGGCTGCACCGCCTGCCTGGCGTCTTGGGCACGGGTTGCCGGGGCGGCTGCCGCTGCAGCTTGCTGGCCGCTGCCGGGCGTACGCACCACGTCGGCCAGGTTCAGACGCCCGGCGGCCGAAATGATCACGCGCGCAAAGAAGTCCGACAGGGCAATTGTGCCCAGTTGCACGTCGGCCGGCCCTTCGCCCAGCCGCAGGTCGATGCGATCGACATCCAGCGCCTGCCATTTGACCAGGTCGTCGTCGCTATCGGGGTTCAGCACCTGCAGGTTGGCCAGCCGCAGGCCGCCATCGATCTTCACCCGCAGAGGGCCGTCAGGCTGTGCCGCCAGTTGCACACGGCTGCGCGAGGTCATCTCTCCGCGCAGCAGCACCGCGCTCATTAGGCTGCTCACGTAGGAGCGGGCCGGCGCGAGATCGACATTGCGCAGATTGACGCGCAGGTCTGTCAGCAACGGCTGCAGGCGCGTGCTGCCGTCGACAGACAACTGGCCCTTCGTGACGCCACTGCTGTTGCCACGCAGGCTGACCTGCATCGGCGTCGTGCCGGCCGCCGTCACGTCGCGAACCGTGCCGTTCAAGGCCGACAGGTTGATCCTGGCGGCGGGTGCCACCGAGACGTCTTCCCACTGCATGGTGCCGTTGACGAGTTCAATGGCAGCCAATGCGATGTCCCAGGACGGCGCCGCCGTTCTTTGGGACGGTTCAGCACCCGGCGCCTTCGAGCGCGGCCTTGCGTCGTCGGCCGCCGAGGGGGCCGCCGGGGCCGCGTGCGGTGTTGCCGCCGCCTCATCGGACTTGGCCAGTTGCTGCCAGTTGATGCTGCCGTCGGCCAGGCGCCGCACCGTGGCGCGCGGCGTGTCGATGGTGATGCTCGCAGCGCGCATGGCGCGCTTGCTGAGATCGAGCTCGCCGCCTTGCATCGCCAGGCGCGCGACGCTCAGCTGCGCCCCCTGCGGCCCGCGCAGCACAATCTGCCGACCCTCGAGCGCGAGCTCACGCAGGGCCAGTTGCAGTTGCTCGCCTTCCTCGGCCACGGTGAGCTTGCCGCGCACTGCGGTCGAGCCCTCGAGCGTGCCGTTGACCACTTGCCCGAGGTAACGCGCGGCGGCGCGCAGCTGCACGTCGTCGGCCGCATAGTCGAACTCGCCTTTGAGCGGGGCCAGCGCAAGGGTGCCGTCCATGCTCACCGTACCCTGCGGATCAAGGCCCAGCTTCAAGGCAAGCTGCCCGGGCGGCGCCCCATCGACGGTGCTGATCCGGGTGGCGGACATCTGCACCTCGCGCAGTTGCTGCTTGAACTGCGCTTGCCGGTCGTCGCTGAAGTGCAGCGTTCCGCCGTCAAGGGCCACAGCCTTCAGCGTCACCTGCCACGGCGCGGCCGATCTGGGCGGTGGCACCGCCGCCTCGCTGGCCGCCGCACTGGCCGCGGGTCGTTCGACCGCGGTCTGCGCAAAGCGCGTCCAGTTGAGCACCCCGTCACGCCCGATGCCAACCCACGCCTGCGGCCCCTCGATCTTCACGTCATCGATCACCAGGCGGCGAACGAGTGGCGCGAACTCCCCGATGCGCAGCTGCAACGACCTCAGCTGCAGCAGTGGCTGCGGCGCAGAGCGCGGCGCCTGCAACGTCACATCACGCAAGCCCAGCGCCCCGCCGAGCGCGACTTCCGGTGCGCGCGCCGGTTGGCCGTCACGCGCCGGCACCTGCGGCAAGAAGCGCAGCGTGAGGTCCGTGTCGAGCTTGCCGGTCGGCAGCGTGAAGTTCAGCGGCACCGGCAGGTAGCCCAGGTAGGTCGGGATGTCGAGGCCATCGAGCTTCAGTTGCACCGACATGACCTGCGTGCGCTCGAACGGCGTCGTCTTGCCCTTCACTTCGATGGGTGTGCCGTCGATGCGCGCGGACAGCGCCGGCTGCACCGTCACACTGATATCCGCCGGCAGCGACGACAAGAAGGGCACGCCAAGGGCGAGCTCGGTGACCTGGTGCTGCCGCCGCGCCACGCGGTCGTCGAAGTCGATGCGACCGCCGCGCAGCTGGATGTTGTACAGCGCAAAGCGGGCCGGTGCGGCATCGGCAGGCTCCTCCTTCGCCTTCGGCCCGGCCTGCAGCCGCTCGATGATGTCGGTGAAATTGAAGCGCTGCTCCTGCAGCCGCACGATGCGCACGTGCGCGCCGTCGATCTGCATGGCATCGAGCACCGCGGCGCGCTGCACGATGGACGATGCCGACAGGCTGATGCGCAGCTGCTCGATGGTGGCGAGCACACCCTCGTCGGGCGGCAGGCCGGCAACCGCAACCCCCTTGAGCGTCACGCTGAGCGTGAACGGATTGGCCCGGATCGATTGCACGGTCACGGCGCGGCCAAGTTCGCGGGAGCCCACCGTTTCCAGGCCATGACGGACCAGCGGCGGCACGGCGAACGCGAAGGCGATGACAAGGACGACGGCAAGTGCGGCGGCGCCAATCAATCCGCGTCGTAACCACGTCTTTCGCATCACCTTCCCCGCAAAGCCCGTTTCTCTGATGTCTGCAAGCATGGCCACGCTGACCGACCGCCATGCTTGACTGTGTGCTTCTCTCACAGTGACTGCGTTGGACGCCCAAAGTGTCGTCCCGGCAACCGCCCTGTTCGGGCGCAGCGCCCCGGATGGAACTGCTGGCTGACGGTTGCTGCAGACATGCCGTTTAGCATCCCCGGCCCACAGGGGCAACTGGTCCTTGGTTCACGGTGAACCGGATGCATGGGTGAGCGGCGTACAGGTGGTCGACGCGCGTCCGTCACAGGTCGTCACGTGTTCGGCAGGCAATGCGTCCGCGTCCTGGCGGTTCGCGCCGACCGGCGCGTGCAACGGCTTTCGGTTCGGTGCCAAGTGAGGCGCTTCGAGCAACTGCCGGAAGCGACGGCCGGCGAATCCTACGTGGCACCCCGCTTGCCATCGAGCCGCAACCCGATTCCCCCTCTGGAGGTTGCGATGACACTTCGAACGTTCACCCTGCTGTACGGCATCGTCTTCACGGCGGTCGCGATCCTCGGCTTCATCCCGGGCGTGACCACGCCGCACGAGAACCCGAACCTCGCCGTGGATGCCGGGCTGGGCGCGATCTTCGGCCTGTTCGTGGTGAACGTGGTGCACAACCTGATTCACCTGGCATTCGGCGTCTGGGCTCTCGGCCTGGTGATGGGCAAGGCAAGTGCAGGCGCGATGCGCGGCTACGCGAAGACGGTGGCTGTCATCTACCTGCTGCTGGCGTTGATGGGCGTGTTCCCGTTCCTGAACACCACCTTCGGGCTGGTGCCGATCTACGGCCACGACATCTGGCTGCATGCGGTGCTCGGCGGAGTCGCGGCGTACTTCGGCTTCGTCTACAACGAGAACCGGCAGACTGCCACCGCACGAGGTTGACGAGCAGCGTCAGGACGCGCCGGCAACGGCGCGTCCGATTGCGGCGGCGAGTCCCAGGCTCGCCAGCGCGATCAGCGTGAACACCACCACGCGGCGGAAGCGCTGCTCGTCGACGCGCGCATACCAGCGGCTGCCCACCGCCACGCCGGCCAGCATCGGCAGCAGCAGCCAGGCGGTGGTGACCAGCATGGTGGAACCGACCAGCCCATGGCCGCTCGCCACGGCGAGCGAGTACAGGTCGATGAAGACAAAGAGCCCGATCAGCGTGGCGCGGGTGGAGGCCACCGCCACCGCACTGGACAGCAGCATCACCACGGCCGCCAGGCCGCCGATCGCGGCCAGCCCGTTGCACAGGCCCGACACCAGTCCGGTGGCCAGGCGAGTGGCGCGGCCGTCGTGCCAAGGCGGGCGCCAGCGCCGCGCCAGTGCGATGGCGAACACGAGGACGAGTGCGGCGATCGCCGCCTTGACCAGGTTCGCATCGCCATCTGCCAGCAACAACACGCCGAGCGGAATGCCGACCACGTTGCCGACCACCAGCCAGGCCATCCAGTTCCAGTGAATGTCGCGCCACACCGAGGGCAGCAGCCAGAAGCTCGCCAGCACCTCGAGCAACAGCACCGGCGGCACCACCTGCGCCGGCGGCAACCACAGCGACAGGCTGCTCACCGCGAGCGCGGAGAAGCCAAAACCGGTGAGGCCGCGCACCACGCCCGCCAGCGCTATCGCCAGCGCGCCGGCGAGCAGCGTGCCGAGCGTCCAGCCGGCCGGCAGCCAGACGGCGATGAGGTCGGGCACGGCGCTCACACGCGACTCATGCGGGACTCATGCGGCTATACAGACACACGGGACTGACGTGGCCATTCACACGGCACTCACGCGGGGCTCACACGGCACGCACACCGCGCACCGCTGCAGAACGCCGCTGCCTTGCGTCAGGCGCGTGAACCGGCACGTCAGTTCTCGTCGCGAAAGGTTTGCCGCATCTGTTCGGCCGCGACCTGCACGCGCGGCACGAAGCCGAGCAGGTCGTCGAGCGTCATGCGCCCCACTGGCGCCTGCACCGCGATCGCCGCGCAGGCGCGCTGGCGATCGACCATGACCGGCACGGCGACGGCGATCAGTCCGCTCAGGTGCTCGTTGCGGTTGATGCCGACACGCCGCTTGCGCGTCTCGTCGAGTTCCCGCGCGAGCGCCTTCACGTCGACGATGGTGGCAGCGGTCAGCGGACGCAGCGGCAGCACGCGCAGCAGCCGGTCGCGCTGCGTCTTGGGCAGCAGCGCCAGCAGCAGCTTGCCGCTGGCGGTGGCGTGCAGCGGCACGTGCGAGCCGGGGGCGAGCATCACGCGCAGCGGCCAGGCGGTCTCCACGCGGTCGAGGTAGACGATGTCGCCGCCGGCGAGCGCGGTGAGGTTGCAGGTCTCGCCGATGTCGGCCACCAGCCCGCTCAAGATGGCGTGGCGCTCGCGGTTGGCGTGGCCATGCATCAGCGCGTTGGCAGCGAAGCGCGTGATGCGCGCGCCCAGCTGCACGCGACGCGTGCCGGGCTCGCGGATCAGCAGGCCGGCCATCTGCAGTTGCGTGACGATCCGATGAACGGTCTGCTTGGGCAGCGCCAGTGCCTCGACGATCGCGCCGGCGCTGCACCCATCCGTCTGTTGCGCCACGTAGTCGAGGACGCGGAACGCACGCAGCGCCGCCGCATTGGCCTGGTTGCTCTCCATGGTTCGATCAAATTCTCAGAAATCGGGACTCTGATGCACCGCAAACGCCACTATCTTCCTCACGACTGATCTTGTCATGCCACCGTGCAGCAAGCAGTTGCGAATGTGCCGACAGCGGCACGCTCGACGACAACACCCCAGGAGACAGACATGCCCCGTTCCGACCTCGATTCGTCGCGCCGCGCGTTGATGCTGGCGTCCACGGCGGCGCTCGCCGCCACGGCCTTGCGCCCGCTGGGCGCGCTGGCGCAGGAGAAGTACCCGTCCCGTCCGGTGGAGTTCGTGGTGCCCTGGGGTGCCGGCGGCGGTGCCGACCAGTTGGCGCGCCGGCTCGGCAAGCTGCTCGAGCCCGAATTGAAGGTGTCGCTGCCGGTGGTGAACGTGCCCGGTGCCACCGGCAACACCGGCATGACCAAGATGCTGACCGCGCAGCCCGACGGCCACACGCTGGCGATTCTCATCGGCGACACGCTGGCCACGATCGCCGCCGGTGGCCGCTGGAAGCTCGCCGACGTCATTCCGCTGGGCATCATGATTCGCCAGCCGAGCGGCCTGTTCGTGAAAATGGACAGCAAGTACAAGACCTTTGCCGATCTGCTGGCCGATTCGAAGAACAACGAGCTGAAGGTGGCGATCCTGGGCTTCGGCAGCGCCGACGAGATCCTCATCAACCAGATCAACGCCCAGGGCAGCAAGCTGCGCATGGTGCCGTTTGCCTCGCCGGGCGAGCGCTACTCGTCGATCCTCGGCGGTCATGCCGACGTGCTGGTCGAGCAGGCCGGCGACATCCGCTCGTTTTTGGACAGCAAGCAGATGCGCCCGCTAGCGTTCTTCGCCAACGCACCGGCGCCGGGCTTTCCGAACATAGCGCTGGTCAAGGACAGCGGCTTTCCGATCATCATCAACCAGTTCCGCTCGATCGTCGTGCGCGCCGGCACCGATGCCAAGCAGGTGGCCATGCTGTCGGCGGCGCTGGAGAAGGCGGCGCGCTCGCCCGACTTCACCAAGTACCTGGAAGATGAACTGGCCGACCCGGCGAGCTTCATCCCGGCCAGCGGTGCTTCGGCGTTCCTCGAGCAGGAACTGAAGCTGATCATGGCGAACTTGGCCAAGAAGCCGTAACGCGCATCTGCCGACACTTGCCGCACTCGCATGGCGCTGCTGGCCGGCGCCATGGGCCGCGGCTGACCTCCCATGCACCCTCGACTGCTCTCGGTCCTGCCCCATAGCGTGATGCTGGGTGTCTCCGCGCTGCTGTACTACGCCGCGCTGCAGATCGATGCGCCGGTGAGCCTGTCAGCCACCCGCATCGGGCCGGACACCTGGCCCAAGTTCATCATCGCGACGATGGCCGGACTGTGCCTGTACGAGATCGTCAAGCGCCTGCTGATCGGCTCCTCGTTCACCGCCACCGGTCTGGCGCAAGGCTTGAACCGAGCGCCGCAGGCGGCCGACCGCGAACTGGCGGCCGCGCCGCCGTCGCAGCACAACGGCAAGCTCGCCGCCGGCATCTTGCTCATCGCGGGCTTCGTCTTCGGCGTGGTCTACCTCGGCTTCTTCGTCGCCACCGTGCTGTTCCTGGCGGGCTTTGCCTGGATCGGCGGGTTCCGCCGGCCACTGATCGTGGCGGCGACAAGCCTGGTCGGCGGTTTCGTGCTGCTCGTCATCTTCATGCGTGTCGCCTACATCTCGCTGCCGCTGGGCGCCGGTCCGTTCAGGGATCTGTCGCTGATGCTGCTCAAGTTGATTGGCGTGAGCTGAACTGACCCGCCCATGGACGTTTTCCTCAACCTGCTGCACGGCCTCGCCAATATCGCCACGCCCGTGAACTTCGCGGTAATGGTGATCGGCCTCGTGCTCGGCATGCTGGTAGCCGTGCTGCCCGGTCTCACGCTGGTGATGGGCGTGGTGCTGGCGCTGCCGTTCACCTACAAGATGGGCGTGGAGCCGGCGCTGATCCTGCTCACCGCGATGTACGTGTCGGGCACCTATGGCGGCGCGATCACCGCGATCCTGTTCCGCATTCCCGGCGAGCCGATGGACGTGCCGCTGCTGTGGGACGGCTATGCGATGACGCGCAATGGTCAGGCGGCCCAGGCTCTCGGCTTCTCGCTGGTGGCCGCACTGGTGGGCGGCCTGGTGTCGGCGGTGGTGATGGTGGCGCTGTCCAAGCCGGTGGCCAGCGTGGCGCTGTCGTTCTCGTCGCCGGAGTTCTTCGCGATCACCGCGTTCGGCCTGATGAGCGTGGTGACGCTGGGCGGCGGCTCGCTGGTGAATGCGCTGATCAGCCTGTGCATGGGCCTTTTGATCGCCACCGTGGGCGTGGACGCGATGTACGGCGCCGAGCGCTTCGCCTTCGGTGTGCCGTTTCTTCAGGACGGCATCGAGTTCCTGTTGGTGATGGTGGGCGCCTACGGCATCGGCGAGGTGCTGTCGCGCCTGCAGACCGGCTTCGTGTCCGACAACGCCACGCCGGGCGACAACGCCACGCGCTTCAAGACGGCCTTTCCGAAACTGGCCGAACTGCTCGAGGTGAAGGGCTCGTTCCTGCGCGGCACCGCCACCGGCATCGCCGTCGGCGTGGTGCCAGGCGCGGGGGCGACCGTGTCCTCGTTCGTCGCCTACGGCATCGAGAGCCAGTACGGCAAGCACGCCAAGGAACTGGGCACCGGCTCGCCGGCCGGCATCGTGGCGGCGAAGTCGGCGGCCACCGCATCGGTGGGCGGCGCGCTGGTGCCGCTGCTGACGATGGGCATTCCCGGCAGCGGCGCCACCGCGATCATCCTGGCCGCGTTCCTGCTGCACGGCGTGCAGCCCGGGCCGCAGGTGTTCGTCTCCAGCCCCGGTCTCATCTACACGGTGTTCGCCGCGGTGTTCGTGGCGGTGGTGGGCATGTGCATCCTCGGCTACTTCGCGATCAAGCCGCTGTGCAAGGTGCTCGATGCGCCGGAGGCGATCGTCTCCTCGTTCGTGGTGGTGTTCTGCTTCATCGGCGCGTTCGCCGCGCGCAGCAACCTGTCCGATCTGTACGTGATCGCGGCGTTCGGCCTGATTGGTTTCCTGTTCGAACGCTTCAAGTTTCCGATCGCGCCGCTGGTGCTGGGCACGATCCTCGGGCCGCTCACCGAAGGCAATTTCATGACGACGATGGTGAGCTTCAACAACGACTGGACCGTGTTCTTCACGCGGCCGATCAGCGGCTCGATCCTGGCGCTGGCGGTGCTTGGCCTGTTCTATCCGCTGCTGCGCGCTGCTTGGCGTCGCATGCGGGCCGACAAGCCGGTGCTGATGCCGCCGGCCGATCCGACTGCACTTCGTAAATGACGTCCCACCCTCCGATGACCGCCCTGCCTGTTCTGCCCGCCGACAACTCGTCATCCGCCGCTGCGCTCGTCGGCGACCTCGTCGCGCGCGCCCGCACCGCGCAGCACGTGGCCAACGGCTTCGACCAGGCCCGCGTCGACGAGGTGGTGGCCGCTGCCGGCTGGGCGATCATGGAGCCGGGTCGCAACCGCGCGCTGGCCGAACGGGCGGTGGCCGATACCGGCATCGGCAACGTCGACGACAAGCTGCGCAAGAACTACCGCAAGACGCTCGGCCTGCTGCGCGATCTGCAAGGCGTGCGCTCGGTCGGCGTGGTGGCCGAGCGGCCAGAGCTGGGCATCGTCGAGATCGTGAGGCCGGCAGGCGTGGTGGCGGCGATCACGCCGTCGACCAACCCGGCCGCCACACCCGCCAACAAGATCATCAACGCGCTCAAGGGCCGCAACGCCGTGATCGTGGCGCCGTCGCCCAAGGGCTGGAGCACCTGCAGCCAGCTGGTCGGATTCATCCACGCACAGTTCGACCGCATCGGCGCGCCGCGCGACCTGGTGCAGTTGCTGCCCGACCCGGTGACCAAGGAGACCACCGGCGAGCTGATGCGCCAGTGCGATCTGGTGGTGGCGACCGGCTCGCAGGCCAACGTGCGCGCCGCCTACACCTGCGGCACGCCGGCCTTCGGCGTCGGCGCCGGCAATGTCGCCTCGATCATCGACGAGACCGCCGACCTCACGGCGGCCGCGCAAAAGATCGCGCGCTCCAAGACCTTCGACCACGCCACCAGCTGCTCGTCGGAAAACAGCGTGGTGATCGTCGACGCGGTATACGACGCCGCCATTGCCGCCTTGACCGCGCAAGGCGGGGCGCGGGTGACGGCGGCCGACAAGCCGCGGCTGCAGCAGACGATGTGGCCGCAGGGCAAGCTGTCGCCGCAGGTGATCGGCCAGTCGGCCAAGCTGATCGCGCAACGCGCCGGGCTGACCGATCTGGCCGCCGCGCAGCCAGCGATGCTGCTGGTGGAAGAAGACGCCGCGGCGATCGGCCCGGCGCATCCGTTCTCCGGCGAGAAGCTCTCACCGGTGCTCACGGTGTACCGCGCGCGGGACTTTGCCGACGCCTGCCGCATCGTCGAGGCGATCTATCGGCACCAGGGCGCAGGACACTCGGTGAGCCTGCACACCACGCAGACCGCGCGCGCCCGCGTGCTCGGCGAGACACTGCCGGTGTCGCGCGTGATCGTCAACCAGGCGCATGCGATCGCCACCGGCGGCAGCTTCGACAACGGTCTGCCGTTTTCGCTGTCGATGGGCTGCGGTACCTGGGGCGGCAACAACTTCTCCGACAACATGACCTGGCGCCAGTACGTGAACATCACCCGCATCTCGACGCCGATCAGCGAGCGGGTGCCGAGCGAGGACGAGATCTTCGGCGGGTACTTCGCACGCCACGGGCGCGCGTGATGACACCCCGTGCCACGGTACGCGCGCTGATCGATGCGCGCGCGGCCGCCCAGCCGCAGGCGCCGTACCTGATTGCCACCGCCAGCGGCCAGCGACTGAGCTTCGGCGAGCTGGCGCAGTCGTGCCGAGCGGTGGCGGCGTGGCTGGCGGCGCGTGGGCTGGCGCCGGGCGCGCATCTGTCTCTGGTGCTGTCCAACGGCCCGCAGACGGTGCGCCTGCTTCTCGGCGCGCTCTATGGCGGCTACTGCGTCAACCCGGTCAACCTGCTGTCGCAGCCGGACCAGATGCGCTACGTGCTGGAGCATGCCGATGCGAACGTCGTGTTCGCCGCGCCCGACTGGGTCGCGCACGTGCGCGAGATGACCGCCGGCATCGACCGCCCGATCGAGGTGATCGCGCTCGACCCCGATGGCGACGAGTTGCCGCGCACCGGCGCATCCGACGTCGCGCTCGTCGAGCCTGGCGAAGATTCTCTGGCGCTGCTGATGTACACCTCGGGCACCACCGGCAAGCCCAAGGGCGTGATGCTCACGCAGGCCAACCTTGCCGCCAACGCGCGGTCCATCAGCGCGGAGCACGAGCTCGGCGCGAACGATCGCGTCACCGCGGTGCTGCCGCTGTATCACATCAACGCTTTCGCGGTGACGATGCTGGCGCCGCTGGCGCATGGCGGCAGCCTGGTGATGCCGCCCAAGTTCTCCGCCGGCAGCTTCTGGGACATGGTGATCGCGCACGGCTGCACCTGGCTCAACGTGGTGCCGACGATGATCTCCTACCTGCTCGAAGGCGCGGCCGACGGCCTCGTGCCGCCGCGCGATGCACTGGCGCGGGTGCGCTTGTGCCGTTCTGCCTCGGCGGCGCTGCCGCCCGAGCACCATCGCGCGTTCGAGGCGACCTTCGGCATCGGCATCGTCGAGACGATGGGGCTGACCGAGACCGTGGCGCCGTGCTTTTCCAACCCGATCGACCCGGCGCAGCGCAAGGTGGGCTCGGTCGGCCGCGCCTCCGGCTGCGAGGCGCGCGCGGTCGATGCCGAAGGCCGAACGGTGGCCGACGGCACGATCGGCGAGATCGTCCTGCGCGGACCGCAGGTGACCGCCGGCTACTACAAGAACCCGGCCGCCACCGAAGGCGCGTTTTTCCCCGGCGGCTGGCTGCGCACCGGCGACCTCGGTTACCGCGATGCCGATGGCTTCTACTTCGTCACGGGTCGTATCAAGGAACTGATCATCAAGGGCGGCGAGAACATCGCCCCGCGCGAGATCGACGAGGCGCTGCTCAGGCATCCTGCCGTGCTCGACGCCGCCGCGGTGGGCATTCCCGATCGCCACTACGGCCAGGACATCATGGCCTGCATCATCCTGCGCGATGGCCAGCAGATCTCCGAAGAAGAATTGCGCGCGTTCTGCGACCGCGAACTCGGCCGCTACAAGACGCCGAAGGTGTTCCGCTTCGTGGCCGATCTGCCGCGTGGACCCTCGGGCAAGGTGCAGCGGTTGAAGCTGGTGGACCTGGCGCCCGCGGCGTAAGCGACGCGTGGCGCAGGCCGTGCACGCATCGGTCGCAGTCCGTTGCCGTGACGGCGGCGCTTGCGGGCCCGCGCGCAACCTGCGCAACCCCACCTTGCCACGGTCCCGCGCATGACGCTGCCAGCACACCAAGGTTGGATGCGCACCACAGCCAGCGTTGTCCCAATAAATACGCCGCCACGCAATCCGCCCTAAGCTTCGCCCGCTGCTGTTTCATCACACTGCCTTGCCCTTGCCGACCCTTCCCTTCGCCCGCTGGCTGCCCGAACTGCGCGAGCCCGGCGCCGTTCGCGCCGACGCGCTGGCCGGCCTGACCGGCGCGGTGGTCGTGCTGCCGCAGGGCGTGGCCTTTGCCACGCTGGCCGGCATGCCGCCGCAATATGGCCTGTATGCGGCGATGGTCCCGTGCATCATCGCCGCGTTGTTCGGCTCCAGCCGCCTGATGGTCACCGGCCCGGCCAACGCGATCTCGCTGACCACGCTGGCGCTGATCGCACCGCTCGCGGTGCCTGGCTCGTCGCAATACATCACGCTGGTCCTGACACTCACGTTCCTGGTCGGCGTGCTGCAATTGGCACTCGGCTTGGCGCGCGCCGGCAAGCTGGTCGACCTGGTGCCGCATGCGGTGATTGTCGGCTTCACCGCCGGTGCGGCGGTGCTGATCATCAACAGCCAGATCGGGCCGTTCCTCGGCCTGGCGCTGCCGCGCGGACTGCACCTCGTGGACACGCTGCCGGCGGCGGCGGCGCGTCTGGGCGAAGTGCAGTGGGCCGCGCCGCTGGTGGGCACCATCACGCTGCTCACCATCCTGTTGTGGAAGCCGCTGAACCGCTGGGTGCCGGCGATGCTGATTGCTGTCGTCGCGGGCGCGCTGGCGGCCTGGCTGATCGCGCGCTTCGTGCCGCAATGGCCGCCGCTGGCCACGGTAAGCGCGCTGCCCGGCGCGCTGCCGCCTTTGTCTTTCCCCGACCTGTCGCTCGACACCGTGCGCGCGCTGTTCGGCGCCACGCTGGTGATGACGCTGCTCGGCCTGACCGAGGCGGTGGCGATCGCCCGCTCGGTCGCCACCAAGTACGGCGACCGGCTCGACGGCAGCCAGGAGTTCATCGGCCAGGGCATGGCCAACCTCGCGGGCAGCTTCTTTTCCTCCTACCCAGCCAGCGGTTCGTTCAACCGCTCGGGGGTCAACGTGGTCTCCGGCGCGCGCACGCCGTTCGCGGCCATCTGCGCGGCGCTGTTCCTGGTGGCGCTGCTGTTCTTCGTCGCACCGCTGGCGCGCTACCTGCCGTTCGCGGTGATCGCCGGCCTGCTGTTCATGGTGGCCTGGGGGCTCATCGACCGGCGCGAGATCGTGCGCATCTGGAACGAGGAGCCGGTGGCGCGTTGGCCGATGCTGGTCACCTTCATCGCCACCGTCACGTTGTCGCTGGAGTGGGCGATCCTGCTCGGCATCACGGTAGCGCTGCTGGCGCAGCGCTTCGCGCGGCGCTAGGAGGACTCGTGCCAGTTTTCTGCGCGGCGGTGGCCGTGCAGGGGCTCAGGCCGCTGCCTCGTGCCGCAGCGCGTCGGCCATCTTCTCCGCCAGCATGATGGTCGGGATATTGGTGTTGCTGCTGGTGAGCAGCGGGAACACCGAGGCATCGATCACCCGCAGCCCGCGCACGCCGTGCACACGGCACGCCGGGTCGACCACCGACTCGCCCGGCGCACCCATCCGACAGGTGCCGATCGGATGCCAGCAGGTCTGTCCGGTGCGGGTCGCGTAGTCGAGCTGCTGCTCGGGCGTACGGGCGCCAGCGCCGGGCCGGATCTCTTCCTCGATGATCGAGCGCATCGGCGCGGTGTCGGCGAGCGAGCGCACCAGGTTCAACCCGGCGAGCAGCACGCGCCGATCCTCGTTCGAAGCAAGATAGTTCGGCTGCACGCGCGGGGCCGCCGCCGGCGAGCGCGACTGCACGTGGGTTGCACCGGCGGAGGTCGGATACAGCCCGTAGATGCCGATCTGGAACGCCGAGCCGGGATCGAGCCCCTCGTTGAGCGACTTGGGGATGCGATCGGTGGCGCTGACGAGCGCGATCTGGATGCGCAGGTCGGGCGTCGTGCGCGCCGGATCGCTCGGCGCGTACAGCGTGGACTTCAGCGTGGCGCTCGAGAACATGCCGCGGCGCGCGAGTGCGAAGCGTGCCACCTCGCCCACCAGCCGCCAGGGCCGCCCGAGCATGGCGTTGACCGTACCCGGCTCGCTGGTGCGGTAGCACACACGCACCATGATGTGGTCCTGCAGGTGCTCGCCCACGTGCGGGTTCGCCATCGTCACGCCGATGCCGTGCGCTTCGAGCACCTGCGGCTGGCCGATGCCCGACAGCTCAAGCAGCTGCGGGCTGCGCACCGCACCGCACGCGACGATCACCTCGCGGCGCGCATCGACCACCGTCTCGCGATCGCCAGCGGTCGTCACCACGCCGACCGCGCGACCGCCCTCGATCAGCACCCGCTGCGCCAGCGCCCCACGCATCACGGTGAGGTTGCGGCGCGACTGGACCGGCGTCAGGTACGCGGTGCCGACATCGCTGCGCAGGCCGCCGCGGGTCGACAGTTGCAGGTAGCTGGCGCCGATGCCGGGCTGCGCGTTGTAGTCGTCGACGCGCGGGAATCCCATCGCCTCGCACGCCGCGAGAAACCGGTCGGAGATCGGTTCGGGCTCGGCGGGCATCACCCCGACCGGGCCATCGGTGCCGCGCGTGATATCGGCCGCACCCTGCCACGACTCCAGGCGCTTGAAGTACGGCAGGCAGTCCGCATAGGACCAGCCAGTGCCGCCCTGCGCCGCCCACTGGTCGTAGCGCTCCGGATGTCCCCGCACCACCACCAGCCCGTTGACGGCACTCGAGCCGCCGACGCATTTGCCGCTGACCCAGTCGCGCGGCACGTTGGCCGTGTGAGGCGACGCCTCGGTCTGCAGGCGCCAGATGCGGCGATCGTCGTTGAGGATCTTGCCGACGCCCAGCGGAATGCGGCTCCAGAGTCCGCCGCCCAACTCACCCGCCTCGATCAGCAGCACGCTGCACGACGGATCTTCGGACAGCCGGTTCGCCAGCGTGCAGCCGGCGGACCCTGCGCCGACGATGATGTAGTCGAAGCTCACGGCGGAAAGACGCGCTAGGCCGGGTCCGCGTACTGCTTGTACTTGTCGGTGACGCGCACCGGCGGCTTGAGCGCATCGCGCCGGTACGGCTCGTTCAGCACCGCCGGATCGACGTGGATTTCGACGACCGACGGCCGATCCTCCCGCATCGCGCGGGCAATGGCCGGGCCGATGTCCTCCGCGCGGTCGACGCTGATCGCAAACGCCCCCATCTTCTCGGCGATCTGCGCGAACGACGGGTTCTCCAGGTCGGTGAAGAAGTAACGCTCGCCGAAGAAGTCGTACTGGTTGCGGCGTTCGGCGCCATAGACGCTGTTGTTGAACAGCACCGCGCACACGTTGAGCTTCTCGCGCACGGCGGTCATGACCTCCTGCATCGTCATGCTCCAGGCACCGTCGCCGACCAGTGCGACCACCGGCAGGTCGGGCCGCGCCAGCTTGACGCCGAGCGCGGTCGGGTACGACACGCCGATACCGCCCAGACTGCCGGCGCCGAACCAGCGACGCGACTTGTCGAACCGGTCGAAGTAGCCGTTGGCGCTGCCGCTGATGTTGCCGACATCAGCCACGATCGCGACGTCGCCCACGATGGCGCGCGAGACTTCCCACATCGCGCGGCGTGGATGGATGCGCGGGCCGTCGATCATCGACATCGCCCGCAGCTTGCCGGCCCAGGCCGTCTTCTCGGCGGCGATCTGCAGGCGGCGCGCGGTGCGATCCACCTGCAGCGGCTTGCCGGCCAGCCCCTCGATCAGTTGCCGGGTCACGGCGCGGCAATCGCCCACCAGCCCGGCATGCACCGACCGCAGCGCGCCGATATCGAGCGGGTTCATCGAGTTGTGGATCAGCTTGGCGGACTTGGGAAAGAAGTCGATGCCGTACTGCGGCGTGGTGCCGAATGCGTTCAGGCGTGTGCCCAGCGCGACGATGACATCGGCGTCGGCCACCAGCCGCATCGCGGCCTCCGAGCCCTGATAGCCGACCGAGCCGACCGACAGCGGGCGCGAGTTGATGATCGCGTCGTTGTGCTGCCACACGCAGGCCACGGGAGCGGACAGCAGCTCGGCGAGTTCGTCGATGTCCAGTTGCGCATCGCTTTCGACCGCACCGAGGCCGGCGAGGATCGCCACCTTCTTCGCACCCTGCAATGCGTCCAGCGCTCGCCCGATGTCTTCAGCATCGGCCCCGCCGAGCTTGCCCGCCGTGCGATAGCGCGCCGGCTCCAGCGGCTCTTCGTCCCAGGTGCCGTAGTAGCTGTCGCGCGGGATATCGACTTGCGCCGGGCCGCGCAGCGCCAGTGCCGCACGGAACGCGCCGCGGATCGCCGTCGACATGCGCTCGGGCCGGTTGACCTGCATCTGCCACACGACCAGCGGATCGAGCATCCGCATCTGGTCGATCTCCTGGAACGCCTGCGTGCTGATCGCGGTCGACAGCACCGCCGGCGTGAGTGCGATCACCGGCGTGTGGTTCAGTTGCGCACTGGCGATGCCGGTGACGAGGTTGGTGATGCCCGGGCCGTTCTGGCCGATGCACACCCCCGGGCGCCCGGTGGCGCGCGCGTAGCCCTCGGCCATCAACGCAGCGCTTTGCTCGTGGCGCACCTGGATGAAACGGATACCCGCTTCAGGAAACAGATCCAGCGGATCCATGAACGCGGAGCCGACGATCCCCATCACGTACTCGACGCCTTCCTTGCGCAGCGCCTCGACCATGGCTTCGCTGCCCGATATCGCCGGCATGGCTTGTCTCCTCAGTTGAACGTGGGCAGCCAGGTCGCCAGCGCGGGGAACATCAACAGGATGATCACCGCGATGACCTGCAGGAACAGGAACTGCAGCATGCCCGCATAGATGTCCTGGATCCGCCACTCGGGCACCACGCCCTTGAGGAAGTAGGCGGACAGCGCCACCGGCGGCGACAGCCATGCGGTCTGCAGCGTGACCGCGACGAGCGTCGCAAACCAGATCAGATCGATGCCGGCTGCCTTCACCACCGGCAGGAATATGGGCACCACGATCAGCACGATCGGCACCCACTCCAGCGGCCAGCCGAGCAGGAAGATGATGAACAGGATCAGCACCAGCATCATCCACGGCGGCAGCTGCAGCGAGGTCACCATGTTGGCGATGAACTCCGCGCTGCCCAGCCGCGCGAAGATGGAACCGAACAGGTTGGATGCGGCCACCAGCATCAGGATCATGCTGGAAATCTCAAGCGTTGAACGGATCGAGTGCTTGACCTTCGCCACCGTGAGCCGGCCGCTCAGCGTGGTGAGGATGAAGGTGGCCACGCAGCCCACCGCGCCGGCATCGGTCGGCGTGGCGATGCCGGCCAGGATTACGCCGAGCGTCGAGAGCAGCACCACGATCACCGGTGCGACGCCGATCGCCAGGTCCACCAGCACCGGGCCGAGCGACTTGGCGCGCATCTCGGGCGGCAGCGCCGGCCCCAGCGCCGGATTGATCCAGCAGCGCACCAGACACCACGCCGCAAACAGGCCCGAAAGCATGAGCCCCGGCAGCACCGCTGCGGCGAACAGATCGGTGGCCGGCACGCCGACCGCCGGTCCCATCACGATCAGCATCACCGACGGCGGGATCAGGATGCCGAGCGTGCCGCCGGCAGTGATCGCGCCGGCCGACATGCGCACGTCATAGCCGCTCGCCTTCATCGACGGCGAGGCCATCACGCCGAGCAGCGTCACCGCGGAGCCGACGATGCCTGTCGCCGCGGCGAACACCGTGGCAGTGATGACCACCGCCAGGTACAGCGAGCCGCGCAGGCCGCCGAGCAGCAACTGCACGCCGGTGAACAGGCGTTGCATCAGGCCCGACTGTTCCAGCAGGAACCCCATGAAGAGGAAGAACGGCACCGATGCCAGCACCGTGTCCTGCATCACCGACTGCGTCTGCAACACCGCCAGATCGAACACCACCGGACCGAGCGCGATGTAGCCGATGCCCAGCGCGATGGCGCCGAGCGTGAATGCTATGGGGAAGCCGATGAAGATCGCGACGAAGAGAACGCCGAGGCCAACCAGGCCGAGGATCGGATCGCTCATTGTGCGTTCCTCATTGAGCGTTCTTCATTGCGCGTGCCTCATTGCGCAAGTCATCGCGCGCACCTCATTGCGCGTGCCTCTCGGTGTGCCGCTCGGGCCAGCGGTCCTGGTCGATCGCCACGACACAGCGCATTACTTCGGCCGTGCCCTGGATCAGCAGCAGCACACCGGTCACCGGAATCACCAGCTTGAACGGCCACACGACCGGCGCCCACGGGCTGGAGACGAAACGCTCGTTATTGGCCCAGGCCGTGGCGAAGTAGTCCCAGCCGGTGTAGATGAACACGAAGACGAGCGGCGCGAAGAGAACGAGGTAGCCCACCAGGTCGACCGCCGCCTGGGTGCGCGGGCGCCATGCGCCGTAGAGCATGTCGGTGCGGATATGGCCGCCGCGCTGCAGGGTGAAGGCGGCGCCGAGCATGAAGAACGCGCCGAACAACATGAACGTCATGTCGTACGCCCACACCGTCGGCTTGCCGAACACGTAGCGGGCCGTCACCTCGTACGCCAGGCTCAGGATCATCGGGATCAGCAGCCAACCGACCACATGGCCCGACCAGATCGCCGCCTTGTCGAGCAGGCTTGCGATGTTCGCCAGAGATCTTGGCCAGTTCTTTTCTTGCATGGACGCAACGCTCCGCGCGCGCGCAGGGAAACCAGGAAGGCCCGAAGGCCTTCCTGCCCTGCAGTTCAGCTACCGGGAAGTGAACAGTCGAACCGAAACGCCTACTTGTTCGGCGATTCCTGACCGATGTTGGCGTACAGCTGATTGATCTTGTTCCAGTACGGCACCACGGTCTTGCCGAAAGCACGCTGGGAGTCAAGCACTTCCTTGAAGAACGGGTTTTTGGTCGACTCGCGGTCGTACACCACCGTGACTGCCTTCTGGAACGCCGTGAAGAATTCCTTCGGCGTGTCATGCACCGTCACGCCGTGCTCTTTCTTCAGCTTCTCCAGTGCGACCGCGTTGCGGTAGACGTTGAACGTGTAGGTCTCGGCCGTGGTGGCGTCGATCGCCGCTTGCACGATCGCCTTCAGGTCGGGCGGCAACTTGTTCCACTGCGTACGATTGATCAGCAGTTCGCCCACGTCCGTCGACTGGTGCAGGCCTTGCAGGTAGTAGTGCTTGAACACCGTGTGGAAGCCGAGAATCATGTCGTCGGCCGGGCCGATCCACTCGGCCGCATCGATCACGCCGCGCTGCGCCGCCGGCACGATCTCGCCGCCGGGCATCGCCACCGTCGTCAGCCCCATCTCCTTGAAGATCTCGGCCGTCAGTCCCGGGGGCGAGCGGTACTTCATCGCCTTCATGTCGTTGATCGAGTTGATCGGCTTCTTGAACCAGCCGAACGGATCAGGACCCATCGGCTGGATCATGAAACCCTCGACGTTCATCTTGAGGACGTCGGTGTACAGCTTGCGATACAGCTCGTTGCCGCCACCGTGCCGCAGCCACGCCATGTGCGAGACCTGGTCGAGGCCGGCACCTGCACCCGCGGCCGGGTTCGAGAAGAGGGCCGCCGCGGTGTTCTTGCCTGACCAGAAGTGCGTCCAGGCAAAGCCTCCATCCACGACACCCTTGTCGACGGCATCTAGGATGCCAAAGAAACCGACCACCGCACCATCGGGCAGCACATCGATCTTCAGACGACCGTTCGACGACTTGTCGACGCGATCACTGAAATTCTTCATCAACTCGAAGTAGATGCTGGCAGAGGGCACGCCCGTCTGCAGCTTCCATCTGATCGGGGCTTGCTGGGCTGCGGCGCTGCCTGTGATCGCCAGGCAGATCACAGCGAGGGATGCTGCTACCCATCTTGATACTGCGTATCGCATGCCTGTCTCCTTGTGTTGACGTTGTTTATCTGTTCTTATTTTTCGAACATTATGTTCTAAATAGAAGGATTGTCTAGATGGCGACACGCAAGTCGGGATCGACGCGCAAGGAACCGCCGCGCAAGGAACTTCCTGCTGCACTGCGGGCAATCGAGGTGCTGCGCCTGGTGGCGGAACTGCCCGGGCAGATGACGCTGTCCGACGTCGCCGAGGTGATGGGTCAGTCCAAGTCCACCGTCCACCGGCTGGCCGAGCAGTTGTCGGCGGCCGGCTTCCTGTTCCGCGAGCCCGACCAGCGCAACCTGTGGATCGGCCCGCGCCTGCGCGAAATGTCGCTCGACGTGGTGCGCAATGATTTCCTGCGCGCGGCGATCCGCCATGCGCTGCGCGAACTGGTCGATGAAGTCGGCGAGACCTGCAACATCGCCACACTGGACGGCACCGAGATCATCTATCTGCAGCGGGTGGAAGCGCGCTGGCCGCTGCGCCTGACGCTCGATCTCGGTTCGCGCATCCCCGTGCATTGCTGTGCCAGCGGCAAGCTGTTCCTCGCGCTGCTGGACGACCCGTCGCGCGAACGCTTGCTGCGCTTCAGCACCATGGAGGCGCTGACCCCCGCCACAATTACCGACCGCAAACTGCTGCTGGCGGAACTGGCGCGCATCCGCAAGCGCGGTTACTCGCTCGACAACGAGGAGTTCATTCCCGGCATGGTGGCGGTCGCGGTGCCGATCAAGAACGCCGATGGCGCGATCCGTGCCGCGCTGTCGGTGCATGCACCGACCGTGCGGATCAGCTCGACCGAGGCATTGCTCGGGTTCGTACCGCTGCTGCGCAAGAGTGCAGCCCGCGTCGAAGTGGCGATGGCGTCCTGACCCCGCCCGTGGCAAACGCGCGGCGTCGCGCGCTAGCGCTATGCCTTGCGGTCCACCCGCACCGCCAGCACCACCGAGGTGGTCGTCTTGACCACGCCGTCGATCTCGCCGATCTCGTCGAGCAGCGCATCCAGGCGCGCGGTCGATTCGGCGCTCAGCTGCGCCACGTAGTCGAATTCGCCGCTCACCGAGTACAGCTGCCGCAGCTCCGGCATGCGCGACAGGCGGCGCAACACGTCGCGGCCGGCCTTGGCGGCGACGGTGATGCCCACGTGCGCCTGCACCGCGCGCTCGGCCACGCCCTGCCCCAACCGCACCGTGTAGCCGACGATCACGTGCTCGCGCTCCAGGCGCGCCAGCCGCGCCAGCACGGTGGTGCGCGCCACGCCGAGCGTGCGCGCCAGATTGGCGGTGCTCTCGCGCGCGTTGGCCTGCAGCAGCGCGATGAGGTCGCGATCGAGCTGGTCCTTGGGGCGGGCGTCGGCATCGGTGGCGGTGGATGCGGCGCGCAGTGGGCGTCTGGCCATGGCAGAGAGGGGCACGCGACCCAAGGTTGAGACAATCCGCAGCATAGCGCTGACGTTTCGTCCATCTCTAGCGCTTTTTCGTCGAACTCATGCTGTCTATCGTCAGCGCGGCTGCCTAGACTGCCGGTCTCCGACGAACGTGCAGGAAGAAAGCCATGACCAAGATGCGCATCGCGCTGCTCGGCGCCGGCCACATCGGCCAGACCATCGCGCAGTTGCTCACCCGCAGCGGCGATTACGACGTCACGGTGGTCGACCGCAGCGCCGCGGCGCTGGCCAAGCTCAACGGCAGCGCCGCCAGCACGCTGCAGCGCGACACCGAGGACCCGCAGGCCCTGCTGGCAGCCATTCGCGGCCACGACGCCGTGATCAACGCGCTGCCGTACCACCTGGCCACGCTCGCCGCGACGCAGGCGCGCGCCGCCGGCTGCCACTACTTCGACCTGACCGAGGACATCGCCGCCACGCGCGCGATCAAGGCGCTGGCCGAGGGCGCCGACACGGCGTTCATGCCGCAGTGCGGCCTGGCGCCTGGCTTCATCGGCATCGTCGCCTATCACCTGGCGCGCGACTTCGAGCAACTGCACGACGTCAAGATGCGCGTTGGCGCGCTGCCCGCCTTTCCCACCAACGCACTCAAGTACAACCTGACCTGGAGCGTGGACGGGCTGATCAACGAGTACTGCCATCCGTGCGAGGCGATCCGCGGCGGCGAGCGCATCGAAGTGCTGCCGCTCGAAGGGCTGGAGCACTTCTCGCTCGACGGTACCGAGTACGAGGCGTTCAACACCTCGGGCGGCCTGGGCACGCTGTGCGAGACGCTCGACGGCAAGGTGCGCACGCTCGACTACAAGTCGGTGCGCTACCCGGGCCACGGCGCGGCGATGAAGCTGCTGCTGCAGGACCTCGGCCTGGCGCAGGATCAGGCCACGCTCAAGGACATCATGCGCAAGTCGATCCCCGGCACCATGCAGGACGTGGTGCTGGTGTTCGTCACCGTGAGCGGCCTGCGTGAAGGCGTGCTGATGCAGGAGGTGTTCGCCCGCAAGATCTTTGCCGACCGCACCGCGGGCGCGCCGCTGTCGGCGATCCAGATCACCACCGCCGCCGGCATCTGCGCCGCGGTGGATCTGTTTCGCGAGGGCAAGTTGCCGCAGAAGGGCTTTGTCCGGCAGGAACAGATCGCCCTGCCCGACTTCCTCGCCAACCGCTTCGGCAGCGCCTACCAGCAGTCGCGCCAGGTGGAATCCATCGGTTGACCGCCGCGGCTGACTCTAGCGCCGGCCCCGGCCGCGCTAAGGTCACGCCTTCACTGCAAGGACATTGCCATGACCCCGACCCACGACCTGCTCCGCGCGCTCGGCGTGAGCGCCGACGCCCTCACCGGCGGCGCCCTCGCGGTGCGCTCGCCGATCGATGGCGCCATCCTGGCCCGCGTGCACACGCACGGCGTGGCCGACGCCCAGGCCGCGCTCGTCCGCGCGCAGACCGCCTTTGTCGCCTGGCGCGACGTGCCAGCGCCGCGCCGCGGAGAGCTGGTGCGCCTGTTCGGCGATGAGCTGCGAAACCACAAGCGTGCGCTGGGCGAACTGGTGTCGCTCGAAGTGGGCAAGATCACCAGCGAAGGCCTGGGCGAAGTGCAGGAGATGATCGACATCTGCGACTTCGCGGTCGGCCTGTCGCGCCAACTGCACGGATTGACCATCGCCAGCGAACGGCCCGGCCACCGGATGATGGAGCAGTGGCATCCGCTCGGCGTGGTGGGCGTGATCAGCGCGTTCAACTTTCCAGTGGCGGTATGGAGCTGGAACAGCGCGCTGGCGCTGGTGTGCGGCGACGCGGTGGTGTGGAAGCCCTCGGACAAGACGCCGCTGACCGCGCTCGCCACGCAGGCGCTGTTCGAGCATGCGCTGGCGCGCTTCGGCAGCGATGCGCCGGCGCATCTGTCGCAGGTGCTGATCGGTGGCGCCGAACTGGGCGAAGTGCTGGCCGATGATCCGCGCGTGGCCCTGTTGTCGGCCACCGGCAGCACCCGCATGGGCCGCGCGGTGGCACCCCGCGTGGCCGCGCGCTTCGGCCGCTGCCTGCTGGAGCTGGGCGGCAACAACGCGATCATCGTGGCACCGAGCGCGGACCTGGATCTGGCGCTGCGCGGCAGCGTGTTCGGCGCCGCCGGCACCGCCGGCCAACGCTGCACCACCACGCGCCGGCTGATCGTGCATGAGTCGGTGCATGACGAACTGGTCGCGCGCCTGAAGCGCGCCTACGCCAGCCTCACCGTGGGCGACCCGCGCAGCGTAGGCACCCTGGTCGGTCCACTGATCGACCGCCGCGCATTCGACGCCATGCAGCACGCGCTGGAGCAGGCGCGCGGTGAAGGCGGCCAGGTGCATGGCGGTGAACGCCAGCTCGCCGAGCGCTGGCCCGACGCCTACTACGTGCGCCCGGCCCTGGTGACGATGCCGGCGCAGACGCCGGTGGTGTGCGAAGAGACCTTCGCGCCGATCCTCTACGTGATGACGTACCGCGACTTCGACCAGGCGCTGCAGATGCAGAACGGCGTGGCGCAGGGCCTGTCATCGGCCATCTTCACCAACGACCTGCGCGAATCGGAGACGTTCGTCTCTGCGCGCGGGTCCGACTGCGGCATAGCCAATGTCAACATCGGCACCTCCGGCGCCGAGATCGGCGGCGCGTTCGGCGGCGAGAAGGAGACGGGCGGCGGCCGCGAGTCCGGCTCGGACTCATGGCGCGCCTACATGCGGCGTGCGACCAACACGATCAACTACTCGCGCAGCCTGCCGCTGGCGCAGGGCGTGACGTTCGACATTTGAACGCGCACAGTGGCCCCCGCCGAACGCAGAAGCGAGGCGCGGGCCGACGCGCCAGGTCGCCATCATGGTTCAATGAGTGCGGGCATCAATGAGTGCGTGCATTCAATGAATGCATGCAAAGGGCCCTTGGACCAGCCCGGCGGGGCGCCAGGCGCCCGCACCAGGAGAACAGCACCGATGACGACCCCACCCCTGCGGATCGCCGTCGCCCAGCCGCTGATGCAATGGACCGGCGACGCCAACGCCGCCAACCTGCTGCGCACCCTCGAACTGGCCGGGGCGGCCGGCATGCAGCTGTGCGTCTTTCCCGAAGCGGCGGTGCCGGGCTTTCACCGCCGGATCGTCGAGTTCGCCAAACCCGATCTGGTGGCGAACTGGCTGCAGTCGATCCAGGCCGCCTGCGTGCGGCATGCGGTGGCGGCGACCTTCGGCGCGCCCACCTTCGGCAGCGACGGCCGCATCTTCAACAGCCAACTCTTCGTCGACGCGTCCGGTCGCTTGGTCGGCGCGGTGGACAAGCAGGGACTCACCGAGCCCGAGGCCACCTTCTTTGCGCGCGGCAGCGCGCGACCGGTGCTCACGCTGTTCGGTCGCCGCTGCACGGCAGTGATCTGCCGTGAGATCGAGGACCACGACGCGGTGTGTGCCGAGCTGCTGCCGCACGCGCCGGAGATCGTGTTCTGGCCAGGGCAGATGCGACCCCAGGCGCAGGACGCCGGCATCGAGCCGCCGCCGCATGTACGCAACGCGCAGCGGCTGGCGCGATCACTGAACGCCTGGGTCATCCAGTCCAACTGGCCCAACGCGCTGAACCGTCCGGAAGAAAGCGAAGGTACCGGCCGCAGCGTGGTGATCTCGCCTGCGGGCGAGATCACCCTCGCGCTGCCGCAGGCGCAGGCGGGCGTGGGCATGTTCACGCTTGGCGCATCGAGCTTCACGTGGCACGCGCAGGACGCTTGATGCCCGCTTGATGCTGGCCTAAGCGCCGCGTCGTTCGTGTGCGCGATCCCTGGCTTTGCAGCAACAGCGGGCACGGGTCGAGACACCCGGTGTACGCTCGCGCGCCGCAAAACACTCTGACGAAGTCGTGTCCTTCAACTTGGCCTCTGCCACGTCGCTGATCGAGCCCGCCGCGTTCGTGCTCGCGCTCGGCTATGTGCTGCTGTCGATCCGCCAGGTCCACTGGGCATGGCCGCTGATGATCGGCAGCAGCGTGCTGTACGGCCTGCTGTTTGCCTCGGCGCGCCTGTATGGGCAGATGGCGCTGCAGGCGGCGTTCGTGGCGATCGCACTGTGGGGCTGGTGGCAGTGGAAGTTCGGCCGTCGCGGCGCCGCGCCGCTGCAGGTGGCCGTGCTTGCACTGCCCGTGCGGCTTGCTTTGCTCGGCGGCTGGGCTGCGATCACGTTTGGCGCTGCGCTGGCGCTGGGTCGCTGGACCGATGCCGCTTCGCCGGCGCTCGACGCATTCACCACCGTAGGCAGCGTGATCGCGCAAACCCTGACCGCACGCAAGTTCACCGAAGCCTGGCCGGCGTGGCTGCTGGTCAATGGCGTGAGCCTGGCGCTCTTCGTGCAGCAGCAGTTGTGGCTGACCGCGCTGCTCTATGGGCTGTTCGTGATCCTGTCGGTGATCGGCTGGCGCGCCTGGTTGCGCGATGCGCAGCGCCATCGCGCCGCGGAGCAGCCGTGAGCGCCGCGGTGCTGACGATCGCCGTGGTCGGCGCCGAGTGCACCGGCAAGACCTCGCTGTGCCGAGCGCTGGCGCAGGCGCGCAGCGGCCTGTGGGTGCCGGAGTACCTGCGCGAGTTCGTCGATACCGAGCATCGGCCGCCGATGCCGCATGAGCAAAGCCAAGTAATAGTCGAACAGATCGCGCGTGAGGAGGCAGCGCGGCAGGCAGCAGCGCAAGCGGGCAACCCGCTGGTCGCGGTGGACTCCACACCGCTCGCCACCGCGCTGTACAGCACTCTTTACTACTGCGATGACACGCTGCTCGCAGCAGCGGTCGAACGCCAGCGCCGCTACGACCTCACGCTGGTCACCGATACGGACCTGCCCTGGGAGCCGGATGGCGTGCAGCGTGACGGCCCACAGATGCGCGCGCACTTTCACGCGCTGCTGCTCGACCTCATGCAGCGCCACCGACTGCCGTTCACGCTGGTGCAGGGGCAGGACGACGCGCGGCTGGCGACCGCCCTGGCCGCCCTCGGTTGACGAGGACTCTGCGGACGAGCACTGACGCGCAACGCTGGCGACGAGAGCAGTTGCTGCGCCTGGTGCAAGGCACGGTCGGACGGGCATGTAAACGACACTGGGTTCCCGCCTGCGCGGGAACGACGGCGAGTGACACCGGCTCGCGCCTATGCGCCGACACTCGTCAGCGGGTAACGCTCATGCGGCGCGCCGGCCGCGCTAGACTCCTCGCCACGCTAGGGGTCCCGAACAAATCCACGCAGCAATGCGTGGTCCGCTCGATGCAGCAATGCGCCGGGTCGGACGGGTGAGAAACAACCCTTTGAACCTGATCGAGTTAATACTTGCGCAGGGAAGCGTCGGCGAGAAATCCTCGCGCGTTCCCGGCCAAGCCTGGGGTGCGCATTCAAGAGAACTCTTCCTCGCCCCGCGTTCCTTGCCATCGTCTCTGGAGCACTGCGATGGCTGGTCGACTCTCTACTTCCTTTCCCTTTTCGCGCCTGGCGGCGGCCGTTTCTCTGGCGCTGTGCGGCTCGGCCTCTCTGGCACAGCAAACCTCGTTGCCGCCGGTGACGGTGACCGGGCGTGCGGCGCCGCTGGACGAAGCCGTCAGCTTCCCCGAGTTCGGCGGCATGAGCCTGGGCGAACTGCCGCTGTCCGTGGGCGTGCTGCGCGCGCGCGACCTGCGCACGCAGGGCGCCGACAGCCTGTCCGAGGCGATCCGCCGCGAGCCCGCCGCCAGCGATGCGTACAACACGGTCGGCTATGTCGAGTCGATCCAGTTGCGCGGCTTTCTGCTCGAAGGCGCGCTCAACTACCGGCGCAACGGCCTGCCGGTGTCGCCGTACACGCCGTTCACGCTCGTCACAAAAGATCGCATCGAGGTGATGAAGGGCTTGAATGGCGCCGTCACCGGCATCGGCAACCCCGCCGGTACCGTGAACTTCGTCTCCAAGCGGGCGATTACGGACGTCAACGAGCTGAGCCTCGACATCAGCGAACGCGGCACCTGGCTCGCCGCGGCCGACTATGGCCGTCGCGTCAGCGAAGGCTTCGGCTACCGAATCAATGCCGGTCACGGCCAGCGTCGCCCTGCCGCGCGCGATGCCGACGGCGAGGCGAGCGTGGTGGCAGCAGCCGTCGACTGGCGCGGACCGCGCGGCATCACCGCGGAAGCGGAGTTCGAGGTGCAGAACTCGCGCCAGTTCAGCGTGCCGGGCTTTGGCTTGCTCGATGTCGATAGCGACGGTGTAGCCGAGACACTGCCGTCGCCCAAGGTGCTCGGCCCGCGTATCAACCTCAACAACCAGCCGTGGTCGCAGCCGTTCGACAGCCGCTCGCAGGTCGGCAGCGCCAAGGCGGCCCTGCCGCTGTCCGCCGGCTGGACCGTGAGCACGGCCGGGCTGCTGCAACGGACCAAGACCAACGATCGCCTCGCCTTTCCCGATGGCTGCAGCAGCGGGCCGAACTACCTGTACCCGGGGCTGTGCGGCAACTCTGAGGTCGACCTCTACGACTACCGCAGCAGCAACGAGCGGCGCGACACCACGGTGGTCGAAGCCGCGCTCGACGGCCGCGTGCAGATCGCCGGCATGACGCACCGGCTGCGGCTGGCACCGCGCATGACGCGCTATGCGGAGCGGCTTGAGCCGCTGCAGGCCTACAACTACGTCGGCACGATCAGCGCGGTCGCCCCCGTGCCGCTGCCGGGAGATCCCAGCCTGACCTCGCTCAACACCGACCTCGACCGCGTGATCAAGGACCTGCAGGTGGCCGACGTGGTCGACCTGTCGCCGCGCTGGCGGCTGTTCGCCGGCGCCCGCATCGGCGAGGTCGAGCAGGCGAGCCGGCGCAGCGACGGCTCGCGCGCACTGCGCTTTGCCGAGCGCTTCGTCACGCCCTGGCTCGCGCTCGGCTACACCTATGCGCCCAACAACATGCTGTTCGCGTCGGTCAATCGCAACGTCGAGCCGGATGCGGTGCCCAACCGGCCCGCGCTGTTCGTCAATGCGGGCGAAGTGCTGCCGGTCGGTCGCAGCACGCAGGCCGAACTGGGCTGGCGCGGCACACTCGCGCCGTCGCTGTCAGGCAGCGTCACGCTGTTCGAAGTACGCCGGCCGCGGCCCGACGACCGCAGCGTGGCGCCGAATGCACTGGGCGCCGACACCGAGCGGGTGGCCGACGGCCGCGAGCAGCGCCACCGCGGCATCGAGATGGAATGGACCTGGCAGGCCGCGCGCGCCTGGACGCTGCTGGCGCAGGGCACGGTGCTCGACGCCAGGATCGCGCGCAGCGCAGATCCGAGCCTGGTGGACCGGCGCGCCACCAACGTGCCGAAGACGACGGCCGCCCTGCAGGCCGACTGGCGCCCGGCCGCGGCACCAGGCTTGGCACTGAGCAACCGCGTGTTCCACTCCGGTGAACGAGCGATCACCGCCGACAACGGCGTCACGCTGCCGTCGTGGTGGCAATGGGATCTGTGGGCCAGCGCGCCGCTGAAGCTTGGCGGGCTCTCGACCCAATGGCGCGCCGGCATCGAGAACGTGACCGACCGCCGCTACTGGCGCGAGGCACCCACGCAGTACTGGGGCGGCATCTATCTGTTCCCGGCACAGCCGCGCACGTTCCGCGTGGGGGTGAGCGTGTTGCTGTAGCGGCACCGTCTACCGAACAAGTTGTGCGTCGACCGCGCGGCGCGACGCTGAACGCGCGCGTCAGCGTCTGTCGGTCATCACCCAGAGCAGCGCGAAGCAGCCGACCAGCAAGGCGCCCATGCCCGCCGACAACAGTGTCACGGCCTGGAATCCGCCGATGACATAGTGGCCGGCCAGCCGCGCTCCCGCCGAAAAGACGACCAGCAGCAACCCGATCAGGCCGGCGGCGCGGCCACCCATCAACATCAGTTGGTTCATGCGACGTCCCTCCTTTGGCAGCGACCTTGACCAGCGTAGCAGCGTTGCATGCAGCAGAAAGCACAACGGCCGCGCGCCCGTTGCCGGGCGGCGGCCGTCGATGCTTCGGCAACGGTACGCGTCAGGTCGCGAGCGTGCCGAAGTCGCCGTCGAGCGAGGGCGCGCGCTGCAGGTCGCGTGGCAGCGGTCGCACCGCATAGCCGGCGGCACGGCCGAGCGCGGCAAATGCCAGCACCTGCGCCACCACTGAGCGGCGGTCTTCGCGCGTAAGCGTGTCGAGCCGGGCGGCCAGCAGGCGCAGGCGCCGATCGAGTTCAAGCTGGAGCGATTTGTTGCTGCGACCGGTAGGGTCGATGCGGCGGGCCGCACGGACGGCCGCCTTCACCTCGTTCCACACGACGATGACCGCGTCCTGGCTGGCGATCTCGTCCGGATGTTCGCTCGCCTCGAGAGCGCGCGCGATACGGGCACAGCGGGTGCGGGTCAGGCGGGAGGTCGTTGTCACGATGACGTTCCTTGCGGCAGATTTTGCAGTAACACTTGTCCGTAACTGCAAATATGCCACCGCGGTTGACCGTCGCGGGTGGAAAGCCCCGAAACCCGAAAGAAAAAGATGGACGATGCGACGGCAGTGACACCTTGCCCGCAATGTGCGCCTCACGGCCGAGGAAAAAGCGACGCTTCGCAGCCGCTTTCCGTCGCGTCCGCCCGTGCGGCGCCGACGGTGACGCCCCTACGTGCGTCGTCAGGTCAGGCGCTCGGCCCGGTGTAGGGCCGTTCGCGCAGCCACTTGGTGGCGATCCATTTTTCGCCCTCCGCCACCGGACTGCCGCCGTGCAACGTGCGACGGTCGAGCTGACCGTCGGGCGTGGCGTAGGCGAAGTACACCGCATTGCCCTCGCGCGGCAGGACATCGAGGCCGATGTCGGGGAACACGGTGGAGCCACCGGCCGCGACATCGTTCAGGTACATCACCACGGTGGCGGTGCGCTGGCCGCCCATCGCCAGTACCTTGTCATTGCCTTCGAAGTTGGGATCGAAGAAGTCAAAGTGTGGCTTGTACTCGGCGCCCGGCAGGTAATGCAGGATCTGGATCGGCTCACCATGGTCGACCGGCACGCCGACCAGCTCACTGATGCGCGCCTCGATGGTGCGGATCAGCGCGTTCTCACCACGCAGAAAGTGCGTGCCGCTGCTCGTACGGTCAGGGTGCACGTCGTACTCGCCGGTGACTGCATTGACCACGGTGGAGCGCTGCAGCTTGACGGCCGACAGTCGCACCAGTTCTTTGCACTCTTCGCCCGACAGCAGTCCACCAAAGAGCACCACGCGCGGCGCGTTCAGCGCAAACAGCAGGTTCACGCGGCGGTCCGAGGTTTCGATCGAATTGCCGGAGGCGGCAATGATCTCGGAGGCGGTGGGTTCGCGCTGTGCCGCCGGCTGCGTCTTCTCCACGACCGCGGGCTGCGTCGTCGCCGCGGGCACGGCGGCTGAGGCCTCAGGACGTTCCAGCACGGCCACGTCTGCCATGCCGGCGCCGCTGAATCGGCCCACGGCCATATCGACCGCCTGGCGCGCGAACTTGGGTTGGTAGCCGGCAGCGCGCATCGACTGCACCAGGGCCTCGCGGTCGACACCGCGACCGATGTTGTCCTTCAGCCAGTGCTGCAGATCGGCAGCAAGCGATTCGAATTGCATGTCAACCTCGCGTCGGCAATGGGCGCCGTCGCGCCCTCGTCCACTCCTGACGCAGAGGATAACGCCGCGGCATGCACGGGCGATGCGGGTCGCATCCCTGCGCTAAGCTGAAAGTCGACTGCGCCGATTGACCAGCGCTCCCAGGAGTCGCCATGCTGCAACGAACTTCTTCCCTGCCGTCGCTCGACGACGGCGGCCTGATCAAGGGCCAGGCCTACATCGACGGCCAGTGGTGCGAGGGCGCCCATGGCAGGTTTGCAGTCACCAATCCAGCCGACAGCGGGCGCCTGATCGAGGTCGCCAACTGCGGCGCCGCCGACGCCGGGCGCGCGATCGAGGCGGCCGCGCGCGCCCTGCCCGCGTGGCGCGCCAAGACCGCCAAGGAGCGCGCGACGCTGCTCCGCAAGTGGTTCGACCTGATGATGGCGGCCCAGGAAGATCTGGCCAAGCTGATGACCGCCGAGCAGGGCAAGCCGATGGCGGAGTCGCGCGGCGAGATCGCCTACGGCGCGGCATTCATCGAGTGGTTTGCCGAAGAGGCGCGCCGCATCTACGGCGACACCATCCCACCGCACGCGAGCGACAAGCGGCTGCTGGTGTTCAAGGAGCCGGTCGGCGTGTGCGCGGCCATCACGCCCTGGAATTTCCCCAACGCGATGATCACCCGCAAGGCGGCGCCGGCGCTGGCCGCCGGCTGCACGATCGTGGTGAAGCCGGCCGAGCAGACGCCGCTGTCGGCACTGGCGATCGCCGAGCTGGCGCAGCGTGCCGGCATCCCGGCGGGCGTGTTCAACGTGCTGCCGGCCGATGAGCAGCGGTCGATCGAGATCGGCCGCGTGCTGTGCGACTCGCCGACCGTGCGCAAGCTGTCGTTCACCGGCTCCACCCAGGTCGGCCGCATCCTGATGCAGCAGTGCGCGCCGACGCTCAAGAAGCTGTCGCTCGAACTCGGCGGCAACGCCCCGTTCGTGGTGTTCGATGACGCCGACGTCGATGCCGCGGTCGAAGGCGCGCTTGCCAGCAAGTACCGCAACGCCGGCCAGACCTGCGTCTGCACCAACCGCTTCTTCGCCCACGACCGCATCTACGACGAATTCGTGCGCAAGCTCGCCGAGCGCGCGGCCAAGCTGAAGGTCGGTTCCGGTTTCGAGGCCGGCGTGCAGCAAGGCCCGTTGATCGATCAGGCAGCGATGGCGAAGGTCAAGGCCCATGTGGCCGACGCGGTGAGCAAGGGAGCGACCGTGCTCACCGGCGGCAAGCCGCACGAACTCGGCGAGCGGTCGGGCGGCATGTTCTTCGAACCCACGGTGATCGCCAACGTCACCGACCAGATGCTGGTGGCGCGCGAGGAGACGTTCGGTCCGGTGGCGCCGGTGTTTCGCTTCAGCGACGACGCGCAGGCGATCGCCGCGGCCAACAGCGTCGAGTACGGCCTGGCCGCTTACTTCTATTCGCGCGACCTGTCGCGCATCTTCCGCGTGGCCGAGCAGCTCGAGTTCGGCATGGTGGGCGTGAACACCGGCCTCATCTCCACCGAGATCGCGCCGTTCGGCGGCGTCAAGCAGTCGGGCTTCGGCCGCGAAGGCGGCAAGTACGGGATCGAGGAGTACCTGACGGTCAAGTACGTGTGTGTGGGCGGGGTGTGATCGACGACACGCCACGACGGTCCGCGCACGCACCCGGCTGATGCAGCGTCACGCGCGCATTGGCGTCGGCGCGCACGAGGCAGGTCGGGCGGCGGCAAGCGCTCGTTCCGCGCGACGACCGCTCAGCTGCGCTGTTGAGCACGCTCGCGCGCATCGCGGTCACGTCGCAGGTTCTCCTCCAGCTCGTCGCGACCGCTCTTGATGATCGCCACCGCCTTCTCCTCGTCACGAAAGTGCGGCTGCATCGCGGCAAGGGTGGCGAGGTTGTGGCGACGGAAGGCGGCAGCGATCTCGCCCGCTTCTTCGGCCGGGAGGCCGAGCGCCTGCAGCGCCTCTTCACCGCTGCGCAGCGCGCTCTCGAATGTCTCGCGCTGGACCGCCGTGACGCCGCGGTCGACCAGTTCCATCACGTGGCGCACGTTGCGGGCGCGGGCGACGATCTTCAGTTGCGGGTACTGACGCCGCGCCAGATCGACCAGCTGCAGGCTGTCGGCCACGTCGTCGATCGCCACCACCAGCAGCCGCGCCCGCGCCGCGCCGGCGGCGTCGAGCAGGTCACGCCGCGTGGCGTCGCCATAGAACACCTTGTGGCCGAAGCGACGCACCAGGTCCACCTGCTCCGGATCATGGTCGAGCACCGTGCAGCGCACGCCGTGGGCAAAGAGCAGCCGACCGACAATCTGCCCGTAGCGGCCGAAGCCGGCGATGATGACCGGTGCGCTGTCGTCGTCGATCGCATCGGCGGCACGCCGGCCGGCGCGCTCCACCCGCAGCTGCCAGCGATCGTGCAAGATCGCCAGCAGCGGCGCCGCGGCCATCGACAGCACCACGGCGGCGGTCAGCAGCGGCTCCCACTGCGCCGGCAGCACCTGCGCTTCCCGCGCCACGCCAAACACCACGAACGCAAACTCGCTGCCCGGCGCGAGCAGTGCGGCAAGCAGCCAGCGCTCGCGCGGCACCACGCCCAGCACGGGCGCGATCAACACCAGCACCGCAGCCTTCAGCCCGAGCAGCCCGACCACCAGCAGCGCCAGCAGGCCCGGCTTGCCGAGCACGATGCCGAAGTCGATCGTCATGCCCACCGCGATGAAGAACAGACCCAGCAGCAATCCACGAAACGGCTCGATGTCCGCCTGCAGCGCCGGCCGATACTCGCTCGACGCCAGCAGCACGCCGGCGAGGAAGGCGCCCAGCGCCATCGACAGGCCGACCTGCTCCATCAGCAGCGAGATGCCGATCACCAGCAGCAGGGCGAACGCGGTGAAGATCTCGCGCACCTGGCTGCGGGCGATCAACCGCATCAGCGGCGGCGTGACGTAGCGCCCGATCACGAAGACCGCAGCGATTGCCGCCAGCGCCTTGGCTGCGGCGAGCCAGCCAGCGCCTGGGGCCGCCTGCGCCGCGGCAGCGCCGATGCCGAGCACCGGGATCGCCGCCATCAGCGGGATTGCCGAGATGTCCTGGAAGATCGACACCGCCAGCACCTTGCGGCCGATCGGCGCGGCGACCAGGTGGCGGTCGGCCATCGTCTGCACCGCGATCGCGGTCGAGGAGATCGCCATCGCCAGCCCGGCGACGATCGCCGCCTGCCAGGGGAGGCCCAGCAGCAGCAATCCCACAGCGAGCACCGCGCCACAGCCGGCCATCTGCAAGCCGCCGCCGACGAACACGGGTCCGCGCATCTGCATCACCTGGCGCAGATCGAGTTCGAGGCCGATCACGAACAGCATCAGCACCACGCCGAACTGCGCGAAGGCGAGGATCGACTGCGGATCGGTGACCAGTGCCAGACCCCAGGGCCCAATGGCGCAACCCGCCACCAGGTAGCCGAGCACGGCGCCCAGCCCGGCCCGCTTGGCCAGCGGCACGCAGATGACAGCGGCCGCGAGAAAGATCAGGGCGTCGGTCAGCATGGGACTCCATCGTCGGCGAACGGCGCGCCGCCTGGGAAGGCGGGCGCTACAGCAACGTGCACGCCTCGCCGAAGCTCAGGCGCGGGCTGCGCGCGAAGAGTCCCACCGGGTCGCCATGCCCCAGGTTGCACAGGAAGTTCGACTTGACTGCGGTGCCGGCAAAGAACGCCGCGTCGACCAACGCGTTGTCGAAGCCCGACATCGGCCCGCAGTCCAGCCCGACCGCGCGCGCGGCGAGGATGAAGTAGGCGCCCTGCAGCGAGCCGTTGCGAAACGCCGCGGTCGCGATCAGCTCGGGCTTGCCCGCAAACCAGGAGCGGGCGTCGGTGTGCGGGAAGAGCTGCGGCAGCTTCTCGTAGAACTCGAGGTCGTAGCCGATGATCGCCGTCACCGGTGCGGCCATCGTCTTGTCCAGGTTGCCGGGCGACAGCGCCGGGCGCAGCCGCTCCTTGGCCTCGCGCGTGCGCAGGAACACGATGCGCGCCGGCGAGCAGTTGGCACTGGTCGGCGCCCATTTGAGCAGGTCATAGAGCGCGTGCAGTTCGTCGTCGCGCACCGGCGTCGGCAGCCAGGCGTTGTGCGTGCGCGCGCTGCGGAACAACTGGTCGAGGGCGTCGGAAGCGATCGTGGGCATGAGAGGACCGTAAGCGAGGGTGGCGGCGATGGCGAACTCGCAAGTGCCGGCCCGCCGGGACCATGGGCCGCGCATTCTATGGGTGTCGCTTAGGTCGGGGTCCGTACACCGAGGGGGCCGCAGCAAGCGCCGGTAACATGAGCCTCATCATCTCGAGGTGAATCGACCGATGTCGCACTCCCACAGCGCCGCCAGCGCGCCCTCCGTCCTGGTGACCGGCGGCGCCGGCTACATCGGCACGCACACGATGGTCGAGCTGCTCAATGCCGGCCACAACGTCGTGTGCATCGACAATTTCTCCAACAGCTCGCCGGAGGCGGTGCGGCGGGTGGAGAAGATCACCGGTCGCCAGGTGACACTGGTCGAAGGCGACATTCGCGATACCGACACGCTGCAGGTGCTGCTGTCGCAGCGGCCGATCGACCGCGTGATCCACTTTGCCGCCCTCAAGGCAGTCGGCGAATCGGTGTCCAGGCCACTCGCGTACTACGACAACAACATCGGTGGCACGCTGGCCCTGCTGGCTGCCTGTCAGCAGGCGGGCGTGCGCCGCTTCGTGTTCAGCTCGTCGGCAACGGTGTACGGCAATCCGCAGGCGTTGCCGCTGACCGAAGACGCGCCGCTGTCGGCGGTCAATCCGTACGGCGCCACCAAGCTGATGGTCGAGCGCATTCTCGAAGACATGTGCCACGCCGACCCGCAGTTCGCGGTGGTATCGCTGCGGTACTTCAATCCGGTCGGCGCGCACGACTCGGGCACCATCGGCGAAGACCCGCGCGACATTCCCAACAACCTGTTCCCGTTCATCACCCAGGTGGCGGTCGGCAAGCGGCCCCACCTGAACGTGTTCGGCAACGACTGGCCGACCCACGACGGCACCGGCGTGCGCGACTACATCCACGTGGTGGACCTGGCGCTCGGCCACCTCGCCGCACTCGATTACTCGGCGCAGCAGTCCGGCTACGCGGCGGTGAACCTGGGCACCGGGCGCGGCACCAGCGTGCTCGACATGGTGCATGCGTTCGAGCACGCCACCGGGCAGCGCGTACCGCATGTCGTGGCGCCGCGCCGTGCCGGTGACATTGCCGCCTGCTGGGCCGACCCGACGCGCGCCGAGCGGTTGCTCAACTGGCGCGCGCAGCGCAGCCTGGAGCAAATGTGCGCCAGCGGTTGGACGTGGCAGCAAGGCAATCCTGACGGCTACCGCAGGTCGTAGTTCGCCGCGCGTGCGCTGTGGCTGATTGCACGCGCCTCGAGCGTGCACCTTGATAGCCAGCCACGCAAACACCGAGGCCTGCCCCGGTCTGACATGCAGCGGCACTGATGCAGCGGCACTGCGCTTGCCCGCGTCACCGTCATGCATGGGATGTCGACGATTCACTTGCGCCAGCAGGTCGCACGCCACGCGGCGACCAGCAGCATGCTGCGCCGTCTACGGCCGCAGACCGGCCTGAGCGGCCCGCAGGCACTGACCGATTTTTTCGATCGCCTGCCGCACGCGCGACGCCGCGTGCTGATGATCGACTACGACGGCACGCTGGCGCCGTTTTCTACCGATCGGTTCCTGGCGCAGCCCTATGCCGGCGCGAGTGAACTGCTGATGCGCATTCATACGCAGCCCGCCACGCGGCTGGTGATCGTCAGTGGACGGCCGGCACGCGAGGCAGCCGATCTGCTGGGCCTGGCGCCGCGCCCGGAAACCTGGGGCGTGCACGGCTGGGAGCGGCTGACCCCCGCGGGTCAACTGGTGCGCGCGATCCTGCCGGCTCAGGCCAAGCTCGCGCTGCACCGCCTGCTCGCGCTGCGGCCGCAACTCGAGGAAGCCGGCGCGCTGATCGAGGAAAAGTACGCGTCGATCGCTGTTCACACGCGCGCGCTGGCGGACGAATCAGTCAAGCGTGTGCGCCACGTGCTTGCCGAGTTCGAGCCGCGCGCCGACGGCCAGCCACGACCGGATGCGGTCTACCTGCAGGCGTTCGACGGCGGCTACGAGCTGCGCGCGCTCGGGCCCAACAAGGGCACCGTGGTGCGCGGCGTCCTGCGCGAGGAGACACGCGACACGCTGATCGCCTATCTGGGCGACGACGTGACCGACGAAGACGCGTTCCATGCACTCGGAGGCCGTGGCCTCGCCGTGCGTGTGCTGCCCCCCGGTACCACGGACCTGACGGCGCTGCGGCCCAGCGCGGCTCAGGTGGCGCTGCGCGCGCCCGACGAACTGCTCGGCTTTCTCGCGCGCTGGGGCGACACGCCGATCGGCGCCGCGCAGCTCTAGGCCATCGTTGCCGGATGGCTTGCCGAACTTGTCGACGGGCTGCGCGTACGTCGGCGCCGATCGTCAGCGCACATCGCGTCGGTTCGTCCTCAGGTCGCGCACGATTCCTGCCGTCGTCTCGGTTGCATACGTTGACCGACGCACCCTGTGCGGGGGTCTTCCCAGCGTGGGAACGCTGTCGGACAGTGAGGCTGGGCTGCCATCCCCGCATGCGAACCCACCGTTGCGCTGCCCGCGACCCCTTGGGCGCCGCCCGCCGCCCGAACGCTGCATCCGTCCAACCAACCGAGACGACCACCATGCTGCATGCACCGACCCACCCCCGCGTCGACGCGCCGCCGGCGCGCCTGCACCTGCTCAAGCCGGCGGCCGACAAGGCGGCGGCCAATCCGCTCGATCACCTGTTCGACGTGCGCCTGATGTCGCGCCGACGGGTGCTGATCCTCGACTACGACGGCACGCTGGCACCGCTGCGCTCGCCCGGGGCCGAACCCTGCTACGCCAATGCGCCGTATGACGGCACCCGCGAGCTGCTGGCGCGCTTGCGCGCGCAGCCGGCGGCGCGGGTGGTGTTCGTCAGCGGCCGGCCGGCGCGCGAGATGGCCGACATGCTGGCCCTGACGCCGCGCCCGGAGATCTGGGGCGTGCATGGGTGGGAGCACCTGACCGCCAGCGGCCAGCTGGTGCGCGCGATCGTGCCGACTCAGGCACGGGCGCAACTCGACCTCGTGCGCGCGCTGCGCGACAAGCTGCACGCGGTCGGCGCCACGATCGAAGACAAGCACGCCGCCATCGCCATCCACTGGCGCGGCCGCAGCGTCGAGCAGATGCGCGCGACCCGCGCGCTGCTGGCGCCGCTTGAGACCGCCGCCGACCTGCCACCTCGTCTGGACAGCGTGTTCCTGCAGTCGTTCGACGGCGGCATCGAGGTGCGTCCACACGGCCCGAGCAAGGGATCGGTGGTGCGCAGCGTGCTGCGCGAAGAGCCGCGCGATGCCGTGGTGGCCTACTTCGGTGACGACCTATCCGACGAAGAAGGGTTTCGCGCAATCGCCGGACGCGGGCTGGGCATTCGCGTACTGCCGCCTGCGGCGACACGCGACGCCGCGCGCCGGCCGACCAGCGCCCACCTGACGCTACGCGCGCCCGCCGAGCTACACGCGTTCCTCACGCGCTGGACCGAGCAGCCGGTTGCGGCTGGTAGCACTTGAGGGGCGCGTAGCCCATGCACGCCAAGCCTGTGCGCGCCCCGAACACCGGCGCGGCGCCCTCGCGCGCGCGGCAGCGTCTGATGGTGGTGTCGAATCGCCTGCCGGTGGTACTGGCGCGCGGCGACGACGGCGCACTCGCCTGCACCCCGGGCAGCGGCGGCCTGGTGTCGGCGCTGCTGCCGGTGCTGCGCGACCGCGGCGGCACCTGGATCGGCTGGTCGGGGATCGCCAGCAATGCCGACGAGCACGCGGCGGTGGCCGGCGCACTGGACGCCGCCGGCCGCGACTTCGGCTTCCAGTTGCACGGCGTGCCACTGGACGACGCCGAGGTGCGCGACTACTACGAAGGCTTTTCAAACCGCGTGATCTGGCCGCTGTTTCACGACAGCGTGGACCGCTGCCACTTCGAGCCGCGCTGGTGGCAGGCCTATCAACGCGTCAACGAGCGCTTTGCCGATGCCATCGAAGAGATCGGCGCCGCCGATTTCACCTGGGTCCACGACTACCAGCTGATGGCGGTCGCCGCGGCGCTGCGTGCGCGTCGCAGCGCACGCGACGGGCCGCCGGCACCCGGTCCGACACCCGCCAACCTGGGCTTCTTCCTGCACATTCCGTTTCCGCCGCCCGACCTGTACCTGCGCCTGCCGTGGCGCTTCCAGCTGCTGCGCATGCTGCTCGCGTACGACGTGGTCGGCTTCCAGACGCTGCGTGACCGCAACAACTTCGCGCAGTGTGTGCGCCGCCTGCTGCCGGAGGTTCAACTGTTCGGTCGCGGTCACCTGATGGGGGCGCAGATCGAGCGTCGCCAGTGCCTGGTGGGTGTCTTTCCGATCGGCATCGACTACGCGAGTTACGCGCGCCATGCCGCCTCGCCGCAGGTGGCGCAGGAGGTGCAGCGGCTCAAGCAGGCCTTCCCGCCCGACCGCCAGCTGATCCTGGGCGTCGACCGGCTCGACTACACCAAGGGCCTGCCGGAGCGCCTTCGCGCCTTCGACACGCTGCTGACGGCGCATCCGGAGCATCTGCAGAAGGTCACGCTGATCCAGGTCGTCGTTCCCAGCCGCGAGGACATCGACGAGTACGCCGGCTTGAAGGCCGAGGTCGAGCGTCTGGTGAGCGAAATCAACGGCCGCTGGACGTTGCCGGGCGGCTGGGTGCCGATCCAGTACCTGTACCGGCCACTGACGCGCACCGATCTGCTCGCCTATTACCGCTGCTGCCAGATCGCGCTGGTGACGCCGCTGAAGGACGGCATGAACCTGGTGGCCAAGGAATTCTGCGCCTGCAGCCTGGAGGAGGACTCGGTGCTGGTGCTGTCGGAGTTCGCAGGCGCCGCCGCGCAGTTGCACCTGGGCGCGCTGATGGTCAATCCACACGATCGCGAGGGGGCGGCGCAGGCGCTGCACACTGCACTGATGATGCCCCTGCCGGAGCGGCGCGGGCGAATGCGCCGCATGCGCCGCGGCATCAGCGAACGTACGGTGTTCTGGTGGGTGAACAACTTCCTGCGCGCGGCGATCGCGCGCGACCTGTCGGACTTCCAGCGTCCCGACGACTACACGCCGCAGGATGAGATCGACGCACTCACCGTCTGAGCGGCGACCCCGTGCAAGGCGTCAGCGGCTGGTGATGTTGACGCCGCCGGCGCCGACCGCGACGTAGTTGAAGGAAATCCCGCGCAGCAGACCGCGCAGTTGCGCGGTGGTGCCGCTGTTGGCTGCGGTCCAGGCGATCCCGTCGTCGCTCAGCAGCACGGTCCCGTTGTCACCGGCCGCCACCAGGCGCGAACCCAGCACCACGCGGCGCAAGGTCTGCGAGGTGGGCGCCGTTTGCACGGTCCAGGTGATGGCGTCGGTGCTGGTGATGAGCGCGCCGGCGTCGCCGACCGCAACGAAGCGCGAGGCACCGGCGGCGGCGTGCCGCAAGGTGCCCGTCACGCCGCTGGTGCGCGCGGTCCAGGTGGCGCCATCGGCGCTGGTCAGCAGCGTGCCGTTGGTGCCGAGTGCAACCAGCGTGGTGCCAAGCGAGGTCACGCTCACCAGGTCCTGCGTGGTGCCGGAGG
>JALHMQ010000026.1 GCA_022843955.1 Burkholderiaceae bacterium
CTGTCGCGTGCGGCGGATTTTAAGTCCGCTGTGTCTACCGGTTTCACCACCGCGGCAAGGGTGACGAAAAATGGAGGCGGGGGTCGGAATCGAACCGGCGTACACGGATTTGCAGTCCGAACGATTCTCTTTCGATTCAATGACCTACCAGGCCATATGAGGTTCCGCCACTCATCGACTTGTGTAATCGCTACCTCCCGAACCACACCGGCAACATGTGGCAAGCAGCCGGCGAAAGCAGTGAGGATACCGGAGCGAGCCCGAGCCGACCCGAGCTGAATTCGCGTTCCAGCGGCCCGGCTCCGGGCACGGCGGGTGGCCGGGTCGCGCTCGGGACGAGCGAGCACCGAGCGGAGCGGAGCGAAGCGAGCTGGGAGCCGACCCGATAACCAAGCGGGCGCCGGTCATGCGCAGCATTGACGAACAACAAGGCCCTCGATCCCTGGGCACGGGAACGGACCGCCGCGAGATGACTGCCGGCATCGCCTGCCTAGCCGTGTTGCGTCAGGGATGGAAGCCTGTCATGGGCGAGACGCCAGTACCCGGTGGCTCGACGCGCAGCGCGACAGCCCAGCTCTGCGAAGCAGGGAGTCGCCCAGTCCCACCGACCTCTCGGGGCAACACGACTCAACATCGCCACGCTCGGCGGCGCGCCAACGTCATTGCGCAAGAACACGTCGCCCCTGAAGAAGTACGATGAACTCAAACAACCCGCTCGGAAGAGGCGCATGGGCATCGACAACAACGACAACGGCCGCTCGGTCGCCATGTACTGGGACTTCGAGAACCTGCACGCCGGCGTGCTCGAAGCCAAATACGGCGAAGGCGCCTACGCCAAGCAGGACAACCGCTTCAAGCCCCAGGAACCGCTGGTCGACGTGCAAGCACTCGTCGAACTCGGCGCCTCTTTCGGCCCGGTCGCAATCAACCGCGCTTACGGCAACTGGCAGTACTTCGGCCGTTACCGCGACGCGCTGCTCCAGAACGCGGTCGAGCTGATCCAACTGTTCCCGCCTGGCGCATCTGCGAAAAACGGCGCCGACATCAAGCTGTGCCTCGACGCCACCGAAGACATCAGCCGCTTCACCCACGTCGGCACCGTCATCATCATCGGCGGCGACAGCGACTACATGCCCGTGGCCCAAAAGATCAAGGCGGCTGGCCGAACACTCATCGGCATCGGCAACCGCAAGAACACCAACAAGCACTGGGCGAAGAGCTGCCACGAGTTCCGCTACTACGACAGCCTGGTAGAGCCTGAACCTCCGGCCGAAGCCAAGCCCGCCGAAGCCAAGGAAGCGCCCCCTGCCCCGCCCGCCGACCCGGCCGCCGATGTGCTGCGCCGAGCGGTCCACCTGCTGGCCGAGTCCAAGGGCGAGCCTTGGGTCAACAAGGCCACCGTGTGGCCCATGATCAAGCGCCTGGACTCCACCTTTGACCCCAAGGACCACGGTCACGCCAGTTTCGGCGAGATGCTCAAGGCTCTGGACACAATTGTCGATGTGCGCAAAGGCGAAGCCGACCACCAGCTCCGCCTGAAGTCGTAGGGCAAGCGATAGAGAGGCCGCGTCAGCGGCCCCTCGGGCTCACAGCAGCCCGCGCTCCGTAAACGACACGCACTTGTCACCGGCCACGATGAAGTGGTCCAGCACCCGAGCGTCAACCATCGCCAGCACAGCCTTCAGCGACTGCGTCAGGAGCTCGATGATGCGGTGCTGCGCATCGAGGAACAGCACGCAGAACACCTCGTGCTTCAGAACGCCCAGGTGCAGTCGCAGATGATCCTTCACCGCTTGCGGCGAGGACATCGCGGTACCGCGCCGCACCCGCTGCGACAGCATGGTGAATCGTAAGTGCGTCAGTGCATCGCACTCACGGGCAAGTGTCCAACGAGCCTCCCCCTCTGATGATGACGGAGCGAGGAAGAGCGTAGCGTCAGCAAAGCGCGGCTCTTCGGCGGTGCATTGCACTTTCCCAAATAGCGAGGGATCGGACCGGACGCGCTGACCGGTCGGGCGACCTTCCGCCGAATGGACTCTCCGGACCTCACTACGCCCGGCTTTGGAAATCAGAGCAAGCTGAGAACGCTGTCGCGGTGAGTGCGATATCGCCGCGTGCGATTCCCGCCCTTTTCGCTGCGTCCTGCCAACCCTCAACCGCCGTGACCACCGCCTTCACGACCTCCTTTGCGCGTACGGTCGACAGCCCGTAGAACGGCGCCGTCGCCAGCGCCGCGGCCAGACGGGGCCGGTTGTCGACGTCGTCGATGTTCAGGACGTGGTCTGCCTTGTCGACGTTCGGGTTCAGATCGAATGCGGGTGCCAGCCGCCAGCCGGTTTCGCCCAGCAAGAAGCCGTGATTGCGCAGATGATCATCCCGGTTACCCACGGCGATGTTGAAGGCGACCCGGCGGAACAGTTGCTCCAGTTCGGAAGCGACGTAGTCAGCATCGCCATGGGCGCGCAGAAACTGCGCCAACTCCAGGTAGCTGGTGCCCTCGCTGTATTCCTTGCGCAGCATCGTCATCGCTGATGCGTAGAACCGTCGCGTGTCGCTGAGCCGGTCGAAGCGCTTTACGCAGAACGTGTGGAACGCGCTGTTGAACCGGACCAGCTTCGCCGCAGGGACATCGATCCCCGCCCGCTCGGCGAGGCCGTGCACCACGTACTCCCACGCGCCGACATCGCGGTCGTCGTCGCGCGCGGGGAACTTGCCGATCCACAATGAGCCGTCGACCTCGGTGAAATTGGCCTTCGGTCGCGCACCACCAAGCGAGGCGCCCGGCGCGACGAGGACCGCCAGCCACTTGCGCAACGCATCCATGTCGTCGATCCGGCGGCTGCTCAGCTGGTAGGCGACAGCCTCGAGTTCGCGCAGCGTGGTCACGGGCGGTGCTGCCATCTTCTCGTTCCCCAGAAACTCGGTCGTTCCAGCGAGGCGGAACCGCAGTGCCCCTTGCCGCGTGAAGTCCTGGACGCCGATGAGAAAGTCCCAAGCGTGGAGCGTTCGTGGCGGGCGTGCCTCATCCTGGGCCTGCAGCGCTTCGCGCCGCTTCATCAGGGTCTGGCCCCAGCGGTCGGGTGAGGAGTCGAGGAAGATGCCGAAACTGCCGAGTTCGGGCTTGGGAAAGAACGGCGCGTCATCGAGCGACAGGTCAGGGTCGAGCGCGAACGCGCGCGGATCGTGAAGCCACGCCCGCTCGTAGCGGAAGCGGATCTGTCCCCGGTCGTTCGACAGCCAGCCAACGAGGAACGCCGGACCGCGCTCGCAGTCGAGCCAGACTTCGAGCGTGCTGCCCTTATTGCTCACGAGCTCGCCCCGTCGTCGCTTGACGGCAGCGTGACCGATGCACTCGGCGGCGATCGACGCCGCCGCGGCTTGGGCAAGGCAAGGTCCTGCAGCTTGCGACCGACCTTGTCGTCGGCGGCCAGCCCGTCGATGTCGGCTTCCAGTCCGAGCACCGCCATCACCCGCAGATACGTTCCCATCGTGGCGCCGGCATTCCCGGCCTCGACCTTGTGAAGCGAACTGCGGGAGATGCCCGCACGCTGAGCGACAACCGCACTGCTGAGTTGCCGTCGCAACCGGGCGAGCTTCAATCGCTCGCCCAGGTGGGCGAGGAGCTTCTGCTCCTGCGGGAAGATGATCGGTGGCTTGCGCGGCATGTCGCTATTGTAAACAAACTGCTGCAATTCTGTCTTTTATAAGCGACCAATGACGCTGAACATCGATCTCCCGTCACAACAGGCCGCCCGCGGCGGAGTTGTCGCAAGTGGCTGTCCAGTCGCTCAACTATTGCCGCGACCGCTGGAGTTGGTTTCTCGCGTCGTTCTCACGGGGATCGAACGGCTGCGGTTCGCCAATCGGTTGGCCCCCTGAGCCAAAGCGCAACGCCGGTTCACGCAGGCGACGCTCGACCTCGTCACGTGGGAAGACATAGTCCGGCAAACGGTGACCAAGGACGCTGCTTGGCGCGGCGTCACGCACGAGAATCACGATCCCGTCGATGCCCAGTTGCTCGCCGTCGCTGCGCTTAGGCACCGTCACGCGATCGAACCAGCCACCGAGGGCTGCGCCCGGTTCGAGCACGAGCCAGTCGCCGGGCAGCGCATCCGTCCCGGTGCGCAGAGACTGCTCGCCGCGGACGTGACGCACGCCCTTGCCGCCGAGCAAGTCCTTGATGGCTGGCGCATCAATGGGCAACGTGAGCACGCGCCCGTTGCGCACTTGATGCGCCAGTTCGATCGGTGGCAACGGACCACCGCAACCATCGATACGTGGATCACAGATCGGCGGCAGTGGGCAGCGTCCGAGGCCAGGCCGGCAGCCAGGTGGCAGCGACACTACTTCGCACGGGCCGCGTCGGCAGATCAGGCGAATGGGATCGACCCACTCGTAGAAGCGATCAGGCAGCTTGAACGGATCGGCGAGACCGTCTGTTCCGCACAAGAAGTCCGGGACGCGCTGGCGGACGATCGACGGGCGCAACGTGCTGCAGATCTGCTGATAGCTGCAGTCACCGCCGTTGCACACGCGCAGGCGGGGCCGTGGTCCAGGTCCGGGTGGCGGCTCGAGCCCGGCGAGCATGAACTGGGGCGTGTTCAGCAGCATGCCGCAGAAGCGTCGCGACTTGCCCGCCAGATCGGCGATGCCGGCTGCGCGCGAGGCAACCGGTGCGCCGAACAAGGCCTCCAGCGCCTGCGCCTCCGTCACGGTCAGCCCGGTCGGTACCGCACCGGTAAGTGTGCTGTCGTTGAGGAGCCAATCCTTGATCGTCCGTGCGAGGTCTTCGACCTTGAGTTCGCTTCCCGGGTTCGCCGCATCGAAGCCCGCAATCGCCGCCATCAGGCGATCGACCCAGTCAGTGGCCACGCCCGCTGGCTTCTCGCAGCGTCCGTGCGTGAACTCCCATGAAAGGAGACTCGTGAAGCTCGTCCCCCGGAAGCCTGGCTCGGTGTCGCGCCAGTAGTCGCCCATCGCCAGCCCCAGGGCCTTGCTCGGGTAAGCGTTGGGATAGAAGCGCTGCGGCCGGGTCCAATCGAGTGCGGTGGCCGCCGAGTTGAGCAACGAGCGAGCGCCGTACCGATGCACCGCTTCGCTCATCGGGTCGTAGTGGCGCGACCGATTGGCAGGTGCGTTGCGGTCGTAGGCGGGGTCCGGCGTCGGTACCGAGCCAGCCGTCCAGCCCGGCTGCGCGATCGGCGGCCTGCGCGGATCGCCTTCAGCCCAGGGGTTGAACATCAGCGGCAACTCGTAGGGCGACGTCGCGCCGCCGCTGGTCGCGATCCCGTCTCCGGTCGCTGGTGCGCGGCGATTGAAGTAATCGAAGAGCAGGACGCGGACAAGTACTTCGCGCAGCGACCACTGCTTGTTGACGAAGTTGTACTCAGTCAGATTCCACAGGATGTTGCGCTGTGCCTCGTTGCGTGGGTGGTAGAGATCGATCGTCAGCGGGTAGCCCATGACCTCGGTCCACACCATGTCGACGATGCTGGCCGCGGTCATCATCGCGAGCGCATCGTCGCCATGAACGTAGGCGCCGTTGAGCGGGTTGGTGTTGCAACTGGCCACGGCGGCACTGCAGATGCTTCCGCCGCAACCGGCGTTGGCCGGCAATCCGTTGATCCAGTTGCGCACCGTGTCCAGCTGCGCCGCCGTGAAGGCCACCCCCGCGGGCGGCATGCGGAACCCTGCCGTCGCCGATGTCAGTCGCTCCATCAGGTGGCTGCCACGTCCGCCGCAGCCGGCCTCGCTGCCGCTTGCACACCGAGGATTGACCCGCGCCTTCGTCGGGTCGCCCGTGGACGGCGCGCGGACCAGCGCGCTGGCGAAGTTGGTCGCGGTCATCGTCAAACCGCCGGCGCCGCCGGAGTGACATCCGAAGCAACCCGCGGAGGTAAACAGACTGCGAACGTCGTTCTCTGCGGCGATCTGCGCCGCTGTCGGCGTCGGCTCGATGCCGCTCGTGCAGGAGGTGCATGTGAGGCCAGCCATGACCGGGGAAGACGTGCAGCGCGCCAATCCGTTTCGCAGATTGCGCACGCCGCGATCCAGCAGGGCCTCGACATCGAAGATCGACGAACGCCGACCCAGGTCGCGCGTCAGGAATCCGATTCCGGTAGATTCGGGGTCGTCGTTCGCCGGCCGCGAGAAGCTGCCGCAGGACTGCATGCCCCAGGGGGCGATGGCCCCACTGTTGACGCCAGTGACGCGGAACGGCGCATGCAGCTCGCGCTCGTTGCTGCGGCCCGCGTTGTTCCCATACACCGCCTGCTCCATGTACATCGGCAGCGGATGCATCCGGTTCCATTGGCTGCTCGCGCCAGTCACCGAGGCAAATGCGTTGTGACAGGTCAGGCACTCGTTGCGGCGATGAAGGTAGACACTCTCGAAGCGCTTGAACAGGCTGCTGCGCTGGTTCGCTTCGTTGGCCTGGGCACCCGCAATCGGCTTGCTCTGGAGAGAGAACAGGTACGCCCGGTATGCGGGCGACAGATCATCGAGCATGAGCGACGAGCGCACCACGTCGGTCATCGTGAAGCTGCCGCAGGCACCTGCGCCGCAGCGTGCAGGTCCGGCCTCGGGGCCGTTGTCGCGGATCCAGCGAGCCAGTTCGGAGGAGTTGCCGGCGGTGGCAACGGCCTGCGGGAAGCAGGCACGCTGCGACTGCTGGTCGCCGAACAGGCCTGGCGTCTCCTTACTGGCCTTCATGTGGTTGACCATGACTTCGGTCCAGTGTTCGACGAACTCCGGGCGGTCCATCATCCCGCGCAGGGTCGCTTCGCGGCCCACGCGCCGTGTCATGTCCACCACGACCTTCAACTCGTCGTGACCACGCGCCTTGCGGCCGTAGAGGATGGGAAACACCTGGCGTGCGAACGACCAGTCGCCGTTGTCGGACTCGCGCACCATCGGCACGCACGAAGTCAGCAATGCGATTGCAGCAGTAGCTGCCGCGACCATGCGCGAGCCTCGGAGCAAGAGTCGATGCATCGCGGTCTCCTAGCCCGGCACGCCGAGCAGCGTGCGGCGGATGTTGGCGGCAGTACCTTCGTGCGCGCCGGCATCAATCAGCGCGCCTGTGATATCGGTGCTGCCGAACAATGCGTCGGCGAAGGGGAAGACCCCGGCCGCCAGCAGCGCAGCCGCACGTACGTCGGCGCAGTTGAAGACGCGCGTTGGGTCGGCGATGCCATCGGCGTCGCGCAGGCGGCCGACCACGGCGCGGGAGGTGATCGGACCGCCGATGAGGACGTTGACGAAACCCTGTGGGAAGTGGTCGCGGCCTTCGGAGTTGGTGTTGGCGATGCCGCTGTTGGCGCGAAACGGCGTTCTTCCGAACTCGGTGGTCAAGACGACCATCGTCGTGTTCAGGTCGAGCAGCCCCCCGTCCACGAGGCTGCGCAGGGTAGACAGCACGTTGTGAAGGTTGACTGACGTCGCCAACACATGACCGTTGTTGTGGGTGTCGTAGCCGCCGCCTGACGTACCGATCAACCCGCCATCCACCACGCCGACGTAGTGAGCCGGCGTCGTCGGGTGCGCGATCAGGTGCGCAGCGAGGCGAATCGCATTCGCGGTGACGTTCAGTTGTGTGGTGAACGCCGTGCCGGACAGGCGTGCGCAGTGCGGCTCTGTCGATGGAGATAACGGTGCAGCCGCCAGCAGCGAACGCAACAGCGAGGCAGCGACGAGGTTGCCGGCAGCCGCGTCATAGTCGGCGAAGCCGCGACTGCGGATCGGGTCGCCCACGCCAGCGGCACGCAGAAGATCGCGGTACTGCGCCCGGTAGTAGTTGTAGATCTGCTCAGCCTCGGGCGTGATCCGGGGTGACGGACCGTCAGTGCGGTCAAGCATCGACAGCAAGTTGCCGGCGGCATCGCTGTCGATGACGACAGGTCGGGCGGCACCGGGATGCTGGCCGGTGGCCGAGAAGACCTGAACGTTATCCCCGGGAATGTCGCCGGCGATGGGGCGCAACACAAACGAAAACGGGACCCGGCGGCGCATCGACGCGGGCTTGGTGTCTTCGATGGCGAGTGCTCGATGCTGGATTGCGGCGCCCAGACCAGCGAGCTTCGTGTTTCCAAGCCGAAAGCCGCTGCCGGCATAAGGAATCGCCGCCTCGTGTGGCAGAAGATCGTGCTGCAGGGCGATGATACGCATGCGATCGCGCAACGATGCGGCCCAAAGCGGGGCGGCAATCGCGCCGAGATGTATCGGGTGCGCACTCTCGGAGGTGTCAAAGGCCTGCGATGTTGACGCAGAACCCGCTGCGCCGGCGCACGTCGAGTTGAGCGAGAGCGACGGGAAGGTGGCTTGCGTTGCCGTGCCGCTACCGAAGCCGCGAAAGCCCGGACCGGGACTTGGGCGGAAGTAGAACGACTCCCACGGCGACAGGCCGCCATACAAATGGATCTCGAGGATCTTGTGCGTCGGCGTGCTGCCCGACCAGACGCCCGTGGGGATCTCGCCCCATGTCCCAGCGGTGCTCTGCGCACGCGCAGCGGGGGTCAGTCCGCCAAGCGCGCCCATCGCTGATGCCGCTGCTGCGGCGCTGAGCAAGCGCCGCCGAGTCCAGTCGTGCTTCATGGCGTCCCCCTCGACCAAGGCCCTGCATGGAGTCGGAACCTAGCGTCTGCGCGAATCTAGGCGCGCGATGGTCGATGGACAACGCGATTATTCGTGTGCGTGGTCGGCGTGGCAGAGCGGCAGATCTTTAAACGAGCGACTGCTTGTCGTCTGGAGCTTCGGCGCCGATCACGCGGCCATGTCGTGGCGGCAGTTCACGCGGGGCCCGACAAGCAACGGGGTTACCCGACGCGCGAGCACGCGAGGCGGTGTGCGTGTCGCCGTCGGTTCAGTCGCGCACAACAGGAACCTGCGCAGGGCGCCAATCATTTCCCGACACGTGACTTTGCTCGCGCAAGGTATCTCTGCGCAATGGTCCGAAGGTCTTCGGCTCCCGCCGGCTGCTGTTTCGCGAGGAACTGCAGCGCTTCGTTCACCGCAACGTCGCCCCGCTCCGTCCCGTGCTTGAGCAGCAACGACGCATACGCGGCGCTGTAGCTATTGCGGTCGAGGCGAAGTGCGGTGCGAATCAACTCGCGTGCGCGCTGCCCATCCCGTCGGAGCGCAGCTATGACTGCGAGCCCGCCATAAGTCTCTCCAAAGCTGCGATCAACTGCGTTGGCATTGCTCAGCGTTGACTCAGCCGCATCAACTTCGCCTCGCAGAATCTGTATCCAGGCGAGTGCGTTCAATGTCCCCAGATGAGTTGGCATGGCGGCCACCGCTCGCTGAAGATGCATTGCCGCGGTATCAAGATCCTGCCCTGCTGCCGCAGCGAGTCCGGCGCCGAGGTGAGCTCGGCCATCGTCGGACCTCGCAGAAAGGGCGTTGCTGAAGCGATCAAGCGCAAGGGGAATGTCCTCCGCCTGCAGCGCGACGAATCCGCCGACGCAGTGCAGCTCGGGTGTCAGACGCCCTGCACTCGCCGCCTGCGCGTAAAGCCGCGTTGCATCTTGCATCCGCCCTGCGTCTAGATAGAGCGTGGCGAGCGGACCCGACAAGTCAAGGCGATTAGGCGCACGATCAAGCAACGACTCCAAGTGTGCGATGGCCTCTTCGAGTCGCCCCAAGAAGTGCAGGCAGCGCGCATGCAGCAGGTCAGCACCTGGCACGACATCGGCGTACGCGGGTGCAGCAAGAACGCGATCGATCACTTCGAGTGCCGCCTCATACCGACCCTGCTGGAACCGCAGCTCTGCCAGCTCGTACAGCGGCACAACGTGCGCGTTATCAGCCAGCGCCAAGTCTTCGAGCTCGCTCGATGCCTCTTCGATCCGATCAAGTCGACGTAGCGCAACGGCGCGCCGATAGGAAAACTGCACATGCCCTGGCGCAAGCGCGAGCGCCCGATCTGCGTGCGCGAGTGCACGATCGGCCTTCTGGCAAGAGATGGCAGTATCCACGGCCCTCGCCAGAAGTTCGAGGTTGTCAGGATCCTGCTTGAGGTAGCTTTCGAGGAGTTCGAGTGAGGCCATGGTCGTTCTCTTGCCTGCCTTGCGCGCTATGAGATCGCACCGAAGGTCAACCGGCAATACGGCATCGTTCCCCTGCTGAAAGCGCAGGCACTGCGCGCCATCACGGTTCACGAACTTAGCGATCCAATCTACAGTGAGGTCACGCTCGCAATTATCAGCTTTGTACGCCCCACTTGACTCGCGATTGCAGTCACGCATCGTTGTGGTCCGCCAGATGGTACTAACTGTACAGTCGCTGCGCGCAGCGCCGTCGGTTCCGACCTACGCCACCCTCGTTTCATAGCGCTTTGCCGACCGTAAGTTCGACCCACTGCCGCAATCAATCGCAAATGCTCTTCCACCGGCGTCCAATCAGCCACTTCATTGCCATCAATGCCTGGGCGGTTGCCCGCGGCGGGGACGCGCGGCTGGATCTGCGAACGTTTCAGATAACCATCACGGCGAACAATCGCCACTACGAGTTCACTCCGCAATTCATCGTTCGGCACGACGACCGGATTCGTTACCGGCCCAGCTTTGCCGCAGACGTCGAAGGCTTCGCGGGCTGGCTGCCCTACTTCAATCGTCGTTGGGACGCGGGGGTGGACAAGCTTGCGTTCAAGCGTGCCGCCGATTCGCTTGGCTTGCGCACGCCAAAGCACTGGCACTCAAATCGGCCTGACGCGCCGTTCATCATCAAGCACGCGACCGGCTCGTTCGCCGACGGATTGCGCGGACCCTGGCGCACCTACGCTGAAGCCGACGCCGCCCAGCAGTTGAAAAGCGGCGAGTTCTACGAAGCGCTGGTCGCTGGAAGCATCATCAAGCTGTGGGCTTTCGGCCCCACACTTGTCTGCGTCGAGCGGCGAGAACCCCCGCTCGTGGTCGGCGACGGGCGGCACACCGTTGCAGAGCTCGCGGACCGCCACTTTGATCTAAACCGACCCGGTCGGCGCGCTGATTTCGAGAGACGCAAAAACGACATGCGGACGCTGCTCGCGTTCCAGGGCGTTGATTGGGACTTCGTACTGCCGGACGGCGGCCCGCTGTGCCTCGACTTCATCTATGGATCGCCGCTTTTCCCATCGGACGATCAGCAGAATCGGAACCTCGTTGGTTCTATCGAAGAAGCTACCCTGCTGACGGAGATCGAACAGGCCCTGCCGCGCCTTCACGTAATGCTGCCGCCTCAATGGCAGGCTCACACGCTCTACTCGGTCGATGGCGTACTGGATCAAGACGGTCGAGTGTTCTGGCTCGAAATGAACTGCAATCCGATGGTTCCACCAGACGCTTACGGCGTCATCCTCGACCATACCTTTTTCGGCCCGACACCCCAGAGCGCTGTCATTCCTCTGCCCAGAACTTGAAGACCAGTACGCGCCGATCCGTCGGGCAGATGCGAGAAACGGAGCGGCCAACATGCGGCGGATCGCCGCGAATGATGACCAGCCGGCCAGGCTTCGGCATCACGCCGCCGGTGATTTCTCCGTCCGCGTCGAAGAACAAGGTCTCACCGGCCCACTCAAGCTTCCAATCCCGGTTGCAGTAGATCAGTGCCGTGTAGTGCGAGGGGCGCGACGCGTCCTCGGCGATATCCTGGTGCACGCGCCCTTCGGTTCCGAACGTATTGGCACTCAGCATGCACTCGTACAGGCGCACCGGGCGGCCCACCGCCGCCTTGATCGCACGCCAGGCGTCGAGCACGGGTTGCAGCGTCTGGTCCAGCGCCTCCAGCGCAGGCTCGACATTGGCGCTGTACGCCTCGTCAGAGAACGCTATCGGGTAGTACCAGTGCATGTCCAACTCGTGGGACTTGAAACGATCCCAGCGATTCAGGAAGTGCACGGGCATCCAGTGCATTGCATCGATCAACGCCGACTGTGCAGCATCCGGCAGGAGACCGTCGATGACGCTGACACCTGGCCCGGCAGACCGTCCGGCGGCCATGCCCTTCTGCGGTGGCGGCGCGACGGGCGGCCGGTCCTGCAGTACGGCTGCCATCAGCGTTCGATCGCGTCGCCGCAGCCGCCCGAGCCCAGCGGCAGACCCACCTTGTGCGGCAAACGCGCGCGCTGAGCTGCCGTCCAGCGCTGGCTCGGGCTTTCGGCGCCCTCGCCTTTGCGGGACTGCGCATCCGACGGTGCCAGTTCCTTGATCTGACCGAGTTTGTTCTTCGTGCTTTGCGTCTGCTTCATGGCTCCTCCTGGGTTTGGCTATGGGAAAGGATGAGGGAATCGTGAGGCGGGGTGAACGCGCGGGACCATCCCCCTCGGCTCGCGCATGAATCCGAATGACATTGGCAGAAGCGACGGTACAAGTGCCTTGACTACCGTCAAGGCCGTCCGACCTTGGTCAACGCGGTGCAGGCGCGGCGTAATGTCGACCGCGATAGGTCGCAGACCAGTGTCGACGAAGCGCCCAACCAGTTCCTGCGCGGTACTGCAACTCGCTGGCCGCGCCGCCAGCCGCCGGGTACCAGGCGCCGACGGAAACAGCACTGCATCGGCCCGGCGGAAATACCGCTTGCGGCCATAGAGCTCGAAGTGGTGCTCCGTCGTCTCGACCCGGCGCGGATCATTGATCGTCGGCGCATGTCCATGAATCCACGCGTAAACGCGAGCTTCCAGTTCGTCTAACGCCGCATGCACTGCCGACAGAAGATCCGCGTGGGCGGCGGTGCCCATGGTTGTGAAGTGCTGGCCGTCATGCTGGGCAGCCACCAGGGCAACATGCGCCCAGCGTGAATCGAGCCGTTGGACGCAGACCCGGCAGCCCAACGCCGCCAGCGCGTTCAGTCGCTGGCGCAGATCTGCAGACAGTGCCCGCAGCGCAAGCGGCTCGCCGGGAACCTGCATCAGCCAGTGCCGCATAAACGCATCGCGCTCGATGACCTCCAGCAGCGCCCTCAGCAAGGCGTCGTCGAACGACGCCCCGGCGGCGCAGCCCGAGGACGTCACCTGCGTGAACGGCTGCCCCGGCACGTGGCGTTGCTCGATCAACGATGCCCGCGAGTACACCAGGTCCGCCAGAACATGCACTGCCCGGCTGGACGCGAGATCATGCCCGCGCGACCACAGATACGTCGCCGCCGGATCGAACGGTCGATAGGGAAACGACTTCGCCCGCAGTTGGGGCGCGCTGTAGCGGACGAACTGCCGCGGATCTATGGCGCCACGCACGCCGGCCAGCGTGCCGCGGGTGATCGCCTTCGGCTCGCGAAAGCCCTCCCGCTCGATGGCCTCGGCGCTGGCCTTGCGCAGCGCGACCCACGGGTCGGTTGCACGCCCCCACGCAAAGGGGCGGCTGTCGTCGTCAGTCTTGACCCGCGCACGACCCAGATGAAACGGCATCGCGTAGCGCGCGGCCGCACTGTCCACCCAAGCAAAGTCCAGTTCCGGTGCGCGCGCGATCGACTTGACTTCGTCCGCCGACGGGGCAGCACCGAAAATGGCCGAGCCCAGCACCAGCTGCCCGTCGAGGCGGCACAGGTCCTGGATCACCGTCTCGTAGTACCCGCCGATGGTCGCGTAGCCGAGCTTCAGCGCAGGCGCCACCAGGCCGCCGTTGTGCAGGGCTGCCCCCGCTTCCATGAACAGGTACTGCAACGCCCGGTTGCGATAGCGCAGCGCCGCCACCGATACGTCGGCCGCAAGAAAGACCGCGCCCACCGCATAGCGCAGCTCCCACGGATTGCCAAAGGCGCGTGGCAGCAACCCCTGCGCCGTGCTGACCGGCTCCAGCGCCACGCACCGCTGGGCCGGGTAGCGCACGCGATACACGCCCACAGAGTGGCGGCCCACGCGCCGCTGCAGGGCGACATAGACCTCCACCAGGTGCATGCCGCCGGCCGATGCGAGCGTTCGTTTGGGTGTCACCCAGCCCACGCGGTCATGCTTGGCGCGCACCACACCGCCGACCGACCACAACAGCGAAAGCAGACGGGCGGCGGAGATGGAGGCATCAGCGAACGTGTACGTCGACACGCGCTGCTCGAAGAACCGATCGAGCGGCGAACGCACCCCCGACACCCGCCGGTCGGGCGCGGCTTGCTTGGCGCCTTCGGCATTCCAGAGGAAGCGCCGGCAGATCTGGTTGGTGAGCTTGGAGGGCGCTGCCAGGCCGAACGGGCTGCCCTGGAAGGCATAACGCGCCGCCTCGGCTGTCAGCAGGTTGGCGTCGATCAGCGCACCCTGCTCGAGCAGGAACGCAACAAACGATTGAAGTTCTTCGCGTAGCGGCCCCGCCTTGAGGGTGGCCAGCCCTTCTTCCACCGTGCGCGCGCCATCAAAGGTAGACAACACGCGCCGCAGCAGCGCCGCGGGTGCGCGAATCTCCACGTCACGCTGCGCGGTGCGCACGGTCAACAGGCCGCCATCGAGAACGGCTGGCCCTGCCACGACCGGGCACAGGCGGGCCGGGTCGGCGCGAGCAGCAAGCAACGCCCGGGGCGGGCGGTCGTTGAGTACGGCATTGCGTTGGGGGAGCGGTGCAATGCGCGGCGGCCGTGGCTCTTGGCGCGCGGCGGCCCGAGCACGGGGCAACCGCGAGCCGGCTTCTGCCGCCGCGGCAGCGGGCGCGATCCCGGTGCCCGGGGGGTCTCGGCCGGTCGATCGGTCCATCAGCGCCCTTCCCGGCTGCAGCCAGGCGCGGAAGCGCACGGCATCGATATCGCCCCAAGCGCCCAGAGTTCCCACCGCGCCCACATCACCCGCCTCATCCCCATCGTCACGGCACCACCGTCAGATTCACCGGCACCGCAAACGGCTGCGTGGTCCCGCCAATGCTCAGCATGAACCGCGCCTCGCCCCGGTACGTGCCCGGCACCATGCAGCGCAGCGGCCCGCCCAGCCCGCCCTGCCGCACACAGGTGCTCACCGCGAACGACGTGATGAACCCCGGGGTCGACGCCGCCGTCCCGCCCGAACTGATCCACGACGCATACGGCGCACTCGGGTCCGCCCCCGGCGGCGGCGCATCCAGCACCACCACCTCGGTCAGCGCCACGCTGCCCGCCTGCGCCACCGCGTCAATGCTCACGAACTCGCCCTGCTCGCGCCCGGCCGGCACCGTCACGTTCAACACCGCCGGGTTGAACACCACCGGCACGCTGGTCGCCCGCACCGTGTAGTTGACCCGCAGCGTCTGCAGTCGCGACGCCGGCCCGTTGCCGGCCACCCAGTCCGAGCGCACCGTGTACGGCGTGGAGTATGTGCCGGGCGGCACCAGCCGCGGCCGCACCACGAGCTTGCTGCCGGGCCGGTCCACCGTGGTCGGCACCAGCGTGCTGAAGAAGCCGGGCCGGCCGGGGTCGGCGAACACGTTGGTCGAGCCCTGCGCCACCAGCCGCAGCGCCTCATCCCCCGCCACCACGCCAAAGGGCAGCGTGAACGGCACCTCGCGCGGTGTGGGCAGGGTGCCGAAGTCGAGCGCGATGTCCACCGTCTCGGGCAGCACCAGGCCGGGGTGGATGGTCACGCGGTAAGGGAACGACAGCGGCGAGCCGCCGAGCTGCGTGGCGCAGCCGGCATCCAGGCACACCAGCACCCGCAGCGTGCCGCTGCGATTGGCGGCGGTGGTCTGGGCGCGGCCGGTCAGCGCAATGCGGCCCACCCGCGCCACCGTGTCCACGCTGAGCGTGGCCGTGCTGGCATATAGCTGCGCCGGGTCTTCCACCACCACGAACAGCGTGCGGCCGGCCAGGGCATTGAGGTCACCGACCAGGCTGGCCGACAGTGTGGCGGCGGGCGTGGTCTCGCCGGCGTTGATGTCGGCGGTGAGGGTGGCGGGCTGGGGGTTGGTCAGGGAGACGGCGACCGGCGCGGGGGCAGGCGGGGTTGGGGCGATGGGTGCGGGCGCGGGGCCGCCATCGCCACCGCCGCCGCAGGCAGTGAGGGTGAGGATGGCGGCGGCGAGCAGGGGGCGGAGGGCTTGGGAGCGGTTCGGGGCGAGGCGCATAGCGGTTGGAGGCGCGGGATGGTCAGGACTCGCAGGACTCGCGAGGCGAGCGCGGTGCGGGGTCGAGCGTGGTGATGTGAGGGGCTTCAGGTGAAGCCACGCGCACCAGTTGAAAGGCAGGCCTATTGCGCTGACAAAACAAATCGATGTTGGCCCCTTTAACTTCAAAGACTAACAAAACACAAACTTCTTACTGAGGCACGCCACATCGCTCGCGCAGCAATCATGCAATCACGCAAAGCAGCGCTAAGGTAGTGCCATGGGAGCCCGGCCCCTTTTAATTCGAATCAGCGAGGAAACGATATCGCAACTTTATCTCGGTCGCACGTGAAACCTTCCTCCGCTTTGTTATGCGGAGTTGGCTCTGTAACCCAGTGGCGTAATTCAGGGTCAGCACTAATCACGGCTCGTGCGTCATCAGAGAGTGGCTGACTCATATGGACAACCTGTAGCACCTTCGTCCACCCCTCAGATATCTCGGCGATTTGGTTGCCATGAGTGACAGCAATCTGAGCTGCTTTATCGACGACAGGAGAAAGAATTGTTGGCCTCATTGTTACTGCCCCAATGGAATTTCACGGATTAGCCTCAGCGAATTCTGATAGTTGCGAACAAAGAACTGCTCGCCGGTGCCTGCACCAAGCCCAGGATTCGCGCCAGCGACGCCGGCTGGAACAGTGATCGGTCTGACGACTTCATACTCTCCAACTTTAGGCCTGTATCCAAACTCCGGATGGGGCTTGACTTGCAAGCTCTGGAAGAGCGTTGCGCGACTGCCACCAGAGGCTTCCAAAGTTGCTGCAGAAGTGTAGTAAGACGATTGCCCTGGAAGTCCGCCGAAGACCCGGTCTCCTGCATTCAGCGTTGTCATGCTCCAACTGTCGGGAGCATATCCCCAACGAATCTGATCGGTTCTTGCCAAGTGAACTTCAAAACGAGAAGTAGCATTTCCCGCACGCGTCGCCTCGATATTCGCCAGCACTCGCTCACGGGTAGCGAGTTGCCCTGCACTGTTCGGCGCGACACTGCCAAGGCTCCGCACGCTAGCGGCCACCCCGGCCACCTGCCCACCGAACACCCCGGTCAGCAGCGCCGCCCCCTCCTCCTCCGGCGTGCGGTACTCGAAGATACGACCGTCAAGGCTGCGCAACGAATCGGACCATCGCGCCGCCGTGTCAGATGAGATCAGACCGGTCGCCTGCCCGACCGTGGTCCCGATCAGTCCCCAACCCTTCACTGCTTCAGTGACAAATTCGGGAACCGAGTTGACGAGAGCCTTCGGCAGGCCGACCGCGAGCCCCAGTGCAAAGCGCCGCCCGCCATCGGGATCATCGAAGGCCCGACCCGTGCCGTCGCCCCCGAACTCCGGACTCAGGCCACTGACCAGCGGCGTGTGAGTTGCCGCCTCGATTGCACTACGGGCGCTGACTGCGGCATAGCGCGCATTCTGGTCCGCCAGTGCGGAGTTCTGGAACCGCCGGATCTCACTGGCATTCTCGGCCTGCAGCCTCGCTTCGGCCAGGGCAGCAATGCGGGCATTGTCCTGTTTGAGCGTCGCAAGTCCCAACTGCTTGAACTGCTCGATCTCGCTGTCGGTGTAGTCGGACAACGATCCCGTGCGCACCGTCTCGCCAGCAAACAGGCTTGAGGTGCGGCGGTCATTGAGCACCATGGCCAGTCCGATCTCGGCCGGGTTGCTGCCAACGATCTTGCTCCATGTGTCGCCGCGCTGAACGTTGTAGGCACCATAGGTCCGTGTGCGACCTCCAGTTTCTCCATCGAACGCCTGTCCGCTTCCGTCGGCGCCATAGACGCTGCGCTGCTCCGCCACGGGATCAAGTTGAGCAACGACGACAGGATTGTTGTCGGGCGCGCTGGCGGTCGGCTGGCTGCGCTCAACGACACGATCGGCGTCGTCCCAGTTGAACACCGCCCCGTTGGGCTGCGTTGCGAGTTGCTTGACGAGGCTATTGCCCATCGCATTGCCAAACGCGTCCGCCGCCAGATGCGCCCAGTCCATCTTGCCGTTGTTGTAGACCGCCATCCGCACGCGCTGGGTGGCAGCGCCCGCCACGATTGCGCGGCCGAAGTCACGTGCGATGGCGTTGTCGATCCCGGCCTTCGCCATGCCCAAGTCGGCCCATTCACCGAGCTTGACGCTGAGCGGAGCCGCCAACGCAGAGACAGCAACAGCTCGCCAGCTGAACGACTGCATTCCAAGAGCGCTACCCAAGCCTTGGGTGACGGTGCTGCGGACGGCGGCGCTTGCGGCCGCCGACAAGTACGGGTTCGCGCTGGCGAAACCAGGCGCACCCACGCCAGCAGCAGCGCCGAGGCCTGACGTAACACCAGCGCCAAGTGCCGACAACCCGACTTGCTTCCAGGAGAACTTGTCCTGGGCACCAATAGCCATGCCTACAAGCTGGCTTGCCACAGAACCTACAGCAGCGCCGACAGCAGCTGACGCAGCAAGCGTCGCCGTCATTCCCATAGAAGCAGCAACGGTTCCGGTCGCAGCGCCCAGAGTGATTCCCGACGCGGCCGCCGCAGCGCCACCCGTGACTGCGGCACCACCAAGCGCAGCTGTGCTCGCGCCAACTCCCGTTGCTGTTGTTGCAGTAGCACCCATCGCAGCAGCGGCAGCACCCGCGGTCACTACTGTGACCACAACAGCCACCACAATCATGATGATCATCCCCAGCGCCCCACACCCGCCCTTGCTGGGCGGCGGCGGCGGCACCACTTGCGCGGGACTCACATCGCCGATCGCCTCGGCCGGGTTGAACACCTGGAACGTGTTGGCGGTGTTGCTGGAGCGCGTGATCGCGGGCAGCTCGATCACGCTGCCGGCTGGCGGCGTCACATTGCCCGGCAGCGCATTGGCCTCCGCAATCACGAACCACAGCGTCTCGTCGCCATACACGGCGCGGGCAATGCCGCGCAGCGTGTCATAGCGCTGCACGACGTAGCTGATCGCGCCGGCGCGACCGCCGTTGATGCTGGCATCGGCCTGGGTGCCGTCGCTCTGAATGGCGCCGGCGCTGACGGATGAGGTCACACCGGTGGTGTCGAAGTTGGAATTGCCGGTCAGGCCGATCGGGTTGTTGAAGGCGTCGTACTTGCGGCGCTGCTCCACGGAACCGACCATGGCGCCGTTCATGTAGTAGAAGTTGGAGTAGTTCTGCGTGAGCGCGGGCGTCCCCGGCTTGGCGGCCGCGGGCGGTGGTGTGGGCGAAATGCTCATCGCCGCTGCCTCACCATTGAGCAGGCCGTACGTGGCGAGCGTGCCGCCGGTTGTGCCGGCAGAGGGCATGGGTTCCGGCGACGCGGCGAAGAGCGATGGTGACGATGCGATAGAGGCACCGTCATCGAGCGAGGGCGGTGCCTGGGCGAGCAACAGCGCCCCCCAGGGCTCGATGGGCTCAGGGGAGATCGGTCCTGGCGGCGGTGGGGGCGGAGGCGGTGGCGGCGGTGGTGGAGGTGGCGGCGCGGGCACCGGCGCCGGTGCGGGTCCGGGCGCTGGGGCGGGCGCCGGCGCGGGGACGGGAGCCGGTGCGGGCGCAGGCGCGGGCGCATAGCCGCCCTCGCCGCCCACGGCGCCGGTGTTGGTTTGCCAGATGACGCTGCCGCCAGCGTTCTTGATCACCAGGTTACCGTTGGTCTCCACCACGAGCCGGGCGCCGGTGTGCCCGGCGGTTCCGCTCTGCCACAGCACCTGACCGTTGGTGCCGATGAGCTCCAGGTTGCCGTTGGTCTGCATGCGCAGGTAGCGGTTGGTGCCGGATGTCCCGGTGGCCCAGTTGCCGTTGCCGCCGTACATGACGACATTGCCATTGCTCTGGTTGGTGAGCTGATAGCCGTAGCCGGCCTCGGTGCCGGACCACAGCGACTGCCCCATGTAGAGCGCTTCACCGGATTGGAGGCTGAAGCCGGTAGACGACCCGGGTGGTTGGCCGGCGTTGACGGTGTTCGATGCCCAGATGGCGGCGTTGGCCGGGTTGTAGATGACGAGGTTGCCGTCATCCTGCATGGCGAGGCGGGCGCCATCATTGCGCGGGGTGTTGCTGTGCCAACGCACTTCGCCGGCCGGCCCGAACAGCACCAGGTTGCCGTCAGGTTGCATGGACAGAAAGTCGGTGGTCTGCCCGGCGGTGTTGCTGGACCACACGGCTGCGCCCGTGTCGTTGCGGTAGATGACGACATTGCCGTCGTTCTGGTGCACGAGGCGGTACAGGCCGCTGGCGGAGTTGATGGTGCTGCCGCGATACAGGGCCTCACCCGACATCAACCAGGTATTGGGCTGCGTAGGTCCGGGCGGGTTGACGGGCTTGCCGATCAGAACCACCGGGTTGCTGCCGTAGATCTGCTGGACCACCTGACCCGTGTTGTCGGTGATCAGCCAGCGCGACTTGTTCTGCAGGTACTGACTGCTGTCGGTGACCTGCAGCAGGCGGCCGTTGGCATCGAACTCGCTGACGATCGAGTTGGATGCGTAGCGGGTGCTGGTGCTGCTGACCGTGCGCTGCTGGTAACCATCAAAGCGGACGTAGTCGTAGTTGTAGTTGTTGGTGAAGGTGTTTTCGTCGCGCCAGACATTGCGGTAGTAGCCGGTTTCGTCGCCGACCCATTCGGTATCCCAGTGGCCGTCGCCGGTGCGTGCGAACACGCGGCCGATCTCCACCTGCGGCCCGGCGCCAACATAGCCGCCCTCGCCGCCCGGCGGGGGTGGCGGCGGGGGTGCATAGATGGGCAGCAGTTGCTGCGTCTTGCTGACTGTGGACATCGTGCTGACGTTGCCGACGGCGTCGTGGGTGTATGAGGTGGTGGTGAGGTCCCAGATCGTGTTGCCGGTGGCGGGATTCACAACTGCCTGACCCGTGATGCCTTCCATCTTGCGCGCGACCTGCGTGACCCAGCCATTGCTGTTGTGCTGGGTGACGGTGACGTCATTGGCGCCGTTGCCGACGTAGGTGCCTGTTGCGGCGTTCAGCTCCCAGCGGCCGTACTCGGTCTCGGTGATACGACCATTGGTGGCGTCGTAGCTGCGGTTCAGGACAGCGCCGGCGACCGCGCCACCGACGGTGTCGGCGCGCGACATGCTCGTCAGGCGACTGGCAAAGTCGTAGCTGAAGTAGTGACTGCGCGGCTGGGTGATGACGCCATCGCGGATGTAGATGTCTTCGCGTACCCGCTCGCCGGCGGCGTTGTAGTAGTAGACGCGGCTGTTGCTGGCGGTATCGGGCGTGATGGTGAAGCTGGGGCCGCTGCCGGTCTTCTTGCCGTCAAAGATGACAACGCGGTTGAGCGCGTCATACGTGTACCAGCGATCGATGTTGACGTAGAAGTCGCCGGTGCCGGTGTACCAGGGCCGGGTGTAGGTGCCGGTGATGGAGCGGCGGTTGCCGTTGGCGTCGTACCCGTAGTTGAAGCTGAAGCGCTGCTGCGATGTAGCGGCGCCCCAGTCGCTGGCCCAGCTGACGCGGTTATTGGCGTCGTAGCCGGTTAGCACGTCACGATAGACGATGCCGTCCTCAACGAACCGGTCGCGCGTGCGGTTGCCGGCGAAGTCGTAGTCGTACTGGGTGACGCTGCGGCGCCAGATGTCGTCGATCTGGCGCGTCAGGCCGTTGGCGTAGTAGGTGTAGCGGACGTCTTGACCACGACTGCTGGTCTGGCGTAGCAGTTCACCGGTTCGGTTGTAGGCAAAGGCGTACGTCGCCCCTCCCATGTCCTGCTTCCACGTTAGGCGCCCAAAGTAGTCATAAGTGGTGCCCGTACCCGACCCGGTGGCGTCGGTCTCCCACGTCTTGTTGCCGCGCGCGTCAAAGTAGTGAAGCGTCGCCTGTCCGCCGGGAAGCGCTGCGGCCGTCATCAAGCCGCGCGCGTCGTACCAGTAGCGGCGTTGGGCGTTGGCGTAGACGTCTCCCTGACCCGAGGTTTCGAGTATTCGATTGCCAAGCTGGTCGTACGCACGGCTACCCATGAAGATGCCGTTGACCCAGTCGGTCGTGCGCCGGTTGGCTTTGTCGTAGGCGTAGGTGTGGACGCGCCCGACTTCATCGGTCTTGGAGATTTCGCGGTTCAGGGCGTCATAGGCGCGGGTGACCTGGCCGCCGTCGGCCTTGAACTCGTTTGTCAGCCGGCCAAAGGCGTCATACCGCAGCGTGTTGGTCCGGCCATTGGCGTCGGTCATGCCAATCTGGCGCCCCCAGGCGTCGTAGTAGATCGCGGTTGTGGGGCGCGCGGTGAAGCTGGTGGCCTGCTCGGTGGTGATGGTGACGTTGGGCTTCTGCTCGTGGATGACCTGGTTGAGCGCGTTGTAGCGATAGTGGGTGACCCAGGCGCCGTTGTTGAGATTGGCGACCGAGAGCATGTTGTCCCACCGGTCATACGTGCGATTGATCCACGACACCAAGGTGCTGTTGGACCAATTTGACCAGACGGGCATGAACTGCGTCAGCACGCGGCCGCGCTTGTCGACGATGTTGCGCGTCACGCGGTAGTTGGCCCAGTCGTCCGCGGCCGCGCCAACGTTCCCGCTGGAGAAAGCGGTGCTCAGATCGACCGTCGGGCTGATGATCTGACGGGTCAGATTGCCCTGGAGGTCGTAGTTGAGAATCTTCCACACACCGTCGCCAGCGTTGGTGCGCCAGACACGCCCGAGGGTGTCGTAGTGGTTGAACTCATGCTCGGTGCCGTCCAGCCCCTTTGCGACGATTTCGCCAAACGCGTTGTAGCGGATGGTCTCGTTGGCGTAGGTCATGCCAACGTCGTAGTGACGCTGGGTCAGCGTGCGAGTCTGGGTCTGGCGGCCGACAGCGTCGTAGCCGTACAAGCGGATGGATTGGCGCAGTTGGCCGTCGACATCGTTGAACGGCCGCCACTCCTTGGCGACGTCGCCACGCGCCGTGTAGCTGAAGTAGGCGTTGGCACCGGTGGGGTCGACAGTGCGGGTTGCGCGACCGAGCTTGTCGAAGTACTGATAGGTAAGTTGATCGTCGGCATGGGCTGCCACGCTGTACGCGGTGGGCAGCGCACCGGACCACGCGGTCACCGAGCCTGCGCTGTAGCGGGCGCGCGTGAGAACGGCATTGCCGTGAGCGTCGTACAGGAACTCGACCGTTGACCCGTTGCTTTGCAGGGTCGCCGTTACCCGGCCGAGCGCGTCGTAGAAGTTGTACGTCTCGCGCCCGGCTGAGTAGCCGTTGGCGCCGCTCGTCACGACGGCGTTTGCAGCATCGGCCGTGTGGTGCGTCTCTCGGACGACCCGGTTAGCACCATCGTAGTAGATGTTGTTGACGATCGTCCCGACGACGTAGCCTGCCGACAGGTTTCCGGTCGTGCGGGCAAGCTGGACGTTGACGTTGGCTGTGTAGACCTTGTTGCCGCGGCGGTCATAGCCGATGAAGGTGCGCCGGTCATGCCCGTCGGCACTGTTGGGGTCGACGATCGTGGGGACACCCCAATCCCAGCCGTTGGCCCACGCTCCCGGGACCACGCTTACCGGATTGCCCGAATTCCACAAATCCCAACTCGTTACGGGGCGCGCGAACTCCCAAGTGCTGATCTCTTCCTTGAATGCGTTGTAGTCAGTCTGGGTCACATAGCCGAGCGGATCGATGGTTCGCGAGAGTTTGCCGAAGAGGTGGTAGTAGTAGTAGGTGTCCGCGGTGGCGCCCGTACTGGGATTCAGCAGTGTGCGGGACCTGGAGACATCACCGAAGATCGTGTACTCGTACCGTGTATCGCCACCGTGCTGAAACGCCTGCTGACCCGCCGGTGCTGACGAGTCAAAGTTGAAGGTTGTGCTGGGCCCGCCCATGGCGGCGTGCATGCGGCCCAAGCGGTCGTAGAAGCGGCTGACCCAGCGGTTCTCGGCATTCGACGCCGTGGCCGCAGCCGCGGCGACGGTGCCCTCGCCTATAGTCAGGCTATTGGTGAACGAGCCGGCCGATCCGCCAAGGCGAGTGAAGCCGTCGTACTCGAACTGCTTGGGCGCGTACCAGTGTTGGGTGACGGCGCGCGTCTGATCGACCTCGTAGACAAGCCGTCCGAGTTGGTCGTATGTCTTGTAGCTCCATCCACCGCCGACGTCGCGGTTGACGATCGCCTCGCCGAAGGCGTTGTAACGGGTCTCGCTGCTTGCAGCAGCAGTCGACTCCGTTCGGTTGACGGTGATGTTGACCGATCCATTCCAACCGTTGGTGGCGAGATTGTCGCCGCCGGGGTTGTAGAAGCCGACGGCTTCGTAGGTAATCGTGATCTGACGTCCCAGGGCGTCGTACGCGTAGGTTGTGGTGCGCGTCTCCGGTCGCGCGGTCAGGTCATTGTTCAGCCCTTCGGTTCGCGTCAGCACATTGCCGAGACCGTCATACGTCATGCGCGTAACGATGCGACCGCTGGTAGTCGACGCACCTGGCACAACGCTGCCGCTTGCGGAGTCAGACAATGTGGAGAGCGCGACCGAAGGAGATCGCTCGATCGTCAGTCGGCCGGCCCGGTCGTACTCGTAGTTCCAGACTGCATTCAGCTCATTGGTGAACGACGTCTTATTGCCAACCGCGTCGTATCCAAAGCGCTGGACAAAACCCTCACCGTCTGTCTTCTGAGTCAGTCTTCCGGCGCGGTCGTATACGTACTGGGTCGTCCGATCCGCGGCATTGGCGACTGACGCGACCTTTGCGGCAACGGCATCAACCGTGGGCACAACAGCGAGATCGGCTGTCCAAAACCCGAGGGCGCTCTCTGTCGAGCGTGTGACTCGCCCGAGACCGTCGTACTGCAAAGCAGAGGCGATGAAGTGTCGGTCGTTGCTGCCGTTTGACACCCAGATGTTCAGCGCGTGGACCTGCCGGTTGGCGCGATCGTAGGTAAAGATCTGCTCGCGCGCCCATACGCGATCGGCATGACTGAGGTTGTTGTTGGCCGGCAGGAGAGCTGCGACCTGCGCTGCCGTGGGATTGCCGCCAATCGTCTTGTGGGAGTTGTACTGGATGATGCGCGCGACGTTGCCATTGGCGTCGTAAACGCTCTCGGTGATCAAGCCGCCAGGTCCGCCGGCAACGGTATGAGCGTCCAGCGTGTAGACGAGGCGGTTCGCCTGGTCGTAGGCAAACCGCGTGATGCGATCTAGCGAGGCGTCGATGGTGATCGAAACACCACTGAAGCCGTTGACGACCGGCGCAGCCGTCGTGCTGATGCGGTTGGCGTACTCGGTTCTCTCGATCAGATTGCTGGCGGCGTCATACTTGAATTGGGTGACGCCACCCAGCGCATCACGTTCCAGTACCTTGCGGCCATCCCGATCGTACGCGTAGGTTGTGGTTCGGTCTCGCGCGGCATCCTTGACGATGCTCACGGTATTGATCGCGTGGGTTGCGTTTGTCCCCGGCAGAGTCGTCGTGGTGATGACCGCGGCCGGCTGGAAGTTGGTATATCGCACCAGCTGACTGATGTTGCCGGCGGCGTCGTAGACGGTCTCGGTCAGCCCATTGGTGGGATCGAGCGTGAATCGGAGCCGGTTCTCGTTGTCATACGCGTACCGAGTGACGTTTCCACGCGCATCCGTCTTGGTGGCGACGTTGCCATTGCGGTCATACGCATACGTCGTGGAGATGTTGAGGCCGGCCGGGTCGATCTGGGTGCGGGTCAACCGGCCCGCCTTGTCGTAGGTGTACTGGGTTGCACGTGCCTCTGCGGTGCCCGCACCCTCGGTGACGGTCAGCGTCTTGCCACGCTTGTCATAGGTGAAGCTGGTGCGCAGGTTCAGCCCGGAAGGATCAACCGCAACCTGAGTTGTCTGGCCTTTCTTGTCAAACGTGGTTGCCGTGACGGTGCCGTTGGCGTCCGTCACCGATACCGTCTGGCCTTTGCCGTCGTACGCATACCGCGTTATCAACCCGAGGCCGCCTAGATCGACGGTGCGCGTCAGCACCCGACTGGCAGTGTCGTAGGCGTAGGCGGTGGTGGTTCCACGCGCATCGACCACACTGAGCAGTCGCCCTGCGCGGTCGTAGGCGTTGGTGGTGGTCAGGTTGAGACTGCCGTTCGCCACCCGTGTTGTGACGAGATTGCCGTCCTTGTTGTACTCGTAGACGGTGTCATTGCCGCTCACACCGAGGATCTGTTGCCTGACCACCTGTCCGTGCGGGCTGTAGGAGGTGACGGTCTGGATGCCTTCGGGTGTTGTAATGGTGAGTCGACGTCCGAACGGGTCATAGGCAAACGTGGTCGTCTGACCCCTTGCATCCGTGCGAGTGAGTACGTTGCCCAGCGCGTCGTAGGTGGTGCTTACCGACTGGCCATTGCCGTCGGTGGCCTGAACGACTCGGCCTGCACGGTCATGGGCGTAGCTGCGGTTGATTCCGCGGCCATCGGTCATGGTGATCGCACGGCCAAAAGCGTCGTAGACGGTCGATGATGTGATGTTCAATCCACTGGGATCGAGTGCGCTGGACGTGACCAGTCCACGACGGTCGTACCCTGTGTTCTGAACAGCCGTATTGCTGCCGTCTGTCGGGCTCGTCCGGCTGCTTTCCTGTCCGAAGGTGTTGTAGGCGAAGGTCGTCGCGTCGAACGCGCTGGATGTGGTGTAGTCACGGCGACCGCTGACCAGCCCGCGTGTGGTGTAGGTGAATTGGGTGCGCGTATCGAGTGCCGTGTTGGCGATTGCATTGACGGCGTTCGTGAGGGCGGTCGTGACCAGACCACCCGTGAGCGGATTGAAGGTGGCCGCAGCCAGCCTGTTCACGTAGACGATCGTGTCCGACAGTTCGTTGAAGCTGTTGTAGCGGTGCTCGACAACTTCGCCGTAGACCGTTCCTGCAGCGTCGCTCGCCTGCCTTATGGTGTAGACGAGCTTGTCATCGGTGTTGTAGTAGAAGAGTGTCCGAAAGCCGTTGGCATCGGTCATGGAAGCCCGGCGCCCGGCGCTGTCATAGCTGAACCGGACCGCCCAGGTGTTCCATACGCCGTCGATCTGCGCCTGGGTTGGTGTACCGCCAAGAGCGGCAAGCGCTTCCGCGCCGCGCCCACCGAGTTCCATCGTCACTCGGCCCTGCACGTCATAGCGGCGCAGGCTGGTGCGTGCCTCTGCAGTGCCACTGGCGCGCGTTTCGCCAGTCAAGCGCCGTTGCGAGTCGTAGGAAAAACTATCTGTCTCGGTCGCACCGCCGGCCAGCGTGATCGTCTTGCTCAGGACCTGACCATAAGCACTGTACGTGTAGCGGGTTACTTGAAGGGCTGCACTTGCGACCGCATTGGCCGCGAACAGCGACCACGCGGGCGGCGATACGCGCAGGGCACCGTTCTCCTCCAGCACGTGCTCGCTGCCGGCGGCAAGTTCAACCAGGTTAGCCCCATCGAATGCCGCAGTACTTGCTCCCTTGTCGTGCACGACCGGAATACTTGCGGCAGTGAGTGAAGCAGGGCCCAGGGCCATGTTGCGGATCCAGACCGTGCGATTGGCGGTTCCGGTCAGCCCGTCGTCATTGGTATAGACAAAGTCGATCGTGTGCGGAGACACGGGAACGATGTTCGACACCGTTACCGAGTAGGTGGTGTAGGCAGTGGCAGTGACCGTGACGGTGCCGACGACGACGCCGTCAACGCGCACTTGCACAGTAGGTGAGACGCCGCCGGTCGCGACTGCTCTCGCTTGGAACGTGAGGGTCGTGCTGGCTTGCGGATCGCGCAACAGCGATGGATCAATGCGTCGGCCCACGTCTTGAAGCCGGACATTGCCGTACTGATCGTAGGCATAGCCGGTCGCATTGCCTTCACCATCGACGGCGAAGCGCAAAAGGCCACGGCCGTCGTAGATGAAGTGTTCGCGAATGTCCTTCGCGCGGTCGGCTGCCCCGCGGTTGGCGATGAGCGTTGCCAGCGATGCGGCGGCTCGGTCGGCAGCAGCTGCGGCGTCGGCGTACCGCAACGTCTGAACTCTCTGGCCCGCGGCGTTGTACTGATGCTCGACGACAAAACCCTCGGCATCGAGTGCTCCGCGAAGTCGGCCATCGTTGTCGTAGAAGTAGCGGGTCGTGCGGTCGGCAGCGCTGTTGGCAGAAGGCGCCGCGTTGGCGGACGTCGGCGTCGCCGAGAACGTGGTGAGATTGATCGTGTTGGCCCACGCGGTCTTGCGAATGAGACGCGAGGCACCGTCATAGAAGTACTCGGCGACAGCTCCGGCCGCATCGACCTCCTTGTGCAGTCGATTCGCAGCGTCATAAAGGCGCCACGTGTTGCGGTCGTTGGTGGCGTCCGCCGCTGGGCGCGGAATCGAAGTGGCGGACACCGCACTTCCCGCAGCGCCAAGCGACACATTCATCGGGTTGCCATTCGCGTCCGCCAAGCCGGCCAGCGCCGCCGCAGACAGGGGATTGGCGTAGCGCAACGTGCGCGTCAGAAGATTGTTGTTGTCGTAGATGTACTCGGTCAGCGATCCATCGGCGTCGATATCTGCGACCTTGCGGCTGGCCGCGTCGTAGAGGACGTGCGTGCGTACGCCAGTCGGGTCTTGGGCATAGCGAAGTCGGCCCAGCGCGTCGTACCTGTACTGTGTGCTCGACAGCGTTGTCGACCCTTGCGACTCCAGCACACTGATCAACTCGCCCGCCCGGTTGAAGACCTGGGTTCGAATCAGGCCGTCCGCGAGTGTTGTCCGGATCTGCGTGTTGACATCGTCGTAGACGGTAATGGTCTGAACACTGTTCAGGTCTGAGCTGGACGTCAAACGTCCCAGGCCGTCATAAGCAAAGGTCTCTGCACTCGCAGAACCAACCGTCGGCAACCGCTGCAGCAAGTTGCCAAAGCTGTCGTACACGTACCGAATCGATTGATACTCGGTCGCACCTGGATCCGTGGCGCCGACGCCGTCCGCCCGCAGGCGCGCGTAGCGGGTCTCGCTGGCGATCGCACCGCGGAAGTCGTAGGTATAGTCGGCCCGCAGGGCGCGACTCTTGTCGACTAGCGCGTCGCGCCAATTGGTCAAGGCAGCTTCGGTGTACGTGGCGGTGGTGTAGAAGTTGCCCGCGTACTCATGCGAGGACGTGCGTAGCCCTTGTGCGTTGTACCGGTGCTCGGTGACGCGACCCTCGGCGCTCAGCACATAGCGCAGGCGGTGGGCACTGTCATAGATGTAGCGCGTGGTGGCGGGCGCCCCGGGCTGCGCTGTTCCAGCGCCGTCCGGATCAGGCGTGAAGTAGACGACTTCCGTTTCAAGCTGATTGTTCGCGTTGTACGTGCGCGTGACGGTGTTGCCGGCTTGGTCACGCTGCAGGGTCATCAACCCCTGCGCGTTGTATTGATACGTGACGACGTTGCCCTTGGCGTCGGTCACACTGGTTACGTTGCCGTCCGCATCCCAGGCGAACTGGACCGTCTGCGCAGGATTGCCGCCGACCGCTGGAGCTGTAATGCGGGTGAGGCGATTCGAGGCGTCGTACGAGAAGACAGTGGTGCCACTCAGCGGATCTGTCAGGGTCGTCGTGCGGTTGACGGTGTCGTAGGCGATGTTGGTGACGCGCGTTAAGCCACTTGCAACGGTTTGTGTGACACGTGTGACGCGTTGTGTGCTCGCGACAAGGGTGTAAACGAAGTCGACTCTGGAGCCATCGGTCTGACTAATAGAAGCAACGCGGTTGCTGGTCCCGTCGTAGGTGTAGGTCGTGTCGTAGGTCCGACCATCCGAAATGGCGTTGTCATCTGGACTCAGATCGACTCGTACCCGCGAAAGCCGGTTGCTGGTGTCGTACTCGTAGCGCACCCGGGTGCGTGTGACATCGACGTTGCTGGCGTTCTTGTAGACGGTGCGCACCTGAGTGAGCAGACCGCTGGCGTTGTAGTCCAGGTAGACGCTCTCGGTGGTGTTGGTGGCGCCTACCGTGACCGGGCTCTGGACCCGGGCGAGCCGGCCGCTGGCGTCGTAGCTGTAGGTGACCTGGTTGCCGCTGGCATCGGCCTGCGCGGTGATGCGGCCGCCATTGACGTTGTCGTAGGTTTCGGTGAACCGTGTGCTGCCGTCGGTCCAGGTCCAAGTGCTGCCGGACAGGGTCAGAAAGTCATGCGCACCATCGCCGGCCTTGGTCTCGTAGCGGGCAGCAGTGGCGTTGTAGCTGTAGACGATCTCGGTGCCGTCCCAGTCGGCACGGCGCACCGTGCTGCCCGCCGTGTTGACGGTTCCGGTGAGTGAGTAGATGCGCTTGTTCAGCCCCGACAACCAGTTGTCGTTGTTGCCGAAGTCGAACTGACCAAGACTGTTGTAGGCGCGGTGCACGCCCACGTCGAGACCACGGCCAAGGAGCAACTCATCCCGATTCTGAATGACTAGATTGCCCGTTGCAGCGTTCAGGTAGACGCGGTCGGTGCCTCGGCCAACGCCTGCGTCGCCAACGGTGCCGCGCCCGCCAAGGAGGAGAGCAGACGTATCTCCAAGACCAAGCCCATTGCCAGCGACGACTGCAACCATGCGGCCTTCCCCCGTCCAGTTCATTGACCCCGCGGCGGCGCGCGCGGTTCCTCCCTAGTTATCTGGACGGATTGCGAAGTCGTTTAGCGAAATCCGGTGTGGCTACCGTGTTTGAGGGGCTTAACGCATGCGGCGAGCGCGGTGAGCAGGTGAAAGCCGGGCAACTAGCGCGACAGGCTCGCCACCAACTCGCTGAATGCTGCGTCGTCTTCGATGGTGCGTTGCACATCATCGACGACGCGCTGAAAGTTGGCGTCATTGGTGAGATCGCTTCCGAGTTCGGCCAGCAAGACCTGCTCGATCAGCACGCGTGTCAGGAGGCGTTGATCGCTCAAGCCCGCCAAGCGCAACTCGGACACGCGACGGCTAAGCGACTCAGCGAGCGGTGCTTCGTCAGTGCGGCCCTGCGCCGACCGATTCGCACTGCGGCCCACAGCCTGCGAGCCGCGCTGCGCACGGTCCGCGAGCTGCTTGCGCAACTGCAGCAGGATTTGGTCGACGCGTGTGATGGGCTGCATAGCGGTCAGTGCTTAGTCTTGCTGGTCAGGTATTCGGTTAACAGCACGTGGCGCGACGACTCGGCCTCGGACTGCGACGGAATATTCTCGGTCGTTACTGCCTGATTACCGGCGAGAGCACCCGACACGCGTTCGATTACCCGCTGCATGTCGCTATTGAGCGGCGGGAAAGCAGTGTTGGCGTCGATCCCCGCACGCAGCAACTCGACGCAGTCCTGCCATCGCTCTTCGATCAACGCCGTGAGACCCTGCTTGAACAGGCGCAACGCATCCCGCTCGATCAGGCCGTCCAGTGGCTCCCACGCCGCAAGCGCTTGCGCAACGCGACCGCTGGATAGATGCAGCAAGCCCAGCTGGAAGCGCGCAATCGCGTAATCGGACTGCAGACCCACGGCTCGCTCGAAGGCCACGATGGCATCGTCGTAGCGACCGCCTTCAGCAAGGCATGACCCGTTCAGGAAGTGGATACGTGCGTCCTGCGGCCAGCGCTCGACCGCCTGCGTCAAGAGACGCAGTGCTGCAGCGTTGTCGGCAACGCTGACGTCGGCGACCAGCGCGCACAGCGACTCGGGATCACACAGTTCTGCGACTGGGGCCACGCGGTTTGTCTCCATGGGGATCAGCGTGCGAGGGTGAAATGGTCGACTGGCCCAAGCCCGGCGCGCAGCAGCAGCAGCGCCTCGCGGTGCAACTGCGAGATTCGACCCTTGGTCAGCTCAAGCACAGCGCCAATATGCTCGAAGGTTAGGCCATGCAGGTAATGCAGCACGATCACCTGCCGTTCGCGGTCCGGCAGTGTGCGAACCGCGCCGAGCATGAGCTCGCGCGCCTGCCGCCACGCAACCGTGGAGTACGCGGTATCGACCGACTCATGCGTCTCGGCACGATACATTGCAGTCTCTTCGAGCATCAAGCCGATGGCAAGACCAACGGCGATCTCGGACAGCTCCGCCAGCACCTGCTCGCTGGTGCGCGGCGCGGCGCGTGTGTCGCCTTTCAGCGAGGCGAGCCGCTCGCGCTGCATGCGCCGCCGCAGGCTGACCTGCTCGTTGACTTCGGTCAGGTGCTGGAGCCCATCGAGCACGCTGCCTTCGATGCGCGAATGGGCAAAGGTCCGGAATGCCGCCTCGTGGCCTGGGTCGTAGCGCTCCAGCGCCTCCAGCAGGCCGATGCAGGCAAGCTGATAGAAGTCTGCATACTCGATGCCCATGTATGCGCGCGCGCGGTACATCCGAAGCGCGACCTTCCGCGCGTACGGCAGGTGGAGTAGCACGAGGTTCTCGCGGGCCGCCACGCTGCGCTGCTCGCGCCAAGCGGACCACAGGGCGGCCTCGGTTTCCGGCTGATCCCCTTGTTTCGCGTCCGCGCGCCCCGGCCCCTCGGTCAACGTGCTCGCGGCCATCGGTTACCTCATTGAAAGCTGCCGACCACGCCCCGCAGGACGAGCGCCCAACCGTCGATCAACACGAAGAGAAGGACCTTGAGCGGCAATGCAATCGTGGCCGGCGGCACCATCAGCATGCCGAGTGACAGCAGCACCGCCGAGACCACAAGGTCAATCAGCAGGAAGGGCAAGAAGATCACGAAGCCGATCTGGAAAGCCACACGCAACTCGTTGAGGATGAACGCTGGCGTCAGCTGCACCATGCTCACCTCGTCCGGACGAGCGGGCACAGCCTCGCCCGACAGCTCATACATGAGCCGCAAGTCCGACTCACGCACCTGCCTCAACATGAAGTCGCGAATCGGCACCGCTGCGCGCTCGATCGCCTGCGTCGTGTCGACGCGGTTCTGCACGTAAGGTTGCCAGGCGTCGCGGTTCACCTGGCTCACCACGGGCAGCATCACGAAGGTGGTCAGGAACAGTGCCAAACTGATCAGCACGGCGTTCGGCGGCGTCTCCGGCATGCCGAGCGCATGGCGCAGCATCGACAGGACAATGATCAAGCGGATGAAAGCGGTCATCGACACGACAACGGCAGGACCAAGGCTCAGCACCGTCAGCAAGACAACGATCTTTATCGCGTCCGACACCTGACGCTCACCTGCCCCGCCCTTTCCGGGCTCAAGAGAGAAGGTCAGGGGCGGCGGCGCCTTGCGCCCGTCCTTCTTCTCGTCCTTCTTCTCGTCCTTGTTCTCATCCCTGGGCTGCGGTCTTTGACTGTTCTCGGACTGCGGTTGCTCTGTGCTTGGCGCCGCCTGCGGCTCGCTGGGAGTGTTATGCCCCGAAGTCGAATTAGGAGGCGTCGCCTTCAAGCTCGCTCGGTCGGCCGCTGCGGCGGCCGGCGCATCGGCAGGCTGCGCCATTACAGGGGCCGCCACCTGCAACAGCATGACGGCCGTGAGCAGACACATGGCCTGACCAAATACTCTCATTGCGCCGGCGCCGCCAGCGGCCCGCTTTCGGCAAGCCGCACGACGCCGCTCTGGTCGGCAGCGATCAGGATGCGTCGGCCGTCAAACTCTACTATGTAGAGCGTGGCGCGCACATGCAGGCGCGTGGTCTCGACGATGCGCAAATTGCGCTGCTGGTCACGCGGCCCCAACGCGCTGAATCGGGCTCCACCGTAGCGGCGTAACCACCATAGCGCAGCCAACCCCACCGCGATGCACAGCGCGAGCGAGAGTGCCACGCGCACAAGATCGATCTCAGGCGCGCCGGCACCACCAGCGAGTTGCGCTAGCGCGATGCCTGGAGCGAGTGCGGCCGGCAGCGACATGGCGGCGCACCAAACGATCCTGCTGGACATCAAGCGTCGCCGCCGAGGATCTCGGTCACACGGACACCGAACTGTTCGCCGCTGGCGACTAGCTGCCCCCGCGCGACGACGCGTCCATTGAGCAGCACATCAACCGGATCATCGACCATGCGTTGCAGTTCGACTACCGAGCCGTCCTTCAGCGCGAAGAGATCCTGCACGCTGACAGAGGCCTCACCGAGGCGGATCTCCAGCGTCACGCTGACGTCCTTCAGCAGCTCGGCGCTGCGACTGACCACGCTCGCCTCTGATGCGGCGCCCGCCTGAACGGGCTCGGCGAATGCCGCCAGTTCGACCACGCGTTCCTTAGTGATTCCCATCTTCACGTCCATCCTGCGTCTCAAGACTGAACTGTAGAGCTAGGCGCTGTTCGACCCGGCACGGGTAGGCGCGCCCCACTGCCACTACCCCCGCCCTTACCTCGATCGGCTCGTAGATCGAACTCTCGGTCTGCAGAACGTCGCCCGACTTCAACCGCATCAGCTCGAGCGCGTCAATGCGGATCGTGCCGATGGCTGCCTGAAGGCGCGTCCGTGACGGTCCCAGCGCCTCCCACCGTCCGGTCAAGGCGCGCCCGGCCTTGCCGCTGCGGCATGGCGCCGTGACGACTGCGGCAGGATCGACGTCGAGCACAAGTGCGCTCTCGCGGCCTGCCATGCCGACTTCCAGTACGAACGATCGCGACGGGCCGTCGTGAAGGGGCGACTCGGACAGCGCCAGCCCATCCGGCTGGCCGAGCGAGCGCGCCAGCCTACGCAGCAGGTCTTCGACGAGCCGCCGCTGGAACCCATCCAGTGCATTCACCGCCAGCGATTCGTCCGGCCATGGATCTGAACGACCGCGCAGAGCAAGCGCAACGAGCGAGCGCAGCCCCATGGTTGACCCACTGCAACCGATCAAACCGCCGAGCCGAAAGGTTCGCGCCGGAGCGACGACCGTCGTGCGCATCGGTACGATGCGGGCGCGCTTCACGTGGCAGGCATCGAGGCCAAACCATGCCTGGTTCCAGTCAGCCAGCGTCTGCGCCGCGGTGGCACTCACGGCAGCAAGGTCGGCATTGCCGACCGGGCGCCAAGTCCGCCATGCCCTCATCCGCGGCCCCGCAGTTCGAACAGCTGCTGGATCATCTCGTTGGCCACCGTAATCACTTGCGACGACGCCTGGTAGCCGCGCTGGTACAGGATGAGCTGGCCGAACTCTTGCGAGAGGTCGACGTTGGAAGCCTCGATCGACTGCGCGCGAAGCGTGCCGAGACCGCCCTCACCCTGTCGCACCAACCGCGGATCGGCCGCGCCGCGCTCCTCGAACAGGCCATCGCCGCGCTGGGTAAGAACCTGCAGGTCCTCGAAGTCAGCCAGTGCAACGTAGCCGACCTTCTCCGACTGGCCGTTGGAGTATTCGAGCTTGATCTGACCGTCGGTATCGAGCAGCACCCGCGTCAGGTCGCCGGCGCCGAAGCCATCCTTCGTGTCGACGCGCATTGACGAGAACGTTCCAGCCGAGAAGCCGGTCACGCTGCCGCTAAAGTCGAGCACGATGCTCGAGGCGGGCGCGCCCTGCGGCGCGAAGGCCACGGTGATTTTGTTCTTGTCGGCGGCGAGCGTGCTGCCGTTGAAGACAATCTCGCCTTCCTCGATCTTTTCGCCCTTGTCGTTCTCCACGGTTACGGCCCAGCGGCCGGCCGTCGTATTGAAGGTGTTGGCGAACTTGATGGTCCATACGTGCGTGCCGCCATTGGCGTCGTAGACCTCGACACCCGAGATAACGTGCTGCTGCGCCGTCGCAGAGAGGTTGTCGGCAAACTTGATCGACGCCGTGGCCTTGGGCGGATTGGTGCGCTTGCCGTTGACGCTGAACGTCTGCAGGATCCCCTCCGGCGTGAGCATGCCGAGCCGGAAGCCCAGCGTGCGCTCGGAGATGTAGCCGTCCTTATCGAGGCCGAACTGCCCCGTGCGTGCATACAGCTTGTCGTTGCCGTCCATCAGCACCAGCAGGCCACGGCCCTGTATGGCGAGATCCAGTTCGCCGCCGGAACTGCGGATGTCGCCCTGCCGAAAGTTGACGGTCGACTGCGAGTAGGTCACCCCGGCGCCGAACTGCACGTTCGAACCGCTCGAAAGCAGGCCGGGCACGCCGGTCCCCGAGTAGAACAGGTCGCCGAAGCGCAGTGTGGAGGCCTTGAAGCCCGGCGTGTTCAGATTGGCCACGTTATTGCTGATCATCTGCAGGCCGCGCGAGTAGGAGTTCAGGCCGGTCAGGCCGATGTAAATTGACTCAAGCATTCGCACTCTCCTTGATTTTTATTCCCGTTCTAGCGGACTTGCCCAATCTGCGAGGGCGATACATCGGTGATCACGCGGCCGTCTGCCGTGCGCAGCGTGACCAGTGGCTGGCCCGTGCGAAAGGAGATGCCCTGCACAGTCCCGGACTCCGCGACCGCGCCCTGGTCCGCGATGAGATCGACCTGCTTGCCGAGCAGGCCGACCGCTTGGGTGGAGGCCTGCACCACCAGCAGGTTGTCGACCTTCTCTGCAAGCTGGCGCGTCTGCTCCAAGGCTGTGAATTGGCCCAGCTGCGACATGAACTGGAAGTTGTCTACGGGCTTGAGCGGGTCCTGGTAGGTGAGCTGCGTGAGGATGATCCGCAGCAACGACTGCAGGTCGAGCCCAAGCGAGTCGATGCGTGTATTGACAGACGTTGGTGCGCCCACCGCGCCTAGCGCCATCATTGACCTCCGTTGTCGGTCGGCCCGGCAACGCGCAGACCGTTCAGTTGAATCGAATAGCGGCCGATGCCGCTCGCACCCAGCTCCGCAGCCAACCGAGTCAGCAACTCGCGCTCGCCGTCCGCGTCCAGCAGCGCCGCCCTGATGGCGACGGCAACACTATCGGCCGCGAGGTGCGTCACGACCTGCGCAGGCGAGATCGCAGCGGGTGCAGCCCGGGTCTCCGGTCGCACTGAGCTGCGCGACTCTGCTGCGTCGCTGTTCGAGATGGTGCCGGCAAACCCAGGCCGGGCCGACGGTTGCGCCAGCAGCATCGGCGCGGGCTGCAGATTGCGTGCGGCGATCTGCAGCCTCTGCGGGCCTTCACCGCCACTGCCCTGCGCTGCGCGCATCCCTTCCGGCCCGCCGGCTGCGTCGTCCGCGCCCGCGGCGGCGACCTGGCCGGCCATCAGCAGCTCAGCATCAGGCGCTGCGAGCCGGTCGCCGGTGCGAGCGGGCGAGAGCGCCGCTGCCACCACGGCAGTCGGCCCGTCCGTCGCATCACGCGTCATTCGATCATGGTCGGGCTGGCAGACGCACGCCTTCGCGCCATCGGACGGCGCTGCATCGGATGCACACCGCACGTCCTCCGCGCGGACTAACCCAGGCCCGGCGGATGCATCAGCCGCCGCCACGGCACCGCCCGCCAAGCCGAACTCGCGCTGGGCGGCTTGGGCCTTGACGTGAGGCATGGCGAGCATTGCCGCCGCGCTCTGCTCCATGTCGCGCAGGGCGGCCGCAAACGATGCCTGCCCGCGCGCCGCGCGCGCGCCCTCCGCCGTTGTCGGAACATCCACACGCTCGGTCGACGTCACGATGTTCACCTCGACTTCCTCCGCGCGGTCCATAGGTCTTCGGCCAGCGCCAGCGCCTTGTCGTCGGCTGCTCGCAGCGAGCGCCGACGCAGCAGCTGAATGTCGCGCTCGAGCGTGCGCACTGTGCTGTCGGCCGCCGACACCGCATCTTGCCGCTCGTCCATCTCTCTCTGCGCCGTGCGGCGCCGTTCCTCGCTATGAGCGGCGCGCGCTCGCAGTGCCTGCACCGCCGTGCGCAGGGCGTGCAGTTCGATCGCGCCGAAGTGCGCGCCGTGCCCATTCAACTGTCGCCGCAGGGCAGACTCCGCGCGCGCCACCTGCAAGCCGGCGGAGTCGGCGTCGCGCTGCGCCCAGTCGAACTGCCGCCGCGCCTCCTGCGCCTCCAGTTGGGCATGCTGCAACTGCGCCTCGCGCAGTGCGAGGCAAGGCTCGAGCAGCCTGAGGTCTACGTCAGCGCGGGCCAAGGCCAGCCTCCTTAATCGCAGCCGCCAGTTCGTCGATGGCGCGCTTCCGCTCGACGCGCTGCTCGGGCGCCTGGCGCATGAACGCGAGCAGGCGCTCGCGGCAATGCAGTGCGCGGTCGAGGGCGGGATTGGTGCCAACCTTGTACATGCCCGACTCGACCAGGCTGCGCGAGCTGTCGTAGACCGACAGCTGACCGATGGCCTCGGTGACGAGGGTCCGCTGCGCCTCGTCGGTGACCGTGCGGAAAAATCGGCTGACGCTGCGCTGGACGTTGATCGCCGGCAGCTGGCCGCGCTCTGCGAGCTCGCGCCCCAGCACGATGTGCCCGTCGAGCAGCGCCTTGACGGTCTCTGCGAGCGGATCGTCGGTGTCATCGGTCTCGGTCAGCACCGACACCAGTGCCGTGATGGCGCCGGCGCCCTTGACGGCGCCGAACCGTTCGATCACGCGCGGCAGGATCGAGAAAACGGAGGGCGTATAAGCGCGCACCGTCGGCGGCTCGCCCACCGCCAGTCCGATCTCGCGCAAGGCCATGGCCAGCCGAGTCATCGAATCGAGCACGAACAGGACGTGCCGGCCCTGTGTGCGAAAGTGCTCGGCCAGCGCCAGCGCAAAGTAGACCGCTCGCGCGCGCACGATCGCCGGCTCGTCCGAGGTGGACACGACCTGCACGGAACGCTCGCGCTGCTCCGGCGTCAGCACCTTGTTCCAGAACTCCTCCGCCTCGCGCCCGCGCTCGCCGACCAGGCAGATCACTCGCATGTCGGCAACCACGTGCTGCGCCAGGCAATTCAGCAGGGTCGTCTTGCCCACGCCGCTGCCAGCGAAAATGCCGACCCGCTGGCCCACACCGAGGGTGAGCAAAGCGTCGATGGCGCGGATGCCGGTGTCCAGGGGCCGACTCGCGCCGACCTTGTCCAGCGGGCTGACGTAGCTGCCGTGCAGCGGTCGCTCGTCGCAGGCGCGCACGGGGGCGCCGCCATCGACGGGATCGCCCATGGCATTGACTGCGCGTCCAAGAAAGCCCTCCCCCACACCGACCGTGGACGACTTCATCCGCGTCTGCACACGATCGCCGACCATCACGCCGTGCACCGAGGCGTAGGGCATCAGCGCAACTCGCCGTTCGTCGATGCCGACAATCTCCGCCAAGGTCGGCGGATGATCGTTGGCGCTGATCTGGCAGACCGTGCCGACCGGCGCGTGCGGGCCATCGGCTTCCAGGAAGGTCGGCATGACGCGCGTGACGCGGCCATAGGTCACCACGAGATCGGCTCGCCTGATGCGCCCGATTGCGCGCTCGGCCAGCGTGAGGTCAAGCGGCATCCCCGCTCCCCTGCAGCAGGACGCGCAGTGCGGCAAGCTGGCGATCCAAGCCGGCGTCGACCTGCCCGAGCTTCAGTTCGATGCGGACTTGGCCGGAGCCGAGCTCGTCGTCCAGGGTGACGTCCACGGATCCCACGATCGCGGCCGGCAGCGCACTGCGCAGTTCGTCTGCGGCGGGGAAATCTGCCGCCGCCACACGCACGCGTAGGGGCGCCGCATCGCGCAGGCGATCGAGCTGCTCGGCTACGAGCGCAGCCACGAGGTCCTTGCGCGCGCTGCGATCACCTGTAATCCGCTCCAAAGCTGCCAGCGCGATCGGCTCGGCCAGCGCACCGAGCTGGGCCAGCGCCGCTGCGTGAGCGCGCAGCGCATCGCCAGCCGCGGCGACCAGCGCTTCATTGCGTTCGCGATGGTCGAGCTGCGCGCGTTCGAGCCCGGCTGCGATCCCGCCCTCGCGGCCTTCGGCGATCCCGACCTCGCGGGCGGCACTAATGCGCTGCTCGAGCTCGGCCAAGCGGCTCGCCTGCGCCTTGATCTCGGCATCGCGCGCAGCCAGCTGCTGCTGCAACTCGGCGTTCTCGCTCTCCATCGCGCGCAGCGCCAGATCGAGGGCGCTTTTCTGCGGCGCGGCCGCCTGCGCCCGCTCGGAGCGGCGCCCGACGACACGCCGTCGCGCGTCTCCTAACATCGTCGGCACCAGGACGTTGCTCATCGTCTGCCTAGCTTGAACCAGCGAGCCAGGGGCCGCCCGGTTGACGCGCGTTCGGGCAGCTGCGTCGGCAGGGACGCGCCAGCCTCATCGGCCGCATCGGCAAGCGCGCGGGCTGCGAGGTGCGTCAACCGGGCCGATGGCGCAGCGACGCTTAGACGCTTTCGCAGCGAGCGCGGCAAGGCATGCTGCGCTTGCGCAAGGTCGGCCGGTGCCAGCGTCTGTGCCAGCGCCGGCACCAGCCACTCGGCAGACGGACTCTGCCCGATGCTCGCCAGCAACCGAACGAGCGCCAGCACTGCTGGACCGCGTGCGCAGTCGACCGGCGATTGCGTTGGTCCGTTCGGCAGCGTCTCCGCCTGCGCGACCTGCGGCCCGACCTGCACCAGTTGCCCGAATCCGTTGGCGCCGCCGACGGCATGGCTCAGTTTCGCGCGCTCGGCCGGCGAAAGCTGGCCGAGGATCCAGTCGCGGTCTACCGGGGCCATCCGCGCCAAGGTGAACGCGGCGCGCCGAAGGCGGCGCGCGCCGACGTCACGTGCGAGATCACGCGCGGGCATCACCGCCTCCAGTTGCCAGCGCTTCGCGCAAACGCTGCAGGTGCCGCTCACGTTCGGCTGCGGTCATCATGGCAAGCTCCCCGCCATTGCGTCTCTGCAGGAGCCACCAGGTGATGCTCCCCACGCAAAGCAGCGCCAGCAGCGCGGCACCGATCAGCCACGACGGCACCGCGCCGGTCACGCGGGCGTCCGGCACCGGCCGCGGCTGCGCCGGCGCGGCGTCGCCGCGCAGTTGCAGCGCCGCGGGGTGCGCTAGCGCAGCGCCCTTGTCTTGCGCGGCGAACTTGTCGCGCGCGAACACGACCACGGCGTCGCCACGCTCGGCCGACAGGCCCGCGGTGGCCGCCACTAGCTGGCGCACCTGCTCTAAGGTCATCGCATCGACGCCCGAAGGAACCAGCACGCCCACATTTAGCCGCTTGAGCGAGCCGGGCGAGGCCACGATCTGCTCCAACCGCCGTGGTGGCGCCTCGGCGCCAAGCAGCATGCGCGGCCGCTCGGCGTTGTCGTCCTGGCTTATCGCGAACACGGCTTCCAGCGTCTTGGCGCTGTTTTCGGTGCGCGACGGCCGACGCGGCGCCGCGCCACTGGTCTCCTGCGTGACACGCACCTGGTCGAAGTTGAGCTGTGCATCCACACTGATGGACGCATTGCCTGCGCCGACGATCGGCTCGAGCTGTTGCGCCAGTTTGCGCGCGTAGTACTGCTCGAGCTCGATCTTCAGCTCGAGCCGCCGGTCGCTGACGACTTCGCCGCCGCGCGCCGCGCTTGCCATCGGCGCGCCGCGCGGATCGATCACCGTCACCTCGTGCGGTTCGAGCTCCGGCACGGCGGCGGCAACCAGCCGCTGAATGCCGCGCACAGTGTCCCCCGGCAGTTCTTGACCGGCCTTGGTCATCAACGCAACCGATGCCCGCGGCTTGGCACTCGCGCGGCGGAACAGGCCCGACTCCGGCATCGACAAGTGAACGCGCGCGCTGTCGATTTCCGCCAGGCTCATGATCGTGCGCGCCAGCTCGCCCTGCAGCGCGCGCTGATAGTTGACCTTCTGCGCGAACTCGGTCAGCCCAAGATCAGCATTATTGAAGAGCTCGAAGCCCACCGTGCCCTTGAGGGGCAGCTCCTTGCTCATCACCTTCAGCCGCGTGCCGTGCACCTGGCTTCGCGGGACGAGGACCGTCGTGCCGCCGTCGGCCAGGCGGTACTGCAGCTTCTGCCGCTCCAGTTCGGCAACAATGGTGGCGGCATCCTGCTCGCGCAGGTCGCTGAAGAGCACTTGGTAGTCGGGCCGCAGCAGCCACCAAGCTCCGCCGATCAGGGCGATCAGCAGCACCAGCACACCGGCAGCCAGGGTCAGTTGGCGGCTGCCCGATCCGGCCAGCCAACCTGCATCAGTTTTCTTTGCCTCGTCCATCGCCACCTCAGACCTGCATCCGCATCAGTTCCTGGTATCCCTCGAGCAGCCGATTTCGTACCTGCAGTGCAAGATGGAACGACAGCCGCGCCTCCTCCAGCGCCAGCATCACCTGGTGCGGCGGCTGCGTGCTGTCGAGCGCCGCTTGGGACAGGGCAGTATCGGCACGCACCATGGTTGCGTTCACTTTGTCCACGCCCTGTGCGATGAAACTCGCGAAGCCGCTGCCGTTCGGCGCCCCGGCCACCCCGACCGCCGCGGTCGCCCATGAAGCCGGCGCCTGCGTCCAGCCGACCTCGGCTGCACGTGCCTGCCCCGCGATCGCGTCGACCGCCCCTGCTTCCGGTCCGCTCATTGCCGGCCTCCCAGCTCGATCGCCTTCAGGTACATGCTGCGCGTCGCGTTGAAGACGGCGACGTTGGCCTCGTAAGTGCGCAGCGCCTTCATGAGCGTGGTCATCTCTGAAAGCTGGTCGATGCCCGGGTAGCTGACAAAGCCCTTCGCATCGGCGTGCGGGTGCGACGGCTCGTACACCTGACGTGCGGCCACGTTCATGCGCTCCACGCTGTAGACCTGCACGCCCGACAAGGCGGCCTGCACGGCGGCAGCACCGGCCTTCAACGCGGCCGGCGCGGTGCGCGGGCCGGACACCAGCCGCAGCGGGTAGAAGCTATCGCCGTCGGCAGTGCGCGTGGTGCCCGCGTTGGCGACGTTCTGGGCCACGACCTCGAGCCGGCGGTACTCGACGTCCATGCCCGTGCGGCTGATTTCCAGGATGGGATTGCTCATCGCGAACGTCCTTCGTTGACAGCAAGCGCCATTACTTGCAGCTTGCGGTCGACCATCGCCAGTAGCATCGAGTAGCGCATCGCGTTCTCGGCCGACTGCGTGATCTCCATATCCATGCGCACGGATTCGCCCGGCATCGACAGCAAGCCTATCGGCGCACGCCGTACGGCAGCAAGGTCGGCAGTCGCACCGGTGGCCGCCTGCTGCAACGCGCTTTCGAAGGTCACGCGCACCGGCGCAAAGCCCGGCGAGTTGGCGTTCGCGATGTTGTGCGCCACCGCCAGCTGGCGCGTGAACAGCCCGTCGAGCGCACGCGCCGCCACGGCACCGGTCATGTCGATTTGGATCATCCTCGGCTCCTGGACACCGAACTCACTGCGACGGACTCATAAAGGCAATCCTCATTGAACGATGAGGTCCGCATACAAGGCACCTGAGGTCTTGATCGCCTGGAGAATCGCGATCTTGTCGCGTGTGCTCACGCGCAGGCGGCTCAGTCCCTGGATCAGGTCGGCGACTGTGGTGTTCGGGAAGCTCGCCGTCACACTCTGTCCGCCGTCCGCCACGTCCAGTCGGCTGTTGGCGACGACGAGGCTGCGTACGCCGGGCCCAGTCTCGGCCACCAGCACGGGCTGCGAGGCAGAGAACTCGGTCTGCACGGTCACGCGGATGTCGCCATGGGAGATCGCCACGGCCGACACCAGGACATCGCCACCAGCCACCACAGTTCCAGTGCGCTCATTAATGACGACACGCGCCGTGCGGTCCGGAGCGATACGTAGACCCTCGATAGACGCGAGCAGCCCATTAAGGTCAGTGCTGTGCTGCGCCGGCACGCGGATGCGCACGGTGGAGGCATCGCGCGAGGCGGCGTGATCGGAGCCCAAGGCGATATTGATTCGCTCGGCAACGCGCTGCGAGGTCGTGGCGTCAGCATCCCTCAAAACGAAGGTGAGCGTGCCGTCACGCGCCAGCAGTTCGGCCCGCACCGCGGCCTCAACGGTGGCGCCAGATGCGATCATCGCTGAGGTTGGATGGTTCTTCTGCGCGAGGTTGCCATTGGCATCGAACCGGTATCCGCCGACCGACAGCGGCCCTTGCGCGAGCGCGTACATTTGCCGATCTGGACCGCGCAGCGGCGCCATGAGCAGCACGCCGCCCGCAAGACTGCGAGCGTCGCCAATCGATGTCACGCTGATGTCGATCTTGTCGCCTACGCTTGCTGACGGCGGCAGCACGGCGGTCACCATCACGGCGGCAACGTTACGGCTCTGCAGATCGGCGTCGGGCACGATGAGGTCGAACTGCGACAACACGTTAGCCAGCGTCTGACGAGTGACACGGCTGCGCGGCGAGTCGCCCGACCCGGCGAGCCCCGTTACAAGGCCGTATCCCACCAACATGTTGTCGCGCCACCCCAGAAAGCGGCCAAGATCCTTCAGCCGCACTTCGTTGGCAGTGGCAGAACCGCTCACCAGGGCGCACAGCAGCGCCAACATGAGTCTGAGAGCGCGCTTCATCACCACAACCCCAGCCACGCGAAGATCCGCGGGATCCAGCCTGGTCGCGTGCGCTCGGCAAGGTAGCCGTCGCCAACGTACTCAATGCGCGCGTTTGCGAGCCGGCTAGACAGGGCCATGTTGCCGTCAGAGATGTCGCGCGCACGCAGTCGCCCCTCAAGGCTGATGCGCGTCTTCTCGCGGTTCAGGTTGAGCTCCTGTTCGCCGCGCACGAGCAGGTCACCGTTCGGATAAACCTCCTGCACGCGCACCGACAACTGCGCCACCAGCCGGCCGCTAAACGCCACCCGGCCGCGGCCGTCGAGTTGATCGCCGGCGCGTGCCTGCAGACCTTCGCGGTACGGCTTGAGCGTACTGAGGTCGACGCCGACCGAGTAGTTCTTGTCGGTGGAGATGTCGGCCGAGTTGCTCGCCGACGAGTTCTCCACAACAACGATGGTCACGATGTCGCCCACCTTTACGCCACGCTGGTCGGCCGTGAGCGGGACGAACTCGGCCGGCTTGGCCAGATCGGCTGCGGACACGCTATTGAGCAAAGGCAGCAACAGCGCCGCTGACGCAATGCCAGCCCAGGCGCTTCGCAAAGCGTGGTTCATGGCTGACCTCCCTCCTTGATCGGTGCCGCCGGCACCAGCACCCGCGTCGGCGTCGCGCCAAGCCGGACGAAGGCAGCGCTACCGGCGCGCAGGTCCTGCACTGCCACGCCCTGACGCACGACGCTGACATGCCCAACATCGAGGCGCACCGGCACCGCGTCACCGCGGCGATAAAGTACGGTGAACGCCGAATCGACTGCCGGCAGCAGGGCGCCCGCCGCGAGCGCCCGCGTCGCGCGCACCACGCCGGCCCTTGGGTCGTGGCTCAGTGCGTCCCGCTCGAGCCCATGTGCGCTCGCGCGTACCGGCGCGAGGTCGCCAGCGCGCAGCGCCTCGCCCGCCGCGACGGGCTGCTTGAGCTGCACGGCGTCGCGCTGCGCGGCCCAGGCCAGACGCACGGGAAGACGACCGATCGTTATGCCATCCACGCGCACCGCGGCGGTCATCTCGATCTCGCCCGATGCGTCCAGAGGGCGCGACGGAGCGCGCACGTCGAACGCGAGCGCACCGGCAGGCAAGTGCGGCAGCACTGCGCCGACTAGGCGGGCGCGCGCGCTGCAGTCGATGCCGCCCGCCAGCGTGCATTGCCCTTTCCAGGTCGACTCCACTGTGTCCAGAAGTGCCGCCCGCTGCCCGGTCGACATTGGGGCACTCTGAGGTCGCACCTCGACATGTCCTGCCGCCAGCCGCCATGGACCGAGACCACCAGGAACCGCGCGGCTGATCCGGTCCAACACATCGCTGGAGCGCAAGGCGAAAGGCGCCGGATCGAGTCCCAGCGTGACCAGCGGCACGTTGCCCAAAACAGCCGTGTGCGACGCTCCCAGCCGCGCGCGCGATGCGGCGTCGAGCACGTCGGCCAGCCGCAACACGGGACCGTGCAGCGGCAGTTCCGCGCGCAACGCGAGTTCGCCGGCCACTCCCCCGGCGGGGGTAGCGACCAGCGCAGCGGCAAGCAGCAAGGAGCGCACGCGACCTCAGCGCCGCAGCTGGTTGATGGTGTTCATCATCTCGTCGGCCAACTGGATCACGCGGGCGTTGGCCGAGTAGGCGCGCTGCATCAGCATCATGCTAACCATCTCATCGACCATCTTGACGTTGGACGACTCAAGGTAACCCTGCGCGACTAGGCCGAGTCTGCCGTCGCCCGGCATGCCGCGGCTGACCTCGGCCAGCGGGTCTTCTATTCGGTACAGGCCGTCGCCCAGCGCCCTCAGCGTGGACGGATCGGCCACAGCCGTGAGTTCGATCTGACCGATGAGTTGCGGGCTCGTCTGGCCAGCAACCGCCGCGAACACCTGCCCGCTTTCTGCCACCAGCAGTGCGCTGGCATCGCGCGGCACCGAAATGCTGCCCTTGAGCGGCAGCCCGTTCGCCGCCGCCAGGAAGCCATCGACATTCACGCGTAGGCCGCCGCCACGCCACAGAACGGTCTGCCCGCCAGGCGCCATCAGCTCGATGAAGCCAGGACCGCGAATGGCGACGTCGAGCGGGTTGTCGGTCTTGCGCAGTTCCCCCTGCTCCAGCATCTTGGGCGTGGCGGCAACGGTCACGCCGAGCCCTGCCTCCGTGCCAGCCGTGCGTGCGCCAGCGGCGTCGGCGGTGGGACCGACACCGACCATTTCCGAGAACGCCACGGTGTTTCGCTTGAATGCCGGCGTGTTGATGTTGGCCACGTTGTTGGCCACCACATCCACCGCGGACTGCTGGGCCTTCAGCCCGGTTGCACCGATGTGAAACACGTTATTCATGACTGCAGATCTCCCAGGCGGCGAATCGAGCGTTCCATCATGTCCCCGTGCGCCTGCGCGAGCTTCTGACCAAGCTCGAAGCGACGCATCGTCTCCATCATCTGCACCATCTCGTGGCCAAGGTCGACGTTGGCCATCTCCAGAAAGCCATGCTTGACGACGGTGCTGTCGGCCGGCGCGACGGCGTCGGAAGCGGCGGCGAAGGTGCTGCCCGCTGCGCGCTGCGCTAGTGCCGCCGCGTCGATGTCGACCAGCGCAAGACGGCCGATCGGCCTTTGCTCGTCGATAACCGTGCCGTCGGCCGCGACCCTGAAGTCGACCGAACCGACGATAAGATCGCCGCCGCTGATCTGCAGCACCGCGCCCTGCGCGTTGACCACACGACCATCGGCCGCGAGCTCGAAGGCACCCGACCTCGTGTACAGCGTCTGCTCGCCCTGGCGCAGCACGAAGAAGCCGGGACCGCTCAAGGCCAGGTGCAGCGGGTTCTGGGTCTGCGACAGCCGGCCCGGGCTGAGGTCGGCACGGGTGACAAACGCCGGCGCACTGGGCGAGGTCGCGCCGAATGCTGCATCCACGGCTGTTGCACGGGACTCGGCCTGCAGCGCAGTGGCAAACGGTTCAGCCACGCCGACCTGCCGCTTGAATCCCGCGGTGCTAACGTTGGCGATGTTGTGCGCCGACGCCTCCAAGCGGCGCATTTCGGTCGCCATTGTGACGGCGGCAATGTCGAGTACGGTTCCCACGACTTTTCCTCCTACGTTCCGATCAGGCCGGCTGCGGCAGCTGGGCCGCGCGCGAGTCGAGCTGGCTATTGACACTGATGACGCCCGATGACTTCAGGTCGACGCTGTGCGGGACCTCGCCGATGGAGACCACCGCTAGACGCGGCAGCGCGCGGCGCGAGAAGGTCTTCAGGTGGCGGCGCACTTCGGGTCCGCACAACAACACCGGCATCTGGTTGTTACGCATCATTGTTTCTCCCAATGCAAGCAGACGCCGCAGGAACTGCTCGGCCAGCGTCGGCTCCAGCACGAAGGGCGAAGCGCCGTCGCTGGACTTCAAGCTCTGTGCAATGCTCGCCTCCAGGCTGGGCTCGATGGTCATCACCATCAGCGCATCGTGGCCACCGCGCAGGCTCTGGCAAATGGCCAGGCCGAGCTTCTGCCGAACCGTCTCGGTGAGCACCGCCGCGTCCTTCTGGTGGCGGCCGCTGTCGGCCAGCACCTCGACGATCAGATCCAGGTTGCGCACCGGCACGCCTTCGCCGAGAAGGTTTTGAAGCACGCGCTGCACATCGCTGACGCTGAGCACGTTCGGCACGAGCTCCTCGAGCAGGCCGGGCTGGCGCGTGCGCACGCCCTCGAGCAGGCGTGCCGTCTCGGCGCGCGTGACAAGCTGCGCGACGTTGGCCTTAAGCAGCTCGGACAGGTGCGTTATCAGCACCGTGACCGGATCGACCAGCGTGTAGCCGCGTGCCCGCGCGCGCTCCTCGTCGGCAGCGTCAATCCAGATCGCAGGCAGGCCAAAGGCTGGATCGCGCGTCTGCACGCCGGGCAGCTTCTCAGCCGCGCTCGACGCGTGGATCGCCAGCGTGCGCTCGGCGTACAACAAGCCGCCGCCCATGCGGTCGCCGAAGATTGCGATCTCGTAGTCGTTGCTGCCCAAGCGGCCGGCGTCGCGAAAGACCACCGGCGGGATAGAGAAGCCCATGTCGCTGGCGTACTGCTTGCGAAAGGCGGCCACGCGCTCGCCAAGCACGGCCTGCGAGGCTTGCCACACGCCTGACAGCCCGCCGCCTAGAAGGACTTCGACCGCCGCCGGCGGCACGACCTCGGCCGCAGTCTCGGCGGTCTTCTCGGCCTCCGTGTCGTCCTCCTCGGGATGTTGGCGTGCCCTACGGCGAATCACGAAGAACGTAATCAGCAGCGGCACCGCCAGCAGCACCACCGGCCACTTGGGCATGCCGGGCAGCAGCAGCAAGCCGATCAGTGCCAGCACGACCAGCACCTGGATCTTCGGGAAAAGCACCAACTGCCGCAGTACCTCAGGCCCGAGCTCGCGATCGGCCGCCGAGCGCGTGACGATGATGCCGGTGGCCGTGGAGACGATCAGCGCCGGCACCTGCGTAACTATGCCGTCGCCGATGGTAAGCAGCGTGAAAGTCTGCAGCGCCTGGCCCCAGCCCATGCCCATCTGGGCGACCCCGATGATCAGGCCGCCGATGATGTTGATGAGCAGGATGACGATGCCAGCGATGGCGTCGCCCTTGACGAACTTGCTGGCGCCGTCCATCGCGCCGTAGAACGCCGCCTCCTTCTCGAGCGCCTTGCGGCGCTTCTTGGCTTCTTCCTGGTCGATGAAGCCCATGTTGAGGTCGGCGTCAATCGACATCTGCTGGCCCGGCATCGCATCGAGCACGAAGCGCGCCGCCACCTCGGACACGCGCTGCGCGCCGTTGGTCACCACCACGTACTGCACTACCACCAGAATGAAGAAGACAATCAGGCCGATGACGAAATTGCCCTGCACGACGAATGACCCGACCGCCGCGATCACCTGCCCGGCCTGCGCCTCGGACAGAATGAGCCGCGTGGCCGCGATGTTAAGCGCCAGCCGGAACAGTGTCGCCACCAGCAGGAGTGACGGGAAGGTGGAAAAGTCCACCGGCCGCTGCACGTAGAAGGTGAGCAGCAGGATCGTCAGTGCGAAGGCGATGTTGACAATGAACAGGAGGTCTAGCAGCGGCGCCGGTATCGGCGCGAACAGGATGAGCAGGATCAGCACCACCCCGACCACCAGCGCGAGGTCGGAGTTCCTGCCGAGGATGCTGCGCAGCGTCTGCATGGTCGCTATGCCGCCACAAGGGTGCGGCCGGCCGATTTCTCTCGCGCCGCCCTCTGCGCCTGCAGGCGCAGGTAGATGGCCGCCGTGCGCTGGAAGAACTCCTCCGGGATCACGCTGTCAAGCGCAACCTTGAAGAACAACGCGCGACTCAGTGCCTTGTTCTCCACCACCGGCACGCCGTAGACGAACGCAAGCCGCCGCAGCCGCAGCGCGAAATCGCCGGCGCCCTTGGACACCACCTGCGGCGCCAGCATGTTGCGGTTGTCGTAGCGCATGGCCACCGCGTAGTGGGTGGGATTAGTTACCAGCACGTCGGCCGAGCGCAGCTGCCGCATGCTTCGTGAGCGCTTGAGCAGCTCCTGCGCCAACTGCCGGCGCCGCTGCTTGATGCGGCTGTCGCCCTCGCGCTGCCGCATCTCCTCGCGCAGCTCGCGCCGGCTCATCATCATCTTCTTGGCGTACTGGCGGCGCACGAACAGCAAGTCGACCGCGGCGAACAGCGCCATCGCCCCAATCAGCCAGAACAGCAACTTCAGCCCGTGCACGCCGATCAGCGTTGCCACCGCGCGCGGCTCCACCGCGGCGTCGGTGGCATGCAGCGCCGCCGCTGTCACGACGAGGCCCGCGAGCGCGCTGTACACCACGAGCTTCAGGATGCTCTTGCCGGTCTCGTACAGGGTCTGGATCGAGAAGATCCGCTTGAAGCCGTTGGCCGGGTTCAGGCGCGTGAAATCGGGCTTAAGCGCATGGACCGAAAAGATGAAGCCGATCTGCAAGAGGATGGCGAGCACCGCGATCGCCACCACCAGCAGCATCAGCGGCAGCGTGAGATAGGCCATGCGGCCGGACAGCAGCGTGCTCCAGGTCCACAGTTCGAGCGGCCCGTAGGCAAGCGAGGGTGCCTGCAAAATGGCGCGCGCGGCCAGCGCCTCAGCGTCGCGCACCATGCCAGCGCCGAAGATCCAGAGGTAGCCCGCCAGTGCGACCATGACCGCCAGCGTGGAGAACTCCAGGCTGCGCGCGACCATGCCCTTCTTGCGCGCCTGCTCCAGCTTGTAAGCGGTCGCCTCCTCGGTGCGCGTCTGTTCCTGTTCCTGCTCCATTAGGACTCCAGGGCGCCGACGAAGCGCAGGCCGGCCTCGGTCACTCGCAGGAACGCGGGCGCCAGCAGGCTCACCATTAGGATCAGCGTGAAGATCAGGACGATCGACTTAACCTGAAACCCGAGGATGAGGATGTTCATCTGCGGCAGTGTGCGCGACATGAAGCCCAACGCGACGTCGGTAAGGAAGAGCACCAGAATCCCGGCGCCGGCGGTGACCAGGCCCAAGGTCGTAATCAGGCCCGCCTGCGCGATGACAGCCGCCAGCGGCCAGCCGTTGGCCACCGCACCCAGCGGAACGGCCTGCAGCGAGGCGGCCAGCACTCGCATCAGGTCATGATGGGAATCAACGGCGAAGAACACCGCGACCGCCGTCATGGTGAACACGGTGCCGATCAGAGGCGTCTGCGCCCGCGTGGCGGGATCGAGCACCGTGGCCAGTCCGAAGCCTGCCTGGATGTCGAGTACGCGCCCGGCGAAGTACAGGGCGGCAAAGGCAGCCTGCAGACCGAAGGCAATGCCGAGCCCCAGCACCAGCTCGCTTGCCGCGAGCACGCTGAACCAGCCCAGATCGGTCGGCATCTCAGCCACGCGCGCCCCCGGCGCCTGGACCAGGCACGCCGCCAGCATCACCGGAATGAGCACCCGTACGCGCAGCGGCACGTTGAGCAGTGTGAATGGGGGCGCAAAGGCGAAAAGCGGCGTCAGCCGCAGGGTGAGCAGCACCACCGCGAGCACCCAGTCCGTGGCGACCGAGATCTGCATCGCGAGTCACCGGATGACCGCGATGCCACTGTAGAGCGATGTCGAGAAGGTGATGAGCCGGTTCAGCATCCACGGCCCGAACACCAGCAAAACGAAGAACGCTACAACCAGCTTGGGCACGTAGCTGAGGCTCATTTCCTGCAGTTGGGTGACCACCTGCACGATTCCCACCAGCACGCCGACCACGAGCGTCGAGACGAGTAGCGGCGCGGCAACAAGAAAGCTCGTCCACAGCAACTGGGTGATCAGCTGAAGGGCTTGGTCTGCCGCCATGAGTTCCTACTATTGACTGTGTTGCTTCGTGGGCAATTTGCTCGGCTCTCTGCCCGGTCGCTCGCGATCGTGACCTGAATGATGTTGGGAAAAATCCGACAACATCCTCTCCGTTTTCTCTCCGGGCCTCGCCAATCGCTAAACAATCTGCGAAATCGTTGGCACGCTGCAACCGGTTCTCGATGGAGCCTCGGGTCCCGCGTTCAACTTAGATTGCGAAAAGGCATCAACGACATGACCTTGCAGTTGAAGCTCTTTGGAGGGTTTGAGGTCCGCTGCGACGGAGTCGAGGTACAGAGGTGGCCTCGCGCGAGCGCGAAGCGCTTGCTCAAGCTACTCGCCGTGCACCCACAGCATGCTGTGACGATGAAGGAAGCTGCGTCGGTGCTTTGGTCAGATGAGGTCCCCGATTCAAGCAGTCACCAGCGGCTTCACCACATCGTCTACTTGCTTCGCTCGGCGCTTCGGCAGGGCGCGGGCGATCAGCGGATGGATCGTCTGCTGCGGGTGCAGGATCGAATGATCTCTTTTAGTTCAGCGGTTCAATACAACATCGACGTTGACGAGTTTGAAAGGCAGCTCGACCTCGCCCTGGTCGACGGCATCGACGTGGCGCGCCTTGAGCACGCGCTCACGGTTTACCGTGGCCCCCTACTGCCGGAGGACGCATCCGAACAGTGGGTGATCACCGCAAGACGTCAACTCGAGCAACGCTACGTTGGCGGCCTGCACGCCTTGGCGGACACGTACGCCAAGGTTGGCAACGCAGAATGCGCTATCAACGTGCTTCAGCGACTGCTAAGGGCGGCGCCCGCTGACGAACGAGCGCATCGCGAACTGATCACGCTGTACGGCCGAACTGGCCGCAGTCACGAGGCGAACCGACAGTTGACGGAATGCAAGGTCGCGCTCAACCGCGATCTTGGAACCACACCAAGTGAGGTGACCAAGCAGGCCTATCAACTTGCCGCAAAGCCGAGACGCCCCAGCACCCCTCCCGAAGCGGAATCCTCGGTCAAGGCTGGCAGGGCACTCGACTTACAGCGCCATCGCCCGCCCGCTCCCGTTGTGCGACTCATCGCACGCGAACGCATCGTTTCGGACTTGCGCAACAAGCTGCTCAGTGGCGCGATTCGTCTGCTGACCCTCGTCGGCCTTGGCGGGGTGGGCAAGACACAGCTCGCTATCCGCATCGCTTACGAGGTTCAACACGAATTCCCAAACGGTGTGTGCTTCGTCTGCTTGGCGGAAGTCGGCGACGAAGGTTTCACAGACTGCATCGCTCAGGCACTTGGCGTTCAACAGAGGCCGGGGGCAACAATGAGAGATACCGTCATTGCCTCACTGCGCGACCGACATCTATTGCTCGTACTGGACAGCCTGGAGCACTTAGGTACGAGTCTGACACTCGTGCCCCTCGTTCTCGAGCACTGCCCGCAAGTCACAGTCCTCACCACTAGCCGCTCCAGACTGAATTTCGTTGCAGAGTACGTGGCGCGCATCGAGCCGCTTGACTGCTCTGGCCTCAATCAGCACGGCACTTCGACACTTACCCCGGCTGCTGCGTTGTTCGTGGAACGCGCGAAAGCAGCACATCCTGGTTTCGAAATGAGTGCGGCGAACGCGGTGGAGGTTGCTGCGATCGTGCAGGCGCTGGGCGGGCTGCCGCTCGCTATTGAGCTTGCCGCAGCGCGGTCGTCTGTCCTCAGCCCTGCTGCATTGCGCATCGCTGTGGACCAAGACTTGCGCGTCATCGCTAACGGCGGACGGGACCGCCATTTGCGACACCGTTCCCTGGAGGAGTCCTTCCTATGGAGCTACCGGCTGCTTCCTGAGGCCGCGCAGGCAACTCTCCGCATGTTGAGCCTCTTCCAGGCACCGTTTACCGCGAAGCTAGCGGGACTCGTGTGCGATTTACCTCTCGAAGAGCTACTCGATAGCCTTCAAGCATTGATCGACTCTGGCCTTGTTAACTCGCGATCGGAGCCCGCCCTACCGACTCCTTCGCTTTGCTTGCACCAAACCACGCGATCATTCGCGCAACGCCTGCTTGATGCTGATGCGCAATCTTCGACCGCGCGGTACCGCTTTGCCCAGGCTCTGGCAGATGAGGTGCTGCAGTTGCGAGCAGGAGTCTAATCGTACGAGGCCCCCGCAGTCATTGAGTCGTACGCCAACACGTACGACAACTTCATCGCCGCAATGCAGATAGCGGATTGCCAGCAGGAGTACGACACGCTGTGCCGGCTGGTGCAAGGGTTGTGCATCTACTGGGGCCAGTACCAGGGCGGAGCGCTGGCGGAGCAATGGACTATGCGGGCACTTGCAGTTGCGCCCAAGGCAGACGCGACGACACAAGGCTGGCTGCTATTGGAGGTCGGGAACTACTGGGTCTATCGGAAGAAGTTGTCAACGGCCCGCACTTGCTTGCTGCATTCGCTAGAGCTTGCCGAACATACTGGTGATCGTCGGCTCGCGGCCCGTGCCGCGACGTCGATCGCTTCCGCATCCGCCGATCGGCGCGAAGCGGCGATCACACTGGAGCGCTACCTGACGGACCTCCGACGTGACTCAGATCCGCAGACGTTTGTAGTCGCTTTGACGACCCTCGCATCCAACTATATTGACCTGGGTCGGTTGACTGAAGCGCGGAAGACTCTTGAAGCCGATTGGCAAGGCGTTCAGAAACTGAATGCGCGAGAGCGAGCAAGACCCACGCTCCTGCTGGGCCTAGTCACATTTCTCTGCGGCGCACATGATCGAGGCAGGCAGCGGATCGACGAAAGCTGCTCGCTCGAGCGAGCGGGTCCTTTGCACCCCGGAAGGCGGCTGGGCGTTTTGGCTACCACGCCCCAGATACTCGCGTTCGCACTTCGGGTCTGTGACCCAGAAGCCGTAGGCAGTTCTGCCGTGTCGAAAGCAGGCCTGAACCCGGCGCTTGGGATCACCGTGGCCAGTTCGCGGTCGACCATGTCATTCCGTTCAGCCTGTGGGCCTGCAGCGACCTGTGGAACCTGCTGCCGGTCGACGCGCGGGTCAACGGCCAGAAGTCCGACGAGCTGCCGTCGGCGCGGCTGCTGCTCGCGCGCCGACCGATCGTGATCGACCGCTGGCGGCTACTGCGCGATGCCCTGCCCGAGCCGTTCGAACGCCAGGCGCAGCGCCTGCTCGGGCGCGCTCTCGGTGGACCTCTCGACTGGACCGAAGATCTTTTCGCGCGCCTGCGCGAGGCGGTCGAGTCGACCGCGCTGCAGCGTGGGATCGAGCGCTGGGAACCGCGCGCATGACTAATGGAGGTAGAAGCCCTGCTGGAAATCCAAGGTGTCAAGCCCATCTAGCCGGTCGGATATCTTGCGGGCAGTCGTGCCCCCCGTGTACGCGATCCAGAGATCGTTTCCATTGTTGAAGTCCGCATCGGCTTGGAAGACGAGACGCGACCCGTCGTTAAGCCACCGAATGCCTGCGTCCGCAAACAATGGCTGCATCTTTTGCGTTATCGGCCTGCGTTGATTGCTTTGGAGGTCATGAAGGACGAGCTGGCACTCGGAATCGATCGTCGTGAAGTAAGCCACCGTGTTGCCCGCTGGCGACCAGCTGAGCGACGGCGCAATCGAGTTGCATGTGAATGCCTTGTCATCTGTCAGGACGTTTTCTGTACCGTCCGACGTGATCCAGCGCCACCCCGCAGGCTTAGCTGCAAGGTACGCAACTCGGCTGTTGTCAGGGGCCCAGCGCAGATACTGAACGACGCCGCCGACCGCGTAGGCCGTCGGAGAAAGCCTCGTGACTGAACTCGTTGCTACATCGACCTTCCACACATTCGACTGAGATCCGGAACCGGAGATGAAAGCAAGAGAACTTCCGTTGCCGGACCAGACATAGCTATCGACGGACTGCGCTTTGAGGCTAGGAGATGGTGAGCCACCTGGTTTGAGAATCTCAGCAACATCATCGGTCCACAATTCGAACGCATTCGTGGTTCGATAGGCGATGCGAGACCCCACGGGTGACCACGAGAAGTCGACGACATTGTCGAGCAAAGGCCAGACCATCTTCACGTTGGCACCCGACGAACTCGCTGCATGGAGTCCAAACGCGTCGCCCGCCGGTTGGAGGTTCATCGTGAACGCGATGAGGGCACCCGATGGAGACCACGCGATGCGGTAGCGGCTCGTATCGGTCGTGCTGCGTACAGTCGCCGACGCGATTGCCGGCGTTGCAGCACCACCGGTGAGCGAACGCATGTATACGGCTGCGCCACTGCTTGACGAGTCGAACGAGATGTAGGCGATTGAACGACCGTCTGGGGCCCAGGCCACATCCAGGACCTGCCCCCCGGCCGCGAGCGTGTTGGTGATTGGCGTCACGGCCTTAGTCGCCAAATCGACGATAAAGAGGTCTCGGGATACAACGGCGACCCGAGAGCCGTCTGGCGAGGGCGCGAACTTGGACACGTCTGGGATGGCACTGCTCGCGCCAGCAATCTCCCGTCGATCTACGCCATTCGTGTCGACATCAATTAGCCGTCGAGGAGACGATGATCCGTCCGACGCTGCGAAGATCACCCGCTGGGCGTCGGGCGTTCCCCCACGACGGATCTCGGTGCCATCTGTGAAATGGATGAAATCGGTCAGCCAACCGGTAGCACCCTTACGAAATCGCCCGTCCAGAGTGACGGGTCCGCTGGTCCGCTGAATGGTCAGGATGACACGGCTGACGCTTGCGTAACCGGTCACGGGCGAAGTCGTCCCGTTGTCGAACTCGGTGCCCTCGAAGCGTAGGGTGACGGCATCGTCGAAGAAGCCGCTCGACGGGCGCAGTTGAAGGCTGCGCTGGGGCGCGACGGCAAATGTCCAGATCGAGGACAGCCGTGGAGCGAACTGGTCGTTCACGTTCCGGGTGACGACATACTTGGTCGAGGATCCAACGGGCGTCAACTCGACGACATCCGGATCGACGAACCTGCCGGCGTAGCGAGTGGTGCCGCCCACGACGGACAGGGAGAATGTGTCGCCGCTGAACGTTCCGGACACCTGCTGGTTCGTCAGGTTCGCAAAGTTGTTGGCCGCTGAGATGCTGACGCGCGAGTTGGACGCATCGAATGACCCCGACGGGCTCGTCTGCGAGCTCGGATCCCGCGCGAGAAAGATCTGGACGAACCGGCCGCTGTTGTCGACGCCATCGAATGCGTTGCCGAAGTTGGGATTGCCACCGGCGCTTCCTCCTCCGGAACCACCGAACTGGGGACCATCGCCGCCGCATCCGACGACGACGAAAGCGCAAGCGAGGCACACCAAAGCATGAGTTGCGTGCGCCCGTACCCTATGAAGTGTCGTCATGGTTCCCTCCAATAAAAAGCGATGGCTATTGCTTCGAGCCAGGAAGCAGATCGCGGTAAGGCCCAGCCACCAAGCCATTGAATTCGCCGATGCTGGATTGCAGCTGATCGATCGGCACGCGCAGCGCGACCATCCGCTCGCGCACAGACGCAGGTACCGACCTGCTTCGGTACATCTCGTTGACCAAGCCTTCTTCGGTGAGCCGCAGGAAGTTGGCGTGGACGTCCATCAACAAAGTTCGCGTCTCCTGATACTTCCGTAGCGCATCTGTCCCCCAGAGTCGGTACAGCGCCCCGTCGTGCTTGTTCTTCACGTCGATGAAGCGGTTGATCGCCGTGTTGTAACTGGTGATCACGCCAGCGAGTTCGCCTTCGTTGAGTTGTGTGCCGCTCAGCGTAAGCCGGGCCGTCTTGGCGTCGAACACATACCGCGTCAGCGCCTCGCTCAATTCGCGGCGTGCCGCTTCGGGCGACGACGGCGGCAGGTTGCCGCTGCGCTCGAGCATCCATGTCATCGGGATCGTTGCCTCTGCGGCCTGCCGAATCGACTCGATGTTCGTCGCCGTCACGAGGTTGACTGCTCCGGAGAGACGGTTGAGCAACCCGGCGACTCCGGCCCCCGTTAGGACGGGACCGCCGGAAGTGCTGGGCAATCCGCCGGGGACATAGACGCGGAAGCGTGACTTCCCGTCGGGCGAATCGTCGATCGTTACGCTGTCGCCTGCTGCTTCAACCTGCCCTTGCGTGCCGCCCACGACGCAGTCGCCCTCGCGGCCAGCGACCCACGCCTCCTGGCCCGCCTTCATGCCGCCCAAGTCCGCCAAGACTCGTGGCTCGATCGACAGCCCGGGCACGGGCGGGACTCTCACGAGCGCGATGTCAGTGACAGCAGGATGCTCGACCCGGATCGGCTGACCTTGGACCTCTATCTGCTCGAACCCCTTGGCACAGAAACGCACGCGCACGGAGTCGGCCAGCGGCCGTCCAACTCCGGCGTTGGGCCACGCGCCCATGGCAACGCCCTCCCCTTCCAGCGGCGACTGCAAAACGTGCGCGGCCGTCGCGATCAGCAGCCCTCTTTCGTCGCGCCCCACGATCAAGCCAAGCCCACGTCCCTGCCCCGAAAAGTGGTCGATCCTCACGACATTGCCTAGCACGCGACGCGCGAGTTCCGGCCCTGTCAGATAGCTGTACACGGGCTGCTCGATTTGGGCAGGTGGCGCCTTTGCCGGCACGCTGCAAGCCACCAAGCTGAACATCGCCGTGCCGACGACGCCGGTTGCCCTCAATGCGCGAATGCTCTCCATACCGACCACCCCGTGCCCCAGAGGAAAACAGCGGCGCCCCAAAGCAGCCCGATGAGGGAGCTGTCCTTGAAGTACTCCAGCCACGATTGCTTGACTGAGTTCAGGTTGCCGGGCCGGCCGACCTGCACGTCGCCGGCCTTGCCAATGACCCGTATCGACATGCCTGTGCAAGCCTCGCCAGCACTTCGCTTGGGCGCGGAACCACAGAGTTCGACCTTCACAGAATCGACCTTCAAGTCCTTGAAGACGATCGCATCGCCCGCCGCGCCTGCAACCTCGCGCGGCTTAGGACCGACCTTTATGGTGGCCCGCCTGACGCTCGACTCCGACGCGGCAAGTGTCGACTGTGGCGCAACCGGACTCCTGAAGTGAACCTCTCTGACGTCCCTCGGTGCGTATTGAAGGGATGCACCCAGGGCTCGGGCCGTCACCCGGACTGCAGGCGCAAGTCCGCCGCCAGCATGCGGCCGCGACAGCTCGAACGTCTCGACGTTGCAGGCAGCCAGTGGAACCTTCTCTTCCCCCTGCCGTGCGTAGCGAACACTAAATTCACCGGCGCCGTCTCCGACCAGCAACATGTCGGTACCAGGCGCGGCTGATGCGATCGCGAGCTCGAATGCGCCAGGGATCGACTCGATGCGCACCATGCTGCCGGCGCGAATGCTCGCCTGCTGAAGGATGACCTGCGAGGCCTTGAGATGCACTGAGCGCAGATCTCCGTCGTCCGCGATCTTCCCCGCGTCTCCCCACTTGGCCTTCGCAATGCCCGAAACGCTCACCGGTCCTTGAAGCGCAAGCAGTGGAAACACGCCGTCGCTGCCGACTACCATCTCGACCGCTGAAGCCTCGACGGTGACATCTACCGCGGTCGTAGGGACCCTGAGTGTCGAAAGGCCGGTGACGACGACCGCGACGATCGCGGCTCCCACGACCAGCGCAGTGCGCTGCCGACCCCGACGGAACTCTGCCAAGGCAAGGTCGACCTGCTTGATGCGTTCATTGTGTCCTCGCAACTCGTCGGTCGAGGCGCTACTGCTGCTGGCAGCGCCCGCCAGCGCCTCGCGGGCGCGACGGCGCTCTTCGGTCAGTGCCGCCAGCGCGCGCTCGTCTGCCGTGGTCATAGGGCAGCGATGCGAAACAGCAGGACAGGCAAGAGGCTGCCGTCATCGCGCCTGGCACGCACGTGCATGACGAACGGCCCCGACTGCCCTGACGGTGGCCGCACTTCGATGTCCACCAAGCCCCACCTTTCGACCTCCCCTCGCGGGGCCTTCTGCCAACCGGTCGATTCAGAAGCAGGGCTGCCCTCAGGCACGAGTCGCCAACTCACTTCGCGAGTCGCCACGGAGGTGCGAATCAGCGCAATGCTCGGCCCGGTGGACGGGCCCCCGATCGAGATCGGAATCAGCGTGAGTGGCTGGCCGGCCGCTGGCGAAACCAGTGCAAGAAAGCCGAGATCGACGAGCCTTAGGCCCGTTGCGTCCAGCATGGGCTTCGGCATCCAGTGCGTGCCACCCTCCTTGTTGGCGATGTCAGCCCGGAACGGAATGCCCTGGACGAGCGGATGCACCACCAAACGGCTGGCGACAGATGCCGCGTGCAGACTGAGCGGCTGGTTGGAACCGGCGGCCTTTCCACCGGAACGCACGAATGAGACGACCTCAAGATACGCCGCGCTAATGTCCTGCTCGAAGTACCCTTCGCAGTACGGTCCGTCTTTCGCTCTTCCGTAGGGCGGCTCTCGCTTGGATGAAGGCTTCAATGCAGCGCACTGGAACTCCTGCGCCCACGCTGCAATCGGAGCGAGCAGCATTGCCGCCAGGCAGCCTGCAAGTACACGTCGAGACAACGAGATCGACTTCGATCGGGACACGAAGACCACGCTGCTGCCTCCTTCCTCGCAAGACGACTTTGAGGACCCGACCGCAGGTGGTCCTGAGCGGGCGCGAGGCCCACGAGCCCATCAGACACTCGGTACGCCGGCGCGACTTGTAGGGGCGATCCGCTCCTCGACAAGCGGTTCTTGGTCCCGCTTTGCGCGTGCGCATCCTACGAACCGTGCTGAGCGTAGGCAAGGGATTCCCCGATCGCGGCACCGTGAATATTCGACAAGTGTCCGAGACTTGCCATGGCCGGACGGTCAGTGTGCGTCCGCCACGCGAGGCGCCAGGCAAGCGCGCACCGGTGGGCAACTGCGGGCCACGGCGCAAGTTCGTCGCGAGCATCCAAGAGCAGCTAGCAACGAAGAGGGAGAACGCCAGCCCCTATTCACCGTTGAAGTGTGGACGCCGGTCCAGGAGAAAGCCGAGAAAGACTGCTGCGACGGGCAACCGATCGCGCCCAAGAGCGCGGCTCTCCTGCCCACCAGACCAATGCCTGCAGCGCACCAGCACCAGCGCGCGACTGCGTAAAGAGGCGTGACCCACACAACTACGACGACTAGGATCTGGCAACGAAGTGAGCTCACCCTCTTGACAGGCAGGCCCGATGAGAGAAGCGGTCAACCCGGTCGCGTAACCTCGGGACATCGAAGCATGATTAATCGCACTATCAAGCGTGCCCCGCCCTGCCCCGCCCCCATCTCGACAGCCGGTGCACCGCGGTGACATGATCGGCACGTGCTTTGTGGGCTGCGAGGGGCGCGGATGGGCAAGACGAAGACGTCGGTGACGATCCTGCGCGCGGGCACGCCGCTGGAAACGCTCAAGCTCACCACCGACTCGGGCACGACGGTCTTTTCGGCCACCTGCCTGCCGCTGGGCGCGATCCAGGCGCTGCGGCGCAAGCTGCAGCGACGCCTGGCGCGCCGTGCGGCGCGGGCCAAGGCGGCGGGGTTCGCCCCCTAGACCGCGCGACTGCGGCGCGGCTTGTCGGCGCGCCACGCCGCCGATTCTGACTTTGCGCGACCCCCTCGCCGCGTAGCGTGGTCCTCGACCGCATCAACGGTGATGCGGTTACTTCGAGGAGCGTCGCATGCTGCAGGCTCAAGCGGTGGACCCAATGGGCAACGCGAAACAAGTCCTGCGGGGGATCGGCGCAAGCTCATCTCCGACAACTCCCGATTAACCTGCATGCCATGTCACAGCACGACTGTGCTGGGCTTGCCTAGACTTCTATCGTCTGGCCACGAGACTCACAAACCCAACAACGGAGCGTCGCCGTGCTGGTATTTGTAAGTGCAGTCCTCTTCATCGTCCTGTCTCCGTTGATCGTGTATCTGCTGAGGAAGAGCATCGCAAAGGACGACCGCAAGGCACTACAGTCGCGTGACTTGTCGTGGTACAGCGCGAAGCACCCGGCCTGTGTGCAAGGCGGTAAAGTCGCCTGCCATGCGTGCAGCGGCGCGCACGTCGATGTTCGCTACCTGCCGGTCGACCGCCAACCGATGGTCGGGCCGGCGTGGCGCGAGCACGTTTGCAAGAACTGCGGCGAGACCCTCTTCTACAGTGAGTCGAGAAACCTTCTAGAGAAGACGTGAGTCCTGCATATAAGGGCCCCGTGCGAGTGCGGTCGCGACCAACCGCCTGATGTGACGGGCCGGGTGCGACTCACCTGGCGCAGCGCGCGTGCGACGTGCACCTGGCGCATGTGCGCTGCGGCACGCACACGGCCTAGCATCGAACCTCGTTGATGCGGTCGTCGTGGCATGGACGACATGAAAAACCTGACGCCTCATCCGCTTGCTTGAAGTTCATCTAGGAGGTCAAAGCGTCTTGAAACAAGTGGAACGATAATTCCCGTGCTTCAAGTTAATCTATGGAACGAATGACTTGATGACCATCTCGATCTGATGTTTTTCTCTGAAGCGCATGGTTAAACATCGAAAAGTAGTTGCAGTTTTAATTGAGCAGTTGCATACTTCGTTCATCCCCGCTCCGGCGGGGGCGAGAAATAGATGAACTTCAAGCATCGATGGATCTCCGGGAGATCATCCCCGGAGGCTGCTGACCCCCGCCTCTGAGCGGGGGTCTTTTTTTTGGCAGTGACAACGTGTTCGTCAGCCTCCTGAAGCTCGCATCCACCAGGGATCCGTATGCCCAGCACCAGCTGCTCTGGACATGCTTTCTTCGCACCTCGGACCGACCGTTTCAGTTTCGGGTGATCGAACATTCAGCAGGCAGCACGTTCATCAAGGCGCTGGCGGACCAGCCTCCGCGCGCGAACTTGCAGGTTGGAGTGGTGGCGTGCACATTGGTGGCACTCGACGCGTTTGTCGTCGGTACCACGGTCGCCTTCGGGCTGACCGCGTCGCCCACGACCACCTTGCGCAACCGCATCGCGGGGCTGCGCGAGCCGGAACAGCAACTGCAGTGGCTGCAGCGCAAGGTGCTGGGCGCGGCGAGCGTGCGAGACGTCCGGGTGGTGAGCTCCGGCGGGGTTTCGTTCGTGAGGCGCGGACGCGCTGGGACCTTCGGCCAGACTCAATTCAGTGGCAGCCTGGTCGTTACCGACGCAGCGGCGTTCACGGCGCTTTTGCGCGCCGGCATCGGGCGCCACAAGGGACTGGGATCCGGAATGCTCGACGTCTTTGCGGACCTGCCGTCTCGCGCAGCCGTCGGGGACTTAGCGCCCGGTCGGGTATCGGTCGGATAAACCGTCGCGATCAGGCAGCGTTGCTCAAGCTGCGGTCGGATTGCAGGAGCGGCGGCGGCGCGTCAGGCGCTTTGCGAATGGAGGCATGAGCGGATCGTGGGGTATCGGCATCACAAGGCCGCATGACGCGGCGATCCCATGCTCCACGCGCTCCTTCCCTCCCCGACGGTCCGGAACGATGCGTCCAGCCAACCCAGACTCACATCACCCATCGCTACTTCCGTCGCTAGCGATGCTCAAGCCATCGGGCGCTGGGTGCGCGCCCGAGGCAACGCGATGACCGCGCGCACCGATGGCACGCTGGCACTGAACCATACGCAGCGCAGCTACCTGCGCGAGGCAAAGCGCTACCTGCAATGGTTGCAGGTGACGCGCTGCAAGACGCTGGCCGAGGCCACGCTCGACGACTGCCTCGACTACCGCGACTTCCTCGCCGATCCACAGCCACGCGCGCAGTGGTGTGCGCCGCGCTGCACGCCGTGCGATTCGCCGGCCTGGAGGCCGTTCGAGGGACCGCTGTCGGCGTCGGCGCGGCGGCAGGCGATGACCGTGCTGCGCGTGATGTACCGGTTCCTGCAGGACCAGGAGTACCTGGTCGGCAACCCGTGGACCGGCGTGGCGCTGCCGCGTGGGTCGAAGCCGCGACTGCACGTGGAGCGAAGTTTGACGAAAATGCAGTGGCAGGCGCTGCTCGACTACCTCGCGGGGCCGATGGGCAGGGATCCAGCCGCGGCGCAGTACCGGTGGGAGCTGCGCTTCCTCTACGCGACGGGGCTGCGGCTGCATGAGGCGGTTGCGGCGCGCTTCGCGGACATCGAGCCTGTGGATGGCGATGCGAGTGAACCTGGCGCCAGCTGGATGCTGCGCGCAATGGGCAAGGGTGCGCGCGAGCGGGTGGTGCCCGTGCCGGATGAACTGGTGGCGGAGGCGGTGGAGCGGCTGACCGGGCAGACCGTGCCTGAGGGCCTACGCAGGCTGTGGTCGGTCGGCGCGTTCTGCGTCAGACCTCTGGCGGCTGGGACGGGCGTCTCGCAACCGAGGGCGCTGTCTGCATCAGCGCTGTATCGGCGGCTTCGGCGACTGTTTGCGGGGTGTGCAGCGTGGCTGGAGGAGAACGGTCGGGGCGACGCGGCGTACAAGCTGCGGTGCGCATCGACGCACTGGCTGCGGCATACGCATGCGACGCATGCGGTGCGCGATGGGGTGCCGGTGGAGATCGTGCAGCAGAACCTCGGGCATGCGTCGCTGGGAACCACGTCACTGTATGTAAGCACGGCGATCCGCGAACGTGCGGACGTGATGCGCAAAGTTTGGGCGAAGAGCAAATCCATCGCGGTCAGTGACCACGCTGCGCAAGTGATCAGCGTCGCATTCTGATGGCAACACCGCCGCCGCGACTTGCCCGACTGCTCGCCAGAGTGCCAACGTCGCGCGGGTGTCGTCGATATGAACGGCGGTTGCTTGAACCGGATGGGGGTGTTATCGAACCGGATCCGCAACGAGCTGTCGCGTCGGCAATCGGCATTTCCGAGTCGGCTTGTTGCCCTGGCGTATGCGGGACTGGCCGTCACCACACGTGACCTAACCGTACATGGCGACGCCAACCAGCCGGGGATCACGCCGACGCCCTTGCGCAGCAGGTCGGGGCGCAACATGACTGAGAGCGACTACGACGACCAGGGGTAGCTGCACCAATGTGGTGTAATGTGGTGCAGGTCCACTTTCACACAAAAGGCTGAGCCCAATGGCAATGACCACGAAGCAGCACTCAGCACCGGCGAAGGAAGGCACCCGCGCTTCCGTTACCTTTCCGGCCGATCTCTACGCCGAACTGGAACGGATCGCCGAAGCGAAGAAGGTCTCAGTTGCCTGGGTGGTTCGTGACGCCGCCGAGAAGTACGTCGAAGCGCAGTACCCGCTCTTCCGTCGCCAGCAGTGAAGACAATGCGTCAAAAAAACGACGAAAGCCAGTCCATGCAAACAGCACCCTCAGAGAGGTGTGAACCTGTGACCACCGCAAATCACACCATCCGCCAGAAGATTGCCCGTCTGCAGGCCGGAGGCAAACCGCGCGTGTTAGATCTGTTTGCCGGCTGCGGTGGTATTTCACTCGGCTTCGCGGCGGCAGGATTCACGGTGTCGGCCGCGGTCGAGTTCGATCCCGAGGCGGCAGCATCCCACGGCCGCAATTTCCACGATGGCGATCCTGCGCATTCGCAGGCCCGCGACATCACGAAAACCAGACCGGATGAACTAGGGATGGTCTGAAGAACCGCTATGCAACGACATGCCGAGCCTCATGACCGCCGAGTGCGCGGCCGTCGCGGTATGCGGTCGCACTGGAGCGACGCTGCCAGCTGCGCGTCGCTGCGC
>JALHMQ010000027.1:0-50626 GCA_022843955.1 Burkholderiaceae bacterium
ATCGATCGGCAACGTGCCGCCGGCAGAACGCGAGATGCAGTACCTTCAGCAGCAATCTGAGTCAGCCATTCCGGCTTGACTTAAACCCGGGTGTCTCCGGTGAAGCCGGGGCGGTTCAGGTTCGGGATTTGCTTTCTGCTGCTATCAGCGATTTGTGGGGCCGCAGGATTCGTTCCGGACTCTAGCTTTTCGGTGAAGCTCTACAAGTGGGCTGGAGTTGATTTCATGTTTCGCTCCAACACATGAGGCGAAAAGGAGGGAGCGGGTCTGGGGATGCGCTGCGCTAGCAGTCCCATTGCCATCACCCGTGAGAACGACCCTGCAGTCCGAAAGCGCCGAATGCGGCCTCGCCTGTCTGGCGATGATCGCCTCGGCGCACGGCTTCCACACCGACCTCGCTGACCTGCGCCGCCGCTTCCCCATCTCGCTCAAGGGCGCCACCCTCGCCCAGCTGATCCGCCACGCCGAAGCCCTCGGCTTCGCCGCCCGTCCGCTTCGACTCGAGCTTGAAGAGTTGAAGGATCTGGCCGTCCCCTGCATCCTGCACTGGGACCTCAATCACTTCGTCGTCCTCAAGCGGGTCAAGGGCGAGCGCGTGGTCATCCTCGACCCCGCCGTCGGCGAGCGGGCGCTGCCGCTGGCCAAGGTCTCCAAGCACTTTACCGGCGTGGCGTTGGAACTCACGCCCACCGCCGAGTTCAAGGCGGCGGATGTACGCCGCCGCGTGCGCTTTCGCGAGCTGACCGGCCGCGTGCGCGGACTGCCGACTGCGCTGACGCAGCTTTTTGTGCTCGCGCTGGCGCTGGAGGTGTTTGCGCTGGCCGCGCCGCTGTTCAACCAGTTCGTCATCGACGAGGTGGTGGTCAGCGGCGACCACGAGTTGCTGGATGTGCTGCTGATCGGCTTTGCGTTGCTGCTCGTTACGCAGACCGCGATCGGCGTGCTGCGGCAGTGGCTGATGATGCGGCTGGCACTGGACGTTAACTACCAGTGGTCGGCCAGCCTGTTCGCGCACCTGGTGCGGCTGCCGCCGGTGTTCTTCGAGAAGCGGCACCTGGGTGACATCGTTTCGCGCTTCGGTTCGCTCTCCGCGATGCAGAACACGCTGACCACGGCGGTGATCGGCGCGGTGCTGGACGGCATCATGGCGGTGCTGGCGCTGGTGATCCTGTTTCTCTACAGCCCGACGCTGACGGTGGTGGCGTTGGTGGCCGTGGTTGCCTACGGCCTGATCCGACTGGCCTTCTACCGACCATTCCGCGACGCGACCGAAGAGCGGCTGGTGCTCTCCGCCAAGGAACAGTCGCACTTCCTGGAAACGCTGCGGGCCATGCTGCCGCTGAAGCTCTCCGGCCGCGAGACCGAGCGACGGGCGCGTTGGCAGCACCTGCTGGCGGATGTCTTCAACCGCGACGTACGGACCGAGAAGCTGGGCATCGTGTTCAGCGTGAGCCAGACCGCGATCACCGGCGCCGCCACGCTGGCGATCTTCTACCTGGGCGCGCGGCTGGTGATGAACAACGAGCTGACCATCGGCATGCTGATCGCGTTCGCCAGCTACCAGGCCACTTTCACCGGCCGCATGCAGGCGTTGATCGGCTACGCCTTCGCGTGGCGAATGCTGAGCCTGCACGCCGAGCGGCTGGCCGACATTGCGCTGGAGCCGCCCGAGGCCGAGCCGCCGGTGGAGACCGACGTGCAGCGGCTGGCGCCGCGCATCGAGCTGCGCAACGTCAGCTTCCGCTACGCCGAGGGCGAGCCGTGGGTGCTGAAGGACCTGTCGCTCACGATCGAGCCGGGCGAGTCGGTGGCGATCATCGGCCCCTCGGGCTGCGGCAAGAGCACGCTGATGAAGATCATTCTCGGCGTGCAGCCGCCCGCTGAAGGCGAGGTGCTGATCGACGGCGTGCCGATCCGGCGCCTGGGCCTGCGCCAGTACCGCAAGCTCATCGGCGCGGTGCTGCAGGACGATCAACTGCTGGCTGGGTCGATCGCCGAGAACATCGCTTTCTTCGACCCGCAGCCGGACGACCGGCGCATTGAAGCCGCCGCCCGCGTGGCGGCGGTGCACGACGAGATCCACCGGATGCCGATGGGCTTCCAGACGCTGGTGGGTGACCTGGGAACGTCTCTCTCCGGCGGCCAGAAGCAGCGGGTGCTGCTGGCGCGGGCGCTGTACAAGCGGCCGAAGGTCCTGGTGCTGGACGAGGCGACGAGCCACCTCGATGTTTTCAACGAGCGGCGGGTGAATCAGGGCATCGTCGGCCTGAAGCTGACGCGAATCGTGGTTGCGCATCGGCCGGAGACGATTGCCAGTGCGGGGCGGGTGATTGCGCTGGGGGAAGCGCTGTCGGACCCGGTGTCGGTGATGAGCGCCGAACCCGTTGCGGCGGCGTAAATTGGATTTTTTTGCAGCCGCGCGAAGCGGCGATCAGCCAGCAAGCGCAACTGCGCGCGGTCGAGCGCGAACGCTGAGCAATGCGGTCGAGCGTGAAAACTGGGCAATGCCGTCGAGCATCACGAAATCGTTGCCGGCGCCCTGCGTCTTGGTGAAGCGCAATCGCATGCGGGAAATCGTCGCCCACATGACTGTTGAGGGATGTTAGTTGTCATTGGAAACCTTTCTTCCCCCTATCCTCAAAGGAAACAGCCTTGAAGCTACTCTCTCCTCAGCAAACGAAAGCCGTCGCGGGCGGCAAGACGACGACCGGCACCTCGGTCGAGAGAACCCGCTGCAATCGCAGCGGTACGATTTGCGTCACAGTGAAGGTTGAGGTCTGTACGACGCAGAAGTAGATGGCAGTTTGTCGGGCGCCAGGAAGGCGCCCAACGTGAAGCGGGCTTGACTCCAATGACGCTACACCTACTCGCTGCCGCAATAGCAGCCTTCGCAGTTAACTGCTGCGGCATAGAAAACGCTTCCGCCACCGAGCGAAAGCATGTAACCCCCGAGGAGTTCAAGCGACTTTTTGGGGAGGAAGAGTTCCGACGTCTCGTTCAAGAGGCAGAGAACAAGCTGAAGAACGACGGCCACTTCTCAATCAATCAGGAAGGATCTGTGGTTCGGTTTAGCGGCTTGATCTCTCCCGAGGCTGCAACCGCCCTTTCTCGCGTGCTGAGCAACGATGAAGTAGATGAGCTTTGGGTCGAGTCGGACGGCGGCTATGTTGAAGCTGGGCATCAGATCGGCCGGCTGATACGACAGCGCGGCTTGAAAGTAGTGGTGACAGGCGCGTGCATCTCTAGCTGTGCAAACTATCTGTTCACAGCAGGAAAGCAAAGGGCGATCCGGTCGGAGGGCTTTGTCGTTTGGCACGGCAGCACGTTTCAGAAAGATGGCCGCGAATTTGACAAGTGCGGCCGCGTTCGTTCGTCGTTGGACGACAGTATTTGGACACCTGACGAGATAGCGGAGCGTCGGCAGGACGCGGATGGGGTGAAGCGCAGACAGCAAGCGGATCTGGAGTTCTTTGCGACAGTTGGGGTTGATGAATACATAACCCGTGTCGGGCAAGAACCTCGTTTCTTCGGCAACTTCACGCTGATCGTCCAAGATATGGCGTTTTTCGGCTTAACCGGAGTTGATGCACCGGCTGACTACGGGAGTACCAGCTTTTGTCACAGAGTTAATGCAAGGCGCCCAACGCTTCAGCTCAGTTGCGTAAAGGTAGCTGACGACATGGTCGCGTATGAGCGCGCACGCAGAGCCCTTGGTGAGATTTGCGCGCCCGATGGCTCACTCGTTATCGCGACGCGGGCGGCGCGAGCTGCTGTCGCGGAAGCAAAGAGGTGACTCTCGTCCTCCAGGCCCAGGCATCAGAGGCAGGACCACCGGCGAGGCGCAACGGAAGCATCAATAGACCCCCGCCTCCCCCGCCGGCCGCGTCTTGAACCGCTTGTGCGTCCACAGGTACTGATCCGGCAGGCGCCGCGCCCAGCGTTCGATCTCGGCGTTCATGCGGGCGGTGTCGGCCTGCACATCGCCGCTCGGGTAGTCGTCAAACGGGGTAGCTCGACGTGCAGCACGTGGCCGTCGGCAGCGAGTTTGGCCAGCCCGACAGGTCGCTGAACGCGCAGCCCTGGTGTGACCAAATTGCCATCCAACCGTCTCTTCAGCACTGGAAAGCGAGGGGTTGATGCGGAGACCCCTGGCACTCAAAGTGCCACCACGCTCTGCCGTCACCCGAAAAGGGAGCCTGATGTCCCTCCGCCTGCCGCGCCTACCGAATTGGCTGAAGCTCACTATCACGGTCGCATGCTTCGTCTCGATGGGGCCCGTGTTCGATGCGTTTGTCGAAGCCGCCGGCCTGCGGAAGTGGCTCATCGCATTCGGGCTGATGTTGATCGTCGTTGCGTTGTTTGTTGCGGCTGGTGCGCCTTCCACGTCATCTGACTCGCAAGACAATGACCGCGCTGGCCATCAGTAAACCCCCGCCTCCCCCGCCGGCCGCGTCTTGAACCGCTTGTGCGTCCACAGGTACTGGTCCGGCAGGCGCCGCGCCCAGCGTTCGATCTCGGCGTTCATGCGGGCGGTGTCGGCCTGCACATCGCCGCTTGGGTAGTTGTCGAACGGCGGCTCGATGTGCAGCACGTAGCCAACCGGCGTCATCTCGGTCACGCACATCACGACCTGGGCGCCGGCTATTTTCGCCAGCCGCGGCACCATCGGCAGCGTGGCGGCGTCGATGCCGAAGAACGGTGCGAAGACACCATTGCGCTCGCCCGGATCCTGGTCGGGCAGGTAGTAGAAGGGCAGGCCGTCCTTGAGCGCGCGCACCGCGGCGCGCAGGTCGAAGCCCTCGCGCTGGATCAAGAGCGGCGCGTTGAAGCGGTTGCGGATTTCGAGCAGCCAGCGGTCCCATTCGACATTGCGGCTGCGCGCGTAGATGGACACGGCGCGCACCATGGTGTTCACCGCGAGGCCACCGGCATCCAGGCCGACGAAGTGCGGCGCGATCAGGATCAGCGGGCGGTTGGCGGTACTGGTCAGGTGGTGCGCCCCCTCCACCCGCACGAAGCGGTCGAACTCCTCTCGCGTGGCCCGGGCGAGGAGGCCATGGTCGATCAGTGCGCGCGCGAGGTTGTGAAAGGTGCGCCGCCCCAGCGCATGGTGTTGGGTGGCGGATAAGTCCGGAAAGCACAGGCGCAGGTTCACAAGCGTGACGTGTCGCCGCGGCGCGGCCAGCGTCCACAGCAGGTTGCCGATCCAGCGCCCCAGCCGCGCGCGCGACGCCGGCGACCATGAGGCGGCACGTTCCATGAACGCCACCGCGAGTCTTGCAGCAAACGTCTTCATTGCGTCGGCCCGTGCCGCGGCACCCCGCGTGGACGCCGGCTGTCATGCATTGCGCGGGGTTCCGTCGTCGGCCTGCGGCGGCGCGCCGGCCGGCCGCTTGTAGCGGTTGTAGCCCCACAGGTACTGGGTCGGAAAACGCAGCACCATCTTCTCGATCGCGCGGTTGATCGCCGCAACGTCATGCTCCGGCGTGCCGGTGAGTTGCTCGGCCAACCGCTCGACATGGATGCGAAAGCCGGCTCCCTGTGGCAGGCGCTCGGCGCCCAGCACCAGCACGATCGCGTTGCCGCTGAGCGCGAGCTTGGCGGGCAGCACCATGGTGTAGGCGGGCTTGCCGAAGAACGGCGCCCACACGCCATCGCCCTGCGACGGCACCTGGTCAGGCAGGATGCCGAGTACCTGCTTGAGCTTGATCGCGCGCATCAGCATGCGCACGCCACGCATGTCGGCCGGCGCCAGCAGCAGGCCGTCCTTGGCGCGCGCGTCTTCCACCAGCGGCAGCAAGACGTCCTTGCGCGGGCGGCGGTACAGGGCGGTCATCGGCCGCGTGCGTGCCTCAGGCCGCAGAGCGTAGCCCTGGGCAATGGCCTCGAAGCAGCCCAGGTGCGGCGTGAGGATGATCACGGCGCGGCCGTCGGCCAGCGCGGCGTCGATCACCGGCGCGTCGGCCCAGGTGATCTTGCGCGCCAGGTCGCTGCGCGGTCGCAGCCACACCCAGGCCGTCTCCAGCGACTGGCGGCCGGCTTCGGCAGCAGCCGCGCTCGCCAGCTGCGCGACATCGAGTCCCGCCAGCGCCATGTTCTCGCGCAGTCGCTGCGCGTAGCTGCCCGAGACCGCATAGACGAACCTGCCGAGCAGGCCACCCAGGGCCTGCACGACGCTCAGCGGCAGGCGCGACAGCAACTTGAAGAAGGTCAGAAGCACGACGGGGCGGGTGGCGCGAGCACCGGATCCAGGGATGAACTGACGCGATGCTAAGGCCCTGCGCCTGCAACGCGCTGCGCGCCGGGTGGCGCGGCTTGCGCCAGTACAACGTCGGCCATGGGCCGGGCTGCCGATCGGCGCCGGCCGCAGCGCATATAATCCGCCCCCACCGCCGAGTTAACGAACAACTTGCAGGGCGGGCCGGAACCAGTGCATCGGTGTCGGCAAATCTGCTAAAGCGTCTCCGCCTCCGCGGAACCGACGCCCACCGTTCGGCTTACTTCTCGTGGAGAGCGATCAAAGTGTCCAGCGATTTCCTGTTTACCTCCGAGTCTGTTTCCGAGGGCCACCCCGACAAGGTGGCTGACCAGATCTCCGACGCCATCCTCGACGCCATCTTCAAGCAAGACCCGCGCTCACGCGTGGCCGCCGAGACGCTGTGCAACACCGGCCTGGTGGTGCTGGCGGGCGAGATCACCACCAATTCGCATGTCGACTACATCCAGGTCGCACGCGACACCATCAAGCGCATCGGCTACGACAACACCGAGTACGGCATCGACTACAAGGGCTGTGCGGTGATGGTCTGCTACGACAAGCAGTCCAACGACATCGCCCAGGGCGTGGATCACGCGTCCGACGACTACCTGAACCAGGGTGCCGGCGACCAGGGCCTGATGTTCGGCTACGCCTGCGACGAGACACCGACATTGATGCCGGCGCCCATTTTCTATGCGCACCGACTGGTGGAGCGCCAGGCCGAGTTGCGCCGCGATGGCCGCATGCCCTACCTGCGCCCGGACGCCAAGAGCCAGATCACGATGCGCTATGTCGACGGCAAGCCGCACTCGATCGACACCGTGGTGCTTTCCAGCCAGCACGCGCCCGAGATGAGCGACGGCAAGAAGATGAAGCCGGAGTTTGTCGAGGCGGTGATCGAGAACATCATCAAGCCGAGCCTGCCGCCGGAGTGGATCAACAAGGACACCAAGTTCCTGATCAACCCGACCGGCCGCTTCGTCATCGGCGGGCCGCAGGGCGACTGCGGCCTGACCGGGCGCAAGATCATCGTCGACACGTACGGCGGCGCCTGCCCGCACGGCGGCGGCGCGTTCTCCGGCAAGGACCCGTCCAAGGTCGACCGCTCGGCTGCCTACGCCGCCCGCTACGTGGCCAAGAACGTGGTCGCTGCCGGCCTGGCACGCCAGTGCCAGGTGCAGGTCGCCTACGCGATCGGCGTGGCGCACCCGATGAACATCACCGTCTACACCGAAGGCACCGGCGTGATGTCCGATGAGGAAATCAGCAAGCTGGTGGCCCAGCATTTCGACCTGCGGCCCAAGGGCATCGTGCAGATGCTCGACCTGCTGCGGCCGATCTACGAGAAGACCGCCGCCTACGGCCACTTTGGTCGCGACGAGCCGGAGTTCACCTGGGAACGCACCGACCGCGCGCAGTTGTTGCGCGACGCTGCCGGGCTCAAGGGCGGTGCCCGCTGAACGCGCTTGCCTCGGTGCCCCGAACGCCGGCCTTGGGCCGGCGTTTTTCTTCTTGTGCCCCGCCGTGCTGTGGCCTGCCCGCCGATCGCACGACATTTGAGCTAAACCACGACATCGCTGTCGCCTGTGCGCCAACGCAACTTGTGAGGCGCCCGGAACGGTCGCATCATTCGCGCCTCGCGCCGCGCGCTTTGCGCGGACACGACGGGAGACACCACAATGAAACTGCAATCGATGCTGGCCGTCATGCTGGTCAGCCTGTCGGGTACCGCGCTGGCGCAGGACGCCTGCCCCAATCGCGGCGATCTCGATGCCTCTTTCTGCGATGCCAACAAGGATCTGGTGGCGGACACGCCGACCGATCCGAAGCGCCTGAAGAACCCCAGCGTGATCGTCTTCACGTACACGCCGGTGGAAGACCCGGCCGTGTACGAGCGGACCTTCAAGCCATTCACCGACTATCTGGGACAGTGCACCAACAAGCGGGTGGTCTTCTTCCAGGTGCAAAGCAATGCCGCTCAGGTGGAAGCCATGCGCTCGGGACGACTGCATGTCGGCGGCTTCTCCACGGGCCCGACGGCGTTTGCGGTCAATCTGGCAGGCGGCGTGCCGTTTGCGGTCAAGGGCGACGCCAAGGGCTACCAGGCGTACAACCTGATCGTGGTGGTCAAGGCCGACAGCCCGATCAAGACCATGGCCGACCTGAAGGACAAGAAGGTCGCGCACACCTCGCCGTCGTCGAACTCCGGCAACCTGGCGCCGCGCGCGCTGTTCCCCAAGCTCGGCGTGTCCCCGGACAAGGATTACAAGGTGCTGTACTCCGGCGGTCATGACCGTTCGGTGCTGGGCGTGCGCACCGGCGACTACGACGCGGCACCGGTCGCCTCGGACGTCTTCGAGCGGATGGTCAATCGCGGCACCGTCAAGGAGAGCGAGTTCCGCATCGTCTGGCGCAGCGATCCGTTCCCGACCTCCAGCTTCGTCTATGCGCACGACCTCGAGCCCAAGCTGCGCGACACCATGCTCAAGTGCTTCTATGACTATCGGTTCCCGGCGGAAATGCAGAAGTCGTTCGACGGCGCCGACCGCTTCGTGCCGATCACCTACCAGAAGGACTGGGCGGCGGTGCGCGAAGTCGCAGCCGGCAGTGGCGAGAGCTTTGGCGCGGCAGCGTTCAAGACCCTCACCGAGCGCGAAGAAGCCGCGCGCAAGAAGGCCGCCGAAAAGGCGGCCGAGAAGAAGTAGGCGACTCCAGAGGACATCGGCGCGTTCGATTCGCGCGCCGATGCTTACTTCTGGGCAGGTAGGCGACGCCGGTGCGGCGCACTGACTGCGCGGCACACTGCTGACCACTCTGCCCATACAAGCTCACGACGGCTCACGACGGCTCACGACCATGACCGACACCGCGCTTCGCATCGACAAGCTGGTCAAGGAGTACCGGCGCGGCGTGCCGGTACTCAAGGGCGTCTCCTTGCAGATCGCGCCGCGCGGCGTGACCGCGATCATCGGCGCCTCGGGCACAGGCAAGAGCACGCTGATCCGTTGCATCAACCGGCTCGTGGAGCCGACTTCCGGGGCCATTCACTTCGATGGCGCCGACTTGACCCGCCTGTCGTCCGGCGCGCTGCGCGCGGCGCGCCGGCGCATCGGCATGGTGTTCCAGGAGTACAACCTGGTCGAGCGTCTGACGGTGATGGAAAACCTGCTGTCGGGTCGGCTGGGCTATGTGTCCGCACTGAACGCGTGGATGCGCCGGTTTCCGCCAGAGGACATTGCGCGCGCATTCGAACTGCTCGATGAAGTCGGGCTGGCGGGGTTTGCGCAGCAGCGCGCCGACAGCCTGTCGGGCGGCCAGCGGCAGCGCGTCGGCATTGCCCGCGCGCTGATGCAGCGGCCGGGCCTGATGCTGGCCGACGAGCCCACTTCGTCACTCGATCCCAAGACCTCGGTGGAGATCATGGAACTGTTGCGCGATGCCGCCGCACACCATGACATCCCGATCCTGATCAACATGCACGACGTCGAACTGGCACGCCGTTTCGCGGACCGCATCATCGGACTCGCTGGAGGCGAGGTCGTGTTCGACGACGGGCCGACGCGCCTGACCGATGACGAGCTCAAGCGCATCTACGGCGGCGAAAGCTGGCTGCAATGAGCGCGGCGCCAGTCGCCTCGCCGTATCGATGAACGCCCGGACCAACACGTCCGCGCCGCACGGCGATCCGTTCCCCGCCAACTGGTGGGCGCGTGCCGGCTGGTTGCTGCTTGCCGTCTACGTCGTTTATGCGTTCTCGACGCTGGACTTCACCTGGCAACGCATGATCGAGGGCTTCTCGCACGGCCAGCAGTTCCTGGCGCGGATGTTCCCGCCCAACTGGGAGAACGCTGACGCGATCGCCAAGGGATTGAAGGAAAGCCTCGAAATCGCCGTGCTCGCCTCGTTCGCCGGCATCGTGATCTCGCTGCCGATCGGATTGCTGGCCGCGCGCAACCTGATGCCGGCCTGGGTCTCGTGGTCGGCGCGCGCGGTGATCGCGTTGTGCCGGGCGTTTCATCCGGTGATCGTGGCGATCGTGTTCGTCAAGGCGATCGGCTTCGGCGCGATCGCCGGTGTCATGGCGTTGATCGTCGCGTCGATCGGCTTCATCGGCAAATTGTTCGCCGAGGCAATCGAGGAAATTTCGCTGAAGCAGGTGGAAGCGGTGCGCGCCACCGGCGCCAGCTTCATGAACGTCATCTTCTTCGGCGTGCTGCCTCAGGTCCTGCCCCGGTTCATCGGCTTCTCCACGTATCAATTCGACTCGAACGTGCGCAATTCGACGATGGTCGGCATCGTCGGCGCCGGCGGCATCGGCGCGCCGCTGTTCGTCGCTTTCCAGCGCTTTGACTACGACGTGGTGTGCGCGATCCTTCTGGTCATCATTGCGGTGGTATTCGCCTGCGAAGTGATTTCCACCCGCATCCAGAAAGTGTTCGCGCAATGAGCGCGCCTGCGCGCGGTCGCGAGGCGGCTCAGGGCGTCGGCTTCGCACCGGGTTCGACACCCGGCGAGGGCATCCGCCGCGAGTGGCGCCGCTTCACCCCGACCCAGCGCCTGCTGCGCTTCATCGTCTACCTGTCGGTCGTCATGGCGGTGGTGGTCTCGATCCGCACCGTGGAGATCATCCCCGAGTTCCTGTACGACGCACCCGAGCAGATGCGCGATCTGTTCGAGCGCATGTGGCCGATGGATCTGGCCCATTACCGCGTGGGTGTGCACGACGCGCTGATGGAGACGCTGCACATCGCCACGCTCGGCACACTGTTGTCGATCGTGCTGGCGTTGCCGCTGGGGCTGATGGCCGCGCGCAACGTCACGCCGATTCCCGTGCTCAATTACGTCGCGAAGCTGCTTCTGGTGTCGAGCCGGTCGGTCAATTCGCTGGTGTGGGCGCTGCTGTTCATCGCCGTCTTCGGTCCAGGCGCGCTGGCGGGCATGCTGGCGATCGCGTTTCGTTCGATCGGCTTCGTCGGCAAGCTGTTCGGCGAAGCTTGTGAAGAAGCAAACCGCGGCTCGATCGAGGCGCTCAAGGCGGCCGGCGCGCCCTGGCTGTCGGTCCTGCGCTATGGCTATTGGCCGCAGGTGAAACCCGCCTTCTGGGCACTGGTCCTGCTGCGCTGGGACATCAACGTGCGCGAATCGAGCGTGCTCGGCCTGGTGGGGGCGGGAGGCATCGGTGTGGCGCTCAACACCGCGATGAACCTGTTTCAGTGGGAGCGCGTGGCAGTGGTCCTGCTGGCAATCTTCACGGTGGTGATCATTGCCGAGATCATCGTCACGCAAATTCGTAAGCGACTCATCTGAGCGACGGAGCCCATCAAGTGAGCAAGGCCGCTCGCTTGAAATCGCGGGGCCGCGCCACGCTTTTAGGATGACCCGAGCGTCAAGACGCTCGGGATCTACCCGGTCGGATCACTGGTCAAGATGGAGTCGGGTCGCCTCGGCGTGGTTATTGATCAGCGCGATGGTTCGCTGCTCAAGCCCAAGGTGAAGGTGTTCTATTCAACGCGTTCGCAGCGCTGATCGCACTTGAGGTGCTCGACCTGTCAACGCCCGGCACCCTGGATCAGATCGTCGGAAGCGAAAACCCCGGCGCGTGGAAGTTCGCCGATCTCGATCAGTTGTGGCAAAGCGGTTGACAACAGAGCTGCCGGTTACCCGATAGCCCGCAGATAGAAAAACGGCCCGCGATCTGGCGGGCCGTTTTTCTTGGTTCTAATCAGGGCGCTTTGGCTTCTGTCGACCGCCGCTGCCATGAAGCGGGATCATCTCGAACCCGTCTGCCTCATTCATTGCGAGCCCGACCTGCTCTGGCAGGTCCTTGAGCCAGTGGGCGGCAAGGCGCAACGCACGCGCCGTCAGCCACGCCAAAATCGCTGCGGGCAGCCAGGCAAAGATCAGCGTGAAGAGAACGCCGGTCTGCAAAAACCCAACGAGATAGACCCCGATGAACACCGTGACTGCAGCGGCAGCCGCGGCCATTTCGCTGATGTAGCTCCACTGGTTCCGTTTCACCGAGGCTTCTCCTGAGTTGCCCGCAAAGCAGCGTGTCATGGCTGTTTCACTTGGCTGTCACAGGATGGTGACGGCGGGACCTCATAGGCGATATACCGCAGCTTTGCGATAAGGGCATAAACGTCGCCCTTCATGCGCTGAATTTGTCTTGGCTCAAATGTGAAAACGCGCTTGTTTCTAGGGGAAGCCCTTGTCCCGGCCCGCTCAAAACACCTTTCTCATTCTCGGTACGGTCGACTTCGGCTAAGTTTCCGCCGAACGCATTACTGTTTCCGCGCCTCACCATACCGGTGTGGGCACCTGACTCGGGCCGCCTGCCACTACCGTACAATCCGGCCTCGCTTCGAGGAGCGTTGCGACGAGTCGCCCGGCAACCCCGGCCGCTGACCCGCCAGGCTCGAAGCACCGTGCATACGGTCCGAACGGCGCTCGCAAACTTCTTTGATATTTAAAGGAGGGCGCGAGATGAGCGCCGTACTCAAATCTGCCAGTAAGGACGACTTTGTCGTTGCCGACCTCAAGCTTGCCGACTGGGGTCGCAAGGAAATGCGCATCGCCGAAACGGAGATGCCGGGCTTAATGGCAATCCGCGACGAGTTCGCTGCCACTCAGCCGCTGCGCGGTGCCCGCATCACCGGTTCGTTGCACATGACGATCCAGACTGCGGTGCTGATCGAGACGCTGCAAGCGCTGGGCGCGGCAGTGCGTTGGGCAAGCTGCAATATCTATTCGACTCAGGACCACGCTGCGGCCGCCATCGCTGCCACCGGCACGCCGGTTTTTGCGGTCAAGGGCGAGTCGCTCGCCGACTATTGGGACTACACCCATCGCATCTTCGAGTGGCCCGATGGCGGCTACAGCAACATGATCCTCGACGATGGCGGTGACGCCACGCTGCTGCTGCACCTGGGCGCCAAGGCCGAAAAGGACCAGAGCTGCATCGCGCACCCGACCAGCGAAGAGGAAGTCGAGCTGTTCAAGTCGATCAAGGCGAAGCTGGCGGTCGACAGGACCTGGTACTCAACGCGCCTGGACAAGATCAAGGGCGTGACCGAAGAGACCACCACCGGCGTGAAGCGGCTGTACCAGATGGCCAAGGACGGCATGCTCAAGTTCCCCGCCATCAACGTCAACGACTCGGTCACCAAGAGCAAGTTCGACAACCTCTACGGTTGCCGCGAGTCGCTGGTCGACGGCATCAAGCGCGCCACTGACGTGATGATCGCCGGCAAGGTCGCGGTGGTGGCCGGCTACGGCGACGTCGGCAAGGGCTCGGCGCAGGCGCTGCGTGCGCTGTCGGCCCAGGTGTGGGTCACCGAGTGCGATCCGATCTGCGCGCTGCAGGCAGCGATGGAAGGCTATCGCGTGGTGACCATGGAGTACGCCGCCGACAAGGCGGACATCTTCGTCACGGCCACCGGCAACTTCCATGTCATCACGCACGAGCACATGAAGGCCATGAAGGACCAGGCCATCGTCTGCAACATCGGTCACTTCGACAACGAGATCGATGTCGCGTCGCTCAAGCAGTATCAGTGGGAAGAGATCAAGCCGCAGGTCGACCACATCATCTTCCCCGCCGCCGATGGCAAACCGGGCAAGCGAATCATCCTGCTTGCCCAAGGACGGCTGGTGAACCTGGGCTGCGGCACCGGCCATCCGAGCTACGTGATGTCGAGCTCGTTCGCCAATCAGGTGATCGCGCAGATCGAACTGTTCGGCAACACCGACAAGTACCCGGTCGGCGTCTATGTGCTGCCCAAGCACCTGGACGAGAAGGTGGCCCGCCTTCAGCTCAAGAAGCTGACCGCGCAGCTGACCGACCTGACCGACGCGCAGGCGGCGTACATCGGCGTGGGCAAACTAGGCCCGTACAAGCCCGACCACTACCGCTACTAGCCAGCGGCGCCCTCGCGCGCGGTTGATTTGCCAGTCTGGCGCTCCTCACAACGGCGCGCCGGATTTCGGTTCATCGATTGCAAGCAGGGCGCTGACACGCTGCTCATGTCGCCGGTCTCGGCCGGTCGACATGGGCTGATCGACAACCAACGTTCGAGAGCAAGCGGAGCACACCATGCGCATTCTGCTGGTCTGGGTACTCAACGCGGTCGCGCTGTGGCTCGTCACGGTCATCGTGCCGGGCGTGCAGGTGCAGGATCCGCTGACCGCCTTCATCGCCGCCGTCGTCCTCGGCCTGGTCAATGCCCTGGTGAAGCCGGTGCTGATCATCCTGACGCTGCCGATCACCGTGGTCACGCTGGGCCTGTTCCTGTTGGTCATCAATGCGCTGCTGTTCTGGGCAGTCGCATCGCTGCTGCCCGGGTTTCACGTGGCCGGCTTCTGGTGGGCCATGTTGGGCGCATTCGTCTACAGCGTGTTGACCTGGGCCTTCTCCGCCTTGCTGCCCAAGAAGTCATGAGCGCCGTCGTCGCAAATGACGCGCACGCCGCCCACGCGCGGCGCGCACTCTGGGCGCTTGTCGGCCTGGCACTGACCATCGGCGCCTCCTCTGCGGCGGTCGATGCGCGGCAGGTGGACGAGCCGCCGGTCTGGACGCTCATCTACAACCTCGGATTCGGCGCACTCACCTTCGCCTGGGTTCACTTCGACAGCCTGCGGCGTGACTACCGTCCGTCGCTGCTGCTGCGTCTGGGCGTGGTACTGCTCGCGGTGGTGGCGCTGCCTTGGTACCTCGTCCGCAGCCGCCGCGGTGCCCAGCGCTGGCTGTCACTGGTGCGCCTGGCGGGGTTCTTCGTCGTCCTGGTGGGCGCGGCCTCGTTTGGCTACGGGCTGGCGGCCGCTGTCCTATAGAGAAAGTCACCTCAGATGACCAGTGCACGCAGCTTCAGCTTCGAGTTCTTTCCGCCCAAGACGCCCGAAGGCGCCGACAGGCTGCGACTGGTTCGCGGTCGGCTCGCGGCGCTGGAGCCGACCTACTTCTCCGTGACCTTTGGCGCCGGCGGCTCGACCAAGGAAGGCACCTGGAACACGGTGGCCGAAATCGCGAAGGAGAACCTGGCGGTCGCGCCACACATCTCATGCATCGGCACGACTCAGGCGTCGGTGGCCGAGCTGATCGAGGCCTATCGAGAGCGTGGCGTGCGGCGCCTGGTGGCCCTGCGCGGCGACATGCCATCGGGCGCAGGATCCGGCGGCGGTGACTTTCGCTATGCCAGCGAACTGGTGGAATTCATCCGCCAGAAAACGGGCGACTGGTTCCACATCGAAGTGGCGGCCTATCCGGAAGTGCACCCGCAAGCGCGCTGCGCCGACGACGACCTGCGCAACTTTGCGCGCAAGGTGGCAGCCGGCGCCAACTCGGCGATCACCCAGTACTTCTACAACTCCGACGCCTACTTCCGTTTTGTCGACGAGGCGGACAAGCTCGGCGTGCGCGTGCCGATCGTCCCGGGGATCATGCCGATCACCAACTACACGCAGCTGGCCCGCTTCTCCGATGCCTGCGGTGCGGAGATCCCGCGCTGGATCAGGCTGCGCCTGCAAGGCTTTGGCGACGACCGGGAGTCGATCCGCGCATTCGGGCTGGACGTGGTCACCGACCTGTGCGATCAACTGCTGATGGCGGGCGCACCCGGGCTGCACTTCTACACGATGAACCAGGCAGAACCGATGCTCGAACTGTGGTCACGCCTGAATCTGTCGCCGGCGCGACCGGTCGCAGGCAACGACCGCTAGCGCGCTGCGGTTCGCCTGCCGGCTCAGGCAGGCGGCAGGCGATACGGTTCGTCTTCGACGACGAACTCGTTCTCCAGCGCGGCATCGTGTAGCCACGCGTGCATCGCAGGCAGCGCGAGCATGGTGCGCAGGTAGTCGTGCACGGAGGCAGGCAGGTCCGGTTGATACGTGTTGAAGCGAAACACGACCGGAGCGAAGAAGGCGTCGGCTGCACTGAAGCGACCGAACAGGAACGGGCCGGCGGCCGCATTGGCCTCACGCTGCGTGGTCCAGATGTCACTGATGCGATCGATGTCCCGCTGCACGGCAACGTTCCAGCCATGGCCAGGCAATCGCGCTGTCACGTTCATGCCCATCATCGACCGCAACGTGTCGAAACCGGCATGGACCTCGGCGCACAAGGCGCGCGCCAGCGCGCGCTCGGCCGGGCGCGCCGGCCACAGATGAAAGCTGGCGTACTTCTCGGCCACGTACTCAACGATGGCCAGGCTGTCCCACACGACGATGTCGCCATCCACCAGCACCGGCACCTTGCCAACCGGCGAATACCGTCGCACCTGCGCGGTGAAGTCCGGCGCGTTGAAGCTGATGCGCTCCTCCACGAAGTCGATGCCGGCATGCCGCATCAGCAGCCACGGCCGCAGCGACCACGACGAGTAGTTCTTGTTGCCGATGACGAGTTTCATGGCGCGTGCGTGCATTGGCCACCGCGATGCGTCGCCGGCTCACGCTGACCCGCATGGCCGGTGATCCAGCCACCGATCGACGCGAGCCGCTGTCGCAACCGCAAGGCACCGACCAGGTCACGCATGCGTTGACCGATTGTCGGCGCCGCCTCGACCACCTGTACCCGGGCTTCGCCCAGTCCTTCGATCACGGCACGCCCGCGGGATTTGAGCGCCAGTTCGGCACCGCTGCCGGCGAACACGTCTTGCGACGTGCCCTCTTCGGTCAGCCACAGGTTGCCGTAGAGCACGCGCACCTTCCTGCCGGGCCTGCCTTCGAGCACCAGCAACTGCTCGTACCCGAGATCGACCGTGCGTGATGTTCCTGCTGTCCATTCGCCTCGCATGTGCTGCTCCTGTGCGCGCGATGCGCGCGCTGCTTAGTGGGGCGAATTACAGGCTCCTAAAGGCTGGCCGGCAAACGAAAAGGACGCAGTTGATGCATGCATCATGCGCATGTATGGTGACTCGCCCTCTCCAATCGCGCGGCCCCCTCTGATGCCGAAACACCCCAGCCAGCCCACATCGTCGCGCCCGCGACGCAAGCGCCCGATCCAACTGCAGGCGCTGCGCGGCTTCGAGTCCGCGGCCCGTCATCGCTCATTCACGCTGGCCGCCGCCGAGCTGAAGCTCACCCAGTCGTCGATCAGTCGGCAGGTGGCGGCGCTGGAAGCGGACGTCGGCCTCGCGCTGTTCACCCGACATACGCGCGCGCTGCGGCTGACGCCGGCCGGTGAGCGCCTGTTCTTGTCGGTGCAGCAGGCGCTGGCGGCGATCGACCGCACGGTCGACGAGGTTCGGGGCGGCGGCGCGGCACGCCGCGTCACCGTGGCGACCTATGCGTCTTTTGCATCGCTGTGGCTGGTGCCGCGCCTGGCGGAGTTCCAGCGGCTGCACCCGGGGATCGAGATCCGCATCGACGCGGCGGATCGGCTGGTCGATCTGGAAGCCGAGGGCGTCGATATCGCGCTGCGCTGGCTGCGCCCCAACCTGCCGCCGCCGGCCAACGCCGTGCTGCTGGGCAAAGAGGAGTTCAACGTCGCCTGCAGTCCGCGCCTGCTGCAGACCGCCGGCGTCACGCTGAAGTCCCCGTCCGATCTCGATCAATTACCGGTGCTGGCGATGGACGAGTCGGTCCCGAGTGCGCCGTACAGCAGCTGGGACAAATGGTGCAGCCTGGCCGGCATTGCGCCGATCGAGGGCGTGGCGCGGCTGGTCTTCACCTATGTCGATCAGTCGGTCCAGGCGGCCGTACGCGGGCAGGGTGTCGCGCTGGTGCGCACGCCGTTCCTCGACGACCTGGTGGCCTCAAACGACCTGATCGTGCCGTTTCCGCAGCTGCGCAAGCCCACCGGTTTTCGCTACTTCCTGGTCGACAACCCGCTGCGCCGCGACCTGCCGCACGTGGCGGCCTTCCGTGACTGGGTCATCGCCGAGTTCAAGCGCGGGCCACACCGCATCACGTGAGCGGTGCGGTGGCGGTGAGGTGGTGCGCGGCTGCTAGGCGACGCCGGCCTGATGCGCCTGGCGATCCGCGTGATAGCTGGAGCGCACCATCGCCCCAGAGGCGACGTTGGAAAAGCCCATCGCCAGCCCCTCGCGCTCGAACAGGGCGAACACGTCGGGGTGGACATAGCGCTGCACGGGGTAGTGCGCGTTGCTGGGCGCCAGGTACTGGCCCAGCGTCAGCATCTCGACATCGTGCGCACGCAGATCGCGCATCGCATCGAGGATCTCGTGATCCTCTTCGCCCAGGCCGAGCATCAATCCGCTCTTGGTCGGCACGTCCATGCCGCGCGCGCGCAAGCGGCGCTTGAACTCCTGCAGCAGGCGCAATGAGTGCGCGTAGTCGGAGCCGGGGCGCGCCACCTTGTACATGCGCGGCACGGTTTCCATGTTGTGGTTCATGACATCGGGCGGTGCGGCTTCGAGGATCTCGAGCGCCCGGTCCAGTCGACCGCGGAAGTCGGGTATCAGCACCTCGATGCGCGTGGCCGGCGACAGCGCCCGCACCGCGCGGATGCAGTCGACGAAGTGCTGCGCGCCGCCGTCTTTCAGGTCGTCGCGATCGACCGAGGTGATGACGACGTAGGCGAGCTTGAGCGCAGCAATCGTCTTGGCGAGGTTGGCGGGCTCATCGACATCGAGCGGCTGCGGCCGTCCATGCGCCACGTCGCAGAAGGTGCAGCGGCGCGTGCACTTGTCGCCCATGATCATGAAGGTCGCCGTGCCCTTGCCGAAGCACTCGCCGATGTTGGGGCAGCTGGCTTCTTCGCACACGGTGTGCAGCCGGTGCTCGCGCAGGATGTTCTTGATCTCGTAGAAACGGGTCGAGGCCGAGCCGGCCTTCACGCGGATCCAGTCGGGCTTGCGCAGGGCAGCACGGGTCTCGCGTGCGGCGATGACTTCTACCGGAAACTTCTTGAACACGACCCCGGTCTTGGCGTCGCCTTTCTTCTTGGCAAACGGGTCGAGGGTCGGGGTGCCGGACGCGTCCGGCTTCTCAGGAGAACTCATCGCGCGATGTCGATCGGTGCGGGGGCGGGTGCAGCGGAATCGAGGCGCGGCGACAGATGCTGCACCAGGCGCTCGCAGAGCAGGTCGGCCGCCTGCTGCCACGTGACGGTCGAACCCAGTGTAGCCAAGTCGACCGTCGGCAATCCGGCGTAGCCACAGGGGTTGATGCGGGCAAACGGCGCAAGATCCATCGCCACGTTGAGCGCCACCCCGTGATAGCTGCACCCGCGCGTGACCTTGATGCCGAGGGCGGCGATCTTCGCCAGCCCCGTCAGTTCGCCGGTGGCCCGGCTGGTCGGCCACGGCACGTAGACACCGGGGGCGCCACGCGCCCGCCGCCCATCGACGCCACACGCCGCAAGCGTCTGCACCACCGCCTGCTCGATGCGGAACACGAGTTCCTTCACGTAGATGCCGAGTCGACGCAGGTCGACCAGCACATAGATCACCACCTGCCCCGGTCCGTGATAGGTCACCTGTCCACCGCGATCGCTCGCCACCACCGGGATCTCGCCAGGCTGCAGCAAATGGTCGCGCTTGCCGGCCTGCCCCAGCGTGAACACCGGTGCATGCTCGACCATCCACAACTCGTCGCGCGTGGTGGCGGTGCGCTGCGCGGTGAACGCGCGCATCGACTCCCACGTGGCAACGTAGTCGGCGCGCCCGAGCGCGCGCACCACGGGTGCCAGCGGCAACGCTGTCATCGCAGCCTCAAAGCACGACCTTGACCAGCGGATGGCGGGTCAGCTCGCGGTACAGCGCATCGAGCTGCTCGCGCGAGGTGGCCCGGATCGTGGCCGTCACCGACAGGTAGTTGCCGCCACGGGAGGCGCGCAGCTCGACCGTCGCGGCATCGAAGTCCGGCGCGTGCAGCCGCACCACGCGCAGGATCTCCTGTACAAAATTGTCGACGCGCTTGCCCATGACCTTGATCGGAAAGTCGGTCGGAAAAGTCAGCAGTGATTCGCCGTCGGGGCTGGTAAGTGTCTTCATCGCGTAAACCGTGTGGCTCGGCGCGCGTGAGCCGGCCGGGCTGATCGAGGTCAGTGCAGCGCCTCGATGGCCTGGTCGTAGCCCGCGCGCAACTTGGCATAGATGGGGCCGGGCGCGCCGGTTCCAACCGGGGCACCGTCCAGCCGCGTGATCGGCAGGATCTCGCGCGTGGCCGCCGACAGCATCAGCTCGTCGGCCGCTGCCACGTCCGTCTGCGACAGGCGGCGCACTTCGAACGGCACACCGGCCTGGGCGCACAGCTCGCCGATGAAGCCGTAGCGAATCCCTTCCAGGATCAGGTGATCGCGCGGCGCCCCGATCACGGTGCCGTCCTTGACCACCCACATGTTGCTCGCCGAGCCTTCGGTGAGAAAACCATCACGGAACTGCACCACCTCATCGGCGCCTTGCTCGGCGGCGAACTGGCGCGCCAGCACCGCGCCCAGCAGCGACACGCTCTTGACGTCGCAGCGCAGCCACCGCTCGTCACGCCGCGTCACTGCGGTCAGCCCCTGGGTGCGCGGCGCCTGGCCGGGCCGCGCGAAGGGCGTGGTCATGGCAAACACCGTTGGCGTGCTGTCCTTGGGGAACGCGAAGTCGCGCTTGGCCGCGCCGCGCGTGACCTGCCAGTAGATGAACTGGTGCTCGGCCGGACTGGTGGCGATCAGGTCGTCGATCAGCGCGCGCCACTGCTCGCGACTGAGCGGATTGGTCAGGCCGATCTCGCGCGTGCTGCGCTCGAACCGGTTGAGGTGATGCTCGAAGCGGAACGGCTTGCGGTAGTACACCGGCACCACTTCGTAGATGCCGTCGCCAAAGATGAAGCCGCGGTCGAGCACCGAAATCTTCGCCTCGGCCAGCGGCAGGAACTCGCCGTTCAGATAGCAGGTGGAGTCGTCGAATGTCATGGATGGGTCATCAGGGGGCGGCCGCCTCGGGGCGGTTCGCACGGGTCACGGAATGGGTGCGGATGGCGCGCGAGGGACTCTGTTCGGACTCTGATCGGCTCGGGCTGGACTCGGAGGGGAGGCGGAGAAAACGCGGAGGGGACTTTACGCCGTGCCTGCCCAGGCAAGCGTCGCGCCGACACTGGTGCAACGCTGCGGCAGCCACAGCGCGACGCGTTCAACGCCGGTTTCGCAGCGCCCGCAGGTAGTCTGCGGCAGCAGACTCGCCCATCAGGCCGGCCACCAGACGCTCGGCCTCGCGCAGCCGCTCGCGCAGTTCGTCGGCGGTGCGCGTTTGCTCCAGGCGGATCGCCATGATCTCGGCCTCGGGGCCGAGGCGCTCGGTCAATTCGCGCACGGCGCGCCGCTTGGCTTCCTCGATGGTGACAAGCGGCCGCTCCTCCGCCTCATTGGCAACGGTGTTGACGTCGAGCGCCTCACGCGGCGCCAGCGTCGACTCGCGCGGCTCTTCGACACGCAGGCCGATGGCCATCGTGGTCGGCCCGGCGAACCCACTGCCCTGGCGCGCGATGAAGCCTTGCGAATCGAGCAGATTGATCACCACGTCGAGATCGCTGGTGCGCAGCATCGCGCCCAGTTCGGCAATGGAGCGCCGACCATCGATCATGATGAGGACGCGGCGCGCAGCCATGTTCAGCGCACCGCCGCGGGTGGCCACCTCGGCCACGCCCTTGGGGGTCTTCGCGAACACGAGCTTGTCGTTCGGTGATGCCATGCGGGCGGTGCTCGGGTGGTCCCGACGCTCCTAATTGTCGTGTCGCGCGGGATGGCGGAATGGGAAGCGTGTGTCGTTGCTGCAGCGCTGATTGGGCTTGTATCGACTTTGATAAGGGCAGTCAACCGTCGATGCCACCGACCTCGGTATCCGGCGCCGCCTCGATCGCATCGGCTGCCAACACATGCCGCAGCACCAGTTGCTTCAAGAGTCCCAGGCGACGATGAAAGAAGTGGTCCGCGCCGGGCAGCACCACCACCGGCAGGTCTTGCGGGCGGGCCCAGTCGAACACATCGGCCAACGGGATGGTCTCGTCCTGCTCGCCATGGATCACGAGCGTGTCACGCCGCACCTGCGGCATCGGCCACTTGCCCGCCGCACTTCCCACCAGCACCAGGTGTCGCACCGGCTGATGCTGGGCGGCGAGCGTGCGCGCCGCCCGCGCCACGACGAAGCTGCCGAAGGAAAACCCGGCGAGCGCGCGCGGCGCGTCTTGTGCCGGCGCCTGCGCGCCGAGCCACTCGTGCGCGTGCGCCATCAGGTGGAGGAAGTCAGCGGTCTCGCCCTCGCCATGATCGTGCGCGCCCTCGGAGGCGCCGACACCGCGGAAATTCGGCCGCAAGGCGAGCCAGCCCAGCGCAACGAAGGCGCGCGCCAGCGTGGCGGCGACCTTGTTGTCGAGTGTGCCGCCGTACAGCGGATGCGGATGACCGATGAAGGCGGTGCCCCGCGGTGGCCCCGGTGGCCAGTCGATCGCCACCTCGATGCGGCCGGCCGCCCCCTGCAGGTGACGGCGCTCGATGCGCGGGCCCACGTTGGTCCTAGATCTTCAACCGGTCGACCACCCGCCCGTGGACCAGGTGTTCATCGATGATCTCGTCGATATCGTGGGCATCCACGTACGTATACCAAGTCGCGTCGGGGTACACCACGAGGCACGGACCTTGTTCGCACCGATCGAGGCAGCCCGCCTTGTTGACGCGGATCTTGCCTTCACCCGCGAGATCGAGTTGCTTGATGCGCTGCTTCGCATGCGCCTGCATCGCGCTGGCGTCGTGAGCATTGCAGCAGACGCGACCGTCGTCGCGCTGGTTCAGACAGAAGAAGACGTGCTTGTCGTAGTAGCTCATGTGGCTGGGTCGCCAAGGGTGATCCGGAGTTCAAACGATCGCCGGGCAGCGGCGGCAAAGGTTGCAGCCAGTCTAGCCCGCTCGCCGCAAGCCGCTGCGGCGTAACCAGGGCAGCACCGCCAGGCCGACCAGAAGCAGCCACGGCCAGGCCGCGGCCAGCCACAGCGCCACCGAATGAAAGTGCGCCAGTCGCCCCGGCCGGAACTGCGCCAACCAGTGCGCGTTGTAGGGGTTCTCGGGCAGCACGTTGACGGCGGCCAGCCACACCAGCGCCGCCAGCCAGGCCGCGCCGTAGACCGCCCGCGGCCGGCCGTGGGCGGCCACCAGCAACGCAAGCGCGCCGAGGCACAGTCCGCCCACGGCGCCGGGCGTCAGCCAGATGAATGCGCGCTCCGGACCGAACGCTGTGGCGTACGCAAAACTGCGTGCCAGGAGGGCCGCGCCGATGAATCCGAGCAGCAGCACGACACGGGGTGCCCCGGTATGCATGACGGCCGCCAGGGTCAGCCCCGCGGCGAGCATCGCCGCCACCACCACCAATGCCTCGGCAAGAACGAAGTCGGCCGCATCGAAGTCGGCCGTCAAGTTGATCTGCAAGTCCAGCAACTCGCCGTTGCCGAACAGCATCGACGCGGGGGCAAGCTGCGCCGCCGGCCACAGCGCAAGCAGCACCAGCAGCACGCTGCTTTCGCGCAGGAACCAGCGCGCGCGCAGTTGTGCCAGCCGGCCGCGGTCGATCAGGCTGCTGGCGAATGGCAGCACCAGCAGGGCGCCGACCGCCGCGCCGGTCACGTTGGTCGCGAGGTCGAGGTTCGACGGGACGCGCCGCGGCAGATAGGTCTGCAGGGCCTCGATGCTGCCGGCGAGCATGGCGCTGGCCAGCACTGCGACGACCCAGGCGGCCGGGCCGCGGACACCCGGGTGCAACGCCAGCACCAGCAGCGCTCCGAATGGCAGGTAGCCCAGCACGTTCACCACCAGGTCAAAGGTGGTGACGTGGCGCGGCAGCGGCGCATCGATGAAGGCCGAGGGGCTCACGCCCAGGTCGCGCCAGCCGGACCACGGCGCCAGACCGGCATAGACGATCAGCAACACATAGGCGGCCCAGGCCGCACGGGCGAGCGGCGAGGCGCGGCGCTGCCACGACTTGGCGTCGCTCAGGGCGGGGGAGGCAGAGCGGATCATGACTGTGGCCGTGCGCGCGAACGGTACACGGGCGCAGCAAGTTGGTCGCCGCCGCACAGGTCGGGGCGGTACGATCCCAACGACCAGCGGTTCATGCCCCCGGCACAGGGCCGAACGCCCTGTTGGCTCGCCCGCGCATCCATTAAAGCTCTTCCTGCAACGATGACCTCCTCTGCCGCACCCGAGTCTGCCGCTGCCGCACCCAGCGCGGCACTGCGCGCCGCTTTCGCGGCGGCGCTGCGACCGGCGGCGATCGTGGCGGGCCTGCAGGCGCAGGCGGCCAGCGCCGACCGGACGCTGCCAGCCGTCGACCTGGATGCGCTCGACGTGGAGACAGTGCTTGCCACCGGCTCGACCAATGCCGATCTGCTTGCCCGCGCACGCATGCGATCGCCGGGCCGGATGCAGCTGCGCGCCGCCGTGAGTCAGACCGCCGGGCGCGGCCGGCTCGGACGTCGCTGGCATGCCGAACCCGGCGCGGCCCTGCTGTATTCGCTGGCGCTGCCGCTTGGCCAACGGCTGGCGCCGAGCGCGATCACGCTCGTCGCCGGCGTGGCGTTGGCCGACTGCCTGGCGGCGCGCGGCCTGGATGTGCGCCTCAAGTGGCCTAACGATCTGCTGCTCGGCGCCGCGCCGGGACGCAAGCTCGGCGGCGTCCTCGCCGAACTCGCGCTCGACGCCGAGGGTGAGCGCACGCTGGTGCTGGGCGTAGGCATCAACCTGTGGCTCGACGCCGCGGCGCGCGGCTCGATCGGCCAGCCGGCCGCAGCGCTGGCCGAGCGGATCCCGCTCGATAACCTGGCCGGCCAGCGCGAAGACTGGCTCGGAGCCACCGCCTGTGCGGTGCTGCAGGCGGCGAGCGACTGCCTGGTGCGCGGCTTCGTGCCGTACCAGCCGCGCTTCATGCGGCGATTTGCGGCGCTCGGCGCCGCCGTCGAAGTGATCGAACATGGCGCGCGAGTGGCCGAGGGGCGCGCACTCGGCGTCGATGGCGAAGGACGACTGCTGGTCGACCGCGGCGGCCGCGTGACCGCATTTTCCAGCGGCGAGGTCTCGCTGCGAACCCGCCCGGCCGATGCCACCGCGACCGCCGGAGGCGCCGCATGAGCCCGCCGGGCCGCCCCAAGGGCGAATCCCCGAGCGCGAAGCGTGAGGGCATTCGACATCACCCGCCGGGCCGCCCCAAGGGCGAATCCCCGAGCGCGAAGCGTGAGGGCATTCGACATCACCCGCCGGGCCGCCCCAAGGGCGAATCCCCGAGCGCGAAGCGTGAGGGCATTCGACATCACCCGCCGGGCCGCCCCACGGGCGAATCCCCGAGCGCGAAGCGTCAAGCTTGGAGGTTCGTCTCGTGAGCTGGCTCGTGATCGACGCCGGCAACTCTGCCGTCAAGTGGGCCATCAGCGACCGCGATGGGCATCGCTTCATGGGCACCGGCTTCGAATCGAATGGCAGCGCGCAAGGTCTCGACGACCGCCTGCTGAGCGCGTGGGGCGGCTTGCGCTTTCGCGGCGTGTACGCAACCAGCGTGGCCGATGCCGAGGTGATGCGAGCGGTGGAGCGTGCCGTGCATGCCTGCTGCGGGCGCAACGTGACCTGGTACGGCCCGCAGCGGCACTTCGAAGGCCGCGGACTCGGCCATGGCGTCGCGCTGATCAACGGCTATCGCGATCCGCTGCAACTGGGTGCCGACCGTTGGCATGCACTGATCGCTGCCTGCGCCAAGTTCCCGGATCAACCGCTGGTGATCGTCAGTGCCGGCACCGCCACCACGGTCGAGTGCGTGCGCGCGGAGCCGTTTTCGGCCGCCGTTTTCCTGGGCGGCGTGATCGCACCGGGCTTTGCACTGATGCGCGAGAGCCTGGCGCGCCGCACCGCCAATCTGCCGCTGGCCGACGAAGTCGAAGCCCCCTCATCGCACGCGGCCACGACCGAGGCGGCGATCGCCAGCGGCGTGTTCTTCGCGCAGTTGGGCATGGTCGAGAACGTGGTGCGGGAGTTCTCCGCCGAACTGGAGCGCGACCAGTTGGAGCCGCCGCGGCTGCTGCTGACCGGCGGCCGCGCGCGCGCGCTGTTCGCCCCGCTGTCGCGTTCGGTCCTCGCCGAGCGCGCGGTGGCGGCGCTGTCTCTCGAACACAACCTGGTGTTGCGCGGCATCGCGCTGCGCGCCCACGCTGAAATGGCACCTGCGGTGGTCGATGAGGGCAACGCACCGCCGGCCCGCGAGCCCGCGGAATGACGACCGTGTGCTTCACATTGCAGCGCAGGTCGCTCGAGGATCGATCGTGAAGCTCTTTTTTCTGCTGCTCATTGCCGCCAACCTGGCGGTGTTCGGCTGGCAGCGCGGGGCGTTCGGCGTGCTGCCGGAAAGCGGGCGCGAGCCCGAGCGCGTTGCGCGCCAGATCGAACCCGAGCGCGTCCGCGTCCTGACGCCCGATCAGGTCAAGGAACTGCGCGACCGCGCGGCGGAACGCGCTGCGGCGGCGACTGCTGCAACGACGACGTCGACCAGCAGCGATGCTGCGGTCGAGGTTGCATTCGACCCGACCGGAGGCGCCACCTGCGTTGAGTTCGGGGACTTCTCCGAGGCGCAGGCGGCGCGCCTGCGACCTCGACTCGAAGCTCTGGTCCCGGCGCAACGGCTGCAAGCGCGCAGCGTGGACGCGCCGGGCTGGTTCATGGTGTACGTGCCCCCGTTCAAGACGCGCGCGGAGGCTGATCGCGCGGCTGCGCTGATGCGCGATCAGGGTGTGAAGGAACTGGTCGTCATCGGCGACAACTCGCCGATGCGCTTCGGCATCGCGCTCGGCTCGTTCCGCGATCAGGAACTCGCGAACCGACACCTGGCCGATTTACAGCGACGCGGTGTCAAGGCGGCGCGGGTGGCCGACAAGCCGTCGACTGTGCCGGGCACGCGCTTCGTCATCCGCGGGGTCGATCCATTCCTGGTCGCGGCATTGCAGGCCATGCAGAAGGACGCCGCACCGGCACGCCTGCTGGCCTGCGGACCGGGCTGACGCGGTGCTCGGGGCCCCGCCCAGCGTTGCCTGACTTCAAGGTGCCGCCGGCAGCCGGCTGCGAATCTCGTCGACCAGTTGCGGCAAGTGCGCGCGTCGCTGCACGAGTGACGCCTCATCCGGCTCGCGCTGCCGGCTTCCCCAGATCGGCTGCGGGAAGTGCGCGTCATCGGCCCAGCGCGGAATCACATGCCAGTGCACGTGCGGCGTCATGTTGCCGAAGCTGGCGAGATTGATCTTCAACGGCGCCAGCACGGCTCGCTGGGCATCTTCCACCGCGAACACCGCACTCATCAGGCGTGCGATCTGCGGCGGCGCGAGATCGGTCATCTCTCGCGCATGGCGATTGAGAATCACGCGGCAGTAGCCTGGGTACGCTGGCTCGTCCACCAGCACGACGCGCAGCAGGTCCGTCCGCAGGACGAGCTCGCCGCCGATCTGCTGGCACAGTGGACAGTCGGGGACGGGTGAATCGCTCATCGCTGCAGGATAACGGGTCGCGCCACGTTGTCGGTCGAAGTGCCGTTGCTGTCGTCGCACGCCGCACGACGCGACCGCAGGACCAAAAAAAACGGGGGAGCATCGCTCCCCCGTTCAATGTGACGCTAGCTTCTACGCATCAACTATCTGTGCGCTTCATTCGGTTTGCCAGGACCGTGGCAGACGTTGCAGCTTTCGCCGATGCCCGCGATCGTGTTGACGTCGAAGTGCACCTTGGCTGCCGTACCGGCGTGGCACGAGCCGCAGGCACCCGCGGACGGGCCCTGACGTGGGGCGAGGCCCGGGTTGAACAACGCTGCATTGGCTGGCGTCACCAGGTTGGCTACCTCCGTGCGAGTCACCGACCACGCGTAGCTTGTGTTCGACGGCAGCGCGTACGTGTTGGGCAGGTGGCAGGCCTGGCAGTCGCTGACCTGGGCCGGGTAGCCGAACTCGCCCAAGACCATCGGGCCGTTACCGCCGGTGGCGTTCGGATTGCCCCGGATGAAGTTGAACGGCACGGATCCGCTCTGCAACGGGCCATTACGGAACGGACCGGCGTGGATCGAGTGGATCATTTCCTTGAAGTTGTTCGAGTGCTGGGCGAACTGCTTCGCTGTCGTCATCGTGCCGTACTGGCCCAGGCCTTCGAACAGGTTGCTGTTCGACACCCCGGGGTTATGGCAAGCGGCGCAGTACTGCGGGCTGTTCATCCGGCCGGCGTTGCTGTGGAAGCCAATGCGCTCGTGGCAAGTGTTGCAGCTGTCGATGTCGACAATCGCGCGGCGCAGCGTATCGGCGCCGTCCACACCCTTCATCGCCGCGTCACCACTGATATTCATGTTGTTGATGGACAGGAAGCTTTCCATCGCAACGGCGCGCAGCGTCAGGTTGCCGGCCGGGAAGGCCAGCGGAGCGGCCAGGTTGATACCCGGCACCGTCGTGAAGTAACCGTCAGCATCCGGACCAATCAGCGACGCGATCACGCCGGCGGCCGACAGGTTGACCGTGGTCGGCTGGTCGTATGCAAGCAGGCCAGTCGTCACCGTGTTGTTCCAGAACGTGCGGCCAGCGCCTCCCAGGTTGTTCCAGTCCGCCGGTGCGGCGATCGCCGGGCTGATGGCCGACGCCGGGAGCGGTGCGCTCCAGGTCAGCTTCATGTTCAGGCTGCCGATCGTGACACCAGCCGGGAGCGCCTTCAGGTTGGCAGCCACACCGTCCAGCAGAACGCGGAACCTGACCGTCGGCTGACGCGTCGTGGCATCCACCGTCAACGAGGCGATCTGATACTCGACCTTCTGCGCACCGGCAACCAGCTCCGGGTTGTTCGGCGTCGAATACGGCGTTGCGTGTGCAACGTTCACCGGTACCGCGCGACCTGGGCCGTGGCACAGCGTGCAGGAAGCGTTATCCGGCTGGTTGCCGAAGTGCGCTGCGAAGTCCACCGCGTGGCAGCTGTTGCAAGCCTGCTTGCTGATGTTCTCGCGCCAGGCCATCTTGTCTACCGTTGTCCGTGCGGCAGGCTGCAGCGGCAGGATCTTCGGGCTCTGGTTGTCGTGGCAGGTGCGGCAGTTCTGCACGCCGAGGCCGCCGTCGAAGCCGGTGGTCAGGGCTGCGTTGGACTTGATGCTGCTCACGCCGCCAAACGGCGCGTTCTGCGGGTAATGGTTGGCATGCAGCTCGTGAACAATGTTCTTCAGGTCCAGCGAGACCCATGCAGCATCGGTCGAGAGTTCCGGATTGAAACTGCCCGCGTTGTGGCACGACGTGCAGGTACCCAGGTCGTAGCGACGGCCCAGGTGGCCGCTACCCTTGGTGCCGAACAGCAGCTTGGCGCGGTCGGCCGAGCTCTCAGCATGGCAGGCGCCGCAGGACTCTTCGGTCACCACTTCATTGGCGGTGGTGGCGAGCATCGTCGGCAGCGAGGCCGGGACGAAGTCCTTGACGATGTTCACAACCACGCCGTCGCGACCCAGGATGGCCAGGCGCGTGGTGGCAGTGGGGCTATACGCCAAGTTAAGCGTGGGCCTGACGGCGTCCCACGCCGGGCTGGCGATGACGCCGGCGTTGGCGACGGCGGTCGCCGAGCAGCTCCCCGCGGGCGCGGTGCCGCTGCCGTAGTACTGGAACGTGGCCACGGCGGCGAGCGGCGTGCAGAACGTGTACGTGTACGCGCCCGGGGTTGCGGCGACTGCGACCGGCCTGCCGCGCTCGGCGCCACCGGCGAAGACCTTGACCGCGCCCTCCTGCTCGGAGCGATTGATGTAGCTCTGCCAGTAGGCGGGCGTGGTGGCCGTTGCCGGCACCAGCTTGGCGATCTGGAATTCGAAGTTCTTGACTTCAGCACCGGTGACAGGCAAGCCAGCCGCATCGGTCAGGGAGAAGTTGACCGTGACAGCACCCGCGGCGCTGATCGTGACCGACGACAAGGTGCCCGTGTACTGCGTGGCCGTAGCGGCCGTATTACCCGGCACCACAGCGACCGTCGGCGGCGCCGCACCCGGACCCGCAGGTCCCTGTGGCCCCGGCGGACCGGCCGGACCAGCCGCGCCGTCATCGCCTCCGCAACCTGCCAAGCCCATTGCAAGCAAGGCCGCTAATGCCCACCCTAACAGTGGTCTGTTCATCTTTTCCTCCAGAATCACTCAACGCGCAGGCCACCGCAGTGACGGATCCGCGCCCCCGTCGCGACACATCAGAACCGCCGACATGTCGCGCCCACTCATCACGCCAGTGACGTGGGCGACACCCGAAAGCAGTGTGGGCGCGCAGATCACGTTGGCTGGCTAAAAATGGCTATGGCGAATCGTGACTGAGGTCACAACGGCGGTTTTGACGATGCGCAACACCTCGCAAGAGGTAGATGAAACTTGCGCAACGATTGGGAACGCTGGGAGGAGCCCTAGTGTCGTGCGAGCAACACGCGCCGCCTCGGCCTTGAACGGGCGGACGCAGCGCGGGTGTGGGACGGGAAACAGGATGTCCGGCACAATCCGCGCCCCTGCCGCACCGTCTCCGGCGTGCGCTAGATCAATACGCAGTTCGAGGAAACAACATTCATGCGTGCCGTTCCCATCGTTCCTCTGCTCTGCTTTGCCGTGCTTGCCGGCTGTGAGACAACGCCTCCGACCACCGCAGACGCCAAGCCGGCAGCCGCCCAGACAGCAGCCAGCCAGCCGCGCTGCGAAAAGCGGGAAGTTACCGGCAGCCGCCTGACCCGCTGCGATTCCGGTCCTTCGGAGGTGCGTGCGATCTCCCGGGCGGAGATCGAGGCGACCGGCATGCCCACCGGCGGGGCGGGCCGTGGAAGTGGCGACGGTCGCTGACGAACGCGCCGCGTCGGCCCGAAGGAACTCGCCAAACTGGCGGCGAGGCGGGAACCGCCTCGCCGGATGGCGACTACTGCGAGCTATTGGCTAGTGGATTTCCACGAACTGGTCGCGTCGCCGCGACTCGGCGACAAAATCTTCCATGTCAGGATCGAGCGCGCTGCGCGCCGAGACGAGACATGACGTAGACAGACCTTGCGATGGCGCAAAGGATCGGGGAGTCGCCCGAAAGGCAACTTTGAGCAGCTTCGCGCGGCCGAGCGCATCGACCTTGCGCCGGCGGGACAGGGGCAGGCTGCGGCCAGCCCGGCCGGCCGCGGCGACGGGTGTGCGCCGACGTGGCGCAGTGCCCGCTACACCAGCACGCGCTCGATCCCGCCGTTGTTCGCGCGGGCCACATAGGCAGGCAGCCAGTCGCGGCCGAGCAGCCGGTTGGCCATCTCGACCACGATGTAGTCGGCATCGGTGCCGCTGTCGTCGTCGTAGCGTTTGAGCCCCTGCAGGCAGCTCGGGCAGGAGGTCAGGATCTTCACCTCGCCGCCAAAGCCGTCGGCGCGCAGCTTGTCGGCACCGCCGCGCATCTCCTGCTCCTTGCGAAAGCGCACCTGGGTGGCGACATCCGGCCGCGCGATGGCGAACGTGCCCGACTCGCCGCAGCAGCGATCGTTCTTCTCGATCTTCACGCTGTCGACCGTGCTGACCAGCGCATTGACCGTCTTGAGCGGGTCCTGCAGCTTCATCGGCGAGTGGCAGGGGTCGTGATACATGTAGCGAGTGCCGGTCACGCCCTCGAGCTTCACGCCCTTTTCGAGCAGGTACTCGTGGATGTCGATGATCCGACAGCCCGGAAAGATCTCCTCGAATTTGTAGCCCTGCAGCTGGTCGTAGCAGGTGCCGCAGCTCACCACCACCGTCTTGATGTCGAGGTAGTTGAGCGTGTTGGCCACGCGATGGAACAGCACCCGGTTGTCGGTGATCATCTTCTCCGCCTTGGAGAACTGACCCGAGCCGCGCTGCGGATAGCCGCAGCACAGGTAACCAGGCGGCAGCACCGTCTGCACGTTCACATGCCAGAGCATCGCCTGCGTGGCCAGGCCCACCTGCGAGAACAGGCGCTCGGAGCCGCAGCCCGGGAAGTAGAAGACCGCTTCCGCATCCGCGCTGGTGGCCTGCGGGTTGCGGATGATCGGCACGTAATGCGGATCCTCGATGTCGAGCAGCGCGCGCGCCGTCTTCTTCGGCAGGTTGCCGGGCATCTTCTTGTTGACGAAGTGGATCACCTGCGCCTTGAGCGCCGGCCGGCCATTGGTGGCCGGCGGCATCTTTGTCGTCGGCCTGGCAAACGGCTTGAGCAGCTGCGCGCCCAGGCGCTGCGCCTTGTAGCCCCAGTCGATCATCACCTTGCGCGCCAACTTGATCGTCTGCGGATCGCGCGTGTTCAGGAAGAACATCGACGCCGCCTTGCCCGGGTTGAAGCGCTGCTTGCCCATCCGCCGCAAGAGGTCGCGCATCATCATCGACACGTCACCGAAGTCGATGTCCACCGGGCACGGCGTCAGGCACTTGTGGCAGACGGTGCAGTGGTCAGCCACGTCGGAAAATTCGTCCCAGTGCTTGATGCTGACGCCGCGGCGGGTCTGCTCCTCGTACAGGAACGCCTCGATCAGCAATGACGTCGCAAGGATCTTGTTGCGCGGCGAATAGAGCAGGTTGGCGCGCGGCACGTGGGTGGTGCATACCGGCTTGCACTTGCCGCAGCGCAGGCAGTCCTTGATCGCGTCGGACACGCCCTTGATGTCACTCTGCTGCATGATCAGCGACTCGTGCCCCATCAGCCCGAAGCTCGGCGTGTAGGCATTGCGCAGGTCTGCGCCGGGCATCAGCTTGCCCTTGTTGAAGCGGTCCTGCGGGTCGACGCGCTTCTTGTAGGCGCGAAACTGCGCGACCTCGTCGTCGCGCATGAACTCGAGCTTGGTCAGGCCGATGCCGTGCTCGCCCGAGATCACGCCGTTAAGGCTCCGCGCGATCTGCATGATGCGGGCCACCGTCTCGTGCGCGGTGGCCAGCATCTCGTAGTTGTCGCTGTTGACCGGGATGTTGGTGTGCACGTTGCCGTCGCCGGCATGCATGTGCATCGCCACCCAGACGCGGCCGCGCAGCACCTCCTGGTGGATCGCCTCGGCCTGCGCCAGCACCGGCGCAAACGCCGCACCGGAGAAGATGCGTTCCAGCGGCGCCCGCACCTCGGTCTTCCAGGACACGCGGATGCTGTGATCCTGCAGCAGCTCGACGATCGTCATGCCGCCGCGCTCGCCCTGCGCGCCCATCAGGTGGGTCAGGCCCAGGCGACTGAGCTCGGGCAGCGCATCGGCCAGACGGCGATCGAAGTTGGCGAGCAGGTACGACCACCGTTTGCTCGCAAAGGCGAGCAGTTCGCGCGTCTGCTCGACGCGCTCGCCGAGGATCTCGTCGCGCGGCAGCCGATCGAACTCGACATCGCCGGTCTTGCCGAGTGCGAACTCGGTGGCGAAGAAGGTCTCCAGCGCGCCCAGCAGCGCCAGCTTGTTCTTGATCGACAGCTCGATGTTGATGCGCTCGATCGCATCGGTGTAGTCGCCCATGCGCTCGAGCGGAATGACGACGTCTTCGTTGAGCTTGAAGGCGTTGGTGTGCTTGGAGATGGCCGCGGTCTTGGCGCGGTCGAGCCAGAACTTCTTGCGCGCCTCGCCGCTCACCGCGACGAAGCCTTCGCCGGCGCGCGAGTTGGCGATGCGCACCACTTCGCTGGCCGCCAGCGCCACCGAGGCGTCATCGTCGCCGACGATGTCACCGATCAGCACCATCTTGGGCAGCGTGCCACGCTTGCTCTTGGTGGCGTAGCCGACCGCGCGCAGATAGCGGTCGTCCATGTGCTCCAGGCCCGCCAGCATCACGCCGCTGGCCTTGCCCGCCTGCGCCATGTAGTCGCGGATCTCGACGATGCTCGGCACCGCGCCCTTGGCCGGGCCGAAGAACTCCAGGCACACGGTGCGGATCTTCGGCGGCATCTTGTGCAGCAGCCAGCGCGCCGACGTGATGATCCCGTCGCAGCCTTCTTTCTGCACGCCAGGCAGGCCGCCGAGAAACTTGTCGGTGACGTCCTTGCCCAGACCCACTTTGCGGAACATGGCGCCCGCAAGCTCGATCGTCTCGCTGCGCAGTTCGCGTGCGGCATCGGGATGCCCGCTGCCGTCCTTCCAGGTCAGCTTGAAGCGGGCCGTCGGCGCATCGTGGATCTTGCCGAGGTTGTGTTCGAGGCGCTCGACATCGAGCCAGTTGCCGTCGGGGTCGACCATCCGCCACGACACCAGGTTGTCGAGCGCGGTGCCCCACAGCACCGCCTTCTTGCCGCCGGCGTTCATCGCGATGTTGCCGCCGATGCACGACGAGTCGGCCGAGGTCGGGTCCACGGCGAACACGAATCCGGCGGCGTCAGCCACGTCGGACACGCGGCGCGTCACCACGCCCGCGCCGGAAAACACGGTCGGCTGCGGCGCGGTCACGCCGGGCAACGTCACCTGCTCCACCTTGCTCAGCAGTTCCAGCTTCTCGGTGTTGATCACCGCTGAAAGCGGCGTCAGCGGCACACCTGAACCGGTATAGCCGGTGCCACCCCCGCGCGGGATGACGGTCAGGCCGAGCTCGAAACAGGCGCGCACCAGCGCCGGCACCTCGACTTCATGGTCCGGGGCGAGCACGACGAACGGATACTCCACGCGCCAGTCGGTGGCGTCGGTGACGTGCGAGACGCGTGCGAAGGCATCGAAGTTGACGTTGTCGTCGCGCGTGATGCGGGAGAACAGCTTCTTCGCGCGCTTGCGCAGGTCGTACATGTCGCGGAACGACTGCTCGAAGCTCGCCACGCAGGTACGCGCCGCGACCAGCAACGACCCGACCTTGCTATCGCGATCCGCATCGACCGTCGGCTCACGCCGCTTGTCGATCTCGTTCAGGCGATGCGCCAGCGCATCGATCAGCATTTGCCGGCGCTTGGGATTGTCGAGCAGGTCTTCCTGCAGGTACGGATTGCGCTGCACGACCCACACATCGCCCAGCACCTCGTACAGCATGCGCGCACTGCGCCCGGTGCGCCGCTCGGCGCGCAAGGCGTCCAGCACCCGCCAACTGTCCTCGCCCAGCAACCGGATCACGATCTCCCGGTCGGAGAACGAGGTGTAGTTGTAGGGGATCTCGCGCAGGCGGGCCGGGGCGTCGGCCTGCGTGCGCAAGGCCGCGGATGTCAGGGGGGCATTCATGTCTTGAAAGACCTCGTCAGCCGATGGCTGGTTCAACGCCATGCCGGACGAAACTCACCGTGAACGGCTGCCCGACACAACGCTGGAAACGAGTGTATCTGTTGCGTCGCAACGAAGACCGCTTCTACGCCACGGGATTTGCGCCGCGACACGGCACCCTTGAGCCAGCGCAAATCTGACGGGTCGCCGCCCCGAACCTTCGGCCACGTTGTCACCGCGCCCTGCAATCGAGGAACGCGCCAGACACATCGTCTCAGCGCGCTCAAGATCGGCGCAAAGCCGCGGCGGCCGCGACGCCGCTATCGTGCCGGGCATGCACCATCGCTCCCCTCGCCCGATGCATCTGGCCTGGCCGGCCTACTGGCTGCCGCTGCTGGGCGGACTGTTGCCCCTCATTGGCACGGTCGTCGCCCTGCACCTGTCGCAGCAGCTGTCGCTGATCCCGGTGTGCAACCCGTTCTTCGACGGCTGCGTATCGATCAGCCGCGCCGCGCGCCATGACCTGCCCAACTACCTGTTCCGTGCGCTGCTGCTGCCGGCGGCGGCGCTGCAGGCGCTCACCTGGTGGGTGGTGGCGGCGTGGCTGCGCGAGCGCGGCGCGACCGGGCAGCTGCTGCGCGCGTTGCCGTGGGTGGGGCTGGTCGGCGGCGCGTTCCTCGTGCTGTACGGCACCTTCCTCGGCACCGAAGGCGATGCCTACCGCTGGATGCGACGCTACGGCGTGATCTTCTACTTCGGCTGTACCTGCATCGCGATGGTGATCAGCGCCGGCCTGAGCCAGCGCCACCTCGATCACGACGCGCGGCTGCGGGCGCCGGTGCGGGCCATGCTGGCGCTGGTGGCCGCGCTGCCGCTCATGGGGCTCGTCAGCGCCACGGCGCCGCTGCTCTTCTCGCCGGGCCGCGTCGATGCGCTGGAAAACATTCTCGAGTGGTGGGCGGGGCTCATCTTCACGCTGTTCTTCTTCGCGCTTGCCTGGGCCTGGGCCCGCACAGATCTGCGGCTCACCTTGCTTTCTGACGCGCCCCGCTGAGCACGGCGATGCGCACCGTTCAGCGCGCCGGCCGCGGCGGCGGCTCCGTCATCGCCGCCACCTGCTCGCGCAATTCGAGGATGCGCTCTTCCCAGTAGCGCGGCGTATCGAAGAACGAGAACGCCGCCGGGAACGCCGGGTCATCCCAGCGCCGCGCGATCCACGCGCTGTAATGGAGCAGCCGCAGCGTGCGCAGCGCCTCCACCAAGTGCAGTTCGCGATCGTCGAACTCGCGGAACTGCTCATAGCCGCCGATCAGCGCCTTCAGCCGCCTGGGCGCCTCGTCGCGGCTGCCCATCAGCATCCACAGGTCCTGCACCGCCGGCCCCATGCGGCTGTCGTCGAAGTCGACGAAGTGCGGACCAAAGTCCGTCTGGCTGCTCGTCTGCGTGTCGCGCCACAGGACATTGCCCTCGTGCACGTCGCCGTGCAGGCGGATCGCCGCCACCGCGCCGGCACGCGCGAAGCAATGCCGCACCTCATCGAGCGCCTGCTGCGACACGCTGGCATACGCCGCGTTCAGCGCCGGCGGCACCCAGTCGTGCGCCAGCAGCCAGGCGCGTGGTTCCGTGCCAAAGGTCTCGATGTCGAGCGTGGGCCGCTGCGCATACGGCTGCGCGGCGCCCAGCACGTGCGTGCGGGCGATGAAGCGGCCGATCCACTCGAGCACCTCATCGTCGTCCAGGTTCGGTGCGCGACCGCCGCGGCGATCGAACAGCGCCACGCGGTGACCGTCGACGTGATGCAGCGTGCGGCCATCGATGGTGCGCGCCGGCACCGCTGGCACCTCGGCCGCGACCAGTTCGGCCACGAACGCATGCTCCTCTTCGATCTGTGCATCGCTCCAGCGGCCAGGCCGGTAGAACTTGGCGATAACGAAACCAGCACGGCCGTCGGCGTCTTCCACGCCTACCTGGAACACCCGGTTCTCGTAGCTGTTGAGCGTCAGCAGCGTGCCGGTGGTCAGCAGACCCGTTGGCCGGCCGATCACGTCGATCGCGTTGAGCACGGCATCCGGCGTGAGGTCGGCATAGGGCGGTGATGCAGGAACGTCGTTCATGGCCGGATGTTACGGGTCGGGGCGAGCGGCGCTGCATTGCGTTGGCGCGCCGGCACCTCGCCGCTCCTGGCGCGAGCCATAACGGTCACGTCACGCGCGTGCCGCTAGAAACCCCCCATCGCCCGATCGACGCGCTTGAGCGGGCCATCCACGCGCCCCGAGGTCGAGCCATGAAGCGTCATCGCCGGATCCTGCTCGTCACCCTGCTCACCGGCATCGTCATCGCACTGGCCATGGCCATGAACCAGACACGCGGCGCCCACGCGGGGACAGCGCAGGTGTCGCTTGCGCGCTGATCGCGGCGCGACCACGCCGACCGGTCGCGGCGCGTTCATCGATGACTTCGGGCCGCGGCTCGGCCGCGGCAGCGCTGGCGCCGCCGCTCGCGCCCGAACCGCATGCAGTCGATCTCGCCGAACCGCGCGCTCGGCGCCGGCTGGGGCGCTGGCATTGCGGCCCGCCAGGGCCCGGATCGACCGCGCAGCGCCATAGGCCGTACCCATATCGGCCATCCATGTCAGCCGGCATCGCGACCGGATCGCGGTGAGGCGTGAATCTCCGACAGCGCACCCGCGGTGGCATCGAACGACGCTTGCGTCACGCCCCGCTCTCTACAAAGCCGTCATCGAGGTCGCCTGGCCTCGCTGAACGGAGAAAGTCGATGAAACACAAGCTGTTGATCGCCGGCCTGGCCTGCGCCGTCGGCGTCGCGTTCGCCCAGGTGCAACCGCCCAGCGCCGGCGACCCGACGAAGGGCCGCGCCATGCAAGCCGTCGACCCGTGGAAAGTTCGTGCGCACGAGGGCATCAAAGGCGTGGCGCCGACCAAGCCGTCGGCCGGCGACGAGATGCAGATGCGGTCCGCCCCGGTCAAGCCACGCGCGGGCTATATCGATCCCGAAAACCCGGACAACCGCGCGCTGGCGCCCAAGCCCGCCGGCGTGCAACGCGCCAGTACGTTGGCGGCGCCGGCCAAGCCCCTGACACCGCAAGGCCCGCTGGCCGCGCCCAACGCGCTGCCGCCCCCCGGCGTGCAGAAGTAACTCCCCTGACCTTCAGACGACCTGGAGCCAATCCGTGAAGACCATCCGATTTCCCGTTGCATGCCTGCTGCTGGCCTGCGTGTCAGCCGCCCACACTCAACCGCTGCCGCCCCCCAAGCCGGGCGACGAGCAGCCCCGCGCCGACGTCACCCGCCAGGTGCAGCCCGGTGCGCCGCGACCGCTCACCGGAGTCGCGCGCAGCGGCCCCGGCACGCAGACCGAGGACGACATCTACATCGGCCGCAAGGTGCAGGGCAACGTGACGCCTGGCACCGCCCGGGCTCGCGCCAGCGACTGGTGCGAGGAAGACTGCCGCAAGGCGCCAGGCACCGTGGCGCCACGAGCGACCGGAGGGTCGCTGACCCCTGCCGTCCCGCTTCCCGCGCCGGGACAACCGCAGCTCGTGAGGCCGTCGCTGCCGATGGCAGCCTCCGGCAGCGGTGGCACGCCCAAGCCTCTGTTGGGCACCAAGTCGCGCGCCACCGGGGACGAAGACGAAATGGATGACCTCGACATCCAGCGCCGCAAGGTCCAGGGCTTGCCCGACAACAAGCCCTCGACCTTCACGCCGAAGTCGCAGCCGGGCACCGAGACGCCGCGCAGCGCCGAGCGTCGCTGAGCGGGAGATGGCAATGCAACGCGAGCTTGTGGCCTTCGCTTCCAGCATGCTCGGCGTTGCCACGCCAGCGCCGGCCGCGCCGGCGCTGGCCCAGCACGGCACACAAGGTCTTTCGCGATCAATGCATCAGGCACACGCGCTTCGACCACGCGGCCGCCAGGCTCCGACCGTCTGCCGGCTCCCCAGGCACGTCGTGAGTACTCCACCGTGACTTCTTCATTCTCCGACTGCATCGTCAAGGACTCGTCATGAGTGCTTCCTGCCAGCCGCGCCGAGCGCAGCCCTGGGCCGCTGGAACGCGCCGCTTGCTGCTCGCTTCGATCGTCGCGCTGGGCGCCGCGCAGTCCGCCGCCTCGAACCTGAGCGCCAACTGTCGCCTCAACGGCAACGGCTATCCCGGCGAGGTGATGCTGCAGCAGGCGGCTGATGGCACGCTGAGCGGCACCATCTACGGCAACCCCCTCAGCGGCTTTCACTCGGCGGGCGACCGCAACGTGGTGTGGCTGCGTGGTGCACCGACCCAGCCCGACCAGGCCTTCGTCGGCAGCGTCAGCGCCGACGGCAACGCGATCAGCGGCCGCATGTACGGCCTGACCGTCTCCGGCGGCGGCGTGGGTCCGGCGCGCAACGTGTTCGCCTTCAGCGCACTGCGCGCGGCACCGAACCACCCCGGTCATCCGGGCCTGCCCGCGGTCGCCGCCGGGCCGGCCAGCGTGGCCGGCACGCTCGCATTGAACGCCAATAACTACCCGGGTCAGCTGGTGCTCAACCAGGCGCCCGACGGCATGTTGAGCGGCAGCATCTACGGTGACCGCTTGAGCGGCCACTACGCAGCGGGCAGCGGCAGCATTGCGTTGCTGCGCTTCACCGGCACGCAGCCAACCCAGCTGTACATCGGCACCGTCACCGCGCAGGGCATCAGCGGCGAGTTCTATGCGCTGACCGGCGGGGCAGGTGCGTCGGCGCAGCGCATGCGCTTCGCGTGGACTGCGCAGCCGCCGCAGGTGGCGCAGGCGCCACAGGGCGCCTATATCGGCCCGGCTCCCTCGAAACCGCAGTCCGGCATTGCGCTGCTGCCTCCGTTGCCGCCACCGGCACCTGCGGCGCCGGCGCCGGCCGCGCCCGCGTCCGCCCCTGCACCGGTGCCGGCCACCCTGTCGGGCTGGGTCCTGGCGACCGCGCCGTTCGTGTCGATCACGCCCGGCACGATGGGGAGCACAAGCGCGATGTGTCCCAGCGGCAAGGTCGCCACCGGTGCGCAGTTCGCGCGCAATCAGGCAGGCCCGGGGAACTACATGAACGAGCAGGCACCGCTGCCCGATGGCTCGGGTGTGCGCTTCACGCTCGCCACCGCTGCCATTCTCGTGACTCGGCGGTCCGGACGCGAGGTCGGCGGCAGCGCGATCTGCATCGACCGGCCCGACGGCTACGAGATCGTCACCACGCGCCGCGCGCTGGCGGCCGGCGAACGTGCGGCCTTCGACGCGCCGTGTCCCGCGGGCAAGGTGCTGATCGGCGGTGGCACCCGGTCGGGTCGCGAGGTCTACACGGCCACCAGCGCGCCGCGCGCGGATGGCCAGGCCTGGCAGGGGCACTTCCGCAACGACCTGCGATTGCCCGGCGCGGTGTCGGCCGAGGTGATCGCCGTCTGCGCCAGCAACCGCTACGCCGCCGCGCGGTCGGTGTCGTCGTCGCCGGAGCTCCAACTCGGACCTCAGGGCCAGAACCAGGGCATGAGTCTGGCGTGCAGTGGCCGCGGTCTGGCCGTCGGCGTCTACAGCTCGGCCACGACGGTCGAGTACAGCGCGTGGATTGACGGGACGAGTGGCGCCATCTCTTCTGTGCAGATCCTCAACAAGTCGTCTGGCATCGAGAACGTGAACGCGCAGGTCGGCGCGCGCGCGATCTGCGGCCACGGGCTGTGATGCGCGAGGGCAACTCATGAACGGCGCGCTGACGCCGACGGGCGCTGGCGGCGCCGCAGCGGCGGTCGCGCGCAGGCCGCTTCAACTGGAGATTTCACGATGATGCTTTCGTTGCGCAGGATGCTCGTTGCGCCAGCCCCGGCGCGTCTGCCGTGCACTGTGGTCCGCAGGCTCGGCGCGACGGCCGCCGTCGCCGTAGCGGTCTTGACCTTCGGCGCACACGCGCAGCCTTCGACGTCGGCTGCGGCCACCGCGCTCTCCGCCGAGCACTGCCTGCAGCCCGACTCGCTGGCGATGGCGGCGCGCTGCGAGCTGCGCCATCGTTACTGCGTCAAGCCACCCAACGAGGCGTGGCGCACGCGCTGGCGCGTCGTGTGCGGCGGCGCGCCGGGCGGTGCGCTGAGCGGCAGCGCGACCGTCGATGGCGGCAGCGGCCGGCGCGCCTTCAAGGCCGAGGCACAGGTGATCTGGCTGCCCAAGGCCGGCTCGCGCACCCAGTACGTTCCCTACGGCACGCTCACTTTCACCGGCAAAAGCCGCGAGTGCGCTGCCAGCGAGACCGTCGACATCGGCCCCGAGGACGGCGAACTCGAGATCAAGCCCGGCAGCGGCGGGCCCGCGCAGTACCGCGGCGCCGGCTTCAAGGCGATGGACATCCGCGTGCTGTGCACGCGCGCTGCGGGCGTGATCGCCGCCGGCACCGGCAGCGAGACCAAGAGCGACGCGAAATCCGACGCGCGGCGCGCTGCCGCGATGGCCGCGGCCGGGGTCACTGCAGCCGGCCCGCCGGTGCCCTGGTTCAACACCGCCGAGGCCTTCCGCGCACCGCAGGGCGGCCTGCTTCAAGGCGAGATGAAAGACCCCGACGGCAACTGGACCTGGCGCTGGAACTTCAAGCCGTAGCGCGACGTGCGCGCCACATCACTCAACCTCGAACGCTCGACACGGACCATGACCCTGACCCAGATCGCTCACCGCCTGCTCGCCGCATCGATCGCGGCCATCGCGCTGGTTTCGCACGCTCATGCCCAGGAGCCCAAGGGTCCGAGCGAGAAGGACTGCCGCAACCTCAACTTCCCCACCTCGGAGGAGCGGCTGATCCGCGCGTGCAACGCCAGCTTCTCGCTGTGCGCCAATCCGACGCCGGCGTGGCAGCAGACCGGCCAGGTGATGCGCGTCTGTGAACTCATCAAGCGCGAGACGCAGTTGCAGGCCGCGCTGCCCGGCCAGCCCGCCAGGCTGCTGGCACGTCCGCTGGCACCGGCAATCGCCCCGACCGCCCCCGCCGTCACTGCCCCCGCCGCCAGTCTGAGCGCGCAGTGGCGTCTGAACGGCAACGGCTATCCCGGCGAGGTGATGCTGCAGCAGGCGGCCGATGGCACGCTGAGCGGCACCATCTACGGCAACCCGCTCACCGGCTTTCACTCGGCGGGCGACCGCAGCGTGGTGTGGCTGCGCGGCGCGCCGACCCGCCCCGACCAGGCCTTCGTCGGCAGCGTCAGCGCCGACGGCAACGCGATCAGCGGCCGCATGTTCGGCCTGACCGTCTCCGGCGGCGGCGTCGGTCCGGCGCGCAACGTGTTCGCCTTCAGCGCACTGCGCGCGGCCCCGAACCACCCCGGTCATCCGGGCCTGCCCGCGGCCGCCGCCGGGCCGGCCAGCGTGGCCGGCACACACCAGTTCGTCGGCAACGGCCACCCGGGCCAGCTCAACCTGACCCAGGCGCCCGACGGCAGCTTGAGCGGGAACGTCTATGGCAATCCGGTCGACGGTCACTACGCCGCCGGCAGCGGCAGCATTGCCTTCATCCGCTACAGCGCACCGGGGCAGCCGTTCCAGCTGTTCGTGGGCAGCGTCACGCCGCAGGGCATGCGCGGAGAACTGCTGGCGCTCAACGGCGGTGCCGGTGCCTCGGCGCAGCGCATGCGCTACGACTGGTCGGCGCAGCCCGTCTCATTGGCGCAGGCGCCGGCGCCGGCCACGGCACCTGCGCCACCGGCCGCGCAACCCGCCACCGCACCGTTTGCTGCCAACGCCGGCATCGCGGGCGGCCAGATCCTCGCCTCCATCAATGAGCCGACTGCGGCGCAATGTCTGGCTCGCTGCCGTGGCACGGCGGGCTGCACGGCATTCCAATTTGCCGGCGGTGCGTTTGGCGGACCGGGCCTGAACCCGCCCAACGCACCCGGCGCGTCCTGCACTCTCTTTGCCGGATCGGCCTCGCTGCGGCCGCTGCAGGGTGTGACCGCGTGCCTGATGCCGTGCGATGGCAGCCAGCAGGCCAATGCGATGCCCAACCTGCGCGGCGCGCGCGACCTCACCGGTGCCACGCCGGGTGGCCGCACCGCGCCTTCAATGGTCAACGCCCCGCCGGTCGAGCCGCCGCCGCAGGGTGCATTCATCGGTCCGGCACCTGCAATGAAGGCCGGAATGGCGGTGTTGCCGCCTCCAGCACCGACGCCAGCGGCTCCGGTGGCGCCGCCTCCGGCCCCTGGCGCCAGCGGGCCGGCACCCGCGGCTCCGGTGGCGCGCCTGACCGGGTTCCAGATCGTGACCGGTCCGCAGGTGACCATCGCCCCGCTCAGCATCGCTGACGCCGTGGCCAGTTGTCCGGCCAGCAAGGTGGTGCTCAGTGTCGGTTACCGGATCTCGCCCACCAATGCCGATCCGCAGTTCGGCGCAGAGGTCAAGGGCGCAATGCCGGACGGCGCGTCGGGCCGCGTGCGCATCCGCAACGCCAACGTGTTCGTGCCGATCCAGGCTGAGGCCCATGTGATCTGTGTCGATGCCGTGGCGGGCGTGCGCGCCGTGCGCACGAGCTACAGCGCCACCAGCGACCGCGTTCCGGCGCTGACATCCGTGAACTGCGGGGCGGACCGCGTGATCGGTGGCGGCTTCATGGGTGAGACTGAATCACATCCGGTGGCCAACGGGCCCATGCTCAGCATGTCGGCGAGCACGCCCAATGCGCAGCCGACGTTCGGCCTGGCGTCAGCGTCGGTCAAGACCACGCCGCTGCCGGGCCGGTTCACGACGGAAGTCGTGGGGATCTGTGCGCAGCCGGGACTGGTGCCTGATTGGGAACCGGTCATGGGGCCGCTGCAGACGATCGGTGGGCGCTCCACCGCGGGGCTTTCACTGCAGTGTCCAGCTGGCAAGCGGATGCTCGCGCGCGGCATTGCCCACGGCGGATGGCTCAGGCCCGACCGTAATTCGCAGGCCCCGAACAGCCACATCGTCTCGGATCTGCAGCTCGGCAATGCGTACCCGCTCGCGCTCATCACCAACCTGCTGCTGCCGCAGGACTCACGCCTGCCGTCCGGCCAGCCGCTGGCGGGCGGCGGTGCGAGCGGCTTCGTGTCCAACCGCGATCTGGCCGGCAATACCGTCGTGGTGACACTGGCCGGTGTCTGCGCCACGGTGCCATGACCCGGCGCGACATCGGACGCCGCAACGCGAGGAAGCCCGCAAGCGCGGCTGGACTCGCGCCGAAGTCACCCGAGGGGCGCGTTCGTCAGTGCCCCTAACGCCGCCGTAACGCTCGGGGAACTACAAAGCGAGCGTGCTGAACGGCGTCGTCGCCCAGGCTCGCCGAGCAGCGCCTCACGCATCCCTGAAAGGATGACGCCATGATCGTCGATCGCCTGCTCCGCGCGTCCGTCGCCTTGACCATCGTGCTGGCCGTCGTTTCGCCCGGCGTCACGGCCAACCCCGCCGATCTGAGCGCCACCTGGCGCATCAACGGCAACGGCTACCCCGGCGAACTCATCGTCCGCCAGGCGGCCGATGGCTCGCTGTCCGGCTCGATCTACGGCGACCCGTTGAGTGGCCACCATGCGCCAGGCGAACGCGTGGCGGTCCTGCTGCGCGGACCGCTCGGCCGGCCGCTGCAAGCGATCGTGGTCGAGATTTCCGCTGACGGCATGGCCATCGGCGGGCGGCTGTTCGCGCTCAACGCCATGAATGCAGGCGCATCACCTGCACGCAACGTGTTCGGCTTCAGCGGCCAGCGCGCCGCCGCTGCGCCACCCGGCGCACCGGCCCTGCCCGCGTCTGGCGCCGGACCCGCCAGCATTGCCGGCAGCCACGCGATCATCGGTAACGGTCACCCCGGCGCCCTCGCGCTGACTCAGGCGCCTGACGGCGGCCTGAACGGCAGTGTGTACGGTCAGCCAATGGACGGCCACTACGCCAGCGGCACCGGCTCAGTGGCGCTGATCCGCTACGCGGCACCTGGGCAGCCGATGCAGTTGTATGTGGGCAGTGCCTCGGCGCAGGGCCTGCGCGGCGAGTTCTACGCGCTGACGGCAGGCGGCGGCGCATCGCTGCAGCGCATGCGCTTTGCGTGGTCGGCCACTCCGCCTGGCGCAGCGCAGACGACGCCCATGGTGCTTGCGCGCGTGGCGCCGGGCACCGATCTGCGCGTTCTGGCGCCGCCAGCACGGCCATTGCCACCTGCGGGCGTCGGCGCGCTGCCGCCGCCCCCGCCTCCTGCGCCCACGCCCGCGCCACCTCAGCTGCCCGCAGGAACGCTGCTGACCAAGCCGCCGCTGCAGCCTGCGCGCCTGGTCCCCGGCCTGACCGTCGTCACACAGCCGGCCTGCGGCACCACCTTCAGCGATCCCTGCGCCGAAGCGATCAACCCAGCCTCGGCCAAGCTCACCTGGGGCGCACGTGCCGACGCCACCCACTACCGCGTCGTGCGGGGCACCGACTGGCTCGGCACGGTCACCGCCAACACGCGCGAGTACGTGGACGACACGCTCGCGCCAGGCACCACCGCCCAGTACGCAATCGAAGCACTGCGCCAGACAGGGAACATCAATGTCGGCGCCGTGGCGATCCGCGGCAGCACCGGCCGCAGCAACGAGCCGGCCGGCAGCCCGGCCACGCTGCTGCGCTTCGACACGCTCGAAGTCAGTGCCCGCAAGACGGTCACGACGCCTGTGCTTGAGGCGCCGCGCAACCTGACCGCGCAGTCGATCGCCGGCCCCAAGGGACGCGTGCGACTGAGTTGGACTCCGGTCGCCGGCGCCAATGGCTACCTGGTCTACCGCGACGGCAATCCGCTGCCGGTCGATCCGGCCGCTGCCACGCGCCATGGGTTCGAGGACACCCAGGTGCCGCTTGGCCAGCACCGCTACATCGTCGAGGCACTGTTCACCACGCCCGCGACGCAGCGCCGGGTCAACAGTGTCGGCTCGTCTGCGGCACTGGTGGACGTGGCATTCCCGCGACCCCGCACGTTGTTCCTGGCGCAGCCCGCCGGCAACGGCAGCATCGATGCTGCCGACGCCCATGCCCGAACACGCTGCGGCAACCTCTTCGTGGCCCTGCCGGACTGCCCGCTCGCCGACTTCATGCGCATGGGCACCAATTGGGAAGACATCTGGCAGGACCGGTGGGGCGATCGCGGTCTCACGATGAACTGGGCCCAGGCGGTGTTCGCCAACTCACTCGACCTTGATGTCGGTCGACGTGTCAACTGCGTGCCCCGACGCGGCAACGTCACCCTGTGCTGGGCATCGAGCCACCACCCGGAAGGCGCGGGCAGCCAGGTCCGCGCGGCGATCGACTTTCGCCGCGCGCGCTCGATCAGTGTGATTCTGATGGATGGTGATCGCGCCTTCTTCGGTTCGTGGAGCTTCGCCGGCCAGATCAGCCACTACGTGCCCCGCAGCAGCATGCAAAGCGGCGGCAAGACCGTCTATGTGGGGGGCCAGAGCGAGCCGCCGTGGAGCAGTCAGCACGCGGAGAAGCTCTACGGCGACAGTGCCAAGCTCGACAACCACACCGCCATCGACAGCCAGGGTCGCAAGGCGATTCCGCATGCGTGCCTGAGCTGTCACGGCGGTCGACTGGACCCGGCCAGCGGTCAGGTGATCGGCGCCAGCCTGCTGCCGATCGTGCCGGCCCGCATCGCCTTTGGGGAGACCTACACCCGGCGCACGCGCGCGCAGGAGGAGGAGAACATCCGCGCCATCAACCAGATCGTGCTGTTGTCCAATCCCGCGCCGGCGATCGCCGCCCAGATCCAGACGATGTATGCGGGCACGGTGCAGGTGCCGGGCACCCGCGCGAACGACGCTGCGGTGCCGCCCGGCTGGCGCGGCAGCGAAGGCATCTACAAGCAGATCGTCGAACCCTACTGCTCCAGTTGCCACTTCGCCCAGCGCGGCACGCTGTCGTTCGCCAGCGCCGCCGACCTGCGCACCCACCGCGACGCCGTGCAACGCACGGTGTGCACCGACTTCACCATGCCGCACTCGGAACCGCTGTTCCGACGCTTCTGGACCGAGGGCGGCATCGTCTCGCTGCCGGGGCTGCTGTCGACGTGGCTGGGGTTCAACAGCTGCGGGCCATGAACAAGGGCTGACCGCCGCCAGTGCTTGCGACCCGGCGCCACGGCGTCGGCCGGCGTGACGCACCTCATGACCACACCGCCTGCCCGGGGCGTCGCCCACCACGCAGCGCGTCACAACGCGGCGCGCACGTGACGACGCCGCGAATCTCCGACAGCCGCCGCGCAGACGGCCAAAGCGACGCTTGCGTCACGCCCCGATCTCTAAAAAGCCTCCATCGAGTTTTCTTGACGTGACTGACCGGAAAGAGACGCGACGCAGACCGATGGCGCCGCCGACACGGGCGCTTTGAACTGGCTTGAAGGAGCCTGACGATGAACCGCATGCGATTGAACCTGCTCGCCGCCACCGTGATGGCGCTGGCGTCTGCCACCTTTGCCACCCAGGTGCGCGCCGACTGCGTGGATGGCGTGCGCGAGCCCACCCAGGCCGAGCTCGACTTCGCCGCCCGCGCGCGCGCGGCGCTGGTGGCCGGCCTGCCGCCGCTGGCGGCGCCGATCGAGCGGCGCGGGCGACCGATCGACTTCAACGAGCGCGTCGGCCTGAGCTTCTGCCGTGGCCAGCCGGTCGGCTCGTTCGACGTGAACATCGCCGACGGCTCTCTCTATAAGTTCACGCCGGCGGAGGCCAACGACCGTTCGCAGCGGCGGCGCGAGTTGCAGCGGCAGATCGAACAGCTTGAACAGTTGCCGCCCGACAAGGAATCGCAGCGCAAGGCGCTGGCCGACCAGGCGCGCGCAGCCTATGACGCCGCCCCGCGCCGCAGCCGCAAAGACCCACCGCTTTCGCCCGAGCAGCAGGCGCTGGCGGACAAGCAGAGCGCAGAGGGGCGACGCCTGGAGGATGCCGCGCGGCGCGTGACGTTCGACCATCAGGCCAGCGTGAAGGCGCAGACCGATCCGCTGCGTGCGCAGGCCGACGAGTTGCAGCAGGGGCCGCAGCTCTTCCAGGTGGACCTGGCGATCAACCGCGCGAGCTTTCCGGAAGCAGGCAAGTCGGCGCTGATCACCTTCGGTGCACCGAGCGCAAAGCGCAGCGCAGGCCTGATCGTGCACAACGTGGTGGTGACGGTCGTCGGGCCGGACGGACCAGCGCGGCGAGCACTGGTGGATGCGATCGATCGCCCGTATCTGCAGGGACTCATCGGCAAGGCGCCGCCGGAGGTCGCGGCCTCGCAGACGCGGATGACAGCCGTGGCCGCGGCAGCGCCACCGCCCGCGGTGCAGCCCGCCGTGGCGGCCGCCGCCGCGAGCGCTGCAGGCGCTGTCGGCGCCGCGGCGCGCCCCGCGGCTCAGCCGACCCAAGCGGCGACATCCGCGCCAACGGCAACGCCCGCTGGGCGCGAAGAGCAGAAGAAGACCGAGCCCGCCCCGACCGTGCAGGACGCGGCAAGCGCGGTCAACAAGCTGCGCGGGTTGTTGGGGCGGTGAGACGGCGCCTGCGGTGGCCGCCGCGACGGGCGTCGACCGGGCGGTTGAACGGTTGCCAGACCGCAGCGGCGCAAGCGTGTCCATCAGACGGCAAGGGATGAGTCGTGAGTCAGAGCACCGGTGGACGAGGCATCGATCGACGGGCATCTGTCAACGCTGAACAACGAGCGAGAACATTCACATGAACACAACTTTTCATGCCTGCAGCCTTGCAGCCATCGGCCGGGCACTGTTTCCCCTGCTGCTCGCCGCAGTGAGCGCGCAGCCTGCGCTCGCCAATCCTTCCAGCCAGAGTGCGCCGTGGAAGCTCAACGGCAACGGCTACCCGGGCGATGTGAGCGTGCAGCAGGCCCCCGACGGCACACTGTCGGGGGCCATCTACGGCGACCCGCTCACCGGCTACTACGCCCCCGGCGAGCGCGTCGGCGTATGGCTGCGCGGTCCGGCCGGCCGGCCGATTCAGGCCTACATCGGTCAGGCCAGCGCGGACGGCACGAGCTTCAGCGGCCGCCTGCTCGCGCTGAACACCAGCAACGCCGGCGCTTCGCCGGGGCGCAACGTGTTTGCCTTCAGCGCACTGCGTGCTGCGCCGGCAGCGCCCGGCAATCCGGGCGTGCCCACCAGTGCGGCCGGTCCGGCCAGCATCGCGGGTACGCATCAGATCAACGGCAACGGCTTCATCGGACCGTTGCAACTGAACCAGGCACCTGACGGCATGCTCACCGGCACCGTCTATGGCAACCCGGTGGAAGGTCACTACGCCGCCGGCACCGGCAGCGTGGCGTTCATCCGCTACAGCGCACCGGGGCAACCGTTCCAGCTGTTCGTGGGCAGCGTCACGGCGCAGGGGATGCGCGGGGAGTTGCTGGCGCTCAACGGCGGTGCCGGGGCGTCGCTGCAGCGGATGCGCTTCGAGTGGAGCGCTCCGCCGCCGCCGGCGGCCGTCGCCGCGCCTGCCCTGCTAGCCCCGCGTGCCAATCTCGACCTGCGCGCCACGGCTCCGATGAACGCGACGCAGCCGGGGGGGCGGGCAATCAATAGCCGCCTGACCGACGCGACGGTAACCATCAGCTGCCCGACTAACGCCGCAGAGAACGGTGATTCCCGCCATACGGGTTGGACTTTCGAGACGATCTGGCAGGTGCTCCTGGACGCGTCGGTCGCCAATCCTGCGTCGATGGGCGACGGCACCGCCATCACCTGCCGCTACGGCGACCCAACCCGGAGCGGACGGGACGCGATCCCGCTGGTCACTCTGAATCGCAACGCCGGCTTCGGCATTACCGCCGCCATGTGCTCGGTCGGCGGCGGCGCGTTCAACTGTCAAGGTATCGCCAACGTTTCCTGCCCCTCCCGATACCTCGGCGACGTCACCCCGTCGCGCCAGAGACCCGGTTGGATGGTATCCAGCCTCGGCGGCTTGCCGTTGCTGCGCGCCGAGGCAATCGACCCGCGGTCCATGAACGCCGGGACGGTTCTGCGCTGTCTCTACGGCGTACCGGCGACAGATGCGCGCGGGGCAGTGATGTCGCTGCATCGAAACGCCGGCGCTGGCATCGATGCGTCCGCCTGCACGGTCGCCGGTGCGGTCGTCACCTGCCGCCGCTGACCGCGGCGCCGCTACTGCACGGAAACCGACCATGAAACCCATCTCTGCATTCGCAAAAGGCGCCTTCGGGCACCGAGCCGTGGCCGTCCTGCTTGGCCTGGCTGCCGCGGCAAGCGCCATCGCCAACCCCGCCAACCAGAGTGCCCCATGGAAGCTCAACGGCAACGGCTACCCGGGTGACGTCACCGTGCAGCAAGGCCCCGACGGCACGCTGTCGGG
>JALHMQ010000027.1:50636-56210 GCA_022843955.1 Burkholderiaceae bacterium
GCTGCCGCGGCAAGCGCCATCGCCAACCCCGCCAACCAGAGTGCCCCATGGAAGCTCAACGGCAACGGCTACCCGGGTGACGTCACCGTGCAGCAAGGCCCCGACGGCACGCTGTCGGGGGCCATCTACGGCGACCCGCTCAGCGGCTACTACGCGCCCGGCGAGCGCGTTGGCGTGTGGCTGCGCGGTCCGGCCAGTCGGCCGATCCAGGCCTACATCGGGCAGGCCAGCCCCGATGGCACGAGCTTCGCCGGCCGCCTGCTCGCGCTGAACACCAGCAACGCCGGTGCTTCGCCCGCGCGCAACGTGTTTGCCTTCAGCGCACTGCGTGCCGCACCGGCAGCGCCCGGCAATCCGGGCGTGCCCACCAGCCCGGCCGGCCCGGCCAGCATCGCGGGTACGCATCAGATCAACGGCAACGGCTTCATCGGACCGTTGCAACTGAACCAGGCACCTGACGGCATGCTCAGTGGCACCGTCTATGGCAACCCGATCGAAGGTCACTACGCCGCCGGCACCGGCAGCATTGCCTTCATCCGCTACAGCGCCCCAGGGCAACCGTTCCAGCTGTTCGTGGGCAGCGTCACGGCGCAGGGGATGCGCGGTGAGCTGCTGGCGCTCAATGGCGGCGCCGGTGCGTCGCTGCAACGGATGCGCTACGAGTGGTCGGCGCAACCGTCGGCACCGGCCGGTGCGTTCATCGGTCCGGTGGCGCGAGCCCAGGCGTTGGCCGTCCTGCCTGCACCGCCCGCGCCGCCGCCGGTCGCAGCACCACCTGCACCGACACCGCCCGCGCCGCAGCAGGCGACGCGGCCCGCAACGCTGACCGGATGGACCCTCGTGAAGTCCACCGTTCTGCAAGTGCCACCGCTGACAGAAGGCAGCATCGTTGCGCAGTGCCCGGCCGGCAGCGTTGTCACCGGCTTTGCCAACACCGGGAGCGGCCACTTGGGCGACTTCGTGATCGAACGTGCGCCACTGCCAGACGGATCGGGATTCCGGTTCACCCTGTTTGCCGGCAATGCGTTTCCTGCCGCCGGCATTCATTCAACCGTAAGCGGCACCGCAATCTGCGTGAATCGCCCTGAGGGATACGAGATCGTCCGGACACAGCGCCAACTGGGCCCACGCGGGGTAGCCGCGGCCGACGCGGCTTGCCCTCTCGGCAAGGCGCTCGTGGGCGGTGGCACGCGCACCGGCCGCGCGGTCTTCACCTCCAGCAGCGCACCACGCGCGGACGCAGGTACCTGGGAGGCCCTGTTCGATAACCATCATCTGCTCAGCGGCCAGCCCGCGGAGGTCTATGCCATCTGCGTGAGCCAGCGCCTCATGGCTTCGCGCAAGGTGCTTGCCACTGCGCCGGCGCGGATCGGACCGGATGCCCGGCTTACCAACCAGAAGCTGACCTGTTCCAACCAGCGCGGCCTGTCGGCGGGTGTGCATAGCAGCACAACGAAAGTAACGAGCCAGATCTTCTACTCGCTAGCGCCGAACCCGCCGGCCAACACAGATCCGCCGCACACCTGGTGGGCCCCAGCGATCTACAACTTCTCCTCCCTCATCGAGGGCATCCACGCTGATGTCAGCGTGCGCGCCATTTGCGCGGACGTGCAGTGACCGGCGTCGAGAGCGCGCTCGGCGGGCACGAGTTCGTCTCGGCAGCGCTGGCACCGTCGGCCGCCAATCCGCTCCAGTGGCACTCGACCGTTCTCGACCGCGCCGTCATTCAGCAGCATCCGACGCAAATGCGCATGTCGATCATCTGCGCGCGCCTGCAATGAACGCGGTCTGTCACCCATCGCCACACCAACCCGCGGCCGGGCGCTGCCGGCAAGTCGCTCGGCCAGCGGCAGTCCACCTCACGAAGTGCTTGCCGACCGCGATCGCGTTCATCGTCCTCATCGCCGCCGGCGCAGCTCACGCGCAGCCGGTCGGCATCGAGATGAGCCCCGCCGTCACCTGGGACCCATACAACGAGGTCGGCACGATCCCGGCGGCGCGCAGACTCAACGCCAGCGAACTGAAGCTCGCGCGCGAGCGCGCGGCGCGCATGTTCGAGGCGATCAAGGTCGCGCCTGCGTTCAACCGGCCTGCGCAGTGCGCAACACTGCTGACCAGCAACGCGCGCAAGGACGCCGCCACCGTGCTCAACCAGGGCTTCATCCCCTACTGCTCTCGCCCGTTGGACGTGCGACGCGGCAAGGACGGGGCGCTGCTGCCGGTGCTCGGCGGCGCGCATCAGCTGGTCTACTTCGAGACCAATCGCGTGCCGCGCGGCGAGCTGTTCGTAGACCGTGCCACCCGGGGTGACTTCAGTCGCGGCGAGGCGAGCGCCGGCGGGCCGATCTATTTCGCCGCGCCGCGCGTGTTCGGCGAGCTGGCCGGCGGCACGCTGTACGCCGACCTCATCGTGTTCACGCACGACGGCCGCAACGCGCTGGTGCCGGCGCCGCTCGGCGCGCTGCTGGAGATCGAGATCGCGCGGCTGGGCAAGGTCGCGCGCGAGATCGAACAGGGCTTTGCCGGTCGCCTGAAGGAACTCGAGGCATCAATGACGGCGGCGGCGGTGGCCGAGCGCCGTGCCAAGCGTGAGCGCAGTTGGAGCAAGGAGACGCGCGACCCGGTCGCCCTTGCTCAGCGGCTCGATGCCGCGCATCGCACTGACGAGTCCGACTACACGCGCCAGAAAGCGAACTTCAGCCTCGATGCGCCACGCGACCCGTCGAGCACCGTCTGGCGCCCGCGCCTGGCGCTGGAGGCGGCGCAGGCCAAGTTCGCCGCGCTCGATGCCGCCGGTCGCAAGCAACCGGCCTGCGCTCGCATGGAGTCCGGTTTCGACAGCCAGAGCGGCGTGCGCTACGAGGTTGCCGGCAGCGTGCCGCAATGCGTGCCGATGATGCAGGTGCGCACTGATCTGCTCGATCCGCGCCGACCGGTAGACGAGGTGCAGCTGATGACGGTCTGGTTTCGCCAGAGCGAGTGCGGCGCGCGCTGGACCGCACCGCCGGGCGATGCGGCGCGCGACCGCTGCGCCTTTGCCGTGCCGCTGCTGCGCGAGATGGACTGGGCCGCGGCGCGCCGGGCGCTCGGCTGGTCGTAGCGCCGAGGAGAACCGTCATCGTGCTTGCGCTTCATTGCATCGTTGGCCGGGTGCCGGGCGCGACCGGGCGCCGGCCAGCAAGGCGCCAGACGACCCCGCTCGCGTCGGCGCTGGCGCCCCTGGCACTGCTGATTGCGCTGGCACTGGGCGCGCCGCCGAATGCCGCGGCGCAGCCCAGGGTGGAACCGATGCGGCTGGCGCCTGCCGGAGGCGGACCGGTCGACTTCCGCTACGACGCGCCGTGGGCGGGCAACGGCAGTCGCGAGGCCGACGCAGCCGATCGCCGCGATGCCGCCGCGCGCCAGGCGTTTCCGTCGGACGCGCCATGCCGCTGGCTGCCCGCGCGCCGCAGCGGCGCCGGCCCCACGGCCGCGCAAGCGCGCAGCGCCAGCGCAGCCGAAGCACAGGCGCTGCGCGAGAACATGGCGCGCATCGAGACGTTCTTCAGCGCCAACCCCCGCTTTGCTGCGCCGTTGGGCGTGTGCATGCAGTTCGACAACGCAGGCTGGCGTGGCGGCATCGAGGGCGGCCATGCGCTGCGCGGCGGCTTCCTGATCGGCGCCTGGCCGGGCGAGTGGCTGCTTCGCCGCAACGGCCGGCTGGTGTACGACGGCGAAACGCGGCACATCGTCGGCGACATCAACACCATGCCGACGGACCCGAACAACAGCATCGACGATGCGCAGGGGGCCATGATGCGCGCCGACTCGCGCGTGCTGCGGCCGGTCGGCACGCACCAGGGCTTTGCGGTGCACGACGGTGGGCTGCTGGTCATCGCGCGCGCCGACCGACCGTTGTTCCGCCCGGCCGCCTTCGAGCGCCTGGCGCGCTGGGTGCTCGCCGAACTGGATCACCGGCAGTTCGAAGCGCGCACCGGTGCCTCGGCGCGCGCGCGTGCCGACAAGGCGACCTCGCTGCGCCGCGAACTCAACGCGGCGCTGGCGCGCATGAGCGCTGCCGAGCGGGCGGCGCCAGGCTGCTTTGCGGCCGACGAAGTGGAGTTCGGCAGCCGCATCAGCCTGGTGGTGCCCGCCGGCGATGCGCGTTGCGCCACCCGCATGGTCGAGCCCAACCCCGACTACTTCGACCGCAGCCTGCCGCCCTCGGCGATCCAGCTCGTCACGCTGCGCAGCCTGCCGCCGGAGCCGCCGCGCGGTGGCCTGGTCGGCGTGCGGCGTGGGCAGCAGAAGGTCGCGTGGATGAACCAGGCGCTGTTCTGGGGTGCCGACTGGGCGGCATTCCGCGCCAGCGTGCTCGGTGTGCGTTGATGCCTTGGGTCCGAGCGACGCTTGCGTCACGGTGCGCGCGATAGCGTTGTCGGCAAGTGCAGGCCACCGATCCTCCCGCTTCAGCGGAGGACCGCAAGCGGATCACCGCGGCCCCGCATCCGACCGACTTCGAGGAGCCGCCATGTCCGCTGTCACCGACCCCGCCGCGCTGCGCCCGCTGCGCACCCTGACCTGGGTGGTCTATGCGCTGTACGCCGCCAGTTTCATGCTCGGCATCACCGCGCTCGCCGCGATCATCATCAACTACATCAAGCGGCCGGCGGTGGTGGGCACCGTGTACGCCAGCCACTTCGCCTGGCAGATCCGCACGTTCTGGATCGGCCTGGCCGGCATGGTGCTCGCGATCGTGACCATGGCCATCCTGATCGGCTGGCTGGTGGCCGCCGCAACCGTCGTGTGGGCGATCTATCGGCTGGTGGTCGGCGCGCTGAAGCTGATGGAAGACCAGCCGATCGCCGAAGGCAAGTACGGCCTGGCCGCTGACCATGCCTGACCACGGTTGACCACGCCTGACCACGCCTGACGTCACCTGAAGGAAGACCTGTCGATGCACCCACTTTCCCTCCGGTCGCCGGCGTTCCTGCTGGCATTGATGCTGGCGCTGTTGTCCGTCCTGTTCTCTACCGCGGCCGTAGCCCAGCCATCCGGCGGACGCGGGCAGATCATTGCGCCCGGCAGTCCGCCGCTCACGCAGCCCATGGTCGACCGCGTGACCACGCTGCTGGGCGACACCGTCGGCCAACCGTTGAACGCCCAGCAGCGCGACCGCCTGCGCACGATCTATGTCGGTTACTGGCGCGCCCGCAACCAGGAGGAGATGCAGGGCATGCTCGACCTGCTGGACGTGGCGACCGTGCTCGATGCGCTGCCGCCGGCGCAGCGGGCTGCCGCGATGCAGGACTTCCGCAACGACTTCCTGCCGCTGCTGCAGGAGGCCGCCCAGACCGATGCCGACGCGCGCTGGCTAGTCGCGCTGCATGAACAGTCGCAGCGCGGCGCGCGCGGGCGCACCGCAGGCGCGGCAAGCGCACCAGCGAACGTATCGTCAAGCGGACCCGCGAACGCACCAGCGATCGGGCAAGCGAACGCATCGTCCGGCGCACAGGCGGGCGGGCACCGGGCCGTGACGGGTGCGCCGCCGCTGCTGCCGGCGCCGCCTGCAGCGGCCGCGGCGCCGTCGGCACC
>JALHMQ010000028.1 GCA_022843955.1 Burkholderiaceae bacterium
CGGCGCCGCCTCCGCCGCCGACCGCGCAGCCGGCGCCCTGACGCGCCGCCGCTCAGGCGGCCCGCGGTTGACCTCGCGGCGCGCGCGATCTGTCGATCGAGCAGGGCGATGAAGGCGGCGACATCCAGTGGCTGCGACAAGGCGCGGTCCAACCGCTCACGGTGCGTTCACTTATGGGAACAGCTGCGAACGGTCGATCGCCGCGCGCGCAGCGCGGAACAAGCGGGCGCTGGCGACGGGTCAGGTGTTTGCAGCATTGGTCCGATTCGTCAGCCGGGCGGGCCGATGAACTCGACCCGCCGCGGTCAGCCGTGCAGCGTCGACAGCACCTCGGGGTGCAACAGGCCCGCGCTGGCGATCAGCGAAGGCTGCGCGAGCGGATCGCCGCCGGTCCAGCTGCTGACGCAGCCGCCGGCGCCTTCGATCACCGGCACGATGGCGGCCACGTCCCAGTAGGCCAGCGTCGGGTCGAGCATCAGGTCGGCGCCGCCGGTGGCGAGCGCGAAGTAGCCGAAGCAATCGCCCCAGGTACGCACGAGCTTGGCGCGCCGCGCCAGGAGGTCGATGCGGTCGACGTTCGGCGCCTGGCGCTGCTCGCCGACCGACCACAGGCTGGTGACCAGCAGCGTGGCGTCTTCGATGCGGGCGCAGCGGCGTACGCGCGCTGCATGCTGCGAGCCATCGGCGGCGAACCGCGTGCAGCCGCCGGCGTGGCCGATCACCGCCTGCCCGGCGGCCGGGTGGGCGATCACGCCGAGCAGCGGGCGGAAGCGGCCGCCCTGCGCATCCTCGCACCAACGTTCGAGCGCGATCAGGGTGCCGAACAGGAAGCAATGGGTGATGAAGGCGCGCGTGCCGTCGACCGGGTCGAGCACCCAGCGGTAGCGGGTGCCGGTGGCGGCGCCGGCCTGTTCGCCGAATTCTTCGCCGAGGATCGCGTGATCCGGATAGCGTCGCGCGATGAGCGCGCGCATGGCCTGCTCGGCGCCGCGGTCGGCCTGCGTGACGGGCGAGGCATCGGCCTTGTCGATCACCGCGGTGCCACTGATGAACAGCGGGCGGATGGTGTCGAACGCGACGCCGATCAGTTCGTGCAGGAAGGGAATGAACTCGCGCTGCTCGGCAGCGCTGGCGGGGACGGTGTACATGGAGGCAGGCATCGGCGGGTTCGGAAGTCGGCGGCCGGCGTGCGGATGCGACGCGACCGGGCCGCCAGTGTGCCGCATGGCGCCGTGCCGCACCGGCGCCGACGCTACCCGCGCGCGACCGAGGCCATGATCGCCAGGTAGTGATCGAGCGGCGGCGTGGCGCGACCTGCCACCTTGGCCTGGTCGTCCCAGCGGCGCAGGCGCACCGCGTCTCGTGCAAAAAATTGGGTGATGAACGCCTCGGCCTGGGCGTCGTCGAACGGGCCGCCTTGCAAGGCCAGGCTGCGCACCGAGTCGGGTGACAAGGCGGCCCGGTAGTCGGCTGCGGTGATGGTGTCGTCGCCGCGCGCGCACAGATAGCGCTTGGCACTCACATGCAGGCGGATCGGCGCCAGTACCGCATCGTCGAACAGCGCGCGCAGGCGTGGGATGGCAACCAGCTCATGGCGATCGTCGATCCCGCGCAGGCTCGGTGTCTCGCCCTGGTCATTGAGCAGGTGCCCGAGGTCGTGCAGCAGCGCGGCGGTGATGAGTGCCGCACTGGCGTCGGCTGCTTCGGCCAGCTGCGCCGACTGCAGCGCATGCTCGCGCTGATTGACGCCCTCGCCGGCGTAGGCGCGGTCGCCCTGGGTGGCGAACACGTGGACGATGTCTGGCAGCGAGAGCTTCATCGGCGGCGGCGCAACCGGTGCGGTGCGGTAATCAGGGTGGCGCGGGACGTCAGGTCGGCCGGGTCGCGTCGGTCGAGAACAGGCCCGCCTGCTCGCCCAGCAACCGCGTCTTCGACAGGACGCCGGCAGACTCCAGGATCGGGTAGGCCACCGAGCAGAACAGCGAGTTGACGCGCTTGAAGTCGGCCAGCAGATCCAGGTGCAGGGAGCTCGTCTCGATCGACTGCGCGGTGTTGCCGCTCAGGCGCTGCAGATGGCTGTCGGCGTAGCGCATCTCCAGCTCGCGGAAGCTCACCTTCTCGGCGATGAGTTGCTGCGCGCTCTTGAGATCGCCGTTGAGGAACACCGCGACTGCGAGCTTGAGGTTGCCGAGCAGGCGCACGTGCAGGTCCTCGATCTCGCGCATCCCGGCATCGGAGAACGACAGGCCGTGCTGGATCTTCTTCTCCGCGACGTCGATCAGCATGCGTTCGATGATGTCGCCGGCATGCTCCATGTTGATGGTGAACTGGATGATGTCGGCCCAGCGCTTGGACTCATTGGACTCGAGCGCCTCGCGGCTGATCTGGGTCAGGTACAGCTTGACGGCGGTGTACAGGCGGTCGATCTCGTCGTCGCGCTGGCGCAGGCGCTCGGCGAGCGCGAAGTCGTTGGTCTTGAGCACAGTGAGCAGGCCGGCGAGCATGTCCTGCACGGTGTCGGCCAGCCGGATCGACTCGCGCGCCGCATTGCCGATTGCCAGCGCCGGCGTGTTCAGTGCGGTCGGATCAAGATGGCGCGGGTGGCCGGGCAGTTCTGCGGCGCGCTGGGTCGGCAGGATCGCTTCGACCAGCCGGGCGACGCTGCCGGTGAAGCCGATGAACACCAGCGCGATCAACAGGTTGAACGCCAGGTGGAAGTTGACCACCATGGATTTCGGGTCGGCGCCCAACTGCGCCAGCGGTGCGAGTGCGAACGGCAGCAGCGGCAACACGAGAATGGCGCCTGCCAGCTTGAACAGCAGGTTGCCGACAGGAACGCGACGCACGCTCGGATCCGATCGCAGCGTAGTGAACACGGCGAGCAGGCCGCTGCCCAGATTGGCGCCAACCACGATCGCCAGCGCCACCGGCACCGGGATCACGCTGGATGCCGACAGCGCGGCGGTCAGCAGCACCACCGCCAGGCCGGAGTAGCAGGAGATCGCCAGCAGCGCGCCGATCAGCACGTCGAGCAGCAGGTCGCCGGTGAGCTGGTCGAACAGCACGCGCATCGGCCCCACCGTGCCTACCGCGGTGGTCAGCGGCGCGGTCGCCTGCATGATCAGCTGCAGGGCGAGGATCATCACGCCCAGGCCGAGCACCAGCTTGCCGATCTGGCCGGCGCGCTCGTTGCGGCGCGACAGGTAGACGACCACGCCGAAGACGATCGCCAACGGCGCCAGCCACGACAGGTTGAGCGCGAAGATCTGCACCATCAGCGCGGTGCCGACATCGGCACCGAGCATCACCGCAAGCGCGGCGGTGGTGGTGATCGCGCCCTTGCCGACGAAACTCGACACCAGCAGCGCAGTGGCGGTGGAGCTTTGCAGCAGCCCGGTGACGCCGACCCCGGCGACAAAGGCGGTGCTGCGCCGCTTGGTACTGCGGTGAAGGATCTGGCGCAGGTTGGCGCCGAACACGCGCAGCACGCCGTTGCGCACGATGTGGGTGCCCCACACCAGCAGCGCAATGGCAGCCAGCAGGTTCAGCAGCGTTTGCAACTCGTCTCGTCCCTTCCCGCCATGGCAGGCAAGCGGCAATCCTGCCGGCAGCGATCGACCGGACAGGGGCTCTTCTCGTCAATACTCAACAGGGCAATGCTCACCATGGCAATGAGTAGGTCTTCACGTTGGTGAAAGACTTCATCGCTTCGAGCACGCCTTCCTTGTAGCCCAGTCCCGAATCCTTGATGCCGCCAAAAGGGGTCAATTCGAGCCGGTATCCAGGCACCTCACGCACGTTGACGGTGCCAACGTTCAGCTCGCGCACGAAACGGGTGATGTAGTCCAGACGGTTGGTGCACACCGCCGACGACAGACCGTACGCGGTGGAGTTGGACATGCGGATCGCCTCGTCGATGTCACGGAAGCGGATCACCGGTGACACCGGCCCGAAGGTCTCGGTCTTGACCACGTTCATCTCGGGCAGCACGCGGTCGAGCACGGTGGGCGAGTACAGCGCGCCGCGCCGCTCGTTGCCGACCAGGAGCCGGGCGCCGCGCGCGATCGCATCGTTGACGCGCGCCTCGAAATCCTGGGCGGCGGGCTCGTCGATCACGGTGCCCATGTCGGTGGCCGGGTCGAGCGGGTCGCCGTACTTGACGGCGCGCGTCTTGGCCACCAGCTTCTCGACGAACTCGTCGGCCACGCGCTCGTGCACCAGGATCCGCTTGACCGCGGTGCAGCGCTGACCGGAGTTCTTGTAGGAGCCGGCCGCCGCGAGCGTGGCGGCTTCCTCGATGTCGGCATCCTCCATCACGATGATCGGGTCGTTGCCGCCGAGTTCGAGCACCTGGCGCTTGTAGACCGCCGTGCCGGCGATGTACTTGCCGATGGGCACGCCGCCGGTGAAGGTGACCAGATCGACGTCCTCGTTGGTCAGCAGCTCGTCGGCGATCTCGCGCGGATCGCCGGTCAGCACCGACAGCATCTGCGGCGGCAGGCCGGCCTCGTACAGCACGTCGGCCAGCACGTAGGCCGCCAGCGGCGTCTTCTCGCTCGGCTTGACCACCATGCGGTTGTTGGTCGCCACCGCCGGCGCCACCTTGTGGATCACCTGGTTGAGCGGGTGGTTGAACGGCGTGATGGCGGTGATCGCCCCAAGTAGCGGTTCCCGCAGCGTGTAGACCTTGCGCGACTTGCCGTGGTGGGTGAGGTCGCAGGAGAACACCTGACCGTCGTCGACCAGCGCCTGGTTGGCGGCAAACAGCAGCACGTCGCTGGCGCGGCCCACCTCGTAGGTCGAGTCCTTCATGCACAGGCCGGATTCGAGCGTGATGATGCGGGCGATCTGCGGGATGCGGCCGGCGATGATCTCGCCCGCGCGCATCAGGATCTTGTAGCGGTCGTAGCGGGTCAGCGTGCTCTTGTACTCGCGCGCCGTCTTCAGCGCGCGGCGCACGTCTTCGACGTTGGCCTTGGGCACCGTGGCGACCAGTTCGCCGGTGTAGGGAAAGCGGATCTCGATGCGGTCGTCGCGATCGACCTGCTGGCCGGCGATGCGCAGCTTTTCGTGGGTGACGGTGATCGGGTGGGGCAGGGGAGCGTTCATGGGGTCGGCGTCAATGCACGTGGCTACTGCGCGAGGTTCAGGGCGATGTCGAAGGCATCGAAGTTGCGCCAGCGCCGGCTGCAGTCCAGGCCGCTGATGCGGCGATTGACGATCAGCGGCACACGCTGCTCGGACACGCCGCCATGCGAGCGCAGCGGCAGTTCGAGCTGCGACAGGTCGTGGCGCGACTTGGCCGTACCCATCACCACGCTGCGTTCCGAGACCACCACCAGGTCGCCGATGCGGTCGGCCGGCAGTTCGTAGGCGGCGGCGGCCTCGGCGCGCGTCAGCACCCGCTCGATGCCCCAGGTGCCGGCAAGGCGCGCGGCGACATCGGCCACCAGCTCGGGAGCCAGATAGATGGTCGCGAACGAGCCGAGCGCGCCGTGGTGCACGACATACGGATCGGTGATCGGCAGGATCACGCGCGCGCGTTCGGCGCCGATCCAGGTGTCGATCAGATCCTGCAGGAAGATCACGTTCGGGCTGGCATCGAGCTTGGTCTTGGCGTTCATGCCGTGGTCCGCCGTGAGTGCGATCACGCAGCCCATCGCATCGAGCGCGGCGAGGTTGCGATCCATCATCGCGTAAAAGGCGTTGGCGGTGGCTTCACCGGGTGCGTGCTTGTGCTGGATGTAATCGGTGGTCGACAGGTACATGACATCGGGCCGGCGCGTCTGCATCAGCTTGACCCCGGCCACGAACACGAACTCCGACAGTTCCGCGCTGTAGACGCTGGGCACCGGCATGCCGACCAGCGGCAGCACGGCGTCGATGCCGTTTTCCGCCTGCGTCACCTGATCGGCCTTCTCCGACGAGAAGCAGATGCCGGTCATCTTGTGGCCGAGCAGCTTGCGCAGCTTGTCCTTGGCAGTGATCACCGCCACCGACTTGCCGGCGTCGGCGAGTGCTGCCAGCAGCGTCGGCGCGCGCAGCCACTTGGGGTCGTTCATCATCACTTCGGTGCCGGAGGCGGCGTCGAACAGGTAGTTGCCGCAGATGCCGTGCACCGAGGGCGGTGCGCCGGTGACGATCGACAGGTTGTTCGGGTTGGTGAAGCTGGGCACCACGCAGTCGGCGATCAGCGCGGTGCCTTCGGCCAGCACGCGCTTCATGAACGGCATGTGGCCGCCGGCCACGGCTTGCGCGATGTAATCGGGCTCGCAGCCATCGACGCAGACGACGACGGTCGGTTGGCTGGGCAGGGCGTAGGTGCGGGCGTTGACGGTAACTGCGGTCATGGTCGGTTGGGTACGTTTCGATGGGTGGGTTCAGATCAGCGCCGGCCGGCACGCGCGCGCAGCGGCGCGTCGCGGTTGGCCTGCGCCTGAAGCCGCGCTTCGCTGCGCAACATGCGTTCCTTGCTCTCGGTCACATGCACATACATTGCGCGCGCAGCCAGTTCGGGGTCGCCCGAGCCGATCGCCTTGAGGATCTGCCGGTGTTCGACCGCCGACTGCGGCAACACTTCCTTGTGGATGAGGTTGCGCCGGCGAAACAGCGCCAGTTCATTGACGAGCTTGCGGTAGATCGCCGCCATCTTGCGGTTGCCGGCGAACTCGACCAGCAGGTCGTGGAACTGCAGGTTGAGCAGGTGGTAGGCATCGGCGTCGTTGCCACGGGCCGCCTGGTCCATCTGATCAACCACCAGTTTCACGCGCCGCGTCTGCTCGGGCGTGATGCCCACCGCCAGGCGGCGACCAACGAGTTCGTCCATCACCGCGCGCAGGTCGTAGATGTCGATGGCCTCTTCGAGCGGGATCGAGCGCACGAACACGCCGCGGTTCTTCTCCTGCTTGACCAGTCCGGCTTCCTCCAGCATGCGGAAAGCCTCGCGGATCGGCCCGCGCGAGATGCCAAGCTTCTCCGACAGCCAGGCTTCGGTGAGCTTGGCGCCGGGCGGGATCTCGCCCGCAAGAATCATGCGTTCGATCTCCTGTTGCGCGGCCGACGACAGCGACGCCGTGCGCAACAGGGCGATGGTCGGATGCGGCAGCACGTTCGAGGGCTGCGCGCGCTGGGCGGAAGCGGCTTTCTGGGAGGCGGCCATGGCGGCGCAGTCTAAGGACTCGGCTGCGGATTGTCGACAATCTACAAAAGACAATTGACACTGCCGAAAACCGTTGCCTAGACTGGTCTCGTCACTTTTCGGTCCGGCGGTTGTCACGCAAGCCGGCCTCCCGTGGTGGCACCGCGACAAAGGCCGACAGCGGATCCGGCAAGGTTCAACTAGCCGGCCCATGTCACCGCCCTGTCATCGGGCCTGATCAGTCTCGCCGGTTGATTCGCTGACGGAGCATCTGTTCCTGCGCGATCGTCCGGTCCATGAATGGCTTGAAGGAGAAAAACATGTCCCTGCGTCGCCTTGCGGCCGGCCGCCGAAGCGCCCTGTGCGTTGCTGCTGCCGCCCTGTCCATGTCGCTGTTCGCCTTGCCGGCGGTGGCACAGAAGACCGCCCTGACCGTCTACACCGCGTTGGAAACAGACCAGCTCAAGGCCTACCAGAGCGGCTTCGAGAAGGCACATCCCGACATCGCGATCACCTGGGTGCGCGACTCCACCGGCATCATCACGGCGCGCCTGATGGCGGAAAAGTCCAATCCGAAAGCTGATGTGGTGATGGGGGTGGCCGCCTCGTCGCTGGCGCTGCTCGACACCGAAGGCATGCTGGTGCCGTACGCGCCCAAGGGCCTGGCGCGGGTCGTGCCGCAGTATCGCGACAAGAAGAATCCGCCCGCCTGGGTCGGCATGGATGTGTGGGGAACCGCCATCTGCTTCAACTTCCGTGAGGCCGCCAAGCGCGGCATCCCGCAGCCCAAGAGCTGGAAAGACCTGCTCAACCCCGTCTACAAAGGCCAGATCGTGATGCCGCACCCGGCCTCCAGCGGCACCGGCTTCCTGGCGGTGACCGGCTGGCAGTCGATCTGGGGTGATGCCGAGGCCTGGAAGTACATGGACGGCCTGCATCAGAACGTGGCGCAGTACATGCACTCCGGCTCGCGTCCCTGCGCGCGCGCTGCTGCCGGTGAGTTCGTGGTCGGCATCAGCTTCGAGTACCGCGCCAACCGCGAGAAGGCGCAAGGCGCGCCGATCCTTGTGATCTTCCCGGAAGAGGGCATCGGCTGGGATCTTGAGTCGATCGGCATCCACAAGGGCACCAAGAACCTGGCGGCCGCCCAGAAGCTGGTGGATTGGGCGATCAGCGACGAGGCCATGCAGTTGTATGCCAACAACTTTGCGGTGGTCGCCGTGCCGCAGTTCAACAAGCAGCTGCCCAACATCCCGGTCGACTATGCCGCGCGCCTCGTGAAGAACGACTTTGCGGCGATGGCGAAGAGCCGCGAGCGGGTGCTTGGCGAGTGGAGCAAGCGCTACGAAAGCAAGGCAGCACCCAAGTAGCCTGCCTTCTGCCCCGCACCGATCCTTCCCGCGCCTAGGGGAGGATCGGTGATCCTCGCCGGCGCATGCTGCGCGCGGGGCACAATCGGTCTTCGCCACCCCGCCTGCCGGCTGCGGCAGGCGCCCTGCACATGACTGTCGCGCAGCAGATTCCCAACGAAGCGCTTCGCCTGGAAGGCGTGTCGAAGTCATTCGGCGCGTTCGTGGCGCTGAAAAGCGTCGACCTGTCGATCAAGCGCGGCGAGTTCGTCTGCTTTCTCGGCCCGTCGGGTTGCGGCAAGACCACGCTGCTGCGGATCATCGCCGGCCTCGAACTGCAGTCTGCGGGTCGGATCATTCAGCACGGGCGCGACGTGTCGCTGCTGCCACCGGCGGCGCGCGACTACGGCATCGTGTTCCAGTCGTACGCGCTGTTTCCCAATCTGACGATCGAGCAGAACATCGGCTACGGGCTGGTCAATCGGCGCCAGGGTCGAGCACAGATCAAGCAACGGGTCGACGAACTGCTGGCGCTCGTGGGCCTGCCGGACGCCGGGCCCAAGTATCCGAGCCAGTGCTCGGGCGGCCAGCAGCAGCGCATTGCGCTGGCGCGCGCGCTGGCGACCTCACCCGGACTGCTGCTGCTGGATGAGCCGCTGTCGGCGCTGGATGCCAAGGTGCGCGAGCGCTTGCGCGGCGAATTGCGCAGCCTGCAGCGCAAGCTGGGCGTGACCACCATCATGGTCACCCATGATCAGGAAGAAGCGCTGTCGCTGGCCGATCGCGTGGTGGTGATGAACCACGGCGAGATCGATCAAGTGGGCACGCCGCTCGAGGTCTACGAACGGGCCGCCACCCCGTTCGTGGCTGACTTTCTCGGCCGCATCAACGTGCTCGAGGCGGTGTCGCTGGGCGGCGGTCGCTTCCGGATCGGCGAAGCCGAGCTACAGACAACGGCAACCGGCGGCGAACCCGGTCAACGCGTCCGGCTGTACCTGCGTCCGGAAGACCGGCACGTGGAAGGCGATGCGCTGTGCGGTGCCGATGCGTTGCGCGGACGCGTGAACAAACTCGACTTCCTCGGCACTTACTGTCTGGCGGAGGTGACCGGCAGCGCGCTTGGCCAGCCGGTGCTGGTGTACTTCTCGCTCAACCAGTTGCACGACCTCGCCGTGCGCGAGGGCGCGGACGTGGCGTTTGCGCTGCGCGGCGACCGCGCGCGCGTGTTCGACGCCCTGCCGCCGCCACCGATCACGCTGCAGGCGGCCGCCTGATCGCGCTGCCGAAATGAGCGCCGTCCAGTTCGATCCCATGGCACGGCCGCCGGTGCTGGCCTCGCGCTGGGCGCTGGCGAGCGAGGCGATCGCCGCGCGCGGCGGCGTGCTGCTGCTGGCCATCGCGCTGTTCGTCTTCCTCACCGTGCCGCTGGCGGCGATCCTGCTGCGCAGCGTGGATGGACGTGCAGGCGAGTTCGTCGGCCTGGCCAACTTCGTCACCTATGTGTCGAGTCCGGGCTTTGGCACCTCGGTGGCCAACACGCTCAACTTCGCGCTGCTCACCACGCTGATCACGGTGCCGGTGTCGTTCGGCTTTGCGTTTGCGATGCAGCGTGCCTGCCTGCCATGGCGCGGGCTGTGGCGCAACATCGCGTTGATTCCGATCCTGGCGCCGTCGCTGCTGCCGGCGCTGTCGTTCCTCTATCTTTTCGGCAACCAGGGCTGGTTGCACTTCATGCTCGGCTGGTTCGGCATCGACTCGATCTACGGCATGCCGGGCATGGTGATGTCGATGTGCTTTGCCAGCGTGCCGCACGCGGTGATGATCCTGATGGCCGCGCTGGCGCTGTCGGACGCGCGGCTGTACGAGGCGGCCGAATCGCTCGGCACCAGCGAGGCGCGCAAGTTCTTCACCATCACGCTGCCCGGCGCCAAGTACGGCCTGATCTCGGCCACGCTGGTGGTGTTCACGATGGCGGTCAGCGAGTTCGGCGTGCCCAAGGTGATCGGCGGCAACACCAACGTGCTGGCTATCGACATCTACAAGCAGGTGGTCGGGCAGCAGAACTTTTCCATTGGCGCGGTGGTGGCGGTGCTGCTGCTGTTGCCGGCGCTCGCCGCCTTTGCGATCGATCGCGTGATCCAGGGCCGGCAGAAGGCGCTGCTGTCGGCGCGCAGCGTGCCCTACGCACCGCGGGCGGCTGGCTGGCGCGACGGTCTGCTGCTCAGCTACGTCCTGCTTCTGTCGCTGGCGATGCTCGTCGTGATGGGGATGGCGGTGTTCGGCTCGTTCGTGCAGTTCTGGCCGTATGACCTGTCGTTCACGCTGCGTCATTACGTGTACGGTCTGGAAGAGGCGGGGATCGACAACGCCTACGTCAACAGCCTGCAGATGGCGCTATGGACTGCGCTGATCGGCACCACCGTCACGTTCGCCGGCGCCTATTGGATCGAGAAGACCGGCGTCGACAAGGTGCGCGGCTGGCGTCGGCTGCTGCCGCTGGTGCAGGGCCAGGCGCTGCTGCCGATGGCGGTGCCGGGCATGGTGCTGGGCATCGGCTACATCCTGTTCTTCAATGCGCCCGGCAATCCTCTCGGCTTTCTATACGGCAGCCTGGCGATTCTGGTGCTGTCGACGGTCGTGCACTTCTACTCGAGCAGCCATCTGACCGCCGTCACCGCCCTCAAGAGCCTCGATGGCGAGTTCGAGTCGGTGTCGGCGTCGCTGAAGGTGCCGTTCTACAAGACGTTCTGGCGCGTCACCGTGCCGGTGTGCCTGCCGGCGATCCTCGACATTTCGCGCTACTACTTCGTCAATGCGATGACCACCATATCGGCGGTCGTGTTCCTGTATGGGCCGCAGACGACACTGACCTCGGTATCAATCCTGCAACTCGACGAAGCTGGGGCGCTCGGCTCGGCCGCAGCGATGGCGAGCCTGATCGTGTTCACCTCTGCCGTGGTGACCGGCCTGTTCTTCATCATCGAATGGTGGCTGATGCGGCGAACTCAACGCTGGCGCAACACCGGCCGCAGCTAGTGCAACAAAGGGAGATCCAGAAATGATTCGAGGCAACGACCCGATTCTTCTCACGCCCGGTCCGCTGACCACCAGCCTGACCACCAAGCAGGCCATGTTGCGCGACTGGGGATCATGGGATGCGTCGTTCAACCGCATCACGTTGTCCATCTGCAAGGACTTGGTCGAAGTTGTCGGCGGGGGCGCCGACTACGCCTGTGTCCCGTTGCAGGGCAGCGGGACCTTCGCGGTGGAGGCGGCCATCGGCAATGTCGTGCCACGCGATGGCAAGGTCCTGGTGCCGAACAACGGCGCGTACTGCGCGCGTATCGTCAAGATCTGCCGCTACCTCGGACGAGCGGTGGTGGATCTGCCGGTGCCCGAGGATCAGCCGGTGACCGGCGCGACCATCGCCGCTGCACTCGACGCCGATCCAGGCATTACCCATGTGGCGCAGGTGCACTGCGAGACCGGTGCTGGCGTGCTCAACGACCTGACCGGCGTGGCGCAGGTGTGCCAGGCGCGCGGCAAAGGGTTGATCGTCGATGCGATGAGTTCGTTCGCAGCGCTGCCGATTGATGTCGCATCGACACCGTTCGATGCGCTGGTTGCGGCCAGCGGCAAGTGCCTGGAAGGTGTTCCTGGCATGGGGTTCGTCATCCTGCGCAAAGCGGTGCTGGAGGGCTGTGCCGGCAATTCTCACTCGCTGGCGATGGACCTGCACGACCAGTACAGCTACATGCAGAAGACAACGCAGTGGCGCTTCACGCCGCCCACCCATGTGGTGGCGGCGCTGCGCGCGGCGATCGATCAATTCCACCAGGAAGGCGGGCAGCCCGCGCGCCTGGCGCGCTACACGGAGAACTGCCGCGCCCTGATCGATGGCATGCGCAGCCTCGGTTTTCGCACCTACCTGCCGGACGCCGTGCAGGCGCCAATCATCGTCACCTTCCATGCGCCGGCCGATCCGGCTTACGTCTTCAAGGCCTTTTATGAGGCGACGCGCGAGCGCGGCTACATCCTTTATCCGGGCAAGCTCACCCAGGTTGAGACGTTCCGCGTCGGGTGCATTGGAGCCATTGATGCGAATGAGATGCGCAACGTCGTCACGGCCGTCGCCCAGACATTGACGGCGCTCGGGCTGCACGCTGACCTGGCGCGACGTCGACTTGCCGCCTGACCGACTGGGAAGCGTTCCCGAATCGCTGCTCGCGTGTTGTCCATGTCGCCTGTCGGGCCTCTTTACGGAAGTCGCCTCGTTCGCTGCTAAGTGATTGATTTAACGACGTGGAACGGTCCCTGCGTTGATTGGGTTTCACAGACGTTTCGCGAGCTGGTCGCGGCGCGCATTGGAAACAGATGATGAAACAGGCAACCAAGTTTCTCGCCGCCGCCGCCGCATGCGCCGGGATGATGGCGTTTTCCAACATGGCTGTCGCCGCCCCGATTCATGCCGGGGATCAGGTCGAAGTCAAGAATCTCGCAGGCACGGTGTTCACGCCATCGCCCGATTCCAACGGCCTGTATTCGAACGTCACGATTGGCGTCGGCTCGACCAGTACCGCCGTGTCGGCGGGCATGTTCGTGCTCAATTACCGGACGTCGGGATCGAACTGGGAGCAGTTCCTGACGTTCTGCATGAGCCCGGATGTCTGGCTCGAGCCCTTTGACAACCCGTACACAGCCGTCGGCCTCTCCAACTACAGCTCATCCTCTTCGCTGATCAGCGAGTTCTGGGGCAGGTACCGTAACTCGATCACGAACGACGTCACGGCAGCGGCGTTTCAGATTGGCCTGTGGGAACTGGCTTATGAAGGCGGCCGCAATCTTTCAAGCGGCAATTTTCGTTTGATTGATTCGTCGTCCGACGTTCGGAGCACCGCGCAAACGTGGTTGTCGTCGCTCGATGGCACCGGCTCCCACGCCAGTGGCCTGCTGGTGTTGGTCGACAAGGCGAACGGGACGAATGTCCAGGACTTGATCGTGCAGCGGGTACCGGAACCCGGAACCCTGGGGCTCCTCGGTGCTGCCTTGGCCGGCCTCTTCCTGATTCGCCGGCGCAAGGCAGTCGACAGCCACTAGTCGTCCACGCGTTGAAAAAAGGGCCCGCTGTGCGGGCCCTTTTTTTGGCTGGTCGGTAAGTTCATCGGACAGAAGGCCCGGCAGGGGTGAATTCCCACTCTGGAATCCAAGAAATACCAAATTTACGTCGACGCACCTTACGGTTACAGAGGGCGGTATCGCTAAGTATTTGAATTTATTGCTTGGCATGTCTGCTGCTACCAATAAGGCGGGACGGCATGTCGCCGGCGCAGTTAACCAGCAGGAGTGCACAGTGAATTTCCTCAACAAGATCGCCGCCGCCTTGGCTCTGGCCGCTTCAGTCGGGTCCGCAGGAGCGACGGTGATTCAGAGCGGCAGCGAGCAATCGCTGCAATCGATCCTCTGCAGCCTGTACACGAATGCCGGCGCTCCGAACTGCAATGCTGCGCCGAACGTGAACACCGATCAGTACGGTCATGACCAACGCTGGGCGATTGAAGGCTCCGGCACGGCTGCGGCCACATTCATCATCGAGATTGCTGGCAACAGTGCGATCAATACCTTCGGCCTGTACGACGTCAACAACGCCAACCGCGTTCAGTTGTTCGGTGGCCCCGCCGACGCCGCTGATCGTGCCCAAGTCAGCCTTTTCGCCAACGGCTCGCTCCTGGTCAATTTCCAGAGCGTGCTGCCCAACGGCTCCTTGACCAACGCCTTCTCGAATTTTTTTGGGCCGGGCTACTTCACTGGCAACACCTTCGGGTTCTACCTTGGCGCGGCGTCCGGATTCATGTACTCGGAAGCGAGTCGTAATGCAGGCGGTGCCGACCAGATGGTCGCTTTCCGTGGTGATGGCGACTTGATCAGGCTGCCCGGCGCGATGCCTGGCGTGTGGGGTTCATCGAGCTACATCCTGGCCTGGGAAGACCTGCCGTACGCAAGCAGTGACAAGGACTTCAACGACCTCGTCGTTTACGTCGAGTCAATCAATGGCGTGCCCGAACCCGGGACGCTCGGCTTGCTTGGCCTGGGCCTGGCCGGACTGGCAGCTTTGGCGCGCCGTCGTCGCAAGGCCTGATCGCCATACCGAGTGCGCGCAAAGCGGCCCTTCGGGGCCGTTTTGCTTTTGTGCGTTCAGTCGTGCATCAGTCGTGCGCTTAGTCGGCAGCGCCGGAACCGGTTATGCCGGCAGCCGCATCGCAGTGCGCGGCGATGCGCTGCGCCAGCATCGGCAGCAGCGAAAGGGGCAGGTCGTGCCCCATGCCAGGCACCATCAACAACTCAGCGCCACGGATGCGGCGCGCAGTGTCGCGCCCGGCCGCTGCTGGCACGAGCGGATCGGCGGCTCCGTGAATGGCGAGGGTCGGCGCCGTGATGAGCGCGAGGTCGGCGCATCGGTCGCCCGAGGCCACGATCGCCAGCAACTGGCGCGCGGTGCCGGCGGGCCGAAACGCGCGCGACAAGCTGCGGTGCAGGCGCTCGCGCAGGTGCGGTTCGGGCGTCGGGTGATCCGGGCTGCCGATCACGCCGAACAGCTTCACGTAGTGATCGACCAGCGTGTCGACCGACGCGCCGGCGGGCGGCCGCCGCATCAGGGCCCGCAGCGCGGCGGGCCGCGGCGGCGGCAACCACCGTGCTCCGGAGGTCGACATGATCGAGGTGAGCGACAGCACGCGCTGCGGATGCCGCGCCGCGACCAGCTGCGCCACCATCCCGCCCATCGATGCACCCACCACATGGACGCGCTGCAGGCCGAGCGCGTCGAGCAGGCCGACCGTATCGTCGGCCAGATCGCTCAGTCGATACGGTGTGTCGACCGGCAGGCCCACCGCGGCGCGCAGCAGCGCGCCGCCCAGTCCGCGTGGGCGGAACGCATCGATCTGGGTTGAAAGCCCCGCGTCGCGGTTGTCGAAACGCAAGACCGAATAGCCGCGTACCACCAGCGCATCGACCAGCTCATCAGGCCAGGTGGTCAGCTGCATGCCCAGGCCCATGATGAGGACGATCGTCGGTCGCAGCGGATCGCCGCTGCGCTCGAACTCCAGCTCGATCGTCGGACTGACGCGGACCTTGGCCAACGGTTCAGTCGCGCGGCGCAGGGAAGATCACGGCGCGCCAGCCGTCGCGGCTGAACGGCTGCCACGCGCCTTCGGGCTGTGCGAGCCGGTCGGCGATCGCGAACAGCGCGGCCGGGTTCAGGCCAAGCCCGAGATGGCTTGCATAGACCTCAATGTTCTCGGTATGCGGGTGCGGCGCATTGACCGAGCACTGCCAGGCGACCACGCCATCGCTGCGGCTGTAGATCGAGGTCGTGGGCCGCGGCGGTGGGTGGTGCAGCTGATCGCGGCGCGGATGCGCATGCGGCTTGTGACCGGCTGCCAGTTCATACAACCGCCAGGCATTCGTGGCGCGTGGATGGCCGGTGAACGGCGTCCCCAGCGTGATCACCGAGCGCACGGCCTCGGGCACCTCCTTGGCCACTTCACGCGCGTAGATGCCACCGAGACTCCAACCCAGCACACTGATCGGCCGTCCGCTGCGATCGGCCAGCTCGAGCACGCGCCGCTTGCAGCCCTCAACCACGCCCGGCCGCGGCCCCAGGTTCAACCCCTGGTCCCAACCGTGCACGTCGTAGCCACGTGACCTGAGATAGCTGCGCAGAGTGGTGGTGGTGAGGTCACCGGCCACCAGGCCAGGGAACACCAGCACCGTGTGGCCGTCGCCATGCGGCGCGCGTGACAGCCAGGGCAGCGTCGCCAGCGTCGCGCCGAGTTCGAACGAGGCGCGCCACTCCAACGCCATCAGCAGCCACGACGGCGCCCGCACGTCTTCAGGATCGAACGGGTTCGGGTCGACGCGCGGCTCGTGGCTGACCTCCTTGCGGATCTGCGGCAGATCCGGCGGGGCGGCAAACTGGTGATGCGGCACCGGCCGACGCGTCCGGCGGGCAGTCGACTTGCGTGCAGGGGGAGAACGATCGTCAGGCATCAGGTGCGTGAGCGCGCGCGCCGAGGGGCGGCAGCAGTTGAGGTGGTTGATCCAGGCAAGCGCGAAGCCTTGCCGCTCTGGGTGCGTTTGGCCGATGCAGCACTTACTTGTCGAGACGCATTGCGCGAGGTCGCTTGCCCCGGACGACGTTTGGCTGGCGGTTTGGCGGGCTCATTGTCAGGCGCATCGACCTTCCTGCGTTGCGCGGTTGACTTGCGGGATCGGGCTTTCGATGCGGTGGCAGCCGGCGCCTGGCGCTGTGCCTTCTTTGGCGCCGTCTCGGCCACAGCTGCATCCGCGGCGGGCGGAACTCGCGCCGCGAGCGCCTTCAACTCCGCGAATGACGCGGTCAGGTGGTGCCGGAACGTCGGCAGGTCAGGTACCGCTTCCCGACACGCCGTCAGGCCGATGTCGAGCCACTGCGCATAGCTTTGCACCGTGATGTTCAACGCCACGCCATGCACCACGATCGAGGCGGGCCAGTAGTGGACCACGCGGGCGCCAGCCACATAGAGGGTCTGCGGCGGACCGGGCACATTGGAGATTGCCACCGGTGCCAGCGACGGCAGGTGCGTGCCCGGGGGCAGTCGCTGGCCGATCGCGCCGGCGAGCCAGGCGATACCGCTGACCAGCCACGCACTGCCCAACGAGGGATAGTCGGTCGGCACCAGCGAACGCAGGCGGCCGGTGACCGCCTTGCCGACCTGCATCGATGCATGGATCTGCATCAGCCGCGCTGCCGGATCCGCCAGGTGGGTCGCCAGACCCGCGCGCATCATCGACACTTGGTTGCTCGCCCGCGCGTCGCCCGGGGCACGCACCGAAAACGGCACGCCGGCGGCGAGCGGCCGGCGCGGCACACCGCCGTGCCGCGCGAGCCAGCGACGCAAGGCGCCGCTGCAGGTCGCCAGCACCACGTCGTTGAGGCTCACGCCCAGCGCACGCGCGGTCTGCTTGACCTCGGCCAGCGGCAGCGAGGCCGAACTGAACGCCCGCCGGCGCGAGATCGTCACGTTCAATGCCGTGCGCGGGCCGATCAGCGGGGTGCGATTGCGCTGGTTTGTCGGCCCGGCGTCCGAGGCGGAGGGATCAGCGCTACGCGCGTCGCGCAGGCCCGCGCCGATCAACTGCGCTGCCGCGGGCACCAGCGCCGCGAGTTGTCGCAACTGCTTTGCCGTCTGCCGGGTGGCCAGCGACAGACGCGCCAGCGTGCCGGGCTCATCGACCGCGGGCTCCTCCGCCGGCGGCGCCACCTCGCGCGGCACCGGCGTCACATCCAGCATGGCCTGCGCCAACGCGACGCCGGCCTGACCATCGATCGCCGCGTGGTGAACCTTGGCGTAGTAGCCCACGTGGCCGGCGAGTTCACCGCCCAGGCCGTCGATCACGACAAGTTGCCACAGCGGCCGATCGCGATCGAGCAACTGCGAGTGAAGGCGGCCGACGCAGGCCTCGAGTTGCGCCATCGTGCCCGGCCGCGGCAGCGTCACCCGCCGGACGTGATGTGCCAGATCGACGTCGCGGGTGCGCAGCCAGGCCGGATTGGCCAGTCCGAGCGGCATCGTCACGAGCTTGCGGCGGAAAGCGGGCGCCAGGTGCAGGCGCGCGGCGATCAGCTGGCGCACGTCGGCGGCAAAGTCGCCGCGGTAGCCCGGCGGCAGTTCGAGCAGGCTCAGGCTGCCGACATGCATCGGCATCTCGGGCGACTCGAGCTGCAGGAAAAGCGCGTCGAGCCCACTTAACGGCTGCATGTGCTCGGGCGGAGGTGAAGCAGGCGCTGCGGTCATGTCTCCCGTGCCGCGGTGTCCTTGTTATGTCGCGACGGTAGCACTGCGCAGCGTGCGCGGGGCCGTGCGGTCGCCCGTGTCGTCAGATCGCCTTCAGCGCGACCACGCCGAGCACCACCGCCGCCACCCCGGCCCAGCGCCGCAGGTTGAGCTTTTCATGCAGCAGGTGGGCACCGATCAGCGTGGCGAACAGCACCGAAGTCTCGCGCAGCGAGGCCACCATCGCCACCGGCGCCTGCGTCATTGCCCACACCGAGATCACATAGGCGCCGGCCGACAGCGCGCCGCCGATCATGCCGTTGCGCCGGCGTTTCCACATTGCCTGCACGAACGCACGGCGGCGGGTGATGAGCATGTACAGCGCGAACGGAATCGCATCGAGCACGAACAACCAGACGAGGTAGCTCCACACATTGCCCGAGATGCGCGCGCCGGTGCCGTCGATGATCGTGTACACGGCAATCACCGCCGCATTGGCCAGCGCGAATCCGACCGCCGCCTTGCACGGCACGTGGTCCACCGTACGCAGGGCCAGCGCGATCACGCCGAGCGAGATCAGCAGCATGCCGATCCAGGTGAAAGTACCCGGCATCTCCTGCAGCCAGAAGATGCCGAGCACCGCCGTGATCAGCGGCGCGATGCCGCGCATCAGCGGGTACACCAGCGACAGGTCGCCGGTGCGGTAGGCATTGATCATCAGGTAGTAGTACGCCAGGTGCGTGGCGACCGAGGCGCCGATGTACGGCCAGGTCTGCGCGGTGGGCAGCGGTACCAGGAACACGAACGGCAAGGCCACCAGCGCGGCGCCGACCACGATGGCGGCGGTGTCCAGCAGCACGTCGCTGCCGCCTTTGATCATCGCGTTCCACGAGGCGTGCAGCAGCGCTGCCAGCAGAACGGCGAACGAGACGGCGAGAGTCAAGGAAGAAGTCGAGCCGGTGACGAGGCGAGGACGCGCAGCGTACCGCGGCCGCATTGGCATCGGCCGAGAAGCGACGCCTCCCGCGGCTGAGCGGCGGTGCGCCGCAGCCGCGCTACATCGGCAGCACGGCCTCCGCCGGCGTGTAGTCGAGGATCAGCGCCTTGGCCACCGCCTTGTACGTGACCTTGCCCAGCGCGACGTTCAACCCGGCCTTCAGGTGCGGGTTGTCGGCCAGCGCCTTGCGCCAGCCGCGGTCCGCCAGTTGCAACGCGAACGGCAACGTGGCGTTGTTCAGCGCGTAGGTCGAGGTGCGCGGCACCGCGCCCGGCATGTTGGCGACCATGTAGTGCACCACGTCGTCCACCACATAGGTGGGATCGGCATGCGTGGTCGGGCGCGCGGTGTCGGTGCTGCCGCCCTGGTCGATCGCCACGTCGACGATCACCGAACCGGCCTTCATGCGGCCGATCATCGCGCGCGTCACCAGCTTGGGTGCCGCCGCACCGGGAATCAGCACGCCGGAGATCACCAGATCCGCCGACAGCACTTCGCGCTCGACGTTGTCGGCGTTGGAGAACACCGTCATCACGCGGCCGTTGAACACCGCATCGATGCGCCGCAGCGCATCGACCGAGTTGTCGATCACCACCACCTGCGCGCCGGTACCCACCGCCATCTGCGCCGCGTTGGTGCCGACCACGCCGGCACCCAGGATGACGATCTTCGCCGGCGGCACGCCTGCCACGCCACCGAGCAGCACGCCCATGCCGCCGCGTGCGCGTTCCAGGCAATGCGCGCCCGCCTGCACGCTCATGCGCCCGGCCACTTCGGACATCGGCGCCAGCAGCGGCAGCCCGCCGGTTGGCGACGTCACGGTCTCGTAGGCCACGCACACCGCGCCGCTGGCGATCAGCTCGCGCGTCTGCTCGGGGTCCGGCGCAAGATGCAGGTAGGTGAACAGCAGCTGTCCCTCGCGCAGCATGGCGCGCTCGACCGCCTGCGGCTCCTTCACCTTGACCACCATCTCGGCGCGCGCGAACACATCGCTCGCCTGGCCGACGATATGCGCGCCTGCGCGCACGTAGTCGGCATCGTCGGCACCGATGCCGACGCCGGCGGCGGTCTCCACGATCACCTGGTGGCCATGCGTCACCAGTTCGCGCACCGACGACGGTGTCAGCCCGACGCGGTACTCGTGGACCTTGATCTCCTTGGGCACGCCGATCAGCATGGTTCGATCCTCTGTTGTTCGTTCGTTGCAGCCGGTCAGCTGCGGGTGCGCTCGTTGCTCGGGTCGTACGGCGCGCGCAGCGACACCTGCGCTGCATGGCGCACGCTCGCCAGGTCGATCTCGTAGCGGCCAGCCGCGATCCAGTCGGCATCGGCCGCACCATCGCTGCGCGTGACGATGCCCAATGCCACCGGCTTGCCGAGCGTGTGCCCGAACGCCGCCGACGTGACGAAGCCGGCGGCCGCGCCGTCGCGCAGTATCAATTCGCCGCCCCACAGGTTGGTATGCGCGGCGTCAACCATCAGCGAGACGACGCGCCGCTTGACCACCGCGGCGCCACCCGCCTCGCGCATGGCTGCCAGGGCCGCGCGGCCGCGGAACGCCGGCTTGCGCCAGTCGACGGCAAAGCCCAGGCCGGCCTCATAGGGATTGATGTCGGGCGACAGCTCACGGCCCCAGGCGCGATAGCCTTTTTCCAGACGCAGCGAATCGATCGCGTAGTAGCCGGCGTTGGCCACGTCGAAGGCGCGTCCCGCCTCGCGCAGCGCTTCATAGACGCCGACGGCGAACTCCACCGGCACGTACAGCTCCCAGCCCAGTTCGCCGACATAGGTGATGCGCGTGGCGCGCACCGTGGCGTAGCCCAGATCGATCTCGCGCGAGGTGCCGAACGGGAACGCCGCGTTGCTGACGTCCGCGGTCGACACCGCCTGCATCAGCGCGCGGGCGCGCGGACCCATCACCGCGATCATCGCGAACATCGGCGTCACGTCGACCACCTCGCAATGCGGGCGCGGCACCATGGCGGCGAGCGCACGAACGATCACATCGCGGTCGCGCACCGCCTGCGCGCTGCCGGTGACGATCAGGAACTCGTCATCGGCCATTCGTGTGACGGTGAAGTCGCTCTCGTAGCCGCCGCGCTCGTTGAGCATGCCGGTGTAGGTGGTCTGGCCGATCGCCACCGGGGCGGCATTGGCGATCAGCGCGTCGATCACCTGCAGCGCATCACGCCCCTTGACCAGCAGCTTGGCGAACGAACTCATGTCGAACAGCGCCACCCGCTCGCGGCAGGCACGATGTTCCTCGGCCACCCACGGATGCCAGTTCTGGTGGCCCCAGCTGTACTCGATCTGCGCCTGCGCCGGGGATGGCGCAAAGAAGTTGGCACGTTCCCAGCCCATCTTGGAGCCAAAGCAGGCGCCGGCGTCGCGCAGATGCGCGTAGAGCGGCGAGCGGCGGAACGGCCGCGCGCTTTCCAGTTCGCGGTTCGGCCACGGCATCTTGTAGTGCAGGCCGAGCACTTCCTTGATGCGATCGGGCAGCCAGCTCTCGTTGGCGTTGAAGCGGGCGAAGCGGCGGCTGTCGACCGGCCACAGATCGAGTGAGGGCTCGCCCTGCACGATCCATTCGGCCAGCGCCTTGCCGGCGCCGCCCGCCGAAGCGATGCCCATCGAGTTGAAGCCGCAGCCGACGTAGAAGTTGGTGAAGCCCGGCGCCGGGCCGACGATGAAGTTGTTGTCGGCAGTGAACGACTCGGGGCCGTTGTAGAACTGCTTGACCTGCGCCTGCGCCAGTGACGGCACGCGCGCGATCGCGTTTTCCATCAGGATCTCGAACGCGTCCCAGTTGTCGGGCAGCAGCTGGAACTCGAAGTTCTCCGGGATGCCGCCGCGGTGCGCGGCACTCTGCAACCAGGGCGTGGCCTCGGGCTCGAAGCCGCCCATCAGCAGGCCGCCCACTTCTTCCTTGAAGTAGATGTAGCCGTCGGGATCGCGCATCACCGGCAGGTCGCGGTGCACGCCCGCCATGCGATCGGTGACGATGTAATAGTGCTCGCACGAGAACAGCGGCACCGCCACGCCGATGCGGCGCGCAAAGTCGCGCGACCACTGACCGCCGCACAGCACCACGATGTCGGCGGCGATGGTGCCGCTCGCGCCGTCCTTGCGCTGCCACGCCACCTCGCGCAGCGCGCGGCCCGCATCTGTCTGTACCGCGGTGGCAGGCAGCACGCGCACGTTCTCGAAGATCGCGACACCCCGGTTGCGCGCGCCCTTGGCAAGCGCGATCGTCAGATCGGCCGGGTTGGCCTTGCCGTCGCCCGGCAGCCACACCGCGCCTTGAAGATCGGCGGTCTCCATGATCGGATACAGCTCGCCCGCCTGCGCGGCGCTGATCACGTCACAGGCCACGCCGTAGGCGCGTGCCACCGCGGCGGTGCGCTGGAGCTGAACCATGCGATCGGCGCTGCGTGCCACCGCCAGCGAGCCGCACTGCTTCCAGCCGGTGGACAGCCCGGTCTCCGCTTCGAGCCGCGCGTACAGGTCGGTCGAGTAGCGGATCAGCCGCGTCATGCTCTCGTGCGCACGCAACTGGCCCACGAGGCCGGCGGCGTGCCAGGTGGTGCCGCAGGTCAGCCGGCCCTGCTCCAGCAGCACGATGTCGCGCACGCCCAGGTGCGCCAGGTGATAGGCGACCGAGCAGCCCATGATGCCGCCGCCGATGATGACCACGCGGGCCTGCGCAGGCGGTGTCGCAACGGCGAAGGCGCCGTCGGTCGGAGAGGCAGCAGCGGACATGACGATCCTCGGGGCGTGATGACCCCGCGCCCGTGTGTTGTTGATTGATTGCGGTCAGGCGCCGGCTTCGGTCGTGCCGGCCAACGTCATTCTGCCTGCGCCAGTCCGGTGCCAGGCAGATCAGACGAGGGTTTGCAGCCGCTGCCGGCGGCCACCGTGGGACCGACAACGTCGGCCGACGGTGCCAGCAGCACGCGGTTGCGCCCCTCGTGCTTGGCCAGGTACATCGCGCGGTCGGCGTGCGCGACGAGTGCGGCGAAGTCGCGCTCGTTCTCGGCGGTGGCCACGCCCACGCTGACCGTCAGGGTGCGCCTGAAACCGAGCGTCGTGGGCGACAGCGAAGCCACCGCCAGCCGCAGCCTATCGGCGATCGCCATCGCCCGCTCGGTCGGGGTGGCCGGCAGGACCACGGCAAACTCCTCGCCGCCATAGCGGCCCAGTTCGTCGCCGCTGCGCAGATGGTGTTGCAGCTCCGCCGTCACCGCCTGCAGCGCGCGGTCGCCCGCCTCGTGGCCGAACTCGTCGTTGATCGACTTGAAGCGATCGAGGTCGAGCAGCAACAGGCTGAACGGCTCGCCGCGCTTGCGGCAGCCGGCCAGCAGGCGCTGGCCGAGGTCGCAGATGCGGCGTCGGTTCGGTACACCGGTCAGGTAGTCGGTGTGCGCCAGCGCGGAGTTGCGGCGATTGCGCTGGGCAATGCGCAGCAGCGCGTACAGCGCCGCGGCAATCGCCAGCACCGCGAGCAGGATCAGCGCCGTCTGCCAACGCACCGCGCGTTCGGCGCGCGCCAGCGCATCACGCTGCTCCTGCGCAATGCGCTGCGCACGATCGAGCTCGGCCGCCAGGCGCTGGCTTTCGAGCCGGCCGCGCTGAGCCGACAACTGGTAGGCGAGGCGCTGGTCGTCGCGGTACGCCTTGAGCTTCAGGTACACGCTGAGGGCGGCGTGCGCCTCCCGATAGCGGCCGAGCAGGGCGTAAGCGTCGGCCGTGGCATGCCGCGCGCGCTTGCGCATCTTCAGGTCGTCGGACTTGTCCACCCGCCGTTCGATCTCCTCGATCAGTGCCTGGGCGCCCACGCCGCGCCGGTGGTCGACCACCATGCGCAGGCGGCCGACCAGCATGTGAGTGAGCGAGTCGCCCTGGCTGCCCTGGCGCAGCGCCTGCAGCGCCTCGCCGTGCAGGGCAAAGGCGCGCTCGACCTGGCCGGTTCCGGCGAGCGCGTAGGCGAGCAGTTCCTTCGCGACCGCCTGGCCGAAGGCATCGTTGAGGGTGGCATAGCGTCCCAGCGCGCGGTTCAATGGCTCCACCGCTTCGGCGTGACGGCCGGTCGTGAGCAACTGCTGCGCCAGGTTGCGCGCGGAATCGGCCTCGCCAAGCAGATCGGCGTCGATACGGAACGCCTCTTCGGCCTCGGCATAGCCGCGCTGCGCCGCCGGGACGTCGTCGATCATCGCCGACAGCGTGCCATCGGTGAATGCAACCAGGGCCAGCAGGGCGACATCGCTGCTGTCGCGCGCCAGCTGGCCGGCTTCTTCGAGCAGCGCAAAGGCGCGTTCGAAGTCGCCGCGGCGCCCGGCGTGTTCGGCCAGCAGCACGCGCACGTCGATGCGCAATTCGGCATGACCGCTGCGCTCGGCGTCGCCCAGCGCCTCCTGCGCGCTGGCGGTCGCCTCGGCGCCGCGGTTGGTCTCCAGCAGCGCGCGCGCCCGGCTGATGAGCAGGGTGCCGGTCAGCCGCGGGTCGCCGAGCGCCCGCGCCTGCGCGAGGCTGCCCTCGGCGGCGGCGAGGGCCGCATCCATGTCGAACTGGAATACCGCCATCTGTGCGCGCGCCACGGCCAGACGCACGCGGCCGTGCGGCGACAGGGGCGCATCGCCCAGCGCCGCGATCTCCCGCTGCGCGCGCTGCGGATCGCGCTTGGCCAAGCGCTCGATTTCGCGCAGGCGCGGTTCGATCGCTGGTGCCTCGGTGCGGCCAGCCGCCGACGCCACGCCGGCCGCGAGCGTGGGTGTCGGGCTGCCGCTTGGCTGCGTCTGCGCCAGTGTCGGCAGCGCCAGCGCCGCGCAGGCTGCCCACGCGCAGGCGAGCAGCCGGCGGTGGCGGGGCAGGGGGGCGCGGGCGGACACGGGTGTCAGGCAGGCGACGAGGTGAACACGGCGGGGCAGACGGGAGGCGAAGCCAACGGCGATTATCGGGCCCGGCGGTGCTCCGGGCATCGGCATATGTTGCGCCGCAAGTCTTGGATAAGTGGCGGGAAGAGGCGATCGCGGCGGTGATCTCGCCAGATCAGTTCACCGGGACGGACGCCGGTCGGGCCCGGGCGGCCCGAACGTGCATCCCCCGACCTGCGTCAAATCGGGAGCTTGGGCGCGGTGGCTGCACCCCGGCGGCAGTCGTACAGTCCTGTGAAAACCCCGGCCGCTCCCCACGCCAGGCGGGAGACGGCGACCGGACACGGACACCGACACCAGGGAGAACAGGCAATGCTCGCCAGCACGCAATTCAACACGGAGCAATTGAGGACCGTGGCCGTTGTCGGCCACGGGGCGGCAGGCAAGACGACGCTGATCGAGCAGTTGCTGCTCAAGAGCAAGATGATCGGCGCCGCCGGCAGCGTGGAAAAGGGCAGCACGGTCAGCGACTTCGATCCGCTGGAAAAGACCACGCTGCATTCGCTGCGCGCCAGTGTTGTCCACTGCGACCACGTGGCCGGCGATGTGCCGGTGCGCATTCACCTGATCGACACGCCGGGCTACCCGGATTTCGTCGGCCAGGCGCTCGGCGCGCTCGATGCGGTCGAGACGGTGGCGGTGGTGGTGAGCGCCGTCAACGGCATCGAGCTGGTGACCCGCCGCATGATGGACTGGGCCAAGGAGCGCCGCCTGTGCCGGATGATCATCGTCAACAAGATCGACCATGAGAACATCGACCTGCCTGCGCTGCTGGCGCAACTGCAGGAAGCCTTCGGCCCCGAGGTGCTGCCGATCAACCTGCCGGCCGACGGCGGCGCGCGGGTGATCGACTGCTTCGACCAAGACAGCGGCGGCGCCGACTTTCGCTCGGTGGCCGAGGTGCATCGCCAGGTGATGGAGCAGATCGTCGAAGTCGACGACGCGGCGATGGAAAAGTACCTGGAAGAAGGCGCGGTCGATCCGACCACGCTGCATGCGCCGCTGGAAAAGGCGCTGCGCGAAGGGCACATCATCCCGGTGTGCTTCACCTCCGCCCGCACCGGCGCGGGGATCGCCGACCTGCTCGACGTGATGGCGCGCCACCTGCCCAACCCGCTGGAAGGCAATCCGCCGCTGTTCGTCCGCGGCACCGGGCCGGATGCGTCCGAGTTCAACAGCGAACCCGCCGCCGATCGCCACGTGCTGGCGCACGTGTTCAAGGTCGTCAACGATCCGTACGTCGGCAAGATCGGCGTGTTCCGCGTGCACCAGGGTCGCATCACCAAGGACACCCAGCTGTACGTGGGCGCCGGCGGTAACGAGGGCAAGAAGCCGTTCAAGCTCGCCCACCCGCTGCTGCTGCAGGGCAAGGAGACGGTCGAGGTCACGCAACTGGTGCCGGGCGACATCGGTGCCATTGCCAAGGTGGACGAGGTGACGTTCGACTGCGTGCTGCACGACTCGCACGATGAGGACTACATCCGCATGCAGCCGCTCGACTTTCCCAATCCGATGTTCGGCCTGGCGATCGAGCCCAAGCGGCGCGGCGACGAAGGCCGCATCTCCGAAGTGATGGCCAAGCTCGCTGCCGAGGATCCGACCCTGGTGGTCGAGCACGATGCACAGCAGAACGAGACCGTGGTGCGCGGCCTGTCCGACCTGCACCTGCGTTCGGTGCTGGAGCGGATGAACACCCAGTACAAGATCGAAGTCAGCACGCGTCCGCCGCGGGTGCCCTATCGCGAGACCATCGCCGCTGGCGCCGAGGGCCACGCGCGGCACAAGAAACAGACCGGTGGCGCCGGCCAGTTCGGCGAGGTGTTCCTGCGGGTGGAGCCGCTGGCGCGCGGCGCGGGCTTCGAGTTCGTCGATCAGGTCAAGGGCGGCGTGATTCCGTTCAACCTGATCCCGGCGGTGGAAAAGGGTGTGCGCGAGGTGCTTGCCAGCGGGTTCGTCGCCGGCTATCCGCTGCAGGACCTGCGCGTGGTGGTGTACGACGGCAAGCACCACCCGGTGGACAGCAAGGAAGTCGCGTTCGTCTCGGCCGGGCGCAAGGCGATGCTCGATGCGCTGGAGAAGGCGCGGCCGATCGTGCTCGAGCCGATCGTCAACGTCGAGATCGTGACGCCCGATTCGCACATGGGCGACATCACCGGCGACCTGTCGTCGCGGCGCGGTCAGGTGACCGGAACCGGCAACCTGGCCGGCGGGCTCATGGTGGTGTCGGGCGTGGTGCCGCTGTCCGAACTGGATGGCTATGCCGGCCGGCTCAAGGCCATGACGCAGGGCCACGGCAGCTACGCGATGGAGCTGTCGCACTACGAGGCGGTGCCGCCGGGCGTGCAGCAGCAGCTCGCCACCGAGTTCAAGAGCAAGCGCAAGGTGGAGGACGACGAATAGTCGGCCAGCCAGAGCGGCGCGTGACGGGCATCACGCCGGCGGCGGCTGCGCCGGCATCCGCTGCGATGATGGCTTGAAGGCGGGCGCAGCGGCATCACATCCGGGTGATTGCGGCCTGCCCTCGCCTTGCGCCTTCACTTTTCCATGCTGCTCGCCTGCCCGCACTGCCACGCCACCAACCGCATCGTCGACACCCGCTTCAACGACGAGCCGACCTGCGGCCGCTGCGGCAAGCCCGTCACCGTCGGCGCGCCGATTGCGCTCGACGACGCGAACTTCGACACGGTGCTCGCCGCCAGCAGCAAGCCGGTGGTGGTGGACTTCTGGGCGGCCTGGTGCGGCCCGTGTCGTGGCTTCGCACCGGTGTTCGCGGCCGCGGCGGCGCGCCGGTCGAATGTGCTGTTCGCCAAGGTGGATACCGATGCCAGCCCACAGCTGTCGGCGCGGCTGTCGATCCGCAGCATTCCGACACTGGCCGTGTTCCGGCAGGGTCAGGTCATCGAGCGCGTCAGTGGCGCCCTGCCGGCAGCGCAGTTCGAGCAGTGGCTCGGGCAGGCGCTGGCTGCCTAAACAACGGGGTGTGGACGTCAGGCGTCAGAGGTTGGCGAGCCACACCGCGGCCAGGGCAAGGATCGCGGCCAGCGCGATCGCCTGGACCGGCCACGCGCCCGCCTCACGCCGCGGCGTTGGGCGAGGAGTCGGCGCGGCGTGCGCGCGCGCAGCGAGAGCGGGCGGGCTGGCTCCCTCGCGCGGCGCGAACGTGGACAGCGGCACCCGGATCGTCAGGTTCATCGCCTCGACGATCAGCTGGCGCGGCAGTTCGCCGCGCACCTGCTTGACCAGCCCGAACGCCAGCAGGCGCGCGGCTTCGCGCGACAGCCGCGCGGTGCGCAGTTCCGGCTGCTGGGCCACCACCTGCTTCAACGACAACTCGCCGTCGGTTGCCAGCAGCAGCGAGCGCTGCGCGCGCGTCAGCGGCATCAGGTGGCGGCTGACTTCCTCGTCGCCGCGCGGCGTGCGCGCGAGAACCACGCTCCAGCAGGATTCGTACGGATCGCTCGGGGCGGGCGGCAGCGTGGCGAGCGGCGGCAGCAGATCGGTGGCATTCATGTCGGTGACGGCAACCCGTTAGGGGGATACCAAGAACCCAGTAGGCTGGATTGTCATCCCGCGCGCGCCGGAAATCGCTGGGGGTGCCCCCAGCGAACGGATCGCGGACGTCCTACGACCTTCGGATGGACTTGAGCGAAATCAGCGGTCGTGGCGCCCGATCAGGCGCTGCGCAGGTGCCAAGCCTTGGGCCGGGTGAACGCGGTGATGCCTTCGGTCGACAGCGTGAGGCCCACGCCGGAGTGCTTGACGCCGCTCCACGGCAGGCGCGGGCTCACGCGGTCGCAGCAGTTCCAGTAGACGCTGCCGGCGTGCACCTGCGCCAGTACCTGCCGCGCGCGCGCTTCGTCCCGCGTATAGACGCCCGCGGTCAGGCCGTAGTCGGTGTCGTTCATCAGGCGCACCGCCTCGGCGTCGTCGGCCACCGACTGGATGCCGATGATCGGGCCGAAGCTCTCTTCGCGCATCACCGTCATGTCATGGTTCACGTTCACCAGCACGGTCGGCGCGAACCAGTGGCCGCCGGGCAGGTCGAGCGCATGGCCGCCAGTGAGCACGCGCGCACCCTTGGCCACCGCATCGGCCACCTGGATCTGCAGCACCTTGACCTGCTGGGCGCGAGTGAGCGGGCCGATGTAGCTGTCCTCGTGCGTGGGATCGCCGACCTTGAAGCCCTGCACTTCCTTGACGAAGGCGGCGACGAAGGCATCGAAGCTCGCCGCCTGCACATAGATGCGTTCGACCGAGCAGCAACTCTGGCCGGTGTTGTACATGGCGCCATCGGCGAGTGACGCGGCGGCGGTGGCCGGGTCGACGTCGTCGCACACGTAGGTCGGGTCCTTGCCGCCGAGTTCGAGCTGCAGCTTCGTGAGCCGCGGCGCCACCGCCTGCGCGATGCGGGCGCCGGTGGCGTACGAGCCGGTGAAGAACACGCCGTCCACAGGCTCCTTCAGCAGTTCGATGCCCACGCGGCCGCCGCCCACCAGCACGCTGAACACATCCTGCGGCACGCCGCTGGCATGCAGCAGCTTGCCGATCTCCAGGCCGGTGAGCATCGCGTACTCGCTCGGCTTGTACAGCACTGCATTGCCGGCCAAGAGTGCCGGCACGAACACGTTGCTGCCGACAAAGTACGGGTAGTTCCAGGCTGAGATATTCGCGATCACGCCGAGCGGCTCGTTCGTGATGACTTCGCGCATGCCGCTGTCGCTGAACACCTCGCGCGGCGCCAATGCGCCTTCGGCCTGATCGACAAAGAAGTCGACGCGGCCGAGCAGCCCGTTCAGTTCGTTGCGCGACTGGCGGATCGGCTTGCCCACCTCGGAGGTGAGGATCGCCGCCAGCCGCTCGAGGTGATCGACGATGCCGGCGCGAAAACGCCGGATCGCCGCCAGCCGCGCGGCCAGGGGTGTCGCCGCCCAGGCCGGCTGCGCGGCGCGTGCCGCCTTGTACTTGGCCAGCACGCTGTCGGCGCTGTCTTCGGCCAGTTCGGCGATGGTGCCGCCCTGGGCGGGATTGATGATCTTGAGCATCGTCTAGGTCTTGTCGTTGCGCCGACGTACCGCGGCGAGGAAGTCGTGAAGGATCGGCCGGCCGTCGAGCTGGCGCTCGTGCAGCGTCTGCGTGGCGAGGAATTCAGGGTGCCATTGCATGCCGAACACATAGCTCGGTCCGCGCCAGCGCACCGCTTCGACGATGCCGTCGGGCACCGCCACGGCCTCCACCACCAGATCGCGCCCGAGGTCCTTGATCGCCTGATGGTGGATCGAATTGATGTGCGCCAACGCGCGCTCCGGGTACATCTGCGCCAGCGGCGAGCCGGCCACCAGGCTCACCTCGTGCAGTTGCAGGTCGTACTTGGTGGTGTCCCGATGCGCCATCGCCGCTGGCACCTGGGTGCCGATGTCCTGGAACAGGGTTCCGCCGAAGGCGACGTTGATCAGCTGGCAGCCGCGGCAGATGCCGATCACCGGTTTGCCGGCGGCCACGAAGGCATTGAACAGGTCGATCTCGTAGCGGTCGCGCACGCGATCGCCGCCCCAGTCCGGATGGCGCGGCGACTCGCCGTAAGTCTCGGGGGCGATGTCGGCGCCGCCCTGCAGCACCAGGCCGTCGAGGTTGTCCGCGTAGGCCGACAGGCTCATCTCGCTGCGGGCGAGCATGCCCTCGCTTTCCACCGCCGGGATCATCACCACCAGCACGTCTTTCGACATGATCCAGTGCGCGACCGACTGTTCCAGGTAATGCAGCGTCTTCGCGTACACGCCGCCCAGGTCCAGCACCGGCCCGGTGGGGTGGTGGATGCGCGCTGAGACGCCGATCAGCAGGGGCTTGGTCATGACCTGACTACATCGCCTCCATGAACAGGCGCTCGAAGTCCGCGCGCGCGCAGGGGCGCGGATTGGTCTGGTGGCAGATGTCCTTGACCGCGATGTCGACCAGTCGCTCCAGCTGCTGGCGCTGCACGCCCACCGATGCCAGCGATGGCGCGATGCCGATGGTCTGCTTGATGCGGCCCAGCCAGGCGACAAAGCCGCCGCTGCCGGCCGCACCGACCACGTGCGCCAGCTCGGCGAACTTCTGCGGCGCGGCGTCCTGGTTGAAGCGCATCACCGGCTCGATCATCAGCGCGTTGGCCAGACCATGGTGCAGGTCGCACACCGCACCGAGCGCATGCGCGCACGAGTGCACCGCGCCCAGGTCCTTCTGGAAGGCGATCGCACCCATCATCGAAGCCATCATCATGTCGGCGCGCGCCTGCAGGTTGCGCGGCTCCTGCACCGCGGTCACCAGCGCACGCGCGGCGATGCGCGTGCCTTCCAGCGCAATACCGTCGCACAGCGGGTGATAGGCGGGTGAAAGATACGACTCCACGTTATGGGTGAGCGCGTCCATGCCGGTGGCGGCGGTGATGTGCGCCGGCAGGCCGAAGGTCAGCTCGGGATCGGCGAACACCACCTTGGCCAGGATCTTGGGCGAGAAGATCACGCGCTTGACGTGGCTCGCGTCGTCGCTCAACACGCTGGAGCGGCCGACCTCGGAGCCGGTGCCGGAGGTGGTCGGCAACGCGACGAAGTAGGGCACCTCGCCGATGCTGCGCACCTGCGGATGGTCCCAGGCGAACTCGAGCGCTTCGCCGTCGTGGGTGGCGAGCACGCCCACCACCTTGGCAACGTCGAGCGCGGCGCCGCCGCCAAAGCCGATCACGCAATCTGCGCGATGCGCCTTGAACGCCGCCGCCCCCGCCATCGCCTGCGACGCGGTGGGGTTGCCGAACACGCCCTCGAACACGCCGACGTCGAGACCGGTGTGCAGATGGCTCATGAATTCCTGCAGCACCGGCAAGGTGGCCAGTGCGCGGTCGGTGACGATCAGCGGCCGACGGAAACCGTGGTCGCGCAGGTGCACGCCGACGAGCTTGCGTGCGCCGACGCCAAAGTGGATCGTCGTGGGGAACGAGAAGTGGGCGAGTGACATGGGCGTGGGGGAGGCAGGAGGAAAGCTCGGACGGCGGACATGTGGCCGGCGGCGCCGCCCTCATGTCGCACGAGGGCCGGGCATGCCGCGGGTGCTGGCCGCGCATTGGCCGCAAGTGTACGGAACCGCTGCCCGGGAGGCCACTTCGCTGCTGGTGCGTCGGTCATCGCCCGAGGCCTGCCGCGTCAACGTTGCCCGCCACGGGTGTAGATGATCCAGGCCACCAGACCAATGCTCATCAGCCCGGCCGAGGCCAGTGCCAGCGACCGCGTGGAGTTCATCACCAGCGGCGCCAGCAAGCCGGCGACAAAGCCGTTGGCCACGCTGCCCACCACCGCCTGCAGCGACGAGGCCAGGCCGCGCCGCTCGGGCGCCAGATCCAGCACCATGATCGTCACCACCGGCGCCATCAGCGACCAGCCGAACGAGAACACGCCGATCAGCGGCAGTGCCCACCACGGTTGCGCAACGAACAGGAAGTTGGCGCTGACGTTGACGATCGCCATCGTCACCATGATCCCGAAGCCGATGGCGATTTGGCGGCGCGGCTCGATGCGCCCGGCCAGGCGGCCGCTGAGCCAGGCGCCGCCCATGATGCCGGCGATGGTCATGCAGAAGAACCAGAAGAACTCGGTCGGGGCCAGGCCGAGCAGTTCGCCGAGGAACGCCGGCGCCGACAGCACGTACAGGAACATGCCGTTGAACGGAATGCCGCTGGCCAGCGCCAGCAGGATGAAGCGCGGCTGGCCGAGCAGTTCGGCGTAGCCGCGCATCAGGTTGCGTACGTTGAACGGCTGCATTGCATCGGCATGCAGTGTTTCCGGCAGCAGCCGCCAGTTGGCGATCCACAGTGCCGCGCCCACCAGCGCGAGGAACCAGAACACCGCCTGCCAGCTGATCAGCACGTACAGCTGGCCGCCGATCAGCGGCGCGATCGCCGGCGCCACACCGAAGAAGATCGTGACCTGCGACATCACGCGCTGCGCATCGGCCGGTGCATACATGTCGCGGATCACCGCGCGCGAGACGACGATGCCAGCGCCGGTGGCGAGCCCCTGCACCGCGCGGAAGAACACCAACTGGCCGATCGACTGCGACAGCGCGCAGCCGATCGAGGCCATGGTGAACAGCGCCACGCCCCACAGGATCACTGGCCGGCGGCCGAAGCTGTCAGCCAGCGCGCCGTGGAACAGATTCATCAGTGCAAAGCCGAACAGATACGCCGACAGCGTCTGCTGCATTTGCACCGGCGTCGCGTCGAGCGAGCGCGCCATCGAGGTGAACGCCGGCAGGTAGGTGTCGACCGCGAACGGCCCGAGCATGCCCAGGCAGGCGAGCAGCAGGGCCAGCGCCCAGCGCGGCGCGGTCCACAGGGTTGCTGCGTGCGGATTCAATTCGTCTGCGGCGGTGGGCGCGGGCGGTCGGTGGCAGCAAGGGGCTTGCCGTCACTGTCACCGACCGGCAGTGGCGGCGTCAGCCCCATCGATACGTACGTGCTGATCACGCGGTCGATGCCGATGTTCGCCGGCTTGACCCAGGCCGCCGGCACGTACAGCAGGCCACCGCCGATCGGCACCGGCGCAGTGGGCACCAGCACCGCGCGGTACGCGCGCTCCTCGATCAAGATGGTGTCCGCGCTCGGCGCCAGTGCCAGCACTGCCGCACCGTCGCCGCCGAAGAAGCACCACACCGGGCTCATCGCACGCAGGTCGGCGGCCTGCTTGCGGTCGAGCAGGCCGACCACGCGGTCGGCCATGTCGTACAGGCTGCCCAGCAGCGGAATCCGTCGCAGCGTGCGATCGGCCAGTCGTTCGAGCGGGCGCTTGAGCCCCGCCTGGACCGCTAGACCCACCGGATACACCGCCAGGATCAGCAACACCGTGCCGAGCAGGTATGCAAGCGGCGAGTCGCCGGCCAACGGTGCACCCAGTGCCGCGAACAGCTTGCCGAGCGCGCTGCCCGGACCGAGAAAGCGGTTCAGCAGCCCGACCAGCCACGCGATCAACACCATCGTCAGGCCGAGCGGCAGCAGCACCAGCAACCCGGCGAGCCAGGTGGCGGCAATGGACTCGACACTACGCTTGATCATCTTGCAACTCCGTGGGCGACGTTCGCGGCGGCATCGTAGGGCATGCGCTGTTGGGAGCTGTGGCGGCAGGCGCATCGGGTTGCAGGCGGATGCATGCCGCATGCGGGAATTTTCGCTTTGGCGTTGGCGCGTTCATCGGTCATCATCGGCGCGCACGTCGGTTGAACGGATCTCCAGCGAGGCACATCGTGAAGACACACATCGGTTCGCGCATCGTCATCGTGGTTCTCTGTATCGCCTCTCTGGCGGCATGCGGCAAGGCGGTCGACCAGGCCACCGACCGCGTGATCGAAGCGCAGGCGGCCAAGTCCGGTGTCCAGGCCAAGATCGATCGCACCGAGGAAGGCATGGTGGTGAGCGTGACCGACGCCAAGGGTCAGTCGGCGCAGGTGCGTGTGGGCGGTGTGCAGGCGACCGAGGCGGATGTCGGCGTGCCCTTTTATCCGGGCGCCAGGCAAGACACGGGCGGCTCGACCAAGACCGAGAATGCGGCCGGCACCGCCTGGATGGTGCAGCTGACGAGCAAGGATGCGCCCGCCCGCGTCACCGAGTTCTATCGCGACAAGCTCAAGGCGCAAGGCGGCGGCAAGGGCTTCGCCGAAGTGGGATCCGGGCCGGACCAGACCATGCTCGTGCTGGAAGACCGCAAGGCGCGGCGCGGCGTCCAGGTGCAGGTCGGCCCGGCCGACGGCGGCAGCCGGATCCAGATCGTCGCCACGCAGGGCGTCGCCAAGGCCAAGTGATCTGACGAGTTGCGCCCGCGCTGACCGGCGGGATCAGCGCGGGCGCCCCGTCGATCTGCAACCAAAGGAGTGAACCGATGCACCTGCCGATGCCATCGCTGCGCGCCCTCGCCACCGGTGCGATTTTGCTGTTCGGCCTGCAGGCTGCCGCGTCCGGCGCGCAGGCCGACTGCCCCGGCAAGTGGTACGGCGCCGGCAAGAAGCGGATCTGCCTGCCGCTCGGTGCGGCGTCGTTCGCCGACAAGGTGGTTTCGTTCACCCCGGGCGCCAAGCCCTCCCAGGCACCGTTCGACAACCCCGCGTCCGCCCTCGGCGAGCCTGACTACAAGAGCACCAACAGTCCCGAGTTCATCTCCCTCGGCTGTGACGGCACGCTGGTGCTGGAGTTCGTCGACAACGTGCTGGTCGATGTCGACGGTATGGATCTCTACGTGTTCGAGGTCGGACCGTTCGTCGAGGAAACCGAGCTCGCGATCTCGACAGACGGACGGACCTGGCGCAGTGTTGGCCGCATCGAAGGCGCGCGCGCGGATGTCGATATCGCCGGGGTCGCCAAGCCGGACGAGCGCTTCCGCTTCGTGCGCCTGTCCAACGTGAGCAAGAAAGGCTGTGGCGGCAAGCACTCCGGTGCCGACATCGATGCCGTTGCCGCAGTGGGCGCGCAGTTGCGCCTGTCGTTCGACGCCGCGGTGCTGTTCGATGTCGGCCAGGCCGACCTCAAGCCGCAGGCGCAGGCGGAGCTCGGCGCGGCGGCGGCCCAGCTCAAGGCGATGGGATCTGCCATCCGCGTGACGGTGGAAGGCCACACCGACAGTACCGGCAGCGACGCCGACAACCTGCGCCTGTCCGAGGCGCGTGCGCGCGCGGTCTGGTCAAGACTGTCGAGCGACATCGACCTGCCTGCGTCTGCCGTGACGATCCGCGGCCTTGGAGAGAGCCGGCCGGTGGCCAGCAACGACACCGACGAAGGCCGCGCGCTGAACCGGCGTGTCGAGGTGCTGGTTGCGCCGGCGCGCAGTCGCTGAGGCGGTCATGAATCGCAGAACATTGAGGCGCGTCTGGGTAGTGCTCGCCGTCGAACCTTGCGCGGTGCAGCGCATCCAGCGAGCTGTCCTGCAGTGCGACGATGTGAGCGAGCATCCATTCGTAGGTTGACGCGCCCATCGCCCGCGCGCCGATGCCGGTAATGAACTGAACCGCGGACAAGCGTGTCCACTAGCTCTCCAAGCGGGAAGGGCCAGTCGAGTGAGTGATCGGTTGGAGGGCTGAAACCATCCAGGCTGCGGGCGGTGCAGCACTGCGTCATCATGGTGGATGTTGGCCTGAATTGAGGCACCAGGCGCCATCGTGTCTCCTCGCGTCGCGGTTTTCCGCAGCCGGCGGCCTTCAACGTCAACTGCAGCGTGCCTGCATACGCGTACGCATTCTTTCGCGGCCACCGATCGCATGTATGCGATGGAGTGGTTGTGCATCTACGCATTGCGCCGCGATGCTGCTCGGGTCGACGATGTTGGCTGTCCGTGCTGCCTTGGCGCGGGAAAGATCGGCTATCCCTGCTGTGCCCACTACGCCGCCCAACCGATTCGCCCGCCCGATGTTGCACCGTCGGCGCGTGCTGGTGGTGGACGACAATCCCGACATCGTCGAGACCTTCGCGTCGATCCTCACCCTGCTCGGACACGAGGTGCGTGTCGCCAGCGACGGCGGCAGCGCCGTCGACATCGCCACGGCCTTCACGCCGGACGTGATCTTCCTCGACATCGGACTGCCGGTGCTCGATGGCATTTCTGTCTGTCGCACGATTCGGCAGCAGGTCGGCACTGCGGTGCAGATCTACGCGGTGACGGGCTATGGCGACGACGCGGTGCGTGCAGCGGCACACGAGGCCGGCTTCAACGGCTACTTTGTCAAGCCGGTCTCGCCGCTTGAGGTGCTCGAGCAACTTGAATTGGCACAGGTTTAGCCCAGGCTCCTCGCCAAGCAACGGCCGAGTCATGCACCTGAAACGACACGAAGTGGTCTGCGCCCGACAGGCCCACACCGATCACTGGTATCAATGCCAGCGGCCGCAACGCCATCGGCGCCATGCGGTGATCACCCAGCACGGTGTGCGCCGGGAGGCGCACCGCGAGCACGAACTTGGCCGAAAACCGTTAGAGGTCAAGCGCTCGCCACCGGGTCGCTGTCCGCCAGATCAGGGGCATCGCGACCAGCTTCTCCCAGCGCATCGATACGGCACCGAGAGGGCGACTCACCGTGGAGTCAGCTCGACCATCCACGCCGCCGCCGCATCGGCCATTGACTGCAACACCGTCGCATCGTCGGTGCCGCTGCGGGCGCGAACATGGAACGCGTGGTCGGCGTCGGCCACCGACACGAAGGTCGCGCGTGCGCCCAATGCGCGCACCACGCCCGTGATCAGCGCGGCCTCTGCCAGCGCGTCGCGCGCGCCCTGAAGGAAGAGCATCGGGCACTCCACCTGGGCCAGATGCGCGGCGCGCTCGATCGACGGCTTGCCGGCGGGGTGCAGCGGAAAGCCGACGAACACCAGTCCGCGCACGTCGGCCATCGGTCCGTTCGCCTGCGCCTGCGAACTCATGCGACCGCCGAACGACTTGCCCCCCGCGAACAGTGGCACGCCGGGCAATCGGCGCCGCGCGTCGTCGACCGCCGCGCGCACGGTGGCCTGGGCGACGGCGGGCGTATCCGGCCGCCGCAAAGCGCGGTCCATCGACGGGAAGTTGAAGCGCAGCGTGGCCACGCCGCGCAACGCCAGCGCCGCGGCGAATCCCGCCATGAAGGGGTGCGCCATGCCGGCGCCGGCGCCGTGGGCGAACACGAAGGTGGCACGGGGCGACGGCGGCACCTGAAGCAGCGCCGAGACATCGCCGGCGTTGCCGAGCGGAACGCGGATCGGCAGCGGGTTCATTGCGCGCTTCCTCGACCTGGACCTCGCAGCCTACCTGCTGCCCGAGCCGTACCTCGGCAAGGATCTCGGTGCGGTCGGGCACGCGCCTTGATTTCGGTTGGCACTCAAGGCGTGTGCAGCACGGCTTGTCGGTGGCAGGCGCGCATGGACGGGGCCCTGTGGCATCCTGCCGCGGGGGAGAGCACGATGACTGACAGTTCCGACCGCCCGGACGACCTCATTGCGAAGCTGCTCGCCATGAAGGACTTGCCGCTGACGCCGGACCCTGAACGATCAATGCCGACTCATCCGCTGAGACTTTCTTCGGCGCAGGTCGATGCCGTTCGGACAGCGCTGCTGGCCGAAGTACGCGACTGGCTCGAGGACCGCAGCCTCGCCACCCAGCCGCTCGACGCGATGACGCAGGGCGAGTTGGACGACGTGCACGACGCGGCCTTCAGCGCGCTGCTGAACGCCGCGCCGATCGTCCGGTCGTACACGGCGCGTCAGGAGAAGGAGACTTACCCCGTCTGGATCACCGGCATCGACGGCGTGTACCTGCTGATGGCCTCGGAGCACGACACGCTCGGCCCGTTCGGCACGCTGGCCGACGCCGTCGACATGATGGATCGCCACTATGGCAAGTTCCTGGTGGGCGACTGATCGAAACAGACGCGCAGCGCCGCAACGGTGCGGACTGCACGCGGGTCGCGATCCGGGCGCCGATGGATCGCAGCGGATCCAGGTCAAACACGCTCGATCGGATGCCACGTGCGCTAGATCGCCGGCGGCGGCAACGTCGATCCGAACAAGACACCGCTCATGCGACCCACCACGCTGACCGACGCCGAGATCGACAAGATCGTGGCCTTTCTGCAAAGCCTGACCAGCACCGAAACCGGCAGTCGCCTGCCTTGCCTTGATCGTCGAGCGATGCGACCAACGCACGCGGTCGGTGCGTTCCGGCATCGACTCGAGGTGACGCAGCCGCTGCTGGGCGGTCCGGATGAACGCGAGGCATGTACGCGGTGCGGCGTGCCTGCGCGCAGACCCTTCCCCAGAAGGCCGTCGCGCGTGCGCGGGGATGCGCTTGTTACCCCGGGTATCGTGCGTGCATGAGATCGCCGCATGAATGACCCTGGGTCTGCCGCGCGTTGCAGCGTGGTGCGCTGGACCGACGAGGAATACCAGCTGACCGCAACCGCGCCCATCAGGCGTGGCGAGGTCGCTGTGGCTGAGCGGCCGCTGGTGGCGGCATCGTTCGCGTCTCCCCAGTACGGTTCGGTGGTCTGGGACCTGGTGGATCAGATCCTGTCCGACGCCACCGTGCGCCAGGCGTTCTACGGGCACGACCTGAAGGTCACCGCGTTTCCGATCGACGATGCCGATCTGCCGCTCGAGCGCGCGCTCGCAACCAAACACCGCGTGTCCGCGCTGGCCGTGCGCGAGCTGCTCCATTGCGTGGGCACCAATAACATCGGTTACTTCGACGCCGCGCGCAAGTTGCAGGGCCTGGCGATCTTCCCCACCCTCAGCCGTGCCAACCACTCGTGCGCGCCCAACTGCCGGCCGATGCCGGGCGCAGCTGCAGACAAGCAGGTGGTGCTCACGGCGCTGACCGACATCGATGCCGGCGACGCCATCACCTGGAACTACCTCGATGACAGCGAGCTGATGGCCCTCGACTACGGCTTTCGCAACGTCAACCTGGTCAATTCATACCGGTTCGTGTGCCAGTGCGAACGCTGCCGCGCCGAGGTGCCGCCGCACCTGGCGGAGCCGCGCAATGCGCTGCGTTACTTCGATGGATTGATCGCCCGCATCGGTGCCAAGGCCGGCATGGGCATTCGCCGCGGCTGACCCCGCCGGCGATATCAGGCAAAGACGCCGCGCCGTTCAGCTCGTCGGCGAACCGGGCAGGCCTTGCCGCTGGCGCGCCGACTCCCGCTTCTGGAAATCATCGCGGCATTCCGGGCAGCAGAAGCCGGCCTTGAATCTTTCAGGTGGCAACACTTCGTCGCACTCGCGACAGTTCGCATACAGCACCGCAGGCAGCGCTGCGTTCGCCCGCAACTGGGCGAGGGCCGCACTGCGCTCGCGCTCCAGGCGGTCTTCGGTCATATCGGCATCGTCCATGCGTGGATTCTTTCATGTTGCGGACGAAGGAACCGGGCGCATCGGGGTGAAATCTCAATTTAGGTCACCCGTTCAACCCCTTACGCAATCTCGCGATTACTGCAGCCGCGAAATTGTCGCGCTCCGACCGATCGCGACTTCGCCGCAATCGGTCACGCCTGCAGAGTCGGGATCACGTGCCCACGGCCGGTCGCGTAATCGTCGTGCGCGACAGGTCTCGCGTGCGCTGCGCAGCATTGTGTCGGCCCACCGCGGCGCCCGCGATGCCGGCCAGCAGGCCCAGCAGCAATGCACCGAAGGTCGACCACGCGGTGCGCGTCGCTGCCGGCTGCGCGTCGGAGGCAGCCGTGGCGATGCGCGCCTGGGCACGGTCGGCAAACTCGCTCGTTGCGGTGCGCAGTTCCGTCGCCACCTGCTGTGGGTTGTCGCGCGCCGCTTCTATCCGACCGCGCAGCTCGCTCAACCGACGGGTGACCTCGGTCGTTTCCATGCCGGTCACATTGGCAATTGTCTGCGCGGTCTTCGGGTCGTTTAGCCTGGCCAGTGCCTGGTCGGCATTGCCGTCGAGCAGACCGCCCAGATCCGCTCCGCCGGCAGCGGCGCCGACCGCGGATGCCGTCGTGCCCATCAACGAGAACGTCTGGCTGGCGATTAGACCGACGCCACTGGCCGCCAGCCACAGGATCAGCAGCATGCTCAGCGCCCACACCAGCGTGCCCTGGAACATCGCCGCGGTGCGATCCCACAGCATGCTCATGCGTGCTGCCGACCACCCGCCCAGGAACAGCGCCAGCAGCAGCGACACGCCGGTCCAGATGGCCGCGCCGGTGCCCAGCGCACTTGCATCGGGCCGATCGACGTCGATCGTCGTGATGCCGATCGCCACGCCGAGCGCGGTGAGCAGAAGCAGCGCGCCGATGCCGACCACCACGCCGCCAAAGATGCCGCTCCAAGAGACCCGCGCGCCCGGCGTGGGCTCCGCGGTTTCGGTGCGTTCGATCAATACGTCGGGTGTATGTGACATGGGAACCTCCAAAGGATCGGTGCTTACGGCATTTGGCGTGCCGGGCAGAAAGCAACCGGACCTCGCCTTGGCAGGTTGGCGTCTTGACGCCGTCCGATGACGGCGACGTCACCGTGATCGGGCCGACTTCGCAACTGCCGCCGTCACCGCGCCCTCACGGCGGCGAGGCGCTGCCTGCAGGCGAACGCGAGCGGCTGATCTGGCCATGGAGCAGTGCGGCTGGGTGCAGGCCAAGGCAGCGCACCTGCTACGCCTGACGCCGCGCCAGATGGGCTATGCGCTGCGCACAAGCACCGGATCGGGGTGCGCAGGTTCTGAGCGCGAAGTTGCCGCTGCTCAGGCGGAGTCGAGCGGCAGTTCAAGCACGATCTCGCCGTCGTCGACGCGTCCGGTGTGGCGAAAGCCGAGGGACAGGTAGAACGGCTCGGGGCAGCCCGGGCCGGGAACGTACGACAGTTCGAGTGCGGTGAAGCAGCCCTTGCGGCGCACGTGCGCGATCACCTGCTGCAGCGCTGCCCGCCCGATGCCGCGGCGCTGGAAGCGCGCATCGATCATCAGGCGCCTCACGCCGACCGCTGGCGACGGTGGCGGCGGATCGCGCAGCGACTCATCCGCCAGCATGACGAAGCCGGCCAGTTCCTCGCCGCTGTAGATCGCCCGGTACCAGGCGTCAGGCGCAAACAGCGCCTGCGCCAGCGACACGGCATTGGGGGCGACGAAGCCCTGCTGATCGTCCGCCACCGCCAGCTGCACGACGGCGCGCACGGTGTCGGCGGTGATCTCGCGCAGGGCGACGGCGGCGGTGTCGGATGTCATGGGCGATGTCCGGCCCGGCAAGGTGGAGCGGACTGGGTCGAGCGGGCAGGGTCGACTGGGCAGGAACTTGGCCCGATCGAGCGGGCCGGATCACGCGGTGTCGCGGGGCGGCGTGGCGCTGCGCGCGCCGCGCGCGATGCGAGGCGTTGGGCAGCAGTATCGCGTGTCAAGGTGTGCCCCGGGCGAATCGTGCGGGGGAGAAGCCCATGGCACCGCATGAACGCGCGTGCGGGCTTGTTCGGACGTTCGGCGTCGATGACACCACGCGCTCAGCGCCCTGGGGGCGGGCGATCGCGCGGCGTCAAGCGGCGGCGCCGTGCGGTGCCGCGCCGCCCAGCCGGAACACCGACACCGACTGCGCCAGTTGCTCGGCCTGCGCCTTCATGCTCGCCGCCGCCGCGGCGCTTTGTTCCACCAGCGCCGCGTTCTGCTGCGTCACCTGGTCGAGTTGCGTCACTGCGCTGTTGACCTGGCCGATGCCGCTGGTCTGCTGCACAGTCGTCGCGGTGATTTCGCCGATCATCTCGCTCACGCGCCTGACCTGCGCAACGATGTCCTGCATCGCCTCGCCCGCCTGGTTGACGAGCCGGCCACCGGCGTCCACCCGGCTCACCGAATCGCAGATCAAACCCTTGATCTCGCGCGCCGCCTGCGCGCTGCGCTGGGCGAGGTTGCGCACCTCGCTGGCGACCACCGCGAAGCCGCGGCCCTGCTCGCCGGCACGCGCGGCTTCGACCGCGGCGTTGAGCGCCAGGATGTTGGTCTGGAAGGCGATGCCGTCGATCACATTGATGATGTCGGCGATCTTGTGGCTGGCTGCGCTGATGCCCTGCATCGTGGCCACCACGTCGCCCACCACGGTGCCACCCGCAGCCGCCGCTGACGAGGCGCTGGCAGCCAGCTGATTGGCCTGGGTTGCCGTCTCGCTGTTCTGGCGCACCGTCGCGGCCAACTGCTCCATCGATGCCGCTGTCTGCTGCAGGCTGCTCGCCTGCTGTTCGGTGCGGCTCGACAGATCCTGGTTGCCTGCGGCGATCTGCGAAGACGCGGTGCTGACCGAGTCGACCCCGACCCGCACTTCGCCCACGATCCGTTTCAGGTTGGCCTGCATCGTGTGCAGCGAAGCGAGCAGCTGACCGACCTCGTCGGTGCTGTGGGCCACGCTCGGCGAGGTCAGGTCGCCATGGGCGATGACGTCCGTGATCGCCACGGCCTGGCCCAGCGGACGGGTGACCGAGATGGTGACGAACCAGGCGACGATCGCGCCGACAACGGTGGCCACGGCGGCCAGCGCGAGCATCAGCGCGCCGGAGGATGCAACCGTCTTCTCGGCACCGGCTTGAACATCGGTGGCCATGGCGTCCTGGCGCTTGACAACGTTCGCCAGCGCTTGGGCAAAGGCATTGTGGGCAAAGCGACCTTCGTTGAGCAGCACCTCGGCGGCGGCGGACTTCGTGCCGGTGGCGATGGCTTCCAGGACTTCGCCGGTTACCTTGTCATAGCGCAGGCGCGTGTCGGCGAGTTTCGCCACCAGCGCCTTGCCGTCGGCGTCGGTGACAAGTGCCTCAAGCTTGCGAAAGGCCTCGTCGTTGCCGGTGCGTGCGTCCAGTACCCGATCCTTTTCCATCTCGACGCGCTCGGCATCGTCCAGCAGCAGCATCGTGCGCAGCGCGCGACCGCTGATGTGGAGATTGTTCTCGATCTCGTGCACCGTGTTGACCCCGTCCATCGCGGTGCCGATCTGGTGAACGCCGTCTCGCGCCATGCCCAGTGACAGCCGACCGATCAGTGCGATCGTCACCGCGGCCCCGATCATCAGCGCGAAGCCGACCCCGAGTCGCACGCCGATACGCAGGTTCTTGATGTTCATTGCACGCTCCACTTCATCTTGCTGCCGGGGTTCGATTGGAACGATGGGGCGGCGGACAGCCGCACGGGCGGTGCCTGCGGCACCGGGCAGCCGGAACCGAGCGCTCGACTGATGACCGCACGCGCTCGCCAAGCCTATTGATGGCGGCGCAATGTGATCGGTGCAGAACGAGCCTGATTGGCCGCCACTTCCCAGCCCGCTTGAGCAGACAGTCGAAGAGCAGCGGCGTGTTGCCACCCGCCAGGCGGTCGGTCGACCCCAGGCGATCATGGGGTTGCTCCCAGACGGCCGACTCGGGGTTTGTGCAACGTCAGCCGCGCACAGATGCGAGTTGGCCAAGACGGCTCGCCCGCGTTTCAATCGCGACCATTGCATGGTCATACCCGCTGCCGCTGTGGCCCGACCGGCGCGTCGTTGAAGCCCGGACACCGATGCTTGACATCTCCACCCTGTTCGTTGGCGTGCTCGGTGCGCATACCGCACTCGCCGTCGCCATTGCCGTCGTGCTCGGTCGTCGGGTCGAGCCCGGTCAGTGGCCGGGCTTGCGCGCCTGGAACATCGGCATGTTCCTGATTGCTCTCGGGTGGTTGATCAGGTTCTCCGGAGCCGTGCTGCCCGAGCTGATCGGCGTGCCGGTCGGGCTGGCGCTGGTGTCCTTTGGCTTCGGCATGTACCTGCGCGGCATCCGCCAGTTCTGTGGCCGGTCGACGCCGTGGCTGTGGATTGTCGGACCGGCGGTCGTCGTCGGCCTGCAGCAGGCGATCTGGATCGAGCACTTCGCGCCGCGTGCCGTGTTCGTCAATCTCGTCTACGGGCTGCAATTGCTGGCCCTCATGCCGCCGGTGATTCGGGCTTCGCCGCTGGCCTGCATGCGCACACGCAACCTCTTCCTGTTCGCCGCCGCACTCGGCGCATTCAGTGTGATGGCGCGCGCGGGTCTGGTCGTCGTCGACGGCGCCGCCCTGCCATCACTGATGACGCCGCATCCGGTCAACGTGCTCTCGCTGCTGGTGACCCTGGTGGCAGGCGTGCTGCTGCAGGCGTCCGTGATTGCGGTCTACATGCAGCGCAGCGATGCCGAGAGCCGCCGGCTGGCGCACACGGATCCTCTGACCGGCTTGCTCAACCGGCGCGCATTCGAAACCGCGAAGATCGCCGAAGTGGCACGCGCCAGGCGAAGTCGGCAGGCGCTTGCAGTCGTCATGCTCGATGTCGACGGATTCAAGTCGCTGAACGACCGCCATGGTCATGCGGCGGGTGATCAGGTGTTGCGGCGGCTTGCGCAGGAAGCGACCGCCACGCTTCGACTGACCGACGTTGCAGCGCGGATCGGTGGCGACGAGTTCTGCCTGGTGCTGGCTGCGACGGCGCCCGAGGCGATGCAGATTGCCGAGCGAATTCGTTGCCGCGTGAGCGCGTCGGGTCCGCCTGGCGGGGTGCAGGCCACGGTCAGCCTGGGCGTCAGTGCAATTGCCGATGGCGAAGCCTCGCTCGATGACGCCATCGCACGCGCCGATCAGGCGATGTACCTGGCCAAGCAGCACGGACGCAATCAGGTGCGCTTGGCACCGTGCGAGGCGCAGGAACGCCGCCTCGCCGCCGTCACGGGTTCTGAACAATGGTGAACAGCCGATCCTTCGCGTGCATGCCTCCTTGCCGGCCTGCAAGTGGCCGCGCAAGGTTTTGATCTGGAGCACGTACTCATCGGCGCCGCCATCGCGGTGGCGCCGCTCGACGGTCAGGGTGCCATGCCGAAGGCGATCTCACCAGTGTCGCGATGCAGGCACCCGCGATGGCTAGCAAGTTGCGACTGTCATGGCAGGCTGAGCAAGAGCTGCTGCAATGAAGTGGAAGCGCAATTCAGTCAGAACAAAGCGGACGCTCCGAAAGTTAGAAAACGACCCATTAGCGACGCTGGGTGTTCCAAGTTCATTGCCTCGAAGCGGTCCCTCAGAAGAGTGAAACCTCCAGCGCAGCGAGGTGCGCTTCTCGTTGCGGCTATCCGCCTCTGCCAAACGCAGCCATGAAAACCCTCACCGCTTCGCGCAATAGCGCCTTGTCCTGGAGCGCCGAAGGCGCGGGCAGGCGCAACAAGCCGCGAATGTGTCCGTCGCCGAGGAACATGGCAAGGAATAGGTCGGCTGCCTGGCGCGGCTGTGGGACTTGGAGTGATCCGGCCGACTGTGCAGAACGAAGGTAGTCGGCCAGTTCATTCATCAGTCGGTCGGCGCCTTGGCGGTAGAAGACCGCGCAGGCCTCAGGCTGTGTGGCCGCGGCCGCGTACATCGTTCGGAATTGGCCGATCGTGTCGTCGTCGCGCATCAGCGACAGGAACTGCGCACCCACCGCCGCGAGCGCCGCCTCGGGCCGCTGCGGGTCCAGCGCTGCCGCACCGGGCCGCGCGGCCACTACGCCGTCCGTGCGTGATCCGATGACGGCTTCGAACAGTCCTTCCTTCGATGAGAAGTGGCTGTAGACCGTCATCTTCGAAACACCCGCATCGTGCGCGATGGCGTCCAGGTTCGCGCGCTCGAAGCCATGTGCATGGAAGTGGCTGCGAGCCGCCTCCAGGATCCGGCGCAGCCGCTCGGGGTCTCGTGGACGACCACGTCGCAGCGGCGGCTTCTCCGCAGTGGTCGTCTTGTCGACAGGAGGTGGGACCGAGGGACGGCGCGCCATGGGCTTCGATCTGCATTGTTACTGTACTTGACAGTCCAGTTTACAACGAGCACATTACTGTACTTGCCAGTATCAGAAACCATGATCCATGAACAAAGCGCTGCTCCCCGCCGTTTGTACCGCGCTGCTTTCCGCTGCCTGCACCACTGCGCCTGTGCGAGCACCGGTGCCTGATGTGCCGTTGTCCGAAGCCTTCCGCAACAGCAGCGGCGCAAGTGCAGCAAGTGCAGCAAGTGGCGCCGATGCCGTGGATGCCCGCTGGTGGTCTACCTTTGGCGATCCAGTGCTCGCTGCATGGGTGGACCACGCGCTAGACAACAACCACGACGTGGCGGCTGCCGTGCAGCGCGTCAGGGCGGCGCGTGCCGGCCTGGACGCTCAAGCTTCGCGGCTGTGGCCGACGGTCCAGCTTCAAGGGAGCGTCTCGCGCAGCAGCAGCGGCCTGCCTGAAGCGGTCAAGCAGGGCCAGCCCGACGCGCGGGCGCTGCGCCTGGGCCTGGACATCTCTTGGGAAATGGATCTTGCTGGCGGCGTGCGCGCCGCGCGGGACGCCGCCGCGGCCGATGCACAAAGCGCGCAGGCAGGCGTGGTCGCCGCACGCCTGCTGGTGGCCAGCGAGGTGGCGCGCCAGTACTTCGTGTGGCGCGGCGCGGCAGAGCAGTTGGGCATCGTTCAGTCTCTCGCAATTGCCCAGCGTGAGACTGCGCGGCTCGTCGAGGTGCGCCAGCGCGAAGGTCAGGCCAGCGCCTTCGACCTGGACCGCGCACGCGCCGAGGCTGACGCACTGGAGGCACAACTGCCGCCGTTGGGTACGTTGATTGGGGTCAGCCAGAACCGGCTGGCAGTGCTCATGGGCGCCAACCCCTCGCTATTGCTGACCGACTCGAACGCGCCGTTTGTCTGGCCCGCCGCGAGGCGGGTGGCCCCCGGACAGCCCAGCCAGTTGCTGCAACGCCGGCCTGACCTGATGGCGGCGGAGGCAAGCTTTGCGGCCGAGACCCTGCGCGGCCAGGAAGCGCGGGCGCAGTGGTGGCCCAAGCTGTTTCTCAGCGCAGTCACGGGCCAGCAGGACTTGCAGCTCAACGCGCTCGACCTGGCGCCCGCGCGCTACGGAAGCGTCGCGCTGGCCCTGCTGACACCGGTGTTCAATGCCGGCCGCATCGAAGCGGGCATCCAAGCGCAGTCGGCGCGTGCGCAGGCGTCGCTGCACGCCTGGCAAAAGGCGGTGCTGGTGGCCGTGCAGGAGGTCGAAGACAGCCTGCTGGCCCAGGCGCAGGAACGGCAGCGAGCCGATGCGCTGGGCACGGCTTTAGCGCACCGTCAGCGCTCGTGGCAGCACGCACAGCGCCTGCTGCGCGAGGGGCAGATCGACCTGCTCACGCTGCTGGATGTACAGCGCTCGGTGCTGGCCAGCGAGCTGGCCTTGTCCATAAGCCGCCTGCAGATGCAGCTCGATGCCGTTCAGCTCTTCAAAGCGCTGGGCGGCGGCTTCCATACGCGCGACGGCGCCACCACGCTGGCTGCGCCTGCAAGGCGACTTGTCAGCGCCGTCGCGGCTTCCAATCCACCCTGAAATTGAACGCCATGCCCCAGAACACCTTATCCAAGCGCTCGCAGCCCGTGCCGACGCTGATGTCGGTGCTGAGCGCAGCAGCGCTGCTCAGCGCGTGCAGCGAACCGCCGGCACCGACCGCTGCCGCGCGCCCGGTCTACGTCAGTGCCGTTCAGCCTGGCGCCGCTGCCGACGTGCGCAGCTTCACCGCGACCGTGCGCGCGCGTGTCGAGGCCGATCTGGCATTCCGCACCGGTGGCAAGGTGGTGCAACGGCTCGTTGATGTCGGCACGCGGGTGCAGGCGGGCCAGGTGCTGGCACGGCTGGACAATGCCGATACCACCTTGGCCGTGCAAGCAGCTGACGATCAGGTGCGCGCCGCCCGGGTGGATGCCGAGCAGGCGGCGGCTGACGAAGCACGCTTTCGCCGCCTGGCCGCCGAAGGCTCAGCCGGCAGCGCGGACCATGAGCGCCAGAAAGCGCGCGCCGATGCATCCGCCGCCAGGCTGGACCAGGCTCAGCGACAACTGGCGCTGGCCCGCAACCGCGATGCGTACGCCACGCTGGTCGCGCCCTACGCCGGTGTGGTGACGGCCGTCCGCGTCGAACAGGGCCAGGTGGTGGCAGAAGGCCAGTCGGTACTGAGCCTGGCGCGTGATGGCGAGCACGAGATCGTCGCCGACATCCCGGAAGACTGGGTTGGGCGTGTTCGCGCCGCCACCGCCCATGCCAGCAGTTGGACGGCAGGGCCGTCGCCCTTGAACCTGCCGCTGCGCTTGCGCGAACTGTCGCCGTCGGCCACGGCCCAAGGCCGGACGTTCCGCGTGCGGTTTGCGGCCACCGCCCCATCACGCGAAGCCCTGGCGGGCTTGCCGCTGGGCAGCACGGCGTTGTTGCATCTGGCGTCAAACGGGGCAGGCGAACGCGGCGTGCTGATACCCGTGTCGGCCCTGGTCAAGGGCAGCGGGCCTGCAGGCGTGTGGACGCTCAACGCCGCGGGAACCGGCCTCGTCTTCACGCCTGTGCAGGTGCTGTCCACGGACGAGGCCACGTTGCGCGTCACCGGTCTGGCGGCGGGCCAGCGGGTGGTGAGCGTCGGTGCGCAAAAGCTCGATGCCAAGCTGGCCGTGCGCGCCGTCGAGCGGCCCGGCGCAGCGCCGGCAGGCGTAGTCGCCAGGACGGGTTCATGAAACACCGCTTCAACCTGTCCGAATGGGCGGTGACGCACCAGCCCATGGTGCTGTTCCTGATCATCGCCACGCTGGTCGTCGGCAGCGTGTCTTTCCTGCGTCTGGGCAACCTGGAGGACCCGAACTTCAACGTGCCCACCATGACCGCCGTCGTGGCCTGGCCAGGTGCCACGGCACAGGACGTGCAGGACCAGGTGCTCAACCGCATGGAGCGCGAACTGCAGGAGCTGGAGCACTTCGACTACGTGCGCAGCTTCGCGCGGCAGGGCTTCGGCGGCATCACGCTGTGGATGAAGGGCGGCACGAGCAAGGCCGACCTGGAGCGCGCCTGGTACCAGGCGCGCAAGAAGATCGGTGACGCGCGGCAAGACTTGCCCGAAGGCGTGCGCGGGCCCTTCTTCAATGACGAGTTCACAGACGTCTACACCGTGCTGTACGCGGTGAGCGCACCCGATCTGTCGATGGCCGAATTGCTCCGCCTCACCGAAGACATAAAGCGCACGTTCCAGCGTGTACCGGGCACGGCCAAGGTCGACGTGCTGGGCAAGCAGGCCGAGCGTGTGTACGTGGAGATCTCCACGCGCCGGCTGGCGGCGCTGGGCATTGCCCCATCACTCCTGTTCGACGCCTTGGCGCGGCAGAACGGGGTGGTGCCCGCCGGTTCGGCCGACACGCCTTTCGACCGCGTGCAGGTGCGTGTGGACGGCAGACTGCGCAACGCGGCCGATGTCGGCAACGTCACGCTCGAAGTGGGTGACCAGCTTCTGCGCCTGGGCGACGTGGCCACGGTGCGGGCGGGCTTTGAGGACCCGCCCAGCTTCACCATCCGCCACCAGGGCGTGCCGGTGCTGGCAATCGGCATCACGCCGCAGCCCAAGGCCAACGTGCTGGACTTGGGCCAGGCGCTGGGCCTGCAGCTCGAGCAAGTGCGTGCGCAGCTGCCCGCCGGTGTGCAGATCGAGCAGTACGCCGACCAGCCGCGCGTGGTGGCGGAATCGGTGTGGGAGTTCGAGCGCGCCTTTCTGGAAGCGCTGGCGATCGTGCTGGCGGTGTGCTTTCTGTTCCTGGGCTGGCGCACGGGCATCGTGGTGGCGACCTCGGTGCCACTGGTGCTGGGCCTGGTGGCCACCGTGATGTACCTGGTGGGCTGGGAACTCGACCGCATCTCGCTGGGCGCGCTGATCATCGCGCTGGGCCTGCTGGTGGACGACGCCATCATCGTCGTCGAGATGATGATGGTGAAGCTCGAAGAGGGCGCAGACCGCCTGAGCGCAGCCGCGTACGCCTACAGCTCCACCGCCTTCCCGATGCTGTCGGGCACGCTCATCACGGCGGTGGGCTTCATGCCGGTGGGTTTCGCCAAGTCGATTGCCGGTGAATATGCCGGCGGCATCTTCTGGGTGGTGGGGCTGTCGCTCATCGTGTCGTGGCTGGTGGCTGTCGTCTTCACACCCTATCTGGGGGTGAAGCTGCTGCCCAAGCAACTGGCCACCGCACCCCACCACGACCCCTACGACAAACCGCTTTACCAGCGCTTTCGCCGGCTGGTCGAAGGTGTTGTGCAGCACCGGGCCTGGGTGCTGGGCGCCACGCTGGCCGTGTTCCTGGTGGCTGGCGCGGGCATGTTGAAGGTGCAGCAGCAATTCTTTCCCACTGCCTCGCGGCCTGAACTGCTGGTCGAGTTGCGGCTGCGTGAAGGGGCCTCGTTTGCAGCCACTGAAGCGCAGGTCAAGTTGCTCGAAGCGCAGCTGGCCAAAGACGACGACATCGAGTCCTTCACCGCTTACACCGGCGCTGGCACGCCGCGCTTCTATCTGTCGGTGAACCCTGAACTGCCGAACCCCGGCTTCGCGCAATTCGTCATCAAGACCGCCAGCACGGAGCATCGCGAGCGTGTGCGTGCACGCCTGCTGGCGATGTTTGAAGGCGACGCGGCGCTGCCCGACGCCCGCGCCCGCGTGGTGCGCCTGGACTTCGGGCCGCCGGTGGGGTTTCCGGTGCAGTTCCGCGTGATCGGGCCCGACACGGCGCAGGTGCGCGAGATTGCCTACCACGTGCGCGACACGGTGCGCCAGAGCGCGCTGGTGCGCGACACCCAGCTCGACTGGAACGAGCAGGTGCGTACGGTGCAGGTGCAGGTCGACCAGGACAAGGCTCGACTGTTGGGTCTGAACACGGCCGACATCCAGGGCCTGGTGCAGGCCACGCTGGCCGGTGTGCCTGTGACGCAGATTCGCAAAGGCGAAGAGTTGGTCGACGTGGTCGTGCGCGCCACGCCCGAAGAACGCAAGGCCATCGGCCAGCTGGGCGACCTGCAGCTGGCCACGCGCAGCGGTGTGAGCGTGCCGCTGTCGCAGGTGGCACAGGTTCAGCCCGGCTTCGAAGAGCCGGTGCTGTGGCGACGTAACCGCGACATGGCGCTGACGGTGCGCAGCGACGTGATCGATGGCGTGCAAGGGCCGTATGCCACGGCGCAGATCAGGCTGCTTCTCGCGCCAATCATCGATGCGCTACCGGCCGGCTACCGCATCGAAGAGGGCGGCGCCATCGAAGAGGCCGACAAGGCCAACCGGGCACTGTTCGCGGTGTTTCCCGCCATGTTTGCCGTGATGCTGACGCTGCTGATGATCCAGCTGCAGAGCTTTGCGCGCGTGTTCCTGGTGTTCATGACCGCACCGCTGGCCTTGATCGGCGTGGTGCCGGCGCTGCTGCTGTTCAACGCCCCCTTCGGCTTCGTGGCGCTGCTGGGCGTCATCGCGCTGGGCGGCATGATCATGCGCAACGCCATCATCCTGGTGGACCAGATCGACCAGAACATCGCGTGCGGCGCCTTGCCCTGGGCAGCCATCGTCGAAGCCACCGTGCGGCGCGCGCGGCCCGTGGTGTTGACGGCCGCAGCGGCCGTGTTGGCCATGATCCCGCTGACGCGCAATGTGTTCTGGGGGCCGATGGCCATCTCCATCATGGGCGGGCTGATCGTGGCCACCGCGCTCACGCTGGTCTTCGTGCCAGCGCTGTATGCCGCCTGGTTCCGCGTGCAGCGGGGCGCGCAGACCTCGCCCGCCGAGCCCTCCACCGATCGCCGCCTTTTGGAAACGCCATGACCACCGAACGCACATTGGCACCCGTACCCACAGCTGAACCGATGACCGCATCGACGCGCGCCGTCGTAACTGGCGCTTCGGCCCCTGCAGCGCAGCTGTCCTTCGTGCTGCTGCTGACGGCACTGACCGCGCTGGGCCAGTTCGGCAGCAATGTCTTCCTGCCGGGTCTGCCAGCATTGACGCACGAGCTGCGCAGCACGGGTTCGACCGCAGCACAGGCCTACACCGTCTACCTGCTCGTCTTTGGCGCCGGCCAGTTGCTGATGGGGCCGCTGTCCGACCGCTGGGGGCGCCGCAGTGTCGGTGTCGTCTCGGCGCTGCTATTCGTCGTTGGCGCTGCCGTCTGCGCGACGGCACCGAGCATGGGCTTGCTGCTGGCGGGGCGTGCGCTGCAAGGCCTGGGTGCGGCGGGAGCCATCGTGGTGGGCCGGGCCAGCGCACGCGACCACTTCCACGGCGCTGAACTGGTGCGTGTGATGGCCACAATGACCATCGCCTTCGCGGCCGTGCCGGGCTTTGCGCCCTTGTTGGGTGGCGTGCTGACCCAGTGGCTCGGTTGGCGTTCGACGCTGTGGGCCGCCGCGCTGGCGGGTGTCGCGCTGGCCGGCTGGGTGCTGGTGAAGCTGCCACCGGGCGCTCGACAGCCCTTGAGTTTGGCCAGCACAGTGGCGGTCTATGCCCAGACGCTGCGCGACCGCAGCTTCCTGCTGCCGGCGTTAATCGGGGCGGGCGCGATCGGTGCGATGTCGGCGTTTTTTGGTGCATCGCCGCGCTTGTTCATCGACACGCTGGGCGTGAGCCCGGTGGAGTACGGCCTCTATCCACCGATTGCGGTTGCCGGCTTTGTCGTGGGCGGTGTTCTCGTCGGACGGCTGGGGGCTGGTTGGGGCACGCCGGGCACGCTGGTGCGCGGCGTTGCGTTTCAGTTGGCCGGACTGACTGTGCTGATCGGGCCCGTGCTGCTGGGCCTGCTGCAAGCGTCGATCCTGAATCTGGGCATGGTGCTCTTCGTCACGGGCCTCGGCTTGGTGCTGCCCGTGGCCACGGCAGCAGCCATGTCGTCCACGTCTTCCCATGCCGGCCAGACCGCGGCCCTGATCGGCCTGCTTCAGATGGGTTCTGGTGCCGTTGGCAACAGCCTGGCCAACGCAGCCTTGGACCTGTGGCCCCGGCTGGGCATGCAGACGGTGATGGCGGGCTTCACGCTGACCGTGGTTCTGGTGGTGTGGCAACTGGTGGCGCGATCGCGGCCCGGCAGATGACGCAACAGACTCGTCCACATCGGCAAGCGTCGGGTCCAGGTGTCGTTCGGCTCCCTGCAGGAACCGACGATCGGCATGCGGAAACCATCGGGAGAACTCGATGCCCGTCATGATCCTTCTGGCTGCCGCCCACATCGGCTTCTGGGGCTTCGGTCTTGCCCTGGCCCTGCAGGGCGGAACGCTCGGCTTACCTGGCGCCATCGCGCTTGCCCTGTGGCTTGGGGCGATCGGGTTTTGGCTGGCGTATGTGTCGCGGCTTTCGACATCTGGCTGGTTGACTGGACCTGGCGTGGCTTCGCTGCCATGGCTATGGGTCCCGTCCCCGCCAGTCTTGCTGTCGTTGGCGGGCCTGTTTCTGGCGCCCGTTCTTCGTGAGGCCTGGCTCGCCGTGCTCGCGGCGCTGCCGGTTGTTGCGGTCCCGGCTCTGAATGCCTTGCGCATCCTGGCGATGGGCACCGTCATCAAGGCTTGGCGTGCCCAGTTTCCGCGCCGTATCGGATTTGCAGTGGGCATTCCGGATACGCTTTTTGGCCTTTCGTCGGCGTTCATCGCCCTCAGCGGCGGATTCGAAAGTGAGCGTCTGAAACTGGTCTGGAACATCACCGGTATGGCGATCTTGCTGATGATGATCCCGATGGTGTTCACCCTGCTTCGGCAGCCCAGACTGGATGCTCCGGGTAAAAGCCCTGCTCGCGGCATCCTGGCCTTTCCAATGGTCCTTGCACCCGCCGGACTGGCCACGCTATTTGCGATCCTCCACGTTTTGTCGCTGTACCGAATCTTGGGCTGACACTTGGCCGGCAGAATCGGCAACCGGCGCGCCGCGATCCCGCCCAGCATGAGCCTGACCGAGAACTGGACCATCTCGTCCACCTCGAGTGCTTCACAGGTTCAGGGCACTCGCGTCAAACGCCCGCGTCGCGCCACGGCGTCAGCAGGCGGAGCATGGTCATGGGTGAGGAGTGGTCCTTCGCTCCGGCTGTAGCTGCTGCCGCTCTACGCAAGTGGTGCCAGGTCCAGTTCGCGATACCCGTCGTTCCTGAGTGACGGCTACTGGCCGCACGCCGAAGTCATCAGATCGCCGCAGTGCCGACATTCCCGCCGATCTGAGTCATCGACTTCAATTGATGTGTCTACGCCCATTTACTCAGCAGTCAGAAATATAGGCGACACTTGGCGCCATGAAGAACGAGCGAATCAGATGCGGCATGCGCTTCAGTTGTGCCAGTTGTTGCTCGATGCGCTCGCTCAGCGTTTCGCCC
>JALHMQ010000029.1 GCA_022843955.1 Burkholderiaceae bacterium
GTCCGGCAGCGAGCGCTGCATATCCACGATGCGGCGTGGTTCCGCGCGCTTCGGTCTCCCTGCATCAACGCATCACCGGCAACGCCTTGTCCCCCTTCTTCACTCGGAACCACGCTGCCAGACGCTGCGCGTCCGGCAGCGAGCGCTGCATATCCACGATGCGGCGTGGTTCCGCGCGCTTCGGTCTCCCTGCATCAACGCATCACCGGCAACGCCTTGTCCCCCTTCTTCACTCGGAACCACGCTGCCCGACGCTGCGCGTCCGGCAGCGAGCGCTGCGTATCCACGATGCGGCGTGGTTCCGCGCACTCCGGTCCCCCTGCATCAACGCATCACCGGGAGCGCCTTGTCCCCCTTCTTCACTCGGAACCACGCCGCATAGAGCGCAGGCAGAAACAGCAGCGTCAACACGGTGGCGATGATCAGGCCGCCCATGATGGCAACCGCCATCGGGCCCCAGAAGACGCTGCGTGACAGCGGGATCATGGCCAGCACGGCGGCGGCGGCGGTGAGCATGATCGGGCGGAACCGGCGTACCGCCGCTTCGACAATCGCGGTCCAGCGCTCCACGCCGGCCTCTTCGTCGCGCTCGATCTGGTCGATCAGGATCACCGCGTTGCGGATGATCATCCCGACCAGCGCGATCACGCCGAGCTGAGCGACGAAGCCGAATGGCCGCTGCAGCAGCAGCAGCGCCGCCGCCGCACCGATGAAGCCGAGCGGCCCGGTGAGAAACACCAGCATGCTGCGCGAGAAGCTGCGCAGTTGGAGCATCAGCAGCGTGAAGATGATGAACAACGCCAGCGGCAAGTTGACCGCGATCGCTGCGCCAGCCTTGGCACTTTCCTCTGCGGCTCCGGCGACCACGACGCGATAGCCCGCCGGCAGCTGCGAACGCAGCGCCAGCATCGACGGACTGCTCCACACCCGCGTGGTGACGGTCGGCCCCTGGATGCCGTCGCGCACTTCGCTCTGCACGGTGATCGCGTAGTCGCGGTTCTCGCGCCAGATGACGCCGGGCTCCCAGCCGAACTCGGCCTTGACCAGCTGCGTCAGCGGCACATAGCGGCCGGAGGCGGTTGGCATGTTGGCGTCCGCCAGACGCGCCATCGTGTCGCGTTCGCTGTACGGCTGCCGCAACACGATGTCGATCAACTCATCGCCCTCGCGGAACTGGCCGATCACGGTGCCCGACAGGATCGTCTGCGCCGCGCGCGACAGCAGCTGGGTGCTGACGCCCAGGGCGCGCGCGCGCTCCTGGTCGAAGATCAGGCGCAACGACTTCACCTGCTCGTTCCAGTTGTCGTTGACGCCACGCGTGCCTTCGTCGGCGCGCATCGCCGCCTTCACCTGGTCGGCAATCGCGCGCACCTGGGCCGGGTCCTCGCCCTCCACCCGGAACTGCACCGGGTAGGCCACCGGCGGCCCATTGGGAAGCAGCTTCACGCGTCCGCGCAGGTTCGGGAAGTCATCGCGAAACAGCTGCAGCAGGTGCAGGCGCAGCTCGCTGCGGTCGGCCAGCGACTTGGTGGCGATGATGTATTGCGCCAGGTTGGTCTGCTGGAACTGCTGGTCCTGCGGCAGGTAAAAGCGTGGGCTGCCGGTGCCGACGTAGCCTGCGTAGTACTCGACCTGCGGCTGCGTCTTGAGCCAGCGCTCGAACTGGCGGGCCTCGGCCTCGGTCGCTTCGATGCTCGATCCTTCAGGAAGCCACAGATCGACCACCACTTCAAGCCGGACCGAGTCCGGGAAGAACTGCTGCTCGACGTAGCGAAAGCCGAAAACGCCGAGGGCTAGCGCGCCCACCGTGATACCGATGACGGTCTTGCGCCAGGTGACACAGAGGTCGACGAGCCGGCGGAAGCGATCGTAAAACGGCGTGCTGAACAGTTCGTGCGACCCGTCGGCACCGAGCTTGGGCTTGATGCGCAGAAACCAGATCGACAACTGCGGCACGAACAGCACCGCCACGAACCACGAGATGACGAGCGCGATCGCCGTCACCTGGAAGATCGACAAGGTGTACTCGCCGGCGACGGAGCGCGCCAGGGCGATCGGCAGGAAACCGGTGGCGGTGATCAGGGTGCCGGTGAGCATCGGCATCGCGGTCAGCTCGAACATCGCGGTGGCGGCGCGGAAGCGGTCGTAGCCCTCTTCCATCTTCCGCACCACCATCTCGACCGCGATGATGGCGTCGTCGACCAGCAGGCCGAGCGCGATGATGAGGGCGCCGAGCGAGATCTTGTGCAGGTTGATGCCAGCCACATACATCGCGAGGAAAGTGACCGCGAGCACCAGCGGAATGGTGAGCGCCACCACCAGCCCGGGCCGCATGTCGATCGTGAACTTCCACGAGCCGGGTTGCCGATGCAGACCGAGGCTGACGAACGAGATCGCCAGCACGATGGCGATCGCCTCGATCAGCACGCGCACGAATTCGTTGACCGAGCTTTTCACCGCGCGCGGCTGGTCAGCGACCTTGAAGATCTCGATGCCGACCGGCAGCGCGGCTTCGAGCCGCTGCTGCGTCTGCGCCAGGTCCTTGCCGAGCTGGATGATGTCGCCGCCCTTGGCCATCGACACCCCGAGACCGATCACCTCGCGGCCGACCGCGCCCTCGCCGTTGAGCGGCCGGCCGGCGCGCATCTTCTCGCGCGGCGGATCGGCATAGCCGCGCGTGATGGTGGCAACGTCACCGAGCGTGTAGCTGAGGTTGTTGGCGCGGATCGGAAACCGCTTGAGGTCTTCGATGCGATCGAGCGCCCCGGTGACGCGGATCTGCACGTTGTCGGTGGGCAGCGCCAGGGTGCCGGCGGCCTCCACCGTGTTCTGCGTGGCAATCTGCTCGGCCAGCTGCGGCACGCTCAGGCCAAGCTGCGCCAGCCGCTGGTGCGAGATCTCGATGAAGATCTTCTCATCCTGTGCGCCAAACAGATCCACCTTGGCGACGTTGGGCACCTTGAGCAGTTGCTGGCGCGACCAGTCGACGTAGTCCTTCAGCTCGCGGCGGGAAAAACCGTCGGCCGAGAACGCGAAGATCACGCCGTAGACATCGCCGAACTCATCGTTGAAGAACGGCCCCTGCACGCCCGGCGGCAGCGTGCCGCGGATATCGCCCAGCTTCTTGCGCACCTGGTACCAGACCTGCTGGATCTCGCGCGGCGGCGACGAGTCCTTCAGCTGGACGAGGATCAGCACCTCGCCCGGCTTGGAATAGCTGCGGATCTTGTCGACGTAGGGCGTCTCCTGCAGCTTGCGCTCGAGCTTGTCGGTGACCTGCTCGGCCATTTGCTGCGCGGTAGCACCCGGCCAGTACGCCCGCACCACCATCGCCCGGAACGTGAAGGGTGGATCCTCGTCCTGCCCGAGCGCGAAGAACGCCGCGATGCCACCGAGCAGCAGTATCACCATCAGGTAGTTGATCAGCGGCCGATGGGTCAGCGCCCAGGCCGACAGGTTGAACGCGCTGATGCGCTTGCGCGCGTAGGCCGGCAGGCCTGTGTCAGGACCCGGTGCTTGATCGACAGCCATCGTCAGCCTTTCTTGGCGCTGCTGGCGGCGTCAGTGGCGCCCCTTGCCGGCGATTGCGGTCGCGAGATCGGCGCCATGCCGGGTGCGGCCGCAGCCGGCGGCGGCAGCACGCGCACCTTCTGCCCGGGCTTGAGCTGATGCACGCCGGCAGTGACGATCACATCGCCAGCCTGCACGCCGGTCGCCAGCACGAGGTCGTTGCCGGAGACAGTCGCCACCTGCACCGCGTGCCGGGACACCGTGCTGGTGGCGGCGTCGAGCTTCCAGACATAGGTGCCATCGGCCTCGCGCAGCAACGCCTGCAAGGGTGCGGTGATCACGGACTGCGGCAGCGGTGCCTCGAAGCGCACCGTGGCGGTCATGCCGAGCGCCACCTCGGCCGGCGGATCGATCAGCGTGATGCGCGTGGGAAAGGTGCGGGTGGCAGCATCTGCCAGCGGCGCGATCTCGCGCACCCGGCCGCGCAGCACGGTGGCCCCCTCGGGGCCGCCGGCCCAGAGCGTCACCGTCACCTCAGAAATCCGGCGCAGGGCCGCCAGCCGGCTCTCCGGCAGGCCGACCACGACATCGCGCTCGCCGCCCTGCGCGATCCGCAGCACCGACTGGCCCGCCGCCACCACCTGGCCCACCTCGGCGTCGACGGCCGTGACCACCCCGGCCCCGGGCGCGCGCAGGACGGCATAGCCGACCTGGTTGCCGCTCACGTTGGACTGCGCTGCCGCGCTGTCGTGGCGCGCTTCGGCGGCATCGAGCTGCGCACGGCGACGCTCCAGGTCGGCGCCGCTGATGAAGCCCTGCCGATGCAGTTCTTCAAAGCGCTTGACGTCCAGACGCTGCTGGTCGCGATCGACGCGCGCCGCAGCCAGTTGCGCCTGCGCGGCGGCGGCGCCGAGCTTGTAGTCGGCGCCGTCGAGCACGGCGAGCGGCTGCCCGGCGGCGACGCGCTGACCGACGTCGACCTTGCGCTCCAGCAGGCGTCCGGTCACCTGGAACCCCACCCGGCTCTCCACCCGCGGGCGAACCTCACCTGACAATTCGGCCACCGCCGTGGTGCTGGCCGGTGCCACGGTCATCACCCGCACCGGACGCACTTCTTCGGTGGGCGGCACGGCCTTGGCGCAGGCCGCCAGCAACGCGACCGCAGCGACCGTCCAGGCGAGGGCCGAAGGCCCGGTGGCTGGCGAGCGTATCGAGGGCTCTGAGAAAGGGACCTGCCTGGGCTGTTTGCTTTTGTTGTTCATCGCGCGCCTGAAATAACTAACTGACCGGTCAGTAATATATTCAGGGCCCGTAAGCCGGTCAAAGGCTTTGCGACGAAATGCCGGAGAGGGTCAGGGATTGCGGATTTTCAAGATGGGCCCCACCTTGATCCAAGGCGAGGCATGCGACCACGCGGCGATCTGAACGGCGTCAGGCAAACACGAGGCGGGCGCTGGCGATGCCGGCGAAGGTTGCGGCGATCGACCCGACCAGATGCAACGTCGTGTGCAGGAATGCCGGTCCTAAAGCACCGGCCTGCAACAGCGCCACCGACTCCGCCGAGAACGTCGAGAAGGTGGTGAGTCCGCCCAGGAAGCCGGTGATCAAGACCAGGCGCCAGGCGGGCGCCAGCGACGGGTGGCTGATGAAAAACGCCACGGCGAGGCCAATCAGGTAGCCGCCGATCAGGTTGGCGGCCAGCGTGCCCAGCGGCAGGTGCGCCAGGCGCGGGTTGAGCCAGTACGACAACCCCCAGCGTGCCCAGGCACCGAGCACCGCGCCCACGGCGATCGCCAGCAGCGCGAGCCCGAGCGGGCCGTCGCGCGTCACGCCGGTCCGCCTGAACTTGACTGCCAGCGCGCGCGCGCGGCGTCGTCAGTCTCGCGCGCATCGACCCAGCGGCTACCACTGGGCGTGACTTCCTTCTTCCAGAACGGCGCCTCGGTCTTCAGGTAGTCCATCACGAACTGGCAGGCGGCAAAGGCCTCGCCGCGATGACTGCTGGTCACCACCACGAGCACGATCTGGTCGAGCGGCTTCATTTCTCCGACCCGATGCACGACGAGTACATCCAGCAGGTCCCAGCGTTCGCGTGCGCGCTGGCAGATTGCCTCGAGCGCGCTCTCGGTCATGCCCGGATAGTGTTCAAGGGTGAGCGTGGCCACCGACTCGCCATCGTTGATGTCGCGCGCCACGCCGATGAAGCTCGCCACCGCGCCCACGCGCGGATCGTTCGCGCGCAGGCGCGCGATTTCGGCACCGGCGTCAAAGTCCATGGTCTGGACGCGCACCGTCATCGCTAGCCTCCGGTCACCGGCGGAAAGAACGCGACCTCGGCGCCCTCGGTCAGCGGCGCGCTCTCGTCCACCATGGTCTGGTCGACCGCGGCGCGGATGCGCTTGATGTCGCCGAACGCACCGGCAAACGGTTCACCGCGCGCCATCAGCCACGTGCGCAGCTGGCCGACCGTGGCCACGCTGGCCGGCACCTCGATCGACTCGCGATCGCGCGCGAGCGCCTCGCGCAGGCGGGCGAAATACAGGACGGTCAGCTTCATCTCAGTTCAGCAAGGACGCAAAAGGCAGAAAGCGCACGGCGTCGCCGCGCGCGATGGTCTGTCCGGCAGGATTGTCGATCAGGCCGTCAGCCCAGGCCACCGACACCAGCGCCGATGAGGTCTGGTTGGCGAAGACATCCAGCCCGCCGGCAGCGTTGACGCGGGCGCGCAGGAACTCGCGGCGCTTGTCGGCACGCGGCAGGTCGAAGTCGGCCCGCAACTCGAGCGCTGCGGCCTCGCGCACCACGGCGCCCTGCCGCGCCAGGATGAACGGTCGGGCAAACAGCAGGAACGTCACGAAGCTCGACACCGGATTGCCGGGCAGTCCGATGAACGGGACCGACCTGACCGCGCCAAACGCCAGCGGCTTGCCCGGCTTCATCGCCACCTGCCACAGGTCGAGCGCGCCTTCGGCCTGCACCGCCGGCTTGACGTGATCCTCCTCGCCGACCGACACACCGCCGGACGTCACGATCAAGTCGGCCTGCGCTGCTGCCTGCACGAAGGCAGCGCGGGTGGCGGCCAGGTTGTCGGGGACGATGCCCAGATCCAGCACCTCGCAGCCGAGCGACTGCAACAGCGCACCGAACATCGTGCGGTTGGAGTTGTAGATGCCACCGGGCGGCAGCGGCTGCCCGGGCAGCACCAGTTCATCGCCGGTGGAGAACAACGCCACCCGCACACGGCGCAACACCTGCAGTTCAGTGCAGCCGACCGACGAGGCGAGCCCGAGCTGCGGCGCCTGCAGCCGCTCACCGGCGCCGATCACTTGCTGGCCGATTGCAATGTCGCTGCCAGCGCGACGGATCCACTGGCCGGCGCGCGGAACCTCGTTGATGGTCACCGCGTCGGCGTCAGCGCGCGTGGCCTCCTGCATCACGATCGCGTCGGCGCCCCCTGGCAGCGGCGCCCCGGTGAAGATGCGCGCGGCCGTGCCCGGCGCCAGCACCGCGCCCACGTGGCCGGCGGCGATGCGCTGGCTGACCGCAAGCGCGGTCGGCGCGACCGGTACATCAGCGGCACGCAGCGCGTAGCCATCCATCTGCGATGCGTCGAGCGGCGGCACGGCGATGCTGGAGACCACCGGACGCGCCAGCACGCGACCCAGTGCCTGCAGCGTGGGCACCGTTTCGCTACCGGCAAGTGCGACAGCCTGCGACAGCAACCGCGCGCGCGCCTCTTCGACGGTCAGCATCGGATCAAAGTTCTAGGTGGGCGGTGACGAACGCGACGATGGTAGCCGGGTCATTCAGGTTGAGCACCGGCAATCGCGTGTCGACGGCGTGGTCGGCCGCGATAGCGACTACATTCGGATCATGCGGATACAGCGGCGGCTCGGTGTTGGTGGTGCGCCGTACCTCGATGCGCGGGATCTGGCCTTCACTCTTGAAGCCCTCGATGATCACGAGGTCGCACGGCGCCAGTTCCGCCAGCAGGGCGTCGAGCGGCGCCGGCTGCGCGGGCGTCTCGGTCAGCAGCGCCCAGCGCTCGCCGGTGGCGATCAGCACCTGGCCGGCGCCGGCCTCGCGGTAGCGGTATGAATCCTTGCCCGGCCGGTCCATGTCGAAACCATGGTGCGCGTTCTTGATCGCCGACACCGACAAGCCGCGCGCCCGAAGCAGCGGAATCAGCTTCTCGATCAGCGTGGTCTTGCCCGTATTGGAGTAGCCGATGAAGCCGATCGCCTTCATCGTGCATGGTCCTCGATGAAACGCTTGACGGCAGCGGCGTCGACCGGCAGCGGCTCGCAGCGTTGCGGCCGGTTCTCGATGCCGACGAACGCGGCCGGTCGCGGCGGCGACATGCCGATCGCCTCGATGATCGTCTCTTCGAACTTGGCAGGCAGCGCCGTCTCCAGGCAGATGATCGGCGCGCCACCCGCCGTGCGGCGCTCGCGCGCGACCTTGATGCCGTCGGCGGTATGCGGGTCCACCAGCAGGCCCACCGTCGCGTGCAGCTCGCGGATCACACGCAGGCGGTCAGCGTGGGTGCTGCTGCCCGACGCGAAGCCGCTCGCCTGCACCTTGCTCCACAGCGCGGTGCCAGTCAGATCAAAGGCGCCGGCGGTGTCGATCTGCCACCACAGCTCGCGCACGAACTCGGCGTCGCGACCGACGATGTCGAACACGTAGCGCTCGAAGTTGGACGCCTTGGAAATGTCCATCGACGGGCTGCTGGTGACCTGCGTCTGCGCGGCCGGTCGCACGCGGTAGCGGCCGCTGCTGAAGAACTCGTCGAGCACGTTGTTCTCGTTGGTCGCGACGATCAGCTGGTCGATCGGCAGCCCCATCCGCTTGGCGACCCAGCCGGCGAACACATTGCCGAAGTTCCCCGACGGCACGCAGAACGACACGCGCTCGGTGCTCGCCGTCGTCGCCGCCAGGTAGCCCTTCACGTAGTAGACGACCTGGGCCAGCACGCGCGCCCAGTTGATCGAGTTGACGGTGCCGATGTTCAGGCGCGCCTTGAACTCGAGATCGGCAGATACCTGCTTGACGATGTCCTGGCAGTCATCGAAGGTGCCCGCCAATGCGAGGTTGAAAATGTTGGCGTCGGCGAGCGAATACATCTGGGCACGCTGGAAGGCACTCATCCGCCCCTGCGGCGACAGCATGAAGACGTTGATGCCCTGACGCCCGCGCATCGCATACTCGGCGGCGGAGCCGGTGTCGCCCGAGGTGGCGCCGAGGATGTTGAGCTTCTCGCCGCAGCGGTGCAGCGCATGCTCGAACAGTGCGCCGATCAACTGCATCGCCATGTCCTTGAAGGCGAGCGTCGGGCCGTTGGACAGCTCCAGCAGGCCAAGCCCCGGCTCGATCCAGCGCAGCGGCGTGATCTGCGTGCAGTCGCTGTCCGGCCGGCCGTTGCCGTACACCTGCGCCGTGTAAGTCTGGCGACACAGCACGGCGAGTTCATCAGGGGCGATGTCGTCGATGTACTTGCGCAGCACCTCGACGGCGAGCGTGGCGTAGTCGAGCGAGCGCCAATGTTCGAGCTCGTCGCGCGAAATCTGCGGGTAGTGCGTGGGCAGGTACAGCCCGCCATCGGGCGCCAGCCCCGACAGCAGGATGCCGAGGAACGGCAGCTCGGGCGCCCGACCGCGGGTGGAGACGTAGCGCATCAGAGCAGCTCTTCCTGGCGGATGCGGATCACTGGCGCGAGGACGGTGGGCAGTGCCTCGATGCGGCGCATTGCGACGTTGACGTCGCGCTCGAGCGCGTCGTGGGTGAGCATGATGATGTCGGTCTGGTGTTCACCCTGACTCGGTTCGCGCTGGAACATGGCGTCGATACTGATCCGCTCGTCGGCCAGGATGCGCGCGATGTCGGCCAGCACACCCGGCTGGTCCGCCACCCGCATGCGGAAGTAGTAGCTGGACGTGGTGTCTTCGATGCCCAGCCACGGCACCGCGGCCATCGCATCGGGCTGGAACGCCAGGTGCGGCACGTGGTTCTCCGGGTCGGCAGTGTGCATGCGGGTGACATCGACCAGATCGGCCACCACGGCCGAGGCGGTGGGCTCCGCGCCGGCGCCCTTGCCGTAGTACAGCGTCACGCCGACCGCATCGCCCTTGACCAGCACCGCGTTCATCGCGCCTTCCACGCTGGCCAGCAGCCGGTCCTTCGGCACCAGCGTGGGATGCACGCGCAGTTCCAGGCCCTGGGCGGTGCGCTTGGTGATGCCGAGCAGCTTGATCCGGTAACCGAGCTGCTCGGCGTAGCGGATATCCTCGGCCGCCAGCTTGCTGATCCCCTCGACGTAGGCAGCGTCGAAGTTGATCGGCACGCCGAAGGCGATCGCCGCCAGCAGCGTCAGCTTGTGCGCGGCATCCACCCCCTCGATGTCGAAGGTCGGGTCCGCCTCGGCATAGCCGAGTTGCTGCGCCTGCTTGAGTACCGTGTCGAAGGAGAGCCCCTTGGCGCGCATCTCGGACAGGATGAAGTTGCTGGTGCCGTTGATGATGCCGGCGATCCATTCGATCCGGTTGGCTGTCAAGCCTTCGCGCAACGCCTTGATGATCGGGATGCCACCGGCCACCGCGCCTTCGAATGCCACCATCACGCCGCGCGCGCGCGCAGCCTCGAAAATCTCGTTGCCGTGCCGCGCCAGCATCGCCTTGTTCGCCGTCACCACATGCTTGCCGCGCCTGATCGCCTCCAGCACCAGCGTGCGGGCCGGCTCGTAGCCGCCGATCAGTTCGACCACGATATCGATCTGCGGGTGGCCGACCACCTCGGTGAGGTCGGTGGTAACTGGCACCGCGTCGCCCACCAGCGAGCGCGCCTTGGCGGCGTCTCGCACACCGATGATCGCTACTTCGATGCCGCGACCAGCGCGCCGGGTAATCTCGGTCTGGTTGCGACGCAGGACGTTGTAGGTCCCGCGCCCAACGGTGCCGAGGCCGAGCAAGCCGATCTTGATGGGGCTGATGGTCATGGTGATGGTCGCTTGTCCTCGCGACGGCGAGGCTGGGTGGTCTCAGTGCGCAGGCCGCCGGCGGCAAGCCGCGGTCAAATGGCGGAATCTGATGGCGCGGTTCAGGCCGCGGCCTTGGGCATCAAGCCATCGGCGCGGAACATCTCCTTGATGCCGCGTACCGCCTGGCGGATCCGATGCTCGTTCTCGATCAGTGCAAAGCGCACGTGCGAGTCGCCGTAGTCGCCGAAACCGATGCCGGGTGAGATCGCCACTTTCGCCTGCGCCAGCACCTTCTTGGCAAACTCCAGCGAGCCCAGCGCCGCATACGGTGCGGGAATCTCGGCCCAGATGTACATCGACGCCTTGGGCACCTCGACCATCCAGCCGGCTTCGTGCAGACCTTTTGTCAAGACGTCTCGCCGCTTCTGGTACTCCAGACGAACCTCTTCGACACAGTCCTGCGGACCTTCGAGCGCGGCAATCGAGGCGACCTGGATCGGCGTGAAGGTGCCGTAGTCGTGATAGCTCTTGATGCGCGCCAGGGCCGACACCAGGTCCTTGTTGCCGACCATGAAGCCCACGCGCCAGCCCGCCATGCTGTAGCTCTTGCTCATGGTGAAGAACTCGACTGCCACATCCCGTGCACCGGGCACCTGCATGATCGATGGCGCGCGGTTGTTCGCAAACGCATCGTCGAAGGCGAGGTCGGCGTAGGCCAGGTCGTGCACGACGTAAATGCCGTGCTGCTTGGCCAGCGCCACCACGCGGTGGAAGAACGCCAGGTCCACGCACTGCGCGGTCGGGTTGCTCGGAAAGCCCAGGATCATCATCTTGGGCTTGGGAAACGACTCGCGGATGGCGCGCTCGAGTTCGGCAAAGAAGTCCACACCGGGCGTCATCCGCACCGAGCGGATATCGGCGCCGGCGATGATGGCGCCATAGATATGAATCGGGTAGCTGGGGTTCGGCACCAGCACCGTGTCGCCGCGCTCCAGCGTGGCGAGCATCAGATGCGCGAGACCTTCCTTGGAGCCGATCGTGACGATCGCTTCGGAGTCAGGATTGAAGTCGACTTCATAACGCGACTGATACCAGCTGCAGATCGCCCGACGCAGCCGAGGTATGCCTTTGGACACCGAGTAGCCATGCGTGTCCGGACGCAGCGCCGCCTCCACCAGCTTGTCGACGATGTGCTTGGGCGTCGGACTGTCCGGATTGCCCATGCTCATGTCGATGATGTCTTCACCGCGCCGGCGCGCAGCCATTTTCAGCTCGCCGGTGATGTTGAACACGTACGGCGGCAGGCGCTTGATGCGCGCGAACTCACGCGGCAGGTCGCGAGGTTGATCGTTCATGAGTGTCCGGCCCGGCAATGGGCGCGCGTGACGCGGCGGCGTTCGTGCGCTTGTGGTGTCGTCTTGCGTGTTCGTCTTGCTTGGGCATAATTTACCCGGAAACCCCAAGCGCTGCTGCTTCGCACCATCGAGCACGATGGTGGCGCGGCAGCCAAGTCGGAGCACGATTGAAGCTGCACGCAGACCCGCAGACCCATCTGAACACGGTCACTGCCTACGGCCCCGGCTTTGTCGAGATCAACCAGGTTCGCCACGATGGCAACCTCGTCGTTGCACCCGATGCGCCGGTGACGCCCTGGTCGGCGGCGAGCTTCGAGGCGCTGACCGTCGATGACTTCACCGCCCTGCTCACCCTGAAACCTGAGGTCGTGCTGCTCGGCACGGGCAGCCGCCAGCGCTTTCCGCATCCACGCCTGTCGCACGCCCTGCTCGCGGCACGCGTGGGCATCGAGGTGATGGATACGCAGGCGGCGTGCCGCACCTACAACATCCTGATGGCCGAGGGCCGGCGCGTGGTCGCCGCCTTTCTGCAAGACTGATGCTGCTGTCGTTCAACTGAGGAAGCCGATGCCCGTCGCTCTCGACAAGAAGGTCCCCGATTTCACCGCCGCCGCGACCAGTGGCGACATCACGCTGTCTTCCTTCAAGGGTAAGACAGTGGTGCTGTACTTCTATCCGAAAGACAGCACGCCCGGGTGCACGACCGAGGGGCAGGACTTCACCGCGCTGCACACCAAGTTCAAGCAGGCCGGCGCCATCGTGCTCGGTGCGTCGCGCGACAGCCTCAAGTCGCATGCCAACTTCAAGGACAAGATGGGCTTCCCGTTTGATCTGCTGTCCGATCCGGACGAGGCCTTGTGCGCGCTGTTCGGCGTGATGAAGATGAAGAACATGTATGGCAAGCAGGTGCGCGGCATCGAGCGCAGCACCTTCATCATCGACGGTGATGGCGTGCTGCGTCGAGAGTGGCGCGGCGTCAAGGTCCCCGGCCACGCCGAGGACGTTCTCGCGGCGGTCAAGGCACTTTGAACGCCACCCCTGCCCGCGCTGCCGGCGTGACCGTCTTCGACGGCCGCGCCTCATTCTTGCTCTGCGTTTCCACCCCGGCCTCCATGGCCCTACTGGCTGCTCACTGATGCCCCTGCCCAAAGCACCGACCAAGCCCGCCGCCCTCCTCCTGTCCATCCCCACCACTGCAGCCAAGCCGCCGAAGGACGTGCTGCTGCCGGCCCCGGCCCGCAGCACGCCCGACACCGCCACCGACCGCCAGTCTCCGTCTGCTCGTCTCGCCCTGGTCGAGACTGCAGTCGACAAGGCGCCTGCCGCGCGCACCGATACCAAGCCGCGCGGCAATGGCCGCAAGCAGCGCGCCAACGGTCCGAGCAAGCTGTTCGTCCTCGACACCAACGTGCTGATGCACGACTCCACCAGCCTGTTCCGCTTCGAGGAGCACGACGTCTTCCTGCCGATGATGACGCTGGAGGAACTCGACGGCCACAAGAAGGGCATGTCGGAGGTCGCGCGCAGCGCGCGCCAGGTCAGCCGCACGCTCGATGCGTTGGTGGCGTCGTGCAAGTCGCCGATCGAGGAGGGCATCGCCCTGAACGCGCTTGGCAACACCGAGGCCGCCGGTCGCCTGTATTTCCAGACGCAGGCGGTGGTGTCGCAGTTGCCGGCCAGCCTGCCGGCCGGCAAGGCCGACAACCAGATCCTCGGCGTGGTGGCCGGACTGAAGGAACTGCACGCCAAGCGCGACGTGGTGCTGGTGTCCAAGGACATCAACATGCGCATCAAGGCGCGCGCGCTGGGCTTGCCGGCGGAGGACTACTACAACGACAAGGTACTGGAAGACACCGACGTCCTGTACACCGGCGTCCTCGCATTGCCTGCCAACTTCTGGGACAAGCACGGCAAAGGCATGGAGTCATGGCAACAGGGCGGCTTCACCTTCTATCGCATCAACGGCCCGCTGGTGGCCGAACTGCTCGTCAACCAGTTCGTGTTTCTGGAGGGCGCGCAGCCGTTCTATGCGCAGGTCAAGGAGATCCGCGGCAAGACCGCGACGCTGCGCGTGCTGCGCGACTTCCAGCACGCGAAGAACGCGGTGTGGGGCGTGACGGCGCGCAATCGCGAGCAGAGCTTTGCGTTGAACCTGCTGATGGATCCGGAATGCGACTTCGTCTCGCTGATCGGCCAGGCAGGCACCGGCAAGACCCTGCTGGCGCTGGCCTCGGGACTGGCGCAGACGCTCGAGACCAAGCGCTTCTCGGAGATCATCGTCACCCGCGCCACGGTGCCGGTGGGCGAGGACATCGGCTTCCTGCCTGGCACCGAGGAAGAGAAGATGGCGCCTTGGATGGGCGCTCTCGAAGATAACCTCGAGGTGCTCAACCGCACCGACTCGTCGGCGGGCGAATGGGGTCGCGCTGCCACCAACGACCTGATCCGCACCCGCATCCGCATCAAGTCGATGAACTTCATGCGCGGCCGCACCTTCGTCAACAAGTTCCTGATCATCGACGAGGCGCAGAACCTCACGCCCAAGCAGATGAAGACGCTGATCACGCGCGCCGGCCCGGGCACCAAGGTGGTCTGCCTCGGCAACATCGCGCAGATCGACACGCCGTATCTGACTGAGGGAAGCTCGGGACTGACGTACGTGGTCGATCGCCTCAAAGGCTGGGGACACGCCGGCCACGTGACGCTGCAGCGAGGTGAACGGTCGCGGCTCGCTGATCGCGCGGCCGAAGTGTTGTGAGCCCTGCCGGCGTACGCGACCGCTGCGCGGTCGCGCGCGCAAGTCTTCTGACTTGAGCGCAGCGGAGTGGCCGCGTCTGCCCTGCCCAAATGCAACAAGGCCGCAGCGCGCTGCCTGCCGCCTGCGACTGTCTGGTCCTAGATCAGAAGCGCGGCGATGAACACGCCGACCATCGTGAACACGATGGCAATCTTCAGCGCGGTGCCGATCACGAGGCCGATCCACGTGGCCACGCCCACGCGGCCAGCGCGAATCGCGTCTTGCTGGGCAATGAACTCGCCCACCGCGGCGCCGACCAGCGGCATGAACACCAGACCGATCAGGCCGGTGAAAATGCCCAGCACCGTGCCGACCGCCGCGCCCACCAGCCCGAGCGTGCTGGCGCCGGCGCGCCTGGCCGCCAGCGTGGAGGCCACGTAGTCGACGACGAAGGCGATGATCGCCAGTACCGCCAAGACGCCGATGGTCCAGCCGCTGATCCGGGTGAAGTCGTCGATCCAGGCGGCCAGCAGGATGCCGCCGAACACGAAGACGACACCCGGCAGCGCTGGCAGGATCACGCCGGCGATGCCGACAACGATCAGCAGCACGGAAATCACCCACAAAGTGGTCGTCATCGCTCACCCATGGCGCAGCACCAGTGCCTCGACCGCGTTGCTGACGTCCTTGCAGCGATCGGTCAGTGTCTCCAGCAGCTCGTACACGGCCTTCAGCTTGACCAGCTGATGCGAATCCGGCTCTTCGCGGAACAGGCGCGACATGGCGGCCCGCATCACGTGATCGGCCTGGGACTCCAACTGATCGACTTCCGCGCACAGCTTGAGCGTGGCCTGCGGTGTCTGCATGCGTTCGAGCTGCGCGATCGCCGCCTGCAGCTTGATGCTGCTTTCCACCGCCAGTTCGGCCAGGCGGACCGCTTCCGGCGTCAACTGCGTCACGTGATACAGGTGCAGCGACTGCGCCGCGTCCTCGGCGACATCGAGAACGTCGTCGATGCGGTTGGCCAGCTCGTACACGACAGTGCGGCCGAACGGCGGGAAGTAGCTGCGCGACAACCCATCGCGCACCTCGTCCATCACGCTGTCGGCCCGCTTCTCCAGTGACTCGATCTCGCGCACCCGGCCGTCCGGGTCGGCGACATCCTGCAGCAGCGCGGTGAGTGCGCGCAATGCCTCGGTCGCCAGCGCCGCATGCGTCTGGAACAGCGGGAAGAAGCGCCTGTCAGTCGGGCGCAGGACGCGCAGCAGTCGCCGCAACGGATTGCGGCGCTCGCGATGTTCAGGCATGAACTGCACGGTCATGAGCGCTGCACGGCTAGAACGGCGAGGCGATCATGCCGCCGCTGGCCAGGTTGTCGAAGCGCGTGAGATTGCCGGCGAAGCGCAGGTTCAGGCGACCGGTGGGTCCGTTGCGCTGCTTGAGGATGAGCACTTCGGCGATACCTTTCTCAGTCGTATCGGGGTTGTAAAACTCCTCCCGGTACAGCGCGAAAATGACGTCGGCATCCTGTTCGATGGCGCCCGACTCGCGCAGATCCGACATCACCGGACGCTTGTCGGTGCGCGTCTCAACCGAGCGATTGAGCTGCGACAGCGCGATCACCGGCACTTTCAGTTCCTTGGCCAGCGCCTTCAATGACCGACTGATCTCGGAGATCTCGGTCGCCCGGTTCTCACCTTCGCGCGCCGACGACATCAGCTGCAAGTAGTCGATCACGATCAATCCGAGCTGGCCGCAGGTGCGCGCCTGCCGCCGGGCACGCGCGCGCAGGTCGATCGAGTTCAACGCCGGCGACTCGTCGATGTACAACTGCGCGTCATGCATCTTCTGCATGGTTGCGGTGAGCTTGGGCCAGTCTTCGTCGAACAGGCGCCCGGTGCGCAGCCGCTGCTGGTCGATGCGACCGACCGAACTGAGCATGCGCAGCGCCAATTGCGGCGCGCCCATTTCCATCGAGAAGAGGAGGACCGGCATGCCCTGGTCGATCGCCACGTGCTCGGCGATATTCACCGCGAAGGTCGTCTTGCCCATCGACGGGCGCCCGGCGACGATGATCAGATCGCCCTTCTGCAATCCAGCGGTCATCCGGTCGACATCGACGTAGCCGGTCGGCACGCCGGTGACGTCGGAGGCGTTCGGGGTCTCGTACAGTTCCTGGATCCGCTCGACCACCTGCACCAGCAGCGGCTCGAGCTTGATGAACCCCTGCTTGCCCTTGGCGCCGGCTTCGGCGATCTGGAACACCGCGGTTTCGGCTTCATCCAGGATCTGCTTGGTTTCCTTGCCCTGCGGGCTGAGCGCCGCGGTGGTGATCTCCTCTCCCACCGTCACCAGGCGGCGCAGCACCGCGCGGTCCCGCACGATCTCGCCATAGCGGCGGATATTGGCCGCCGACGGCGTGTTCTGCGCCAAGGCGTTCAGGTAGGCGAGGCCGCCGGCCTCCTCTTCCTTGCCGGCGTTCTGCAACGACTCGAACACCGTGATCACGTCCGCCGGCCGGCTCTGGTCGATCAGCCGGCCGATGTGAAAAAAGATCAGGCGATGGTCATGGCGATAGAAGTCATCGCTCGACATCAGGTCAGCGATCTTGTCCCAAGCCTGGTTGTCGAGCAGCAGACCGCCCAGGACGGACTGCTCGGCTTCGATGGAATGTGGGGGCGTGCGAACCGCGGCGAACTGCGGGTCGACGATGGGCGAGTTCATCGGCCCTCCGTGAGCGGACCGAAAGCATACAAGGCCGCGCTGCGATCAAGCGCCGCGTCGGTTACGGCAACACAAAAGACAACGGCGCGCATTGGTATCGATGCGCGCCGTTGCTCCGGCAGGTCAGGCGGGCGCGATCGGAAGTGCGCCGGTTTCGACTGTGCTCAGGCCAGGCTCAGGCTGCCTCGCCGACCACGGTGATGGCCAGATCGACCACCACGTCGGTATGCAGCGCCACCGACACCTTGTGCTCGCCCACAGCCTTCAGCGGCCCCAGCGGCATGCGGATCTGCGCCTTCTCGACCTTCAGGCCCTGTTTGGTCAGCGCCTCGGCGATGTCGAAGTTGGTGACCGAGCCGAACAGACGGCCATCGACGCCGGCCTTGGCGCCGATCTGGATGGTCTGGTCGGCAAGCTTGGCCGCGAGCGCCTGGGCCGCGGCCAGTTTGTCCGCCTGCGCCTTTTCGAGGTCGGCGCGCCGGCCCTCGAACTCCTTGATTGCCGCTTCGGTGGCGCGCTTGGCCTTGCCTTGCGGGATCAGAAAGTTGCGCGCGTAGCCCTGGCGCACCTTGACCACGTCGCCGAGGCCGCCGAGGTTGATGACTTTCTCAAGCAGGATGATTTGCATGATGTGCTCCGGCTCGGCTTAATGGTTGTCGCTGTACGGCAGCAGCGCCAGGAAACGCGCACGCTTGATGGCCGTGTCCAGCTGGCGCTGGTAATGCGCCTTGGTGCCTGTGAGGCGGGCCGGCATGATCTTGCCGTTGTCGTTGATGAAGTCACGCAGCGTGTCGACGTCTTTGTAGTCGATCTGCTCGATGCCTTCGACCGTGAAGCGGCAGAACTTCTTGCGCTTGAACAGCGCATTTTGCTGACCGGCGCGCCGACCGCCCTTGCCTTTGCCTTTGCCTTTGCCCTTGCCCGGGCCGCGTCCAAATGCCATTTTCAAGCTCCTGAAATCTCGTGATAGTCCGTGATGTGGATTCGTAGCCGCTGACTGCGCTTGCTGGTCGGTGCGAGAAAGCCGTCGAGTTCGAGTTCGGTGCCCAGTGCCATCTTGCCCAGTGTCTCGGCGATGCCACCGACGGCAGTGGCGACGAACTCGAAGTCCAGCTGTCGCTCGCTGCCCGCTTCGACGCTGATGCCGCTGTGCGTGAGCCTTGCTTCGGTCACCGCCAGTCCGGCGGGGGTGAAGCGCAGCGCCGAGCGTTCAACCAGCCTTGCGCGCAAGCGAACCCGGTTCAATGCGTGTCGGGTCCGCTCGATCAAGCAGCAGCAGGTGCAGCCTGCGGCACCGGCTCGGCAGTGGCCTTCTTCGCCTCTTCACGCTCGACGACCTTCATCATCGGCGAAGCGCCGGTCTCGGCCTTCTTCATGCCGACCGTGAGGTGACGCAGCACCGCATCGTTGTAGCGGAAGCCAGCCTCGATCTCGTCAAGCGTGCTCTTGCCGCATTCGATGTTCATGAGCACGTAGTGCGCCTTGACCAGCTTGTCGATCGGATAGGACAGCTGGCGGCGGCCCCAGTCCTCGACACGATGGATCTGGCCGCCCTGGCCGGTGATCAGCGTCCGGTAGCGCTCGATCATCGCGGGCACTTGCTCGCTTTGGTCCGGATGGACGATGAAACAGACTTCGTAGTGACGCATGCACGCTCCTTGTGGATGCAAGCCGCCCCGGGTGCATGCAGACCCGTCTCGTTCGGGTGGATCTGCTCGGGTGCGGCAAGGTGGAAGAAAAACGCTGTCCCGCCGTCGGGAAAGCCCGCGATTCTAAAGGGAAAACGCCTCGCGGAGCAAAGTCGACCGACGCCGAGCGGTGAGCAGCGCTCTTGTGTCGGGTCACCGCCGGTGGTGCGGGCGGTTCGGCGGTTCGCGTTTGGGACGGTTCGGGCCGAACGGACCGCAGCGACCGCGCTCCCGCCCCTCGCGTCAGCCCGGTTCGAGCAGCGCCGGCAGCGCCTGCGCGGCGGTCTGTGGCAAAACCAGGTGCGCCAGACGATCCAGCGCGCTCGGTTCGGGATTGATGACCACCACCTTCGCGCCCGCACGACGCGCGATCGAAGGCAAACCGGCAGCTGGGTACACAAGACCGGAGGTACCCACCACCAGGACCACCTGCGCCTGGGCGACCAGGCGCTCGGCTCGGCTGAGTACGGCAGGGTCGAGGGATTCGCCGAACCACACCACGCCAGGCCGTAACGGCGCCCCACAACCCGGGCAACGCGGCGGCGCGCCGGCGGGCAGGTGATCCGGATGGTCATAGTGCACACCGCACTCGTCCAGACACCGGGAGTGCAGGATGTTGCCGTGCAGTTCCAGGACGTCGGTGCTGCCGGCGCGCGCATGCAGGCCGTCGACGTTCTGCGTGATCAAGGTCAGGCTGTCGAACCGCTCGGTCGCCCGCGCCAGCGCCAGGTGTCCGGCGTGCGGCTGCGCCGCCAGCACACCGTCGCGGCGCTCGCTGTACCAACGCCAGACCAGCGCCGGGTTTGCGCGAAACGCCTGCGGCGTGGCCAGTTGCTCGGGGTCGAAGTTCGACCACAAGCCGGTCAGCGCATCGCGAAAGGTCGGCACGCCGCTTTCGGCGGACATACCGGCACCGGTCAGCACCGCCACGCGGCGTGCATCCTGCAGCAGCGTGCGGACCGCGGCGAGCGTCATTAGGCCAGCGGCGCGTTGTCGGCGGGAAAACGCGAGTCCATCAACGCGAACCACAGCGCAGGCACCAGGGCTACCAGCACCATCGTTGGATAGCCGGCCGGCAGCTGCGGCGCCTGCGGCATTGAACGCAGCGACTCGAACGGACGCTCGACGTGCGCATGATGGTCGGAGTGCAGTTGCAGGTTGAACAGCAACCAGTTGCTGACGAGGAAGTCAGCGTTCCACGAGTGCTGCGGCGCGACCGGTTCCGGCCGGCCGCTCGGCAACTGGCGGCGCCGCAGTCCGTAGTGCTCGATGTAGTTGACGGTCTCCAGCAGGACCACCGCCCAGACGGCCTGCAGGGCGAGGAACAACGCGGCGGAAAGCCCGAGCGCGGCGCCAGCGAGCAGCAGAATGGAGATCGACAGCAGGGTCCCTGTGAGCACCCAATTGGCAAGATGCCACGCGGATCGGCCCTGGCGCCCGAGCCGCAGGGCTTCCAGGCGCCAACCATGAGCAAAGCTGCCGATCAGCGAGCGACCGATGAACCGGTAGACGTGCATGCCGCGCGGCGCGCTGGCAGGGTCATCAGCGGTTGCCACGCGCGCATGGTGGCCGCGATTGTGTTCGACATAGAAGTGGCCGTAGCCGACCGTCACCAGCAACAGGCGCGACAGCAGGCGATCGAGCACAGATCTGCGGTGCCCCAGTTCATGGGCGACGGTGATGCCGATGCCGCCGGTCACCGTGCCCACCGCCAGCGCGAGGACCACGAGGTCGGCACCATCGAGCATCGGCACCACCAGTGCGGCTTGCAGCAGCAGGAACAGTTGGAGCGGGACCTGGGCGCGCGGCAGCCAGCGCGCCCAGGGCGGCGACAAAGCTTCGGTCGAGGGCTGCTCGCGCGGCCGACCGATCAGCGCATCAAGCAGCGGGATGGCGACGAATGTGGTCGCCAGCGGCAGCCACAGCATATCGACGCTGATGGCCAGCAACGGCAACAGCGTGAACAGCGAGAGAACTGCCAGGGCAACGAAAAATCGCACAATCCGCAGCATGGACCGATCCTGCGCGATCAGGCCCGCCGCATCAAGCCCACGGGGACGTCACCGGGCGGACTTGACGCGCCGTTGACGGGCGGTCTCGAACAAGCAGACACCGGTGGCGACCGACACGTTGAGGCTTTCCACCTGGCCGGCCAATGGAATGCGGGCGAGCCAGTCGCATTTGTCGCGGGTCAGGCGTCGCATGCCTTCGCCTTCGGCCCCGAGCACCCAGGCGATCGGACCGGTGAGATCGAGCTCGTAGACGGTCTTGTCCGCTTCACCCGCGGCGCCAGCGATCCAGATGCCGGCCTCCTTGATCTCTTCCATCGCCCGCGCGAGGTTGGTCACGGTAACGAGCGGCGTGCTCTCGGCCGCCCCGGCGGCCGCCTTGGCGACGATCGGCGTCATCGAAGCTGACCGGTCCCGCGGCACGATGACTGCAGCTGCCCCGGCGCCATCGGCCGTGCGCAGGCAGGCGCCGAGATTGCGCGGGTCCGTGACACCATCGAGCAGGAGCAGCAGCGAGGCGGCGTTGACGTTGGACAGCACGTCGTCCAGCGTGCGACCGAGCGCTGCAGGCGCGGCGCACAGCGCCACCACGCCCTGATGCGGGATGTCGCCGGCGAGACCGGCCAGTCGGCGCCCGTCGGCATGCATCACCCGCACGCCGCCAGCCTCGGCCTGATCACACAGGCGCCGCATGCGCTGATCATGCCGCTGTGGATCCACGTACAGCACCTCGATCGACTCGGCGGCGCTCGCCAGCCTCGCCGCCACAGCGTGGAAGCCGGCCAGTACCTGGCGGTCGCTGCGCTCGCTCACGTTCGGCTCCGCGTACGCGAACGAAGCAGGCCCTGGCTGCCGGTGCTGCGCTTGCCGTTGCGTGCGCGCTCGCGCGTGTCGATGTCGCGCCCCTTGCGCGCCTGCACCACCGCCACGCGGGTGCGACGCTCGTCCACGCTCTCCCCCTTGCGCTTGTCCTTGCGCGGCGGCTCGACTTCGCCACCCTGCAACGCCTTGCGCTCCTGTTCACGTACCAGGCGAAACTCGATGCGTCGCGCCTCAAGATCTACGCGCGCCACCTGCACCGTCACGCGGTCGCCCAGCCGGTAGCGCAGGCCGGTCCGCTCGCCGCGCAGTTCGTGCATCGGCTCATTGAAAGTGAAGTATTCCGATCCCAGCTCGGACACGTGCACCAGGCCTTCGACGAACAGATCGTCGAGCACCACGAACACGCCGAACGGCACCACGCTGCTCACCGTGCCGCTGAAGGTCTCGCCCACCTTCTCGCGCATGTAGTAGCTCTTGAGCCAGGCTTCGACGTCGCGCGAGGCGTCATCCGCGCGCCGCTCGTTGGCCGAGCAGATCAGGCCGAGCTTTTCCCACACCGCGATGCCGGCTGGTTGCTTGCCCGCGGGTTTGGCCGCCGGCGGGGGCGGCCGTCGACCAGCCTTGCCGCGCGGCATCGGCAGTGGCGCGTCGTCGCCCGCGGCAATCTTGGGCAGGTAGACCGATTTGTCCAGTACCGCCTTGATCGCACGATGCACCAGCAGATCGGGATAGCGGCGAATGGGCGAGGTGAAGTGCGCATAGGCCTCGTACGACAGGCCGAAGTGACCCACGTTGTGCGGGCTGTAGACCGCCTGCTGCATCGACCGCAGCAGCACCGTCTGCAGCAGTTGCTGATCCGGTCGGCCGGCAATGTGCCGCAGCAGTGCCGCATAGTGCGACGAGTTCGGCTCATCGCCACCCTCGAGATTCAACCCGAGCGACTTGAGCAGCGCATGGACGTTGCCAAGGCGTTCCACCGTCGGCCCTTCATGAATGCGATACAGCGACGGCTGCTTGTGTCGCTCGAGCAGATCGGCGGCGCACACGTTGGCGGCGAGCATGCACTCTTCGATCAGCTTGTGCGCATCATTGCGCGTGCGCGGCAAGATCTTCTCGATGCGGCCATCGGGGTCGCACACGATGTAGGTCTCAGTGGTCTCCAGGTCGAGCGCGCCGCGCTTGATGCGCGCCTTGGCCAGCGCCTGGAACAGCGCATAGAGATCCTGCAGGTGCGGCAGCACTGGACTCAGGCGCTTGGCCGCCGCGCTGTCGGGCAGCGACAGCGCGTCCCACACCTCGGTGTAAGTGAGGCGTGCGTGCGAATGCATCACCGCCGGGTAGAACTGGTAGGCGGAGATCTCACCCTCGGCGCTGACCACCATGTCGGCCACCATCACCAGGCGGTCGACCGCGGGGTTGAGCGAGCACAGGCCGTTGCTGAGCTTCTCTGGCAGCATCGGGATCACCCGCCGCGGGAAGTAGACCGAGGTCGAGCGGTTCTGCGCCTCGCCATCGATCGCGCTGCCCGGCTGCACGTAGTGACTGACATCGGCGATGGCGACGATCAGGCGCCACTTCGTGCGCCGCTTGTCCATCGGCTCGCAGTAGACGGCATCGTCGAAGTCGCGCGCATCCTCACCGTCGATGGTCACCAGCGGCACGTCGCGCAGGTCCACCCGTTGCTTCAGGTCCTTCGGCAGGACCGTCTCGGGGATCTTCATCGCCTCGGTGATCACTTCGGGCGGAAACTCGTGCGGCACGGCGAACTTGCGCACCGCAATCTCGATCTCCATGCCCGGATCATCGACCGCGCCGAGCACCTCGACCACGCGCCCCATCGGCTGCACATGGCGCTGCGGCTGCTGCACGATCTCGACGACCACCACCTGCCCCGGCTCTGCATTCAACGCCGCACCGGGCGGCACCAGGATGTCGTGCGCAATGCGCTGATCCTCAGGGACCACGATCGTGACGCCGCGCTCGTTCAGAAAGCGGCCGACGAGCCGGTTGGTGCGATGTTCGATGACCTCGACGATCTCGCCTTCCTGGCGCCCGCGCCGATCCAGCCCGGCCGGCCGCGCCAGCACACGATCGCCGTGCAGCACCTTGCTCATCTCGTGCTCGGGCAGCGCCAGATCGGGGCCACCGTCGTCGCGAATGAGGAAGCCAAAGCCGTCGCGATGGCCCTGTACCTGACCCGACACCAGATTGGCGCGCGCTGCAACCAGCAACAAGCCGGCGCGATTGCGCACGATGCGGCCGGCGCGTTCGAGTTCGAGGACGTCTGCTTCGAAGCGCGCGCGGCCGGATTCGGCAATGCCGAGGCGCTGCGCCAATTCGTCCGGCGTCAGCGGCGAGCGCGCCTCGGTGAGTTCGGCAAGCAGCTGGTCGCGACTTGCGGTCGGCGTTGCGGCCGAGCCTTTCGTGGGTGACAACGTTGTTCTCTTTCTTTTGGGGCCGTGCGAGTCGCATCAATTTGACACGTCAGCGTCGGCAATTACAATGCGCGCCTCGCATCGGCCCAGATGGCGGAATTGGTAGACGCACTAGTTTCAGGTACTAGCGCCGCAAGGTGTGGAGGTTCGAGTCCTCTTCTGGGCACCAGATCATCGAAAGCCGGTTTGTCGCAAGACGAACCGGCTTTTCTTTTTTGCGCTCTTGGCCGCGGATGCGCAAGCACCCTGCATGCCATGCATGCACTTCAAGCAGGCTGCCGCCCCCGTAGCCGAGCCGCCACCTGATTGGGTCGCAGTGCGTCGTACTCCTCGAACGGCTGATGGATCCACGGACTGCTGTCCAGATACTGGACGAAGTAGTCGGGCCTGAAGGTCGATACCGCCTTGTACCAGAGTACGGCAGTGCGGACTTCCTCGATCGCCGGGAAGCGCTGTTTCAGGTGTTCGATCACCCGGGCCATGGTGACGCCGGAGTCGACCAGATCGTCGAGCAACAGCACCTTGCCGGCGATCTCGCCGCCTGTCTTGGTAATGAACTCGCCGATATCCAGGTGTCCCTGCTCCGTGCCTGCCGCCTCGCGGTACGAGCTGGCGGCCAGGATGGCCAGCGGCATGTCGTATACGCGCGAGACCACGTCGCCGATGCGTAAGCCGCCGCGTGCGAGACACAGGATGGCGTCGAACTTGTAGCCAGACTCATACACCTGCGCGATCAACTGCTCGATCAGCCGGTGATACTCGTTCCAGGTAACGTGCAGGTCTTTCATCGGCGTCTACTCGGCGAACGGGTGGCGCAGCATGATGGTCTGATCGCGGTCAGGACCGGTCGAGACCATGTCGATCGCGACACCCGTCACCTCGGCCAGACGCTCGAGGTAACGGCGCGCGTTGGCCGGCAGTTCATCCCATTGCTGGACGCCAAAGGTCGACTCGCTCCACCCGTCGAATTCCTCGAACACCGGCTCGCACTGCGCCACGTCGTCGGCGCCGAACGGCAGGATGTCGGTGGTCGATCCACGAAACTTGTAGCCGGTGCACAGCTTCACCACCGGCAAGCTGTCGAGCACGTCGAGCTTGGTGATGCACAGGCCGGTGGTGCCATTGAGTTGCACCGAGCGGCGCAACGCAGCGGCATCGAACCAGCCGCAGCGGCGCGGACGCCCGGTCACGGCGCCAAACTCCTTGCCGCGAGTGCGCAGCAGTTCGCCGGTCGCTTCCAGCAGCTCCGTCGGGAACGGACCAGCACCGACACGGGTCGAGTACGCCTTGGTGATGCCCAGCACGTAATGCAGCATCTGCGGAGCCACGCCGGCGCCAGCCGAGGCCGCGCCGGCCACCGTATTGCTCGAAGTGACGAACGGATAGGTACCGTGGTCGACGTCCAGCAGCGTGCCTTGCGCGCCTTCGAACAGCAGTCGCTGCCCGGCCGCCATTGCCGCGTTCAGCCGGTACGACACGTCGATGATCATCGGCTTCAGGCGTTCCGCCTGCACCAGCGTCTTGTCGATCAGCTGCGAAGCATCGACCGCACTGGCGTGCAGGTACTGGGTAAGCACGAAGTTGTGATAGTCGAGTGCATCGCGCACCAGTTCGCCGAAGCGAACCGGATCGAACAGATCCTGCGCACGCACTGCACGCCGCGCCACCTTATCTTCATAGGCCGGGCCGATGCCACGTCCTGTGGTGCCGATCTTGCTGTCGCCCAGCCGCAGTTCGCGCGCCTTGTCCAGCGCCACGTGATAGTCGAGGATCAACGGACAGTTGCCGCTGATCGACAAGCGCGGCAGACAATCGATGCCGGCCGCGGCAAGTTCGTCGATTTCGCTCAACAGCGCCTCAGGCGACAGCACCACGCCGTTGCCGATGTAGCAGCGCACGTCCGGCCGCAGGATGCCCGACGGGATCAGGCGCAGGATCGTCTTGACGCCATTGATCACCAGCGTATGCCCGGCGTTGTGCCCGCCCTGGAAGCGCACCACGCCATCCGCCTGCTCGGTGAGCCAGTCGACGATCTTGCCCTTGCCTTCATCGCCCCACTGGGTTCCGACGACGACCACGTTCTTAGCCATTGTTCCCTCGAGATTGCGTCGGGCGGTCACGTCCGCGCGACCACCTGCCATCGACCGTCGACCTGCCGCAGCTCGCGCGAGACAGTCGCCGCACCGTGTACATCGCTGCTGTCGAGTTGCTGCACCACCACCTCGCCCTGCCGGCGCAAGCGGGCAACGCACTCGACAAGCGCGGGATCGTCCACCGCAGGCGCAAGGATCACCTGTTGCGAGATCAGGTCATTGCCTCGCGTCAACTCGCGCATGTCGATCGAGAAACCTGTGGCCGGCCGGGCTCGCCCGAAGGCGCGGCCAATGTCGTCATAGCGGCCACCGCGCAGCAAGGCAGCCGGCGCCTCGCCGTAGGCAGCGAAGTTGACGCCCGTGTAGTAGCGGTAGCCATGCTGATCCGAAAGATCGATCGTCACCTGGTCGGCAGGCAGTCGCTGCGCGAGCCAGGCAAGTTCATCGAGCGCGCGGATGATCGCCGGCACCGGCGGCAACTGTCGGCGCGCCTGGGAGAGCACGTCAGCCGGCAGGCCGTGCAACCGCACCAGGGCAAGCAGCGCATCGCGCGTGGCAGCTTGCAGAGGCCCCGTCAGGTCACGCAGGGCCGATACGTCCTTGGCGCCGAGCGCCGACAGCAGATCATCGACCAGCGCAGCCGCGGCCGGGTCAAGCGCGAGCAGCGCCCGCGTGATGCCAGTGTGACCCAGGTCGAAATGAACGCGCCGAACGCCGGCAGCGCGCAGCGACTTGGCGGCAAGGCATTGGATCTCCGCGTCCGCCGCGAGTCCACCGAAGCCGTAGAGTTCCGCCCCCACCTGCAGCGGCTCACGCGCGGCGAGTGGATGCCCCGGCCGGGTATGCAGCACCGCGCCGGCATAGCAAAGCCGAGCCACCCCGTTGCGATTGAGAATGTGGGCGTCGATGCGTGCGGTCTGCGGCGTGATGTCGGCGCGCAGACCGAGCTGACGACCTGACAGTTGGTCGACCAGCTTGAAGGTGCGCAGATCCAGATCGTGGCCGGTGCCTGTCAGCAGCGAATCCAGGTACTCGATCAGCGGCGGGATCACCTGTTCGTAGCCATAGCTGTGGTACAGATCGAGCAGCGCCCGGCGCAGCCGTTCGATCTGCGCCGCCTCGGTTGGCAAGACGTCGGATATGCCTTCGGGCAGCAGCCAGCGGGACATGGTGGTCGTCAAGGCAAACGCAGCGTAGGCGTGCAGCGCTGGCCGCGTGCTCGGCCACGCATCAAAGGAACAGCAGCGACACGCCGAACCCGGACAGGATCAGGGCCAGCCCGATGAAGCGGATCTGGCCGTCCGACAGTTCAAGCAGGCGACTGAACATCTCCCGCCATTTTGCCGGCGCCGCGAACGGCATGATCCCTTCGAGAACAAGCATCAGCGCAAGCGCCAGGCCAACCGTTGCCACGTGAAGCGAACGCGTGCCGGATCAGCGCGGCGTCCGTCCCGGCGTCGGTGACTTCATGTACTTGAAGAAGTCTGACGACGGATCGATCACCAGCACATCGGTGCGATTGCGGAAGCTCGAACGATAGGCTTCCAGGCTGCGATAGAAGTTGAAGAATTCCGTGTTCTGGCCGAACGACTGGGCATAGATCGCCGACGCCTTCGCATCACCCTCGCCCTTGACGGTCTGGGCTTGCTTGTACGCCTCGGCCAGCAGTACTTCACGCTGGCGATCGGCATCCGCGCGGATTTTCTCGCCTTCGGCTCCACCGATGGAACGCTGCTCGTTGGCCACGCGCTTGCGCTCGGCTTCCATGCGGCGAAACACCGACTCGGAGATTTCCGGCACGAAGTCGACGCGCTTGAGGCGCACATCGACAATCTCGACGCCTACGTCTTTGACACGTTCCTGCACTGCGGCCCGAATCTCCTCCATCGCCCGCTCGCGTTCACGCGAGGTCACTTCGTTCACGGTGCGGCGGTTAACGGCCTGGTTGAGCGCGTCGCGCACCAGGGTGTTGATGCGCTCCTGCGCAGCGCGCTCGTTGCCGAGGAAGCTCACCCAGTAGCGCCGCGGATCGTTGATTCGCCACTTGACGAACGAGTCGACGAAAAGATTCTTCTTCTCTGAAGTCTGTACGCGGTCGGGCTGCGGCGTGTCGATCGTGAGGATGCGCCGATCGAGATAGACGACGTTGTTCACCAGCGGCCACTTGAAGTGCAGGCCAGGCTCGGAGATGACCTCCTTGATCTGTCCCAGCGCAAAGACGACCGCGAACTGGCGCTGGTCGACAATGAACGCGCAGGCGCGAAACAACACGGCTCCGATGACGACCGCGACGATGGTACCGATGATCTTGTTCATCTGCCGCCCTATCACCGTGTGTCGCGATCACGGCTGCGCGCCGCGTCACGAGGAGCAGGCGGCACCACCGCCGTGGCAGCGTCGGCTGGAGCGGTCGCGGGCGGCCGCGCAGCGGCGTTGCCATCGGCAATCGCCTGCTGCATCAGTTTGTCGAGCGGCAGGTAAAGGAGATTGTTGCCGCTGCGTGTGTCGATCATGACCTTGCTCGCGTTCGTGAACACCTGCTGCATGGTCTCCAAATACAGACGGTCGCGGGTCACAGCCGGCGCCCGGTTGTACTCGACGAGGATTTGGCCGAAGCGCGACGCGTCGCCCTGCGCAGTCTCGATGACGCGCGACCGATAGCCCTCGGCTTCCTGAACGAGACGTGATGCCAGGCCGCGCGCACGAGGCACGACGTCGTTGGCGTAAGACTGTCCTTCGTTGATCTGACGCTCGCGATCCTGCGTGGCCCGCACGGCATCGTCGAACGCAGCCTGTACCTGCTCGGGAGGCTGGGCGTTCTGGATCGCCACCGCCGACACCAGGATCCCGGTCCCATAGCGATCAAGCATTTCCTGCATTCGCTTGCGAGCCTCCTCGGCGATCTCCTGACGCGACTCGTACAGCACCGAATCCATGGTCTTGCGTCCAACCACCTCGCGCATTGCGCTTTCGGCCACCTGCTGGACGGATTCGATCGGCCCGCGGCTGTTGAACAGGTGGTCGCGCGCACCATCGGCCGTTTCCTTGATGCGGTACTGGACGGTGAAGTGCAGGTCGACAATGTTCTCGTCGTCTGTCAGCAGCAGCGCTTCCTTCAATCGATCGCCACGCCCACGCGCACCGATCTCGATCGTGCGCAATGAGAGCACGTCGACCACCTCATGTGACTGGACTGGCCACGGGGCGCGCCAGCGAAAGCCCGGCGGCGTGCTTTCGCTGTAACGACCGAAGGTCGTGACGACGCCGACCTGACCCTCATTGACGATGTAGAAGCCGCTGAACAGCCAGATCAGCACGGCGGCACCTAGCACCGCGAGTGCGCCAATTCCGGCGCCGCGGGCATCCGGTCGTTTCCCACCGAAGCCCCCGCCTGTGCCACGGCCGTTGCCGCCGCCCTTGCCAAACAAACCGTTCAACCGCTTGTTGAAGTCACGCCAGAGCTCGTCGATATCGGGCGGGCCGTCTTGACCACCCGGCCGCTGAGGCTTGCCGCGCTCGCCGCGCGGCTCACCATTGCGTGGCTCGCGCTCGTTGCGGGCGTCGCGCGCCTCGCCGTCGTCCTTGTCATCACCACCCGAGCCTCCACTTCGGCCCCACTGCGGGTCGTTCAGCGACATGGCATTTCCGTACTGGGATTGCATTGACTGCCGTTCGTGAGGACCGCCGCGAAGCGGTCAGGATCAGTGCGAGACATCAGCGGGGATCGATGGGTCGGCTTCGGAATCGACCGCAACATCGCGGCCGTCATCGGTGCGTGCGGCGCGCGCACGACCTGCGATGACCTCGCGCAGTTCATCGACGCCAGCGCCGGTTACTGCGCTCAAAAAAACGCGAGAAAGCGTACCACAGGGGTCATGCTCGACACCCGCTGCACGGCCGAGCCGATCGACCTTGTTGAAGACCAGAAGCTGCGGCACATGGTCGGCGCCGATCTCCCGCAGCACACGATCGACCTCGGCGATTTGCGCTTCGCGCGCCGGTGACGCCGCATCGACCACGTGCAGCAGAAGATCAGCCTCGACCGACTCTTCAAGCGTGGATTTGAACGCCTCAACGAGCGCGTGCGGCAGCCCCCGGATAAACCCGACCGTGTCGGAAAGCACCACTTCCACGTCCGGCGCGACGAAGCAGCGGCGCGAAGTAGTGTCCAAGGTGGCGAACAACTGGTCGGCCGCGTAGGCCTGGGCCCGAGTGAGGGCATTGAACAACGTCGACTTGCCGGCGTTGGTGTAGCCGACCAGCGAAACCGTGAACACATGCCGACGATCGCGCGAGCGACGCTGCGTGCGCCGCTGCTTGTGCAGCACCTTGAGTCGTTCGCGCAGTGCCTTGACCCGTGTCGTGATCATGCGGCGGTCGAGTTCGATCTGCTTCTCGCCCGGACCGCCCGTCTTCCCCAACCCGCCGCGCTGTCGCTCGAGGTGGGTCCAGCCGCGAACCAGCCGGGTCGACAGGTGGTCGAGTTGCGCCAGCTCAACCTGCAACTTGCCCTCGCGGCTCTTGGCACGCTGGCCAAAAATGTCGAGGATCAGCGCGGTGCGATCAAGTACCCGGGCATCCAGTTCGCGCTCGAGGTTGCGTTGCTGAGCCGGCGACAAGGCGACATCGAACAGCGCTACGCCTGCGCCAGTGGACTTCATCAGAGCCGCGATCTCCTCTGCCTTGCCGGAACCGACAAACAGCGCGGGATCGGGGCGCTCGCGGCGAGCCTGCATCACACCACCGACCGAAAAGCCGGCAGACTGGGCAAGCTGCTGCAATTCTTCCAGCGCGTCTTGCGCTGCGACGGGCCCGCTGCGGCCGACCGAGACACTGATCAGAAGGGCGCGACCGGTGCGTTCGGCGCGTTCGCTCTCTACCTGGAAGACGGTCAGCTTGAAGTCTCCACACTCAGATTGACTGGACGCGCCGGTACGACAGTCGAGATCGCGTGCTTGTAGACCATCTGCGTGACGGTGTTCCGCAGCAGCACGACATACTGATCAAATGACTCGATCTGGCCCTGAAGCTTGATGCCATTGACCAGGTAGATCGACACCGGCACATGCTCCTTGCGCAGGGCATTAAGGAACGGGTCTTGTAGGAGTTGCCCTTTATTGCTCATGTTTGCTCCGATGAGAGTGGCGGCACTCAAGGTCGCGCCGCACACTGCCGCGCACGCGCCGAACTTAGATGGCGCCGCAGCAAGAAAATTCAATGTAAAGGAAAAGGAAGGGCGGCGCCATCGCGCGCCCCGCATGACGGCCCGCGCACCGGAAGATTAGGCCGAGCGCGCGCGGTCTGCGTAAGGGTTGGTGCTTGAGCGGAACTCGACCCGCAATGGCGTGCCGCTCAGTTCGAACAGATCGCGGAACCACCCTTCCAGGTAGCGGCGATATCCGTCACCGATGCCGTTCAGTCCGGAGCCATGGATGATGACGATCGGCGGGTTTTGCCCGCCTTGATGCGCATACCTCATCTTGGGACGGAACTGACCCGAACGCGGCGGTGGCTGCCGCTCGACTGCGGCCTGCAGCGCGCGCGTGAGTCGGGGCGTAGGCAGCTTGGCGAAGGCCGCCTTGTGCGCCTCCGCAACCGAGCGCATCACCGCGCCGAGTCCGGTTCGCTTGCGGGCGGAAATGAAGTGGATCCTGGCCCAACTCAGGAAGTGCAGCTTGCGCTCGACCTCGCGTTTGATGGTTGCGCGCTGGTAGTCATCCAGACCGTCCCACTTGTTGACGGCGACAACCAGCGCCCGTCCAGATTCAAGGATGTAGCCCGCGATGTGCGCGTCCTGGTCGGCAATCTCGCTACCGCCGTCGAGCAGGAGTATGGCGACGTTGCATTGCTCGATCGCCTGCAGGGTTTTGACCACCGAGAACTTCTCGACGCTCTCGAACACCTTGCCCCTGCGACGCAGACCGGCCGTGTCGATCAGTCTGTACGGCCGCTCGGCGTAGTCGAAGTCGACTGAAATGGCGTCGCGGGTGGTACCTGGCGCATCGAACGCGATCATGCGTTCCTCGCCGATCAGGGCATTCACCAGGGTGGATTTGCCTACGTTCGGTCGACCGACGATCGCCACCCGGATGCGGCCCGAACCGTCCAGTGTTTCTGGATCCGCCGGTACCTCAAACCCCTCGAGGACCAGATCCATCACTGCCGACACGCCATCGCCATGAGCGGCCGAGATCGCATAGGGCTCGCCGAGCCCGAGCTCGTGGAACTCGGCAGTCGCCGAGGCAGGCAGACCCTCGGCCTTGTTGACCGCCAGCACCACGCGCCGGCCGGCACGGCGCAGGCGATCGGCAATGCGCTGATCCTGCGCGGTCAGGCCGTCACGCGCGTCGAGCAGGAAGATCACCACATCGCTCTCGGCGATCGCCAGTTCGGCCTGCGCCGCCATCTCCTTCACCAGACCCTCGGCCGCGACCGGCTCGAAGCCACCGGTGTCGATCACGAGGTACGGCATCGGGCCGACCAGGCCATCGCCATAGTGGCGATCGCGCGTCAGCCCGGGAAAGTCTGCAACCAGCGCCGCACGGGTGCGGGTGAGTCGATTGAACAAGGTCGACTTGCCCACGTTGGGACGCCCGACCAGGGCGACGACCGGCTTCATGCGCGCGCGCCCCGCCTCACCGTTCGACGCTCAGGAACGCCAGCGCGCCGCCTTGCGTTTGAACGATGGCCCCGTTGGCCCATGCGCGGGGCGCAGCCGTGATCGCATCGCCCAGTGCCACGCGCGCAGCGAACTCCCCGCTATCGGGTCGCAAGAAGTGCACGTAGCCTTTGAAGTCGCCGACCAGCACGGAAGAAGGCAGCACGAGCGGGTTGCTCAACTGGCGATTGGCAAGCGACGCGTTGCGCCACACGCTGGCGCCGCTGTCACGCGCGTGCGCCACCACGGCACCGCCCGCGTCCATGGCATAGACGTACTTCTCATCCATCGTGACACCCGCACCGGCCGCCAAATCCCGCGCCCAGCGCAGGTTGCCGTTGGCATTGTCGACACAGGTCAAGCGGCCCTGAAACGCCGCGGCACAGGCATCGCGACCGCCGACGGCGAGCGCGCCGATGACGTCGGCCAGCCGCTCCACTTCGGTTGCCCCACGCGGCTCGGCCACCACGGCTTCCCAACGCACGGCGCCATTGGTCAGCGACAACGCCACCAGACGTCCCCCAGGTAAACCCACCAGCACGTTGTCGCCGATGAACGCCATGTCCGAGGTGGTCCGAAGCGTCAGCGGCGGCGGCGTGCGCGAGAAGCTCCAGCGCCGCTTGCCACTGTCGACTTCAAACGCGGTAATGCGCTGGTCGGTCGAGCGCACGATGACAACGCCACGGCCCACGAGCGGAGCGGTCAGTACGTCACTCGACAGCTGCGCGCGCCAGCCCGGCTTGCCGTCCGCAGCGTACGTCAGCAGTTCGCCCTTCGCCGTTCCCACGGCAACGACGAATCCGTCGCTTCCGACACCAGCCGTCAGTCGCGCATCCGTATCGATGCGCCAGATCACTTCTCCGGTAGCCGGCGCAACCCGCACGAGCGTGCCGTTGGAGCCTGCGGCATACACGGCGTTATCAAGGACCGCCGGCTGCAGCGGCGCACCCTTTGCATCACCGACGTTGACGCGCCAGGCGGTGCGAACGTTGAGTGTCTGCTTGAAGTCCACCAGCTCGGCCGGCTTGGACACTTCGCTCTTGCTCGACGAACAAGCCGACAGCAACAGCGCGCCGCTGGCCGCGACTGCAAGCAGAAGGTGGCCGAGCCTTGGAACGATCATTGTCATCAGGACACCGCGGGCGCCGGCACGGAATCGAGCTTCAGCTGCAGCAGTTGCCGCAACGGGTGCTGGGTATCCGCCTTGTCGAGGGCGACCTGCCACGCGGCACGCGCCTCGGCGGCCTTGCCCTGCGCCAGCAACACGTCGCCGCGGCGATCGGCAAACGCGGTCTGGTGCGCGACCGGCACATCGCCGGCGAGTACCTTCAACGCCTCGTCGTAGCTCTTCTCGTCGAGCAGCACGCCCGCCAGCCGCACGCGCGCAATCAAAACGAACTCCTCATGACCCGACTTGTCGATCACCCACTTCAGCTGAGCACGCGCCGCCGGCAGGTCGTTCGCCTCGTGGTTTACCTTGGCGGCATGCAACGCCGACATTGAGGCGAACACCGTGCGGCCATGGTTCTGAATGAGCGTGCCGGTGAGTTCCTTCACACGGGCGCCGTTGTTCTCACCAAGGGCCTTGAGCACCAGTTCGTAGGCAGCTGATGCCGACGCTGCCTCGCGCCGCTCGTACCAGCGCCAGCCGTTCCAACCAGCGACCGCAAGCAGTGCCAGCGTCACCACGGCAAGAAGGAAGTTGCCGTACTTTTCCCACCACGCCTTGAACGTAGCGAGTTGTTCCTGTTCCTGAAGGTCGTATGCCATGGGTCCCTGCGAGTCCGCTCGTGCTGTGTTGTTCGTTACGTTATCTATTGGAGCGGCGTCTCGGCCGCCTGCAATGCCTCGATCAGCGCGTCGGCCAGTTGCGCCAAGGGCACGCTGGATTGCTGCGCAAAGGCGCGCTCCGCGGCGCCGCTGCGCAGCGCCTTGACCGCCGCGCTGTCTGCCTGCAGTTCCGCCTCGCCGATGATGACGGCGAACTCGGCGCCGCTCGCATCGGCCTTCTTCATCTGCGACTTCATGCTGGCGTCGCCGGCATGCAGCACCACGTCGAGGCCCGCATCGCGCAGCCGCTCAGCGACCAGGAACGCGTGGGTTCGCGTGGCGCCGCCCTGGTGAAGGACGTAGGCGTCGCAACCGGGCGCGATGTCCACCTGGCCGCCGTCCTTGAGCAACTCGATGACGCGCTCGATGCCCATGCCGAAACCGATGCCTGGGGTCGGCTTGCCGCCCATTCGCTCGATCAGCGGATCGTAGCGACCACCGCCGCAGATCGTGCCCTGGCTGCCCAGCGCATCGGTGATCCACTCGAACACCGTGAGGTTGTAGTAGTCCAGTCCACGCACGAGGCGTGGATTGACGCCGAACTCGACACCAGCCGCCGTCAGTAGTTGCTGCAGGCCGTCGAAGTGGGCGCGCGATGCCTCACCCAGGTAGGCGCAAATGCGCGGCGCACCATCGACGACCTCAGCCAACGCCGGATTCTTGGTGTCGAGAATGCGCAGCGGATTGCTGTGCAGGCGGCGCTTGGCGTCAGCGTCAAGCGCGCTCTCGTGCCGCTCGAAGTATGCGATGAGGTCGGCGCGATGCGCGGCGCGCTCGGCCGCCTGCCCGAGGCAATTGATCTGCAGTCGCACTTTGGGCAACTGCAAAATCTGCCATAGCCGCGCCAGCATCACGATCAGCTCCGCGTCGATGTCCGGGCCGGCGAAGCCGATCGCCTCGACGTTGACCTGATGGAACTGCCGGTAGCGCCCGCGCTGCGGACGCTCGTGCCGAAACACCGGTCCCATCGACCACACGCGGCGCGGCGCGTCATAGGTGAGGTTGTGTTCGATCGCGGCACGCACCACGCCAGCGGTGAACTCCGGCCGCAGCGTCAGGTGCTCGCCGTTGAGGCGGTCTTCGAACGAGTACATCTCCTTTTCGACGATGTCAGTGACTTCGCCGATGCCCTTCACGAAAAGCTCGGTGTACTCGACGATCGGCGTTCGGATCTGTTGATAGCCATAGCTGCGCAGCCAGTCGGCGATGCGCGCCTCGAACCACTCCCACAGCGGGGCCTCGGCGGGCAATAGGTCGTTCATGCCGCGCACGGCAGATAGTTTCCTGGAGCTCATTGCTATGCCGCGGCGCGCGTGTACCGGCGCTGCACGTAGTCCTCGACGATCGCCTGGAACTCCTCGGCGATTCGCTCGCCCTTCAGTGTGACCGTGCGCTCGCCGTCGACAAACACCGGCGCCACCGGTGCCTCGCCGGAGCCCGGCAGGCTGATCCCAATATTGGCGTGCTTGCTTTCACCCGGACCGTTGACGACGCAACCCATGACCGCGACGTTCATCGACTCCACGCCGGGATACGACTGGCGCCATGCCGGCATCTGCTCGCGCAGATAGTCCTGGATCTTCTCAGCGAGTTCCTGGAAAAAGGTGCTGGTGGTGCGACCGCAGCCCGGGCAGGCGATGACCATGGGCGTGAAGGCACGCAGGCCAAGCGTCTGCAGGATCTGCTGGGAGACCTCGACCTCCTTGGTGCGCGGCTCGCCGGGCGCCGGCGTGAGGGATACGCGGATGGTGTCGCCGATGCCCTCCTGCAACAGCACCGCGAGCGCCGCGGTGGAGGCGACGATGCCCTTGCTGCCCATGCCTGCTTCCGTCAGGCCAAGGTGCAGCGGGTAGTCACAGCGGCGCGCCAGTTCGCGATAGACGGCGATCAGGTCCTGCACGCCACTCACCTTGGCGGACAGGACGATCATGTCGCCACCCAGGCCGATCTTTTCCGCGCGCTGCGCATTTTCGATGGCCGATCGCACCAGGGCCTCGCGCAGCACGGCATTGGCGGTCCAGGGCTGCGGGCGATGGCTGTTCTCGTCCATCATGCGCGCCAGCAGTTCCTGGTCGAGCGAACCCCAGTTGACGCCGATGCGAACCGGCTTGCCATGGCGGGCTGCGATCTCGATCATCCGCGCGAAATTGTCTTCCCGCTTGGCACCGCGACCGACGTTGCCGGGGTTGATCCGATACGCCGACAGCGCTTGGGCGCAGCCCGGATAGTCGGCCAGCAGCTTGTGTCCGTTGTAGTGGAAGTCGCCCACCAGCGGCGCGTCGATCCCCATCCGATCGAGCTGAACGCGGATGGCGTCGACCTCAGCCGCCGCCTCGGGCGAGTTGACGGTGATGCGCACCACTTCGCTGCCCGCCTGCGCAAGTTCCTTCACCTGGATCGCGGTGCCGATTGCGTCGGCCGTGTCGGTGTTGGTCATCGACTGCACCATCACCGGGGCGTCGCCGCCGATGCGCACTTCGCGCGCGCCCCAGCGCACCCTCACCTGCCGCGTGGGATGGCGGGCAAGCGGGCCGATCACGGCGGGCAGACAATCAACGACGGCAGCAGCAGCGGCAGGCTGATTCATCGTCGGTTCACTCCAGCGTCAGGCGTGCCAGGTCGTCGGCACGGGCATGGGGCTTCAAATCGATGGGCTTGCCACGGTACTCGAGGCGCACTGCGGAAGAGTTACCGATCACCAGGCGCAGAGGCGGTTGCACCGGCGCCAGACGCCTCTCGGTGCCGGGCTCCTGCAAACCGCTGAGGATGACGGCGCCGTCGGCCTGCGTGATCTCGATCCAGGACGGGCGATCGCCGATGAGCAGCCGCACTCCGTTGAGCAACGGAGCCGAAGCAGCAGCGGACGCGGGCGGTGCCGATGCCGCCGACGACACCGCGCTTTTCGTCGCCGCAGGCGTACGTTCAGCCGACGGGGCGCCCTCTGCCGGTGACGCTGGCGCTTGCGGGACAGCCGCGTCAGGGACAGCCACAGGCGTGGCGCTGCCGCTGGACGCTGCGCCGGCAGGTTGGGGGTCGGCTGTCGGCGCGGTTGTCGTCACCACGGTCGGCTCGGCGGTCGGGGTGCGCAAGGATGCCAACCACCCAATCAGGCCCAGCACGATCAGCACGACCAATGCGCCACCGACCACGGTGACGCGCGAGTTGCCGTCGGCACCAGCGCGGCGCACGTCGCTGCGCAAGATTCCAGCGGCGGCGAGCGGGTCGCCCCGCGACGCGGCCGTCGGCAGGCGTGTTGCCAGATCGGCCAGCAACGGCGCTGGGTTGAGTTGCAGTTCCTTGGCGTAATTGCGCACGAAGCCGCGCACGAAAGGGGCTTCAGGCAGAGCCGCCAGTTGTTCCTCCTCGAGGGCGCTGACTTGGCGGGGATGCAGGCGCAGGCGAGCCGCCATGTCGGCGACGGACAGGCCCATGCGCTCACGCGTCTGTGCGAGCGTGTAGCCGAATCCGGTCGGATGCACCGCCTCGGCCTGCGCAGACTGCGCGCTGGCTCCGGAAACCGGATCGACCGACGCCGGCGTCAAGGCAGCGCCGACCTCCCCAGCCTCGCGCGGGTCGTCGACCGCTCTCGCGCGCACGTCGGAGTCGAGGTCAGTCATCGAACTTCTCACGCCTCAACAGACTGGCTTCGTTGGAGTTGGAGAAGCGGCGCCGTAGCTGATCGGCATACTGTCTCTCGGCGCGCACGTCGCCCTGCGCCCGAGCGATGCGCAAGCCGAGCCAAAGCGCTTCCGCATTCGGCTCCACGTCACGCTCCAACAGGCTGAAATAGAAGTTCGCGCGGTCCAGCTGCCGAGTCGCCAGATACAGGCGAGCGAGCTGAAACTTCACCACCGGTGACGAGGCATCCGATTCGAACGAACGCCGCAGGAAGGTCTCAGCGGTCTTGTAGTCCTTCAACTGCATCAGGCAAACGCCGGCGTTTTGCAGCGGCAGCGCCGGCGTGGCGTAGAGCCGATTGTCGGCGGCCCGCTGAAAGTGGGCCAGCGACTCGCGCTCGCGCCCGGTGCGGCACAGAAACCAGCCGTAATTGTTGTTGATTTCGGGGCTGTCGATGTCGATCTTCAATGCGCGACCGAAATTCGCTTCCGCCTGCGCCCTGTCATCGAGCTCCATGTAGATCAGGCCCAGCAGCGCGTACGCCTGCGACAGGTTGGGATCGATGCTGAGCGCCTGCTTGACCTCATCGATCGCCACCGCGTATTGGCGCTGACTGTAGTAGTTGGACGCCAGGCGCAAGCGCAGCGACGCGCGCTTCTGAAGATCGGCTTCGCTGCTCTGGGTTGCGCCCGGATTCTCCACCTGCCGGCCGTTGACCGTGGTTGTCGTCTCGCAAGCGCCGAGCGCCAAGATGGCAGTGCATGCCCAGGCCGAGACTCGCATCGTGTGCATCAGTTCAGGCTCCGCTTGTCGGACTCAAGAGTGCACGGCAACCAGCGGCGGCAACTGCTGCTTGCGCTCGGCGCGCCGGGTCCTGTCCTGCACCTCGCCTGCCAATTGACCGCAGGCGGCATCGATGTCATCGCCGCGCGTCTTGCGCGTCGTGGTGACGATGCCAGCATCCTGCAGGATTTGCGCAAAGCGGCGGATGCGTTCAGGCGCAGAGCGACGCAGTCCGGCATCAGGAAACGGGTTGAACGGGATCAGGTTGAACTTGCATGGAACATCGTGCACCAGCGCAATCAACTCGCGCGCGTGACCATCTTGATCATTCACGCCATCGATCATCACGTACTCGAAAGTAATGAAGTCGCGCGGCGCGTGCTTGAGATAACGCTGGCACGCCGCCATCAGGTCGCGCAGCGGATGCTTGCGGTTGAGCGGCACCAGCCGATCCCGCAATTCGTCATTAGGCGCGTGCAGCGACACCGCCAGCGCCACCGGACACAGTTGCGCCAGCTTGTCCATCTGCCGCACCAGTCCGGACGTGGACACCGTCACCCGCCGACGCGACAGCCCATAAGCATTGTCATCGAGCATCAGGCGCAATGCCGGCACGACCGCATCGAGGTTCTGCAGCGGCTCCCCCATGCCCATCAGGACCACGTTGCTGATCACACGCTCGCCTTCGCTGCCCTCGCTCGCCGTCACGCCGGCACTCGACCGCAGTGCATGCTCGGCCCACCAAAGTTGACCAATGATCTCTGACGTCTTCAGGTTGCGGTTGAAGCCCTGCCGCCCGGTGGAGCAGAACAAACACGCCATCGCGCAGCCCGCCTGCGTGGAGACGCACAGCGTGCCGCGATCGTCTTCGGGAATGAACACGGTTTCAATCGCGTTCGCCAGGCCGACATCGAGCAGCCACTTGCGCGTGCCGTCACTCGATGTGGCATCGCGCATCACCGGCAACGCCACGATCTCGGCGTGCTCGGCAAGTTTGGTGCGGAGCGACTTGGCCAAATCGCTCATGGCGTCGAAATCGCGAGCCCCGCGCCGGTGGATCCACCGCTGAAGCTGGCGCGCACGAAACCGCTTCTCGTCAAGCGACGAGACATAGGCCGTCAGTGCGGCTGCATCCAGATCGAGCAGATTGACGCGATCCACCGGGTTGCCTGTGGGTGAGGCGGCTCAGCGCGAGTGAACGTTCATGCCCGGAAAGAAGAACCCGACTTCGACTTGCGCCGTTTCGGGAGCGTCCGAGCCATGCACGGCATTGGCATCGATGCTGTCGGCAAAGTCGGCCCGAATGGTGCCGGGCGCCGCCTTCTTCGGATCGGTTGCGCCCATCAGCTCGCGGTTCTTGGCAATCGCACCCTCGCCCTGGAGGACCTGGACCATGATCGGACCGGAGATCATGAAACTCACCAGATCCTTGAAGAAAGGACGCTCGCGATGGACGCCATAGAACGCCTCAGCGTCGGCACGCGACAACTGCATCATTCGGGCAGCAACGATCTTCAGTCCGGCCTGCTCGAAGCGCGCGAGGATGGCACCGATGACGTTCTTCGCGACTGCGTCGGGCTTGATGATGGAAAGGGTGCGTTCGATTGCCATTGCCTTGTTTTCCGTTGATTGAGTAGAGGGTGTGATCAGCGCACCGCGCAGCGTTCAGCGGGGCAGCCGCAGACGCGGTCGCGCAATTGTCAAAAGCGTTTCGCGAAAGGGCGAAATCTCTCGAAAAATTAACGAGTTGCGACAGACGCCGAACGCACGATCTTAACACGCAGAGGGCGTCAGATCGCGTTATCGGCGACCCGGCCCGGTTCGAGAACGGCCATGGATTCGATGTGAGCAGTGTGCGGAAACATGTTGACGACGCCGGCAGCGCGAAGTTGCCACCCCCCCTCGTTAACCAGCACGGCGCAATCGCGCGCAAGCGTCGCCGGATTGCAGGACACATAGACCAGCCGCCGCGGCCGCAGTTGCGTCTGCGCGAGTGACTGAACCAAGGCCAGCGCGCCTTCGCGCGGAGGATCGACCAGCACCGCCCCGATCGGCGCGTCGGCGTTCAGCCGGTGCCAGTCGTCCAAGGTCCATTCGAACAGGTTGCGCGCTATGAACGAGGTGCGCTGGCCCAAGCCTGCACCGTCGGCCGCCGCGCGTGCTCGGGCCACCAGGCCCGCGCTGCCCTCGAGTCCCACCACCTGCCGGGCGCAGGTGGCGAGCGGCAGGGTGAAATTGCCCAATCCGCAGAAGAAGTCGGCGACCGACTCGTCGACTCCAGGCGCAAGCAGATGCACCGCACGCCGTACGAGCACCTCGTTGATCCGATGATTGACCTGTGTAAAGTCGGTGGGCATGAACGGCACGTTGACGCCGAACTCGGGCAGGCCGAGCAGCAAGCGGTCGGCAGCGGCCGGATCCAGGGGCGCCGCTGTCTCGGGTCCCGCCGGCTGCAGCCACGGCACGACGTCGTGGTCCCGGCCAAAGCGGGCAAGCAGTACACGATCAGCCGCCGTGGGCGGCGCCAGGTTGCGAAACACCAAGGCGGTCTGCTGCACGCCATCATGCTCGGCAACAGCCAGCTCGATCTGCGGCAAGCGGTTGTAGATGGACAGGGCCCCGATCAGGTCGCGCAGCGGCAGCAGCAGCGCGCTGACATGGGGCGGCAACACCTTGCACTCGCGCATGTCAGCAACGAAGCTGCTGCCGCGCTCGTGGAAGCCGATCAAGACCCCGCCCTTCTTGGCGACATGCCGCACCGTCAGGCGCGCGCGGTAGCGGTAGCCCCAGGTCGGGCCATGGATAGGCCGCATCATCGTCTGCGCACGTACGCGGCCGATATGCCAGAGCGCGTCCTCGAGGACCCGCTGCTTGATCGCCACCTGCGCGCGCGGCTCAAGGTGCTGCATGGCGCAGCCGCCGCAGAAACCCGGGCCGATGCCGAAGTGGGCACAGCTCGGCGTCACGCGCAGCGCACTCTCGCTCAATACCTCGGAGACACGCCCTGTTTCATAGCTCGGCTTGATGCGCACCGGAGTCGCGAGCACACGCTCGCCCGGCAGCCCGCCCTCGACGAACACGACCTTGCCGTCGCGATGCCCGACGCCCCGACCTTCGAGATCGAGGGACTCGATCTCGACCGTGTAAGGGTGTCCCATGTCAGGGCTCTTGCCAGGCAGCGAGGAACTCGCGCCAATGCACCGCATCGGCACGCGCCGCGAGCGCTTCGCGCACCAGTTTCATCTCGGCAGTGTAGGCAGCGTCGGTCAACTGGCCGCGCATTTTCCGGAAGCGGCAGTACACAAGGTAGGTGTTGACGACATCGGTCTCGCAGTAATCACGGATCGCACTGATTCCACCGGCCTGGTAGGCGCGCCACACCTGGCTGCCATCCATGCCCAGCTTGCCGGCGAAACCACACAACTTGGCCAGGTCATCCAGGGGCACGGCGGCACGCGGCTGATACATCGCCAGCAAGTCCATCAGATCGCAATGGCGGGCGTGGTACCGACCGATGTAGCTGTTCCACTTGAAGTCCCGATCGTCATCGCCCTGATCCCAGTAGCGCGCTGCGGCAGCGCCATGGAGGAGGCCGCGGTAGTGAAGCACCGGCAGGTCGAAGCCGCCACCGTTCCAGCTGACCAGTTGCGGCGTATAGCGGTCCACGAGTCGAAAGAAGTCCTGCACCAACCGCCCCTCACCGTCCTCCGGCGTGCCGAGGCAGCGCACGCGAAAGCCGCTGTCATCACGAAATGCGCAGCCAATGGCGACGATTCGATGCAGGTGATGCTGGAGAAAGTCGCTGCCGCCGGTGCGCTCACGGCGCTCGGCGAAGGCGCGTTCGGCAACCGCGGCGTCGTCGAGTTCGGCCCACTCGGGCCGCAATCGACGCAAGCCCGCTACGTCGGGCACGGTTTCGAGGTCAAAGCACAGGGTCGGAATCACGCGGCATTGTATCGGCGCAGGCTGTGCCGCCTGCTTCAGAAAACCGCCTTCACCCCAACACAGCGCACTACCGGCGTTCGACGCAGGCGCTGCGGCGCCTCCCGAGCCTGCCCGACCCGCTCGCGTGTCAGGTCCAGCGTCGCCCCGCCGTTGCAACCCACGCTGTGGCCGACACCTTCGCCGCCGCTAGGGTGTCATCGGTTGGGCAGAAACTTCAGCGGATCGATCGGCTTGCCCGCACGCCTGACTTCGAAGTGCAGCTTGGGAACATCGCTGTCCGTCTTGCCCATCTCCGCGATACGTTGACCGCGCTTCACCATCTGGCCCTGCTTCACCAGGATCTGACGATTGTGCGCATAGGCGGAGATGAAGTCGTCGGTGTGCTTGATGATGATGAGGTTTCCATAGCCTCGCAAACGATCGCCGCCATAGACGACCTCGCCATCGTTGGCGGCGAGAACCGGATCGCCTTCCTTGCCAGCGATGCCGATCCCCTTGTTGCGCGCTTCGTCGAAATTCTCGATCACCTTGCCGCTCGCCGGCCAGGCCCAGGTCAGCGCCGGCTCCTTGGCGGAGGATGTCGCAGGAGGGGGAGTCTTCACCGCCGGCTCGACCATCCTGGGCGCCGCTGGCGCCGGCGCCACCGCCGGCGGCGGCAGTGCTGCCGGACCAGGCGGAGCGATCGTCGGTGGCGCGGTTGATGGCACCGCCGGCAGCGACGTCGCACCTTCGAGCGGCCGGACGTCGGCAGCACCGACGGGCGCGACCGGGACCGCGGCAACAACAGCACCGCCCGGCACATCCGCTGACGGCGCGACGCGCAGCGTCTGGCCGACCTGCAGGCGGGACGGGTCATCGAGCCCGTTCCAGCGCGCGAGATCGCGGTAGTCCTGGCCAAACGCAAGCGCGATGCTGTAGAGCGTGTCACCGCGCTGCACGACGTACTGTCCGTCAAGTGCCTCGCGCGCCGCGGCCTGGGTCGCGGTCGCTGGCGCGGCAGCCGGCATGCGCCGCTCCGAGCGGTCGACGATCGGTGCCTCACGCAGTGATGTGGTGGTACATCCGGTAAGCGCGGCAAGCAGCAATGTCGCTCCACCCATCCACCGGCGCATCGTTGCGTCCGTCATGCAACCCCCTTCAAGTTGCGGCGCCACCCAGCCTACGCGGTGCCACCGCGCAGCGGAACAAACCGCACCGCTTCGATCGTACGGCGGACGACACGGCCGCTCTCGTCCTTGGCAATGACCGTCATCCGCTGATCAGCGCCACCCAGCGGTGCGACGATGGTTCCGCCCGGCTTCAACTGATCGAGCCAGGTGGCCGGCAACTGCTCGCCGGCCGCGGCCGCGACGATCGCGTCGAACGGCGCCTCGCCCGGCACCCCGTCGAAGCCATCGCCGAACACCAGGCGCAGATTGGACAACCGCAGCGGACGCAGGTTGCTGCGTGCCAGTTCATGCAGAGCCCGCACTCGCTCGACCGAGATCACATTGCCGAATATCCTCGCCAGTACAGCGGCCGCATAGCCGCATCCGGTACCGATTTCGAGCACCTTGGCCGCCTTCGGATCGACACACCGTTCAAGCGCCAGTTCCGCTGTACGCGCGACGATGTAGGGCTGCGACATCGTCTGGCCATGACCGATCGGCAAGGCCGTATCTTCATAGGCACGACTGGCAAGCGCAGCATCGAGAAAGGCGTGGCGCGGGACCGCCGCCATCGCATCGAGCACGCGATGGTCACGCACCCCGAGTTCGCGCACGCGATCGACCATCCTGGACCGCACCCGTTCCGAGGCCAGCCCACCGTTGCCGAGCCGATCGCTCGCCGCGCCGCCGTCGCGCGGCGATTCGCCCGTGGGGCGGCCCGTCGGGCTCATGCATGGCCTCTGAGCCACTGCGTGACAGCAGGCAGCTGCTCGACCTGAGTGAGGTCGATCTGCAGCGGTGTGACGGAGACCCAGCCGTTCGCGGTGGCGTGAAAGTCCGTGCCTGGCCCGGCCTCCTTGGCACCGCCGGCTGCGCCGATCCAGTAGATCGGCTCACCGCGCGGGTTCTGCGCGCAGATCACGGGCTCGGACGGATGACGCTTGCCGAGCCGCGTCCCCTGGATGCCGCGCACCTCGCCGACAGCCAAGTTTGGCAAGTTCACATTCAGCAGCATGGGCGGCAGCAGTGGCGCCTCGATATAGCGGGCGAGCACCTTCGCCGCCCAAGCGGACGCACTGTCCAGATGAGTCCACCCCTTGTCCACTAGCGAGAACGCGATCGACGGAATGCCGAAAAGGTGCCCTTCCATCGCCGCAGCGACCGTTCCGGAATAGAGCGTGTCGTCACCCATGTTCTGGCCGTTGTTGATGCCGGAGATGACGAGGTCAGGTCGCTCATCGAGCAGGCCGGTGAGAGCGATGTGCACGCAGTCGGTCGGCGTGCCATTGATGAAATAGAAGCCGTTGGCGGCGCGGCTGACGGTCAGCGGCCGAGACAGCGTGAGGGAGTTGCTGGCGCCGGAATGATTCTGTTCGGGCGCCACGACCGTGATCTCGCCGAAGCGGGCAGCAGCATCGACCAGCGCTTGCAGGCCGGGCGCCAGATAGCCATCGTCATTGGAAACAAGAATGCGCACGATGCGATTGGCGTCTTGGAAAAACAGAAGGGGTTAGCCCGAGAGCTAACCCCTTCGCGATTCAATGGTCGGGGCGGCGGGATTCGAACTCGCGACCCCTTGCACCCCATGCAAGTGCGCTACCAGGCTGCGCTACGCCCCGAACGAGAAAGATTGTACACGCGACCATGGGTTCCTTCGGCCCGCGCTGCTCACGTCTTGGGCGTATCGAGCAGGAGTTCACGTATCTCCAGCAGCGCATCACGCAGCGCCACTGGACTGAGTTCCGCTTCCTGCGCGTCAGATGCGTTGGAGCGGCCGTTGTGGCGCGGGCCACGCCGGCTGGTCGACTCGTCGAGCCGGTTGCGCGCACCACTGATGGTGAATCCCTGCTCGTAGAGCAACTCACGGATGCGACGCACCAGCAGCACCTCGTGGTGCTGGTAGTAGCGTCGGTTGCCGCGTCGCTTGACCGGCTTGAGCTGCGTGAACTCCTGTTCCCAGTAGCGCAGAACGTGCGGCTTCACGCCGCACAAGTCACTGACTTCGCCGATAGTGAAGTAGCGCTTGGCCGGAATCGGCGGCAACGGAGACTGCCCATCGGCACGAAGTGTGGACATGGCGCCGGGATCTGGTGGAACGCGCGCTCAGGGATCGAGCTAAGACTGCGCCTGCGCGACCGCGGCCTTGAGCTTCTGGCTGGCGTGGAACGTGACAACGCGGCGTGCCGTAATCGCGATCTCCTCGCCGGTCTTCGGATTACGACCGGGCCGCTGGGGCTTGTCGCGCAACTGGAAGTTGCCGAAACCGGACAGTTTCACCGACTCGCCGCGCTCGAGCGCAGCGCGGATCTCGTCGAAGAAGCCGTCGACCATGTCCTTCGCTTCGCGCTTGTTCAAGCCCAGGCGCTCGAACAGCGTATCGGCGAGCTCTGCCTTGGTGACCGTCTTGCCACTGCCCTCGCCACTGCTACCACTGCGTGGCGTTCCTGGCAGGTCGGGGAACTTGAACGCGGGCATGCGTTGATCGTTATCCATGGTCTGCTATTGCCGCAAGCGTGCCCCCAACCGGGCACCGAGTTCGTCGATGATCGCGGCCACTGCAGAATCCGCATCCGCATCGCTCAAGGTGCGCTCAGTATCTTGCAGCTGAATCCTGAAGGCAAGGCTTTTCTCTTTATTTAACAACGCGTTAGCAGACGCTCCCACCAACCTGGATGAATCTCCGACGGATGGCCGATACACGTCGAACAGACGGAAATCGCGCAAGCTTGCCAAGCGGGGGTCGTTCTGCTGAAGTGAAGCGACGACATCGTCGATCTGCCCCTGCGTGACGCGCTCGTCAAACCACAGCGCCACGTCGCGCTGTACCGACGGATAGCGCGGTACCGGTGCGGCGCGCGGGATCGGCTGTGCAAGCAGCGCATCGGCATCGAGTTCGAACACGACGGTCGCCTTGGGCAGTTCGTACTTCTGCTGCAGACGCGGGTGAATCTCGCCGATCCAGCCAATCGGCTGCCCGGCGATCTCCACGCAGGCGCTGCGCCCGGGATGCAGTGCGGGATGTGGCGCCACGACAAAGCGCACATCATGGCGATGGCTCAGCAAGCCTTCGACATCGCCCTTGAGGTCGAAGAAGTCCACATCTCGTGTCGACTGGCTCCATTGCTCCTCGGCCACCGGTCCGTACGCCAGAGCACCAAGACGTTGCGGTTGATGGATGCCTGGCACCTGCATCGGCCCGTCCGCGACGCGCGGATCGCCGAGGAACACGCGGCCGAGTTCGAATACCCGCACGCGGGCGGCCTTGCGATTGAGGTTGTAGCGCAGCGCCGCCACCAGGCTGCCGAGCAGCGTCGAGCGCATCACCGCAAGCTGGCTGGCAATCGGATTGAGCAGCCGGATCGGTACCGGATTGCCGGCGAAGTCCTGTTCCCAGGCATCCTCGACAAAGCTGTAGTTGACGAGTTCCTGATAGCCCGCCCGCGCCATCGTCGACCGTAGCGCATGCAATGGGCGGCTCGACTCCGGCTGCGCGCGCATAGCCGCGCGAGCCAGAGGCGGATTGGCCGGGATGCGCTCAAACCCGTACAGGCGAGCCACTTCTTCGATCAGGTCTTCTTCGATCTCGATATCGAACCGATACGGCGGCGGCGTGACGATGAATCGATCGGCTTCGCGCGAGAACGACAGCGCCAGCCGACGGAAGATGGCGTCGATCTCATCATCGGTAATCGGCACCCCGATGACCTTGCGGCAGCGGTCGGTGCGCATCGCCACCGGTTCGCGCGACGGCAGTCGCAGCACCTGATCGTCCACCGGACCCACCAGGGTCTGCGGTGTGCCGCAGATGTCCACGAGGAGCCGCGTGATGTATTCGAGGTGATCGACGGTCGTGGAGAAGTCGACGCCGCGCTCGAAACGATGCGCCGCGTCAGTTGAGAAGTTGAACCGGCGTCCGCGGCCCTGAATCGATTCCGGCCACCAAAAGGCCGCTTCGACGTACACGTTGGCGGTGTCCAATGTCACTGCCGTGTGTTCGCCACCCATCACCCCAGCGAGCGCTTCGACCCCGCGTCGATCGGCAATGACGCCTACCCAATCGTCCACCTCGACCGTCTGGCCGTTGAGCAGTGCGACCTTCTCGCCAGACCGCCCCCAGCGCACCTCAAGCGGTCCACTGACCTTGTCCAGATCGAACACGTGCGAAGGCCGCCCGAGTTCGAGCATCACGTAGTTGGAGATGTCGACGAGCGCAGAGATCGGCCGCTGACCGCTTCGCTCCAGGCGCTGCTTCATCCAGGCCGGCGTCGCGGCGCGCGCGTCCAGCCCACGGATCACTCGCCCGGAGAATCGCCCGCACAGGTCTGCCGCCAGCACGTTGACCGGCAGCCGTTCGTCGAGCGTGGCTGGCATGCGGGCAAACCGCGGCAGGCACACGGGCGCACCGGTGATCGCCGCCACTTCGCGGGCCACGCCCACCAAGCTGAGGCAATCGCCACGGTTGGGGGTGAGCTTGATCGTGAAACGTCGATCGTCCAGATCAAGGTACGCGCGAACGTCCTGGCCCACCGGCGCATCGGCACCGAGGATCATCAGCCCGCCGTGATCTTCGGAGAGCCCCAGCTCACGCGCCGAGCAGAGCATTCCCTGCGACTCGACGCCGCGCATCTTCGCTTCCTTGATCCTGAAGTCGCCCGGCAGAACCGCGCCGACGCGCGCACAGGGCACGCGGATGCCGGCTGCCACGTTCGGTGCGCCGCAGACGATCTGCTTGCTGTCGCCTGTGCCGTCGTCGACCTCGCACACGGTGAGCTTGTCGGCATTCGGGTGCTTGCTGACACTCTTCACGTGCGCCACGACCACGCCGGAAAACGGCGGCGCCACGGCGTCGTTGCCCTCGATCTCGAGACCCGACATCGTCAGGCGAGCCGCCAGTTCGTCGCTGCCGATCGGCGGATTCACATAAGCGCGCAGCCACTGCTCGGAAAATTGCATATCTCGTTCTTTCGCAACCGCCTAGTTGAACTGGCGCAGGAAGCGCAGGTCACCCTCGAAGAACAGGCGCAGGTCGTCCACGCCATAGCGCAGCATGGTGAGTCGGTCCATGCCGGAGCCGAAGGCAAAGCCGGTGTATCGCTCGGGATCGAGCCCGAAGTTGCGCACGACCGTGGGATGGACCTGCCCGGCTCCGGACACCTCCAGCCACTTGCCCTTGTTCGGTCCACTTGTGAACATCATGTCGATCTCGGCCGATGGCTCCGTGAACGGAAAAAAGCTTGGGCGGAATCGCACCTGCAGGTCGTCGCTTTCGAAGAAGCGCCGCAGAAAGTCCGTGTAGACACCTTTCAGGTCGGCGAAGCTCACCCCTTCGTCGATCCACAGTCCCTCGACCTGGTGGAACATTGGCGAATGGGTCGCATCCGAGTCAACGCGATAGGTGCGCCCAGGCGCGATCACCTTGATTGGCGGCTGATGCGTGCGCGCATAGCGCACCTGCATCGGCGACGTATGCGTGCGCAGCATCAGCAACTTGCCGGCGGCGTCGCGCGCATCGACATAAAACGTGTCCTGCATCGAGCGCGCCGGATGATTCTCCGGGTTGTTCAGCGCGGTGAAGTTGAACCAGTCGCTCTCGATCTCCGGTCCGTCGGCGACTTCGAAGCCGATCGATCGGAAGATCTCCTCGACCCGCATCCAGGTACGGGTGACGGGGTGAACACCACCTGCCGGCCGCGAGCGACCTGGCAGCGTCACATCGATCGATTCTTGCGCGAGCCGGGCATTCAATTCAGCTTCCGCCAGTTGCGCACGGCGTTCAGCGAGCAAGGCCTCGATCGCCTCCTTGGCACTGTTGATGCGTGCGCCTTGCGTGCGCCGTTCCTCGGGCGACAGCTTGGCCAGTTGCTTGAGCAGCTCGGTCACGCTGCCGGTCTTGCCGAGAAAGCGCGCCTTCTCGTTTTCGAGCGCAGCAGGCTGGGCGACCGCGGCAAACGCCGCACGGGCGTCGTGAACCAGTTTGTCGAGTTCCATCTTGGCAGCCGAGAGGAAAAGAAAAGGGCCTGGCATCGAGCCAGGCCCCGTAAGACTTCAGTTCACTGCCGGGGCATGGCCCCGGCGGCGAATCACGCGGACGCCAGGCTGGATTTGACCTTGTCGACGATCGCCGCAAAACCCGGCTTGTCGAGCACCGCCATGTCGGCCAGCACTTTGCGGTCGAGTTCGATCGCAGCTTTTTTCAGGCCGTTGATGAACACGCTGTAGCTCATGTCGTGCTCACGCACGGCCGCGTTGATGCGCGCGATCCACAGCGTGCGGAAAACGCGCTTCCTGGTGCGGCGGTCGCGGTAGGCGTACTGCCCCGCCTTCATCACCGCCTCTTTGGCGACGCGGAAGACGTTGTTGCGCCGTTGAGTAAAGCCTTTGGCCTTGGCCAGGACCTTCTTGTGCCGCGCGCGCGCGGTTACACCACGTTTAACTCGGGGCATGGTCGCGTCTCCTTAGCCGTACGGCAGCATGCGACGCACGGATTTCACGTCGGCTTCGTGCATGTTGACCGGACCGCGGAGATGACGCTTGGCCTTGGTGGTCTTCTTGGTGAGGATATGTCGCTTGAACGCCTGGCCACGCTTGATCGAACCGCTCGCGCGGATCGAGAAGCGCTTGGCCGCGCTCTTCTTCGTCTTCATTTTCGGCATTTGCCGTCCCTTTCTTTGATGACTGCAGGCGCCCCGGCGCGTTCACCAGGGACTTGATGCCTGCCTTCACTTGTTTTCCACGGCCGACAATCAGTCCGTGGGTCTAACCCGTGCGCCGCCTGCGGCGCACGGTCACTTCTTCTTGCGCGGCGCCAGCATCATGATCATCTGGCGGCCCTCCAGGCGCGGCATCGACTCCACCAGCGCCAGATCATCGACATCATTGCGCACCCGCTCGAGCAATTTGGCCCCCAGATCCTGGTGCGCCATTTCCCGACCGCGGAAACGCAACGTTACCTTCGCCTTGTCACCCTCTTCCAGGAACTCGCGCATCTTGCGCACCTTGGTCGAGTAGTCGTGATCATCGGTGGCAGGCCGGAACTTGACCTCCTTGATCTCGATGATCTTCTGCTTGAGCTTGGCCTCGTGCGCCTTCTTCTGCTCCTGATACTTGAACTTGCCGTAATCCATCAGGCGGCAAACCGGCGGCACGGCGGTGGGAGCTATCTCCACAAGATCCACATCGGCTTCTTCAGCCATGCGGAGCGCCTCAAGCGTGCGGACGATGCCAAGTGGCTCGCCCTCCTGTCCGACCAGACGGACTTCCAGAACCCCGATTTCACGGTTCAGGCGATGCGAACGTTCTTGAGCGATGGTGTACTTCTCCAGAGGTTCAAAAAATCAGGCCGTGCTGCTCGCGTTGCGCCGCTGCGCGACATCGTCGGAGAGTCGCGCCGCAAACGCATCGAGCGGCATCACCCCAAGGTCGATACCGCCGCGGGCCCGCACGGCCACCGTTCCCGCCTGCATTTCCTTGTCGCCCACCACGAGGATGTACGGCAGCTTCTGCATGGCAAGGGCGCGGATTTTATAAGTGATCTTTTCATTGCGCAAATCGGCTTCCACCCTAAAGCCTTGTTTTTTCAATGTTTGCGCAACCTGAGCGGCATAGGCCGTCTGACCGTCGGAAATGTTGGCGACCCCCGCCTGAACTGGGGCAAGCCACGGCGGCAGCGCGCCTGCGTGGTTCTCGATCAGGATGCCGATGAAACGCTCGAGCGACCCGACAACGGCCCGATGCAGCATGACCGGCACCTTGCGGGTGTTGTCTTCCGCGACGTACTCAGCTCCCAGGCGAACCGGCATCGAGAAGTCGACCTGCATCGTGCCGCATTGCCACGTCCGGCCGATGGCATCTTTGAGGTGATACTCGATCTTCGGACCGTAAAAGGCGCCATCTCCCGGCGAAATCGCAAACTCGACGCCGGAGCGGCGCAGTGCCTCCATCAGCGCGTGCTCCGCCTTGTCCCAAATCTCATCTGAGCCGATGCGCTTTTCCGGCCGGGTCGCCACCTTGTAGAGCACTTCGGTGAAGCCAAAGTCGGCATAGACCGTCTGCAATTGCTCAGTGAACGCGACGCACTCGTCAAGAATCTGGTCTTCGGTGCAGAACACATGCCCGTCGTCCTGCGTGAAGCCACGCACCCGCATCAGGCCGTGCAACGAGCCCGACGGTTCGTTGCGATGGCACTGACCGAACTCACCGTAGCGCAAGGGCAGGTCGCGATAGCTGCGCAGATCGGACTTGTAAATCTGCACGTGGCCCGGGCAGTTCATCGGCTTGAGTGCGTAGTACCGGTTCTCCGACTCCGTCGTGAACATGTTCTCGCGATACTTCTCCCAGTGGCCCGACGCCTCCCACAAGGATCGATCGAGAATCTGCGGCGCCTTGACCTCCCGGTAGCCGCAGTCGCGATACACCTGCCGCATGTACTGCTCGACCGCTTGCCACAGCGCCCAGCCGCGCGGGTGCCAGAAGACGAGCCCCGGGGCCTCGTCCTGCCAATGGAACAGGTCGAGTTCCTTGCCCAGCCGCCGGTGGTCGCGTTTTTCGGCTTCCTCCAGCATCGTCAGGTAGGCGTCCTGCTCTTCCTTCTTCGCCCATGCCGTGCCGTAGATGCGCTGAAGCATCTCGTTCCTGCTGTCGCCCCGCCAATAGGCACCGGCCAGCTTCATCAGCTTGAAGACCTTGAGCTTGCCGGTGTTCGGCACATGCGGACCGCGACACAGGTCGATGAAGCTGCCCTCCCGGTACAGTGAAATGTGCTCGCCCGCCGGGATCGCACCGATGATCTCCGCCTTGTACTTCTCGCCAATCGACTTGAAGAACTCGACGGCGTCATCGCGACTCCAGACTTCGCGCCGAACGGGCTCGTCCTTCTTCGCCAGCTCGGCCATCTTCTTCTCGATGGCCTGCAGATCCTCCGGCGTGAAGGGGCGCTTGTAGGAGAAGTCGTAGTAGAAGCCGTTGTCGACCACCGGGCCGATCGTTACCTGGGCATCAGGAAACAGTTCCTTGACCGCGTAAGCGAGCAGGTGGGCCGTCGAGTGACGGATGATCTCCAGGCCGTCGGCGTCTTTGTCCGTGACGATTGCCAGCGTCGCGTCGCGGTCGATCAGATGACTCGTGTCGACCAGTTGACCATCGACCCGTCCGGCGATGGCCGCCTTGGCTAAACCGGGTCCGATGGATGCCGCCACGTCGGCGACGCTGACCGGCTGATCGAACGATCGTTTGGAGCCGTCCGGAAGTTGCACTGAAACCATGATTGTCTCCAGCAATAAAAAAGTGCGGTCGAGCCGCACTTTTTCACGCTTCAAGCGAAGGGGGCGAACTCGTGCGGGCTGGTCAGCTGCCGGTCAACGTAGTTCGGAACATCGCCTGCCCTTTCGTCATCA
>JALHMQ010000030.1:0-44491 GCA_022843955.1 Burkholderiaceae bacterium
GCGCGCTAGGCGCTGCCGCGCCTGCGCCGGGCCGGCGCATTCTTCGCCTGCGCGCCAGCGTTCGCCTGGCTGCTGGCCTGCCGCCGCCAAGATGCGGCGGCCGCGCAACTGCTGGGCGCCGCCGCGGCCTTTCAGCAACGCAGCAGCGCCGCGCTGGAGCCGAACGCCGCCGAGTGTCGCGAGCAGGCGCTGGCGCTGCTGCGCGCCGCACACGGGGCGGCGCAACTGCGCAACTGGCAGCAGCACGGGGCCGCGATGGACGAGGACGCGCTGGCCGCGTTGATCGAGGCGGCGGCGTAGCGCTTTCGATCTTGCGCCCGCTCTCGCACCCGATCTCGCAGCCTCGACCTCCCACCCCCTTGACTTCGCGCCCTTGATCTCGCGCGCTTGCTTGCGCAGCGCCGCTGCTAGAGTGCCGCGGCTTTTTCACCACTGACCGAAGGACGGGCCATGCCAGCCCACGAGTATTTGCGCCGCATCCTGAACGCACGCGTCTATGACGTGGCGATCGAGACGCCGCTGGAGCGCGCGCCGCAACTATCGGCCCGCCTTTCGAACACCGTGCTGCTCAAGCGCGAGGATCTGCAGCCGGTGTTCAGCTTCAAGCTGCGCGGCGCCTACAACAAGATGGTCAACCTGGCGCCGGAGACGCTCAAGCGCGGCGTGATCGCCGCCAGTGCCGGCAACCACGCGCAGGGCGTGGCGCTGGCGGCGAGCAAGCTCGGCTGCCGCGCGGTGATCGTGATGCCGGTGACCACCCCGCAGGTGAAGGTGGATGCGGTCAAGCGCCGCGGCGGCGAGGTGGTACTGCATGGCGATTCGTACTCGGATGCGTACACGCACGCGGTCGAGCTGCAGAAGAAGGACAAGCTCACCTTCGTGCATCCGTTCGACGATCCCGACGTGATCGCCGGCCAGGGAACGGTGGGCATGGAGATCCTGCGCCAGCACCATCCCGGCGAGCAGGGGCCGCTGCACGCGGTGTTCGTCGCCATCGGCGGCGGCGGGCTGATCGCCGGCGTCGGCGCCTACATCAAGGCGCTGCAGCCGCAGATCAAGGTGATCGGCGTGCAGACCGAGGACTCGGATGCGATGGCGCGCTCGCTCGCCGCCGGCCGCCGCGTGCAGTTGAGCGACGTCGGCCTGTTCTCCGACGGCACCGCGGTGCGGCTGGTGGGCGAGGAGACCTTTCGTCTGGCCAAGCTGTACGTCGACGAGGTGATCACCGTGGACACCGATGAGCTTTGCGCAGCGATCAAGGACGTGTTCCAGGACACGCGCTCAATCCTCGAGCCAGCCGGTGCGCTGGCGGTGGCGGGGGCGAAGAAGTACGTCGCGCGCGAGAAGCTCAAGGGCAAGACGATCGCGGCGATTGCCTGCGGCGCCAACATGAACTTCGACCGCCTGCGCTTCGTCGCCGAGCGCGCCGAGGTGGGCGAGCAGCGCGAGGCGGTGTTCGCGGTCACCATTCCGGAGGAGCGCGGCAGCTTCAAGCGTTTCTGCGAACTGGTGGGCGGGCGCAGCGTCACCGAATTCAACTACCGCATTGCAGACTCGACCGATGCGCACGTGTTCGTCGGCATCCAGGTCGGCGCCCGCAAGGAAGCCGGCGTGCTCGCCAAGACCTTCAGCAAGGCGGGCTTCCCGGCGCTGGACCTGACCGACGACGAACTGGCCAAGCAGCACCTGCGCCATCTGGTCGGCGGCCACTCGGTGCTGGCCAAGGACGAGTTGCTGTACCGCTTCGAGTTCCCCGAGAGGCCGGGCGCGCTGATGAAATTCCTGACCAGCATGTCGCCCAACTGGAATATCTCGCTGTTCCACTATCGCAACCAGGGTGCGGACTACGGCCGCATCCTGGTCGGCATCCAGGTGCCGGCGGGCGAGAAGAAGCAGTTCCGCGCGTTCCTCACCGAGCTGGGCTACCGGCACTGGGACGAGAGCGCTAATCCGGCGTATCGACTTTTCCTCGGGTGACCCCATGTTGCGATCAATCCTGAGCGCCAGTCGCTATCTGGTCGTCATCGCCGTGCTCGGCTCGCTGGCGGCAGCGGCGGCGCTGTTCGTCTACGGCATGGCCGAGACGGTCGCCGTGATCGCCGAGGCGGTGGCGAAAATGGAGGTCACGAGCAAGGGCGCCAAGGCGCTGGCGCTGGCATTCATCGAGATCGTCGATCTGTTCCTGCTCGGCACCGTGCTGCTGATGATCGCGCTGGGGCTGTACGAGCTGTTCATCGACAGCGAGCTGAAGCTGCCCGACTGGCTGCACATCCGCACCTTCGACGACCTGAAGAACAAGCTCGTCGGCGTGGTGCTGGTGGTACTGGCAGTGATCTTTCTCGGCCACGTGGTGGCGTGGGACGGCAGCAAGGACCTGCTCGGCTTCGGGCTGGCGGTAGCCGCGGTGATCGCCGCACTCACCTGGTTCCTGATGAGTTCCAAGGGCGGCAAGGCGCCGAAAGACGAGCCCCACACGAAGTCCGGCCTGCCGCCGACTTGAGGCGCTGGCGACCCGCTTGCGGCTTTTGCACGCGGCAGCTGTCGGAGATTCCGCTGCAGTTGCGCCGCGCGCGGCCGATGATGGCGCTTCCCTGGACGTCCGATCTGGAGCAGCCATGACATCGACGAGCACCGCGACCGTTTCTCCTGCGATGGCCCCGACGGGTAGCCGAAGCGGCGCTGCGGTCGATGCTTGGCTGCTCCAGGCCTTCATCGCGGCGCGCGCCCCGACGCCGTGCCAGTTGCCGGCGCCACGGCAGGTCGCCGAGCGCGAAGCACCGCGGCGCGCCCGCGCAACGCCGCCCGCGGTACGCGGCTCCTTCGTGCTGATGCTGGCGCTGTCCGCGTCGATGCTGCTGCTGGGCGCATAGCGCGGCGATCAGCCGCAAGGATCGGGCAAGCTCAGCGGCGCTGCGCGACGTTCAGTGCCCACCGGCACGCCGGTTGCAGGCCACCCGCGCTACGCTGCCCGCCATGAACCCGATCGCCACCCTGCACGATGGCCATGTCGCCGATCTCGGTGACGGCTTCACCGTGTTGCGCGCCGTGCCGCAGGCGGCGGTGCGCAGCGTCGGCCCGTTCGTCTTCGTCGATCACTTCGGGCCGCATGACTTTCCGGCGGGTGCGGGCCTGGACGTGCGGCCGCACCCGCACATCGGCCTGGCCACCGTCACGTGGCTGTTCGACGGCGAGATCCTGCATCGCGACTCGCTCGGCACCGTGCAGTCGATCGCGCCCGGCGATGTCAACTGGATGGTGGCCGGCCGCGGCATCGTTCACAGCGAACGCACCGCGCAGGAACGGCGCGCGCAGACGCATCGGCTGCACGGCATGCAGACATGGCTCGCGCTGCCGGCCGAGCATGAAGACTGCGCGCCGGCCTTCGCCCGTCACGCCGCCGCCACGCTGCCGCTGATCGAGCGCGAGGGCGTGAGCCTGCGCGTGATCGCCGGCCAGGCGTTCGGCGCGCGTTCGCCGGTCGCAGTGTTCTCGCCCACGCTGTACTGCGCGCTCGAGCTGACCGCCGGCGCGCGCTTCGTGGTGACCGCCGAACACGCCGAGCGTGCGGTCTACGTTGCCAGCGGCGAGGTGATGATCGATGGCCAGCGCGCCACGCGCGGCCAGCTGGCGGTGCTGGCCCCCGGACTCGACGTGACGCTGGCGTCTGAAACCGCCGCGCTGCTGATGCTGCTGGGCGGTGCGCCGCTCGGGCCGCGCTTGCTCTGGTGGAACCTCGTCTCCACCGCGCGCGACAAGATCACCGCGGCGCAGGCCGACTGGCGCCGCTACGACCCGGCCACCGGCACCAGCCGCTTTGCCGCGGTGCCCGGCGAGCACGAGTTCATTCCGCTGCCGGACAGGTAGACGTAGTTGCCGCTCTCGGTTGCTACACCACCCTTGGTTGCTACTGAATTGCCAGTCGATCGTCACAGGCTTGCCACGTAGTTGCCGGTACGTTGCCGCCACGTCGCCGCTACGTTGCGACCAGCCCGCACCAGCGGCCGGCATGCCGCCTGCCCGTCAGTCGGGATCCGTTCGGGTCTTCCCTGTGGGTCCGGGAAGGCCGCCTTGATGTTCACCCACCGGCCCCCATTTGCCGCGAATGACCGCCTCTACTGAACGCTCGTCATCCGCCACCCGCCACCCGGGTGCACGCGCCCCGTCGGGCCGCGCTTCTGGGGACGCCGCCGATCCACAGGCGCGCAAGCGCGCCGCGCGCGAACGCTTGATCGTGCTCACGCGCCTGCTCGACTCGGCGATCGCGGTGCCGGGCCTGCGCACCCGCATCGGCCTCGACGCGCTGCTGGGCCTGCTACCGGGGGTGGGCGATCTCATCAGTGGTGCTCTCGGCCTGTACCTGGTGGCGGAGGCGCGTCAGCTGGGCGCATCGCGCTGGCTGCAGGCACGCATGATCGGAAACCTGCTGATCGACACCGCGGTGGGTGCCGTGCCGGTAGCCGGCGACCTGTTCGATATCTACTTCAAGGCGCATGTGCGCAACCTGAAGCTGCTGCAGAAGGAGCTGGGCGAGCCGTTCATCGACCGCGATATCGACGGCGCCATGGGTGACACGCCGCCGTTCGCCAAGCAGCCGGACGTCATCGACGTCACGCCGATCGAGCCGGGCTCGCGCCGGCGCTGATCGCCAGGCGCCCGGCGCGTCGCCTGCGAGGATGATCGCCGACCTGCGCTGCTCCGGTTACGGCCGCGTGCTTGACTCCTTGCTGCGTTCGGCCAGCACCACGTCCATCAGTGCCTCGACCTGCTGACCGACAGCCGCCAGCACGTCCTGCACGCTGACCAGCCCGCACAGCATGCCGTCGGCATCGACCACCGGCAGGCGGCGCACGCCATGCTCGCGCATCCGCGCCAGCGCATCGATCAGGTCGTCGTTCTCGGTGACCGTCGCCAGCGGCCGGCTCATCACGTCGCCGGCGGTCAGGGTGGCCGGATCGAGCCCCGGCGCCACGGCCTCGATCACGATGTCGCGATCGGTCAGCATGCCGAGCGGCTTGAGCGCGACGCCCGCCGGTTCGGCCACCACCAGGCAGCCAACGTGGGCGTGCCTCATCTTCTTCGCGCAATCGAGCAGCGGGGTTTCGACGCCCACCGTCTCGACCTCGCGCCGGGCCAGTTCACGCAAACTCGTGGATGCCAGTCTCATCGTCGCCTCCTGCAGCGTGGCGGGTCGCCCTGCCGCCGTCCGGCACGCGCAGCTGCCTTCGTCGGAGGGCACGATTCATCGTGCGCCCGCGGCTCACACGAGCGCTGACCTGCATCAAGCGCGGCCCGACGCATCGCCGCAGCGAGCAAGCAAGATGCCCTGCGACACATTGCCCAGCAGCGCGGCCGATAATCCGCCACTGCCCAGGAGCCCCCGATGCCCGCCATCCCGCCGCACGACACCCCGCACGACGACGACGCGCGCGCTTATGCCGAACGCGCCAACGCCGACCGCTTTGCCCGCCTGCTGCACCTGTCGACCCACGCCACGCCGAACAACGCCGCATTCGGACCGCCGATCGTCAACACCTCGATCTACGCGTTGCCGCCGCAACCCTCGGGCACCTATCAGTACGCGCGCTGGGGCAATCCCACCTGGACCGCGCTCGAAGATGCGCTGGCGGTGCTGGAAGACGCCGAGACGATCACGTTTCCGTCCGGCATGGCGGCCATCGCCGCGGTGTTCTACAGCCTGCTCAAGCCCGGCGATCGCGTGCTGCTGCCCAGCGACGGCTACTACACGACGCGCATTTGCGCCGACAAGTACTTCGCCCCGATGGGCGTGATCGTGGAGACCTGCGCCACCGCCGCGCTTGCGGAACACGATCTGGCGGGCTACCGGCTGGTGATGATCGAGACGCCGTCCAACCCCGCGCTCGACCTGGCCGACATTGCCGACGTCTGCGCGCGCGCGCATGCGGCGGGCGCGCTCGTGGTGGTCGACAACACCACCATGACGCCGCTCGGCCAGCGTCCGCTGGACCTGGGCGCCGACATCGTGGTCAGCGCCGACACCAAGGCGCTCAACGGTCACTCCGACGTGCTGTTCGGCCACGTGTCGTCGCGCAGCGAAGAACTGATCGGCGGCGTGCGCGATTGGCGCCGCGTGGTCGGCGCGATCCCCGGCCCGCACGAAGCCTGGCTGGTGCATCGCGGGCTGGAGACGCTGGAGGTGCGCTTCAGCCGCATGTGCGCCAGCGCGCTCACCATCGCGCAGCGACTGGCCACGCATCCGCAGGTTCAGTCGGTGCGCTACCCGGGGCTGCCCTCGCACCCCGCACATGAACTCGCGCAACGGCAGATGCACAGCGGCGGCAGCCTGATCGCGCTCACCCTCGCCGACGAGGCATCGGCAGACCGCTTCATCGCCGCCTGTCCTTACCTGCGACCGGCCACCAGCTTCGGCGGCGTGCACAGCAGCGCCGAGCGGCGCGCGCGCTGGGGCGATGCGGTGGCGCCGGGTTTCATCCGGCTGTCGGTTGGGTGCGAGCCGACCGAGGCACTGTGGCAGGGGATCGCGACGGCCCTTGACGCGGCCTGACCGGAAGACCACCCACAAAGGCAAGGCACCGCGAGTGCGGTCGATAGCGCACGCCGCGATCAGTCGATGATCGCGAGGTGCACGAGCTGGTTAATCAGCCGCCGGTCAAGCGCCCGCACCGGGATCGGCGGCTGCGTCATTCTTTACGACCGCGAGCAGAGAACGCTTTGCCGGTGTCAGCGACACCGGCGCGCAACAACGCCTGCGAGTTCTGAAGCGCACGGTTGTGCAGCAGTCCTTGGCGTTGGACTCGCCATGTCGTGTGGTCGGGCACTGATCGACACACGACGCGCTGGAGGCTTGGCGCAAACCCTGATGCCGCAGCGCTGCGCAGCTGCTGCCTGGGCAACACAAGCCACCTAGACTGCGCCGGCCTTCATTGAGGTCTGACATGGTCCGTGCCACCCTCGTCGTCCTTGCTATTACCGCTGCGCTGACGCTCGCCGCGTGCGGAGGCGGTGGTGGCGGCGGCACACCTGCCACGCCCTCGCCCGGCGCGCCAACGATCACCGCTACACCGGCGTCAATCAGCGTCACCGAGGGGGAGAGCGCGAGCTTCAGCGTGGCCGCCAGCGGTACCGGCCCGCTCGCGTATCAGTGGCGACGCAACGGCCAACCGATCAGTGGCGCGACCCAGAGCACGCTGACGCTGGCGTCCACCGCGTTCTACGAAGGCGGCGACCGCTTCAGCGTTGTTGTGAGCAATGCCTCGGCACAGGTGACGAGCGCCGACGCAACGCTGACCGTCAACATCCGACCGAAGCTCGCACTGTGCGCCACAGCGTTCATCGTGCGCGCGGACGGCGCGCTGTGGTCGTGGGGGTCCAACACGTTCGGCGCACTGGGCCGCGGGCTGTCCGATCCCGCCAGCGTGCCGGCGCCGGCGCAAGTCACCACGCTGTCCAACGTCGTTGATGTCGCGTGTGGCGGCAGCCACGCGCTGGCACTGCTGCGTGACGGGTCCGTTCGTGCGTGGGGACTGAACACCTATGGTCAGCTCGGCGACGGCACGCGCACGTCGCGATCGACGCCCGTCTCAGTGACCGGGCTTACCGATGTCGTCGCCATCGGTGCGGGCGAGTTCGGGTCCTACGCCCTCCGCCGCGACGGCACCCTGTGGCGTACGGGCGCGGTCGAGGGTCAGTTCCCTCCGCCGGCACCATCGACTCCGGTCCAGGCGCCGCAACCCGTGGCCGCACCGGAACCATTGATTCGCATGGCGGCTGCCAACGGCTCCTCGCAGGACGCGTTGCTGCTCGTCGGACGCAGCGGGCAACTCTACTTCTACGGGCAGGATCGCGCCGACTCAAGCGCCGGCTTCGCGCGGCCCAAGCCGGTCACCCCGGTTTCCGGCGTGACCGATGCGGTCGGGCTGGGCGTGGGCTTCGCGGCGAACTCGGTACTGCGCACCGACGGCAGCGTGTGGGTCTGGGGGAGCGGCCTGGGCGGGCAACTGGGCAACGGCAGCACGGGCAACACTGTCGCCTTCACGCCCCAGCGGGTGCCCGGCCTGCCTGTTGTACGCGCGCTGTCACATCGGTCCGGCCATCTGCTGGCGGTCGATGCCGACCACCGGATCTGGAGCTGGGGCGAGAACAGCTACGGTGAACTCGGTCGAACCACCAACCTGAATGTGGGTGTCGAACAGGCCACGGCGACGCGGGTTGCGTTGCCTCTGGACGTCGAGGCAGCCGTGGCCGGTCGCGTTGCCAATTCGATGGCGATGACTCGCGACGGTCGCATCTGGGTGTGGGGCTACAACTTCTCCGGCACCCTCGGCACGCCTTACCCGCAGACAGTCAGTGACGCCGTGCCCCGGGTCATCAACGGCGTGTCCGGCCGCTGACCGCGCGGCTACCTATGCTGCTCTGCGTCCGTCGCTCAGCGGCGCGGCTCAGTCTTCGCTGAACCACGCTGGCCGCACCGAAGCGCCTCGACCGCGCGTTTGGCAGCCAGCGTGGCGATCCGTGTCGACGCGCATTGCCTGCTGCGAAGTTGCCTCGGCACACTCGCGCCGCCGCGTATTCCCGCGGCAGTAACCGATGGGTAACTCGCGGCGCCCTAGGGTGCCGCCTGTCATCCTTTCCGCGAGATCCGCTTCGTGCTCCGACTGCAGTTGATCGGTCAGCCCACGCTGATCGTGCCTGGCAGCGCCGCCCTGCCCCTGGAGCGCAAGGATGCCGCGTTGCTGGCGATCCTCGCCCTCGATGGCCCCACCGCGCGTGACGCGCTGGCCGCGCTGCTGTGGTCCGAGGCGCCGCTGAAGACGGCCAACGTCAGCCTGCGTCAGCGCGTGTTCCGCCTGCGCCGTCGCACCGGCAACGACCTGATGCGTACCGGCGACGTGATGACGCTCGCCGACAACGTGGAGATCGACGGCCTGCGCGATATGGCGGCGACCGCAGACAGCACACCCGAGCCACCGATCGGCGACTTGCTGGGCAGCTACAGCTACAGCGACTGCGGCCCGCTCGCCGACTGGGTGCGCACCCAGCGCGAGCACTGGCGCGCACGCCGACGCGACATTCTGACCGCGGCCGCCGCCCGACATGAGGCGGCGGGCGAGCTGGCGCGCGCGATCGACCTGACCCAGCGCCTGATCGCCGCCGACGGCCTTAACGAGCACGCCCAGCGCCGCCTGGTGCGTCTGCATTACCTGCGCGGCGACCGCGCCGCCGCGATCGCCGCCTTCGAACAGTTCGAGCAACTGCTCAAGGACGAACTCGGCGCCCGGCCAGATCCCGAAACCATCGAGCTCATACGGACGATCGAACACGCACAGCCGGTCGCCACCACGCGGCGCGCCGTGGTGCCGGCCGCGCTGCGCCGCCCGCCACGCCTGATCGGGCGCGAAACCCAGCTGGCAGCGTTGGCGGACGCGTGGATCGCCGACCGTGTCTTCCTGCTGCTGGGCGAAGCTGGTCTGGGCAAGACGCGCCTGCTGCAGGAGCTGGCGACGATGCATGCGGCAGCGGTGCTGGTGCAGGCACGCCCGGGAGATGGCGCCGTGCCGTTCGGCTTGCTGGCGCGCGTGCTGCGTGCGGTGCAGGAGGCGGCGCGGGGTGCGGCGCTGCCCGACGACGAGGGCACGCGACGCGAACTGGCGCGCGTGCTGCCGGAACTGGGCGTCGGTTTGGTGATCGGCGCCGAGGGCCAGCGCCTGCTGCTGCAACGCTCTGTGGAAGCGCTGCTGCGCCAGGCGCACGCGCATGGCGTCTCCGCGCTGTTGATCGACGACCTGCACTTTGCTGACGCGGCGAGTCTCGAGATGATGCAGGGGCTGGTCGATGCTGATGGGCTGACCGGCCTGCGCTGGGGCTTTGCACAGCGGCCGGGCGAAGGCGGCCCCGCCACCGAGGCGCTGGCGCGCGCGCTGGAGGAGACACAACGGCTGCAGCGAGTTGCGCTGGCACCCCTCGATGCCGCGCAGATGCAGGCGCTGATCGAAAGCCTGCGTGTGAAGGAGATCGACGCCGCGCGCTGGGCGGCACCGCTGGTACGCCACACCGGTGGCAATCCGCTGTTTGCACTTGAGACTCTCAAGGACCTGGTGCTCAGCGGTGTGCCGGATTCAGCCGCTGCCAGCGCGCTGCCGCAGCCAGTGACCGTTGGCACCTTGATCGAGCGGCGACTGCGACAGCTGTCGCCGCCGGCCATGGCGCTGGCGCGCGTCGCGGCGATCGCCGGCGTGGATTTCTCGATCGAGCTGGCTGAGCACGTGCTCAAGACGCCCGCGCTGGCGCTGGCCGACGCGTGGGCGGAACTGGAGTCGGCGCAGGTGCTGGTGGGCGCCGCTTTCGCGCACGACCTCGTCTACGACGCCACGCTGCGCACCGTGCCGCAGGAGATTGCGCGGCACACGCATGCGGCGGTGGGCGAATGGCTGCAGTCGCGTGCGGACGAGCCGGCGCGCGTCGCCGCACATTGGCAAGCCGCAGAGCGCTGGGCTGAAGCGGCAGCGCAGTTCGACGCGGCGGCGGTGCGGGCGCGCCAGACCTCGCGTCTGGTGGAAGCGCGTGGTTTATGGGACGAAGCGATCGACTGTCACGCACGCTGCGGCAATCGACACGCCCGCTTCGACGCTGAACTGCGCCGTATCGACGTGTTGCTGTTCACCGACGGCATCGAAGCCGCACGGCGCACGGCACAACAGCTGCTGACCGAGGCCGCGGACGAGCGCGAGCGGATCGTCGCGCTGACGATCGATGCGCAGATACGGCTGATCGCCGGCGAGTGGCAGGCATCGATCGACGCCGCGCGCGCGGCAGTCCATCTGGCGGCGGAACTCGGCGATCCGACGCTGGCGATCGACTGCCAGCGGCAGATCGGCGTCGCCCTGTCACAGCTTGGTCAGGCGCCCGCCGCGGTGGAGCACATGCGTGCCACGGAGCCGCTGGTGCACGCGCATGGCACCACCACGCAACGCTACGAGCACCTGTCCGCGCTGGCCTATGCACTGAACTCGGCCGACCAGCCGCGCGCCAGCGCACAGGCGCTGGAGACCGCCTGCGCGCTGGCGCAGGACAACGGCGATCTGGCCGAGGTGATGGCCAGCACCAGCAACCTGGCAGGCGCCGTCTCTGCACTCGGTCGAATCGACGAAGCGCTGCGCCTGGCGCGGCGGGCCCATGCGCTGAACGATCGGCTGGGCGATGTTGTCGGCTTGCAGCCGACAGTCAACCTGATGAACATCGGCATGTTCGCCGGCCACGTCGGCGAATACCGCGATGCACTGCGCGCACTCGAGCAGGCGCTCGACGGGCTGCGCCGATCGGGCAGCCGGATGTGGATCGGCACCGCGGAGAACCACCTGGCGGCGCTGTGGATCACACTCGGCCAGCCGGCACGTGCTGGCCAGTTGCTCGCATCCGACGCCGCGGACGCCAATCCGGGTACCCGCAGCCGCAGGCAGATGCTGCTCGGTCGCATTGAACGGCTGCGCGGCGAAGATCCGCGTCACCGACTGATGCAGGCCTTGGCCGAACTTGCCGCACTGGCCAAGCCGCGCCTGCAGTTCGGCCTGCAACTGGAGCTGAGCCGTGGATTGCCGGGCGTCGAAGCGCTCGCCCTGTTGCGCGGCGTGCAGCGCGCCGCGGCCGCCATCGAGTACGAGGGCGTCGTGCTCCACGCGTTGATGCGCGAGGTCGACGTGCTCACGTCACTCGATCCCGACCATGCCGCCACCCTCGCCACGCAAACGCTCGCGCGCACGGTCGACTGCTGGCCGATGGACGGTCACTTGCCGGAGTTGTGGCTGGTCTGCGCGCAAGCACTGGCAGCCGCGGGGCGGCGCGCTGAAGCGAACGACGCTGCACGCCGCGGGCAGGCCTGGATCGAGACCGCGGCGCGCGACCACATCGATTCGCCGCTACGGCAGGCCTTCCTGGAGCGAAACCCGATCAACGCCCAGTTGCTGGCGTGGCCGCCTAGTCGATCGGTCCGGTAACCCTGGAGTAACTGCACCCTCCTTAGAACGTCTTGGGCCGCGAACGGGTCGCGGCGACGTCGATGGAGGACAACGTGATATCGAAGCGACTTGCCGGGTGGCGCGCCGCCCTAATGACTGCCGCCGCTCTCGCTCTGCTGGGCTGCGGCGGAGGTGGCGGTGGTGGCTCTGCACCCACTCCGAGCCCCACCCCGACCCCGCCCACCATCACCACCCAGCCGCAGGCCGTCACGGTGACCGAAGGCCAGGCGGCCAGCTTCAGCGTGACCGCCACCGGCACGGCGCCGCTGACCTACCAGTGGCGGCGCGGCGGCGCGACCATCGCCGGCGCCATCGGTGCCACCTACACGTTGAACGCCGCCACGCTCGGCGACAGCGGCGCGCAGTTCAGCGTGATCGTGGGCAACGGTGCCGACAACGTGACGAGCAGCGCCGCAACGCTGACCGTGAACCCTGCGATCGTGCCGCCGTCGATCACCACGCAGCCGCAGAGCGTGACCGTGACCGCCGGGCAGACGGCGACCTTCACCGTCGTTGCCACCGGCACCGCGCCGCTGGCCTATCAGTGGCGGCGCAACGGCGTGGACATCGCGGGCGCCACGAGTGCGAGCTACACCACACCCGCCACCACCGTGACCGACAGCGGCGCCGTGTTCACGGTGCGCGTCAGCAACGCTTCGCCCACACCGGCGGTGAGCAACGGCGCGACGCTGACCGTCAACGCGCAACCGCCGACGCCAACGGCACCAGCGATCACCACGCAGCCGCAGAACGTCAGCGTGGCGGCAGGCCAGACCGCCACCTTCAGCGTGGCCGCGACCGGCACCGCTCCACTTTCGTACCAGTGGCGGCGCAACGGCACGGACATCGCGGGAGCCACCAGCGCGAGCTACACCACGCCGGCGACGACACTGGCCGACAACGGGGCGCAGTTTTCGGTAGTGGTGAGCAACAGCGTGAACAGCGTGACAAGCACGGCGGCGACGTTGACTGTCAGTGCTGCGATGGCACCGGCTCCGCGCATCATGGCCGCGGGCGCACTTTCGAACAGCTACGTCATGGCCCGCAGTGCGGGCGGCTCGGCATGGGCCTGGGGCGGCAACGCGGTGGGCAAGGTGGGCGACGGCACGCTGGTGGCACGGGCAACGCCGTTCCAGTGGCCCGGCGTGAGCAATGCGGCATCGCTTGCACCCGGAAACACACACGGATTCGTGCACCGCGCCGATGGCAGTGCCTTGGGTGCTGGACAGAACGTCAACGGCGAACTCGGTACCGGCACACGAACGATGGCGATTCCGCCCTCCATCACCACACCTACCGCGGTCACGGTGCTCTCCGGCATCCGGATGCTGGCCGCGAGCCAGACCTACACCGCAGCAGTGCGAAGCGACGGCACCGTCTGGCACTGGGGCCAGTTGCCGGGCGCAACGATTTCGCTGAGTGCGGTGCAGATCCCAGCGCTGACGGACGTGCGCTCGATCTGCGTGAACGGCAGCACGGTCAGCTATGGCCTGGCGCTCCGCGGCGACGGCACGGTGTGGTTCTGGGGGCAGGATGTCTCGGGTGCGCTACCGGGCCAGGGAAGCTCGCTCTTGGGGCCGGTGCTGGTGCCGGTCCAGGTGTCCGGCCTGACGGGTGTCGTGCAGGTAGGCTGCGCCTTCTCCACAGCGGTTGCGCTGCGAAGCGACGGCAGTGTGTGGACATGGGGCAGCAACCCGGGGCTCGGCTACGACACATCATCTTCGATCAGCCCGCAGCTCAGCCCGCGTCAGGTGACCTCCTTGTCCGGCATCGTCCAGGTCGGCGGCTATTGGCAGACCATGGTGGCCGTGCAGTCCGACGGCAGCGTCTGGGCCTGGGGCAGCAACGGTGCCGGCCAACTCGGCACAGGCGGCACCGCCGCGTCAACCGTTCCTCAGCGCATCACGACGATCAATGACGTTGCTGAGGCGACCGCGGGATTCGATCACACTGTGTTCATCAAGCGGGACGGAACAGTGTGGGCGGTCGGTTCCAATGCGTTTGGCCAGCTGGGCAATCCTGCAGCCGGCGCGGGCAGCCTCACGCCGCTGCAGATTCCAGTTCTCAACCTCAACTAAACGCGCCTGAAACCAGACCAAGAGAGCCCCGGCCTGCTGGGGCACTCTTGGTCGGTCAGCCTCGACTCGATCACGTTGCGAGGCCGGCGCAAACTGACCAGACCAACAAGCCAAGGCCTATCCGCTTGCTTTGGGTGTTGCGCAGCGCCTCGTCAACAGGTACAGCCACAAGTCAGCCTTCGCGCCAGGCTGCTGTCGCACATCTCCCACGGACACAACAGCCAGACCGGTAACCCGCGAGTAACTGCTGCCCCAGTAGAAATGCGCCTGTCGCAAGAACACGGGGCGCATGATGAAGAGACTTGGACTGTCCGGTTTGGTCAGGGCCGCTATCGGCCTGACACTTGTAGGGCTCGTCGCCGCTTGCGGCGGAGGTGGCGGAGGCAGTAGCCCTCCTCCTCCAGCGCCGTTGGCGCCATCGATCACCGTCCAGCCCGCACCTTCCTCCGTCACCGCGCCCGCAGCGGCAAGTTTCACGGTCACTGCGACGGGCACGGCGCCGCTCGCCTATCAATGGCGGCGCGATGGCGTTGCGATCGCCGGCGCCACGAGCAGCAGCTACACGCTGTCGCCGACCGCCGTCTCGGACAGTGGTGCACAGTTTTCAGTCGAAGTCAGCAACAGCGCAGGGAGCGCAACAAGCAACGCCGCGACATTGACGGTGTCGGCGGCGCCCGTCCCTGCCATCATCACCACGCCGCCTGCGAATGCCGTGGTCACCGCAGGTCAGACCGCGACTTTCAGCGTGACGGCATCGGGCACGGCAACGATCACTTACCAATGGCGCCGCGATGGAGTCGACATCAGCGGCGCGACGGCGGCGAGCTACACCACGCCCGCAACCGTGCTTGCTGACAACGGCGCGGTGTTTTCGGTGCGCGTGTCGAACGCCGTTGGCAGCGCGGAAAGCAGCGGCGCGCTGCTCACCGTGCTGGCGGCGCCGGTGGCGCCTTCGATCACCGCAGAACCGGCCGATGCCACGGCTACTGCCGGGCAGTCGGCAGGCTTCACCGTTGCGGCGAGCGGCACGGCGCCGCTGACGTACCAATGGCGGCGCAACGGCACGGCGATCGCCGGCGCAACGACGGCCAGCTACGCGACAGGCAGTACCGCCACCGCCGATGACGGCGCGCTGTTCTCGGTGGTTGTCAGCAACAGCGTCGGCAGCGTCACCAGCCGCAGCGCGCGGCTGACCGTAAGCCCGGCTCCCGTGGCGCCGACCATCACCGCGCAGCCGCAGGCGACCGCCGTGACTGCCGGCCAGACGGCGACCTTCAGCGTCGCCGCCACCGGCACCGCACCGCTCGCCCATCAGTGGCAGCGCAACGGGTTGCCGATCACCGGCGCCACCTCCGCCAGCCACACCACGCCAGCCACCACGCTGGCCGACGATGGTGCGTTGTTCTCGGTCGTCGTCAGCAACGTAGCCGGCAGCGCCACCAGCGCCGCCGCGCAGCTGTCGGTGGCTGCCGCGCCGGTGGCGCCATCGATCACGACGCAGCCGGCGGCGGCAACGGTGCAAAGCGGCCAGACCGCGACCTTCACGGTCGCCGCCAGCGGCACCGCGCCGCTGGCGTACCAGTGGCGGCGCGACGGCACGGCGATCGTGGGTGCGACCGCGGTGTCGTACACCACGCTGCCCACGGTTGACGCTGACAACGGCGCCCGCTTCTCGGTGGTGGTGAGCAACGTCGCCGGCAGCGCCACCAGCGCCGAGGCCACCCTCAGCGTGACGCCGGCGCCGGTGGTCCCCACCATCACCGCTCAGCCGCTAGGCGTCAGCGTGGTCGAAGGGCAGAGCGCCAGCTTCTCGGTCACCGCCACCGGCACCGCCCCGCTGGCCTACCAGTGGCGCCGCAACGGCACCGCCATCGCGGGCGCCACCGCCTCGACCTACGTGACGCCGGCCACCACGCTGGCCGACAACGGCGCGCAGTTCAGCGTGGTGGTGAGCAATGCAGCAGGCCCGGTGACCTCCGCGGCGGCGACGCTGACCGTCACGCCGATCCAGTGGTCCGGTATCCGTGAAGAAGGCTCGGGCGGCGACGAACGCGCCAATGCGGTGGCCACCGATGCCAACGGCAACGTGATCGTCGGCGGCTTCATCCAGGGCATCTGGCCCGGCACGCCTGCGGATCAGCGCGGCGGTTCACTGCTGGCCAAGTACGCGCCCAACGGCGTGCCGCTGTGGATCCAGCAGATGCTCGGTGACGAGATCAAGGGCGTCGGCGTTGATGCCGCCGGCAACATCTACGCCGCCGGCTATCAGTTCTTCCGTCCCTTCCCCGAGGTCACCAGCCGCGGCGGCAACGAAGGCTGGGTCGCCAAGTTCGACCCGAACGGCAACCGGCTGTGGGTGCGCGGCGTCGGATCCGACTGGGACGATTTCATCGAAGGCATGGCGGTCGATGCCGCCGGCAACGTGGTGGTGGTCGGCGGCACCACGGGCCAGATCAACGCCAGTGGCGTTCGCAATAACGGCAGCGGCTTCGTTGCGCGCCTGAATACCAACGGCGACTTTCAGTGGGCCGTGCAGGTCGACAGCAGTGGCGTGTGGGACAGGTTCTTCGGCGTTGCGATGGACGCGGCCGGCAACGCTTACGTCACCGGTCGCTTCGACGGCGTGCTAAATGGCGTGGGCAGCGCGGGCTTCGAGGACGTGCTGGTGATGAAGATCGATCCGCTCGGCAATGAACTGTGGTCATCGCGCTTCGGGACACAGACGCGCGATGAAGGTCTGGCGATCACGGTCAACCCGGCCGGCACGCACGTCTACGTGACCGGCTACACCTACGGTCAATGGGGCCTGATCTCGCAGCCGACCATCACCAAGCCGTTCCTGATCCGCCTCGACGGCAGCGATGGAAGTTCGCCGTGGCGAGTGACGCTGACTCCTTCGCCCGCGCTAAGCGGCAGCGCCAGTGATCGCGCCCAGGGCTACGGCATCGCCACCAACGCCGACGGCAGTGCCATCTACTTCACCGGCTACACCCGCAGTGCGCTGGAAGGCACCACGGCCGGTGGCGTCGACCTGTACGTCGCGCGCTACGACAGTAGCGGCGATCCGGTGTGGATTCGCCAGTTCACCGCGCCGGTCCTGTTCCCGGCTTTCCCGCCCAGCGAAATCGGCAACGCCATCACGCTCGACCGCAGCGGCGAAGTGTTCGTGGTCGGGACGATAACCGGCGGCACGCTCGGTGCGCCGGCGACTGACGCAATAAACGAGGACTGGTTTGTGATGAAGCTGCGGGCGGTTAATGGTGTGCCGTACTGAAGAGACAGTCCGGTGTTGGCGGGCGATCCCATGCCAAGCAGCCGCACGCGCGGCGAAAGACTGAGATGCGAGAACGGACTATTGCGTCGCCGGCCGCAGGTCGCTCGGTGATCAAGACACTCAGCCGATGTCTTGGCGTCGGCGCTGCATTGGGCCTGGCCGCAGCCGCTGCAATGACGACTGCGCATGCCAATCCGCCCTTGGTCGCAGGTCGGAGTTGGACCGGCGAATACAGGTGCGGAACGACGCCGGGTCAGGCGACCCTCGCGGTTGCGGAAGTAAGGCCGCATCGTGCCGCTGGCAGAAGCTGCGCCGGTGGCCTGGACCGGCAATGCGCGCGGTAGCGCGCAGGCGATCGGTCCGGTCCAGGTTGCCGGGCGAAGCGACGAGCAGACCAGGGAGATCGCCATCATCCAAGACCAGGAAGTACGGCAGAACGCGTCCTTCTGCCGCGACCCGCGCACTGGCACGAGGACGCGTGTTTAGCGGCGTTTCCCGCGGCCCGGGCGCCATCGCGCTCGCGCTGGTGACGATGTTGCTTGCCCCGCCACCGACGGCGCGGGCGGTTGAGTTCATCGCCGGCGAGTACAAGGGGCGCCGTGTCCTTCTTGATGAGCCGCCGAGCGAGCGCCATCCACGCGGCGGACGCATCTTTAGCGGCGACGCAAAGAAGCTCGCGACCGCGCTGGCACAGGGCGGCCCCTATGCCGAGGTGTTGTTCAACTCTGGCGGCGGCTCGGAGCCGGACGGCTTGGCCAGGGGAAGGTTGATCCGCGCTGCGGCCTTGTCGACCCGCATCACCGCGGACGCGATGTGTGCGAGCGCTTGCGCGGACGCGTTCCTCGGCGGCGTCGCCCGTCGCGTCGAGCCCGGCGGGCGCTACGGCGTCCATATGCCAACCATCGCCGGCAACGCGGGGATGGTCAGCCGCATCGCCGGAGTCATCGAGCGTGAGATGCGCAAAGGAAGCCATCGGGGCGCGCAGCAGCTGATCTTCGAGATTGAGCAACTGTCCGCACAGGCGGCATCACGCTGGGCGATGTACGTGATTCAGATGGGCGCGTCGGTGCGCCTGGTCGACGCCGGCACCGAGAAGCTCGCCAGCGATATGAAGTGGCTCAATCGAGCAGAGCTGCTCGACCTGAACGTCGTGAACGTGGACGACTAGCCGTGCCTGCGTGCCGGCTCGCCGGTCCGTGTGCGTAACGATCGAATCGATCTGAAGGAGGTCTCAAGATGAAGCGATCTGTAATCAAGACCGTGGGTTATGCATTGGTCGCGGTGCTGACTGCGGGCTGCGCGCAGTTCGAGGAGAACGCCGCGCGGCTGGGTATCAAGGTCGAGAGGCTCCCGGCCCCAGGCGCGGCGCCCGCGGCCACCTCGAACCCGTCTGCCGCCGCTGCGGGCGCTTCGGTCGCCCGAGCGGCACCGGCGGCGCCCAACCCGATCCGCGGGACCGAACTGGACGATATCTTCAAGAAGAACCCGATAACCAATTCGCGGCGCCCCGAGACTTGGCCGCGCGTGGCGATCGACATCAAGGCGGCCACGCCCGGCATCCAGGCTTTCAGCGGTCAGCCGCTTCGCCCGGACGATTGCGTCACCTTCGACATCCACCTGTGGCGCAACGCCAAGGACGGCAAGAAGTTCGAGAACCTGCGGATGTGCACGGATGCGGTCTCGAAAGAGGCGGAGGGCAAGGCGTTTCGCACCATGAATCTGCTGCCACGCTTCACGTTCCATCCGGGCGAGAACACGACCGCCGCTCAGCGCACCGCCGGGCCGACGCCGCCGTTCTACATGTTCCCTCAGGACATCAAGTCGCAGCAGGAGTGGGCGAACAACCTTGGGCAGGGGATGTTCTTCCTGGGAGCGATCCTTCTTTCCCTGGGCTACGACTGGGACAACGATTTCGACCGGCGCGTCTGGGTCATGAACGTGCCGCATTCGCCGCCGCCGAAACCGCGGTAAGCGGGTGAGCGTCAAGGTCTAGCGATCCGGCGACCGCGGCCCAGTGGACCACGCACCTACGACCCCCGGCACAGTGCTGCGGCGCCCGTGCGCGAATGGTGGTGAGCGCTATTCGAATCGAAAAAACTGCACGGCGGCGCTCTTGGCCGCTCGCGCCACGGGCTCCGCGCACTCCGCGTCATCGAACGCAATATCCCCCTGCACGTCCGCCACCCCCGTCGCCTCCAGCCCCTTGAAGTCGAACAACCCCGCATCCATCAGGTGCGACGGCGTCACGCGCGCCAGCGCGTTGAAGGTGTTCTCCACGCGGCCGGGGTACAGCCGCTCCCACTCCAGCAGCATGCGCTTGACCTCCTTGCGCTTGAGGTTCTCCTGCGAGCCGCACAGGCTGCACGGGATGATCGGGAAGGCCTTCGCCTGCGCGTAGCGCGCGAGATCGACTTCCTTCACATACGCGAGCGGGCGGATGACGACGTGCTTGCCGTTGTCGCTCACCAGTTTGGGCGGCATCGCCTTCAGGCGACCGCCGTAGAACATGTTCAGGAAGAAGGTGCCGAGGATGTCGTCGCGATGATGGCCGAGCGCGATCTTGGTGGCGCCCAGCTCGGTGGCGACGCGGTACAGAATGCCGCGCCGCAGCCGCGAGCACAGCGAGCACATCGTCTTGCCCGGCTCGATCACGCGCGTGACGGTCGAGTAGGTGTCCCGGGTCTCGATGTGGAACGGCACGCCGCGTTCGGTCAGGTACGCGGGCAGCACCTGCGCCGGAAAGCCCGGCTGCTTCTGGTCGAGGTTGACGGCGACGATGTCGAACTCGATCGGCGCGCGCTCGCGCAACGTGAGCAGCAGGTCGAGCAAGCCGTGGCTATCCTTGCCGCCCGACAGGCACACCATCACCTTGTCGCCGGGCTCGATCATGTTGAAGTCGCCGATCGCCTGCCCGGTCAGCCGCAGCAGCCGCTTGTGCAGCTTGTTGGCTTCGAGCGCGGCCTTGCCGGCGGCGCGCGCGCCCGACAGTTCGTGCGGAGCGTTCATGCCGGCGCCGTCCGTGGGTTGTGGCGATAGAGCTCGATGCCGACCGCCTCGGCGTCATCGAACGCGTTGGGCTTTTCGATGTGCAAGCGCACCGCGGTCACGTGCGGCAGCAGGCACAGTTCGCTGACGGCGCGCTCGGTGAGTGTTTCGAGCAGGTTGGTGTGGCCGCTGGTCAGGCAGCGCACCAGCGTCTCGCGCACCAGCCGGTAATCGAGCACCTCGCCGATGCGGTCGTGCGCCGGACCGTCCTGCAGCACCCAGACATCGGCATTGCACAGCAGCGGCTGCGTGAGCCGAGTCTCGTGCGGCAGGATGCCGATCGAGGCGTGCACCTTCAGGCGCCGCAGGATGATGCGCAGCGCGCGTGGATCGATCAGTTGCGCCTGGGCGGTGGTGGGGTTCATGGGGTCGGGAAAAGGGGTTCGGCGCGACGTCGGTCGACGGTCGGTCAGAGGAAGCTGAAGTCCCGCTGCAGCGGCACCAGATGCTGGCCGCCGTCGACCAGCAGGGTGGTGCCGGTGACCGCGTCGGCGCGCGCCAGGTAGACCACGGCAGCGGCGATATCGGCGGCGGTGCTGGAGCGGCCAAGCGGCGCCATGCGGTGGCTGCGCTCGAACGCCGCCTGGTCCTGCAGGTGCGAGGGCAGCGTGATGCCGGGGGCGATGCCGACCACCCGCACGCGCGGCGCCAGCGCCTGCGCCAGCAGCGTGGTGGCCTCCTTCAGCGCGCTCTTGGACAGCGTGTAGCTGAGGAAGTCGGGATTCGGATTCCACAGCTTCTGGTCGAGCAGGTTGATCACCACGCCGCGCTGATTCTTGGGTAGCGCGGCGTGCAGCGCCTGCGCCAGCAACAGCGGTGCCGCGCAGTTGATCTTCATGTGCGCGAGCAGCGCGGCGGTGGTGAAGTCGGCGGCGCTGTCGTGCTCGAACACGGCAGCGTTGTTGACGAGGCAGGTGATCGGCCCGAGCGCCTGCGTGCAGCGCGCGAAGAGGCGCCGCGTGGCGGCCTCGCTGGACAGATCGGCCTTGACCGCGACCGCACGCCGACCAAGCGCACGGACGAGCCGCACCGTGTCGGCGGCGTCATCGCGCGCGCTGCCGTAGTGGACGGCAATGTCCCAGCCATCGGCGGCCAGGGCGAGCGCGATCTCGCGTCCGAGCCGACGCGCGCCGCCGGTCACCAGCGCGGCGCGGGCAGGAGCAGATCGCTGAGTCAGGGTGCGAGAGACCATCGGGAAGGCGCAGTGCAGGAGGTTCGAGCCACTCAGGTGAACCGATAACGTGAGCCGACGACATGAGCCGCAAACGCAGCGCTCCCGCCGGCAGGTGACGCGCAGTCTAGCCGCCGCCTGCAGGCGCAGCAGGCGAGCGCAGTCCGTGTCGCATCGGCGGACACGATGCGTCGGCCGAACAGACCCACTCGTCGCCAGACCCATGCAGCGGGTCTCGGCGTGGGTCTCGGCGTGATCTCAATAGCGCGAGGTTGACAGGTAGCATCGGCCGATCATGACCGCGGCCGCCTTCCATCGCCCTACCCTGCCCCCGCCCACGCCGCAGGCGCTGGCACACAGCGAGCGGCTGCAGGCCCTGATCGCCGGCGAGATTGCTGCCGCTGGCGGCTGGCTGCCATTCGATCACTACATGCAGCTGGCGCTGTACGCGCCTGGCCTCGGGTACTACACCGCGGGCGCGCACAAGCTCGGCGATGCCGCTACTGGCGGCGACTTCGTCACCGCGCCGGAGATCTCGCCGCTGTTCGGCCAGGCGCTGGCGGCGCAGGTGGCGCAGGTGCTGGCGCAGACGCGCCCCTGCATCCTCGAGTTCGGCGCCGGCAGTGGCCTGTTGGCGCGCGACCTGCTCGGCGCCCTGGCGCAGCGCGGCCTCACCCCGTCGCAGTACGCGATCGTCGAAGTGTCGGCCGACCTGCGCGAGCGGCAGCGCGCCTGCCTGGCGGCGTATCCGCAGGTGATGTGGCTCGACGCGCCGCCCCATGGGTTCGAGGGCGTGGTGATCGCCAACGAGGTGCTCGACGTGATGCCGGTGCGACTGTTCGTGCGCACCGCCGATGGCGTGAACGAGCGCGGTGTGGTGCTGCGCGATGGCGCGCTCGCCTTCGCCGATCGACCAGCCGACGACTCACTGATCGCCGCGGTGGCCAGCATCGAGACCGACGTGGGCGCGCTGCCGGCCGGCTACGGCTCCGAAGTCAGCCCGGTGGTCGAGGCCTGGAGCACGCAGTTGGGCGACTGGCTCGCGCACGGCGTGGCGCTGCTGATCGACTACGGTTTTCCGCGGCGCGAGTACTACCACCCGCAGCGCCTGATGGGCACGCTGATGTGCCACTTTCGCCATCACGCGCACGCCGAGCCGCTGTGGCTGCCGGGCCTGAACGACATCACCGCCCACGTCGACTTCAGCGCGGTGGCCGAGGCGGCGCATCGCGCCGGGCTCGACGTGCTGGGCTACACCACGCAAGCGCACTTCCTGATCAACTGCGGCCTGCTCGACCTGGTGCAAAGCGAGCACACGCCGCAGCGCGCCGGTCAGGCGCAGCGGCTGGTGTCAGAAGCGGAAATGGGTGAGCTGTTCAAGGTGCTTGCCGTTGGCCGCGGCGTCGACGTGCCGCTGCTGGGGTTCAGCGCGGGCGATCGGCTGGGGCGCTTGTGAGTCGCCCGGCGCCACGGGTTACTGCCGTGCCACTCGTGCTTGCACCGCACGCGGCACGCTAAGCTCGACCGATGCGATTCCTCGTCACGCTGTTCATCGCCCTCATCATTTTGTCGGCACTGCAACCCTGGCTCAGCAAGCTCGGGGTGGGCCGCATGCCGGGCGACCTGCGCTTTCGCATCGGCAAGCGTGAGTTCCTGTTGCCGTTCACCAGCACGCTGGTGCTGACGATGCTGATGTTCCTGATCGCCAAGCTGATCTGAGCGCCGCCGCGGGTCAGGGCGCGTCGTCGCCGACCGAGTCGTCGCGCCGCGCCTGGGCCTGGGCGGCGAGCGCATCGAGCCGATACACGAAGCTTGCGCTATCCACCGGCGGTGCCAGGCGCAACGACGGACCATGGAGCGTCAGTACCAAGATGGCCCGACGCGGCGACGGTCTGATCAAGCTGGTATCCGAGCCGCGCCCTGAAGCCGATGACCATGAAGGCGAAGCCCGCCGCCATCCGTGCGTGCGGTTCGCGGCAGGGTCAGCGGGGTGAAGTAGACAGACACCGCCCCGTGCAAGGCGCCGCTTGCGGTCAGCGCCGAGGCGCGAGTGCGGCGACCGCAGCGGCCGCCTCCGCCGAGGTCAGTACCGGCGTCACCTCGAAGTCCACCAGATCGCTCCAGCGCGCAATCCACGCATCGAGCAGCGCGCGGCCGGGCTCACCGTCCGGTGCGCGCATCACCTGGTAGCAGGTGGTGAGGTCCTGCGTCACCCAGCTGGTCACGTACTCGAGCCCGTCGGGCGCGAGCCGCCCATGCGCGGCGAAGCGCGCGTACACCGGCTGCGGGTCGCCGTCGCGAAAGCGTTCGATCACGAGATAGAGCATCGGGCGTCTGCGGTTCAGACCGCCGGTTCGGTCGCCAGCGCGGCGCGCACTGCCACCACGCGCGCCTGATGCACCGCCTGCGCGATGCGCTCGCCATTCTTCTCGCCGGCCAGGCGCGCCACCACCGCGCCCGCATCGACCGCCTGCGCCGCGGCCAGTGCGCGCCTGAGCCGCGCGCGCTGCGGATACGGCCGGTCCTGCAGGCCGGCGCGGCCGCGGTGGTCGGCTTCACAGGCGTCGAGCACGTGGTCGAGGAGCGTCGGGCGGCGCAGCGCGTCGCAGCGTTCCAGCAAGCGCATCAGCGCGGCAGCGTCGACCTCCAGGCAGCGATGGATGTTGCCGTGCTCGCGCGCCGCCAGCAGCGCGGCGTCACGGCTGTCGGCCGGCACGCGCAGGCGCTCGCACACCTGGCGCGCGAGATCGACGCTGCGCATCTCATGACCGATGTGCTGCGGCAGCACCTGCGCCGGCGTGGTGGCCTTGCCCAGGTCGTGCAGCAGCGCCGCCCAGCGCGCCGGCAGCGGCGCGGCGATGGCGGCGGCCATGTCGATCACCATCAGCATGTGCACGCCGGTGTCCACTTCCGGGTGGTAGTCGGCGCGCTGCGGCACACCCCACAGCGCATCGAGCTCGGGCAGGATCCTGGCCAGCGCGCCGCAGTCGCGCAGCACCTCGATCATGCGCGCCGGCCGCGTCTCCATCAGCCCGCGCGAGAGCTCCTGCCACACGCGCTCGGGCACCAGCGCATCGACCTCGCCGGCCTGCACCATCTGCCGCATCAGCGCGTATGTCTCATCTGCCACGGTGAAGTCGGCAAAGCGCGCGGCAAAGCGCGCCAGCCGCAGGATGCGCACCGGGTCCTCGGCGAACGCGGGACCGACATGGCGCAGCACGCGCGCGGCCAGATCGCGCTGGCCGTTGAATGGGTCGACGATCTGGCCGTCCGCATCGCGCGCCATCGCGTTGATGGTGAGGTCGCGCCTCGCGAGGTCGTCTTCAAGCGTCACGTCGGGGGCGGCGTGAAAGGCAAAGCCGTGGTAACCGGGCGCGGTCTTGCGCTCGGTGCGGGCCAGCGCGTATTCCTCGTGCGTCCGTGGATGCAGGAAGACGGGGAAGTCCTTGCCCACCGGCCTGTAGCCGGCATCCAGCATCGCCTGCGGCGTGGCGCCCACCACCACCCAGTCGCGGTCATGCACCGGCCGGCCGAGCAACGCATCGCGCACGCAGCCGCCTACTTCATAAACCTTCACATCGGCTCCCGGCGCTGACTGCTGCGGCCGTCTGCGGCCTAGAACTTGATCACTTCGGTCTCGCGCCGCCCGTCGGCGATCCACGCCTGCATCGGCGCCAGGTCGGTCACGTTCTGCGCGTAGTGCGCCAGCGCCGGTGGCAGCAGCACGCCGTAGGTCGCAAAGCGCGTCACCACCGGCGCGAAGAAAGCATCGGCGATCGAGAACGAACCGAACAGGAACGGCCCGCCGCAGTCGGCCAGCGCGCTGTCCCACAGTGCGCGGATGCGCGCGATGTCGGCCGCCACGTCGGGCAGGCGCTGCCGCTCGGCGCCGACTGCCGACAGATCGGCGCGGATGTCCATCGACAGGTGCGTGCGCAATGCGCCGAAGCCCGCGTGCATCTCGGCGCAGTAGGCCCGGGCACGCGCGCGCGCGGTCGGCTCGACCGGCCACATCGCCCCCTGCGCATACTGCTCGTTCACGTACTCGCAGATCGCCAGCGAGTCCCATACCGCGAGGTCGCCGCGCGCGTGGTCGATCAGGCAGGGCACCTTGCCGCTCGGCGAGTAGCGCAGGATCGTGTCCTTGCTGCCCTCGGCGTATAGCGACACGCGTAGTTCCTCGAACGCGATGCCGGCCATCTGCAGCGCCAGCCAGGGGCGCAGCGACCAGCTCGAGTAGTTCTTGTTGCCGATCACCAGCGTCAGCATGGACGGGCCTCCAGGGGGTCAGCGGCGCGCGTGCGCGCGAAAGCCGCCGAAGCGCGTGCGCGGATGCATGCCGGCCAGGTACAGCGACGCCTCGGGCTCCAGCGGCGTGTGCGCGATGCCGAGTTCGGGCGCCGGCGTGAACGGCTGCACGCTGGCCACGTTGTCGCGCTTCATCGAGTCGAGGTTGTCGCGCGACAGCAGCGGCTCGCCGGGCGCCAGTTCCATCAGCCGCGCCTGCACGCGCGCCACGCCGTCGGGCAGGCCGATCACCGGTCGACGATGACCGGCCGCAGTGGCGGCAAACTGCACCAGCTCGCGCAGCGTGTAGATACGCGGGCCGGCCAGCTCGTAGGCCTGGCCGAACGTGGCTGGGTTGTCGAGCGCGTTGACGAAGGCGTGTGCCACGTCTTCGACCCACACCGGCTGGAAGCGCACGTCGGCGCCGGCCAGCGGGATCACCGGCGCAAATCGGGCCAGCGACGCAAAGGTGTTGAGGAAACGGTCCTCGGCGCCAAACACCACCGAAGGCTGCAGGATGGTCCAGTTCAAATCGCAGTCACGCACCACGCGCTCGGCCGCGCCCTTGCTGCGCTGGTACATCGACGGACCCTGCGCATCGGCACCCAGCGCGCTCATGTGCAGGTAGCGGCGTACCTTGTGCTGCTGGCAGGCGGCGAGCGCACGGCGCGTCAGGTCCACGTGGGCGCGCGTGAAGTCCGCTTCGCTGCCTTGCAGGATGCCGACCAGGTTGATCACCGCGTGCTGGCCCGCCGTCAGCCGCGCCAGCTGGGCGTCGTCGTTGATGTTGGCCTCGATCACATCGCAGGTCGGAAACACGATCAGGTGTTTCGCCTTGTCGCGGCGCCGCGCGGGCACGGTGACACGGCAACCGCGGTTGATCAGGAAATTGACGATGTAGCGGCCGATGAAGCCGGAGCCGCCGAGCACGAGCACGTGGGTGTGGCGCATGGGAGGGGAGCAGGGTCGCCCCGAGGAATGCAATCAGGGATTCTAGGAGATCGGAGTTCGGCGCCTGTCGAGCGCCACCGCGCCGCGCATCCCCGACGGGCACAGGGTCATTCGGGCGAGTCCGTAAGGTTCGTCAAGGACACATGTCCATACGGCCTGACACTGTCTTGAGGCTGATCAAACGACATCCGCATATTCAGACAAATTCCCCGACGCGGTTGCGGGTTCTATTGATCCGATGCAACACTGGTTCTGATGTGTCGCCGCCGCCCGGTGGAGGCACCCCTCACTTCACCCTGGTCGTACCCCGCCCGCCCGATCCAATGGAGTTCATCGACTTTCGCGTTCCCGCACAGGGCTTCAGCCAGCCCTTGTTGCTGTGGACCGCCTCGCATGACCGCGCGCAGCGCGTCGCGCTGTTGCTGCAGCGGCTGTTCGAACATCTGCGCCAGCACGGTCCCAGTCAGGCCACCCGCGTCACGGCAGGCGAAGTGCGTCGTTTCATGGATGAAGCGGCACCGCGACACCACCAGGACGAGGACGTCGACCTGTTCCCGCGGCTGCGTCGGCGCCTGGAAGCGGCCAACGGCAACGCCTTCGATCCCGCCCAGGCGCATGAGACCGCGCTCACGCTCGACCGCCTCGAACTCGATCACCCGGTGCTCGATGACCTGTGGGCGCAAGTGCGTGCGGCCCTGGTACACGCCGACAGCGCCACGCCAACCGATGCGCATTGCGCCTGCGCGGAGCAGTTCGTCGGCACCTTCCTCGCCCACCATGGCGTCGAGGACCAGATCATCACGCCAATCGCCGAGCGGGCACTGCGCCAGGACGACCTCGCCGCCATCGGCGACGCGATGGCGGCACGCCGCGGCACGACCTGGTCGGCGCTGTCCATGCGCTGAGGCGTGGTTTGCGCCGGCGTGCGCCGGCGCTCGCATCAATGTCCGAGCCGTCCGATCGCCACCCTGCGGCGGGGCGCTGACTTCATCGCTTGCCCAGCCAGTTCTGCGCGCGCGTCATCTCGATCAGGTGCTGCGGGCAGGTCATCTGCAGCGCGTCGGCCTTGTGCAGACAGACCTGCAGCATCTGGGCGGTGGCGAGCGCGTCGGACAGCGCATCATGGCGCGCGATCATGCGGATCGCCATCGCCGCCAGCCAGTCATCCATGGTGCGGTTCTCGTTGCTCGGGTACAGCGCCGGCAGCAGGTCCGCCAGGTCGATCCAGCGGCTCATCGTGCCCACGCCCAGGGTCTCTTTCAGCGCCCGATCCAGCACGGTGCGGTCGAACTCGGCGCGGTAGGCCACCAGCGGCGCGTGGCTCACGTACTCCATGAACTGCAGCAGTGCTTCGGCCCGCTCGATGCCGGCCAGCTGGCGTTGGCCGCCGATGCGGTGGATCAGGATGTTGGCGTGGCTGGACGACTCGTCCTGGCGCAGCACGAGATCGAAGCAGCCCGCCAGGTCAATTGCGCCGCCGACCACCGACACGGCGCCGATCGACACCAGCTTGTCGCGGTGCATGTCGAGCCCGGTGGTCTCCACGTCCACCGTCACGTAGCGCGACTTGCGGTGGGGATTGCGCGTGGGCGGTGGCGCCCGCTCGCTGAGCGCCTGCAACCGGTCCTCCAGTTCGGGCGCCAGCAATGCGCGCGAGCGCAGCGAGCGGCGCAAGGTGTCGAGCAGCGACATCGTCAAAGCGCGAACGCGTAGGATTCTTTGAGGCGCTGCTGCAGCTTGCGCGCCTGCCGAAACGCCTCTTTGAGCATGCGCTGATCGACCTCGTTGAGCGCGGTCGGGTCGATGCGGTTGGGCGCCGCACGCCGGCTGCCGTCCTGCGTGCGCAGCCGCATCACCTGCAGGAAGTTGAACGCATCAACGGTGGCGGCGACATGCTTGGGATCGGCGCGGATCATCTCGCCGGCCTGGCGGATGCGCTCGAGCGTGCCCGGCGCGGCGATGCCATGGCCGAGTGCAAATACGCGGGCGGCGTCGACGAACAGGCGCGTGCCGCGTGTCTTCAAATCGAGGGTGCCATCGCCCTCCGGCCCGGAGTCGACCTCGAACGCGCGGATCAGACCCAGCGGCGGCTCGGTCTGCAGCGCGTTGGCCACCATCAGCCGCAGGAACAGCTTGTTGTCCTGCGTGCGGGCGAGCAGCCACGACAACAAGCGGTCGGCCAGCGACGCATCGCCATGCAGCGCGCGAAAGTCGAAAAAGATGTTCGCGTTCAACAAGGCCACCGGCGTGGGCTCGGAGATCCATGAGGTGAAGCGGCTGCGCCACTCGCTCTCGGTCAGGCACCACGACGGGTTGGAGGCCATGATGCCGCCCTTGCACAGCGGAAAGCCCAGCGCGTCGAGCGCCGTGTTGACCTCGCGCGCGAAGTCGAGCAGGTCGTGCCGCACGCGCTCCGGGTTCTCGTCGGCTACGGGAGCAAAGATCAGCGCGTTGTCCTGATCGGTGGCCAGCGTTTGCTCGCCGCGGCCTTCCGAGCCCAGCGCCAGCCAGCACCAGCTGATATCGCCGATGTCGTGCTCGGCCAGCACCTGGGCGATCACCTCGCGCGTCAGCGCGTCATTGAGCGCAGCGATGGTGCGCGTGAGCGATTCGCTGCTCGCTCCTTGCGCAAGCAGATTGCGCGCGAGGTTGCGGATGTCGCTGGCCACGTGCTTGAGCGAGGCCACGCTGTGCGCCGAGCGGATCGCATTGTGGATCTGCCGCAGGCTCACGCGCTGCAGCTCGAAGAGGTCACGCTCGAACACCGTGCCGATGACCTTGCCGTGGTCGACCACGATCACCTGAGTGAAGCCACCGACGGCCATCGCCTCCATCGCGTCGGCCGCGGTCTGGTGCGCCGGCAGGGTGATCGGGTTGCGCGTCATCACGCGTTCGACTGGCGTGTCCAGCGGCACGTCGGCCAGCACCACGCGGTCGCGCAGGTCATTCAGCGTGAAGACACCCAGCGGCGCCTGCGCTGCATCGACCACGATGATCGAACGCACGCCGGCCGCGCGCATCTGCAACAGCGCTGCGCGCAGCGGCGTGTCGACCACGCAGGTGACGGGCGCATTGGGGATCAGTTCGGCCAGCTGGCGGGTGAGCGTGTGCTGGTCAGCTGCCACCTGTGCATAGTGACGCTGCAACTCGGCAAGCGATTGCTGCGCCAGCACGGTGACCGCCTCGCTGCAGAACGCCTCGAACGACGGCGACAACCGCCGCAGCTGCTGAAAGTCGTCGACCCCGAGCTGGTAGGCGAACACATCGTCGACCGCGGTGTAGCTGCGCGTGGGCTGCCCGCCGGCCGACAGCGCCCCCACCGGAAAGCACTCGCCCGGCTGCAGCACGCGATCGGGCAATGTATCCAGGCCCGCCGCCTGGCTGGCCACGTGCCCCGTCTGCAGGATGTGCAACGGCGGAAACGCCGACTCCCGATCGACCACCACGCTGTCCTTGGCGAAATACGCCAGCTTCAGCCGCGGAATCAGGAACTCGAACGCCGCCGCATCCATCCCCGAGAACGGCGCATGCCGCACGAGAAAGTCGCGCACCGAATCGAAGACGATGGGCGGCGTGGACGGAGCGTTCGTCGATGTCAATGTGCTTCCTGCACCGTGTCGTCTCTAGCAGCTCAATGAGAAAGGCCCCGCGCAAGCGAGGCCTTGACTCAGCTCACGCGCTCAAGAGTTTGGGGGAGTCCAGAGGGGGCGAACCGCCCCCCTTCCTTCTGCGTCCACCATGATGGGCAAGGCCCCATGGGCCAGCTTGATCGGCCCATGGGGCGGCGGAGCAGCCCCCTTTGCGTCCTCACAAATGGGAGTTGTACGCCCCGCGCCCGGACGGTGTGGTCAATGAGCGTGCGCCTTCGCCGCCAGGATCCCAGTGTTCTGCCGAACGTACAACTCATCCCACATGTCTTCCGCCCGCTTGTCTCGATACAGCAGCGAACCGAGGATCACCGCCAGGAAGCCGAGCGGGATCGAGATCAGGCCCGGGTTGCGCAGTTGGAACAACGGCGCTTCGAGACCCACCAGGCTGGTGTTGCTGTTCGCCAGTCGCTTGAGGTCCGCCCCGGCCTTGGCCACGGCGTCGTCGAGCGACTTCTTGTCCTTCTGGGCCTTGGTGACCTTAGCCGCGTCGCTTGAAGCCAGCGCCTCGTTGATCGACGCGAGCTTGGCCGGGGCGCCGTCGATCACCTTCTGCGCGGCGGCCTTGATCGCCTTCGGGTAGGTCATGTTGGGCGACACCAGGACCAGGCCGATCGCGGTGACCGTGCCGATGATCATGCCGGCGACGATGCCGCCGGTATTGCAGCGCTTCCAGTACAGCGTCAGCAGCACGCACGGGAAGTTGGCCGAGGCCGCCACTGCGAACGCGAGCGCCACCAGGTGTGCAACGTTCTGACCCTTGGCCGCGATGCCGATCACGATCGCCATCGCACCGACGATCACGGTGGCGATGCGCGCGGCCTTGACCTGCTCCTGCGGCGTCACGTGCTCACCGCGAATCACGCCGACCCACAGGTCATGCGCCATCGCACTCGCCGCCGCCAGCACCAGGCCCGCGACCACCGCGACGATGGTGGCGAACGCCACCGCCGCCACGAACGCGAGCAGGAGGTTGCCGAGGAAGGAGTCCGGCCCGCCACCAAGATGCTGCGCCAGCAGCGGTGCGGCCATGTTGCCGCCGCCATCGACCGCCTTGATCTGGACCGCGCCGACATTGATCGCCGAGCCCAGTCCGAGGAACAGCGTCAGCACGTAGAAGCCGCCGATGATCGCCATCGCCCAGATCACCGATTTGCGGGCTTCCTGCGCGGTGGGCACGGTGAAGAAACGCATCAGGATGTGCGGCAGGCCGGCGGTGCCGAACACCAGCGCCATGCCGAGCGAGATCTGGTCGATCGGCGCCTTGAAGTACAGGCCGGGTTCGAGGAAGCGCTGCCCCAGTTCGGCCGGCGACATGTTGTTCGCCGCATCGCCCAGCAGCAGCGCGGTCTGCGCCTGGATCTTCGGGTCGCCCACCGCCGCTTCGAGAAAGCCCGGCAGCGAGAAGCCGTAGGGCAGCCAGACCAGCATCACCAGCACGATCGAGGCGGTCACCAGCAGCACCGCCTTGATGATCTGCACGTAGGTGGTGGCGACCATGCCGCCGAACAGCACGTAGCCCAGCATCAGGATGCCGACCACGATCACCGAGATCTCGTAGTCGATGCCGATCAGCGTCTTGACCAGCACGCCGCCGCCGACCATCTGCGCGGTCAGGTAGAACGTGGACACGGTGATCACCGAGATCGCGCCGACGATGCGGGTCTTCTTCGGATCATTGCGGTAGGCCAGGATGTCCGCCAGCGTGTACTTGCCGATGTTGCGGCAGGGCTCGGCGATCACCAGCAGCACGGTGATGTAGGCCACCAGCCAGCCCACCGAGTACATGAAGCCGTCGTAGCCGTACAGCGAGATCAGGCCGGCGATGCCGAGGAAGCTCGCCGCCGACAGGTAGTCACCGGCGATCGCCCAGCCATTTTGCAGGCCGGACACGCCGCCGCCCGCGGTATAGAAGTCGGACGCCGATTTCACCCGCTTGGAGGCGAGGTAGGTGACGAACATCGTCATGCCGATGATCAGCGCGAACACGCTGAAGGTCAGCCAGCGCCACTCGGGACTGACGGTGCCGGCGGTCTGCGCCAGGGCAGGAAAGGCGATCAGCGGCAGTGCGAGCGCACCGGCGCCAAGATAGATGGCACGCTTGTTCATGCTTTGCTCCCACGCTTGCTGATCTGTTCGGCGTCGGCGACGAGTTCACGCGCCATCGCGTCGAACTCACGGTTGGCACGGCGCGAGTAGTGAAAGGCGATGCCCCAGGCCACCACGAACTCGGACAGCGCGAATACGAGGCCGACGTTGATCGGGCCCCAGAGCTTCACCTTGAAAAGTTCAGGGAAGTAGGCGGCGCCGATCGGCAGCAGGAAGTAGTAGGCGACCGAGAAGATCATCAGACCCATCAGGAAGCGGGTCTTGCGACTGTGCAGGCGCTGAAAGCGCGGATCGGCGTCGATCGCCGACCAGTTCATTGCCGGCGCCGGCGCGGCGTGTATTGCGGACATGTGTGCCTCCCAGGGCGTGCTCGATGCTTATTGGTAGTAATCCACGGCGCAGACGGTGTCGCTGACACGCGCCGTGGAGTCGACGCTGCGGCGCGCATCGATGCATGCAGCCGCAGCAACCTGCGGCGCAGGCTAGGCGAGCTAGCTGTCTAGGGACTTACGCGAATCGGTGGCTGAGATTGACGTGGATCACATCGTGACCCTCAACACGTCAGGGAGACGTAAGTAAAGAGCACCGCAGTGCGGATTCGCGTGACACCACGGCAGGCTCGTCGAGCCGCGCGCGTGCACGGCTGCCGCTAAGGCAGGTCCGTCAACCCGGCAGCCTTGGGTGCGACGGTACCCAGCCGCGTCTTGAGCGACTGCGCCTTGTTCTCGAACAACGCGGCGTAGTAGACGGTGTTGCTCATCACCTTCTTCACGTAGTCGCGTGTTTCGTTGAAGGGAATCGTCTCGGCGAAGATCGCACCTTCGACCGCGCGCGGCAGCGTGGCACGCCAGGCGCGTGGACGGCCGGGACCGGCGTTGTACGCGGCACTGGCCAGCAGCGGCTGACCGTCCAGATCGTCGAGCACGAACCTGAGATAGCTGGTGCCCAGGCGCAGGTTGACGTCCAGCTCGGTGATGCGGCGCGGCGCGTAGTCGGTCATGCCGACGCGACGCGCGACGTAGCGCGCGGTGGCGGGCATCAACTGCATCAGCCCCTGCGCGCCCACCGACGAGCGGGCGTCCTGGATGAAGCGCGACTCCTGGCGGATCAGGCCGTAGACCCAGGTCTCGTCCACGCCTACCGATTGCGCGTGCCGCGTGAGATCGGCCCGATGCGGTGCCGGGAAGCGCTGGCCGAAGTCGAACTGGGTGCGGGTGCGGTCGCTGGTGAAGATCATGCGGTCGAGCGAGTTGCGGCTGCGGGCGAACTCGGCGATCGCCAGCAGCTCTTCATCGCTGCGATCGCGCAGCTGCCACCCCCATTCACGATTTCCCTCCACGCGCATGCCCAGGTCGAGCAACCGCAGCGCGCGCGTGAAGCCGGCATTGCGCGCATGCGCGGCGATCGCCTGTTCCGTTGGCGCTGGGGCACCGGGCGGCAAGACGATCTCCTGACCCAGCTCCTCGGCCGCCAGCTTGCCGTAGAAGTGGAAGCGCCCGGCAATGCCACGGAAGGCCTCCTGCGCCTCGTTCACCTGGCCGGCGGCCGCCAGTGCACGAGCATTCCAGTAGATCCACGCCGGATCCTTCTGCAGCTCGGCATTCATGCGGTCGTAGGTGGAGCGCACCATGGCCCAGTCGCTGCCGCGGGCGTTGCCACGCAAGGCAGTACGCAACTGCCACTCGAGCACTTCATTGGCGCGCGCGGCGTCCGCACCCGTGCCAACCTGCTCGCCGCCGCGGCGGTACCAATCGATCGCCTCGGGCATCAGCTTGATCGCTGCCATGTGGCCGATGCGCCCCCACACGATGCCGCGCTGCTCCGGCGTGAAGTGCAGGTTCAGCGCGGCGGCGTGACGCGCCGCGCGCTCCGGGTCGTCGCGCGCCACACGCGCAATGGCGACGATCGCCAGCTCGCGCTGCACTTCGGTCAAGCGGCGCTCATGCAACGCCAGGAATTGAGCGGGCTTGTCGATCGCCTGGGCGAGCTGGACGCCATCGGTGCGCGGCAACAGGTCGCCCAGTCGCTTGGCCGCGCTGAGCTGGTTGTTCTCGGCCAGCGCCCGCACGCGATCCCAGGCGGAGATGCGGCCATCGGTCAGCAGCGCCTCGGTCAGCGCCATGCAGCCCTCGCCGCCCGCGTCGCGCGTACCGGCGAGCAGCAGGCGCGCCTCGCGGGCGCGCTCCGCCGCAGGACGGCCGTCGTCACGCCGGTAACGCAGCAGTGCCGCGTAGCAACGCACCTGCTGGTCGTCATGCTGCCAGACGAGTTGCGGCTGCTCGGCGGCAAAGCGGGCGAAGTCGCGCCGCGCGCCGAGGGCCAGCAGCCACTCCATGCGCAGCCGATCGGCGAGATACGTGCCAGGATGGCGATTGAAGAACGCGGCCGCCGCAGCATCGACTTGAGCCGGCTCGTCCAGGCGCAGACGCATCTGTGTCTGCCAGAAGTCGACCCAACTCGACAGTGGATGGTCACCGAGGCGCGGTGCCAGCGAGGCGAGCTTCTCGCGATCGCCGACGCGGAAGGCATCGCGCGCCGCCAGGAACAGGTCGTCCGGAGAAGTTGGCGCCACCGTGACCGGCAGCCGCGGGGGGGCGGCGCAGGCCGCTGTCGAGAACAGCGACACGCCCACCACCGCACACGCGGCAACGACACGCATCAAACGTGTGCAGTGAATGCTCATGTTGACGGTGGCAGACATGCGATACAACATCGATTCGAGGCTAGCACAGCAGGATCGCATCACCATGGCAGAAGAGATCACATCGGCATCCGTAGGTGCAGGCGACGCACCCGACCGCCCTGAAGCGCAACGTCAGAGCCTGCGCCTGCGTTTACTCGCGGCGCGCGAACAATTGGCCGATCGTGCGCAGCGCGAATCCGTGCTCGTCAATCGTGTCGCCCGCTGGCTCAACACGATGCCGCTGGCACGCCTGGCGTTTTACTGGCCCATCAAGGGGGAGGTCGACCTCACGGGGATGATCACGCGCTGGCTCGCTGCCGATGCGTCGCGCCGCGCTGCGCTGCCGGTCGTCATGGGTGACCTGTTGCAGTTCGCGCCCTGGACACCCGGCACGCCGATGCAAGCCGGCCGCTACGGCATCCCGGTGCCGCCAGGCGACGACCGTCTGACGCCCCAGTTGCTGCTGATCCCCTGCGTGGGCTTTGACGCCGCGCGCTACCGGCTCGGCTACGGCGGCGGCTTCTATGACCGCACGCTGGCGCAGCTCAAGGTCAAGCCGGTGACGGTCGGCGTCGCATTCGACTGCGGCCGGCTGCCGAGCATCGGGCCGCAGCCGCACGACATCAGGCTCGACTTGGTCATCAGCGAAACCGGGGTGCTGTAGCGCGCCGGCATGCGCGCAGGCGGCCGGACGGTTCGACCGGGCCATCCCCGATTGTCCAAGCCCTTGTCGACGCGCACGATCGGACGGTGACTCAGACTTTCCGAGCTTCGTGATGATCGACTTCCCCAACTGGTTCGCCGGCACCGTCACCATCGTCGCCCTGATCGGCCTGGGCATCTTTCTGTATCCGTGGCTGATGCGGCACAAGGGCGGCCACTCTGCGGTCGGCGCGATCACGGTGGTACTGACCTTCGTGTTCTACCTGTTCGATCGCAGCATGGACACGCCGATCGTCACCTCGTTGCTCATGGCAACGCTCTGGGCCGCGGCACCGGCTGCGGTCGCCCTGTTCCTGCACCGCATCTACCAACGCAGCCACCCGGAGGACGCCGACGACGGCGCTGCACCCACCTGAGAGTCAGCTGGCGAGCAGGTGATCCAGGCGTTCTTGCAGGTCGCGGAAGTTGGTGTGGCCGACGTAGGTGCGCACGATATGACCCTCCTGGTCCAGGAGGAACTTGGTCGGCGTGACCTCGGTCTGCTCGAACGCCCGCGCCACCGCACCTGACGGATCCACCGCGACCTCGAACGGAAGCCTGCGCCGCTGGGCGAAGTCGACCACCAGATCCGGCCGGTCGTGCCTCATCGCCACCGCGATGGTCCTGAGGCCGCGCGGCGCATTGCGCTGGTGAAAGTCAATCAGGACCGGCATCTCTTCGAGGCACGGCGCGCAGGTGGTCGACCAGAAATTCATCAGGACCACCCGCCCACGCAGGTCGACCGTGCGCGGCTGGGTGCCGTTGATCAGCGTGATGGGCACATCGGGCGCCGGGCGCCGACGGCTGGCGAAAAACGGCAGTGCGCCGAGCGCCACCGTGAGGGCGATCGCGCTGCCACCCAGGCCCATGATCCAGCGACGCGTCCGGCGCACGGAGAGATCTGACGGAACATCGTTGGGCATGCAGACACCGCGAACGTGAGGGACCGGCAAAGCGTAGCGTCCTTCCCATGAGCGATGATTCAGGGATTACACGATGCTGGAGATAACGATGACCGACTTTGCATTCGAGGTGCTGCGCGACCGCGTCGGCGCGCAACGCCGCACGCTGCTGCGGGCGGGCGGCGGCCTGCTGCTGCTGGCGACAATCGCGCAGGCCCGCGCGCAGAGCCTGTCCGCCCTGACCCAGAAGGACGCCACGGCTGGCGTGCGCGCGGCGCTGGAGCGTGGCGCCAATATCGCCGTCGATTTGCTCGGACGCACCGACGGCTTCTGGGGCAACGACCTCGTGCGCATCCCGCTGCCCGACTGGCTCAAGCGCGGCGAGAGCGCGCTCAAGCTGCTCGGCCGCGGCCGCGACGTGGACGAGTTGAAGGTCGGCATCAACCGCGCCGCCGAGCAGGCGGTGCCGCAAGCGCGCACGCTGCTCGTCAATGCCGTCAAGTCGATGAGCGTGCAGGACGCCAAGGCGATCCTCTCCGGTGGCGACAACTCGGTCACCACCTTCTTCGCCGACCGCACCCGCAAGCCGCTGGGCGAGAAGTTCCTGCCCATTGTCACGAAGGTGACCGACAAGATCGGCCTGGCGCAGCAATACAACAAGCTCGCCGCGCAAGGCGAGTCACTGGGCGTGGTCAAGCCCGAGCAGGCACGGGTGCAGACCTACGTGACCGGCAAGGCGCTGGACGGCCTGTACCTGATGATCGGCGAGGAAGAGAAGAAGATCCGCCAGGACCCGGTGGCCGCTGGCAGCGAAATCCTGAAGAAGGTGTTCGGCAGCCTGCGTTAGGCCGCGGCTCGCTACTGCACGCGCTCGACCGATTCGCGAGCGGCCGGCGGCAGCGGCGAGTCCAGCGCAGCACAGACGGTGCGCAGGCAGCTGGCTGCCTTCCAGTGCGTCTGGCCGCCGTGCAGCGCGACGGCGGCGCAGGCCTTGATGAACGCGGGCTTGGCCAGTGGCACCAGTTGGTTCAGTCGGTCGAGCGACGCGGCAACGCGGTCGAGCGACAGGTCCGCGGCACGCTGCAGCGTCAATGCGACCTCCGGCAGGGCCAGCAGCGCGGCTCCGAACGGCCCGTCAGGCTGCCCCTGGTCGCGCACGTGCGCCAGCAGCGACAGCACGCAGGCCGCATCGTCGGCGACATCGCGCACGTGGCGGTAGCGCAGCGGCACCGGCCGCTGGCTGTCCTTGCCCACGCGCCGCCGCAGCACGGTGAACAGCAGGAACTCCGACAGCGTCATGCGGCCGTCGGCGAGGATCAGCGTGTGGGCGAGCATCAGCAGACGGTCGCCGGTGGCGGCGGGCAGCTTGCGCAACGCGGGCATCGCCAGGTCCAGCAGCGGCAGGCGCGCCCCGGGTGGCAGCTGCTGCACCAGCGCGTGCAGGCTTTCCACCTGCTCGACCGCGGCTTGACCGAAGGTCTGCGCGATCGCCTGGCGCTGCTGCTGCGCGACCTCGCTGTGCTTGTCGACCAGCAGGGCCAGCACCAGCAGTTGGGCGCGCGATGAATCGTGCAGCGCCGGTTCGAGGCCGAGTGCGCGTACGCGGTCGGCCCAGGACTCGGCGTACGCGCGCTGCGGAGTCGCTTCGCCAACCGCGTCGGCGACCCGTTGCGGCGTCGGCTGAGCAGCACCCAGTGCGGCCAGCGGACTGACCGCATCGCGCAAGGCGGCCACCTGGGCGGCACTGCCCAGCGACGCCTGCAGGCTGGACGCCTGCGCCGCGGTGACGCGCTCGGCAGCTGCGGTCTCGGCCGCCAGCGCCAGTGCGATCGGCTGCTCTGGCGCGGGCAGCAGATCGAGCGCGCGACCGTAGACGCGCTTGATGCGATCGGCCAGCGGCGGGTGGGTCGCCATCATGCCGGCGGCGAAGTTGCTGCGCGCCGCCCCCAGGAACAGATGCGACAGGGTCTCGGCGTGCGGATGATGGATCTCGGTGCCCAGGCGGCCGCCGGCCTGCGTGAAGTCCGGCGTGGCCGACAGCCCGCCGATCTTGCGCAGCGCACCGCCGATGCCGTCGGGATTGCGCGTGAACTGCACGGCGCTCGCATCGGCCAGGTACTCGCGCTGGCGCGACACGCCGGCCTTGATCAGGCGACCGAAGAACACGCCCGCGTAGCCGATGATCCACAGCGCCAGGCCGAGCATCGCCGCCGCCGCCACCCCCTTGCTGTCGCGCGAGCCACGCCCGGCCTCCATCAGGAAGCGGCCGATCACCGCGATCATCATCAGGCCGAACAGCACCCCGATCAGACGCAGGTTCAACGCCATGTCGCCGTTCAGGATATGGCTGAACTCGTGCGCGACCACGCCCTGCAGTTCGTCGCGCGTGAGGCGGGTCAGCGTGCCGCGAGTCACCGCCACCACGGCGTCATTGACCGTATGACCAGCGGCGAAGGCGTTTATCCCGGCCTCGCCGTCCATCACGTACACCCGCGGCACCGGTGTGCCAGAGGCGAGCGCCATTTCCTCGACCACATTGACCAGGCGCCGTTCCAGCAGGTCGCGTGTGGTCGGGTCGACCAGGCGCGCGCCCACCATCATCGCCACGGCGTCCCCGCCGCTGCGCAGCTTGTTCATCTCCCACCAGGTGCCGCCGGCGATCAACAGCAGCACCAGCACGGTGATCCCGATGTGAAGCGCCCACGGGGTCTGGCGGGAGTCGATCACGAGGCCACCCGCAGTGACGATCTGGACGCCCGACGAAGCACCGCCGAACCAGCTCCAGCCGATCGTCACCACCGCATTGACCGCCACCACGGTGGCGATGACGGCGAGCGCGAACAGCACGACCAGCCGCTTGCTGGCGACGCGCGCCTGCTGCTGATGCTCGAAGAAGTTCATGGCACGGCTCGATGTAGAAGGCACGGGCAGGAGCGGACCACCATGGCCGATGCTCCTGCCCCAGAGGCGGCGCGGGCGCCGTGGCGCCCGACCCGCCGCACGCTCCTCAGAACTGCACGCGCACGGCCTGGCGCTCGTCGGCGCTCTCGGTCGCCTGCAGCAGCTCGGCCGCGGTAAAGCCGAACATGCCGGCCAGCACGTTGCTGGGGAACTGCTGGGTGGCGGTGTTGTAGGTCATCACCGAGTCGTTGAACGACTGGCGCGAGAACGCGATCTTGTTCTCGGTGCTGGTGAGTTCTTCCGACAGCTGCATCATGTTCTGGTTGGCCTTGAGGTCCGGATAGGCCTCGGCCAGCGCAAACAGCTTCGACAACGCGCCGGTGAGCGCACCCTCGGCACTCATCAGGCCCTGCATGGCGGCCGGATTGCCCGGATTGGCGGCCGCGGCGGCATTGGCCGTCACCGCCGTGTTGCGCGCCTTGATCACCGCCTCGAGCGTCTCGCGCTCGTGCTTCATGTAACCCTTGGCGGTCTCGACCAGGTTGGGAATCAGGTCGTAGCGACGCTTGAGCTGCACGTCGATCTGCGCGAACGCATTCCTGAACCGGTTGCGCAGGTCCACCAGCCGGTTGTAGGCACCGATGGCCCAGAACACGACCACCGCGATCAAGCCGAGAAAGATCAGCCAGCCCATGACGATGTCCTCTCACCCAGACACACCGGACAAGACGCGCCGCCGCACAGACCGGCAAAGACGCTCGACCGACGCCGGGGTCGATCGAGCGGCGCACTATAAGAAAATGCGCCGCACACGCAAGGAGTTTCTTGGACGATGAAGGCAGCCGATGAGCCGACTGACGAGGCGATCGCGCAGGCGATCGAGGCCCTGCTGCGGGCGCGCACGGCGGGCGCGTCGATCTGTCCGTCGGATGCCGCGCGGTCCTTGCGGCCGGATGGATGGCGGCCGCTGATGCCGGCCATTCGTCGCGTGGCCGCGACGTTGGCGCGCCAGGGCCGGCTGCGGATCACCCAGGGCGAGCGCGAGGTGAGCGTGCAGGAGATCGACGCGCAGCGGCTGCGCGGGCCGATCCGACTGCGCCGCCCTGCAAGCTGACCCGCACCGCACGGTGGACCATGCGCCCGCGCACTCGCAGCAGGCAGGGGCCGCGAGGTCACTTGCGTTGCGATGCGGGCGGCGGCACCGACTGGCTCTTGATCGCCTCCCATTCCTCGTTGGTCAGGTAGTCGAACAGCTTGATCACCTGGCGTACGCCGTCGGTGCGGCTGGCCGTGCGCGCCGCCAGTTCGCCCTCGGACTCGCTCACCCGCCCCATCAGGTAGACCACGCTGCGCCTCACCGTGACGCTGAGCGCGCTGGTGGGCACGTTCTCCTCGCGCAGCATGGCGGTGCGCACCTTGGCCGAGATCGCGGTGTCGTTGTTGCGGTTGGCGGTGGACGACAGCATGCCCACGTACAGCTCGTTGGCCACCACGCGCACGTTCTCCTGCCCGGCGGCGAGCCGCTCGGCCTCGGCCTTGTCGGCCTCGCTCGCCACTTCGCCCGTCAGCAGCACGCGACGGTTGTAGCTCTTGACGAAGACATTGCTCTTGGTGTCGTCGCTGAAGCGCTTGGCGAGCGCGCGATCGACACGCCGCTCGATCGTCTCGTCCTCCAGCTGGATGCCGACCGACCGGCGGTCGGTGGCCATGAAGCCGCCGACCACCGCGCCACCGACGATCAGCGGCGCACATCCTGCCGCCGCCGCCATCACACCGACCAGTGCCAACGCTCGCATTGCCTTGTTCATGCTGCTCCCTCGTTCTCGGATCGTGTTGGTTGACTCACCCCGCGTCGCGCGCAGGTGCGTCTGTGAGAGTTGTGCCTGCCCCGACAAGTTCACTCGTCGGCGCTGAAGGCATCGCGAATCCACTCGATGGCGCCGCTGCCGTCGGCGGTGACCACGTCGAAGCGGCACGGCGGCCAGCCGGCCGCGCGGCCACCGCGCGCCTGCCCGCCATAGGTCTGCAGCAGCCAATGCTGGGCGGCGCGCACCAGCCGCCGACGCTTGAACAGATCCACGCTGGCGCCGGCGCCACCGAACCGGGCGCTGCTGCGCAACCTCACCTCGACGAACAGCAGCGTGCCGGCCTGCTGCGCGACGATGTCCAGCTCGCCCTCCGGATAGCGGGCGTTGCGCGCGACGATCGTGCAGCCATGTGCGCGCAGATGGACGCAGGCTGCCTCCTCGGCCGCGTCGCCGGCGCGCTGGCGCGGCGTGCGCGGACCGACGGCCGCACGGCGGCGCAGCGTCATCGCATCGTCCCCAGCCCCAGCTGCTCGGTGCGCAGGTCGATCCGCTGCACCACGCCTTTGCGAAATACCGCGAAGCTCGGGCGCCGATCGACACGCGCGCTCAGACCACGGTTGACCAGCAGTTCGCCGGTCACGCCATCGAGGGAAAACTCGGTGTGTCCGGCGGCCCACGGCATGGCCAGCCGGAAGGCATCGATGCCGAGCGCATACAGGCGCTGCAACTCCGCCGACAACGCCTTTTCAGGACGCGCAAACACCATGACCGCCGGATGATCGGGCTCGAGCAGCCAGGGCGAGTCGACGAAGCGCACGCCATCGAGCTCCGGTGCCAGCAACGCCCCTTCTGCGCCGCCCAGGTTGACGAGCGAGGTGGCGAACAACGGCACCTGCGGGATCAGGCGAGGGCGCACCATCGCGGCTTCGCGTGCATCGAGCGCGAGAAACACCGCCTCGGGTTCGAGGCGGAACACGCGATCACCCAGCGCCAGCAGGGCGTCGTAGCGGTGCACGGTATCGATCACGGTGACGCGCTCGCCCGCCTCGTGCAACGCCGCCTGGAAGGCAGCCGAGGCGCGGCGCGCCAGCGATCCGTCGCCGGCCAGCAGCACGAAGCGCGGTGTCAGGCGGGTGGGTGCGCCAGACGGCGGCGCCAGCATCGCCAGTGCCGATCGCACCACCATGCGCGCCTCCTGCTCAACGCTCAGGCCAAAGGTCAACAACGTCGGGCCCGCCAGCGCGTCATTGTCGGGCAGGCTCAGCGTGATCAGCGGCAGCCCGACCTCGGCCTGCATTGCGATGTTCACTTGCGCGCGCGTGAGCGGACCCACCACCACCTGCGCACCGCGCTCGCGCGCCGCTTGCAGGGCGCGCAGGACCTGGGCCGGGCGCTCGTCGTCGATCTCGATCACCTGCACCACCACCTCGGGATTCGCCGCGGCGTGCGCAGCGAAGAAGCCCTGGCGCACGATGTCGGCCGCGCGCGCGAACGGGGTGGCGGCGCCCGGCAGCAGCAGGGCCACCGTCAACGGCCGCGGGGGCGGCGCCGGTGGCGGCGGCCGGGCGGGCACTGCCGGCACGGTGGCATCCGGCGCGACCAGCGGCGGCGCCGGGTTTGCGGTGGCCTGCGCACTCACCCACAATGGCCACAGCAGCGCTGCCGCGGCGGCGAGCAGACAAACCAACGCGTGAACGGATCGCAGCAGCATGGACAGGGGTGAGGTGGGTGCGCGTTGGCTCGAAGCCAGCGGCGCAGCGGCGCAGGACTGGCCCGCCGCATTGTATGTAGTGGCCCTGCCGATCGGGAATGCCGCCGACATCACGCTGCGCGCGTTATGGCTGCTCTCTTCGGCTGATGCCGTGTTTGCGGAGGACACGCGTGTCACGCGCAGCCTGCTCGACCGCTATGGCATCCGTCCGGCGGCACTGCTCGCAGCGCATGCCCACAACGAACAGGCGGCCGCGCAGGCCATCGTCGCCAGGCTGGCCACCGGCGAACGGGTTGCCCTGGTGTCCGACGCCGGCACGCCGGCGGTGAGCGACCCCGGCGCGCGCATCGTGCAGGCAGTGCGCAACGCGGGGCAGCGCGTGGTGCCGCTGCCGGGCGCCAGCAGCGTCCTGGCTGCCTTGGCCGCCAGTGGCCTGGGCGAAGCCGGCTTCGCCTTCATCGGCTTCCTGCCGACCGGGGCGCGCGAGCGCGAGCGCGTGCTGCGCGCTGCCGCAACACGTGAACAGGCGAGTGTGCTGTTCGAAGCGCCTCATCGGATCAGCGCGACCGCGCAGGCGCTTGCCGATGCGCTGCCGCCCGACCGCCTGGTCGCCGTCGGGCGCGAATTGACCAAGAAGTTCGAGTCGATCGACCTGGTGCCGGCGGCAGGTTTGCCCGCGTTCATCGGCGCTCAGGCGCAGCGCGGCGAGTACGTGCTGGTGGTCGATGCCAACGCTGCCGCGCCCGTCGCAACTATCGAGCTCGACGATGCGACCCGCGGCTGGCTCGCCGCGCTGGCAACCGAGTTGCCGGCGGCACGCGCCGCCGCGGTCGCGACCAAGGCGACCGGCCTGCCGCGCGCAGCGTTGTATCGTGAGCTGACTGCACTGCGTGGCGAGCGCACCGATGACTGATCGACCCCGGATCGCACCGGCACCGCGTCGCTTGCGCGTGGCCGCGTGTTCCGCATGTTCCGCATGTTCCGCAAGTTCTGTGAGTTCCGCGTATTCCGCGCGCCGAGCACCGGACCCAGTCAAACCGACCACGCGTTCCAACGCCCGCCGACCTACTGCTGCGGCACAGGGCACCGCGGAGCGCCGCCGCAGCATGCACGCGCGCGTCGAAAGGGGCCGCTGACCGATGCCTGCCGTCCAACCGCTTCGCCCTGCGCTCGTGCGCACGCTGCCATTCGTGCTGCTGCTCGCGCTGTCC
>JALHMQ010000030.1:44591-53246 GCA_022843955.1 Burkholderiaceae bacterium
AGCGCCGCCGCAGCATGCACGCGCGCGTCGAAAGGGGCCGCTGACCGATGCCTGCCGTCCAACCGCTTCGCCCTGCGCTCGTGCGCACGCTGCCATTCGTGCTGCTGCTCGCGCTGTCCGCAGCCCTGCACTTCGCGTGGTACGCGCATCCGGCCTCGGTGGTGTTCGACGAGGTCTACTTCCCGCGCTTTGGCCTCGCCTACCTGAAAGGCGAGTACTTCTTCGACCTGCACCCGCCGCTGGGAAAACTGATCTTCGCGGGCACCGGCTGGCTGGCCGGTCTCGATCCGAGCTTTGCGTTCGCCAGCATCCATCAGCCGTTCCCTGACACAAGCTACCTCGCGCTGCGCATTCCGCCGCGCCTGGCCGGCACGCTGTTGCCGCTGGTCCTGGTGGGCATCGCGTTCGAACTGGGGCTGTCGCGCCTGGCAGCCTTCACGGTGGGCGCGCTCGCCGTGCTCGACAACGGCCTGCTGTCGGACTCGCGCATCGCGCTGGTCGATCCGTTTTTGCTGTTGGCCGGATTCGGCGCGCTGTGGTGCTGGTTGCGCAGCCGCGCAGGCGGCTGGGGCTGGACCGTCGCCGCGGGCCTGTTGGCGGGGGCTGCTCTGGCAGTCAAGTGGTCGGGGCTGGCGTTCGTGGGCTTGGTGCTGCTGGGCGCCGGGCTGCATTGGCTGCGTGCGCGCAGCCTGGCCGGCATCGGCCGCATTGCGTTGCTGATTGCGCTCAGTGCCTCGGTCTACGTGGCGAGCTTTGGCTTGCACTACGCGCTGCTTACCCGCAGCGGCCCGGATGCGGCCCACATGAGCGCCGCCTATCAGGCCAACCTCGCAGGTACGGCCGCCGCTGCCGATGCGGCGCAACCGCGCGCCAACTTCGGCGAACGGCTGGTGGAGTTGCACGGGAAGATGTTCGGCGGTCACCAGAGCGCCGGGCCGCATCCGTACGGCAGCCGCTGGTACGACTGGCCGTTCATGATGCGCGGGATCGCGATGTGGACGCAGGGCAAGGACGGCGCCCTGGCGTCGATCCACCTGCTCGGCAATCCGGTGGTCTGGTGGGCGAGCGGCTACGCGATCCTGCTGCTGCTGGTGAACTTTCCGCCGCGCCTGTTCAACTGGGCACTGCGCCGGCCCGGTGCTCGCCTGGCGCCGACCGAGACCGCCATCGTCATCGCGTGGCTGGCGAACATGCTGCCATTCGTGCTGATCTCGCGCGTGATGTTCGTCTATCACTACCTGCCGGCGCTGTGCATCGCGCTGCTGGGCGTGGGCCACCTGATCGACCGCAGCGGACGCGACGCGCGCTGGCTGGCCCCGGCACTGATCGCGCTGGCCGCTGCGAGTTTCGTCTACTTCGCGCCGCTGACCTATGGACTGACGTTGACCCATGCCGAGTTCGACGCGCGCATGTGGCTGCGCGGCTGGCGCTGATTCTGGGTCGCTGACTCAGGGTTCTAGGTTGCAGGCGGCGAACAGTTCCTGGCGCTTGTCGGCCGACAGGTCGGCAAGATCGGCCGCCTGCGTGAGGAACTTGCGCAGGCTCATGCGCCCGGTGTCGCCGATCTGATCGACGATGAAGTCAGCGATCGGACCCACGACCTTGAGCAATTCCGTCTGAGCCAGGCTGCGCTCGGCCGCGGTCATCGGCGGCTCGGCCGCTGCCGCGCGTGGTGCGGCAGCACGCGACGCGCCAGGCGCAGCGGCGGTCGACGGCGCGCCACGCCAGGCGAAGGCGGCGGCCACGGCGCGAGCAGCCTCGACCACAGGCGCATGCGCGCACACCAGCGCTTTCTCAATGTGCGACCTCAGCAGCGCCTCGTCCTCGAACATCACGCTCAATTCAGGCAGCGCGATGCCGGCCCGCTTCGCCGCCAGTGCGAAGTGGTTGACGAGGAACAGCTTCTGGTTGCTGAACACCGGGAACTCCGTCCGCTCAGGCGGCCTGCCGCTTCTTGAGCATCGTCATCGCCGCCTTGAACGAAATCACCAGCCGCGACACGGCGTGCGCAAGCTCGCCGATCTCATCGCGCCGGCGTTCGAGGTCCGACAGCGCGACGTCGTCGAGATCGCCCTTGCTCACGCGGTCCGCCACCCGAGCCAACTGAGTGATCGGCGTCGAAATCGCGCGGCTGGCCAACCAGGCGATGAGCGCGAACAGCGCCAGCGCCGCCACGCTGATCAGCGCGAAAATCTGCGCCACGCGCAGCGCCGGCGCCAGCACCTGCGCCTCGGGCAGGGCATAAAGCAGGATCCAGCCGCGCTCGGTGCGCGCCGAGTAGCCCAGCATCGGACCGGCCGGGCCTTCGAACGACACCAGCCCCACGGCACCGCCCGCGGCGACGAACTCCGGCGCGTCCTTGACGAGGTTGCTCTGCTTCTTGTCAGCCACGAAGCCGGAATGCACCAGCACTTCGCCCTTGGGCGTGGCAAGCATCGCGAGCACGCCGGTGCCGTCCTGCTCGCTGCGGCGCGGCGTCACGATGCGGGTGATGTCGCCCACGGTGGAGCGGGCGCCGGCTATGCCGAGCAACTCGGGACTCGGACTGCCCGGCGCCATGATCGCCGACACGAAGAGAATCGATGGCACCCCATCGGCGGTGCCGATCACGGCCGAGTCCGCGTAGAGCTCGCCATTGCGCAGCACGCGCTGCGCAGCCGGCTGATGGCCCATTTTCACCAGACCGACCTGATCGCTGCGGGCGATCTGCTGACCGGTGGTATCGGACACGAACACCACGGTGTGCCATTTGTACTCGGCGTTGAAGTCGGTCAGCGTACCCGCCACGTCGACCGGCGCCTTGGCGCGCGCGGCGCTGATCACCTGCGGGTTCTTGGCCAGCACCATCATCATGCGGCGGTTGTCGTTCATCCAGTTGTCGACCGCCTCGGCCATGCGCAGCGACTCCTGCCGGATCTCGGTGTGCGCGTTGTCGACCGCCAGCGCACGCAGTCGATCGAAGCCGAGCAGCGAGATGCCCGCCAGAGGCAGCAGGCCGGCTGCCAGAAAGATGAGAGCGGCCTTGGTGGAAATCTTCATCGCCGATGCTCGCGAGAAAACAACATGGCAGGACACGGACGCGTCCCTGCAGGCGGGCGCCGGGACCGTCATCCCACCCAATGGCACCCATGCTGGCTCACGCGATCCGCGCTGCGGACGCGCGCAACGGTCCTTCCCGGCCATGGTATCGGCGGTCGAACACTGCACTTGAACGAGCGGCTGACGCCGTACTGACCTGCGACAAGCTCAGGCAATGCGTGCGTCAGATCGGCGCGCTTGAAGCTGCACCTGGCGCTGTGGGCGCACTTCCCGGCCCAACAGGCGTTGCGAGCACGGGCAGGTCGCCGGGCAGGTCGATCGCAGTGTCGGGGCGACGTCAGCAGCCGCGCCACCCAGCCGCTTTTGCATCGTCATGTCGGACTTGTCATCTTCGCGTTCGGGGCGGCACTGCTTGCGTGGCTCTCGGGCTACGCGCTGCGCAAGCCGCGCTCTCACGGTTTCTATCGGTTCTTCGCCTGGATGTGCATCCTCGCTCTGGGGCTGGTCAACGCCCCGACGTGGGAGCGTGATCCGCTCGCCCCGCATTGACTCGTGTCGTGGACGCTGCTCGCGACCTCGCTTGCCCTCGCACTGCATGCGGGTACGGCGGCTGCGCCGCCTCGGTCGCCCGGACGCGCAACGCCAGGACGCCGAGCTATTCGCTCGAGCGCACCACCACGCCGGTCACGAGCGGCGCGTTCCGCTACATCCGCCGACCGATGTACGCGGCGCTGCTCAATCTCGCTTGGGGTGAGTTCTTGAAGGACGTGTCGCCGACCAGAGTCGCTCGCGGCCGGCGCCAGCGTTGCTGCTGCTGACTGCGCTGCGCGACGAGGCTGAGTGCCTCGACCACTTTGGCGTTTCCTACGCCGCCTACATGAAGACCAGCAAGCGCTTCGTGCCGTTCATCTTCTGACCCGCGCTACCGCGGCGCGGCCTCGGCGACGATGATCTCGACGCGACGGTTTTGCGACCGCCCGGCCTCGGTGTCGTTGGTGGCGATCGGCTGCCGTTCGCCGCGCCCGGCGGTGGCGATGCGCTGCGGCGACACGCCACGACTCACCAGGTAGTCGCGGGTGGCATTGGCCCGCGCTACCGAGAGCGGATCGTTGATCGCATCGGAGCCGGTGTTGTCGGTGTGCCCGACGATCTCGATCGTGGTGACGCTGTGCTCGTTCATGGTGCCGGCAAAGCGATCGAGCACCCCGCGCAAGGTCGGCGTGATGTCGCTGCGATTGGTGTCGAAGCCGGCATCGGCCGGGATGTTGGCGCGCAGCCGGTTATCGGCGGTCTGCGAGACGCCGATGCCGGTGCCGGCGGACGCCTGCTCCATTTTCTGCCGCTGCTGCTCCATGCGCTGGCTCCAGATGTAGCCGCCAAGCGCGCCGATACCGGCGCCGACAGCGGCACCGGTGCCGGTGCTGCGCCCGCGATTGCCGCCGGCCGTCGCAGCCCCGATCACCGCGCCCACCGCTGCGCCAGCGCCCGCGCCGGTGGCGGTGCCGCGCTGCGTCTCGCTCATGTTGGCGCAGCCGGTCGCGCCCAATGCGACCACAGTGATCATCGTCAGGGTTGTCTTGAACTGCATGGTTTTCCTCGTCGTGTGCAATCGCAACGAGTTTAGGCAGGCATCTGCTGCGCCCGTTCGCGCAGGGCGCGCGATCGCGGCAACGGACGGATGAGGCGGCGCAGTTGCTTGCGGCGCCTTCGTACGCGTCGACCGAAGTACCTCGTGCTGGTCGGACCGCGGCCGTGGCCCTTTCCGTGGCGCCTCGGCAAGCAGTGATCGGCGACCGCTCGACCGGCCAACGCTGCGCCAGCACGGCGACCCGGTCGAACCAGGAGGCGGTCGGCCGCGGCAACGGCGTGACGCGCGGCTTACGCAGGCATCTGCGTGATGATCCCCGCCACCGCCGCGGTCAGCTGCTTGACGTACGGAATGTGGAGGAACTCATTCGGCCCGTGCGCATTGGAGTGCGGGCCGAGCACGCCGGTGATGAGGAACTGGGCACGCGGGAACTTCTCGCCCAGCATGTTCATGAACGGAATCGTGCCGCCCTCGCCGATCCACGCGGACTCCTTGCCGAACACGCTGCGCGAGGTCTCATCAGCCGCGCGCTTGAGCCAGGGCGCGGTCTCGGGGGCATTCCAGCCGGTCGCGCCCCAATCGGCATCGAAGCTGACGCGCGCGTTGTACGGCACGTTCTCGGTCAAGAGCTTCTTCAACTGGCGCGTGGCGCGCTCGCCATCGACGGTTGGCGGAATGCGCAGGCTCAGCTTGAAGGTCGTCTTCGGCCGCAGCACGTTGCCGGCCGAGTCCACGCTCGGAAAGCCCGCCGCCCCCGTCACGCTCAGCGCCGGCCGCCAGGTGCGGGCGAGTATGCCGTCCACCGGATCCGTGGTGGTCGGCATCGCGTGCGCGTGACCGTCCGGACCATGATTGCAGCCGACCCACGGAAATTCCTTCCACACCTGATCGCCGAGGATCTCGCCCGCCACCTGCGCCTGCTGCAGGCGCTCGCCCGGAATCTCCGCATGAAACACCGGATCGACCAGACGGCCGGTGGCCGGGTCATCGATCCGGTTGAGCAGCTGGCGGGCGATGCGGAACGAACTGGGCACGAGCCCGCTGGCCTTGCCCGAATGCACGCCTTCGCTGAGCACCTCGACCGTGAGCGTGCCGCCGACCAGTCCGCGCAGCGAGGTCGTGACCCACAGCTGTTCATAGTTGCCGCAGCCCGAGTCCAGCCCGGCCACAAGGCCGACATCGCCGAAACGCGGTGCCAGAAGTTCGAGATAGGCCGGCAAGTCAGGCGAGCCCGACTCCTCGCAGCTTTCGATGATGCCCACGCAGCGCGGCCGCGGCGCGCCCTGCGCGTCGAGCGCGGCGATCAGCGTCAGCGCGGCATAGATCGCATAGCCGTCATCGGCGGCGCCGCGGCCATAGAGCTTGCCGTTCTCGATCACCGGCTTCCACGGCCCCAGATCCTCACGCCAGCCCACCATCTCCGGCTGCTTGTCGAGGTGGCCGTAGAACAGCACCGTCTTGGCATTGCCGAAACCGCCGGTGGCGGGAACGTCGAAGAAGATGCAAGGCGTCTTGCCTTCGAGCGCCACGATCTCGATGCGCAGGCCGGCGATCTGCTGCGCCTGGCCCCAGGCGAACGCCTCCTTGACTACCTGCTGCAGGTAACCGTGCGCCGCCCAGCTGGCGTCGAAGCCCGGGCTCTTGGCGGGCACTTTCACATAGTCGACAAGGCGCGGGATCAGCTCCTTGTCCCAGCGCTGATCGGTCAGGTGCTTGAGGTCGGCGAGGTTCATGGCGCACTCCAGTTCGATGCCACGCGCCGCAGATGGCGCAACTGATGGCGGACAGATGGCTAGGATAGCCTTGGCCGACGCAACGCAGGCTCAACGCTGCAGCAAGGCGATATCGCGCTCCAGCGCGCGTTGCAGACGCCGCCCCAACGCCGCCGCGTCGTCGCGCTCGGCGAAGGCGCCGGCCAGCACGCGATACAGGCCGCCGTCGCGCTCGACGCGCAACGGCGCCTCGGCCGCCAGCGAACCATCTTCCTGCGCCAGCAGCAGCGCCAGGCGCGCGCGCAGCGCCTCGGCATTGGCGGAGACGCCGAACGCCCCGAGTTGCACCGACCAGCGACCACGGCCGGCGGCCGGTGGCGGATCCGTTGCTGGAGCTGCCGCCGGCACCGTCGCCAGTGCCGACGCCGGCGGCGGCAGCGGCGCGCGCGGCGAGGCAGGCAGACGCGGCTCGTCGGCCGCGAGGTCGGTGTCGCTTGTGCCCTGCTGGCTCAGGCGGCCCGCGCGGATGTCGGCGTGGGTGAAGCGCAGCACGTCGACCTCGCCGGTGCCGGTGGCGGCGATGCCCAGCTTGACGGCGGCGGCATACGACAAGTCGATCACGCGGTCGTGTTTGAAAGGCCCGCGGTCATTGACGCGCACGATGACGCTGGCGCCGTTCTTGCGATGCGTAACTCGAACGTAGCTCGGCAGCGGCAGGGTGGGATGGGCGGCCGTCATCGCGAACATGTCGTACCGCTCGCCACTGGAAGTGCGGTTGCCGTGGAACTGGCGTCCGTACCAGGACGCGAAGCCGCGCTGGCGAAACGGTCGGTCGTCGGTGATCGGCGTGTAGCGGCGGCCGAGTGCCGAGTACGGCCGGTTGGCGTACGGGTGGAACGGTTCGACGCGCGGCACGGCATCCGGCGTGCGGGCGAGGTCGGCGGGGGGTTGGTCGGGCGGGCCATCGTCCTGATAGAAGCCGCCACCCCGAGGCGCCGGCTTGGGCGGGCTGCTGCAACCCACCACCAGCAGCGCAGCCGCCGCCAGCGCCAGCACTCGCCAAATTACCGGCACGCTGCTGCCGCTCACCACGCGTACAAGGTCACGTCTTGCTGCAGCGCCTCGCGCAGCTGGGCGGCGAGCTTGATCGCGCCGGCGCGATCGGGCTGGTCGCCCATCACCACATGCAGGCGGCCGTCCCGCCGGGCGATGCGCAGCGCGCGATCGCCGGGCGCGAGCGAACTGTTGGCCAGGCGCATGTCGAGCCGGGCGCGCAGCGCTTGCGCGTTCTGAGCAACCATGAAGACCCCGGCCTGCACCGACCAACGTCCGGGCGCGAGCGCCTCCGGAAGCGGCGCAGACGCGCCTGGGTCAGCGGCGGGCGCGGTCGGAGCAACCGCGCGCGCTGGTGGGGCGGCGGTCACCGGCGCGGGCGGCGGCATGGGCAACGATGTAGGCGGCGGCAACGGTGCCGGGGAAAGTGCAGGCGGGGGAGCCGAAGGCGATTGGGGACTCGGCGCTTCCGTAATCGGCAGTGGTGTCGACGCGGCAGGCGCAGGCGGCGTGATCGCCTCGGCGCGAGCGGGCGGCGGGGGCGGCAGCGGCGAGGGCTCGACAGGCTGCAGCGGGGGCTCGCGCAGGCGCGGCGGCGGATAGCGGTCGGCGTCGGCTGCCCGCGGCGCGCTGGGTGGTGGCGGCGGCGCCGGCTGGTCCAGACGAACCGACGTGCAGGCCGTCAGCGCGAGCGCGGCCATCACGAGGCACGAAGCGGGCAGGACACGGGGCGTCATGACGGGCACCGGCGGTGGACACGGAGCCAAAGCATGAACGATGCGCGCGCCCGCGTCATCCGCGGCTCGCGCAGGGTGAGCGCACCCGCGGCGCGCGGGGTGCCCGCCAGGTCAGCGGCGCATCACCGCCACGTCCTGGTTCAGCACCTGACGCAACCGGGCGGCCAGCGCCTCAGCGCCCGCACGGTCGGCGGAGTCGCCCACCAGCACGTAGGAACGATCGCGGATGCGCATCACCTGTGCCACCCGCTCGTTCGGCTGCAACTGATCGCCGACCGCGGCCAGGCGGCTGTTGATGCGATCACGCGTGGCTTCGGCATTGGCGTTCACCGCGAAGGCAGCCACCTGGACGGCGAAGCGGCCCGGGGCGATTTCGGGCACCTTGGCCGGTATCGGCGCCGGCGCGGCCTTGACGACTGGCGGCTGGGCCCTCGCCACTGGAGCCGGAGCGGGCGCCGGCGGCGCCACGCGCGCAACCGGGGCAGGGGCAGGCGGCGGCGGCGCAGAGGCAACCACGGCTGGGCGC
>JALHMQ010000031.1 GCA_022843955.1 Burkholderiaceae bacterium
TGCCGCCGCCACGCCGCCGGTCGCTTCCAAGGGGCCGGCCGAGCCGCCCCCGGCGGCGGTCGCTCCGGTGGCGTCGCCGCCCGTGCCGGCGACCGCGCCTGCCCCCGATCGTCTGGTCCTGGCCGCGCCGGAAGAGACGCCCGCCGCCACGCCCAGTGCGCCAACCCCTGCACCGACGCCGACCGACGAACTGGTCAAGCGCCTCGACGAACTGGCCACCGAGGTCAAGCGCCTGCGGACCGAACTGGACGCGGCCAACGTACGCAATGCGGCGCTCAACGAACAAGTCGCCAGCGCAGGGGGTGTCAACCTCGGCTGGGCCGTGGCAGCGGGCGTGTCGATCCTGTTTGCCGGACTGTTGTGGATGTCGAACCGGCGGCCACGCCCGCGGCGCGAGCGCGCCGACGACCACGATATCGAAGGACCGATGACTCGCATCGTCGGCCGTCGCACGCAGGCGGCGTCACACGACGCGGCTGCCCAGGCTGCCGCGGCTGCAACTGCGGCAACGGTGGCCGGTGCAGGCACTCATCTCGCGACCAACCTCACGGACGTGCGCAGTCACCACGACATCCAGGTGACCGAGATGGGCGACGAAGAGGCAATTCGCGAGCTGTACTCCGGGTACGTGAGCAAGCAGTCGTCGCCCAGCACGGTGATGCGTGGGGATCTGCAGTTGTCATCTGCCGGCAGGGGCGAATACAGCACGCGTTTCGGCGACGAGACCGGGGCGACGCGCATGACGATGCCGCTGACCACGCAGATCGCGGTCGACATCGACCTGTCGCAGGACGACGGCTATGGCATGTCGCCGCCACCGCCGCCCGGACAGACGGTCACGCGCCCGCTTGAACTTGACCTCGAACTCGACCTGCCGCTGGACGACTCACTCACGCGCGGCAAGGGCGACAAGGGCGGCAAGGGCGACAAGGGCGACAAGGGCAGCAAGGCCGACTGACCCTCGGCCTCGGCGACCTGCCGTCGGCGGTCAGTTGAGCGCTTCGATCTGCGCCTGCAGTTCGAGCCAGCGCTCCTCCAGTTGTTCCACCCGCGGCGCCAGGTCGCTGCGCTGCTTGATCAGCCGCGCCACCTCGTCGGCATCTCCGGCGTGATAGAAGCTCGGGTCGGCCAGGCGCGCATCGAGCTCGCGCAGTGCGCTGCTCACCCGCGCCAGTTCAGCTTCCACCTTGTCGAGCTTGCTCTGCAGCGGCTTGCGCACATCGGTCTGGCGCTGGCGGGCGGCGGCATCCTGCTTGCGCTGGCCCTTGCGTACTTCCTTTCCGGCACCGGGCGAGGGGCCGTCGCGGCGGCTGGCGAGCACCAGCGCGGCGTAGTCGTCCAGGTCGCCATCGAAGGTGGCGAGCCGACCATCGTGGACCAGCCACAGTTCATCGGTGGTGGCGCGCAGCAGGTGGCGATCGTGCGACACCAGCATCAGCGCGCCGTCGAACGATGACAGCGCCATGGTGAGCGCTTCACGCGTCTCCATGTCGAGGTGATTGGTGGGTTCGTCGAGCAGCAGCAGGTTGGGGCGGGTCCAGGCCATCAGCGCCAGCGCGCAGCGCGCCTTCTCGCCACCGCTCATCGGACCGACCACGCGCGTGGCCAGTTCGCCGGAGAAGCGGTACTGGCCGAGGAAGTCACGCAGCTCCTGCTCGCGCACGTCGGGGCGCGTCTCGATCGCCAGCCGGCGCAGGTGCTGCAGCGGCGTCTCGTCGGGGCGCAGCTGATCGAGCTGATGCTGGGCAAAGTAGCCGATCGACAGGCCCGAGCCGCGCCTCAACTCGCCGGCGACCGGCGCGAGGTCGCCGGAGATCGCCTTCACCAGCGTCGACTTGCCGGCGCCGTTGACACCCAGGATGCCGATGCGGTCGCCCGAGCGGACCAGGAACTTGACGTGGTCGAGAATCGTCCGCTCGCCCGCCTCGGTGGCATAACCGAGGCGCAGGTCGTCCGCATTGAGCAGATGTTCGGGCAGCTTGATCGGCGCGGGAAACTCGAACCGCCATTCGCGTCGCGCGCGTGACGGCTCGACCGCTTGCAGGCGCTCCAGCATCTTGATGCGGCTTTGCGCCTGGCGCGCCTTGGTTGCCTGCGCGCGAAAGCGGTCGATGAACTTCTGCAGGTGCGCCGAGGTGCGTTCGTAGGTACGCGCCGCCGCGTCCTGCTGCTTCATCTGTTCCAGCCAGGCGGTCTCGAACGCGCTGTAGTTGCCGGCGTAGCGCTTGATCGTGCCGTCGGCCACGTGCCAGGTGGTCTCGGTGCAGCGGTCGAGGAACTCGCGATCGTGCGAGATGACGAGCACGGTGGCTTCCTGTCGCTTGAGCCAGTTCTCCAGCCACACCACCGAGTCGAGGTCGAGGTGGTTGGTGGGCTCGTCGAGCAGCAGCAGGTCGGCCGGCCGCAGCAGCGCGCGCGCCAGCGCGAGGCGGTTGCGCCAGCCGCCGGAAAATTCCGTCACCTTGCGGCCGGTCACAGCGTCGGCGAACCCGAGGCCATGCATCACCGTCAGCGCCTGCGCGGTGAGCGCGCCTTCGTTGAGTTCGGCCAGCGCGGCATGGGCGTGGGCCAGGCGCATGCCGTCGTGATCATTGTCGTGGTCGGCTTCCGCCGCAGCGAGTTCGGCACGCGCCGCCATCAGCGGCGCGTGACCGGCCAGCACGTAGTCGAGGGCGGACTCGTCGGTGGCGTCGATGTCCTGCGCAACATGGGCGATACGCGCCTTGAGCGGCGTCTCCAGCGCACCGCCTTCAGCCGCCATGTCGCCCAGGATCGCCGCGAACAGGGTGGACTTGCCGCAACCGTTGGCACCGACGAGGCCGATGCGTTCGCCCGGCGGCGCGATCAGCGACACGTTCTTGTAGAGGACGTTGATGCCGCGCGCGAGGGCGAGGTCGAGGAGTCGGAGCATGTGCTTAGGGGAGGAGACTGTGCTGCGGTCGCAGCCACACGGGGTCAATGCAAGGGACGATCGCGGCGCCGGGCCGCGCAGCGGTTTGCGCCCGGTGGGGTGGCCGCTGCGGGTTGGAACGACTCAGGGAACAAACTCAGAGAACAAAGTCAGGGAACGACTCAGCCGCCGCCGATCATGACAGTTCTTCCTGGCGGGTGAGGAACACCATGTCATCGCCTGCGCTGGTGCTCAGCCACGTCATCGGCACCGACTTGAACTGCTTCTCTACCGTGGCACGTTCGCCGCCGACTTCGACGATCAGCATGCCGCCGCGCTTCAGGTGCGTGCGGGCTTCGCGCAACAGGCGCTTGATGACGTCCATGCCGTCGGCGCCGCCGGCCAGCGCCAGCTTGGGCTCGTGCGTGTACTCGCGCGGCAGCCGCGCCATCGACGCGTCGGTGACATACGGCGGGTTGCACAGAACGAGGTCGTAGCGGCGGCCCTGCAGCGGCGCGAACAGATCGCCCTCGTGCAGCGTGATGCGGTCCTCGAGGCGGTACTCGGCGACGTTCTTCTTGGCGATCTGCAGCGCGTCCTTGGAGATGTCCACCGCATCCACCTTGGCGCGCGGGAACGCGTCGGCCGCCATCACCGCCAGGCAGCCGGAACCGGTGCACAGGTCGAGGATGTCGGCGACTTTGCCCGGCTCGGAGATCCAGGGCTGCAACTCGTCCTTGAGCAACTCGGCGATGAACGAGCGCGGAATGATCGCCCGCTCATCGATGTGGAAGCGGTAGTCCTGCAACCAGGCTTCCTTGAGGATGTAGGCGACCGGCAGGCGCTTTTTCACGCGCAGGTCGATCTGCTGCAGCAGCGTGTTGATCTCGGCCAGCGTCAGGTAGGCGTCGAGGAAGACGTCGAGCCGCTCGATCGGCAGGTTGAGCGAACGCATCACCAGGAACACCGCTTCGTCGAAGGCATCGGCCTGACCGTGGCCAAAAAACACGTTGCTCTCGTTGAAGCGCGTCACGGCAAAGCGCAGGGCATCGCGCAAGGTGCGCAGGTTGGCTTGGGCGTCGATGGACATCGGTGGTCTCTTATGTTCCTTGGCGCAACAACTGCTCCAGGGTACGGCGATAGATGTTCTTCAGCGGCTCGAGATCGGCAATGGCGATGCACTCGTCGATCTTGTGGATGGTTGCGTTCGGCGGACCGAACTCCACCACTTGCGGGCACACGGTTGCGATGAAGCGGCCATCCGAGGTGCCGCCGGTGGTCGACAGCGCGGGCGCGAAGCCGGTCTCCGCACGGATCGCGTCGCTCAACGCATCCACCAACGTGCCGGGCGGGGTCAGGAACGATTGCGCGCCCACGGTCCAGCGGATGCCGAACAGCAGCCCGTGGCGGCGCAGGATGTCCTCGATGCGCTGCTGCAGCCCGGCAGCGGTGGACACCGGCGCGAAGCGCAGATTGAAGTCGACGGTGCAGGTGCCCGGGATCACATTCAGAGCGCCGGTACCGGCCTGGATGTTCGAAACCTGAAACGTGGTGGGCGGGAAAAACTCGTTGCCGTTGTCCCACACCGTGGCCGCCAGTTCGGCGAGCGCCGGTGCCAGCAGGTGCACCGGGTTCTTTGCCAACTGCGGATAGGCGACATGACCCTGCACGCCCTGCACGACCAGCCGACCCGACAGCGAGCCGCGCCGCCCGTTCTTGATCGTGTCACCGATCCGGTCCACCGAGGTCGGCTCGCCAACGATCGCCATGTCGATCTGCTCGCCGCGTGCGGCCAACTGTTCGATGACCAGCACGGTACCGTCGGTGGCCGGGCCCTCCTCGTCCGAGGTCAGCAACAGGGCGATCGAACCGGCGTGCTCGGGACGCGCACGGACGAACTCTTCGGCGGCGACCACGAACGCGGCGACCGAGGATTTCATGTCGGAGGCGCCACGACCGTACAGAAGACCGTCGCGGATCGTTGGCTCGAAGGGATCGCTCGACCATTGGTCGAGCGGGCCGGTCGGCACCACGTCGGTATGGCCGGCAAAGACCACGGTCGGCCGTGCACTGCCGCGCCGCAGCCACAGGTTGGTGGTGCCGTTGCGCTCGATCGTTTCGGCCACGAAGCCGCTTGCCGCCAGACGTTGTCCCACGAGTGCCTGGCAACCCGCGTCGTCGGGCGTCACGGAGCGGCGGCGGATCAACTGTTGGGCAAGTTCGAGCGTAGCGGTCATCAGGGTCGGCAAAAGGAAACGGGCGCGCTCAGACTTGAGGGCGCGCCCGCATTATCCAGAAACCGTCCGCCCGGCGGGCGGCTCCGTCAGGGACGCTCCTAAATGTTCAGCGTGAATTCCGAAAACGAGGCGCTGCTGGGGGCCGGATCCTTGCGCGGCGAGGCGTCGCGCGAAGCGGGCTTGCCGGCGTTGTTGATCAGCCAGAGCAGGTTGTTCTTCGAGTCCGCCGCCTGCAATGCGTCCTCGCGTGTGATTACGTCCCGCTGCAGCAGCGTGTACAGGCTTTGCTCGAACGATTGGCTGTCGGGTGCGAGGCTGTGCTCGAGCGACTCCTTGATGGCCTGAACGTCGCCGCGCTCCACCAGGTCGCGCGTGTGACCGTCGTTGCGCAGGATCTCGACCGCCGGCACGCGTCCGCCTTTCTTCGAACGCACCAGGCGCTGCGAGACGACCGCCTTCATCGAGGCCGCCATGTCCTGGAACAGCGCATCGCGTGCTTCGGTCGGATAAAAACTGATCACGCGGTTCAGCGCGTGAGCGCTGTTGGTGGCGTGCATGGTTGCCACCACCAGGTGACCGGACATCGAATAGCCGAGCGCGGCGGCCATGGTCTCGCGGTCGCGGATCTCGCCGATGAAGAGCACGTCTGGGGCCTGCCGCATCGCACTGCGCAGCGCTGCGTCGAGCGAGCGCGCGTCCTGGCCGATCTCGCGCTGATTGATGATCGACTTCTTGTTGCGGAACAGGAACTCGATCGGGTCTTCAAAGGTGAGGATATGGCCGGTGGTCAGCTCATTGCGGTGATCCAGCATCGAAGCGATCGTCGTCGACTTGCCCGAGCCTGCCGCACCGACCACCAGAATCAGCCCGCGCTTTTCCATCACGAGCGACTTGAGAATGTCGGGCAACAGAAGTTCTTCCAGCCGCGGCACTTCATGCGGGATGTAGCGGATCACCGCCGACACCGAGCCGCGCTGCATGAAGGCACTCAGGCGAAAGCTGCCGATGCCCTGCACCGGCAGGCCGATATTGAGTTCGCAGCTTTCTTCCAGTGCCCGGAATTGGGCATCGGTGACGCGATCGGCAAGCAGGCTCACGACCGCCTGCGGCTGCATCCGTTCCTGGTTGATCGGCACGCAGACGCCGTTGATCTTGATGGTGACGGGCGAACCGACGGACAGGAACAGGTCGGAGGCGTCCTTTTCAGCCATCAGGCGAAACAGGCGGTCAAGACTCATGGGCTAACTCCCTCAGGAGTTGAAAGCATACGCAGGGGCGTGACGCGCCGCGAGTACCGTGAACGGCTGAAAAGGCCGACTTGTCGGGCGGTTGGGCTGCCGACACGAGGCACCCTGCGTCAGCGGCCCAATGCGGTCGCCGGCGATCGGTCGATCGGATGAGCCTGTCGCCTCAGTCGCCGCGCAGCAACTCGTTGATGGCGGTCTTGGCGCGCGTGCGGGCATCGACCTGCTTGACGATCACGGCGCAGTAGAGATGACAGTTGTTCGATGGCAGCGAGCCCGCCACCACCACCGAGCCGGCCGGCACCCGGCCATAGCTGATCTCCCCCGTCTGGCGGTTGAAGATCTTGGTGCTCTGGCCGATGAAGACACCCATGCCGAGCACCGAGTTTTCCTCGACGATCACGCCCTCGACAACCTCGGAGCGAGCACCGATGAAGCAGTTATCCTCGATGATCGTGGGGTTGGCTTGCAGCGGTTCGAGCACGCCGCCGATGCCCACGCCGCCGGACAGGTGCACGTTCTTGCCGATCTGCGCGCACGAACCCACGGTGGCCCAGGTGTCGACCATCGTGCCTTCGTCGACATAGGCGCCGATGTTGACGTACGAGGGCATCAGCACGACGTTCTTGGCGAGATAGGCGCCGCGGCGGGCGACGGCGGGCGGGACCACGCGCACGCCGGCGGCTTCGAAGTCCGCTTCATGCCAGGTTGCAAACTTGGTCGGAACCTTGTCGAAGAACTGGAACGGCCGGGCAAACGGGTCCTGCTGCGCGCGGAAAGCTTCGAACGACATCATCTCGTTCTGTCCGAGCCGGAACGACAGCAACACAGCCTTCTTGATCCACTGGTGCGTCACCCACTCGCCATTGAGTTTCTCGGCGACACGCAGCCGACCGGCGTCCATGTCGGCGAGAACCTGACCGACAGCCGTCTTTACCGGGCCGCTGTAGTCAATCTCGTGCTTGACGTTCAATTCGGCTCGGCGCTCCCAAGCGTCGTCGATGATGGTCTGAAGATTCATGCTTGCCGCTTCCGTTGGTGCTACTGGTTTACTGCCAGATTGGCGATCCGACTCGCCGCTTCCGATGCTTCGGCGACCGACGCCACTAGCGCAATGCGCACGAAGCCCCGGCCGGGACTCATTCCATCGACCGTGCGCGAAAGATAGCTGCCCGGCAGCACGGTGACATGCTGCTCGGCGAACAGTCGCCGCGCGTAGCCTTCGTCGTCGCCGCCCGGCACAGCCGCCCACAGGTAGAAGCCGGCATCGGGCATCTCCGTCTGCAAGCTTCGCTGCACCAGCGGCGTCGCCTGCGCAAATTTGGTCGCATAGAGGCGCCGGTTGTCGACCACGTGCGCTTCGTTGTTCCAAGCCGCGATGCTGGCGGCCTGCACCGCTGGGCTCATCGAGTTGCCGTGATAGGTGCGATACAGCAGGAACTGCTTGAGGATCGCGGCATCGCCGGCGACGAAGCCCGAGCGCAGACCCGGCGCGTTTGAGCGCTTGGACAGGCTGCCGAACACCACCAGACGCGGAAAGCCATGGCGGCCCAGCAGGGCGGCGGCCTGCAGGCCGCCGAGCGGCGCTTGGCCCTCGGTGAAGTAGATCTCCGAGTAGCACTCGTCCGAGGCGATGACGAAGCCATGGCGATCGCTCAGTTCGAACAGTCGCTGCCACTCGTCGCGCGTCATTACATGGCCGCTCGGATTGCCGGGTGTACACACGTAGACGAGTTGCACCTTGGCCCAGGTTGCCTCGTCCACCGAATCGAAGTCCATCTTGAAGCCGTTCGCCGGCGTGGTCGGCAGGAACAGCGGTCGCGCACCGGCCAGCAAGGCTGCGCCTTCGTAGATTTGATAGAAGGGATTCGGCGAGATCACGATCGCGTCGCTGCGGCGATCCACCACTGCCTGCGCGAACGAGAACAGCGCCTCGCGCGAGCCGTTGACCGGCAGCACCTGCGTTGCCGGATCGATCGCTGCCGGGGCAAAGCGACGCGTCAGCCAGGCCGCGATCGACGCGCGCAACTGATCGGTGCCGATCGTGGTCGGGTACTGCGCCAGCCCGCCGAGGGCGCCGGTCAGCGCCTCGAAGATCAAGGGGGGCGTCGCGTGCTTCGGTTCGCCGATGGACAGGTTGATGTGCGGCAGCCGTGCGGGCGGCGTGCTGTCGGCCAGCAGCTTGCGCAGCTGCTCGAACGGGTAGGGCTGCAGCCGGGCGAGATCCGGGTTCATCGCGCCGCCTAGCCGCGCATCGTGGCGTTGGTGTCGAAGCGGCCCAGCTCGATGTAGGGCGCAGCCTTCCAGCCGCGCTTGCGCTGCTCGGCCACCACCGTCGTGAAGATGCCGCCGCGGACATACCACTTGGCCGTCAGGCGCAGGTAGCGCGGCGCCATCGCCTTGACCAGGTCGTCGAGGATCTCGTTGGTCACCGCCTCGTGGAATGCGCCCTCGTTACGGAATGACCACATGTACAGCTTGAGGCTCTTCAACTCGACATTGCGCTTGTCCGGTACGTAGTCCAGGACCAGGGTGGCGAAATCAGGCTGCCCGGTCAGTGGGCACAGGCAGGTGAACTCGGGGACCTCGATGTGGACCAGGTAGTCGCGGCCGGGGGCCGGATTGGCAAAGGTGTCGAGTTTCTTGTTGGGGCGTGTGGTCATGGCGATGCTGGCGTGCCGTCACTGCGCTAGGCCACAGGCAACGGAGTCGGGGCGGGGAATCGAGTTGGTTATGATTCTACCGATCGACAAATGCAACCCGCGGCGTCGTTCCTGACGCGGCACCTCCCCCGGAAAACACAACGTGCGTCTGCGGCAGATCAAGCTCGCCGGCTTCAAGTCATTCGCCGATCCGATCCACATCGATGTGCCGGGCGCGCTGGTGGGCGTGGTCGGACCCAACGGCTGCGGCAAGTCCAACGTGATCGACGCGGTGCGCTGGGTGCTGGGCGAGAGCAAGGCGTCCGAGCTGCGCGGCGAGTCGATGCAGGACGTGATCTTCAACGGCTCGGGCAATCGCAAGCCGGCCGGCCGCGCCAGCGTCGAACTGGCGTTCGACAATGCCGACGGCCGCATCCTGGGCGAATGGGGCCGCTTCGCCGAGATCAGCGTCAAGCGCGTGCTCACGCGTGACGGCGCCAGCAGCTACTACATCAACAACCAGACAGTGCGCCGGCGCGACGTGCAGGACATGTTCCTCGGCACCGGCCTGGGCCCGCGTGCCTACGCGATCATCGGTCAGGGCATGATCTCGCGCATCATCGAGGCGCGGCCGGAAGAGCTGCGCGTGTTCCTCGAAGAGGCTGCGGGTGTCTCCAAGTACAAGGAGCGCCGGCGCGAGACCGAGAACCGCCTGTCCGACACGCGTGACAACCTGACCCGCGTCGAAGACATCGTGCGCGAGCTCGATGCGCAGATCGGCAAGCTCGAACAGCAGGCCGAGGTTGCGCAGCGCTATCGCGACCTGCAGGCACGCCACGACGAGCAGCAGCAGTTGCTGTGGCTGACGCGCAAGCGCGATGCGCAGGCGGAGCAGGAGCGGGTGGCGAAGGACATCGAGCAGCGTGGGGTGGCGCTCGAATCGCATTTGGCCGACCTGCGCGCCGCCGAGCGGGCGCTGGAGGAACTGCGCGCCGCCCATTACGCCTCGGGCGACGCGGTGCACGCGGCGCAGGGCGAGGTGTTCAAGATCAACGCAGAGATCGGCAAGCTCGAGTCCGAGATCCGCATGATCGTCGACGGGCGCGCGCGCCTGGTGGCGCAGATCGACTCGTTGTCGACCAACCGTTTGCGCCGGTCCACCGAGGCTGACGACCTGCGCCGGCGTGCCGCCGAGTTCCAGCGTCAGTTCGACGCCGGCGGCGAGCGCCTGGAGATCGCCCGCTCGCAGGCAGAAGAACATGAAGCCGGGTTGCCGACCTTCGAGGAGGCGTATCAGCAGGCCCGCGAGGCACTGACCCGTACCCGAGCCGACGCTGCGATGGCCGAGCAGTCGATCGAGGCGGCCGGCACCGAACAGCGCACCATCGACCGCCAGCTGTCGGCGCTGCAGCAGCGGCGCGACCGGCTCGCCGAGGAGCGCCGCCAGCTCGGTCATCCCGACGAAGCGCGGCTCGCCCAGCTGACGACCGAGGTCGAGCGCCTGCAGGGCGAACTCGATGGTGCTGCCGTGCGGCTGCAGGATGCCGATGACCGCGCGCCTCAAATGCAGTCCGAGCGGCAGGCGCAGCTGGACGCGCGCACGCGCGACACCGACGCCTTGGCACGCCTGGAAGCGCGCCTGGTTGCGCTGCGCGACCTGCAGGCGAAGGTCGAGGCGGACGAGAAGCTCGATCCGTGGTTGCGTGCGCAGGGCCTGGAGTCGCTGCCGCGTCTGTTCAAGAAGCTGCAGGTCGAGCCGGGCTGGGAGATGGCGTTCGAGTCCGTGCTGCGCGAGCGCATCGAGGGTCTGGAAGTCGGGCGCCTCGACTCGCTCGGTGGGCTGGCCGGCAATGCGCCCCCTGCGCGCGTTTCGTTTTACGCGACCGCCGGTGCCGTGGCCGGGGATTCGTCTTCCCTGGCGGGCTTTGCGCGGCTGGCTGACCGGGTGCGCGGGCATGACGCAGCGCTGGCGGCGGTGCTCAATGACTGGCTCGCCGGCGTCTACGTAGCCGACGACATCGCGCAGGCGCTCGCCGCGCGCAGCCAGCTGCCCCCCGGTGCCCAGCTGGTGGTCAAGGGCGGCCATCTCGTGTCGCGTCATGCGGTGCGCTTCTACGCCGCCGATGACCGCAAGTCCGGCCTGCTGGCGCGACGGCAGGAGATCGAGAACATCGAGCGCGAGGTGCGTGCGCAGAAGCTGCTGGTCGAGCAGGCCTCCGCCGCCCTGGTGCGCGCCGAGGCAGCCCTGCGGCAGGTCCAGGAGGCGCAGCAGCAAGAGCGGCAGGTGGTGGAGCGCGTGCGCAACCAGTTGCACGGCGTGCAGATCGAAGCAGTGCGGCTGTCCGAGATGATCGAGCGCGTCAATCACCGCGCCGGCCAGATCGAGGGCGAGCTGGTCGAGGTGACGACGCACGAGGAAGAGCTGCGTGCGCAACGGGGCGAGGCGGACAGTCGCTTCGAGCAGCTTGACCAGGAGCTGGGCAGTCGGCAGGAGGCGGTCGAGTCAGCGCGCGTGGCCTACGAAGCAGCCGATGCCCGCCTGCGCGAGGCGCGCGAGGCGCGCCAGCGGCTGCAGTCGGAGGCGAGTCGCGTCCAGATCGAGATGAACTCGGCACGTGATCGCGCTGCCGATCTGAACCAGGCGGCCGGCGTGGCGGCCGGCGATGCCGAGAAGTTTGATGCCGATATCGAGCTGGCGCAGTTGGAGGTCGCGAAACTTGACGACAGCGCCGTGCGCGGCGGCCTGGACCAGTGGCTGGCGCAGCGTGGCGAGGCCGAAGCGCTGCTCGCGCAGGCGCGCAGCCGCCAGGACGACCTGGCGCAGCAGTTGCGCGCCAAGGATGAGCAGCGACTGACGCTGGAGCGCGACGTCCAGCCCAAGCGCGAGAAGATCACCGAGTTGCAGCTCAAGGAGCAGGCGGCACGCATGAACGCCGAGCAGTTTGCCGAGCAGCTCGCCGAAGCGAAGGCGGATGAAGCGGCGCTGCTGGCGCGCCTGCAGGCGCAGCCGGTGCGTAGTGCGGCACTGCAGGCGGAGATCGTCCGGCTGGCGGCTGAGATCGAGGCGCTCGGCGCGGTCAACCTGGCCGCGCTCGATGAACTGACCACTTCGCGCGAGCGCAAGAACTACCTCGACGCGCAGTCGACCGACCTGAAGTCGGCGATCGGCACGCTGGAAGATGCGATCCGCAAGATTGACCGCGAGACGCGCGATCTCCTGGCCAATACCTTCGAACAGGTGAACAGGCAGTTCGGCCTGCTGTTTCCGACGCTGTTCGGCGGTGGTGAGGCGCGCCTGATGATGACCGGAGAAGAGATCCTCGATGCTGGCGTGCAGGTGATGGCGCAGCCGCCGGGCAAGCGCAACAGCACGATCCACCTCCTGTCCGGTGGCGAGAAGGCACTGACCGCGACCGCGTTGGTGTTCGCGCTGTTCAAGCTCAACCCGGCGCCGTTCTGCCTGCTCGACGAGGTCGATGCACCGCTGGACGACGCCAACACCGACCGCTTCTGCAACCTGGTGAAGTCGATGACCGGCACCGCGGGCGAGCCGGGTACGCAGTTCCTGTTCATCACGCACAACAAGATCTCGATGGAGATGGCCGAGCAGCTGGTCGGCGTCACGATGCAGGAGCAGGGCGTCTCGCGCATCGTCGCGGTCGACATCGATACCGCGCAGCGGCTGACCGCCGAGGCGGCCTGACCTTGTCTGCAAGCACGCGCGCATGAGCGACCTGCATATCGCGCTGCTGATCCTGGCCGGGGTGCTGCTGGTGCTCCTGTTTGCCTACAACAAGTGGCACGAGCGGCGCATGCTGCGGCGGCTGGATGCGTCGCTGCGCGACGGGGTGAGCGACGCGCTGCTGCAGCCGGCGGCAGCGGCTGGCGCCGTGCGGCCGTCGCCTGCCAATAGCGCCGCCGCGTCGCCTGCGCCCACCGCCGAGCCGCAGCGGGTCTCATCCGTGGTGCAGGTGACGGATCTGCCGCTCAGCGCGCTCTATGGCGGGCGGGTGGAGCCGCGCTTCGGCACGCTGCCTGACAACCCGGCCGTCATGGCTGTGCCCGTCGATGGTGGCCCCGCCGCAGGCGCGCAAGGCAGCGGTCCTGCGCCGCGCTGGGTCGAGGACCCGTTGCTCGACTGGGTGCTGGAGCTGCGTTGCAGTCACGCCGTCGATGGGGTGTCGGTGTTCGACGCCGCCGCACCGCTGGCGCACCTTGAAAGCGGGCTGCCGTTGTTCCTGGTGGCCTGGGACGCGCGCCATCAGCAGTGGGTGGAGCCGGATCGCTTTGGCTTCTACACGGAACTGCTTGTGGCGACCCAGGTCGCGCACCGCCGGCACAAGCTCGACGAGATCGAAGCCTCACGCTTCATCGCGGTGATTCAGCAGGTGGCCATGGCGCTCGACGCGGACTTCGACGCGCCGGATGTGAAGCGCGTGGTCGAGATGGCGCGAGACCTCGATCAGCTGTGCGCACGCTTCGATGTGCAGATCGGCATGACGCTTGACACGACCGGTGCGCAATGGGATCCCCAGCGCGTGGCGCGCGCTGCGCAGGCGGCCAAGCTGACGGCGGTGAGCGCGACGCGGTGGGAGCGCCTGACCGCCGATGGCGTGCCGGTGTTCTCGCTGCGGGCAGCGGCCTATCCGGCGAGTCGGCTTTCGCTGGAGCTGGACGTACCGCTGGCGCCAGTGGCGGCTGATCCGCTGCGCGAGTTGTTCAAGGCCTCCGACACGCTGGCGATGGAACTGGGTGCGCGCGTGATCGACGACAACGGTCGGCCGGTGAACGCCGCGTCGCTTGCCGGCATTGCCGAGCAGCTCGACGGCCTGTACGCCGAGATGACAGCCGCCGGCATCGATCCGGGTAGCGCGCGCGCCCGGCGCCTGTACGCATGACGGCAGGTGGGTCGCCGCAGGAGCTGGCGCAGCGCGCGCTTGAACTGCGCGAAGAGATCGCCCGCCACGATCACGCGTACTACGTGCTGGATGCGCCACTGGTGCTGGACGCCGAGTACGACCGCCTATTCCGCGAGCTGCAGGAGATCGAGGCGGCGCACCCCGAACTGGTGTCGCCCGAGTCGCCCACCCAGCGTGTCGCCGGCGCGCCCAGCGGCGCCTTCGCTCACGTGCGGCACACCGTGCCGATGCTTTCGATTCTTACCGAGACCGATGTCACCGACGCCGGCGCGATCACTTTCGATGCGCGCGTGCGGCGTGAACTCGGGCTCGATGCGCAGACTCCCGCGATCGAGTACTCGGTCGAGCTGAAGTTCGACGGTCTTGCGCTCAACCTACGCTACGAACACGGACTGCTGGTGCGCGCCGCCACACGCGGCGATGGTGAAAATGGTGAGGACGTGACCGCCAACGTGCGCACGATCCGGGCGATTCCGCTGCGTCTGCGCGCCGGGGCGCCGCCCTTGCTTGAAGTGCGCGGCGAGGTGCTGCTGTTTCAGCGCGACTTTGAGCGCCTGAACGAGCGCCAGGCTGCCGCCGGCGACAAGGTGTTCGTCAATCCACGCAATGCCGCGGCAGGCAGCTTGCGTCAGCTGGATCCAACGGTGACCGCACGGCGCCCGTTGCGCTTTTTCGCTTATGGCCTGGGTGAGGTCAATGGAATGGTGCTTCCGCCGAGTCACAGCGCAGTGCTCGATGTGCTTTCTGAACTTGGTTTGCCAGTGAATCAGTTGCGGCGCGTCGTTGTTGGTGCCGACGGACTAGTCGCCTTTCATCGCGAGGTGGAGGAAAGGCGAGCGAAGTTGCCTTTCGACATTGACGGAGTTGTTTACAAAGTCAACGATCTTCAACTGCAGCGTCGCTTGGGGTGGGGCAGCCGTGCACCGAAGTGGGCGATGGCACACAAGTACCCCTCGCAGTTGGCGATGACGGTTCTCGTCGACATCGAGATCCAAGTCGGGCGGACCGGGAAGCTAACCCCGGTTGCGAAGCTCGCGCCCGTCTTCGTAGGTGGCACGATGGTGAGCAGTGCCACCCTTCACAATGAAGATGAGATCTCTCGAAAAGACATTCGAATCGGTGACTCGCTGATCATTCGTAGGGCCGGAGACGTCATCCCCCAGGTAGTGGCGGTTGAACGTGATCGTCGACCTGCAGAAGCAACCCCCTTCAGTTTCGCTAGGCATCTTGGAGGTAAGTGTCCCGCTTGTGGTAGCGGAATTGTTCGCCTGCCCGACGAAGTCGATTGGCGTTGTACAGCTGGGCTCTTCTGCTCGGCTCAGAGAAAGGAGTCCATCCTTCACTTTGCGAAACGCGAAGCGATGGATATTGAGGGGTTAGGTGCGGAGATAGTTGACGCATTGGTTGATCGAGGAATAGTGACGGACGTTGCGTCGCTCTTTGCGCTTACCGTTGATGATCTTCGTGGACTGCCATTAAGCGGCGGTACATCGCTCCAGACACTTTCCGCGAGAAACTTGACTGCTTCGATAGCTAAGGCGAAAGGCAGGCCCCTCGCTCGCTTGATCTTCGGCCTTGGCATTCGGCACGTCGGCGAGACGACGTCGAAGGCACTTGCCGAGTTTTATGGATCTATTGAGGCTCTGATGTCCACTTCTGAGTGGACGCCGCTGCTCGTTGACCACGTGGGCATTGAGAGTGCGTCAGCAATCCACGCCTTCATCAACGAGACGCACAACAGAGATGTTGTTGATCGCTTGAAGGCTTTAGGGGTCCAGCCTGAATCTCCGGCCAAGCGCGCATCGAGAATTGCATTCTTGAACTTCCTCTTGGCAGTAAAGCGGGTTGACTGTGAACTGGCTCGGTCCAGCAAGAGCGTTGAGGCCCTAAATGGGATTGGGGACGGCGGGCTTCAGCGCATAGTTGAGAAGTATGGCGATGTCCATCGCCTAGTGGATGCTGGCGCCGTCGTCGAAGACGGGCATGCGACACGCGTTCGAGGTGCTCTCCTCAACACGTGTTGGATTCAGACCATTCGAGAGATCGACCAGCTTGGCTTCTGGCAGAGCGGGGTTGGAGACGTCTCGCGTAAACCGCTCAGCTTGAAGCTCCGACGTATCCTCCTCGCGAAGAGTTCATTCTCACTTGAGCAAGTCGACCGAATGTCTGAGCAAGAAGGGTGGAGCTGGGTCTACGCCAATGCAGTGCCGTCACAGGAAACGAGCAAGTCGGCGGAAATCTGCTTTACAGGGTTCTCCGCTTCGGAACGGGAGAAGCTGGAAGCTGAGGCTGAAGGAGCCGGATTGAGAGCAGTGAACTCGGTTACGAAGGGTCTTATTGCACTCGTAGCCGGAGAGAACGCGGGTCCGTCAAAGCTGGAGAAGGCCAGAAAGCAAGGGACGCGAGTGCTAACGAAGCTGCAGTTCGAGCGTTTTGTGGAGACCGGCGAGCTTGAGGCCGAGTAAGTGAAACTAAGGACTTTTTATGTACGCAATCATCGGCGGCAGCGGCCTGGCCAAGCTGTCCGCGCTATCCAACGTGCGGCGGCAGGTGATGCGCACGCCGTTCGGCGAACCTTCCGGCGCCATCACCATCGGCACCTTTGCTGGTCGCGACGTGGTGTTTTTGGCGCGGCATGGGTACGGCCATACGATCGCGCCGCACGAGATCAATTACCGCGCCAACATCTGGTCGCTGAAGGAACTCGGGGTGCAAGGCGTGATCGCGGTGGCCACCGTGGGCGGCGTTCGCGCCGAGTACGGGCCTGGCACGCTGGTGGTGCCGGACCAGATCATCGATTACACGCACAGCCGCAAGAGCACGTTCTTCAGCGGCACCGATGCTGCGGTGGTGCACGTCGACTTCACCCAGCCGTATTCGGTGGGCCTGCGGGCGCTGCTGCTGTCGGCCGCGGCGCGCTGCGGTGAGCCGGTATTCGACGGCGGTGTCTATGCCTGCACCCAGGGTCCGCGCCTGGAAACGGCGGCCGAGATCGAGCGCATCGCGCGCGACGGCGGCGATCTGGTCGGCATGACGGGCATGCCGGAGGCGGCGTTGGCGCGCGAGGTCGACCTGGAGTACGCGGCACTGTGCGTAACCGTCAATCACGCGGCGGGCCGCGGCAGCAGCGCGCAGCGAATCGAGCTGAAGGAACTCGACGAAGTGATGCAGACGACAGTCAAGCGCGCCGTGTGCGTCCTCGACAGTGCGGTGTCGCATGCGCCAGCAGCGGGAGGCGCACCTTGATCCGCGAGATCCTGCGCATGGGCGATCCGCGCCTGCTGCGGGTGTCGGCGCCTGTCATTTCCTTCGGCGCCGACCTGCACGTGCTGATCGACGACATGTTCGAGACCATGCATGCCGCCGGTGGCGCCGGGCTGGCCGCGCCGCAGATCGGCGTACCGCTGCGGCTGGTGGTGTTTGGTTTCGACAAAGTGCAGCGCTATCCGGATGCACCGCCGGTGCCGCCGACCGTGCTGATCAATCCGGTGCTGACGCCGCTGTCGACCGACATGGAAGAGGGCTGGGAGGGCTGCCTGTCGGTGCCAGGACTGCGCGGTGTGGTGCCCCGGCACGCCCGGCTGCGCTACACGGGCGTCGATCAGCAACAGCAACCGATCGACCGCACCGTGGATGGCTTTCACGCGCGGGTTGTGCAGCACGAGGTTGATCACCTTGATGGCATTTTGTATCCGATGCGGGTTCGCGACTTCACCCGGTTTGGCTTCACCGACGTGCTGTTTCCGGAGCTTGCGGGTCAGGCGGACGACTGATGGCGACCGTGGTTGCGGTTTGCGCGAGCCCGCTGCACGCTTTCTCCAAGGCGAGGCAACCGCAGATCCAGCTCGTCGCGGGCTCAGGCGTCGACGGCGATGCACATGCCGGCGCCACCGTGAAGCATCGCTCGCGCGTCGCGCGCGATCCGACCCAGCCCAACCTGCGGCAGGTTCACCTGCTGCATGTCGAGATGCTGGCCATCCTGGCGTGTCTGGGCCATGAGGTTTCCCCGGGCGACATCGGCGAGAACATCACCACGAGCGGGATCGACCTGCTGGCGCTGCCGCAGGGAACGATCCTGCGGTTCGGCAGCGGCGGTGCCGTGCGCATCACCGGCCTGCGCAATCCCTGCGGCTAGCTGGATGCGTTCCAGCCGGGGTTGCGGGCCGCCTTGCTCGGTCGCACCGACGCCGGCGGACTGGTGCGCAAGGCGGGCGTGATGGCGGTGGTTCACGCCGACGGGGCGGTGCGCGAAAGCGACGCGATCACCCTGGAACTGCCGCCGATGCCGCACGCGGTGCTGCTGCCGGTCTGATGGCGCGCTGGCCGCTCAGTTGGCCAGTGCGGCGAGCAGATCCGTTTCCAGCTGCAACTGTTCGCGCAGCGAGTTCAGGCCGCTGCCATCGATCAGGAACACGTCCTCGACGCGCTCGCCCAATGTGTTGATCTTGGCGGTCTGCACGTTGACCTGATGCTGCGCCAGCACGCGGGTGATCGAATACAAGAGGCCGACGCGGTCGGTCGCGGTGATCGACAGCAGGTACGCCTGGCCCCGTTCGTCGGGCTGCAGATGCACGTCGGGCGATACCGGAAAGTGGCGGGAGTGGCGCGACAGCCGGCCTTTGACCGGCTCCGGCAACGCCGATTCGGTGCTGATCCGCTCGGTCAGCTCGCGCTCGATGCGCGCCAGCACCTCGCGATAATGGCCGGCGCGTCCATGGTCGGTGACCAGGAAGGTATCGAGTGCGTAGCCGTGGCGCGTGGTGTGAATGCGGGCATCCAGGATGCTCAGGTTGCGGCTGTCGAAGAAGCCGCAGACCCGCGCGAACAGATCTTTCTGGTCGCGCACGTAGATCAGGACCTCGATTCCTTCGCCCGCCGCCGAAAGCCTCACCCGCACGATCGGCTTGGGGGTGTCGACGTGCGCGAGCAGGGTCCGCGCATGCCAGGCAATGTCCTTGGCTGAGTGGCGCATGAAGTAGACGACGTCGAGCTGCTGCCAGAGCGCCTCGTGGGCTTTCTCGGTCAGGCCATACAGCTGCAGCACGCGCAGCGCCTCGCGCTTGCGATTCTCCAGCTCGGCGTTCGGGTGCACGGCCTCGCCGCCCAGCATCCGCCGGGTCTGGCGGAACAGGTCCTCGAGCAGGCGCGCCTTCCAGTTGTTCCACACCTTGGGGCTGGTGCCGCGGATGTCCGCCACCGTGAGCAGGTAGAGCGCGATCAGGCGGCGCTCGTTCCCGGGGATGCGAGCGAAACGTTCAATCACCTTGGGATCGGCGATGTCCTGCTTCTGCGCCACCTGGGACATGGTGAGGTGGTGCTCGACCAGGAAGCACACCAGCGACGTGTCGTCGCGCGACAGGCCATGTCGCCGGCAGAAGCGATAGGCGTCCCGCTTGCCGAGCTTGCTGTGATCACCGCCACGGCCCTTGGCTATGTCATGGAACAGGGCGGCGACGTACAGCAGCCAGGGCTTGTCGAAGTCGGCAATCAACTGGCTGCAGAGCGGGTACTCATGGGCGAACTTCGACAACGCAAAGCGGCGCAAATTGCGCACCACCATCATGATGTGCTGGTCCACGGTGTACACGTGGAACAGGTCGTGCTGCATTTGGCCGACGATGCGGCGGAACACCGGCAGATAGCGGCCCAGGATTGCCCACTGGTTCATGCGGCGCAGCTCGTGCGTCACTCCCAGGGGCTGCTGCAGGATGGCAAGGAACGTCTGCCGGTTCACCGGATCGGCGCGGAACTTCGCGTCGATGCGGTCGCGCGCGTGCCACAGCGCGCGCAGCAGGCGCGCCGACATGCCCTTGAGTTCGCGGTGCTGCGACAGCAGAAGGAAGCCGCGCAAGATGGCATTCGGTTCACGCTCGAGTGCCTGGTCGTCATCGATGTCGAGGAACTCGTCGCGGGCGACGAAAACGGCGTCGATGCGCGTCGCCGGCACGTCCTCGCGCGGAAAGACATGCCGCTCGATGTTCTGCAGGACGATCGTGTTGAGCTGCGTGACCAGCTTGGCCGCGCGGTAATAGCGCTGCATCAGCACTTCGCTGGCTCGCCGGGCGCCGGTGGCCTGGATCCCGGCACTCGCCGCCACTGCGTTCTGCACGTCGAACACGAGCCGATCTTCGCGCCGACCCGCCACGATGTGCAGGCGGGCACGTATCTCCTTCAAGACGCGCTCATTGCGCCGGAGCATTGCATGCTCCTCCGGCGTGATCAGTTGTCGGCGCAGCAGTTCCGACCACGATTCGCCTAGCCCGGACGCACGCCCAAGCCACAGCAACGCCTGCAGGTCGCGCAAGCCTCCCGGGCTTTCCTTGCAGTTCGGTTCAAGGCTGTAGGGCGTGTCCTGGAACTTGGTGTGGCGCTGCTGCTGTTCCAGCAGCTTGGCGCGGAAGAAGGTGGGTGGATCGAAGCACGTCTCGACCGCCTGAACGAACTGCTCGTAGCGGGCGCGCGGTCCTGCAAGATGGCGCGATTCAAGCAGCGCGGTCAGCACGGTGACGTCGCGCCGCGCCTCATCCTCGCATTCGGCCACGGTGCGCACGCTGTGGCCCAGGTGCAGGCCAAGATCCCACAGTTGACCGACCAGGCGCTCGATGCTCTCGCGCTGCGCATCGTCTGGCGCGTCGGCGGTGAGAATGAGCACGTCGACGTCAGAATGAGGAAACAGCTCGGCTCGGCCGTAGCCGCCGACGGCGATCAGGGTGGCGTGGCGAGTGACGCCGGTCTCCCGCGCAACCCGTTCGAGCAGTCGATCGACGCTGCGCGACAGGCCGCGCAGAAGCGGCGCCACTTTGCCGCTTTGGAGGAACTGGGAGATGAGCAATTCGCGCTGTGCGCGCAATTCATCCCGGAGCGAGAAGCCGACGTCGTTCATGACGCGGGCGGCTTGGATCAGGCCGGTGCGAGGAAGGCGCCCGACCTTGCGCCCGAGGCGATGGCCGGCGGCTCCGGCATCCCGGGCGACGTGGTCAGAATCTCGTAGCCGTCGGCAGTGACCAGCACCGTGTGCTCCCACTGAGCGGACAGGGAGTGGTCCTTGGTCACGATGGTCCAGCCGTCCGACAGTTCCTTGATCTCGCGCCGACCGGCGTTGATCATGGGCTCCACGGTGAAGGTCATGCCTGCGACCAACTGGTCCAGCGTCCCGGCGCGGCCGTAGTGGAGGACTTGCGGCTCCTCGTGGAACTTGCGGCCGATGCCATGTCCGCAGAACTCGCGCACCACGCTGAAGCCGTGCTTCTCGGCGTGGGCCTGGATGGCGGCGCCGATGTTGCCAAGAAACGCGCCGGGGCGGACCTCGGCGATGCCGAGCCACATGCATTCGTGGGTCACGTCACACAGGCGACGCGCCGCGATCGAGGGCTCACCGACGTAGAACATTCGGCTGGTGTCGCCGTGATAGCCGTCCTTGATCACCGTCACGTCGATGTTGACCACATCGCCGTTCTTCAGCACCTTGTCCCCGGGGATGCCGTGGCACACCTGATGGTTGACCGAGGTACAGATGGATTTCGGATACGGCCGATAGCCCGGAGGGGCATAGTTGAGCGGCGCGGGAGTGGTCCCCTGAACCGTGACCATGTAGTCATGGCACAGGCGGTCGATCTCGGCGGTCGACACCCCTGGCTTGACATGCGGAGTGATGAAATCGAGCACCTCGGCGGCCAGTCTGCCGGCAACGCGCATTCGCTCGATGTCTTCGGGTGACTTGATGACGATGGCCATGGGATGTGAGGGAACCGCCGCCCGGGGCGCGATCGCAAAAACCGTATAATAGCCGGCTGCTTACGCTGCTTTCGGGTGCTCAACCTCTTCTTGGAAGGGGATTTGCGCCAGGAGTGGCTGCCAAACAAGGCCAGAACGGAGGCCGAAATGGAGGCCGGAATGCGCGGCCGAAATTGAGTTTGGTTTTTGTGAGCAAATCGCGCGCACCGTCACCCGAGGTGCTGCCCTTCCGCTGAAACGGTGGGCGGCGTCGACGGATGCGCAAGACCCCAACCTCGTCAGGAGTCAGGCAATGTCAGTCACCATGCGTGAAATGCTGGAAGCAGGTGTCCATTTTGGCCACCAGACCCGCTTCTGGAACCCGAAAATGGCCCAGTACATTTTCGGTCACCGCAACAAGATCCATATCGTCAATCTCGAGCGCACGCTCGAGAACTTCCAGGAAGCCACCAAGTTCGTCCGACAGCTCACCGCCAACCGCGGCACCGTGCTGTTCGTCGGCACCAAGCGTCAGGCGCGCGACACCATCGTCGAGGAGGCGACCCGTGCCGGCATGCCGTTCGTCGACCAACGGTGGCTCGGCGGCATGCTGACCAACTTCAAGACGGTGAAAGTCTCGCTCAAGCGACTCAAGGAGATGGAGCAGCACCTCGAGGAGGGCGGACTTGAGCGCATGTCCAAGAAGGAAGGACTGACCTATCAGCGTGAGCACGACAAGCTTACGAAGTCGATTGGCGGCATCAAGGACATGAACGCGCTGCCGGATGCGATTTTCGTGATCGATGTCGGCTATCACAAGATCGCCATCCAGGAAGCCAAGAAGCTCGGCATCCCGGTGGTTGCCGTGGTCGACACCAATCACTCGCCCGAAGGCATTTCGCACGTGATTCCCGGAAACGACGACTCCAGTCGCGCAGTGCGCCTGTATGCCCGCGGGATCGCTGACGCCGTACTCGAAGGAAAAGCGCAAGCGATGGCCGGAGTGGTCGCTGTGGCTCAGGGCAGCGAGGAGTTCGTCGAGGTCGAACAGGGAGCCGCGTAAGCGCCGCGCCCCGGGTTGAGCGGGCAGGCGCGCACTCGCATGGTTGCAGCAGCCGCCACCCACCTCGACGATCAAGGGGCGCAAGCCCCTTTTTTGCAGATTTTGATTCAGGAGTAGTCATGGCAGAAATCACCGCAAGCATGGTGAAGGAACTGCGCGAGAAGACCGACGCGCCGATGATGGAGTGCAAGAAGGCGCTCGGCGAGGCGGGCGGCGACATGGCCAAGGCGGAAGAGATCCTTCGCGTCAAGCTCGGCAACAAGGCGAGCAAGGCGGCAGCCCGGGTGGCGGCTGAAGGCATCGTCGGCATCTACGTGAACGGCGATGCGACACTGGGCACGATCGTCGAAGTCAACTGCGAGACCGACTTCGTTGCCAAGAATGACGACTTTCTCGCCTTTACAAGCAACCTTGCGAAGCTCGTTGCTGACAAGAACCCCACTGACGTGGCGGCCTTGGCGGCGCTTCCGCTGGAGGGGGGCACGGTCGATACGGTCCGCGCCGCGTTGGTCGGCAAGATCGGCGAAAACATGTCGATTCGTCGTTTCGAGCGCGTGATGGCGCAGGGCAGGATTGCCACCTATGTCCACGGCGGCAGCAAGATCGGCGTCATGGTCGACATCACGGGCGCTGATGAGCAACTGGCACGGGACGTCGCGATGCACATCGCGGCGAGCAAACCCAAGTCAATAGATTCGAGCGGCGTAGCTGCCGAACTGATCACCACCGAGCGCCGGATCGCCGTCGAGAAGGCGCGCGAAGCAGGCAAGCCCGAGAACATGCTCGAGAAGATCGCGGAGGGCAGCGTGCAGAAGTTCCTCAAGGAGGTCACGCTGCTGGGTCAGGTGTTCGTCAAGGCCGCTGACGGCAAGCAGACGATCGAGCAACTGCTCAAGAGCAAGGGGGCGACGGTCAATCGCTTCGTGCTCTATTTGGTGGGCGAGGGAATAGAGAAGAAGAGCAACGACTTCGCCGCCGAAGTGGCCGCGCAAGCCGCCGCGGCGCGAGCCTGACACCTGTGCCGAATCGCCGCCGATGACCACCGCCTACAAGAGAGTCCTGCTCAAGCTGTCCGGCGAAGCGCTGATGGGCGATGACGCCTTCGGGATCAATCGCGAGACCATCGAGCGCATGGTGACCGACATCAAGGGCGTGGTCGATCTCGGGGTCGAACTGGCCGTGGTCATCGGTGGCGGCAACATCTTCCGGGGTGTCGCACTCGGCGCGGCCGGCATGGACCGGGCTACCGGTGACTACATGGGCATGATGGCCACCGTGATGAACGCGATGGCACTGCAGGACGCGATGCGCCGCGCCGGGGTCGAGGCACGCGTGCAGTCGGCGTTGAACATCGAGCAGGTGGTCGAGCCTTACATCCGGCCAAAGGCGATTCGCTACCTGGAAGAGGGCCGGGTGGTGATCTTCGCTGCCGGCACCGGCAACCCGTTCTTCACCACCGATACCGCCGCCGCGCTGCGCGGGGCCGAAATGGGGGTGCAGATCGTGCTCAAGGCGACCAAGGTGGACGGTGTCTACAGCGCCGACCCGAAGAAGGATCCCACGGCGACCCGCTATGCAAGCATCACGTTCGACGAGGCGCTTACGCGCCGCCTGCAGATCATGGATGCCACCGCCTTTGCGCTGTGTCGAGACCAGAAGCTGCCGATCAAGGTGTTCGACATCATGAAGCCGGGTGCGCTCAAGCGAATCGTGCAGGGCGAGGACGAAGGCACGCTGGTGCACGTGTAGCTGCGCGTTTACAGCGGGCGCATGGCAGCTACAGGGTGAGTTCAGTCGCCGGCGCTGCCGGAGACAGTCGAAGACGGGGCCGCGAGCGCCCGGGAGGAGAACAGGATGACGATTGCCGAGATCCGCAAGTCGACCGAGCAGAAGATGGTGAAGTCGGTGGATTCGCTCAAGCACGATCTGGCGAAGATTCGCACCGGTCGCGCCCATACCGGTCTGCTGGATCACATCCAGGTCGACTACTACGGGTCCATGGTGCCGCTGTCGCAGGTCGGCAATGTCGGCCTGAGCGACGCGCGGACGATCACGGTGCAGCCGTACGAGAAGAAGCTCGTGCCGGTGATCGAGAAGGCGATCCGCGATTCGGACCTGGGCCTGAACCCGGCTTCGTCGGGTGATGTGATCCGGGTCCCCATGCCGGCGCTCACGGAAGAGCGCCGCAAGGACCTCACCAAGGTCGTCAGGCATGAAGGCGAGAACGCCAAGGTGGCTGTGCGCAATCTGCGGCGCGACGCGATCGCTCACCTGAAAGAGATGCTGAAGAAGAAGGAAGTGTCGGAGGACGACGAACGTCGCGCGCAGGAAGACGTGCAGAAACTCACCGATCGCTTCATCGTCGACATCGACAAACTGATCGCCGAGAAGGAAAAGGAGATCCTGACTGTCTGAAGGCAAGGTTGAGATGCCTTCTCGATGGACGGGAGCAAGTCAATGACGCGAAACGCGGCGGACCGCCCCGCGGCGGTGCCTCGGCACGTTGCCATCATCATGGACGGCAACGGCCGCTGGGCCAATGCGCGTCACCTGCCGCGCGTGGCCGGCCACAATCGGGGCGTTGATGCGGTGCGCCGGGTGATGGAAGCGTGCGTCCGACGCGGGGTCGAGTACCTCACGCTGTTCGCCTTCAGCTCCGAGAATTGGCGTCGTCCCGCCGATGAGGTCTCCACCTTGATGCGTCTGTTCATGACGGCACTGCAGAAGGAGGTGTCGAGGCTGAACGAGAATGGCGTCCGGCTGCGCGTTGCCGGAGACTTAGCCACGCTGGAGCCAGAACTGCAGCGCAGGATCACCCAAGCGCAAGCGCTCACCGAAGGCAATGCTCGCCTGAAGTTGACCGTCTGTGCCAGCTACGGCGGCCGCTGGGACATGATCAACGCGATGCGCTCGTTGCTCGCAGCCGATCCGTCGTTGGCCAATCGTCCTCAGGACATCGACGAGGCGAGCCTCGCACAGCACCTCGCGCTCGCCTTCGCGCCCGAGCCCGACCTGCTGATCCGTACCGGTGGCGAGCGGCGAATCAGCAACTTCATGCTCTGGCAACTTGCCTACGCCGAGTTGTACTTCACCGACCAGTTGTGGCCGGATTTCGACGCCGTCTCCCTCGACGCGGCGCTGGCCTGGTACGCGCAGCGCGAACGGCGTTTCGGCCGGACCAGCCAGCAGGTCGGCGCGCCACCCGTCCCCGCGCCGGTCGCGCCGGCATGAGGTCGGCGTGCTGAGGCTGCGTGTGGTCACGGCCTTGACGCTCTTGGGTCTGCTGATCGCCGCGCTCTGGCTGGGACGCGCAACCTTCGTAGTCGCTGCCGCCGTGCTCTTCGCGGGGGCGGCATTCGAATGGTTGCGACTGGCAGGACTGCGGCAGGCGAGTTGCGTTGCACTCGCCATCGTCGTCGTGCTCGCCCTCGTGGCACTCGAGTTCGCTGGACGGACGCCGACCGGATCAGTGCTGATACTCGTGTGTTCCGGGGCAACGGCGGTATGGCTCACGCTGCTGGCGGTCCTGGCCCGCGCGGGCCAGCACGGCGTGCGGCTCGGTCGCAACCTGAGTACTGTCCTGGGACTGACGTTGCTGCCGGCTGCATGGTTCGCGCTGATGTACCTGCATCAGCTCGGTACCTTGATGTTGTTCTCCACGCTCGCAATCGTCTGGATCGCGGATATTGCTGCGTACTTTGCAGGACGCAGGTTCGGCAAACGCAAGCTTGCGCCACGGATCAGTCCGGGCAAGACCTGGGCCGGGGTGGGCGGAGCCGTAGTCGGCGTGCTGGTGGCGAGCGGTGTGGTCCACCTTGTCTGGCCGCAGGCGCCGGTCTTGTCGAACGCGCTGTTTGACGAGTCGCTCCTGCTTGCAGTGGTGCTTCTTGCGCTCCTGGTGGCGACGTCGATCGTCGGCGACCTGTTCGAGAGCTTGCTCAAGCGGCAGGCGGGCAGGAAAGACAGCAGCCAGCTGCTGCCTGGCCATGGCGGCGTGCTTGATCGTATCGATGCGCTGCTGCCGGTCTTGCCGATGGCGGTCCTGATTCAGCGATGGATTCAATGAAACTCGGCATCACGATTCTTGGCGCCACCGGCTCGATCGGATCGAGCAGCCTGGATGTCATCTCGCGGCACCCGCAGCGCTTCCAGGTGTTCGCGCTGACTGCCCAGTCGAGAGTCGATGCGCTGGTCGAGTTGTGTGTGCGCTTTCGGCCCGAAGTGGCGGTGATCGGCGACTCCGCGCTCGAGACGCAGTTGCGAGCCGCGCTGCGGGCTCGGGGCCTCACCACGCAGGCGCGCAGCGGCGCGCAGGCGCTGGCCGAGGTGGCCGCCGATGAGCGCGTACAGATCGTGATTGCCGCCATCGTCGGTGCCGCCGGTTTGCTGCCCACCCTCAGTGCGGCTCGCGCCGGCAAGCGGCTGCTGCTCGCCAACAAGGAGGCGATCGTCTGTGCGGGCAGCCTGCTGATGGAGGCTGTGCGCAGCGGTGGCGCGCAGCTGCTTCCTGTCGACAGCGAGCACAACGCGATCCACCAGTGCCTGGTTGGCGCGGCGGACCGCGCGCGCGATGTGCGCCGGCTGATCCTCACCGCCTCCGGTGGCCCGTTTCGTACGCGTACCGATCTGTCGGCGATCACGCCAGACGAGGCCTGTGCCCACCCGAACTGGGTCATGGGACGCAAGATCTCGGTCGACTCGGCCACGTTGATGAACAAGGGTCTCGAGGTGATCGAGGCGAGCTGGTTGTTCGGCTTTGCGCCCGAGCGGATCGATGTAGTCATCCATCCGCAGAGCGTGATCCACTCGATGGTCGAGTTTGGTGATGGCTCGGTTCTGGCCCAGCTGGGTACGCCCGACATGCGCACGCCGATCGCCTACTGCCTCGGATTCCCGGAGCGCGTGGAGAGTGGATCGGGCACGCTGGACTTCCTGAAGGTGGCAGCGTTGACCTTCGAAGCGCCCGATCTGACGCGTTTTCCCTGCCTGCAACTGGCTTACCAGGCGCTGTCTGCGAGTCCGGCGGCGAGCATTGCAGTGAACGCAGCCAACGAAGTCGCGGTCGAAGCGTTCCTGTCCCATCGCCTGCCGTTTAGCCGGATTGCCGCCGTGATCGAAGAAACGCTCAATCAGACGCCAATGTGCCGCCCTGCGGCCGTCGACGAGGTGATCGCTCTGGATGCTCAAGCACGCCAGCGCGCTGCTGCGGTGATCGGCCGATCGCTCCACCCCGCACCCGCCGGGTTGCTGGCGAACTGACTCCCCTGCCGGACCTGCTGCCATGAGTTTCGTCACCGCTGTCCTGGCCTTCCTTGTGACCCTGGGCATCCTGATCGTGATCCACGAACTGGGGCACTACTGGGTTGCGCGCAAGTGCGGCGTGAAGGTGCTGCGTTTCTCGGTCGGCTTCGGGCGACCGCTGGCCCGGTGGGTGCGCGGTGCCGACCGTACCGAGTGGGTGGTGGCCGCCTTGCCGTTAGGCGGCTACGTGCGCATGCTCGATGAGCGCGACACCGATTCCGGGCCGATTTCCGCCGCGGACCTTCCGCGCGCCTTCAACCGCCAGCCGGTGTCCAAACGCATTGCGATTGTGCTGGCTGGCCCGGCGGCCAACCTGTTGCTGGCTATCGGCGTCTACTGGGGGTTGAACGTGGCCGGCGTGATGGAGCCCAGGGCGGTGCTGGGTACGCCAGCGATCAACACCCCGGCAGCGCGCGCTGGCTTGCAGGCGGGCGATCAGGTGATGACGGTGAACGACGAGCCGGTGCGCTCGTGGAGCGACGTCAATTGGCTGGTGCTGCAACGAGCGGTCGATCGTCGCAACGTTGATCTGACCGTCACCCGCCTCGACGGCGCGACAGTCGAAGCGACACTCGACCTCGGCGGGCTGTCCACCACCGACCTGGAGGGCAATCCGCTGCCGCGCATCGGCCTCACGCTGTGGGGTGGTCCGCCGCGCATCGGCCGTGTCAGCGAAGGCAGTGCGGCCGAGCGCGCCGGGTTACGCACCGGCGATCGCGTTTTGGAGATCGGTCGCACGCCGATGGTTTCTGCGCGCAACATGATCGACCGCATCCGCGCTTCGGCCGATCAGCCGCTCGAGCTGCAGGTCGAACGCGAGGGGCAGACGCTCACGCTGATAGCCACGCCGGCCCGGGTACGCGATGAGTCGCCCGCGGGCGGTGGCCAGGAGATCGGTCGCCTCGGGGCCGAACTGGGCGACCGGCCCGAACTCGTGCGCGTGCACTATGGTCCGATCGAAAGCGTTGGTCTTGCCGTCGAACGCACATGGGACATGACCGTGTTCTCGCTGCGCATGCTGGGCAAGATGATCACCGGCGAAGCGTCCTGGAAGAACCTTTCAGGACCGGTGACGATCGCTGATTACGCGGGCAAGACCGCCACCATCGGCATCGCCGCGTACCTGAGTTTTCTCGCTTTGGTGTCGATCAGTCTCGGGGTGCTCAACCTGCTGCCCATTCCCATGCTCGATGGAGGGCACTTGGTTTACTATCTCGTCGAAATCATCAAAGGCAGCCCTCCCGCCGACTGGATTGTCGAGTGGGGTCAGCGCGCAGGCATTGGCGTCTTGGTCTTGCTTACGGCGCTGGCGCTCTACAACGATCTAACCCGGCTGCTTTCCTGATCCCGCGTGCGTAGCATCCTGCATCTTCATCGCCGACCCCTTGGTTCCGGCGCATCGGTTCCGTTGCGTCGCCTCCTGCTTGGTGTACTTGCTGCCTGGTCGCTTTCCGCTCAGGCGCAGGAGTTCACCGTGCGCGACATCCGGGTCGAAGGCATCCAGCGTACCGAGGCCGGTACCGTGTTCAGCTACCTGCCGCTGCGGGTGGGCGACCGCTACGAGCCGGAGCGCGGCGTTGCGGCGATCCGCGCGCTGTATGCCACCGGCCTGTTCAAGGACGTCCGGCTCGAAGTCGACGGCGACGTGCTGGTTGTCATCGTCGACGAGCGCCCGGCGATTGCGAGCGTCGAACTCAACGGCGCCAAGGAATTCGACAAGGACCAGGTCAAGAAGTCGCTGCGCGAGGTCGGCTTGGCAGAGGCGCGCATCTTCGACCGGGCGCTGCTGGAGCGCGCTGAACAGGAACTGAAGCGGCAGTACCTTGCGCGCGGCCGCTACAGCGCTCAGGTGACCACCACGGTCACGCCGGTGGAGCGCAACCGGGTCAATATCGTGATCAACGTCGAGGAGGGCGAGGCGGCCAGCATTCGCACCATCTCGTTCACCGGAAACAAGGCGTTCTCGGAAAGCACGCTGCGCCAGCAGCTTGAGCTATCCACGCCCACCTGGTTCACCTGGTACACCAAGCGCGACCAGTATGCGCGGCAGAAGCTGCAGGGTGATCTGGAGACGCTGCGCTCGTTCTATCTGAACCGTGGCTACCTCGACTTCAACGTCGAGTCGACTCAGGTGTCTATCAGTCCGGATCGCGAAGACATCCACATCACGATGAACCTCAGCGAAGGCGAGCGCTACTCGGTGTCCGAGGTCAAGCTCGCCGGCGAACTTCTGGGGCTCGAGGCTGAACTGCGGCGACTGGTGGACGTGAAGCCGGGCGAGACATTCAATGCCGAACGCCTGAACACGATCTCCAAGCGCATCACCGATCGCTTCGCCATGCTTGGCTACGCCTTCGCAACCGCCAATCCGATCCCTGAGGCGAATCGCGACAAGCGCGAGGTTTCCTTCACCATCCTCGTGGATCCGGGCCGACGCGCCTATGTGCGGCGGGTCAACATCACCGGCAACACGCGCACGCGCGACGAGATCATCCGACGCGAAGTGCGCCAGTTTGAAAGCGGTTGGTTCGACTCGGAGAAGGTTCGCCTCTCGCGCGACCGCATCGACCGCCTCGGCTACTTCGAGAAAGTCGAGGTCGAGACGCCTGCGGTACCCGGCACGCTCGATCAGGTCGACATCAACTTCAATATCAAGGAGCGCCCGACCGGCAGCATCCAGGCTGGTGCGGGCTACTCGAGCACTGAGAAGCTCGTCCTGCAGGGCAGTTATTCGCAGCAGAACGTGTTCGGAACCGGGCAGGCAATCAGCCTGGAGATCAATACCAGCCGGGCGACGCGCACGCTGGCTGTCACCCACGTCGATCCCTACGTCACGCTCGATGGCATCAGCCGATCGATCGAGGTGTTTGATCGCAAGTCCGACCTCGCGCGACTCGGACTCGGTAGCGTCGATCTGGCAACACGCGGCGGCACCGTGCGCTTCGGCGTGCCGTTCACCGAGTTCGACACCGTGTTCTTCGGCATCGGCTACGAGGGCACGAAGATCGGCCTGACCCAGTTCAGCCCGCTGACCTACGTCGACTACGTCAACTTGTTTGGTGAAAAGACCGACGCCTTGATCGCCAGCGTGGGCTGGTCGCGCGACAGCCGCGACAATCTGCTGGTGCCGACGCGTGGCCGCTACCAACGCCTGTTCGGCGAGGTTGGCACACCGGCGCTGGACCTGCAGTTCTACCGACTGACCTACCAGTTCCAGCAGTTCCTGCCGGTGACCAACCGTTTCACGCTGGCGTTCAATACCGAGGCCGGCTATGGCGACGGCTACGATGGCAAGGCCTACCCGATCTTCAAGAATTTCTATGCGGGCGGGATTGGCTCCGTGCGTGGTTACGACGGTGGTTCACTCGGGCCGCGCCAGCTGCTGTCCGACGGCTCCGCTGGCAGTTCGCTGGGCGGCAACCGTCGCTTCAACTTCTCGTTGGAGGGTCTGCTGCCGCTGCCCGGCGCCGATCGCACCCTGCGGGCGCTCACCTTCATTGACGGCGGGCAGGTCTGGGGACGCGACGACAAGCTTTCATTCAGCGACCTTCGTTATTCGGCCGGCTTTGGCATCGCCTGGGTCTCACCGATCGGCCCGCTCAAGCTGTCATACGCCTATCCGCTGAAGAACCAGCCGGGCGATCGCCTGCAGCGCTTCCAGTTCCAGATCGGCACCGGCTTCTAACCCGCGGCGGGTGCGTTCGTCATCATTGGCTGCCATGGCACAATCCCACGCTCACTTGCATACGAGGACGCCGATGCACTGGCTCAAACTCGTGTCGGCGGCCCTGCCGCTCGCCGCATCGCTTCTGCTGACCGCCGCGCCTGCGTCCGCGCAGGACATCAAGGTCGGTTACGTCAATTCCGAGAGAATCCTGCGCGATTCCGCGCCGGCGCGCGTGGCCACGCAAAAGCTCGAAGCCGAGTTCGCCAAGCGGGACCGCGAACTGCAGGAACTGGGGGCTCGCTTGAAGGCACAGGCCGAGCGGTTCGATAAAGACGCGCCGGTCCTGGCCGAGGCCGAGCGCAACAAACGCCAGCGCGAGCTGGCTGAACTCGATCGTGACCTGCAGCGTCGGCAGCGCGAGTTTCGTGAAGATCTCAACCAGCGCCGCAATGAGGAACTGCAGGGCCTGTTGGAACGTGCGCAGCGCCTGGTGCGCCAGATCGCCGAACAGGAAAAGTACGACCTGATCGTGCAGGACGCGGTCTATTTCAGCAGCCGTGTCGATATCACCGACAAGGTGCTGCGCGGCCTGAACAACGGCAAGTAGGAAGATGACTGCGGCCGTGCCGACCACCGTCGCGACGGTCGGCCAGCTGGCCGACTGGATCGGCCGCCAGACCGATGGCGCGCTCGCCGCAACGATCGTCGGCGATCCACAGACCGACATCCATGCTGTGGCGCCGCTGGATCAAGCCACCGCCGCCGACCTGAGCTTCCTCGCCAATGTCCGCTATCGCCATCAGGCGCTTGCAACCAGCGCCGCGGCGATCGTGCTTTCAGCTACTGACGCGCAGACACTGTTTCCGGACGGGCGGACAGGCGGGGTGTTGGTGACCTGCGCCAACGCCTACGCCTGGTTCTCGCTCGCGTCTCGCTACCTGAACCCGGTGCCCGTGCATGTACCGGGACGTGACCCCGGCGCGCAGGTGGCGCCCGACGCGGTCGTCGATCCGACTGCACGCATCGATGCCTTTGCCGTGATCGATTGCCGTGCCCGGATCGGCGCCAACGCCTGGATCGGTGCCGGCTGTTACGTCGGTCCGGATGCCGAGATCGGGGCCGGGACGCGGCTGTACCCGGGGGCGCGCCTGCTCGCCGGATGCGTGATCGGCGATGCCGGCATCGTCCATGCAGGCGCAGTGATCGGTGCCGACGGTTTCGGCTTCGCACCGTTTGCCGGCCGCTACATCAAGATTCCGCAGACCGGTCGCGTGCTGATCGGCAATGACGTTGAGATCGGCGCCAACACGACGATCGACCGCGGCACCATGGGCGACACGGTGATTGAAGACGGCGTGAAGCTGGATAACCAGGTGCAGGTCGCGCACAACGTCAGGATTGGTGCGCATACCGTGATCGCCGGCTGTGTCGGCATCGCCGGCAGTGCGATCATCGGCGCCCATTGCCAGCTGGGCGGGGCGGCGATGATCCATGGCCACATCAGCATCTGCGACGGTGTGGTGGTCTCGGGCGGCACGCTCATCTCGCGTTCGATCAGCAAGCCGGGCTTTTATTCGGGTGTCTTCCCCTTCATGCTCAACCGCGACTGGGAGCGCAACGCCGCCCTGGTGCGACATCTCGACGAGTTGCGCGCGCGCCTGCGCAAGCTCGAAGCGCAAGCGCGCATCGATTCGGGCGACAAGAACACGGATAACACGCAGCAGCCATGATGGACATCCACGAGATCCTGCGTCGCCTGCCGCACCGCTACCCGATCATCCTGGTCGATCGCGTGCTGGAGATCGAGCCACCCAAGCGCATCCACGCGATCAAGAACGTCAGCATCAACGAGCCGGTCTTCATGGGCCACTTTCCTCACTATCCGGTGATGCCCGGCGTGATGATCATCGAGGCGCTGGCACAGGCGGCGGCGATCCTGTCCTTCGTCTCGCTGGGCAAGCAGGCGGACAAGGACTCGGTCTACTACTTTGCCGGCATCGACAGCGCGCGCTTCAAGCGCCCGGTGGGTCCCGGGGACCAGTTGCACCTGCATGTCGAACTGTTGCGCGAGATGCGCGGTGTCGGCAAGTTTGCCGCGCGTGCCCTCGTGGACGGGCTGGTGGTGGCTGAAGCGGAACTGCTGTGTGCCTACCGCCCGATCGCGCCGACAGCCGCCGCTGGCAGCGGCGTGATGAATGTGGCAGGCAGCGGAGGGCAGGGCTGATGGCGCAGGTCCACCCGACGGCCCTGGTCGATGCGCAGGCCGAGTTGTCCGACGACGTCAGCGTCGGTCCGTACGCGATCATCGGCCCCAAGGTGCGCATCGGTGCTGGCAGCACGGTCGGCGCACACGCGGTCATCAGCGGCCGCACCACCATCGGCCGCAACAACCGCATCTTTGCGCACGCCGCTATCGGCGGCGAGCCGCAGGACAAGAAGTACCGCGGCGAAGACACCGAACTCGTCATCGGCGATGACAACACGATCCGCGAGTTCTGCACCTTCAACACCGGCACGGCGCAAGGCGGCGGGGTGACGCGGATCGGCAGTGACAACTGGCTGATGGCCTATGTCCACATCGCCCACGACGTGATCCTGGGTGATCACTGCATCCTCGCCAACAATGCCTCGCTGGCCGGCCACGCGGTCGTCGGCGACTGGGTGATCCTGGGTGGCCTGACCGGGGTGCATCAGTTCGTGCGAATCGGTGCACATGCGATGACCGGTGGCGCCACGCTGCTGCTGCAGGATCTGCCGCCCTACGTCATCTGCCAGGGGAACCCGGCTGCGCCGCACGGCTTGAACAGCGAGGGTCTGAAGCGTCGCGGCTTCGCACCCGAGGCGGTCACGCTGCTGCGTCGCGCCTACAAGGCGATCTACCGCGAAGGCATGACGGTGGCCGAGGCGGCCACCTCGCTGGCGACCCTGGCCGATGAGAACCCGGCGCATCGGGTTCACCTGGACCTGCTGCGCGGCTTCGTGCAGGAGTCGACGCGCGGGATCATCCGCTAGCGCGTGGCGGCGCCGGCAGCATCGCGATGGCTCCGCGCCTTGCCTTCGCCGCCGGCGAAACCTCCGGCGATCTGCTTGCGAGCCTGGTCCTGCCGGCAGTGCGCGCACGCCTGCCACAAGCCTCCTGCGCCGGAATCGCCGGCGATCGCATGATCGCCACCGGGTGCGACGCCTGGTTCCACGTAAGCGAGCTGTCGGTCCGAGGCTACGCCGAGGTGTTGCGCCACCTGCCGCGCCTGCTGCTGCTGCGTCGCCGGTTCATCGAACGGGTGGCACAGTGGCCTGCGGATCTTTTCATCGGCGTCGACGCACCCGACTTCAACCTCGGCGTGGCTGCGCGGTTGCGCGCGCGCGGCATGCGCACCATGCAGTACGTCAGTCCGGCGATCTGGGCCTGGCGACCGAAGCGGGTCGAGGCGATTCGTGCCGCGGTCGATCACATGCTTTGCATCTTTCCCTTCGAGAAGGCGTTGTTCGATCGGGCCGGCATCCGCGCAACGTATGTCGGCCATCCGCTGGCGGCCAGCGTGCCGCGCGTACCGGATGCGGCGGCGGCGCGTCGGCGCCTCGGCCTAGCCACAGATCGACCGACCGTGGCGATCCTGCCGGGCAGCCGTGCAGCCGAGGTCGCAGCACTCGGCCCGGCCTTCCTGGCGGCTGCCGCCGTGCTCGCCAAGAGCGATTCGCAGTTGCAGTTCGTGCTGCCGATCGCCGAGCCGGCGCTCGCACTGATGATCCGCGTGCAGCGCGACGCCGCGGCGCTGCCGCCGGAGCGGCTGCATCTGATCGACGGGCGGTCGCACGATTGCCTGGAAGCCGCGGACGTCGTCATCGTGGCGGGCGGCACCGCGACGCTGGAAGCCATGCTGTTCAAGCGCCCGATGGTGATCGCCTACAAAGTGCCGCGCCTGACCGAGTGGATCACGCTGCGGCAGGCGGTCATTCCGTACTTCGGTCTGCCCAACGTGCTGGAGGGTCGCTACACGGTGCCCGAGCTGCTGCAGGAAGCCGCGGAACCCGGCCGCATCGCTGCCGCGGTGCTGCGCTACCTGGGCGACACTGCCGAGGTCGCGCGACTGCGCGAGCGATTTGACCAGCAGCACGAGGCGCTGCTGCGCGACACGCCGGCGCTGACGGCGCAGGCGATCGTCGATACCCTGCCGGGGGCTGCATGAGCGCATCGGACCGCGTCAAACGCCCATCCCTGAGCGTGGAGCGCTTGGCGAGTGAATCGAGCAGGCGCAAGCAGATCGGTGCCGATCTCTTCGAAGCACCCGCCCGCGCTGCGCGCCGGCTCTGCGGTGTTGACGAAGCTGGGCGTGGACCGCTTGCCGGGCCGGTGGTCGCGGCCGCGGTGATTCTCGATCCGCTGCGCCCGATCGAAGGACTGCGTGACTCCAAGCAGATGACGGCGCGTCAGCGCGCTGAGGTAGCCGAGGCGATCCGCGCCTGTGCGCTCGCCTGGTCGGTGGCGCACGCCAGCGTGGAAGAGATCGACGAGATCAATATCCTGCAGGCCACGCTGCTGGCGATGCGTCGGGCGGTCGATGGCCTTCAGCCGGCGGCCGACTACGCGCTGATCGATGGCAACCAGCTGCCGCGGCTGGCCGTGCCGGCGCGTGCCTTGATCGGCGGCGACGCCACCGAGCCGGCCATCTCGGCGGCGTCGATCCTGGCCAAGACGCACCGGGACGCGCTGATGATCGCCTGCGATGCCACTCACCCGGGCTACGGCTTCGCCGAACACGTGGGCTATGGCACGCCGCACCACCTGGCGCAGCTGCGCGCCCTCGGTCCGTGCGCTCTGCATCGGCGCTCTTTCGCGCCGGTGCGTGAACTGCTCGATGGGCGGCGTGCATGAAGCAGATCAGCGCCGCCGCCAATTCGACCTATCGCGCGTGGCTCAAGCTTGCCACCCAGCCGCGCGAGGTGCGCAGCACCGGCCTCACGCTCGGCGAGGGCACGCACCTGGTCCAGGCGGCACTCGAGGCCGCGCATCCGATCGAGGCGGTGATCGTGCGCGGAAACGGCAGTCTGCCCAACGGATGGCCGGCTGAGCCCGAGCTGGCGCGCCTCGCCGCACTGGGCGTGCCGCTGTATGCGCTGGCGGCGACGCTGTATGACGCGCTCGGTCTGGTCGAGCATGGCATTGGCCTGACGGTGGTGCTGCGCGTTCCGCAGACATCGACCTCAGTGGTGACTGGCGACGTTCTGTACCTCGACGGTATCCAGGACCCCGGCAATGTCGGCGCGCTGCTGCGGGTGGCAGCAGCGGCCGGCGTATCGCACGTGTTCGCTGGCAGTGGCACGGCCGCGCTGTGGGCGCACAAGGTGCTGCGGGCGGCGCAGGGGGCACATTTCGCGCTCGATCTGCGCGAGCAGGTGACGGCGGACGCATTGCGCGCACTACCGGTGCACTGGATCGGCACGGTCGTGGCTGGCAGCACATCGCTGTGGCAGGTGGATCTGCCGCGTGAACCAGTCGGCTGGGTGCTGGGTGCCGAAGGGCAGGGAGTATCGGCCGAGGCGCTGTCAATCTGCGCTCAACGCTTACGGATTCCACTTGCGCCTGGTGTGGAGTCGCTCAATGTTGCCACCGCGGCGGCGGTCTGCCTGTTCGAACGGCGACGCCGGCTGACTGAAGGCACACCGTCTGCCTGACTGGGCGGTGCGCGCGACGTCGCGCGCACCGCTGACCGGCCAACCGTCGTCGTGTCGGCCCATCGCTGCTGGAGGCAGGCATGCTGAGCAGGTGGCTCGATCGCACCGCAAGGCTGGCGTCGAAGCGGGTGCCAGGGGCACAAAGCGTGATGCGGACTGCTTACGAGCCCGACCCGGCCTGGACTGCGGCTGCCGCCGACGCGCGAGTGGATGTCTCTACGGCTGCCGTGACGCGGCGCGTGCGGTCCGCCATTGCAGCCGTCGTTCCGGCTTCAGTACGAGTGCCGCTCCAGCCGCACCTCATGCATGATCGTCGCGGCGATCTCTTCGATCGACTTGGTGGTCGACGACAGCCAGCGGATGCCTTCGCGCCGCATCATCGCTTCGGCGGCGGCAACTTCCTCGCGGCAGTTCTCCAGCGACGCGTAACGGCTGTTCGGGCGCCGTTCATGGCGCACCTCGGCCAGGCGCTCGGGCGCAATCGACAGCCCGAACAGCTTCTGGCGGTGCGCGGGCAGCGCGCTGGGCAACTCATCGCGCTCGAAGTCTTCCGGGATCAGCGGGTAGTTGGCGGCCTTCACGCCGTACTGCATGGCCAGGTAGAGGCTGGTCGGTGTCTTGCCGCTGCGCGAGACGCCGACCAGGATCACGTCGGCCTGCGCCAGACCCTTGGCCGACTGCCCATCATCGTGTGCCAGCGAAAAATTGATCGCCTCGATGCGCGCCTTGTAGTCCTCCGAATCGGAAATGTTGTGCGAACGGCCGATCGAGTGACTGGACTTGACCCCGAGTTCATGTTCCAGCGGTTCAACGAACGATTCGAACAGATCGAGCAGCAAGGCGTCCGCCGCCCGCAACTCGGCGTTCACCACCGGGTTGACCAGCGTCGAGAACACGATTGGCCGGCGACCGTCGCGCTCGCGCGCTTCGGTGATGCGAGCGACCGCCTCGCGGGCCTTCTCGACGCTGTCGATGAACGGTACGCGCTGCTGGCGGTAGCGCAGTGTCTCGAACTGCGTCATCACGCTGTGACCGAGCGTTTCGGCAGTGATGCCGGTGCCGTCCGAGACGAAGAACACGGTGCGTTCGGACGAGCCGTGGCGATCCGGCATGTGAGTGATCCGCGTTAAGGGTGAAGAAGGGTGAGTCGGTAGAATCCCGCGGATTCTGGCATAGCGAAATCAGGGCCATCGCGCATGCCTTAGAGCGTCTGTCGCCGGAGCGGGCGTCCACGCCCGCGCCCGCGGGATCGGCGTCGATTCGCGCAGGATTCGAGCATTTGACGCAAGGAGAGGCAATGCAGCGCGGAAAGTACGTGATCCCGTTCAGCCAGCTACGCATGGGGGACGTGGAGCAGGTGGGCGGCAAGAACGCATCGCTGGGCGAGATGCTCAGTCAGCTGACCGACGAAGGCATCCGCGTCCCGGACGGGTTTGCCACCACCGCCGAAGCATTCCGCGAGTTCCTGCGCGACAACCGCATCAAAGAGAAGATCGATGCCCGCCTGGCCGCGCTCGACGTCGAGGACGTACGCGCCCTGGCGCAAGCCGGCACCGAGATCCGCCAGTGGGTGATCGATGCCCCGTTCCCGCCGGCGCTCGACGCCGAGATCCGCAGCTTCTACGACTGGCTCAAGGCAGGCACCGCTGACATTCCAGTGGCGGTGCGCTCCAGCGCCACGGCCGAAGACCTGCCCGATGCATCGTTTGCCGGCCAGCAGGAAACCTACCTGAACGTGGTCGGCGTCGATGCCGTGATCGAGCGCGTGAAGCACGTGTTCGCCTCGCTCTACAACGATCGTGCGATCGCTTATCGCGTACACAAGGGCTTCGCGCACGCCGAAGTGGCGCTGTCGGCCGGCATCCAGCGCATGGTGCGCTCTGACAAGGGCGCAGCCGGCGTCATGTTCACGATGGATACCGAATCGGGCTTCGACGGCGTGGTGTTCATCACGTCGAGCTACGGTCTGGGCGAGACCGTGGTGCAAGGTGCGGTGAACCCGGACGAGTTCTACGTCCACAAGCCGATGCTCAAGGCCGGCAAGTTCCCGCTGATCCGACGCAACCTGGGCTCCAAGCTGATCAAGATGGAGTTCGATCCGCAAGCCGACGGCAACGGCCGCACCGTGCGCACCGTCGACGTTGCAGACGCCGATCGCGACCGCTTTTCGCTCACCGACGACGACGTCCTTGAACTGGCGCGCTACGCCGTCATCATCGAGGCGCACTACGGTCGGCCGATGGACATCGAGTGGGGCAAGGACGGCATCGACGGCAAGCTCTACATCCTGCAGGCGCGGCCGGAAACCGTGAAGTCGCAGGCGCACACACAGGTGCAGCAGCGCTTCAAGTTGAAGGGTTCGTCGCGTGTGTTGGCCGAAGGCCGCGCCATCGGCCAGAAGATCGGCATCGGCAAGGTGGTGGTGATCAAGAACGCTGAGCAGATGGAACGGGTGCAGGCGGGCGATGTGCTCGTCACCGACATGACCGACCCCAACTGGGAGCCGGTGATGAAGCGCGCCGCCGCGATCGTGACCAACCGTGGTGGACGCACCTGCCACGCGGCGATCATCGCGCGAGAACTCGGCATCCCGGCCGTGGTGGGCTGCGGTGACGCCACCAGCGCGCTGGCCGACGGCACCGAGGTCACAGTCTCCTGCGCCGAAGGCGACACCGGACATATCTACGAAGGCCGACTCGCGATGGAAGTGGAGACCGTGCAGCAGGGCGCGATGCCGCCGCTCGCGGTCAAGATCATGATGAACGTCGGCAATCCGCAGCTGGCGTTCGATTTCCAGTCGCTGCCCAACGCTGGCGTCGGTCTGGCGCGCCTCGAATTCATCATCAACAACAACATCGGCGTGCACCCGAAGGCGGTGCTCGAGTATCCGAACGTCGACGCGAAACTGAAGACAGCGGTCGAGTCACTGGCGCGCGGTTACGCCAGCCCACGTGCTTTCTTCGAAGCCAAGCTGTCCGAGGGCATTTCCACCATCGCCGCCGCCTTCTGGCCGAAGCCGGTGATCGTGCGGATGAGCGACTTCAAGAGCAACGAGTACAAGAAGCTGATCGGCGGTTCGCGCTATGAGCCGGACGAAGAAAATCCGATGCTCGGTTTCCGCGGGGCGGCACGTTACATCGCCGAGAGCTTCCGTGAGCCCTTCGCGATGGAGTGCGAAGCGCTCAAGCACGTGCGCAACACCATGGGCCTGGTCAATGTCGAGATCATGGTGCCGTTCGTGCGCACGCTGGGTGAGGCCAAGCGCGTCACCGAATTGCTGGCCGAGCATGGCCTCAAGCGCGGCGAAAATGGCCTGCGCCTCATCATGATGTGCGAGGTGCCATCCAACGCCGTACTGGCCGAGCAGTTCCTGGAGTACTTCGACGGCTTCTCGATTGGCTCCAACGACCTGACCCAGCTGACACTCGGCCTCGACCGCGACTCCGGCCTGGTGGCCGCCGGCTTCGACGAGCGCGACCCGGCCGTCAAGGCGCTGTTGTCCATGGCGATCCAGGCCTGCCGCAAGCTGAACCGCTACATCGGCATCTGCGGCCAGGGGCCATCCGACCACGTCGACTTCGCCCAGTGGCTGGTGGAACAGGGGATCGAGTCGATCTCGCTGAACCCCGACACGGTGGTCGACACCTGGAAGCGGCTCGCCAGGTCGGCAAGACCCCGCTGATCGCGCGAAGCGCCTAGGAGGCTGGCCCCCGGCGCTCCGCGCGCCCCGCATTAGGACGCTTCATCGCGCGAGCTTGACGGCTCGTCCGTTACGTCCCCCGCGCTGCGCCTGATCGGGTAGCCTTCGCCCGCAACGTCCTCGGTCCTGTTCCTTGCGGCCGTTTCGCCCCGCTTCCCCGGAGGTTTCATGAGTGCGTATGTCGCGTGGTTCGTGGTCGGCTTCGTCTTGCTGATTGCCGAACTGCTGAGCGGCACCTTCTATCTTCTGGTACTCGCCGTGGCCGCCGGGGTGGCCGCGCTGACGGCGCTGGCTGGCGGCTCGATGCCCCTGCAACTGGTGGTCGCCGCCGCCATCGGTCTGGCCGGGTCGCTGTGGCTGCGCCGCGCACGTGCGGGTCGTGCCGGCGCTACGACTGCCGACGCAATGCAGAACCTGGATGTCGGTCAGCCCGTGCGCATCGACCACTGGACCACGGCACGCACTGCTCGTGCCAGCTATCGCGGTGCCGAGTGGGACGTCGAACTGGTTGCCGGCGAAGAGGCGCGACCCGGCGACTTCGTCATCCGCGAGATCCACGGCAGCCGCCTGGTGGTGGCGGCGAGGCGCTGACATCCTTCCTGAAGAACCTTCACTGACGAGGCGGTAATGAACGCATTCATTCCGGACGGCCTGACCATCATCTCCCTGGTGCTGCTTGGGGTCGTGATCACCTTCGTGATCCAGGCGGTGCGCATCGTGCCGCAGCAGCACGCCTGGGTCGTGGAGCGCTTGGGCAAGTACCACGGCACGCTGCTGCCGGGCCTGAACATCCTGATCCCGTTCGTCGACAAGGTCGCCTACAAGCACGTCTTGAAGGAGGTGCCGCTGGATGTTCCCAGCCAGGTCTGCATCACACGCGACAACACCCAGCTTGCGGTGGATGGCGTGCTGTACTTCCAGGTCACCGATCCGCAGCGCGCCAGCTACGGTTCCAGCAACTACATCGTCGCCATTACCCAGTTGGCGCAGACCACGCTGCGCTCGGTCATCGGCAAGCTCGAGCTGGACAAGACGTTCGAGGAGCGCGAGTTCATCAACCACAGCATCGTCGGCTCGATCGACGAGGCAGCGATGAACTGGGGTGTGAAGGTGCTGCGCTACGAGATCAAGGACCTGACGCCGCCGGCCGAGATCCTGCGTTCGATGCAGGCGCAGATCACCGCCGAACGCGAGAAGCGCGCGCTGATCGCTTCGTCCGAGGGCCGCAAGCAGGAACAGATCAACATCGCCACCGGCCAGAAAGAAGCGGCGATCGCCAAGTCCGAAGGCGACAAGCAGGCGGCGATCAACAACGCGCAGGGCGAGGCGGCCGCAGTGCTGGCGGTGGCCGAGGCGACCGCCGAGGCGATCCGCAAGGTTGCGCAGTCGATCGGCGTGCCGGGCGGGATGGAGGCGGTCAACCTTAAAGTGGCCGAGCGCTACGTGGATGCCTTCGGCAATCTCGCCAAGACCAATAACGCGCTGATCATTCCGGCCAACTTGGCAGACGTCGGCGGCTTGATCGCCGCCGCCATGACCGTGGTCAAGTCACAACAGCCGGTTCGCTAGCTAGGATGGAATTCCTGCTGGCCGCATTGGGTGTGGTCTTTGCCGTCTGGATGATCCTGACGGCGCGCAAGCGCAACCGTAAGCTGCCGCAGCAGCCTGCCGAGATCAGGCAGGCGCAGAAAGTCAAAGGAGACAACGGTGCGGAACAGGGCCAGCCAGCGCGAGACGGGGACGACTGACGACGGCGATCTCACTCGTCTGAATGCGCGGAGCGCAGCGTGAGTGCGCCCACCATCAGCACCGGCATCAAGCAGATCCTCGCACCGCACGTGCCGTTTTCGCAGATGGCCGATGCTGATCTGGACTTCCTGGCGGCGTCGGTCGAGGTGGCGTACTTCAGTCCTGGCGAGGTGATCCTGGCGCCTTCGGACAAGGCGCCCGAGCATTGCTACATCGTCAAGCAGGGCCGCGCGCGCGGCGCGCGCGCAGAAGGGACTGCCCCCACGCCCGTGCCCGAGTTCGAGGCCGGACCGGGTGAGTGCTTTCCCGTCGGTGCATTGCTGGCCAATCGGCCAGTCACGCTGACCTACTCCGCCACCAGCGATCTGTTCTGCTTCGTCCTGTCGCATGCGAAGTTTGATCAGCTGACCCGGCGCAGCCCGGCATTTCTCGACTTCTGTACCCGTCGACTGGGTTCGCTGCTGGACCTGTCGCGCCAGCAGATGCAGGCGAGCTACGCGGCCGAAGCAAGCGCCGAGCGCACCATGGGAATGACGCTGGCGGCGCTGGTGCGCGGCAAGCCGATCATGTGCAGCCCGGACGACTCGCTGCGCGAGGCCTTCACGCGGATGAACAAGAGCCATGTCGGCTCGGTGATCGTGGCCGAGGACCATCCGGGCGGCGAGGAGGTGCTGGGCATCCTCACCCGCACCGACCTGATCGGCCGCGTGATCCTGCCGCAACTGCCGCTGGACACACGCATCGGCGATGTCATGACGCGCGACGTGATGACGCTCGACGCCAACGCCACCGCGGCTGACGCCACGCTGCTGATGGCCGAGTACTCGATCCGGCACATTCCAGTGGTGCAGAGTCGGGGTGGGGTCACTCGTGTGGTCGGCGTTGTCTCGGAGCGCGACCTGTTTGCGCTGCAACGACTGTCTGTCCGCCAACTCGCCGTGGCCACCCGCCGTGCCGACGATCCGTCGGCACTGGCCGCGGTGGCGCTCGACATCCGGCGGCTGTCGCATCACCTGGTGGCGCAAGGCGTGGCTGCCGCTCAACTGACCAAGCTCATCAGCCATCTGAACGATCAGCTGACGCAGCGCCTGCTGACCCTCGGCTGCGGCAAGTTCGGTCTCAAGCGCGACGCGTTCTGCTGGCTGGCGCTGGGCAGCGAGGGCCGTAGCGAACAGACGATCGCCACCGACCAGGACAACGGCATCGTCTACGTCGACGGCGAGGCCAGCCGCGACCAACTGCTGCAGTTCGCCGATTGGGTCAACCGCGGCCTGGCAGATGCCGGCTTTCCCCTGTGCAAGGGAAACATCATGGCGCGCAACCCGCAGTGGTGCGGCAGCGCGGCCTACTGGAGCCAGTTGTTTGCCGACTGGATCGACCGCGGCGACCCGAAAGCGCTGCTCAACGCCAGCGTGTTCTTCGACTTCCGCGGCATCTTCGGCAATCGGGCACTGGCGTCATCATTGCGTCAGGAAGTGGTGGCGCGAGCGCGCTCCACGCCGCGCTTTTTGAAGCAGATGTCGGATAACGCGCTGCGCAACCGCCCGCCGATCAAGGGTGGCCTGTTCGACGGGGTGTTCGGCGACAGCGTCGGCGATCCGGTCGATCTCAAAATGCACGGCACGGTGCCCTTCGTCGATGCCGCCCGCATCTGGTCGCTGGGCGCCGGATTGAGCGACACCAACACCAGCGCCCGGCTGCGGCATCTGGCCGAGCAGGAGAAGGTGCCGGCAATCGACGTCGAAGGTTGGATCGATGCGTTCGAGTTCCTGCAGCTGATGCGGCTGCGCGAGCAGCACCGGCGCGGCGAGCAGCCTGACGCCGCCCACGACGCCAATCCCAATGTGGTCGATCCGCGCGCGCTTTCTCCGCTCGACCGGCGCATCCTGAAGGAAAGCTTCCGTCAGGCGCGCAAGGTGCAGCAGCGGCTCGAACTCGACTTTCCCGGCTAGGAGCGGACCATGTTCGGTCTGCTCAAGCGCCTGGGACTCGTTGGCAGCGACGACAGCGCACCGGAGCGCTGGGTCGTCGTGGACGTCGAGACCAGCGGCCTCGATATGTCGCAAGATGGCCTCATTTCCATCGGCGGCGTGGCCATGCGCTCCGATGGCCGCGTGCTGCCGGCTGAGAGCTTCGAGATCATCTACCGGCAGAACATCGCCAGCACGCGCGAGAACATCCTGGTGCACGGCATTGGCGTGCAGGCGCAGCAGCAGGGCGCGGAGCCAGCCGAAGCGACACGCCAGTTTCTCGACTTCGTCGGCATCAGTCCGATCCTGGCCTTTCACGCGCCCTTTGACCGCGGCTTTCTCGGGCGGGCGGTCAAGGTGTTCGTCAACCAGCCGTTCGACAATCCATGGCTCGACCTGGCCGAACTCGCACCGGCGCTCGATCCGAAGGCCGGCCTCAAGTCGCTCGATGAGTGGCTCAACCGCTACGACATCCGGGTAACGGCGCGCCACTCGGCCGCGGCCGATGCCTTCGCCACGGCGCTGCTGGCCGCGCGCCTGCTGCCTGAGGCGCGCCGGCAGGGCGTCCAGGACTTTCGCGCGATGCAGAAGATGGCGCGCGAAGCGAAGTGGCTCAGTTCCTGACCTGCTCCGTTGCGCACCTGTGCGGTCAAGCGCGGTCGAGCGCCGCGATCCAGGCGATCGTCCGGTAGCGGACTTCGACCGTGCCGTGATGCGCGTGGTCGCTGAAGACGGCCGCAAGATGCACATCGATCTGCGCCCCCGCCGCACTGTCGGGCCGCGGCATGTACGAGCGCGAATAGACGAGGCTCTTCAGCCCGCCCAGGTCGAGGGCGTGGGCATGGGCCAGCTCAATGCTCGGTGGCGACGCCTTGCCGAAGAACACTGCCAGGGCGGAGCGGCCCTGCCGTGCCGCCTGTTGCGCCACGCGTTGCGGCCCACCCCAGCGGGTGAAGACCTGATCGAGCGCACGGTTGAGCGGATGAGTTGCCACCCGGTCGTTCCAGATGATTGCCGCGCTCGCGCCCGGCCGCAGGATGCGCAGGCACTCGGCGCGCGCACGCTGCGGATCAAACCAGTGGAATGCCTGCGCCGCGGTCACGAGGTCGATCGAACCGGCCGCCAGGCCGGTCGCCTCGGCGCTGCCGTCCACGCTCCGATAGCGCGGCGACTCACTCAGCAGCGCATCGGCGGCGGCGCGCATCTGTGCATTCGGTTCCACCGCGCTGACCTGCCAGCCGCGCTCGATCAGCCCGCGAGTGAGCAGCCCGGTCCCGGCACCCAGGTCGGCGATGTGCGATGCCGGGTGCAGCGCCGCCGCTGACCCCAAGGCGTCGAACAACGCCGCCGGATAGGCTGGCCGCGCCCGCACATAGTCGTTCACCTTGCTGGAGAAGACGCTTGTCACGCCACCGCTGGCGGCATACGCGGCCCCAAGGTCAGGCGAACTCATGCGTGGTTTACGACATTGCGTGGCGTTGCCGGCGATGCCGCGCTAGCGCGTGCGCTGCTTGAGCAGGCGGCTTTGTTCACGCTTCCAGTCCTTTTCGGCCTCGGCATCGCGCTTTTCGAACTGCCGCTTGCCCTTGGCCAGACCAATCTCGATCTTGATCAGGCCTTTGCTGAAGTGCATGTCCAGCGGCACCAGCGAGTAGCCGGCACGCTCCACCTTGCCGATCAGCTTGCGGATCTCGGGCGCCTTGAGAAGCAGCTTGCGGGTGCGGGTCGGGTCCGGCGTGATGTGGGTCGAGGCGGTCTTCAGCGGGGTGATGTGAGCATTGAGAAGGAAAATTTCCTCGTCCCGCACGATGACGTAGGCCTCGCGCACGTGCACCTGCCCGGAGCGGATCGATTTCACCTCCCATCCTTCGAGCACCAGGCCGGCTTCGAACCGTTCCTCGATCGAATAGTCGTGGAATGCCTTCTTGTTCTGGGCGATGGACATGGACGCTGCGGGGGGACGCTGAAGGGACGAGACGGTCGTCCTTAGAATCGCATCGTAACAACGCCGATCCACGCGCCTTTCTATCCTCCTTTTCGCCATGCACCGCGTCGAGCGCTCCGTGCTCGTTCCCTACAGCGATGCCGAGATGTTCGGCCTTGTTGCCGACATCAAGAGCTACCCGCGCTTTCTTCCGTGGTGCGCCGGCACCCGCGTGCGGCCCAAGGAGGCCGATGCGGTGGAGGCGACCGTGGAGATCGCCTATCGCGGCGTCAAGAGCCAGTTCACCACGCTCAACGAGCACGAGGCGCCGCGCGAGATCCGCATGCGTCTGGTCGAAGGCCCGTTCCGCCGCCTGGGCGGCGAATGGACCTTCACGCCGTTGCGCGAGAACGCCTGCAAGGTGCACCTGTGCCTGCACTTCCAGTTCGCCAGCGGCATGGTGGGGCGCATCTTGGCGCCGGTGTTCGAGGGCATTGCCAATTCGATGGTCGATGCGTTTTCCAAGCGGGCCGAGGCGGTCTATGGCCCGCGCTGACGCCCGTGATGCTCCGGCGGACGGGGTCTCGGCCGGCGTCGCGGTCACGGTCGTGTACGGCGCGGCAGACCGGCTCTACGAGTTGGCGGCCACCGTGCCGTGCGGGGCGAGTCTGCTCGATGCAGTGATCGCCAGCGGTCTGTTCGCGCAGGTGCCGGCGTTGTCAGCGCAGGGTCTCGACCTCGGCGTGTTCAACCGGCCGCAGCCGCCACACACGCCGGTGCGGCCAGGTGACCGGATCGAGGTCTATCGCCCGCTGGTGGTGGATCCTAAGGAGGCGCGCCGGGCACGCGTGGCGCTGCGCAAGCGGCGCCGCGGCGGCTGAGCGGTTCTTTCGGCCGGCCTATCCGCGCTTGATGTCCGGCGGCTCGATGGAGTGCCCGTGGCACCCGCCGCCCGACACTCAACGCCCGACACTCGACACCCGCCGCTCAATCCTGCGCCCAATTCCCGCGCGAGCGCCGCAAATCAGTTGCAGGTCGCCTGGATCAATTCACGCGCGCGTGCGGTCTCCGCGGCGCGCTGGGCGTCGTCGAGGATCTCGCGGTTGCCCTGCGCGTCGGTGCGCGCGATGCGGACGCCGTCTTCCAACTGCCGCAAGTAGCCCCGAGCTCGATCGCACTCCTGCTGGCGGCGCGCCGTCATCGCCTGCTCATCGGCCTGCTTTTTCTCGGCGTCGGCGCGGTCCAGTTGGCGCTTGCGGTACTCCTGCTCGCGTTCAGCCAGCGTCTTGGGTGCCGCCGGCGCAGCCTTGCCCGGGGCGGCGGCCGGGGCGGTGGGCGCCGACAGCACGCTGTTGGCGGGTTGCCGCACGATCTGATCCTTCTTCACGCTGGCCGGCGGCGGCTGATCCGAAAACACGGTTCGCCCGCTGGCGTCCTTCCACGCCCACTGGGCCAGGGCAGGCAGGCACACGGCGGCGCCGACCAACAGCGCGACAGCGAGGCGGGCGGGGCGGCGAAGGGATGGGGGCAGGGCGTTCATGCGGCGCGTCTCCTTGAGTTGCGCGATTGTCCTTGCCTGGGGGCGACTCGCCAAGTCATGCGGAATGCCGGTGTCGGCCATCGCCTGCCGCCGCGCCCGCAGGCGGGTCGGGCGACCCGCCTATAATTCCGCTTTGCGCCAAGAGGACCCCCGATGCGGTTGATCCAGAAGGCCCTGACTTTCGACGATGTTCTCCTGCTGCCGGCCTATTCGGCCGTTCTGCCCCGCGAAACCAGCCTCGCGACCCAGCTTACCCGCCAGATCCGACTGAACCTGCCGCTCGTTTCGGCCGCCATGGACACGGTGACCGAGGCCCGCCTCGCGATCGCGCTGGCGCAGGAAGGCGGCATCGGCATCGTCCACAAGAACCTGTCACCGGCCCAGCAGGCCGCCGAGGTGCTCAAGGTCAAGCGGCACGAAGCTGGCGTGGTGCGCGATCCGATCACCATCCCGCCGACCATGACGGTGCGCGAAGCGCACGAACTGCAGCGCGCCAACAAGATATCCGGGCTGCCGGTGGTCGAGGGCAAGAAGGTGGTCGGCATCGTCACCAACCGCGACCTGCGCTTCGAGACGCGGATGGACGCGCCGGTGACCGAAATCATGACGCCGCGCGAACGCCTCGTCACGGTCAAGGAGGGCGCCAGCCTGGATGAAGCCAAGACGCTGATGCATCGGCATCGCCTGGAGCGCGTGCTGGTGATCAACGGCGACTTCGAACTGCGCGGCCTGATCACGGTGAAGGACATCACCAAGGCAGTCGAGCATCCGCTGGCAGCCAAGGATGAGCAGGGCAAGCTGCTGGTCGGCGGCGCCATCAGCACCGGCCCCGATTCTGACGAACGCGCCGAGCGCATGGTGCGCGCCGGGGTGGATGTACTGATCGTCGACACCGCTCACGGTCATCACCAGGGCGTGCTCGACCGCGTCAAGTGGGTGAAGAAGAACTATCCCGACGTGCAGGTGATCGGCGGCAACATCGCCACCGCCGCGGCGGCGCGGGCGCTGGTGGAGGCCGGCGCCGACGGTGTGAAGGTCGGCATCGGCCCCGGCTCGATCTGCACCACGCGCATCGTGGCCGGTGTCGGCGTGCCGCAGATCACCGCGATTGCCAACGTGGCCAAGGCGCTCGATGGCTCCGGCGTGCCGCTGATTGCCGACGGTGGCATCCGCTACTCGGGCGACGTCGCCAAGGCGATTGCCGCCGGCGCCTACAGCGTGATGATGGGCAGCATGTTCGCCGGCACCGAAGAGGCGCCCGGCGAGGTGATCCTCTACCAGGGCCGCTCGTACAAGAGCTATCGCGGCATGGGCAGCCTGGGGGCGATGCAGAAAGGCTCGGCCGAACGCTACTTTCAGGACAACGATGCCAACGTCGACAAGTTCGTGCCGGAAGGCATCGAGGGCATGGTGCCGTACAAGGGCAGCGTGCTGCAGATCATCTTCCAGATGGCCGGCGGCATGCGCTCCAGCATGGGCTACTGCGGTTGCGCCACGGTCGAGGAGATGCGCACCCGCGCCGAGTTCTGCGAGATCACCAGTGCCGGCATGCGCGAGTCGCATGTGCACGACGTGAAGATAACCAAGGAAGCACCCAACTATCGCGTCGAGTAGCCGGCCGTGGCCAAGGACCGCGGCCCGCGCCGCCCCACCCCCGACGCACCACCTGCGCCCGAACGCACCATCTCGCCCGGTCGACAGCGGTTCGTGTCGATCTGGAGCAAGGTGTGGGGGCTGCTGGCGGCGGTGCTGATCGTCTTCATCGCCGCGCGCCTGCCTGCCACGCTGCAGGCCGGCGACAGTTCGCAACTGATGCGCGACCTCGGCATCGTGATCATCTGCTTCAACCTCATCATGCAGGCGACGCGCCCCACCTGGCCGATGACCTATGCGCTGCCGCTGACGCTCGGCGGAATCGCGCTGTGGTTGTTCGGCTGGCTCGCCTGACCGCACCGGGAGCACCATGCAACACCAGCGCATCCTGATCCTCGACTTCGGTTCGCAGGTCACCCAGCTCATTGCGCGCCGCGTGCGCGAGGCGGGTGTCTACTGCGAAGTGCATCCGAACGACGTGGACGAGGCGTTCATCCGCGGCTTTGCGCCGGAAGGCATCATCCTGTCCGGTTCGCATGCCAGCACCTATGAGGCGCATGAGCTGCGCGCGCCGGCCCTGGTGTTCGACCTGGGCGTGCCGGTGCTCGGCATCTGCTATGGCATGTTCACGATGGCGGTGCAGTTGGGCGGCACCGTCGAGGCGAGCACGGTGCGCGAGTTCGGCTATGCCGAGGTGCGCGCGCGCGGCCACACGCGGCTGTTCGACGGCATCCAGGACTTCGCTACCGCCGAGGGCCACGGCATGCTCAAGGTGTGGATGAGCCATGGCGACAAAGTCACGGCGCTGCCGGCCGGATTCAAGCTGATGGCGTCCACGCCGTCGTGCCCGATTGCCGGCATGGCCGACGAGACGCGGCGCTTCTACGCGGTGCAGTTTCATCCGGAGGTCACGCATACGGAGCAGGGCCAGGCGATCCTCACGCGCTTCGTGCGCGAGATCTGCGGCTGCCGCGGCGACTGGAACATGCCCGACTACGTGACCGAGGCGGTGGCCAAAATCCGCGAACAGGTCGGCACGCAGGAGGTGATCCTCGGCCTGTCGGGCGGCGTCGATTCATCGGTGGCGGCGGCGCTGATTCACAAGGCCATCGGGCACCAGCTGACTTGCGTATTTGTCGACACTGGCCTGCTGCGCTTGAACGAAGGCGCGCAGGTAGTGGAGACGTTTCAGAAGCACATGGGCCTGAAGCTGATCCACGTCGATGCGAGCGAACGCTTCATGCGCGAGCTGACGGGCGTGGCGGACCCGGAGGCCAAGCGCAAGATCATCGGGCGCGAGTTCGTCCACGTGTTCCAGGAAGAAGCGGCCAAGCTGCCGAACGCGAAGTGGCTCGCACAAGGCACGATCTACCCCGACGTGATCGAGAGCGCCGGCGCCAAGACCAAGAAGGCGACCACGATCAAGAGCCACCATAACGTCGGCGGTCTGCCCGACACGCTGCATCTGAAGCTGCTGGAACCCTTGCGCGAGCTGTTCAAGGACGAAGTGCGAGCACTCGGCATCGCACTTGGCCTGCCGCCCGAAATGGTTCACCGCCATCCGTTCCCCGGGCCAGGCCTCGGGGTACGCATCCTGGGCGAGGTCAAGCGGGAGTTTGCCGACCTGCTGCGGCGTGCCGATCACATCTTCATCGAGGAACTGCGGTCCTCAGGCTGGTACGACAAGACGAGCCAGGCCTTTGCCGTGTTCCTGCCGGTGAAGAGCGTGGGCGTGATGGGCGATGGCCGCACTTACGAGTGGGTGGTCAGCCTGCGCGCGGTGCAGACGCAGGACTTCATGAC
>JALHMQ010000032.1 GCA_022843955.1 Burkholderiaceae bacterium
ACCTGAAGCACACCGGCGACTACCCGATCATCGGCGTCAACACCTTCCGCAACCCGCACGGCGAGGAGGTCAAGCAGATCGAGCTGGCGCGCTCCACCGAGGAGGAAAAGCAGGGGCAGTTGAAACGCCTGCACGACTTCCAGCAGCGCCACGCCAACGAATCCCCCGCGATGCTGGACCGCCTGAAGCGCGCGGTGATCGACAACGGCAACGTGTTCGAGGTGCTAATGGACGCCGTGCGCTGCTGCTCGCTGGGTCAGATCACGACTGCGCTGTTTGAGGTGGGTGGGCAGTATCGGAGGAATATGTGAATCAGCTCTGCGCTAGGTCGGCGCCCGCTCGATGGTCGCCACGTCGAGATTGATCGGAGTATTGAAGAGATTCACGAGGCTCTTCTGCTCTTCGCGAAGGATTCTGCGCATTGGCTCAGCCAAGTACGTTCTGGTCTTGAGTCGCGCGTCATCTAACTCGCCGTACTGCTGAACTATGTCGGCAACGACCGTCCTTCCCTTTGGCATCTGCGAACTTGGTGTGGCTTCGCTGAACAAGATCCCGCTCGTAGCCTTAACGCGAAAGTGAAGTCTCCCGGCCTTGTTAATTATCTCCAGATCAGGAATCCCCTTGCGCAAGCGTGTAACTTCAAGGTCAACGCAGTAGGGGCCATCCTTTTGACGAAGGAACAGCGCCCCAGATAAGCGTTCGCCACTTCGCTTTAGTGACTCAACCTCTGCCAAGAACAAGAGCTTGTGCAGTGCGAAATAGGAAACGCCGGGCTTGAGCTCAATGATCTCTCTAGCCAAATCTGATGCCGCCTTACTTGGCAGGCCAGACGGCTTCCTTCGGCCCTTATCCAGTCTCCGCAGCCGCTCCGCAACAAACTGGTAGTCACTGCGTTGGTTCGCAAAGCTGCGGTGAACCATAGCTCGCTGGCCGGGGTGATAAAGTGGGATCAGTGTTCGACCAAACCACTGACATGTCGTTCGCACGCAAGCGCTCAACGTGTATTCATGCCTTTCAATGAGACTTAGGGCTTCGAGTGCAGAAGCGCCGAGAGTCACAACTATCTTCGGATCGACGAGCTCAATCTGGCGAGACAGGAATCCACTGCAGTTAGACAGCTCTTGTCGGTTCGGCGTCGCGTTCCTTCCGTCTTCGTCGCGCGGGTTACAGAGAACTGCATTTGATACGAAGACACTTGTTCTATCTATCCCAGCATGCTCCAGCAGGGCCTGGAAGTTGTCACCAGACTTGTCGCCATAGAAGGGTACGCCACTCAAGTCGGCGCCTAGCCTGCCAGGTGCCTCGCCGATAAACATTATCGGCGATGAGAGCGACCCAACACTCCGGCTGAGAATTCTCTGACTACTGTGCATGCGCTCACAGCGAGTGCAGTACCGCACAGCATCGCTCAAAATGTCGAACGTCTTATGCTTACTAACAACCATTATTAGTCCTGTCGCATAAGTAAGCGGACAACATCTCCATGGCTCGCCTCCAAGAAGGCGTCAATCGAGAGAACTGTCAAAGATCCTGCAGTTCTTCCCGTTTGCAACGCGAAGAACTGCAGTATCCGCGATAGCCCAATGAAGTTTCCAAGGGCCTTATTGAAGTAATCATGAGCACGATAAACAGCAACTGCATCTACTGTGTGCTTGGTCGGGCAGTTGAGCTGAATGTACTGCAGGCAAGGTCCACCACGAACTCGAATCCCATCGGTCTCTGCGGAGCTTAGGTGAAACGTAAGGACTGATCGATGATTGTTCTGCCAATGCCGAGCGCTCTCTATCGCGCGATCGAGTTGGTTCACTCGCTTCGCTCCGAAAGTCGTCAAGCGACCGAAGTAAGTCCCCCAGGCAAACTTACGAATGGCGCCGCGGCGATATGCCTTCGCATAGCGAGAGTAGAGGTCCTCTGAGGGCTTCAGATTTCTTAACGTCTTGGCTGGAAAGAGAGTGTTTGCAACGTCATGGGCATTGTCGCCTTGGAGCTTCACCGCCCTTGGGTTGAACCTCGCTAGACATCGCTCGTCTGTATTTGTTGGCTCCTGGATATGAACCATCGTGTTTGCTTCGCGGCGGCCAGGTACATGATTTAGTCGCCTGACAACCTGCTCCCAAGCTTCAACACAGTCTCTACCAGTTACAAGAACAGGCATGATGCCTCACGTCTTCGAGTAAGTGAGCGTTTTTGTCATTAAATCGACTGTAATAAAGCCTCCCTTGCGTTCCTTAAGTATTCGAAACGCCTTGAACCCTTCAAGTACGGCCCTCTCCCACTGGCGCCACGAAGCGTTTGTGACCTCTAGCGTCTTCGTCATGTCTTTGACGGTCTTCAACAACTCAAAGTCCAAAGTGGTAATTCCGTCAAGAAACTGATGCCTCTCTGCGTAACCGAACACTAGAGCAGCGATTCCTTCTTCTATGACGGACGCACGGCCGCCGTCCTGAATTTCGTCGGTGTCCTTATCGCTGCGACGCTTACACCTAAGTAGCTTGCGTGTGACAGGTGACCAGCCCAAGACGGCTGCGTAAGCAAGGTGAAATACATCGTGGTAACGGTATCCATCGTCATATGCGGCATTGTCCGTGAGCCGATCTCCGCACTTTTTACCGTCACGAGTCAACCGTACTTCTGTTCGTCCGCCACTACAGATCTCTCTGAATTGAACTTTGAACGTGCGCGGCAACTGCTCGTTGGTCGGGAACGACTCATCGTAGAAAGTGCTCGAAAACAAGGTGCCATCTGCCTCGGTCCAGCGAGCCCGAATCTTCTCAAGGTTTTGTTTGGCAACTTCAGACAAAGGCTGCTGAAGCTTATTAGCAAGGATTGCCAGATACCAAAGTATGTCACCTAATTCTTCGCGAACATGCTCTGGATATAGAGTGTAGTTCTCTCCATCACGCAAGAACTTCTTCAGCGATGAAGCTAGAGTTCCAACTTCTCCCGTCAAGCCGAGTATCGCAATAAAGATGGAGGACTCGTGTTCACCGGTTTGATCTGTCTCCCCAGCTAGCCGTTGATAGTGATCGATATCCATGTTTCCCCAGATTTCTTAATCAACTACTTAACGTAGTGCATGCAACAACGTCAAATATGAGCTGGCTCATTCGTTGGCTGGGCGCCGTTAGGCGCGGTGAATGCCGAAATACTCGCGAACTTGAAGGTTCAGTACGGTACTGCCTGTGCGCGCGGTGCGCTACTTCGGAAAGACGGGGCGGAAGTCGGCCGAAGTGGACGTTGCCGAGTGATGGCGAAACGGCCGCGTGCGTTCAAGCGAACAAGTCCGGCTCGATGAGAAGGTCGGCTGACGCCTGATATGCCGCCGACGGAGAACCGATGGCCAATACCGCAAAGCAGCGGCGCAGCTTGCGCAGGACCGGGGAGAAGTCGGCATCGGCGGAGAGAACGATGAACTGGAGCGCAAAGGGAGCCAAAGCGCAAAAGGAGCGAGGCTCGCATTTACCCTAGCGCAAGCGTGCAACGCCTCAATCGCCGACTTCGGATTCGACGCCACGATCTTGAACAGCGCCCGCGATGCCCCGTCGGCTTCGTCCGCTTCGAGGTCACTCACGGCTAAAGAGCCGATTCAACTCTGCGCCACTCGCCGCCTCCCCCAACCCCGCAAACGACCCCTTCTCCGCAATCTCCTTCGCCGCCCGCATGAACCCGCCCCACGCGGCGCGGGCCAGTGCGCCGCCCACGCTGATGCGGCGCACGCCGAGCGCGGCGAGGTCTTGCACGGTGAGGTCGGTGGGCCAGCCGATCAGCACGTTCACCGGTTTCGGCGCCACCGCCTCGATCACCGCGCGGATCTCCTCGCGCGTGCGGATGCCGGGCGCGTAGAGGCAGTCGGCGCCCGCCTCCGCGTACGCCTGCAGCCGGGCGATGGTCTCGGCGAGGTCTGGCCGGCCGACGATGAAGCCTTCGGAGCGGCCGACGAGAAGCGTTTGGCCACCACTGGCGCCGGTGGCGTCGATGGCGCGGCGGGCGGCGCGCAGGCGCTCGATGGCGACCTCGCGCGGGTAGAGCGGTTGCGCGGGGTCGCCGGTGGAATCTTCGATCGACAGGCCCGCCACGCCGGTCTCGACCGCGCGGCGCACGTTGCGCTCCACGCCCGCGGCGTCTGCAGCGAAGCCGGCCTCGAAGTCGGCGTTCACGGGGATGTCGACCGCCGCCACCATCGCGCGCAGGTGCTCGATCACCTGGTCGACGGTCACGCCGTTGTCCGGCCGCGCCTGCGACCACGCAAAGCCGGCGCTGGTGGTGGCCACGGCCTTGAAGCCCAGGCTCTGCAGGGTGCGCGCGCTGCCCGGGTCCCAGGGATTGGGAATGACAAAGCAGCCGTCTTCGTGCAGGCGCCGAAAGCTGCGCCGCTTGTCCGCAATGCTCGGGCGGGATGGATCCATCAGGCGCTCCTCGAGTCACTCGCCAGCGCGGCCCGTCGCCGACCCAATCACCGCGGACCTACACCAGGCGCCGCTGCATGGTCGCACAGGCGAACGGCGCTTCGCTGTTCCGAGCGCGGTCCGGTGGCCCGACGCGACCCGGCTCAGCCGTGCCTATTGCGTCGCTGTCTGCGCCGCTGTCCGCGCCGCACCAGTCGCCGCCCCAGCCGTCACCGACGCAATGAACGCCAAGCTGTCTTCAAGCACCGGTGTCCGACCTCGCGTCGGAATGGCGAATCCGGCCACCGTGTCGACGTGGCTCTTGCCGGGATAGAACTTCGTCTCCACCCGCACGTTGGCTGATGCCAGCGTCTGGCGCAATTGCTCGGCGTGGCTGATGGAGACGACGCTGTCGGCGGTGCCGTGAACCAGCAGCGTCGGCGGCGCGCTTGGGGTGACCAGGCGCACGGGCTGCCAGTCGGCGTGGGTGTACGGCGCGGCGAAAATGGCCTTGAGCACTCGCGAGTTGGGATCGAGCGCATAAGGCCCGGACAGTCCCACCAGGCCGACGATGGATGCAGGGTCGACGCCTGCCTTGACCAGCCGCTGGCGGTCGTACGCCAGGAACGCCGCCTGGTGTCCGCCGGCAGAGTGACCCATGAGCACGATGCGGTCGGGGTCACCGCCAAACTGGCGTGCATGTTGCCGCACCCATTGCAGTGCCTGCACACCGTCCTCGATGAAGAGCGGAAACCTGGCGCCCGGGTACAGCCGATAGTCGGGAACGACGACGACGTAGCCGCGGTCGGCCAGTGCGGCGCCGACAAAAAGGTAAGAGCCGCGCTGGCCGCTGGTCCACGACCCGCCGTACCAGAAGACGATGATCGGGCGCGGCGGCTGGTCCGCTGCCTTGGCCGGCATGTAGACGTCGAGCATCTGCCGCGGGTCCGTGCCGTACGCATGGTCGGCGCTGCGTTCGTAGCTCGCGCTCAAGCTCGCAGTATTGGCCACCGTGAACGCAAGACTGGAGCAGCCGGTGACCGCGGCAAGCGTCGCAATCGCGGCTAGCCGCTGGAGCGTGGCGCGGTTGAGTCGCAAGTTCATTCGGTGTTCTTTCATGCGCGCTAAGCATGCGCGCTAAGGGTCAGGCTCGAATTCTTATCATCACAGGGCGCCGGCGTCCGCTACTTTCCGACGTGCTCGTCGTGCTGCTGCCCCTGATCCCCAATCACGTCCCACCCCGCCTTGGACCCGACGAAGATGTGGTGCAACACGCTGAGGCCATCGGCGTCGCGGCCGAGCAGGCCGGCGGGCACGAACATTCGCGCGTCGTCGTTGCGGCCGGGCACGCGTGAGCCACAGGTGCGGCAGAACCAGGTCTCCCACGCCGAGTTGGGCTTCGTCCATGCGGTGATCTGGTCCTGCCCCTCAGTCCAACGGAAGTGCTCGTTCGGCACCACGACAACGGCGATGCCGTTGCTGCCGGTGGAGCGGCGGCAGATCGAGCAGTGGCACACGTACACGCCCGCGGGCCGCTGCGTGATCTCGAAGCGGATAGCGCCGCAGTTGCAGTGACCTGTCATCAAGGCGGGCTCCCCGGGGTGACCATCGCGCGTTGCGCGAGGCAGGGCTAGAAGGGGGTTTGAGTTTCCCAGCGCGAGTCTCCCGGCGTCTAGGCGTGTAGCGCCTCAATCGCCGACTTCGGATTCGACGCCACGATCTTCAGCAGCGCCCGCGCTGGCCCCGTCGGCTTCGTTCTCTGCTGCTCCCAGTTCTGCAAAGTACGCACGCTCACGCCGATCAGTTCAGCGAACTGTGACTGACTGATCTTCGCTGCCTCGCGGATCGCGCGAACGTCGGGCTCTTCCAGCTGCGTCGTTCGCGCGCCGCGCACCGGCTTGCCGGCCATATGGCGCTTCATCTCCCGCACGCCCTTGATGAGCTGATCGAAGTGCTGCTTATCCATGCTTGATGTCCTTCATCAGTTCAGCGAGCGTGCGGACCTGCTGTGGCGTCAGGTCTTCCCTCTCGCTCTTCACGTAGCCGTAGATCAGGTAGATGTGGTCGCCGGGTACGTGCCAGTAGTAGATGACCCGCGCGCCGCCGCGCTTGCCGCGCCCCTGTGCCGCCCAACGCAACTTGCGCAGACCTGCGCCTCCGCGGATGAGGTCGCCGGCATCGGGAGACACCAGCAGATAGCTCTGAAGCGCGCGCAGTTCGTCGTCTGACCAATGCTCCGTCCTGAACGAGACAAAGGGCGTCAGCTCGACGAAGACCATGGTGCGCGACTATACGCTTTTAGCGTATGCGCGAAAAGCGTATAGAGGTATGGGTACGTCGGTACGCTTACCTTCTGACCTGCTCGACATGCTGCTGCCCCCGATCACCAATCACATCCCACCCCGCCTTGGACCCGACGAAGATGTGGTGCAGCACGCTGAGGTCATCGGCGTCGCGGCCGAGCAGGCCGGCGGGGACGAACATTCGCGCGTCGTCGTTGCGGCCGGGCACGCGTGAGCCACAGGTGCGGCAGAACCAGGTCTCCCACGCCGAGTCGGGCTTGGCCCAGGCGGTGATCTGGTCCTGCCCCGCGGTCCAGCGGAAGTGCTCGTTCGGCACCACGACGACGGCGATGCCGTTGCTTCCGGTTGAGCGGCGGCAGATCGAGCAGTGGCACACGTACACGCCCGCGGGCCGCTGCGTGATCTCGAAGCGGACCGCGCCGCAGTTGCAGTGACCAGTCATCAAGGCTGTTCTCCGGGCGGCGTCTTCGCCAGTGGTCCGATGCTCAGCCTGTCAGAAGACCGGCGCCCGGGCAACAAAGCCATCGGCCCGGATCAACGTCGCGTTGGCGTCGCCCGAGTGCGTGCCTGGTCCGTTGCGTTGTCCGCCCAGCAGCCATTGGCCCTGGTGATTGATCACAGCGCGGAGCTGGTTGTTGCGCGGTCCGCTCGGTACGGCCAACCGCTGCTGCAGCCGGCCATCGGCAGCCAGCCTCGCCACCAAAAGCGAGGCTTCTTCGCTGATGCTGGCGCCGCTCGGGTTCTGCGTCCAGCCGGTGCTGCCCACGGCAACATAGCCGCCCTGTGGCAGCGCGGCGATGTCGAAGAAGATGTCGCCGCGGTCGACGTCGACCACCTGCACCTCGCCCACGCTGCCGTCGGTGCCCACGCGCGCGACGAAGGCGTTCCAGCCGCTGCCGTCCGGCGGCCGCGTGGTGCGCACGCGGCCCACCACCATGAAGCCTCCGGGCACAGCGCGCAGGCCGTGCAGCTCCGACAACTGATCGGTCGGCACGATGCTGCTGCCCAAGCGTTGGCCATCGGCGCCGATGCGCGTGAAGATGAGGCCGTAGGTCGCCGAGATCGCTTCGCCGAAGTGCCAGGTATGGCCTGCGAAGACGGTGTTGTTGGCGTTGACCACTCCGATGCCGAGCGTGCCGTCGGCGGCCAGGTCGGCGCGAAACTGCGCGTGGTTGACCAGCTGGTCGAAGACATCGTGACTGCCGCTGGTGAGGAAGCGCCCAGCCACGCCGCCGCCCGGCTCCACCACGGTGCGCCAGGCCTGCACATAGCCGTTCACGGTGTCGTGCAGGCGGTACGCGACCACGGCGTTCAGACCCGTGCGCAACACCAGCAGCACACTGTCGCCGAGCGCGAACACGCGCGCCGCGTCGCCGGTCAGCACGGGCTGCAGGCCATCGGGGTCGATGGCGCCGCCGGCGTCGTAGTAGGCGTCGCTCGATACCTGCGGATCCATGAAGGGCTGATTGCGCTTGAGCGTTCCCAGCGCGTCCAGTCGCCACAGGCGCACGAGGCCATCCTGAGTCAGTACCACCGTGATGTCGCCCGCCGGGTGCAACGTGAAGTCCACCAGCGACCAGCCTGCGGGTGCGTCGATACGGCGCAACGCACTGCCGTCGGCCGGCGTGATCACCAGCGTTCGCCTCGGACCCCGCTCGGCCAGCGAAACCAACTGCTCGTCGAGCGCCACCAGCCCGGCCCGGCCGCTGGCAAGTTTCACCACGGCCCGGCCGTCCACCTCGCGCTCGAGCTGCGGCGGCGGCGCGTCGTTGCTGTCGTCACCGCCGCCACAGGCGGCCAGCCAACCGCTGGCGACCACGGCGGCCAGCAGTTCTCTTCTTGTCATCGCGCATCCCGTCTCAAAGAAAAACAGCGCGCATGATTCCGATCCGCCGCAACGCTGTCGCGGCCCGCGCGACGAACGCGCATTTCAAGGGAGTGAAGCGCGTTCGGCCGTTCACTGGCGCGGCGGCGTCGGCCGATCGCTTGATCAACCACGTACGTGAGTTCGCTTCACCGCTGCCGTGGCCGATAGGCCGCCGATGGCGGGGCGCAGACCGCTACAGAAGGCGCTCGCGGACGATTCCGATTCGACAACGTCCGTTGTCGTGGTCTTTGGCCTATGTCGCGGCGGCGCCGTGCCTTGTGGGCCGCGTCGTTGCCGGGAGTAAGCTCAAGCTGCGGTCCGTGACGGAGGTGCCAGTGGACTACCGACAGATCATCACCATCGAGCCCGGCAAGCGTAGCGGCAAGCCATGCATTCGGGGGTTGCGGATCACGGTCTACGACGTGCTCGGTTATCTCGCTTCCGGGATGACGGAGGACGAGATTCTCAGAGACTTTCCGTACCTCACTCGCGACGACATTCGCGCCTGCCTCGCCTACGCGGCAGAGCGTGAACAGGCCAAGCTCGTCGCGACGTCGTGAAGCTGCTGTTTGACGAAAACCTCTCGCCGCGGTTGGTGGCGGAGCTGTCGACTGCATTTCCCGGTTCGGCGCATGTGCATGACGTAGGCCTCGGCGCGGCCACGGACATGGCCGTGTGGGATTACGCGCGCGACAACGGCTTCATCATTGTCTCCAAGGACAGTGACTTTGCTGACCTCAGCGTGCTGTATGGCGCCCCACCCAAGGTCATCTGGATTCGGCGCGGCAACTGTTCGACGGCCGCGATCGCCCAGTTGCTCAGCGCCAACGTGAGCGGCCTGGATCTGATGATGGGCAGGGAGATCGATCGACTTTATGTGATCGAGTAAGGGCGCCGCGCGCTTCGAGTCGCTCTGCGTGACGCGCACGCGTCCAGCACTGACGTCAGAGCGCCTTCCCCGCCACGTACCGAAACTCCTGCGTCGCCCCGCCATACCCCCAGGCGTCCGCGCGCACCTCGTGGATCACGACATAGCTCGCCGGATCGAGCGGGCCGAGGATCGACTGCATGCCGGCGAACACGCGTTGCACGTAGGCCGCCTTCTCGTCTTTCGTGTTGGTGCCTTCGGTGACCTTGATGTCGAGAAAGAAGCTGGCGACGGGTTCTTGCCGTGCGCCGAGCGGCGCGCCGCCGATGAACCAGTGCTCGGCGCGCACGGGGTCGATGACCACGGCGGTCAGTTCACGCTTCTTCTTCAGCACCTCGGTGGTGAGGTCGGCGAGCAGGGCGGCGACGCGCGCGGGGGCGCCGTCGGGTATCGGTGTGCTCAGTCGCACGGTCAGGATGGGCACGGCGGTTCTCCGTGGGTGGTTGGATGTCAGGTACCGAGTCGGGTCAACGCAGCGCGCGATGCGTCGGTCGCTGGCCCACGCCGCCACCGAGCGAGCCAGCTGGTGATCACCGACCGCAGGTGCGTCATCACCGCCGCGCCGGCACGGTCAATCTCCTCATCGCGCAGACGCGCGGCGCGTTGGCGCAGGAAGTCGCGCAGGTCGGCAGCGCTGATTGCGCGCGCTTCCGCCGGCGCGGCCACGTACAGCGTGGCGTGGTCAGCCGCGCCGTGCCGGCCGTGTGGGTCGATCGCGCTGACCACCACCAGGCCGCGCGTGCGCACGTCGTAGCGCGCGCCGTGGGCGAGCATCACGTCGTCGCGGCGGCCGTCCTGCGTCAGCCACACGGCGCCGCTGGCGGCGAACAGCGCCGCACCCACCGGCAGCGGCAGAGGCTGCGGCGTGGTGTCGACGTCGATCAGCGTGTTGGTCGGGGTGGCGATGTCTTGGCGTGTGTTCATGGTGACGTCCTTTCAGGCATGGCATGCACTGTCGCGCCGGCCCGCGCCGCCGACAAACGAGATTTCCGCGGGCGATGCATGCGCCGGCGGCATGGCAGGCGCGGCGTGCCGGGGCGGCGTTACGCTGCCGCCCTCGCACTCGTGAGCGACCGCTGATGACACGGCAACGCGACCTGCCCACCTCGCTCGACCTGCTGCTCGGCTTCGACGCCGCGGCGCGCCTGCTGTCGTTCACCAGCGCGGCGGGCGAACTCTTCGTCACGCAGTCGGCGGTGAGCCGGCAGGTGCAGCAGCTGGAGGAGCAGCTCGGGGTCAAGCTCTTCGAGCGGCGCACGCGCGCGCTGGTGCTGACCGAGGCCGGCGAGCTGTACCACCGTGAGGTGGCCAAGGCGCTGGCCCAGCTGCGCGAGGCCACCGCGCAGGTGCGTGCGCGCACCGCACCGGTCGTGCGCGTGACCACCACGGTCACCTTCGCCTCGCTGTGGCTGGTGCCGCGGCTGGCGCTGTTCCAGGCCAAGCACCCGGACATCTCGGTGCACATCGTCGCCGACAACGCGGTGCGCGAGCTGGAGCGCCTGTCGCTCGACGTGGCGATCCGCTACTGCCCCGAGGCGCTTGCAGGCGAAGGCGCCGAGCTGCTGTTCGGCGAACAGGTGGCGCCGGTGGTGAGCCCGGCGTTGCTGAAGGGTCGGCGCGTGTGCACGCTCGACGACCTGCTGCAGCTGCCGCTGCTCGATCTCGACGACCCCACCGGCGCCGGCCTGTGGCTGAGCTGGAAGGTGTGGTGCGAGGCGATGAACGTGCCGCGCCCGCGCGACGGCCGCGGCCTGCGCTACAGCCACTACGACCAGGCGCTGCAGGCGGCGGTGGCCGGGCAGGGCGTGGCACTCGGCCGCTTTCCGCTGATCGATCCGTTCATCGCCGACGGCCGCCTGGTGATGCCGCTGCGCGACAAGCGCTATGCCACGCGCGCGCAACGCGCGTACTGGCTGCTCGGCTCGCCCGCGGCCGCGCGGCGCGCCGAGGTGCGCACCTTCACCGACTGGCTGCGCGCGCAGGTGGCCAAGGAAGCCGCGCAGGCGCTCAAGCCTGCACGGGCGCGGCGCCGGCAACAGTCACCCGAATGACCTGGCGTGCGGGGCGCGGGCGCTGCGCTCCGCGCGCGTCTGCTCTTGCCGATCGGCGGCGCGCGGACCTACCATCCGCCGGTCACCGCAGACAGCGGGTACTCGGAAGGTCGACTCATGAAGCTCAAGCAAGCCGCGCTCGTTCGCACCGCAGCCGTCCTGATCGTTGCCCCCTGGATGCTGTCTGCCAACGCGCAGACGCCGGCGGCATCGCCTGCGCCCGCGGTGAAGGCTGTGCCGCAGGCCAGCAAGCCGGTGTTGGCGCTCGATCCGTCGGTCAAGGCGGCCGCGCCCGGTACGCAGGCGCCTGCAGGCGCCGCCAAGCCCAAGGCGCCGGCCGGCAACCCCACCGTGCAGGGGTGGAACTCGCCGACGGCGCCGCGCGCTGCTGGCGGCAAGACGCAGGAATGGAACTCGCCCACCTCGCCACGGGCTGGTGGCGGTGCGGTGCAGGACTGGAACTCGCCGACGTCACCACGCGCCGGCGGCAGCACTGTGCAGGACTGGAACTCGCCCACGTCGCCGCGCGCGGGCGCCAAGCCGCTGGCGGTGCCCAAGGCGCCTGCGGTACCCGCAGCGGGCGCGCACAAGTAGCACGGCACCCCGTGCCCGCCGCCTGCGCGCACCGGCTGGCGCAGCGGGCGCGCATGGGCCTGCCGGTGATCCGTTGAGCGCGATGCCGTCCGCGCGCGCGCTGCGCCCGGCATGGCGCGGCAGCGCGGCGCTGGCGTGGCTCGCGCTGGCGCTGATCGTCGCGCAGGTGGTGCGGCTGCGCTCGTTCGAGTTCACGATCGACGACGCCTGGATCTCGTTTCGCTACGCGCGTCATCTCGCTGAGACCGGCGTCCCCACCTACAACCTGGGGCAGGCAGCGGTCGAGGGTTTCAGCAACCCGCTGTGGACGGCGCTGTTCGCCCTGTGGATCGCGTTCGTTCCTGGGGTCGAGCCGATCATCGTGGCGCGCGTGGTCGGCGTCGCGTGTGCCGTTGGCACGGTCGCGCTGATCGCGTGGACCGTGCGGCGGTTGAACCCGGATGCAGTTGGCGCCGCGCCGGCGGTGGCGTTGCTGCTCGCGTCTTCGGGCTGCCTGTGGTTCTACGCGATGGCGGGGCTGGAGACCGCACTGTGGTGCCTGCTGTGGGCGGCGCTGCTGTGCGTGTGCCTGCTGCCGACCACGGCGCGCCTGCGCGGCGCGAGCGCACTGCTGATGGCGCTGTTCGTCTGGTGCCGGCCCGAGGCGCTCGCGCTCGGTGCTGTGATCGTTGCGCTGTCATACGTCACGGCCGGGCGGCGCGCGGCGCTGACCCTGCTGCTGGCTTACCTGCTGGCGCTGGCGACTTTGCTCGCGCTGCGGCAGGTCTTCTTCGGTACCTGGCTGCCCAACACGTACTACGCCAAGCCCGCGGTGTGGCAGGAAGGCGTGGACGATCTCGGGCGCTTTGCGCTGTGGGGGCTGGGCGCGGCGGGCTGGGTGATCCTGCTGCTGGCACGACCGCAGCCGCGCGTGCTGGCGCTGCTCGCGGCCACTGCCGCGACCGCGGTGCTGCTGGTCATCACCGGCGGCGACTGGATGCCGGGGTGGCGTCGGTGGCTGATCGTGGAACTGGCGCTCGTGCTGGCGGTGGGCCTGCAGTGGCGCAGTGGCGACCGCTGGGTGACGCTGCGGCGCGTGCTGCTGGCGGTGTGGCTGGCCGCGCACCTGGCGGCCGCGGTCACCGGGCGCGACGCGGCGCGCTTTCCGCCCGACCACATGGCGCGCCTGGGCGCGCTGGCGCAAGACAGCGCGCTCACGCGCGTGGCGGTGATGGACATCGGCCAGTTCGGCTGGACCTTCCGCGGCCGGATCATCGATCTCGCCGGCCTCACCGATGCCCATCTGGCGCGGCAACCGGGTGCGCACCTGGAGAAGTCCGATCCCGACTACGTGCTGGCGCAGCAGCCGGACCTGGTGTTGCTGCACCTGTATGCCGACCCGACCGCCGCGCATCCGCTCGATGCGCCGATCCGCCTCCGCAGCGTGGCCGAGCGGCACCTGCTCGCCGCGCTGGCCGCCAACGACGCGTACCGACTGCACACGCTGGCGATGATCACGCCGCGCTTCGGACTGGCCGTGTTCGCGCGCGCCGACCGGGCGTTGTCGCCCGAGCTGTGGGGCCCCGACTGGCGCAACACGGGCGCCGAGTTGCAGGGGCACGTCACCAGCGAGTGAGCGGGCGTTTTTGCTCGCCTTGCTCGCTTGCTAAAGGTGCGCACGTGGTCAAGGCGGCTTGGGCGCAAGCATGATGAATATGGCGCGGACTCTCACCCGCAGGGGCTGTCGGGCCATCAAAGGTTCGGCGGATGACGCAGTGTGCCGTTGGGCGCGACAATCGTGCCCGTGTGCATCGCCCGGTCCTTTGTTGTGCTGTTGTGCGCGTTGCCGTTGCTGGCGGGCGCGCAGTCAGCTTTCACCCCAGCGCCGACGGCGGCGCATCCGGCCGCGCCCGTGGTCCAGCAGGCCATCAACGCCGGCCGCAGCAACCCCGAAGACGCCCGCCGCTTTGCCGATGACGCGCTCGGCCTGATCGCCACGCAGCCGGAGCCCGATCTCGAGATCCGCGCGCAGCTGGTGTTGTGCGACTACTTCCTGGAGCGCGATCTCGTCCGCGCGCGTGAGGCGCTGGCGCGGGCGACGGCGCTGCTGCCGCTGGCCAGGCGAAGCGGCCTGCGCGCCGGGGTGCAGAACTGCGAGGGCGAGGTGCACGAGGCCGCCGGCGACAACGCCCGCGCGCTCTCGGCCTACGAGCGTGCGGTATCGGAAGCCGAAGTCGCCGCCGATGGCGAGATGCTCGCCAACGCGCTGTACCTGCGCGGCTGGCTGCGCGGCGTGCAGGGCGAGTACGCGCTCGCGCTGGTCGACCTGCGCCGCTCTATCGGCTTGTACGAGCGCGGCAACTATCCCGAGCACTCGCGCACCGCGGTCAACGGCGTGGCCACGATCTACAACCGGATGGGCGACTACGCGCAGGCGCAGGTCTACTTCGAGCAGGCGGCCAAGGCACAGCTGGCCGCCGGGCTGGAGCGCGAGGCGGTGGTCACGCTCTACAACCTGGGCCGCTCGCACGAGTACCAGGGCCGCTGGGCGGACGCGGAAGGCACCTTCACGCAGGCGATGCAGATGAGTCGCCGGCTCGGCTATGCCCGCGGCGAGGCGTACGCAGCGCGCGGCATGGCAGCGGTGCACAACGCGCGCGGCGAGTGGCAGTCAGCGCTGGCGCAGCTCGCGCGTGCCGACGCGCTGGCCGACCCGCTGCCCGACGCGCGCCTGCGCGCGCACGTGGCGCTGGCGCGCGGCAAGGCGATGCGCGGACTCGCGCGTCCGGCGGAGAGCCTGACGGCACTCACCCAGGCGCTCGAGGTGTTTCGCCAGGCCGAGGCGTACGCCGACGTCGCCGCCACCTATGCGGCGCTGGCCACCACGCGGGCTGACCTGGGCGACTGGCGCGGCGCGTTCGACGACCAGCAGCGGCTGAAGGAGACCACCGACCGCCTGCACGCGCGCCAGCTGGACCAGCGCGTCCTCGCGCTCAAGGTGGAGTTCGACACCGCCGCGCGCGACAAGGAGAACGCGCTGCTGCAGCGCGAAAAGGCCACCACCGAGGCCGCGCTCGCGCAGGAGCTGAGCGCGAGCCGGCTCAAGGTCGTGGTGATCGCGCTGGCCGGCGTTCTGGCCGCGGTGCTGGCCGTGGTGGCGTGGCGCGGGCGCCGCGTCAGCCGCACCATGCAGGCGCTGGCGATGACCGACGAGTTGACCGGCCTGCCCAACCGCCGCGCCGTGCTGGCGCGGCTGGGCAGCCTGCTCGCCGCCGGCAGCCCGTGCGCGGTGCTGATCGTGGACATCGATCACTTCAAGGCGATCAACGACCGCCACGGCCATCCGGTCGGCGACGAGGTGCTGCGCGCGGTGGCGGGCACGCTGGCGGCCGAGCTGCGCGGCGCGATGAGCGCCGGCCGCCTCGGCGGCGAGGAGTTCCTGGTGCTGATGCCGCGCACCGAGATCGACCCGGCCATGCATCTGGCCGAGCGCCTGCGCGCGGCGATGGCACGCATCGACCCGGCGCGCTGGTCGATCGCGCTGCCGATCACCGTCAGCGTGGGCGTGGCGCTCGCCCGCCCTGGACCGGGCGGCATCGCCGACGTGCTGCGCCGGGCCGACGACGCCCTGTACGCCGCCAAGGCCGCTGGGCGCGACCGCGTGCGCGCGGGGCAGGCGGCGCTGGTGGCGGCGTAGCGCGCCAGCTCGCCGTCGAGGGCCTTCGCGTCCAACCGCAGTCTGTCAGGCAACTGACCATCAGTAGCAGCTGCAGGTTGCCGCGCGCAGTGGCGCGAATCCAACGTTCAATGTCACGACAACGAGGGTCGCGGCACCGCGAGGCGCGTCGCCGGATAGCCTTGTCGCGCGAATCCAGCGTGTCGAAAGGAGTCTTCGATGAGTCCATGGCGCACATTCGGCGCGGCCCTGATCGTGGGCGCTCTGGCAGCCTGCGGTGGCGGCGGTGGTGGCGGCGACAGTCCACCGCCTGCTGCAGCGGACGTCGAAGTCGTGATATCCGCGTCCGCAGCCAGCGTGATTGAAGGGGACGATGTCACCTACACCTTCACCCTGCGCAGCGTCGGCACGGATGCGGCACGTGACGTCTTGCTGACGCTCGATCTCGGCAGCGGTCAGGCGCTGGCGGGTGTCAACTGCGCCGCCGGCGGCGGCGGGCTGTGTCCCGCGCAGCTCAGCGCGCGCATGGTCGTCCCGACCTTGCCACCTGGCGCGCAACTCGTCTTCACGGCGCCGGCCACGGTGTCGCTTGGCGCGCCCGCCAGCGGCGTCAGGGCGGTCGTCACCGCGCAGGCTGCGGCCGATGGTCGCGCCGCCAACAACACTGCGACCGTCGCCGTCGGCACGCGCGAGCGCAGCTTCGTTCGCCTGCAGAGCGATACCGGCGACCCGATCGGCCTCGGCGCCGCGTATGGCTACACCCGGGCGAATGCCCAGATCTCGGTGAGCGCCAGTGGTGGCCTGCTGACCGTCCAGGTGCGTGGCGATCAGCAGTGGAACGGCTACTTCCAGCTGCCCAACTCGCTGACGCAGTTTCAGGTCGGCACCTTTCCGAGCCTGACCGGCTACCCGCAGCATGCGGCTGCCGTGGGCGGCCTGTCATGGAGCGGCGTGGGTGGCTGCAGCCAGCTGCGCGGCGCCTTCACGGTGTCGCGCGCCATCTACGTGGCCGGCGCACTCAGCGAACTGGATCTGAGTTTCGAGCAGACCTGCGAGTCGTACGCCGGCGCGCTGCGCGGCGAGATCCGCTGGCGCAGCGCCGACACCTCGCAGCCGCCCGGTCCGCTCGATCCGCCGCCGGCGTCGCTGTGGCAGCCGGCAGCCGGCGCCACGCCGGCCAGCGGCGACTACGTCTATCTGGAGAGTCAGAGCGGGGACTACATCGGTGGCGGTGCCACGCGCACCTACACGCGCGCCAATGCAGCGCTGGCGTTCGAGATCATCGGTCAGGCGCTGCAGGTGGGTGTCTCCGGTGATCAGCAGTGGAGCGGCACCCTTGCGCCGATGAGCGGTATCACGCAGCTGGCACCCGGGTACTACCCGAACGCGCAGCTGCACTCGAGCGGCAACCCCGCACGCGCCGGCTTGAACTGGTACGGCGAGGGCAGGATCTGTGGCCGCTTGCAGGGTTGGTTCGTGGTCGACCGCGTGGCCTTTGTCGGCGGCCAGTTGCGCGAGCTCGAGCTGCGCTTCGAGCAGCGCTGCGACAGCGCGACGGGCGCGCTGCGCGGCAAGCTGCGGCTGACCGGCAATGACACCACCCTGCCACCCGGCCCGGCTCAGCCGCCGGCTGGGCTGTGGTCGCCGCCGGCGAGTGCGGTGCCTGTCAACGGCGACTTCATCTATCTGCAGAGCGACGCGGCCGACTCCGTCGGCGACGGCGGCACCTACAGCTATACGCGCGCCAATGCGCGGCTTCTTTTCGATGGCAGCAGCGGCTATCTGGCGGTGTCCGTCGATGGCGACCAGTGGTGGAACGGCGACTTCAAGGTCATGGACACGTTGACGCGGTTCGAGCCCGGCTACTACGGCGAACTGCAGCGCTACCCGTTTCATAACCGGGTCAAGGGCGGCCTCAGCTGGGTGGGCCAGGGCCGTGGCTGCAACCAGTCGAGCGGCTGGTTCATGGTCGACAGCGTCACCTACGACGGCAACACGCTCACCGCCATCACGCTGCGTTTCGAGCAGCGCTGCGAGAACGGCACCGCCGCCTTGCGCGGCATGGTGCGGCTGACGCCAGGTGACACCACGGCGCCGCCGGGTCCGGTCAATCCTCCGCCGCCAAGCTTGTGGGCGCCGCCAGTGGGTGCCACGCCGGCCACCGGCGACTACGTCTACCTGGAGAGCGACAGCGGCGACTTCATCGGCGCCGGCGCCACGCGTACCTACACGCGCGCCGATACGCAGTTTGCGTTCAGCTCGTCGGGCGCCAATTTCTCGATGAGCCTGACGGGCGACCAGCGGTGGACGGGCAGCTTCGTGGCGATGGCAGGTCTGGCGCAACTGCGGCCCGGCTACTACGGCGACCTGCAGCGGGCGCCGTTCAACAACCCGGCCAAGGGAGGACTCGAGTGGTCCGGCGAAGGGCGTGGCTGCAACCAGCTGAGCGGTTGGTTCGTGGTCGACAGTGTTTCCTACAACGGCAACGCGCTTGCCGCGATCGAGCTGCGGTTCCTGCAGCGCTGCGACGGAGCGGCAGCGGCGCTGCGCGGCAAGATCCGCATCACGCCCAACGACACCACGCAGCCGCCCGGGCCGGTCAATCCGCCGCCTGCAGGCCTGTGGTCACCGGCCGCGGGCGCGGTGCCAGCCAGCGGCAACGTCGTGTACCTGCAGAGTTCGGCCGGCGACTACATCGGCAGCGGCCGCACGATGCTCTACACCGACGCCAACGCCCGTCTGACGTTTGCAACCTTTGGCAGCCAGCTCAGGGTGACGGTCAACGGCGACACGTGGTGGTACGGCGACTTTCAGCCGATGGTCTCGCTGACCCGCCTGCAGCCTGGTTACTACGGCGACGTGCAGCGCTGGCCGTTCCACAACCCGATCAAAGGCGGGTTGAGCTGGTCCGGCGATGGGCGCGGCTGCAACATGCTCGTCGGTTGGTTCGTGGTGGACGAGGCGGTGTACGACAGCGGCGGGCTGGTGACGGTCACGTTGCGCTTCGTCCAGCGCTGCGAAGGAGCTGCGGCCGAGCTGCGCGGCCTGCTGCGCTGGTCGCGCTGAGGTTCGAGTAAGGCGACGCCGATAGGAGCCGGCCCCAGCCGCGTAAGCCTGCCAGCGTTTGCGGCGGCCTCGTCGAGTTGCGCGCCGGCCGCGGGCCAGGCGCGACGCAGCGGGTCGCGTTGTCGACCTCTTCCCCGATCGATCTCGCTGCATCGCCATCGCGATGGCCGCAGCGAGATCGCGCGCGGTCAGTTCAGAACGATTCAGACCGGACTCAGCGCAGCCAAGGGACTGAAGCGGTGGGCGGCGCGCACAGTGCGTCCATCGACACCGACCCAGTCCGAATCGCCGAAATTAGGAGCCCCACCATGAACGACAACTCCAACCCCGGCACCGTCCGCAACCGCGCCGCCTTTGCCGCCGTTGCGTTGTCAGCAACGCTCGTGGTGCTGCTCGGCATCGACACGCTGGCCGCGCACGACGGCGAGTCGGCGCAGGTGCTCGCCGCTCCGGCGCCGATCGTGCTCGCCGCCCGCCAGGCTGGGCCACGCGTGCGCGCGATGTCGCCTGTCTGCCGCTGACCCGCGCCCTATGATGTCCGCTTCCAGAGGTGCCGCGGTCCGCCGCAGGCACGCGCAGACAACAGCCCAGGGAGACGCCCATGTTCGAAGCAACACTGGCCGGCAGCCTGCCCAAGCCCGCCTGGCTCGCGGAGACCGACAAGCTGTGGCCGCAGTGGCGCGCCAGCGGCGAGGAACTGCAGCAGGCCAAGCGCGATGCGACGCTGCTGTGGCTGAAGGCGCAGGAGGATGCGGGGCTCGATATCGTCACCGAGGGCGAGCAGTCGCGCCAGCACTTCGTGCACGGCTTTCTCGAGGCGGTGAACGGCATCGACTTCGAGCACAAGGTCGAGATGGGCATCCGCGGCGACCGCTACAAGGCGATGGTGCCGCAGGTGATCGGTCCGCTGTCGCTGCGCGGCCGCGTGCATGCGATGGAAGCGCAGTTCGCGCGCGCACACACGACGAAGAAGCTCAAGTTCACGCTGCCCGGCCCGATGACGATCGCCGATACCGTGGCCGACCGCTACTACGGTGACAAGGTGAAGATGGCGATGGCCTTTGCCGACCTGCTCAACCAGGAGGCGCGCGCGCTGCAGGCCGACGGTGTCGACATCATCCAGTTCGACGAACCGGCCTTCAACGTCTTCCTCGAAGACGTGCCGCAATGGGGCATCGCGGCGCTGGAGAAGGCGGCGGCGGGACTGACCTGCACGACCGCCGTGCACATCTGCTACGGCTACGGCATCAAGGCCAACATCGACTGGAAAGGCTCGCTGGGCGAGGAGTGGCGCCAGTACGAGAAGATCTTTCCGGCCATCGCCAAGAGCTCGATCAAGCAGGTGTCGCTGGAGTGCTACCACTCGCACGTGCCGCCGCACCCGATGGCGCTGCTGCAGGGCAAAGACGTGCTGGTCGGCGTGATCGACGTCGCCAGCGACGAGGTGGAGACCCCCGAGCAGGTGGCCGACACCATCGGCCTGGCGCTGCAGTACGTGCCCAAGGAGCGCCTGTTCGCCTGCACCAACTGCGGCATGGCGCCGATGAAGCGCGAGATCGCCGTGCGCAAGCTGGCGGCGATCGCGCAAGGTGCGGCGCTGGCGCGGCAACGCTACGGCTAGCGCAGCGGCAGGCGCAGCGCGGGTGCGCGCCCGGTGGGGCGCGGTGGCGGGCGGGTTGGGCGCCGATTGCGCGCCGATTGCGCGCGGCTGCGCCATGCCGTTCAGTTGAGGTGCACCGTGAGGACGCCTGCGCGCAGGTTCGCCGTGCTGTGCCGCTGCGCCACGATTAACAACGATTAACCGCCGCTTAAGTACAAGCCGGCGGCATCGCGGGCACAGTGTCTCCGTCGTCACCCACACATCAAATTACAACCAAGGAGCCACCATGCATGCCACCGCCTATCTCCCGCGCCGTCCGAAGCCGCAGCCCCGCCCGCCGGTCGGCCGCCGCACCTTCGGCTGATCCTCGTCACGCATCGAGGAGAACCCGATGAAAGCCACCGCGCTGCCGCCGCCGCGTCGCCCCGCCCCGTCCCGATCGCCGGCTGATCTGCCGGCCGATGATCCAGCGCAGCCGCCGCCGCAGCCGGTCCGCTGACCGGGCGGCTGGCGGCGTCTGCAGCGCCGTCAGCCGCCCGGCGCGGCGTAGGTCATCACGTTGATCGCCGCGCCTTGCGGATCGACGATCACCGCGAGCCGGCCCACGCTCGGCACGTCCATCGGGCCGAACACCACCTTGCCCCCGAGCGATGCCGCCTGCGCGCAGGTGGCATCGACGTCGTTGACCGTCACGTAGCTGCCCCAGCAGGGCGGCATGCCGCCGGCGTGCTCGGGCAGCTTCATCACGCCGCCGACGGCGGTGCCGTCGGCCTTGACCACGTGATACGGGCCATCGGGCATCGGCATCGTCTCCACCTTCCAGTTGAACAGCGCGCTGTAGAAGGCGAGCGCGGCATCGGGATCGGTGGTCATCAGCTCGTTCCAGCTGAAGGCGCCGTGCGTGGTGTAGGCGTCCATGCGGGTCTCCTGCAACAGTTGAAAGCGCCAGTGTGCGAGCGGCGCGCGCTGCGGCGAATGCCCGCGAGATGGGAGCGGCAGCGCCGGCGGTCGGAGCAACGTGACTCTTCACGTGCCGCCGTGGCGATCCGTCTCCGATCCGTTACCGGCTGCGCCATAGACTACTGTCCATCGGCGCACCCGCGACCGCGGCCTGCTGCTCACGCGGCAGGAGACGGCACCGATCTTCATCACGGAGATCTCGGCATGACTCGCTCGCTTGCACGCAAGACCCTCGCCACCGCGGTCGGACTGGCTTTCGCCTCGCTGGCGGCGGCGCAGTCTGCGGCGCCCTCAACGCAACCCGCGGGGCAGACCGGCATCCTGATCGGCCGCCAGGCGGCGCCACCCGCCGCGCCGGCCCAGCCGTTGGCCAAGGACGCGTACAAGGCCGGCGCGGCAGCAAACCCCGCGGTGGCCATGCCTCGCACCACGACCGGTGCGCAGGGAATCATGCAGCCGCCCCACCGCGCGATGGGCGGCCAGGACCCGTCGCAAGGCGGCACCGGCGGCCAGGGTCCGTCGCACGGCGGCACCGGTGGGCAGCGCACGGTGGGCGCGGTGCAGATGAACAGCGGCGGCGGCGGGCAGGATCCGTCGCAGGGCCCCACCGGCGGCCAGAAGCGCACGGTGGGCGCGGTGCAGATGAACAGCGGCGGCGGGGGGCAGGATCCGTCGCAGGGCCCCACCGGCGGCCAGAAGCGCACGGTGGGCGCGGTGCAGATGAACAGCGGCGGCGGGCAGGATCCGTCACAGGGCCCCACCGGCGGTCAGAAGCGCACGGTGGGCGCCGTGCAGATGAACAGCGGCGGCGGGCAGGATCCGTCACAAGGCCCCACCGGCGGGCAGAAGCGCACGGTGGCCGGCACGCAGTTGCAGGGCCAGGCCGGTACCGGTGTGCAGGTGCGTCAGGGGATGGGGACGGGCCCTGCCGGGCAGCCGCCGATGACGCGCGACCTGCCCGGCCAGGGATTGGCGGGTCAACCGAACGCAGCGGCAAGCAACGCGGCCAAGGCGCTGCGCTGAGGCCCGTGCGCGGCATGGCACCGCCGCGCTACGCCCGCGTGGCATGGCGCGCGCAGATGCGCTCCGCCGCGCGTGGCCGCGGCAGCGCGCAGCGCGCCTATTGCGGCACGAAACCGGTGCGCTTGATGATCTGCGCCCACGCGGCCGAGTAGGCGCGTTCGCGCTGTGCCAGTTGCGCCGCCGGCATGAACTGCACGGTCAGTCCCCAGTCGGTGAGCTTGTCGCGCATCGCCGGTTGCGCGATCACCTTGGCCAGCGCATTGGCAAAGCGGTCGACATCCGTTTGCGGCGTGCCGGCGGGCGCGAAGAAGCCGTAGTACGGCACGTCTTCGAAGCCGGCCAGGCCGAGTTCGGCAAAGGTCGGCACGTCGGGCAGCGCGGCCTGGCGCTGGTTGCCGAGCACCGCGACCACGCGTAGCCGGCCGCTCTTGGCGGGCTCCACCAGCTCGGGCACGGAGGCGATCGCCGCCGGGATCGTGCCGCTGTAGACATCGCCCAGCATCGGCGCGCTGCCGCGGTACGGCGCGGCCACCAGATCCAGCCCGTGCTTCTCGGCGATCACCTTGACCACGAACTCGGGCACCGAGGCCGGTGCCGGCACGCCGATCGCCGACTTGCCCGCCTGTTGCGACTTGACCCACGCCACGTACTCCTTGAAGCCGGCGGCCGGCGTCTGCGCACCCACGGCGAGCGCGTTGACGAAGGTTGCAAACCCCGCCACCGGCACGAAGTCGCGTGCGGGGTCGAAGCCGGCGTTCTTCATCACCAGCGGCACGATGCTGATGGTGTGATCGTGCGTGATGAAGAACAGGGTGCCGTCGGGCGGCGCCTGCTTGAGCAGCTGCGCGGCGATCTGGCCGCCCGCGCCGGGGCGGTTCTCGACGATCACCGGTGCGGCGAGTTCTTCCTTGAGTTTCTCGGCCAGCGTGCGGGCGATGGCATCGGTGCCGCCGCCGGCCGGAAAGCCGACCAGGATGCGCACCGTCTTGCCGTCTTGCGCCGCGGCGGCGGGCGGTGGCACCCCCACCGCCGCCAGCACCAGGGCGAGCGCGGCGAGGAGCAGCTTGATGCGGCAGGGGGAGCATGCGTGCGACATGGAAACTCCGGGAGGGGCAACGGGTGCAGTGGCAGCGGCTGCTGCTGCGCTTGGCCGGATTATCGCGCTGCGACAGGGCGGCATGCGCCGCACGCGTTGCGGTAAGCGTTGGCGCCGCGTCGTCCCCGCGAAGGCGGGGACCCGGTGTCTTGCGTATTGAACGAGGTCGTGGTGTGCCAGCTGGTGTGGACGCACGCAAACTCCGTCGACACTGTCGCCACCGCCCCAGGGTGGAGCGTCGCTCAGGCGCAGCTCGTCGCACCACATCGCACACGTTACGGTGCGCCCCGCGCGGTGTCGTCCCCGCGCAAGCGGGGACCCAGTGTCTTGTGTGTGTTGAACGAGGTCGTGGTGTGCCAGCTGGTGTGGACGCACGCAAACTCCGTCGCCACCGTCGCCATCGCCGCTGGGTGAGCGTCGCTCAGGCGCGGCTCATCGCGCCTTCTTTTCATATACGTCGCACATCGAACGTCGCACATCGAACGTCGCACATCGAACGTCGCACATCGACCTCGCACATCGCAGCCGCGCTGCGCGACCGCAGGCGCGAGTAGGACCAACACATCGCACACGTTACGGTACGCCCCGCGCGGTGTCGTCCCCGCGCAAGCGGGGACCCAGTGTCTTGTGTGTGTTGAACAAGGCCGTGGCGTGCCGGCTGGTGTGGACGCACGCAAACTCCGTCGCCACCGTCGCCATCGCCGCTGGGTGAGCGTCGCTCAGGCGCGGCTCATCGCGCCTTCTTTTCATATGCCGCGGCCGCAAGTCGCTGGGTCCCCGCTTTCGCGGGCACCGCGCCAGCGCCCGACCGGGGCTAGCGCGTCTCGGCGGCGAGGGCGAACGGCAGCTGAGGCAGCTGCGCCACCAGGCGGGCGAGCGTGGTCGCGGGGTCCGCTGGCGTGAGCCAGTCGGCGTAGTCGGCGGCCGGCACCACCAGCGGCATGCGGTCGTGGACCGGCGCCAGTTGTTCATTGGCGGCGCTGGTGATGATGGTGTAGGTCTCGGTGCCCGGTGCCTCGGGCGTGGCGGGGTCGCGCCACCACTCCCACAGGCCGGCCAGGGCGAACAGCGGTTCCTCGGGCCGGCCGATGCGCCACTTGGTCTTGTGGCCGACCGGCCCGGTCCATTCGTAGAACGCCGATACCGGCACCAGGCAGCGGCGCTGGCGGAAGGCGGCGCGAAACGCGGCGGTGGTGGCCACCGTCTCGGCACGCGCGTTGATGCAGCGGTTGCCGAACTTCAGCTCCTTGGCCCAGCTGGGCACCAGCCCCCAGCGCAGCAGCACGCATTCGCGCGCGCCGCCGCGGTCCAGCCGCACGATGGGCGCGTTCTGCGTGGGTCGCAGGTCGGGGTTGGGCGCGAACTCGGGCACGGCGGGGACGCCGAACTTGGCGCGGATCGCGGCCGGGTTGTCGGACAGGTCGTAGCGGCCGCACATGGTGAAGCTCAGCGCGGCGCGGTCTTCAGCTGCGTGAGGTCCGACTGCAGCCGCAGCTCGTCGCTGCGCAGGCGCTGCTGCTCCAGGCGCAGGCGATCGATCTGGCGCTGCAGGTCGCCCAGCTCGCGCTCGATGCGATCGCGCGCGCTGCGCGTCTGCTCGATCTGCGCCTGCACGCGGGCAACGCGCTCGCGCTGCTGCAGCGGGTCAGGTGCATTGGGGGCGGTCTGCGCCAGCGCAGCCAGCGGCAGCAGCGCGAGGGTGGCGATCCAGCGGCTGATTGGTGCAGTCATGGGCGTACTCGACGGGGTGGTCATCGGTGTACTCGGCGGCGTGCTCATGGCGCACACCGTTGGCTTACACGATTGCGTCATCGAGCGCCTGCTCATTGGCGTGTTTGTTGGCGTCTTCAGCTTCGTACTCGGCGGCTGACTCGGCTGCGCACTCAGCGGCGTACCCATCGACGGAATCAGCGGCGCACTCATCGACGTACCCATCGGCGCATGCATTGACGTCGTTCTCCTTGCGCCCGCCAGCGGCTGGCGGCATGGCGTGCCACGCGCGTCAGTCGCCCAGCCGATCCCACACCAGCCGCGCCAGCGCCACGTCTTCCAGGCCGATGCCCACCGACTTGAACACGATCACGTCCTGCGTGCGGCGCTGCCAGCCATGACAACCACCGACCAGCAGGCGGCCGAGCTCGACCACGCGGGTCGGATCGATGACATCTGCGCCGGCGCGTGCGAACTCGCCGGCATCGGCCAGCGCGGCGGGCAGCCACTCGACCACGATGCGCTCGGCGCGCGCCAGCAGCGCATCGTCAAGCTCGCGCGCCTGCGGCTTGGCCGCACCCACCGCCACCACCAGCGTGCCGGGTCGCACCAGGGTGCCATCGAACAGCGGCTCGCTGGACCGGGTGCAGGTGGCGATCACTTCGGCCTCGCGTGCCGCGGCAGCGGCGTCCACCGCCTGCGCGCTGACGCCGAACTCGGTGCCGATCCAGTCAGCAAACGCCGGGCCGCCGCTGCGCGCGGCCACCAGCACGCGCTCGAATGGGTGGGTCAGCAGGAACGCCTCGGCATGAGCGCGCGCCTGCACGCCGGCACCGAACAGCGCCAGCGTGCGCGCGTCGCGTGCGCCCAGATGGCGCAGCGCCACCGCGCTCACGGCAGCGGTGCGCAGGCGGGTGATCTGGTTGGCCTGCACCGTTGCCAGCGGCTCGCCCGTCAACGCCGAGAACAGCACGATCACGAAGTGCGACCGGTTGTCGACAGTGGAGTAGGCCTTGGCGCCGATCACGCCGGACGCCGGCAGGGCCGCACCCATCACCGCGATCACTGCGCTGTGGCCGTTGTGCTCGGCGGTGGCGCGCACGCGCGGTGCGATCGCGCCGGCGCCGTTGCCGTACTGCTCGAACGCCGCCGTCATCGCGGCGATTGCCTCGCGCATGTTGATCAACTGCGCGACGTCCTGGTCGCTGATCAGTCTCACGTGAACCTCCGCGGTTTCGTCTGCAGCCAGCTTACGGCAGCGCCGCGCAGGCGCGGGTCGGCGATCAAGGCACCGTCCCGCAACCGACCGGTCGGAGCACCGGCAGGCTGCCGCATCGCCTAGGGTTTCCGCCGCATACCGGCCGCCGGCGGCAAGAGACGCCCCGGCGTGCCCGTTCACGCCCGTGGTTGCCGGACGCGCGGCCTACCGCTTGCGCGCTGCGTCAACCCGACCAGTTTGGGTAATCTGCGCTTCCCGTCCGTTCTGTCCGGATCTGCCGATGCACGCTCGCCTGCTCTTCTCCGCTGCACTGGTCGCGACCCTGACTGCCTGTGGCGGCGGGGGCGGATCGTCGACACCCGCGCCGGCACCCGCGCCCACACCGTCGCCGACGCCTGCACCGGTGACGGCACCGCTGGTGTCGCAGGGCCCCGCCAGCGTGGCGGTGGCGAGCGGGGTCAGTGCGACTTTCACCGTCACCGCGGTGGGCAGCGGTCCGTTCACCTACCAGTGGTTGCGCGACGGCAATCCGATAGCTGGCGCCGTTGGGGTCAGCCATGCCACGCCGCTGACTTCGCTGGCCGACGATGGCGCGCGCTTTTCCGTCCGCGTCACCGGCAGCGGCGGCTCGGTGACCAGCGCCGCCGCCACCCTCACCGTGTTTGCGCCGCCGGTGGCCGCAACCAGTTGTCCCGGTTCCGGCGCGTTCAGCGTGGTGGCCGACGCCGCCGTGACCGTGGGCAAGGCGGGCGGCCTGGCACTGGCCGGCTGCACCGGCGCGCTCAGCGCGGTGAGTTGGACGCAGACCGCCGGCCCGGCGCAGCCGCTGCTGGCGGGGCGCACGCAGGCGGTGAGTTTCGAGCCCGACGCACCCGGCACCTACAGTTTCGACGTCAGCTTCCGCGACGCCGGCAACGTGTTGCGCAATGCACCGGTCAGCGTCACCGTCAGCGGTGCCGCTGCCGCGACGCGCGTGCTGGCGCGCACCGACCAGGCGATCCGCGAAGGCGGCCGTGGCTCGGTGCGTGCCTGGCCCACCGTGGCCGCGGGCGACTCGCTGGCCTCGCTCACCTGGGCGCAGATCGAAGGGCCGGCGGTGACGCTCGACACCTCCGACCCGGCGCGCATCATCTTCACCGCGCCGGCGGTGACGCGCGACACCGTGCTGCGCTTTCGCGTGACCCTGCGCACCGCCGCCAACGTCACCGACAGCGACGACGTGCTGGTGGTGGTCGAGAACCTGCCCGATGCGCCGGCCGGCCAGCTGTTCGCCGACTTCAAGGCCTCGCGCGTGTATCCGTATCGCGCGTCCAGCCCGTACGCGGCCGATCTCGTGCGCTGCGTGTACTCGCCGGCGCTGTTCTACGTGAGCATCAGCAACAACAACCTGTGCACGCTGGGGACGCTGCCGTTGCTGGCGCAGACCGTGTCGGTGGGCGGCACACCGACCATTGCGCAGATCATGGATCGGGTGCTGGTCTCGCACGACTGGATGGGCGCGCGCTTCCAGCAGTTCCTTGAGACGCGTGACCCGGCCGGCGACTTCCGCCAGCTGCTGGGCAGCGTCAACGCGATCGTGCTCGGCGCGCACGTGCGGCCGTCGTTCTACTGGTCGGCCACCGGTGCCATCTACCTCGATGCCGACAACCTGTGGCTGACGCCGGCCGAGCGCGATGGGGTGAGCGAGGTGCCGGACTTTCGCAGTGGCCTGGACCGCGATTTGAATTACACCGGGCTGTGGCGCTACGTGGTGGCCAACCAGCCGGCATTGCTGTTCTTCAATCCGGCATCTCGCCTGACGCGAGATCTGGGCTACCTCGACTACGAGCTGGGCAGCCTGATGTATCACGAGCTGGCGCATGCCAACGACTTCTTCCCGCCGGCGATGCGCGCGGGCGCGGCGACCAACGTGCCGGTGTTCCAGGCGGCGCCGGCGCAGCTGCCGTCGGATCGTCTGGCGCAGGCGTCGCCGTTGTCGTCGCAGCCGATGTTCGGTCTGGCGCAGGTCAAGTTTTTTGGCGTGACGGCCAACGATGCGCAGAAGAGCTACACGCCGCGCCAGGTGGGCGACTTCTTCCGCTTGGATCGCGCCACCGATGAATACAACTACTCGATCCCGCCCGGCTCGTCCGGCCCCTCGCGCGAAGACATCGCGATGCTGTTCGAGGAGATGATGATGTCGCTGCGCTACGGCGCGCAACGCGATGTCGCGATGACCACCAAGCTGCGGCCGGGAATGACCGGCTCCGACCTGCTGGTCGCCTGGGGCCAGCGCGGCCGCGTTGCCGAAGCGAGCATCAAGCCACGCGTTGTGCAGGTGCTGGGCGAGATCGCGCCATGGGTGCCGTCGACCGCCGTCGACGCGCTGCCGGCGCCGGTGCTGATGCGTGAAGGCGCCAGCTGGACCGCCAACCTCAACCCGGCCACCGCCGGCGCGGTGCGCAGCCTGAGCGTGCGCCAGCGCGAGCTGGGCGATGATCCGCGCGCCATCGAGCGGCTGCTGCAGCTGCGCGCGCAGCGCCAGCAGGCGCCACGCGAGCTGCGCTAGCTAGCGCAGATCGCTCGTCTGCAACGAGATGGCTGAGTCGCCGGCCTTCAGCAGCCGCGACCCGGCGGCGACCGATTTCTGGGACGAGCGCTTCGCTGCCGGGTTCACACCCTGGGACGCCGGCGGCGTGCCGCCCGCGTTTACGCGCTGGATGGCCACGCTCGGACCGGGCGCCGGTCGACGCGTTCTGGTGCCGGGTTGCGGCTCGGCCTACGAGGTGGCGGCGCTCGACGCTGCCGGCTTTGCGGTCACCGCGATCGACTATGCCGCCGAAGCAGTGGCGCGGGGGCGCGCGGTGCTCGGGGCGGCACTGGCCGACCGCGTGCTGCGGCAGGCCGACTTCTTCGACTTCGCGCAGGACGCGTCGGGCGCCGACGCCCGGTTCGATGTGATCTACGAGCGTGCCTTCATGGCCGCCCTGCCGCCTGCGCTGTGGCCGCAGTGGGCGGACCGTTGCGCCGCCCTGCTGGCCCCGGGTGGGCTGCTGACCGGGCTGTTCGTGATCGAGTCCGCAGTGCCGGCGCCGCGCCGCGGTCCGCCGTTTGTGACGACGCGCGCCGAGGCGGATGCGCTGCTCGACGCCGACTTTGCCCTGCAGCAGTCGCAGACGGTGCCGGCGACCGAGTCGCTGCCCGTGTTCGCTGGCCGCGAGCAGTGGCTGGCGTGGCAGCGACGCGCCGTTCAGTCGGCCGGCGGCTGAACACCCGCGGATAACGGCTGACCCTGTTTCAGCGCGGGCAGGCGGCGCGGCATGCACGCAACAGTGGCGCGCGGGCACGCCGGCGTCAGGGTCGTCAGCGCTTGGCACGCGCCATGCGTACGTTATCTTCCGCTCCTCGCGAAGTGCCCCCTCGACCTCCTGTCCGGTGATGCGGCCATGACTCCCCTGATCTCCTTCGTCGTCCTCTATCTGCTGGTGTCGATCGGCATCGGCCTGTACGCCGCCACGCGCGTCAAGAGCAGCGCCGACTACGCGGTGGCCGGCCGCTCGCTGCCGCTGATCATGATCATCACCACCACGTTCGCCACGTGGTTCGGCTCGGAGACGGTGCTTGGCGTGCCCGCCAAGTTCATCGAGGGCGGCCTCGAGCAGACGGTGTCCGACCCGTTCGGTGCCGGCATGGCGCTGATCCTGGTCGGCGCGTTCTTCGCGGCGCGGCTGTACAAGATGAACCTGATCACCATCGGCCAGTTCTATCGGCAGCGCTACAGCCGCGGCGTGGAGCTGTTCTCGGCGGCGGTGATCATGATCAGCTACCTGGGCTGGGTGGCAGCGCAGGTCACCGCGCTCGGGCTGGTGTTCTCGCTGCTTTCGGGTGGTGCGATCACAACGGTGCAGGGGATGGTCATCGGCACCGTGGTGGTGCTCACCTACACCGTGTTCGGCGGCATGTGGTCGGTGGCGCTGACCGACTTCTTCCAGATGATCATCATCATCGCCGGCCTGACGCTGATCGCCTGGTTCGCGGCCGATCTCGCCGGCGGTGCTGGCAAGGTGATCGAGTACGCGGCCACCCAGGACATGTTCAGCTTCTGGCCGGAGATGACGCTGCACGGCTGGCTGTTCTGGATCGCCGCCGCGATCACGCTGATGCTGGGCTCGATCCCGCAACAGGACGTGTTTCAGCGCGTGATGTCGGCCCAGGACAGCAAGACCGCGGTGCGCGGCCCGATCATCGGTGGCCTGTCCTACATCGCGTTTGCCTTCGTGCCGATCTTCATTGGCGTGGCGGCGTTCCTGGTGATCCCCGACGTCGCCAACACGCTGCTGAAGGAAGACTCGCAGAAGATCCTGCCCACCCTGGTGCTGGAGAAGATGCCGATCTGGCTGCAGGTGCTGTTCTTCGGCGCGCTGCTGTCGGCCATCATGTCCACCGCCAGTGCCACGCTGCTGGCGCCCTCGACCACCTTCGTCGAGAACATCCTGAAGAACTTCCGTTCGCTCACCGACAAGAGCGAGCTGAAGGCGATGCGGGTCACCCTGTTCGTGCTCGCGGTCTGCGTGCTGATCTACGCGATCATCATGGAAGGCACGCCGATCTACGAACTGGTGGCACTGGCCTACGAGTTCCCGGTGGTGGGCGCGTTCTGGCCGCTGGTGTGCGGCATGTTCTGGCGCCGCAGCACCACGCAGGGAGCGATCCTCTCGATCGTGCTGGGCATGGGCACCTGGCTGGCGCTGACGCTGCCGGGCTTCATCGCCGGGCTGGTCGGCGACAACGCCGGGCCGATGCTCACCGCGCTGGCTGCGCCGGGCGCCGCGTTCCCGCCGGTGCTGGGCGGCTTCATCATGGCCGGCATCGGCATGGTGATCGGCTCGCTGCTGCCAACCGAAGGCAATCGGATCTACCTGGCCGGCCGCCACCACGAAAAGATGCACGCCGCGCACGCGCACGGCACGCAGGCGGCGCGCTGACGCGCGGCTTGTGCACTTGCGGCCTTAGCCGCGGGCGCCTTCGCTGGCCAGCACGGTGAAGTCGCTCGCATAGCCGCGCAGCTTCTTGAGCATCCGGTCCTTCTGCGCCGGCGTGGCAATGTTCAGCAGCTGCGCGATCACCTCGGCGTTGGCGCGGCGCGAGACCTGCGTGCTGGCGCGCCGGGCGGCATCCGACGGCAGCGCCAGTTCGGCGAAGTAGCGTTCGAGCAGCGCCGCGCCGGCGGCGGCATCGAGCTGCTCGGCGCGGATGCGGTCGAGCGCCGCGGTGAGCTCGCGCTGGCGCCGCTCGCGTTCGTCGAGCCACTGCTGCTGACCGGCCGGGCGGCGCGCCGCAGCCTCGCGCAGCAGCTGTGCCTGGTCGGTCGTGAGCGGACCCAGCCACGTCTCGGCGCGCTCGATGCTGCGCTTGATGCGTTCCTCGCGTGCCTTGTCCGGCTCGCGTGCGCCACCGGCCTGCACCGTCTGGCGCCGCAGCTTGGCGTTGTCGCGCGCCAACTTGTTGCCGAAGTGATCGAGCTGCTCGGGCGTCAGCGTGCGCGCCAGCTGCGCCAGTTCGGGCGCCGCCTGCCTGGCCACCACCATCATGCGGTCGTTGACCTGCGCCTGGATCGCCAGCACATCGTCGGCGGTGAGCGGCGAGTCCAGGCGTGCCTGCGCCGTGTCGATCAGTCGCGCGTAATCGGCGAGCTGGGTGCCGCGGTGCCAGGTGAGCAGCGCGCGCACGCGCTCCTTGGCCAGGCTCTCCTGCGCGTCATCCAGATTGAAGTAGCTGTCGAGCGAGTACAGCGCCAGCGTGTCGGCATTGTTGTAGCCCAGCCGCAGCGACGAACAGGCCGCCACCAGCAGCACCGCGGTGGCGGCGAGCGCCATGCGGCCGACGCGTGAGCGCAGCCGTTGACGCGGGTGCCCGGTGCTAGCATCTTTGCCGCCTTGCGCCGCAGCGGCCGCGGGTGCGCCGAGTCCGGGTGATCGATTGCAAGGTCGGGCGTTTGCCACTTTCATCTCCTGCTGCTCCAACAACGCCGGCAACGGCACTTCAAACTCCAACACCAAGCGAGACCGCAGCGATGAACATCGTGATTCTGGCGGCCGGCCAGGGCAAACGGATGCGCTCTGCGCTGCCCAAGGTGCTTCATTCGATTGCCGGTCGGCCCATGCTAGCCCACGTCCTGGACAGCGCGGAAGCGCTGGCCACCGACCTGAACGTTCCGGCGCATATCACGGTCGTGGTGGGCCATGGCGCCGAGGCGGTGCGCGCCTCGCTCGCCGGCCGCAGCGCCGTGCAGACTGCGCTGCAGGAGCCGCAGCTGGGCACCGGCCACGCGGTGATGCAGGCGGCCGCGCAACTGGTCGACAGCGAGCCGACCCTGGTGCTGTACGGCGACGTGCCGCTGATCACGCCGGCCACGCTGGCCAAGCTGCTTGAGGCTGCCGGCAAGGACGGCGTCGGGCTGCTCACGGTGCAGATGCCCGATCCCGCGGGCTACGGCCGCATCGTGCGGGACTGGCATGGCAACGTGCTCAAGATCGTCGAGCAGAAAGACGCGCACGGCGACGAGCTGTCGATCACCGAGGTCAACACCGGCATCCTGGTGGCGCCGACGCCGCACTTGAAGCGCTGGCTCGGCAAGCTGTCCAACCGCAATGCCCAGGGTGAGTACTACCTGACCGATTGCATCGCGCAGGCGGTGCATGACAGCGTGCGGGTGGCCGGCGTGTTGTGCCCGGGCGTCGATGAGACCCTCGGCGTCAACAGCAAGGAGCAGCTGGCGCAGGCCGAGCGGGTGACGCAGCGGCGCATCGCGGCGCGCCTGATGGAGCAGGGCGCCACGCTGGCCGACCCGGCCCGCATCGACGTGCGCGGCGAACTGACGGTGGGGGCCGACGTGTTCATCGATATCGGCTGCGTGTTCGAGGGCCGCGTGGATCTGGCCGATGGCGTGCACGTGGGTCCGTACAGCGTGCTGCGCAACATGACGGTGGGTGCGAACACCGAACTCGTGGCTTTTACGTTCTTCGAAAACTCCAGCATCGGCGCCAGTGCGCGTCTCGGCCCGTTCTCGCGCCTGCGGCCCGGCGCGGAACTGGGCGACGAGGTGCACATCGGCAACTTTGTCGAGGTCAAGGCGAGCCGCATGGGGCACGGCAGCAAGGCCAATCACCTCGCCTACGTGGGCGACGCCAACGTCGGCGCCCACTGCAACATCGGCGCCGGCACCATCGTCGCCAACTACGACGGCGCCAACAAGCACAAGACCGAGCTGGGCGACAACGTGCACACCGGCAGCAACTCGGTGCTGGTGGCGCCGATCAAGGTGGGTGCCGGTGCCACCATCGGCGCCGGCTCCACCGTCTCCAACGACGTGCCGGCCGGCAAGCTGACCGTGGCGCGCGCACGGCAGACGACGATCGAAGGCTGGACCCGACCAGTCAAGAAGAAGTGAACGACAGGTAAGCGCGCAGTGACTCACCCGTCGCCGTTGCTGCGGCCCGCCACGGCGGCCGATGCGGCAGCGGTGGCCGAGGTGTACCTGGCACACGATGACGACGACGTGCGCGGCTGGATCGCCGGGACCGTGCTGCCGGCCGGTAGCACCTGGGTGGCAGAGACTGCCGGCCGCGTGGTGGCGTTGCTCAGCGTTTCTCGCACGGATGATGGCGTCCACTGGATCGAGCATCTCTACGTGGACCCGCCCCAGGTGGGCCGCGGCACTGGCACGGCGCTGCTCGCCCTGGCGCTGCAGCGCTGCGGTCGCCCGTTGCGCCTGTACACGTTCGCTGCCAACGCGGGCGCGCGCCGCTTCTACGAGCGGCACGGCTTCGTCGTGATCGCGCAGGGCGACGGCAGCGGCAACGAGGAGCGCTGTCCGGATCTGCTCTACGAGCTGCGCTGATTTCCGGCGCGCATCAGACTGGGATCACCGGCGCGAACTTGCTGCGCTTGACGCTGAAGAAGGCGCGCACGTTGCGCACGTTCACCTGCGCGGTGAGCACGCGCTGCACGAAGTGGTGGTACGCCGGCATGTCGGGCACGTAGACGATCACCACGAAGTCCGGGCCGGCGGTCACGCGGTAGCACTGCTGCACCGCCGGCTCGGGGGCGACGCGCGCCTCGAATGCGTCCAGAGCCACCGCGTCCTGGCGGTCCAGCGTCACCTCGAGGATCGCAGTCAGGCCGGCGCCGATGCGCTGCGCGAGTGCATCGGGCGACAGCAGCGCCATCTGGCGCTCGATCACGCCCAGTTCGATCAGTCGCCGCACGCGCCGCAGGCAGGTGGCCGGCGACAGGTGGGCGCGTTCGGCCAATGCCTGGTTGGTGACGGCGCAGTCCTCCTGGAGCAGAGTCAGCAGGCGCCGATCGGCAGCATCTAGGGTGGTTGAAACAGGTATTTCGACGTTCATTATCGAAAGATTGTTGCGGTCATCTAAGTTGATGGCGAATTCTTGCGCAGAACCTGAAAAATCGACAACCTCTTTCGCAAGGAGGCTCCTACGATCCGTCCCCTCTTTGGGAGAGTCTCCATGTGCGGCATCGTCGGCGCAGTCGCTTCACGCAACATCGTTCCGGTCTTGATCGAGGGTCTGCGGCGGCTCGAATACCGCGGCTATGACTCCTGCGGCGTGGCGGTGCACGCCGACGGCGGTCTAAAGCGCGCGCGCAGCGTCTCGCGCGTGGCGGAACTGGATGCGCAGGCCAAGGACCTGCCGGGCTTCACCGGCATCGCCCACACCCGCTGGGCCACCCACGGCGCACCGACCACCGACAACGCCCACCCTCACTTCTCGTCCGGCCCGAACGATGGCCGCGGCCCGCGCATCGCGCTCGTGCACAACGGCATCATCGAGAACCACGACAAGCTGCGCGACAAGCTCACCGCCGCCGGCTACCGCTTCACCAGCCAGACCGATACCGAGGTCATCGCCCACCTGGTCGACAGCCTGTACGACGGCGATCTCTTCGACGCCGTGCAGCGCGCGGTACGCGAACTTCACGGTGCCTATGCGATTGCCGTGTTCTGCCGTGACGAGCCGCACCGCGTGGTCGGCGCGCGCTATGGCAGCCCGCTGGTGCTGGGCGTGGGCAAGGACGAGTGTTTCCTGGCCTCCGACGCGATGGCGCTGGCCGGCACCACCGACCAGATCGTCTACCTGGAAGAAGGCGACGTCGTCGATCTGCAGCTGGGCCGCTTCTGGGTGGTGGATCGCGAGGGCAAGCCGGTCAAGCGGGCGGTACGCACGGTGGCGGTTTATTCGAACGCGGTCGAGCTTGGCCCGTATCGCCACTACATGCAGAAGGAGATTTTCGAGCAGCCGAAGGCGATCGCCGACACGCTCGACCGCATTCCCGACGACACGCAGGGTGCGCTGCCGGCGATCGACGCCTCGCTGTTCGGCGAAGACGCGGCGGCCGTGTTCCAGGGTGTGGACCGCGTGCTGATCCTTGCCTGCGGCACCAGCTACTACGCCGGCTGCACCGCGCGCTACTGGATCGAGTCGATTGCGCGAATGCCGGTCACGGTGGAAATCGCCAGCGAGTACCGCTATCGCACCAGCGTGCCCGATCCCAAGGCACTGGTGGTCGTGATCTCGCAATCGGGCGAGACCGCCGACACGCTCGCCGCGCTCAAGCACGCCAAGTCGCAGGGCATGCATCGCACGCTCGCGGTGTGCAACGTACCCACCAGCGCCATGGTGCGCGAGACGCACCTGCAGTTCCTCACCCGCGCCGGCGTGGAGATCGGCGTCGCCTCGACCAAGGCCTTCACCACGCAGCTGGTCGCGCTGTACCTGCTCGCCAACGTGCTCGGCAAGATCAAGGGCACGCTCACGCCGGAGCGCGAGCGCATCGCGCACCAGGCGCTGCGCCATCTGCCGGCCGCGGTGCAAAGCGTGCTGGCGCTGGAGCCGGCGATCATCAGCTGGGCCGAGATCTTCGCGCGCAAGGAGAACGCGCTGTTCCTCGGCCGCGGGCTGCACTACCCGATCGCGCTCGAGGGTGCGCTCAAGCTCAAGGAGATCAGCTACATCCACGCCGAGGCGTATCCGGCCGGCGAACTCAAGCACGGCCCGCTGGCCCTGGTGACCGAGGCGATGCCGGTGGTCACGGTGGCGCCCAACGACGCGCTGCTGGAAAAGCTCAAGAGCAACATCCAGGAAGTGCGCGCCCGCGGCGGCCAGCTCTTCGTGTTCGCCGATGCCGACACGCATATCGAGTCGAGCCCCGGCGTGCACGTGATCCGCCTGCCGGAGCACTACGGTGACCTGTCACCGATCCTGCACGTGGTGCCGCTGCAATTGCTCGCGTATCACACCGCGCTGGCGCGGGGGACGGATGTAGACAAGCCGCGCAACTTGGCCAAGTCGGTGACGGTGGAGTAGCCGCAGGCCACCGCCGCTTGTTGTTGTGCACAGAAAATAAAGGCGCGGCGATCAAAAAAAGCCGACGATCGAAAAAGAAAGTCGGCTACTACGAGGCGCGTCTTGGGAGCCTCGAACGCTCCTTCGTTGGCGATGGACGTGCGGGTCCATTCGTCGCGGGCTGTCGGGCGCAACTTCACTGCGCCTATTGGAGCGGAAGAAAGCAGACGGTCCGAACGGCAGTCAACGACCCCTTGCGGCTGTTGCCCGGCACCCGAAAGCGGGCGTTGGGATACGGCCCCTCACGTGCTGTCGCGCTCGTATCGCAGAACGGCGTGGAGCCGGCTGCCCACTCGAGGGGCGGGGTAACCGCTATCGACCTAATCGACACACCGCGGCCAGTGGAGCCCGTCCTCAACCGCGCCGGAGCAGCCCTTTCAACTCGACTAACCGTTGACAAGTTCCGCCTTGCACCGAACGCGTCTCTGCCATCGCGGCAGTCAGCATGGCAGATTCGGGTCTCCAACACCCGGGACCCAACGAGCAGGCTAAGGGGACACTGATCATGCCCCCTGGAGTTCGCGATCCGGAACCCCATAGCTTCCCAAACCGATTTCGACTGGTGATGGTAAGCGACCGCTTGGGAAAGAAGTTTCGAATCATCACTTCGATCTACGACACGAACTTCATACCTGAATAGCGATCTTCCAACCTGTTCATCTTTGACTTCGATTGAGTACTTGGCAGACGGCTCACGAACATCGTCCACGGCGACTCACTTTCTCCCCTCAGAGTCTCTCTGTTGCAGCCGCTTGTTCAATTCGAATGTCAATCCGGACGAAAGATGGGAGCCGTGATCGTGCCCATCAACGTCGCCGGGCATCAGCCAACGGCATCTGGGTGAAGGCAATTGAGCGATCGCTACCCTGAAGTAGCCGCCACGCAACGATGGCGACCTGTTTCGAGCCAGTTCGCCCGGAGCGCCGTAGTGTTGAACTGCGCGAGCAGATCGCGGCGATGCAGGAGGCGCCGCTGGTGGTGTGATGCTCCCGCACGTTCAGTCCAGCGATTGATCGAGGAACATCTGCTTGTCCACCGCGGCCCACACGGTCTTGTAGTACTCGTTGACGAGCGGCGGATAGAACACGTTGTCGAAGCGCAGCTTGACCTTGGTTTGCTTCGCGTTCTGGCGCACCAGCGACAGCGTGAGTCCGGACATGCCCCGGCCCATCATTCCGGAGGTTGCGCCGACGTCGATGCCGAAGCCTTCGTTCTTGCGGTCGACGATCGCCGGCGGATAGCCCTTGGCGACCGCGTATTGGCGCAGCCCCTCGCGTTGCAGCGCCTGCGTCTTGGTCGGGCCTAGGTCCGGAATCGACGCCGTGATGTAGCCCGATACGCGCTCCATGTTGTTCACGCGGCTGCCCATCGTGGCGAGCGCGGTGGTCATCGAATCGAACACGCGGTCGAAGCCGCGGTTGAACGAGCGGTCGCCGAGTGCGAGCGACATCTTCTCGCGCTGTTCGTGCCAGGCCGGAAGGTCGGGGCTGTCCATCATGTCCTGCATCAGCCGCGACTGCGCGGCCATGTCGTCCATGTTCGGCATGCCGACCGCACCGCGTTGCTGGCCCATCAGCTCGGCGACGTTGGTGGGGCGGCCACCGATGCCGGTCATGCCGGCCAGCCCTCCGGCGCCTGCGCAACCGGCGAGCGAGAACGGCAGCAGCAACAGGAGTTCGCGTCGTTTCATCATCGGCCTCCGTCAAAACTGGCTGGCGCGCACCGAGTAGTCGGCCACCGTCTTGTCGGCCGCAAACTTCACGATGACGGTGATCGAGCGGATCGACGACGCGGCGCTCGATGCGGCCGCGCTGCGCGAGGCCGAGCCGCCCGCCTGCACATCGATGTACTTGAAGAACGCGCCCAGGCTTGCGCTGCCCTGCGCCGCCTGGCTGTTGGTCTGTACGTCGGTCTGCGTGACGCTGCGCTCGTAGACCCAGGTCTCGGTGCCGTCGCGATCGGTGGTCGAGATGTTGGGGCCACCGAAGATCTGCAGCAGTTCGAGCTGCGTGGTCTTGCCCTTGATCACCTGCGAAGTGACGGTGCCGTAGGACAGCGCACTGGCGCTCACCTGCGGCGCTGGCGCTGCGTTGGCGGATGCGTGAACCGGCGCGGCAGCGGGCGGTGGCAGCGGGGCCATCGGCGTCATGCAGCCGGCGGCAAGAAGTGCGGCGAAACATGGGGCAACGCGGGTCGAAGCGGCGTGGGTCATGGTCCTGTCCTCCTGAGTTGAATCGCGCTACTCGCGCATCGCGGTGAAACTGAAGTTGTGGACGGTGCGTGCGAAGGGAGGAACGTTGATCGTGACGTTGGCTTCGACTCGGCGGCCGTCGGTCGATACATCGAGCGGGTTTGTGGTCGTTGGAAACAACAGCCAAGGCCAGCCGGTCGACGGCGCCGCGGTCGTTGTCGTCGTGCCGTTGCATGTCATCACCTGGGTCGAGTCGATGAACGTGGTGCCGGACAGCAGCCCCACCTTGCGATCCGGGGTGGTCGACAGCAGGTCTCTCAGATCGAGGTTGAATCCGATCGCGGCGACGGTGCCGGCGCCCGCAACGGTCTTGGTCGGACCGGTGATGCTGCCGTTGCATGGCGGCAGCGTGCTCGACAGCGTGAGCAGCCCATTCGCGCTGCCGGCGGTCACCGACAGCAGCATCGGACCGCCCGCGAAGTCGCTCGGTGGCTCGAACACGAGATCGACCGCCCGCGCCGTGTTGGTGCTGCGGATGTTGCCGTCGTCGCTGATGGTCTGCTGCGTCGCCTGCCCGACCCACTTCCAGCAGCCGACGTTGGAGGCGCTGAGCATGAACGGAACGTCGGTCGGCAGCACGGCCGGCGTCGCGTTCGGGTCGGGGTCGCTGTTGCTAACGATCAACAGCAACTCTTCGATCCGCTCCGACACCCGGTCGCGGCAGAAGTACTTGGTGCCATCCGCGGTCCAATCTTCAGGTTCGCGCCATTGCCCGCCGATCTTCTTTACCGCAGTGAGCTTTAGATGCTCCGCCTGCGGCAGCGATCCGAGCGGATTGATCAGAAAGATCGGACTGACTTGGTCCGTGAAGACCAGTCGCTCGTAGGCCAGACTGCGAGGCGCGATCTTTCCGCCGTTGGCTTGCAGCAAGTCCACCGTCAGCCGCCCCGCCGTCAGCGGCCGCGGATCCCGCGACACGATGTTGGCCATGCCGTAGTCGTAGTTATCCCAGCCGCGCAAGTCGGTGAGCACGTTGTCGCGCACGTCGTTCCACAGCGCCTTGCCGAACTCGGGCCAGGCGTCCTTCATGCTGCTGCCCACCGCTTTCAGCGCCACATCGAGCGAGTTGACGCTGCCATGCCCGATCCACGCGTCGAACAGCGCCTTGATCGCCGGCGCGCCGTACTTGCGCGCCATGAACTGGAAGTAGATGTAGGTGGAATAACCGTTGGCCTTCTCGATCGACTCGCGGTGACCGCCCTTCAGGTAGTCGACGTAGTACGGACCGGTGCGCTGAGGAATGCTGGGCTCATGAAAGCCGTCCTCGCGGTTGTCGCTGGGAAAGACATAGTCGGGAGCCCACTGGGCCGTGCCTTCGTCGATCCAGATGTAGTCAGTGCAGGCCGCCGCACGCTTCATCCCGAACTGGAACAAGTGCATCACTTCGTGCGCAAGCACCGTGCGGATGTTGCTCTGCCGTGTTTCCGCGGCGAGACTGCCGCCGACTTTCAGCTGGTCCACTTCGATGAAGGCGGGGGTGTTCTCGCAGCGACCGTAGCCCTTGGTCTGGCCGTACTCGTGCGGAATCCCGAGCTCCACGAAGTAGATGTCCAGCGCTCCGTCGCCGCCGTTGCAGGGCTCGGCCGCATCGCCTTTCGGCGATCGTTCCAGCAAAGTTCTGAGAGATGAATCGATCTGCTCGATCACCGATGCGGCGTAGTCGAGCGTGGCCGCCTCGTTGCCGAAGGCAGTCGGAAACGAGTAGAAGTTGTATTGCGCCGTCGTGCGGCGAATCAGCAGGCCGTGCCGGATCAAGGCGTCAGCCACTTCCCTCGAGCAGATGCGCGGTTGGTTTGCCGTCGCGCGCACACCGGCACGCAGTGCGGCCTGTACGGTGGCAAGCCCGAGCTGCCGGCCGTACCAGCTCTCGGCGTAGATCGGCGGAATGAAGAACGGCCGCAGCAGGTCCTGCGTCGCTTGCGACAACGCGGACATCTGTGCCGCCACGGTCTGCATTGAGAAACCGCCTTGCGGGTCGGCCGGGCCTTCGTAGGCGGCCGGAAGGCGGTCGTCGCCGTACCTTGCGTACACGCGATACAGAAGCGCCTGCTCAGCGCTGATCGTGCCGGCCGCCAACGCGGCGACGATTAGCGATTCACTCGACGCGTCCGTGCTTGCGCCCTCGGTCCGCCAGACCTTGATGGTGGCCGACGAAGTCTTGCTGCCGTCGGTCGCGGTAATCGTCGCGCTGCCGCGTGCGAGCGCTTTGATCGCGCCATTGGCATCGACTTGCACGACGGCCGGATCGCTCGATGTCCACGAGACGGCAACGCTGGTGCCGATGACCGTCAGCCTGCCTTCAGCATTCTCGGCAAGATTCGCCCGTGCGGGCATGACCTTGAACGGCAGCGCCACGGGAGGTGGCGGTGGCGGAGGTGTCGGAGCAGGCGCAGGTGGCGGCGGTGCCGGCGGATTGCCGGGAGCATCGCCGGTGCCGCCGCAGGCTGCGACGAGGCCGATCGCGGCCGCCATCGCAGCGGCGCGCATCAGGGCACGAACAAGTGAAGTCTTGACTGCTTTCATCACTTTCTCCTAGTTCTCCGTTACGACGGCAACTTAGTGCGTGAACGCCTTACTCGCTGAACCCGGAATCGGGGACAGGCCGCATGCGGATTCGCGCTCGCCTGCGCCACCGCCACGCTGTACGGCTACAGCGCCGGCTGGCGCACGACAAAAACGCGATACGGCCCGCCGGGCACCTGCTGCTGGCGGCCGACGACGTACGCGGTGCCGGCCGGATCGACGCCGATATCCCACGGGTACTCGTCGGTATCGGCGGCCGCGCCCGACATGCGCGGGAAGTTCGCGCGCATCTGAGCGCTGCTGTTGACGCTGCCCAGCCAGACCTTGCGCTTGCCCTGCGGCGTGCGCGCGGAACCGAGCTGCCAGGTGTTGGCCGAAGCATCGATGGCGCCATACAGCAAGTCGATGTTGTCGGGCAGCACCAGCGGAAAGCCCGGCTGCAGCGCGCCGCTGACGACGTTCAACGCGTTCAACTGCCGCGTCAGCGCTGTCGCTCCCGTGACGGAGACAAGCTGCAGCGGCGCGATAGCCCGCGAGTTCACCGGCCGCGCGATGAGGAACACCAGTCCGGGGAATGCCATGGGGAAGCCTGCGCGCGTACCGAGCGTGGTCGCCTGGAAGCTCGACACGTGGCCGCCGAAGGCGGGCGTGCCGTTGCCGAACCACGTGCTTGTGAAGTACGCGTTGCCGGCGAAGTCGAGCCCCATGTCCCATGGCTCAACGCTGGTCGGTTGCGGGCCGCGCGGCAGCACGATCGCGAGCGGATCACGCGCGAAGCTGCCGTCGGCTCCGCGCACTACCGCGTAGCTCCCGTTGACGATGCTGGCGTTCAACGCGCCGGAGCTGCCGAACACGTGGACGTTGCCGGTTGCATCGATGGCCATGCCGCGTGCGTTGTCAAACTGCGCGACGTTCCAGCGCACCGGAAAGCCGCTGCGCGGCGAACCGTTGGGGTTGAAGCCCATCAGTTGCACGGCCTGACCAGTGGTGGTCTGCACCGTGTAGGCGGCGAACACGTTGCCGCTCTGGTCGATGCGCAGCACATAGTTCGCGCTCGCCAGCGTGGCATCGGGCAGCGCGCGCAGCCACTGCACCGACAGATCGACGTTCAAGCGAGCGACGAATGCGCCAATCGTCACCGGCGCGCTGGCGGAAGACTGGGACTTGCGTCCGAGCAGATAGACGGCACCGGCCGGATCGGTCGCGACGTACACGATATCGATCTCGGGCCAATCGAAGTAGCGCACCGCCATGCCGGGCACGGCGCCGAACTGCCAAGTGTGCAGGCCCGGGATCACGCCGTAGGGGCTGAAGCTCGTGAGGTTGGCCGAGACGGTGCCCGTGGCGGCATCCACCGTGCTGTCGACACTGGCCCAGCCCTCGGCCGTCGATCGTCCGATGCGCAGCGTCTGCACGTCCATGTCGGACGGCACTTGCGCCGGGTCGTAGCGCAGCGACAGCTGCACCGGCTGCGCGAAGCTCATGCTCGGCTGGATGTCGTACAGCAGGTTACCCAGCGGCTGCGGCGAGTGCGCCGGCGCCGCGATCTGCGTCACCGCAATGGTGGTGTCGGCCACCACCGCGCCGGCCGGGAAGTCAAGCTTCACCGCGCCGCCGAGAAACATCAGCGTGCCGCCCGCAGGGCCGACCACGTTGCCCGGCGGCATCGGCGGTGCCTGCACGCTCAGGCGCGCCGCCTGGCTGGTCGCGCTACCCGCGTTGTTGGTCGCCACCGCGCGATAGCGCTGGTCGTGCAGCGCCACGGCGGTCGCGGCGGTGCTGTAGGTCGTCGCCGTCGCTCCGGCGATGTCGCGCCAGTTGGTACCGCCGTCGCTGCTGACCTGCCACTGCAACGTGGGCGCCGGCGTGCCGTCGGCGGCGACGGTGAAGGAGGCCGGCGCCGGCGCGATGACGTTCGCGTCGACCGGCTGCGCGGTGAATGACGGTGCGACTGCGACCGGCCCGCCGGCCGCAGGCGGTGCGCCGCCGTCGCCGGTGTTGCCGCCGCAGGCGGCCAGCAGGCCGATCGCCGCCGCCGTCGCCGCGGCGGCAAACAGCCGGAACGAAGCAATGGGTTTGATCTGTTTCATTCGAGTTCTCCGATCAGCGACGACGCAAAGACAACTTAGTGCGCGTCTGCGTTTGTTGTTGAACCCGGAATCGGGGACAAGCGTTCGACGATCATCTGCTTCACACGCACAGCCGCGCGGGCTTGGCGAGCACCTGTCGCAGGCCCGCGCCTTCAACCGGTTCGTCGGTGCAGGTCACCAGCCCCTCGGCGCGCAGCGCATCGAGAAATGCGCCGGGCGCAATTTCCGGCCCCAGCGGGCCGGCGGCGTGCAGGCTTGCGCCCGGATCGGTCAGCACGGTGCTCTCTCCGTGAAACTGCAACGCCAGCTTCAGATACAGCTGTCGCTCGCCGAGCGTCAGATCGCTGCGCAGCCGGCACACGGAGCGCACCTCTGTGATCGCGACAACCTTGTCCACGATCTCACGCACCCACCAGCACTTGCCGAGCACCGGCGGATCGAAGTCGCGCAGCAGCTCGCGGAACGTGTCGCCGTCATCGGTGAGCAGGCTTGCGATCACGGTGCGCGCCACCGCGGGCTTGCGCCAGCGCGCAAGCAGGTCGGCCAGCGCGCCGGCACGCGCGGCAAACTCGGCCGCGGCCTGATCGAGCGCCATATCGGCGGCGACCGGCCCGGCCGGTACAGAAACGCAGTCCATCAGACCCTCCGCTGGGTTGTCAGCTCCAGGCGCAGGTGTAGCGGCGGCAGCGTTACGGCAGCATCACGGATCGCGTTTCTCGTACGCTTGCCTGAATAGTCGACAAGTTGGCTATGCGCGCAGCGTGTCGGCCAGCCGCTGGGTCTGCGCCGACGGCGCGCGACCGAGCACAACCGAAAGCTGCTGGCGCAGCGCGCGATAGACCTCCAGCGCGGCGTTTGTTTCGCCGGCATCGCGCAACAGCGCGATCAGCCGCCGCGCGATCTCCTCGTCGAGCGGATTGAGTTCGATCGCTTTTCTATAGAGAGTCTGCGCTTCGCCGGCCGCAGAACTGCGTTCCAGGTATTCACCCAGCATCGTCACCAGGCGCACGAAGCGGCTGCGCAGCCGTTCCTGTGGCGTCAGCATCCAGGGTGCTTCCTGCTGGTCGGCCAGAAAGTGGCCCGCGTACAGCACGAGCGCCTCGGCCCCGTCGAAGCGCGCGCGGGCGCCGTCGTGGCGTCGAAGTGCGGCCTCGGTGGACTCGACCGATCGCTCGAAGGCGAGCGCATCGACCCACACGCGATTCGGGTCGATGCGTACGCTGGCGCCGTCGAACAACACCGCGTCGGCGTCGTCGAGCAGTTTGCGTAGTCGATGCAACGCGGTGCGGAATGCGCCGCGCCCGAGATCGCCTTCCAGTTCAGGCCACAGCGACGCGGTGACCCGGTCAGCCGCGACCGTCAGGCCCGGGCTGCCGGCGACGTACTGCAGCAGTTCAAGCGTCTTGCGCGGCACTTTCCCGCTCGCAGCGAGTGGAGCGGCACTTGCCGACAGCTCGAAGCGGCCCAGCGTCGCGATGCGCAGCTTCCACGGCCACGCCGCTGCATAGCCGGGTGACGTGAGCTTGCGCAGATCCACCAGCTTGCGCGCGTACGGCGCGGCTTCGATGTTCAGGCGCAGCGCGGCTTCAACCAGTTGACCCGCGACCTCGGGTACCGGGCGGAAGCCGAACCACTGCATGCGGTCGGCCTCGGCAAACGCCTGCTGCAGCAACGCGCGCGCGTGATCGGGCGGCTCGTTTCTCAGCACCGCGTACGCACGCAGGAACAGCGCAATCGATTGCTGCTGCTCCTGCTGGGTTCCTGCCGACTGTGCGGCGACCTTCTCCATCGCCGCCAGGCCGACCGCGTGATCGCCGTGGCGGGCGCAGGCGTAGGCGTACGTCGTGTACAGCATCGCCGCGTCGCAGGTAGGGTAGGCGCTTTGCTCGAGCAACTCGACCGCAGTGCGTGCGCAATAAACGGCGTTGCCCGCGTGTGTGGGGCTGTGCAGCGCATAGCGCGCCTGCAGGTGGTGGCGGCGTGCCACGTCGTACAACCGGGTCGGGTCGAGCGCCTGCAGCATCTGCTCGAACAGCGGGTCGAGGCCTGCCGGCCCTTCGCGGCCGAGCCGCAGGAAGACTTCTTCGTGGCAGATGTCGAACAGCGCGCTTCGCAGGTTCTCGCGGACCGCCAGCTCTCGCCCCTGCGCGAACATTTGCATGCCGCGCGGGTCTGGCAGGGTGTAGCCGAACGCAACACCGGCCGCGTGCAGCCACCGTGTCCGTGCCGGCGCGTCAGCGGCATCGAGATACGGGGTGGCGCACGCCACGGCGGCTTCCATGCCGGCGATGTCATCGTTGTGCGCGGACAGATACACGGCGGCGGCCGCCGCCGTCAGGCATAGCGAGCTGTGCGCGTCGGTGCGTCTTTGCACCGTGTCGAGATGTCCGATGATGCGCCGCGCCAGTGCGAGCGGTGGCAGTCCGGGTAACGGCTTGATTGCCGCGGCCCACGCGGCGCCGACCAGCGCATGAAGTTCATGCTCGGCGTCAAGCGCGGGCCAGCCCGGCGCGAGCGCGGCTTCGAGCCTTTCGCGCCACAGCGCATGGGCACGGAAGTCGCGCCGTTGTACATGCATCCACTCGCACATCGCCGCCGCCGCGCACAGGCGGCCACCCTGCGAGCCGGCAAGCTCGAAATCCCGCCAGCAGCGCTCGATCTCGCGCGCCGCGCCGGGGTCGTCGTGCACGATGCGCCCGTGCGCCAGGGACAGGCGCTGCCATGGGTCGAGCGGTGTCGGCATCGATGTGACTCTCTCGCGCGTACCTGCCGGCGCGCTGGCCGGGTTCCGGACGATCGTCACCTTTCCGGCGGCGCCGGCGACCGGCGCACGCAGGTGGGGCGGCAGCGTGATCGCGCCCCGGTCCGAAACATGCCTGGTGGATCCTTATCGCTGCATCGTGCCTTCATTCGTCCTCCTGCCAACATAGCGTGCGGGCGGAACCGAGTTTGAACCCGGAAACAGGGACAAGCGAACGTGAAGAACCGGCAGCCGATGTCTTCCGCGTCGTGATGGGCAGGCCTAGCATCGGCACATGGCACTCTAAGGCATAGCCGTTGCGCTGGTGGAAGACGACGACAAGTTCCAGGTCGCGCTGTGCAACGTTGTGAACGCGGCTGATGGCTTGTGTCTGCTGGGCGCCGCGACGACGCTGTCCGAGGGCCGCGCGCTATTGGCGCGCCTGGCTCTCGACATGCAGCCCGACGTTCTGCTGGTCGATCTGGAGCTGCCTGACGGCTCGGGTCCCGCGCTGATCGAAGAGACGCGGCGCCGGCATCCCGAGTGCGACGTGATGATGGTGACGGTGTTCGGCGACGAGCGCAACATGCTGCGGGCGCTGGCGTGTGGTGCTTCCGGTTACCTGCTGAAGGATCTGCCAGGCCCGGAACTGGCGGAGCGCATTCGCCGCTTGCACGCGGGCGGAGGATAGTGTTTTCTAACGCCCCTTTTTCTTCCCTACGGCACCCCGAACACGGCACCCTACGCGCTTGAGTCTGTCTTTGAAGGAGCAGCAAGCGATATGTGTCCGCATTCAATGAAGTGTCAGGCGTGTCTTTGCAATTCACTTGTCTAAAAATTCCAGGTTTCACCGTAGCGCATAGGTAAGAGTCGATCTCCGAACTGATCTCGAAGGTGCCGGAAATCTAGAACCCCCTCGCAAAACAGCTCGATGGCCCTTTCGTCTTCGGGATTCAACACGCGGCCGTTCTCAGCGACTGCGCGTCTAAGCTCTTCCGCTACCTTCGCCCTTTCAGCCAACGAGAGCGCATCGATCTTGGCATCCGCTTCGGCTTCAATACGCGCAAGCTCGTGGTCGAGTTCCCCACTCTCTAGCGGCTGGAGCTTTCCATCGAGGTCGCGGCTGAACTTCATGTGCCTCCCTTGTTTTCGAACGGCAGTTTTTCGATTCATCCGGATCCGGACTCCGTTTGTCCAGAAGCCGAGCGGAGGACTCAATCCGCCGATTCACTCCTGCGCGTGGCGCGGGCGCGCGGCGAGGCGATCGATATCGACCTGTTCCGCCGGTGCGCGATGTTCCGGGCCATCCCGATTGAGACCGAGGCGGCATGAGCTTCGTTCTCCGCGGGTGGCGCGCAGCCCTCTATGCAGGCAGGAACCCTGAAGTGCAGGCGCTCACACGAGCGCCTGCACTGTTCGAAATCCCGGTCCCTCTGAGCCGGGACGATGTCAACGCATGGAATCGCTTCTTCGCGATCGCACACATCTCGGACAGCCACGGCGCTCATTGATCACCGTCATTCCCGAAACGACGGCGCGAAAACACGACGAAGCCTAAGCCGAATGCCCCACTCAGCAGGATCCCAAGTGCGATGTAGGTTGAGCGATCGCTTAGGAACAGCGACATCGGGGCGGATAGACCGCCGTATTCAAGCCCCGTCGCGGCCTGCTCAATCAACTTCCCGAAGCTATACACAACCGCAGGGAGCATTACGCCGACTACGAGCAACGCGAAGACTAGATAGCCTGAGCGAACAAGTTGGAGGGCCAACGAGGCCCCCATCATCAGCGAAAGAACCCCGCTTGCCGCTACTGCATAAACGCCCAGCGAGGGAGCCAGTGCGCCCGAAAGGCCGAGCGCCAGCATGACGAAAATGCCGATAAACGACGCCAGAGCCAGCCGAGATGAGCAAAGCGCCATAGGTACCTTCAGCAACGCCTTCTTGCCCAAGTCATGCAGTTGGCCCACCTAGCTGCCGCATTGCCCTGGCCAATGAGCAAAAGCGAACCAGCCATTGTGGTAGTTTGCGTCATCCCACCCACGTACAGAGTTCCGCGGAAGTCCGCTTTGTAGTACCGACGCTGCCTCTTAGCCACTTCGGCTCCTGGCCGCACTCAGTTGTCATAGCAAGAGCCGTTAGCGGACGCGCCGCATTCCCCAAGTAATGCGGGGTCAAACCATACGTCTTCCTGGTGAGGTGCAAGAAGAACTCGCCAACCTGGCTCCAGACCAAGGTAAGGAACAATGCCAGCGCAAATGCCGGAGAGATGCTCAACGTGGAGCGGTTGGAAGAAGTCCGGCGAATCAGAGAGAACTTCGCCGCCCCAGATGTACCAGCCGCATGTGTCTGCCTCGGGCTTGTGCCTTAGCGCGTTGAGCGGCAGCTGATTGAGAGTGCCAAGGGCGATCCCCACCTTCGCGCTCGGCTCGCTTTGAACGAACGCCGCACCGAACCTCATGCAGACTTGACGCTGACTGATGGGGTCAATCATCACCTTCGTCCTATGCCCGCTCGTGGCCGCACGCAGCGGTCATCAGATCGCCGCCAAGCGGGCATTGCAGCCGAACTCCGGGCGCACGTCCAGAGGTGCAAATCGATTCATGCTGTTGCCTACCAGGACGTCGGCTTTCTGCCGACCTCATGATCTGAGCTGTCGTTAAGGGTTGGCCGATGCCTGCCCGAGCTCGGGACGACGCAAGTTCTTGCGCAGCCGCCAGGGCAGGCGTTGGCCAAGCCTCGAGGGAGGAAACCGCGACTTGCGCCAGTCAGATG
>JALHMQ010000033.1 GCA_022843955.1 Burkholderiaceae bacterium
CCGGCTCAAAGAGGCCGCCGCTCGCCTCGCAGTTAACCAACAAACGTCATAATCCGTGCGTCCTGCCTGGGGGAGTTTGACTGGCCATAAGTGGGGGAGTTTGAAGTGGCCATCGGGGCAGTCACTCTTTCTTCCGCGGGTCATAGCCCGGCGGCAAGACGAGCCGGATCCCCGGGTCGCGCGGTGCCCGCGCACGGAACGCCTGCAACTCCGCGTCGAGCGAGGGAATCATCTTCTGCATCGCTTCGTCGAAACCCGTGGTGCGCGCCGCCCGGCTGCGCTCGGAAAAGCTCACCATCGTCGCGCTGCCTTTCTGCGTGGACGTGCCGCTGGCGCGCATCAGCAGGCGATGGCTGCGCACGTCGATGACCGCAGTCTCCACGACCGTGAACACGTCGTAGCGGTCGCCTTCGACCACGTATGCACCCAGCCCGGTCCAGTACAGGAACGACCAGCCGCTCGCGTCGGCGTGCTGCACCTGGTCGTACGAGACCAGCGCCACCACGTCGAGGCGCAGCAGCTGCGCCGCGCGGTCCAGGTTCTCGAAGCCGCCGCCCGCGGTCAGGTACATCGAGGGCACGACCTCGAGTTCGCGAATGAACGGATAGCCGCGGAACGCGTCGCGCACCACGCCGAGCAGCCGCAGGAGATCGGTTTCGGGCAAGCGGAACTGCGCCTTGGCCTCGGCATCGGGAACGAACGCCAGGCCCAGGCGGAACGGCACGTGCAGCTCGGCCACGCCGGCGGGCGGCAGCGCTTCCAGATTCGTGTCGCCCGGATACAGGTAGGCCAGCACCGACGCCACCTGCCGCTGCTTGGCGGCCGGTTCCATCGATGCGCAGCCGGACAGGTTCAACACAGCCAACAACGCAGCAAGCACGCTGGCTACGCCGAGCAATCGCGTTAGATGCATGACACCTCCCTGGGCAAGGCGTCCGGCACGGCGGATCTGCACAGACTGCGATTCTCAGGCGCCCGGTGACGGGCGCGCCGCGTCGGTACGTCGCGCAGCACTGTGCGGTCTCATTGTGCGAGCGCGTCTGCATTCCGGCACCAAGCGCGCCTGACCTGGGTCAATCAGTGTGACAAGTGGGTGCAGCGCTCGATACGCATCAACTTATCGGTGTGCGAGTCACGGACACTGGAAGATTGCTGCCCGGTGCACTGCAACGGCGCCGTCGCCGACAGACGCGCGCTGGCTCAGACCGGAAATCAGCTGACCTTCGGTTGCACATCCATTCCGAAGTCGGCCTTCAGCCGCGCGTACCAGGCGTCGTCGTCGAGCGCGCCCCACTCGACCCAGGCCTCGTCGCTGAGTGCCGCGCGCCACTGCAGGAACGGCGCAGCGTCGGGTCCCACGGGGTGCCTGAACTGCCAGCTGCCGCCGTCGGCGATCTCGACCACTTTGTCGGCCACCACGCCAGGCGGCGTCGGGTTCTTCAGCGCGGCGACGAACAACGCGGCCATGCGCCGCTGATTAGGGTATGCCGACGCATCGACCGCCACGCTGATTCCTCGCGCCATGTCGGTGTCGATGATGCCGGGCTCGACAACGCAGACGCGAATGCCGTACGGCTTGACCTCCTGCGCCAGGCACTCGGACACGGCCTCGAGCGCAAACTTCGAGGCCGCGTAAGCGCCCATCGGTGACGAGGCGAGCCTGCCGGAAATCGACGTCAGGTTGACGATGCAGCCACTGCGCCGGGCGCGCATGCCCGGCAGCACGGCCTGAATGGAGCGGATGGCGCCGAAGCAGTTGGTCTCCATCACTTCGCGGAAGGCCGAGACCGGCATCTCTTCCACCGACCCCGTGCGCTCGACGCAGGCGTTGTTGACCAGCACCTCGATCGGCCCCAACTCGGCCTCAACGCGTGCCACCGCCTCCTTCACCGAGGCATCGTCATCCACGTCCATGGTGAAGACCGTAACGGCCAGCCGCTCGGCAGCGGCGGCGCGTGCAAGCTCGGGCGCCGCCGCCGGATTGCGCATGGCGGCAGCCACCGTGTGGCCGGCGCGCGCGAAGGCCAGTGCGGTGGCAAGGCCGATGCCTCGGCTGGCGCCTGTGACGAGAATGGTGCTCATGTTGAACAGTCCCGCTTGGGTGGATCGAGGGGGTTGGACCCCGAAGGCCTGCTGAGTCCAGGCCGCGTGCGCAGCATGCCCGATGAACCGGGTCAGCGCAGCCAACGTGCCGCGGCGTCGAGCAGCCCCTGACGCACCTGCTGCTGGCGCGCCGGGTCGGTGTCGCCACACGCCAAGCGGCACATCCAGTCGGTGGGCGATTCAAAGTCGCAGTGCGACGCACCCGCGATCAGCTCGTCGCGCCACAACGCCGGCAGCACGGCGCCCCAGGGCGCGGCCACGGCCTCGGCGTTGCAGCGCGACGGCGGTGCGCGCAGCAGCAGCGCGTCGGTGCGCAGCCGGCCGGCCGCGGCCAAGCCCAACCGCTCGGTCTCGCCCAGCATCGCGCGGTCGAACGGGTCCAGGCCGACGAAGCCGACCACGCCCGGCGTGTCGGCGGCCAGCAGGCTGGACAGCCCGCCGGCAGAAAAGCCGACAAGCACGACCTTTTCCACCGGGGCGCCGAAGGTCCCGCCGGCGCGCAGCAAGCCCATCAGCGCGGCGAGAGCCCGCGCGTTGCAGCGGAAGTCAAAGGTGCAGGGCAGGTCCGGCGTCAGTGCCAGAACCCCCGCATCTGCCAGCGCCTGCGCGTGGCCCGCCAGGGTGCGCCGGCTGCGCGTGAAGCCGTGCGAGAGGATGGCAGCCCCGCGCAGCGGACCGGCAGCCGGGTACATATCCAGCGTCACGCGGTGGCCGTCGAGTGCATGCACCTGCGTCTGCACAGGCGACGGCGCTGCAGGCGCGGCCGCTGCGGCCATTGCGACCATGGCCGCGGCCGCGCTCACCAGCGAGGTGAAGGCTCGGCCTGCATAGCGCATCAGTCTCTTTGACTGCACTTTGACTGCGGGAGAACGTAAGCGCCTCACGGCTCTGAGCGACCTGGAGAGAGGCGATTGCGCTCATAGGTCCGACATTGCGGGAACGACGGTAGCCAGGCCTCTCTCCGGATCGACCAGAGCTCGTAGCTCGGCGTGAACTGGTCAGGTGAGTCCATGGAGCCAAGGTTCAGCTCGACTTCGTCGTCACTGCGTCCGAATACCGTGGAGCCGCAGCTCGGGCAGAAGTGCCTGCCCGCAAAGACCTGCGTCTCTCCCTCAAGGCACACGGCTTCCTGCGGGAAGATCGCCGAGGCATGGAAGAGCGCGCCATGATGCTTGCGGCAGTCCATGCAGTGACAGATGCCTACGCGGTAAGGCTCACCACGCGCAGTGAAGCGCACCTTGCCGCATAAGCAGCCGCCGGTAGTGGTGTTCATGACTGATCTCCGGGCGCTGAGCTGGTGCCGTGTGACCCCTAACGTAACTCATGCAGCTGATCTGCGTGTTCACACGAAGCCTTGCTCCTTGTAGCTGGCGAAGCCGGCCTTCGTGAGCGCAGCCAGTTCCTTGAACAACGCCTTGTCGACCGTCTTGAAGTTGAAGCACGACTTGCCTTGCATCCTGGCCTTCAGCTCCGCGGACGCCTGGTTAAGCAGGTCTGGATTCACGTACACGGGCATCAGGTGGAAGCTCACGTACGACTTCTTGACCTGGACCGCACCAAAGAAGAGTGGCGCCTTGTTCTTCTGGACGTGCTTCGTATCGACGTAAAGCTGTGACTCGTCGTCCTTCTTCACGTCGAGCTTCGCCGCGTAGGGCGCGATGACAGACCTGAGTTCCTTGAAGACAGCATCGAGTTCAGACATGGCGGGCCTCGTGAGGTGACGATCTGCTTCTGAGTCTTGCGCGGTCTAGCGAGACTGTAGAAGAAGTCGCGCGCATGGCGCCCTGATCTTCGGCGTCGGTGGCGTCGATGGGGCCAGGCTCATTTCGTTCTCGATCCTTCCTCACCTCCGAGCGAGTTCGAGCGCGTGAGCGATGTCGTAAGCGACCAAGAAGCCGGTGTTGTAAGGAACCGTCATCTCGGTCTTGTCACCCGCCTTGTCGATGACGAACTCATGCTCGACCTTAAATTTCGACACCACACCGGCGATACAAGGATCGTTCAGGTTCCCGTTGCGAAAGTAGTACAGCGGTCCGCCAGAGAATCCCTCGTTGTTGATGGCATCAACGTATAGCATCTTGGGTGGGCCAGCTTCCACAGCCGACAGCGTGCCCTTCTTCACGAAAACGCCTGGCTGCCCGTCGGCGTTTGGCCCGTAGTCCACTGACATCTTGTATGGGAAGCCGACAAAGAACATGTCCTGGCCGACGAAGCAGTCCCCAAATTTTGGATCAACGGTGAAGCCTGGCTCGGTGAGTCGCACGGGCGCGCGCAGAACGGCTATGTCAAGTTCGCCTCTTCCAACGGCGACGATGCTGCAGTCAAGCGCGTACCACTGACCTTTGCGAAGGACTTGTAGCGCATGGACGCCAGTCGACTTATCGAGCAGGTGCCTAGCTGTGACAAGGTATTCCTTGCCGTTGATCTCAAGCGTGAACGCAGTTCCGTACTGTGCCGCTCGTACGAAGAAGGTTCGGTAGAAGATGTTTGTCGGCAGCATATGCAGGCAAAACAGGTCAGGCTGAGTTTGCGAATTCTTTCTAGAAACGGCAGAGAAACTTGACCCGGTTTGCGCCGCGTCAGGTGGACCGTAGGGGATGCCATATGGCACTCACGATCAAAATGCCCTCCCGCAGCAATGCTTGTACTTCTGTCCGCTCCCACATGAGCAAGCGGAGTTTCTGTCCCGGCCCTTAATTACAGGCGCTCGGATCACCGGGGTGTTGGCAAGGACCGCTTTCGCCTGACGCATGAAGAGACGAGGTGAGCGGACAGGAAACCACTTGCTGAGCAGGAATGTGTCAGCGGCAGCGGTGACAGCTCCTGATATTGGTTCGACTGCGCCCCAACCAGTAGTGGCGGCAAAGCGCATTACCTTCACCGGGAGTTTCTCAATGAGGCCGGGATTACCAATTGTCTCGATGTACCTAGCTACTGTCTCGGATGCTGTTTCGTTCGCGGCGCCCGCTCCAAGCCAGTCTCGGAGCGCTTGCGTATGCTTTGAGGTACGAAGGTCAAGAATCTGGGAAGGAGAAATGCGCTTGGTGGCAAATGCTGCTCCGAGTTCTGGGACGCCATTAACTTTCTGCAACTGAGCAAAAGCTTGCCTACCATGCGGCGAGTACCCTATACGTTGTCCTTTGGCTTGAAGAACAGACAACGAGGAGGCGTCTCCGGTAATTTCGGTGGCCGCAGTATGGCCGCCAAGGCTAAGGAGAAAGTTTTCAAAAACCACTCGCAATACCGCGCGAATTTCTGGCGGGTCGTTTCGCTCAGCGGGTACATGTGGGTTGAAAATCGTAACGGTATTCGGTTTGCTACCAAACAAGTTGTCGATTGAGCGTCCAGCGTTGCGAAGGGACAAGAATTCGCGGAGATAAGCGCTGTCGCGGATATCTGCGTAGGCTTCGTCTTTGACTCCAGAAAGCATTGATTCAGTGGGAAGAGCAATGATGTTGTCAAGAAGTAGGTTCTTGATCGATGTTTTTCGCTCGCTGCTTGAAGGCGGATTGGTGGCAATAAGCGCGTCGTCAATCGCTTCGTCTAGTTGCTTGAAATGACTTATCGCCAAATTGGGAAAGCTCTTTGGCAGATCCGGGTTATCGCCAGCCTTGTAGAAAATAACGCCGCCAGTGCCAACATATCCGAACCAATGATCAAATCGAGCAAGGACGATTGCCTTTGTTAGTATCAATTCGTCGAAGACGTCCTCGCCGAGCATGAGACGTAGTACTGGCATGATTTGAAGATTGCCAGTGGGAACGACTATCTGGTCATAGAGAAGGATGTAATCCGCAAGTCTTGCCCAGTATTCCGGAGACGCGACCATCATCTCCGAGGGCCGCTCTTGATTCTTGATCATTGGCCAAATGCCAAGATCAGTAGCGAGTACTCGTCTCATAGTTATGCGACGGCGCTTTTGTTGGACATAACGTGTATGGCGGTGTTTTGCACAGTAACTGAACCGTGTTGTCTTGATAACTGGCCGCCGGTGCATCTCGCGGAATGAGTGCTGACAAGGCTTGGTAGCCGGTTGCGGTAAGCAACCACAGCAGTGACTGCGGAGACCAAGCCAGACGTCGGTCGCGCTACGGCCCCTCGCTTTCGAGCCCCTTGCACCACCCCGCTCTAAACCTTGTGCGGGAAATCGTCGCTGTGCCGGCCCGCTGTGCCCGGCTCCTCCCCCTCCCGCGCCTCCAACCCATACGGCCGCGCCAGCGCCCACACATGCGCCGGCAGCATGTTCTTCATCTTCCGCGGCGCTTCGCGGCGCAGGTGGACGATGCTCTCGACCGCCTTCATCTCCACCCGCGCGCGGGCGAACTCCAGGCCTTTCGGGCCGACCTTGGGCATCAGCCAGCCGACGATCGGGCGCAGCCAGTCGGGCATCTTGCGCAGCGGCAGGCCGCCGGCGGCGCGCTCCACGTTGGCGAGAAAGCCCTTGACCGCGCCGTGCCGCTTGCCGGCGCTGATGGGTGCGCCGCTGCGCAGTTCGCTGCCGAGGAGGTCGACCAGTTCTTCGCCGCGATCGTTGCGCACGATCAGCCACTGCGCGCCGGTGCCGCCCATGTAGCCGACCGTCAGGTCCGCCAGCACGTTGGTGTAGTCGACACAGCTGCGGCAGGTGAGGGGAAAGAAGTCCGGCGGCAGTTGCGACAGCGGCAGCATGAGGAACGGAATGGCGCGCGTGCGGCCGTCGGCAAAGCGCAGTTCCACGTGATAGTCGGCGCGAAACTCCAGGTAGGTGATGGCGGCGGCGTCTTCGCGCAGATGACTGCCGAGCAGGTCGAGGAAGGCGTGAAAGCGCTCGGTCGTGGTGTTGTCCGAGCACGGCGTGCCGATCACGAACAGGCGCTCGAAGCCGAGTTCGCGCTCCAGCGCGCGCAGCGCATAGACCTGGCACGGGATGCCGATCACCGCCAGCCGCTTGAAGCCGCGTGCGCGGGCCGGCTCCAGCAGCGCCAGCAGCGGTGCATAGCCCATCTTCATGCCGCGCACTTGTGCCATGCCGGCCGCCTCGGTGACGAGCACCGGCTCCGGCCGCCACGGATCATCGGCCGCGCTGCCCATCGCCAGCACCGCGTCCGCCGCGCCGGTCTCCAGCAGCCGCTCGGCCAGGCGTGAGGTGATGCCGGTCCATTGCGCACCGGCCAGGCGCGGCACGAGCGCGGCGCGCAGCATGCGGCGGAACGGGCCGAAGTGCAGCTCGTCCGGCCGCGCAGCGTCGCGCGTGCGGCCGTGCACCTGGGTTTCCAGCGCCGGATAGTCGGGCTGGATGAACTGGCAGGCGCGGCCGCAGCGCTTGTCATCCTCGGTGCGCGAGATGCCGCAGTCGGTGCACAGCCCGCGCGGCGCGGGTGCGGCCAAAGTCAGCCGGATCACCGCCTGCGCCGGCGCGGCGGGCCGGTCGTCACCGAGCATGCGTTTGTCTCCCCTGCGAAAGCCCGCCGCGTGTGCCGGCGGGCGCGGCACGCAAGGTAGCAGGGCGGGCCGCGCTTGCGTGCACGGGTGGCGTGTCGGAGACAATGCGCCCCTGCGTCATTGATCCGCCCCGGGTTCCGCCGCACCCCCATGCTTCGCCTGACCGAACTGCGCCTGCCGTTGAACCACGCCGCCGAGGCGCTGCGCCAGGCGATCGTCGCCCGCCTGCGCATCCGCGATGACGAGCTGACCGACTTCACCGTGTTCAAGCGCGCGGCCGATGCGCGCAAGAAGGCGGCGATGGTGTTCAGCTACACCATCGACTGCACGCTGCGCAACGAGGCGGCGGTGCTCAAGCGCTTTGCCGACGACATCCATGTGCGCGTGGCACCCGACACGCGCTACAAGTTCGTCGCCCACGTGCCAGCGGACTTCCACGCGGAGCCGCGGCCGCGCCCGCTGGTGGTGGGCTTTGGCCCCTGCGGCCTGTTTGCCGCGCTGATCCTGGCGCAGATGGGGCTGCGGCCCATCGTGCTCGAACGCGGCAAGCCGGTGCGCGAGCGCACCAAAGACACCTGGGCGCTGTGGCGCCAGGGCGTGCTCACGCCGGAGTCGAACGTGCAGTTCGGCGAGGGCGGGGCCGGCACGTTCTCCGACGGCAAGCTGTGGAGCCAGATCAGCGACCCGCGCCATCTCACGCGCAAGGTGCTCACCGAGTTCGTGCAGGCTGGCGCGCCGGAGGAGATCCTGTACGTGGCCAAGCCGCACATCGGCACTTTTCGCCTGGTCAGCATGGTGGAGAAGATGCGCGCGCAGATCACCGCACTCGGCGGCGAGGTGCGCTTCGGCCAGCGGCTCACCGACATCGCGATCGAGGGCGGGCAGGTGCGCGGCGTCACCTGCGTGGATGCGGCCGGCCAGGTGCACGAACTGCGCGCCGACCACGTGGTGCTGGCGCTCGGCCACAGCGCGCGCGACACCTTTGCCATGCTGCATGCGCGCGGCGTGCGGATGGAGGCCAAGCCGTTTTCAATCGGCTTTCGGATCGAGCATCCGCAGAGCCTGATCGATCGCGCGCGGCTCGGGCCCAACGCCGGGAATCCGCTGCTGGGTGCGGCCGACTACAAGCTCGTGCACCACGCCGCCAATGGCCGCTCCGTCTACAGCTTCTGCATGTGCCCGGGCGGCACCGTGGTGGCGGCCACCTCCGAGCCGCTGCGTGTGGTCACCAACGGCATGAGCCAGTACTCGCGCAACGAGCGCAACGCCAACGCCGGCATCGTGGTCGGCATCGGCCCGCGCGACTATGCCGATCCCAACGCGGCGGTGGTCAGCCCGCTCGACGGCATCGCCTTCCAGCGCGTGTGGGAGTCACGCGCCTACGAGCTGGGCGGCGGCGACTACATCGCACCGGGGCAGCGGGTCGGCGACTTCCTGGCCGGACAGGTGTCGAGCGAATTCGGCAGCGTGCAGCCTTCGTACACGCCGGGGGTGCGGCCGACCGATCTGGCGGCACCCGGGCGCGAGAGCCTGCCGCGCTATGCGATCGATGCGATCCGCGTGGCGCTGCCGGCGTTCGAGCGGCAGATCCGCGGCTTTGCGATGGCCGATGCGGTGCTCACCGGCGTGGAGACGCGCACCTCGTCGCCGCTGCGGATCACGCGCGGGCCGGATTATCAGAGCCTGAACGTGCGCGGCCTGTTTCCGGCCGGCGAAGGGGCCGGCTATGCCGGCGGCATCATGTCGGCGGGGGTCGATGGCATCGAGGTCGCCGAAGCGCTGGCACGCGCGCTGCTCGGCCTGCCGCAGGATGCGGCGATCCCCCCGCACGCGTTGCCCGCATGAGTGCGCCGGGCCGCCGCAGCGGCGCAGCGTGCGCGCCGCGACCGCAGTTCAGCAGCGCACCGTGTCGCACCCGAGCGCCCCGGCAACGTGCTTTGTTCGAGACATTCCGATGACGCTCGACCCGCCCGATCTGAACTACATCGTCGCCTCCACGCTGGGCCACTACGAGCGCGAGGCCGACGGCTACCGCGCCAGCACCGCCGACCACGATGTCAGCCAGAACATCGACGCGTTGCTGCGCCATATCGACGCGCCGCCGCCGTTCACGATCCTGGACTTCGGCTGCGGCCCGGGGCGCGACCTGCAGACCTTCACGCGTCTCGGTCACCGCGCGATCGGCCTCGACGGTGCGGCTGGCTTCGTGGCGATGGCGCGCGCCGACACCGGCTGCGAGGTCTGGCACCAGAGTTTTCTCGCGCTCGACCTGCCGGAGGCGCACTTCGACGGCGTGTTCTGCAACGCCTCGCTGTTTCACGTGCCGGGGCAGGAACTGCCGCGCGTGCTGCGCCAGTTGTTCGCGACGCTCAAGCCCGGCGGCGTGCTGTTTTGCTCCAATCCACGCGGACCGAACGAGGAGGGCTGGTACGGCCACCGCTACGGCATCTGGCGCGACCTGGCGGGCTGGCGCACGCCGCTGCAGGCTGCGGGCTTCGTCGAGCGCGAGCACTACTACCGCCCGCCCGGCGTGCCGCGCGAGCAGCAGGCGTGGCTGGCGATGGTGTGCCAGCGGCCGCGCTGAGCCCGCCACCGCTCCGTCCTTGTCGGCGAGTGGAAGAACCGCTACGCCCGCTCGCGCGCCGGTCGATCTGCGGTCAAACGTCACCCGGAGAGCAATTGACCCGAGGCGATGACTTGCACCCCAATGCCAGGCATCTTGATGGACACTGACTCAAGTGAATCTTCGACGGTTTCCTCGGCGTACTTGACCATACGTCCAAGCAGCTTCGCGTCGTCTGGCACATTTCCAAGGAAGCGGAGTGGTTCGGGAATGAGGTCGGCCGCAACTTCGACCTCGAGTCCGCTTTCCAAGCGACGCATGAGCGCGGTCAAGTCGGAAGCATCGATGCTCACTATCTGTCGATCGATCTGCAGTTCCAGTCCAGTCTGAGTAAGCCTGTAGGGGACTCGCAATCCGATTGCGCCGAAGCTAAGCTGCATCAGACCATCAAACACCGGCTCTGGCGGCGAGTCGGGGCAGTTGCAAATCGGGTCGGACTCGACCGTGTCCGGGATCGCATCGTGGTTGTTGGTGCGTTCTTCGATAGTCCGCGTGTTCAGCTTGACCCACTTCTCATCGTCGAAGCTGAACCACTTCTTGCGAGCACAGGTCAACTCATAGATGCGAAACAGCTGGTAGACGGTCAGTGCGGACCGGCCACATTTTGGCGGCTGGACTTTGAAGGTCTTCGTCGACCTCTGTGAGACTTGCCAGTTGACTTCGCGTCCGATGGTGTGCTCGACGTCATACTTGAGCGACCAAACGTCTTTGAGTCCGAGCGTCCCACCCGCAACTTCCTTGAGGGTCGACATCGCTTTCTCGGAGATGCCGCTGGCTACCTCGACCGTGCAGGTGCCCTCGACGCCACATCGAGAGGCGGTCCCTTCGTCGATGTCACGCCACTCCTCAGATATGCGCCAGTCGATGCGACTCCGCTTGTTTGGCGCAATCGTCGAGAAGGCCTTCAAGAGCCGTCGCCCAGGGAAGTAGATAGCCATAGTTGCTGTCTCCGGGTCCAAGTGAGGAGGTGCGTGACCCCTCGTACAGTCGTTTAGCGGGAGATGCACCACATCGCATGAAAACTTTCGGCGGCAAGCGGCGCGTTCTGGCCGCTCACCGCGGCTTCATCATCACGTCGCCAGACGCAACTCGCGTTGCCTTAGTCAGGCTTGAGAGATCGACAGCACATTGCCGTCGGGATCCGAGAACCAAGCGACCTTTGCCTGTCCGTCTGGCGCTGTCCAAATGCCTAGCTCATCCTGGCCGATACCGTCGTAGATGGTGAACGAAATGCCTCGCTCGCGGAGGACAGCTGCGGTTGTGACGATGTCGGCAACATTCCAACCAAGCACTGGATGCGCGTGCGCCTTGTGATCAGGCAGTGCCGTGACTCTAAGGAGGGCACCATCGAGCTGCAGAAAGTCTCCGAACGCATCGGAGCTGCGGAGTGTGAAGCCCAGAACGCCTTGGTAGAAGGCCAGCGCGCGTTCGCGGTCACTGACGTTGACGAACGCCACAGGCGTTCCAGTAACGGGCTTCATCATCAGAGTCACCTCCTGAATACACGCCAAGTTCCTCGGCCCGATTTGACAGTCTCTGCGTACCGTCTCGACCTGCCGCGTCTGCCCGCTGTCGCCATCAGCAGATCGGCGCGATCCTGACATTCAAGCCGATTTGCCGCGCAGCGTCCAGTTTCCCCTTGGTGAGCGAGTCGCGCTTGCCGCTGCACCGCTGTAGATTGGCGTTTGATGCGGCATGCCGTTCAACGGCCGGCGTCCAGTCCGGTGGCGCCGACGAACTCGTGCGCAAACGCCGCCAGCGCGGACCAGTCGGTGTACTCGAAGTCGCGCGACGTGTCGGTGTCGCCTCCACGCTTGCGGGCAATCGACTTCATCGCGAAGCGCTTGAACCAGTCGTACTGCGTGTAGGGCAGCGCGCCCGCCACCGGCAGCACCACGCCGGGCACGAGGCCGGTGTCGTCGAGGAACTTCTGCGCCTCGGCGCGGCAGGCGGCGCGGCTGTCGTCGTCGCTCAGCGCGGCGGTCAGGCTGACTGACAACAGCGCGGTCGGGCAGGCGTTGAGCCAGTCGCGATTGCGCTTGACGAAATCGCGAAGCACTGTCTGGTGGGCGCCGGCGTGCACCGAGCCGGCGAGGATCACCGCCGCGTAGATCGGACTCAGGTTGGCCGCGGTGGGTGAGGCCAGGTCGACGAGGTCGACGGCGCGGCCGCCGCGCTGCAGTTCTTCGGCGACAAAGGTGGCAATGCGCCGGGTCTGGCCTTCGGTGGTGGCGTAGGCAATCAGCATCTGCTTCATACGTTCCTCTCGCGATCGTCCGCCCGGCGTGGCCGCCGCGCGCGTCCGATCAACACCAGCCTGCGCCGGCTGGCGCCTGCGATGTGCAGGCAGATCAACGCCGCCGTGGAGCGCCTCCTCGAATCGCCTCCGCAGCGGGCGGTTAGAAGGAATTGCCGGTCAAGCGTGCCGCTTGTCACGGCTTCAACGTGCCGGCCGGTCGGTGTAATCAGGTCCGAAGTGATCAGCCGGGGATACGGTGGCCGACGGATCGACGTTGAAAATGGCGCTGGCGGTGCTGGCGATGGTGGCCAGTGTCGCCATGTGCGTGCACAAGCACGAGTCCACCAAGCGCCTGCCCGGCACGCCGGTGGTCGGTGCGCCGCGGCAGGACGACGGCACCCGCCGTGCCGCGTTCGAGCGCGACGGCTACCAGATCGCACCGTTCGCCCGCTTCACGGTGCGCGCCCGCCTGCTGTCGGCGGAGCGCTACCGCATCGGCCGCGAGGCCGACCTGTCGCCGATCGACTTCGCGCTCGGCTGGGACGCGATGTCGCATGACACCGTGCTCGACCGGCTGAAGATCTCGCAGGGCAATCGCTTCTACACCTACCGCTGGGAGAACGAGCCGCCGCTGCCGGTCTCGGAGATCGTGCGCAGCTCGGCCAACATGCACCTGATCCCCGCGGGCGCCGACGTGCGGCAGCAACTGGAAGGTGTGCGACCGGGGGCGGTGGTGACGCTGCACGGCTGGCTGGTCGATGTGGCGGCGCCCGATGGCTGGCGCTGGGCCTCGTCACGCACGCGCGAGGACAGCGGCGGCGGCGCCTGCGAGCTGATGTGGGTCGACGAGGTACACGTCGAAGGTTGAGGCGCAGCGATCGCTGGCACCTCGAAAGTCGCCGGACAAAAGCAACGGGCCGCTGATGTCAGCGGCCCGTTGCGTTCAGTGCAGCCGATCAACGCCATCCGTCAGGCCGGCACCGCCGTCTTCATCTTCTCGATGGCGATCTTCCAGGTTGCCGGTCCGCTCTTGTGCACGGCGCCGCCTTCGCTGTCCACCGCCACCGTGACCGGCATGTCCTTCACCTCGAACTCGTAGATCGCCTCCATGCCGAGTTCCGGGAAGGCCAGCACCTTGGACGCGCGAATCGCCTTGCTTACCAGGTAGGCCGCGCCGCCCACGGCGATGCAGTACACCGCCTTGTGCTTGCGGATCGACTCGATCGCCACCGGCCCGCGCTCGCTCTTGCCGACCATGCCTAGCAGGCCGGTGTTGGCGAGCATCGGCTCGACGAACTTGTCCATCCGCGACGACGTGGTCGGCCCGGCCGGCCCCACCGCCTCGTCACGCACCGGATCCACCGGGCCGACGTAGTAGATGAAGCGGTTGGTGAAGTCCACCGGCAGCTTCTCGCCGGCGGCCATCATGTCGGTGAGCCGCTTGTGCGCGGCGTCGCGGCCGGTGAGCAGCTTGCCATTGAGCAGCAGGCGGTCGCCCGACTTCCACGTGGCCACTTCAGCAGGGGTGACGGTGTCCAGGTTCACGCGGCGGCTGGTGGTGAAGTCCAGTTCCAGCTTGGGCCACAGATCGAGGCTGGGCGGGTCGAGCGCCACCGGACCGCTGCCGTCGAGCACGAAGTGCGCGTGGCGGGTGGCCGCGCAGTTGGGCAGCAGCGCCACTGGCTTGCTGGCCGCATGGCAGGGCATTTCGCTGACCTTGACGTCGAGCACGGTGGTCAGGCCACCGAGGCCCTGCGCACCGATGCCCAGCGCGTTGACCTTCTCGTACAGCTCCAGCCGCATCGCTTCGGTGCTGTTGGCCGGGCCGCGCGCGATCAGCTCATGCATGTCTACCGGTTCCATCATCGCCCACTTGGCGAGCATCGGCGCCATCTCGGGCGAGCCGCCGATCCCCAGCGACAGGATGCCGGGCGGGCACCAGTCCGCGCCCATGGTGGGCACCATCTGCAGCACCCAGTCGACCACGTTGTCGTTGGGCAGCAGCATGGTCATCTTGCTCTTGTTGTCGGAGCCGCCGCCCTTGGCGGCGACATGCACCTCGACCGTGTCGCCAGGCACCACGTCGAAGTGGACGATCGCCGGCGTGTTGTCGCGCGTATTGCTGCGCTTGCCGGCGGGGTCGGCCAGCATCGATGCGCGCAGGATGTTTTCCTTGAACGTGTAGGCGCGGCGCACGGCCTCGTTGCACATCGCCTGGATCGACAACTGGGTGTCCCAGCGCGCGTTCATGCCGACCTTGAGCATGACCACGACATTGCCGGTGTCCTGGCAGATCGGCCGGTGACCCTCGGCGCTCATGCGCGAGTTGATCAGGATCTGCGCCAGCGCATCCTTGGCGGCGGGCGACTGCTCGCGCTGGTAGGCGGCGGCCATCGCCTGCACGAAATCGGCAGGGTGGTAGTACGAGATGAACTGCAGCGCGTCGGCGACGCTCTGGATGAAGTCTTCCTGCTTGATGGGTCGGGCAGGTTGGACCATGGTGGACTCCTCGATATGTCGAAACAGGCGCCGGTGCGGCGCGGGGCCGCACCGGCGGAACGCAGAGGGCGCGGACGGGGGAGAGGTTACCGCCCGCGCCACCGGTCACCCAAGGGCGACCGGCCTTTGCAGGGTCAGACGATCCAGACCAGGCTCACCAGCAGGAACACGGTGAAGAAGATGACGCCGAAGATCGCGCCCAATCGCCAGTAGTCCTTCGCCGGGATGTAGCCGCTGCCGTAGTACACCGGGCTGGGGCCAGTTGCGTACGGCGTCAGAATGCCCATGATGCCCAGCGTGAGCGCCAGCAGCATGGCGAAGGTGCGGATGTCCATCCCCGGGATGCCCAGGCCCACCGCCAGCATCACCGGCAACATGGCGGTCACGTGTGCCGTCACGCTGGCGAACAGGTAGTGCGTGAAGAAGAACACCGCCACCAGCGCGATCATCGCCACCGTCGGTGAAAAGCCCGTCATCTGCGCACCGACCGTGTCGGCGAACCACTTGACGAAGCCGACCCGGTTCAGGCCGTCGGCCAGCGCGACCAGCGTGGCAAACCACACCAGCGTGTTCCAGGCTTGCTTGTTGGCGAGGATGTCGTCCCAGCTGACCACCTTGCCGATCACCATCAGCGCCACCACCACGATCGCCACTGTGGTGGCGTTGATGAAGTCGCCACCCCAGATCCACAGCGCCAGCGCCAGCACCACCAGCACCGCCAGACCCATTTCGCGTCCCGACAGGCCGCCCATCTTGCCCAGTTCGCCGCGCGCCCAGTTGGGCACTTCGTCGCCGCCGGTGACTTCCGGCTTGTAGAACACGTAGGCCAGCAGCGGTGTGGCGATCAGCAGGATGATGCCGACCGGCGCGAACGCCATGAACCACTCCATCCACGAGATCGATACCTTGGCGGTCTTGTTGATCAGTTCGACTGCCAGCAGGTTGGGTGCCAGGGCGGTGAGGAACATCGAACTGGTGACCGAGGTGGCGGCGATCGCCACCCACATCAGGTAACCGCCGATGCGCCGCGACGATGGATCGTTGGGCTTGCTGTCGTACAACGCCGGCAGGTTGCGGATCACCGGGAACACGGTGCCGCCGCTGCGCGCAGTGTTGCTGGGGGTGAACGGTGCCAGCAGGGTGTCGGCGATGGTCACCGCGTACCCCAGCGTGAGCGTCTTCTTGCCCATTACCTTGACCAGCCACAGGGCGATGCGCCGCCCGAGCCCGGTCTTCTCATAGCCGAGCGCGAACATGAAGGCAGCGAAGATCAGCCACACCACAGTGTTGGAAAAGCCCGACAGCGCCCAGGTGAGCCCGGCGTTGGCCGGCTTGAAGCCGGCCTTGGCGAGGTCGGCCGGGCCGAACAGCACGTAGGGCGACAGCACGGTGACCAACGAGACACCGATCAGGCCCACCGCCGCGCCCGGCAAGGGCTCGAGCATCAGGCCGACGATGACGCCGACAAAAATGGCAAAGAAGTACCAGGCGTGCTGTGGCAGGCCTTCGGGTGCGGGCACGAGCGCGATCGCCAGTGCCGCGGCGATCGGGGCCAGCATCTTCCACCACGGCACACCGGGTTTGGGTAGCGCTGCAGCGGGTACAGCAGTCCCGCCTTGAACGACGGATGTCATTACTCTCTCCTGATTGGACCAAAAGCTCTCACTGGCCGCGGCGGCGCCGCGGTCAACCTCCAACAAATCCTTGCTTCACGAGCAGCCGGCGCATGTAGGCGATCTGCGTAGCCAGCGGCAGATTCTTCGGGCACACGTCATGGCAGGCGAGCAGGCTCATGCAGCCGAACACGCCGTCGTCGTCGCCCACCAGCTCGTAGAAATCGGCATCGGTGCGCGCATCGCGCGGGTCGACCTTGAAGCGCGCGATCTTGCCCAGCGCCACCGCGCCCACGAAGTCCGGCCGCATGCGCGCCGTGCCACAGGCGGCGACACAGCAGCCGCACTCGACGCAGCGATCCAGCTCGTAGATCTTTTCTGCAAGCTCCGGGTCCATGCGCTCTTCGATGCGCGTCAGATCGACCTCGTGCGTCTTCAGATGCACCCACGATTCGATGCGCTCGCTCATCTGCCGCATCCATTTGCCGGTATTCACCGACAGATCGCCGATCAGCTCGAAGAAAGGCAGCGGTGCCAGCGAAAACTCGGCGTCCAGGTTCTTGGTCAGCGTGCGGCAGGCCAGATCCGGCTTGCCGTTGATCAGCATCGCGCAGGAGCCGCAGATGCCAGCGCGGCAGACGAAGTCGAACTGCAATGACGGATCGAGCGTCTCGCGGATCTCGTTCAGTGCCATGAACAGCGTCATGCCGTCGGCTTCTTCGATCTCGAACGGCTGCACGTGCGGAGTACTCGACGGGTCCGCCGGGTTGTAGCGCAGGATGTTGATGCGCAGCTTGCGGTGCACGCGATCGGCAGACCGGGCCGTGGCGGGCAGTGCACGCTTGCCGCAGCCTTCGCCGTCATCGCCGCTGCATCCGGCTTTCGGCTGGCTCAGGCGCGACGTGTCGATCGGTGCTTCGATGACCTTGGTGTCCATGTGCTCGTCTCTTCAGGTTCATTCGGCGGCGCGGCGCGCCAGGGCAGGATCGTTGCTGGCGGCGGGCGGGAACGGTTCGTCGACGCGCTCGTTGCGCCCGCGCAGGCGCTCGGGGAGCTGATGCTCGTAGGGCAGCAGCGCTTCCTGCAGCGCGTAGCGGTCGGCTCCCGCGAGGCGTTCCCTCAGCGCGGCGACTTCAGCCTGGCGCTGCGGCGTGTCCGGGTGATCGACGTAGTCCTTCGCGCCGTAGCCGCGCCAGCCCGGCGGCAGCTCCATCTTCATCACGTTCAGCGGCTCGTAGGTGAGGGTGGGCAGCGTGTCGCTGTCGTGCTTCCACCAGGCGAGCGTGCGCTTGAGCCAGTCGGCATCGTTGCGGCGCGCGTAGTCCTGCCGGTAGTGGGCGCCGCGGCTCTCGGTGCGGGTGAGCGCGCCGTAGGCGACGGTCAATGCCACCTTGATCATCTTCTGCGTGCGATACGCGGCCACGAGTTCAGGGTTTGCACCGGCGGAACCGTTGCTGCCCACCGGGGGCACGCCGATGTTGCGGCTGCGGATCAGCAGCTGCTGCAGTTCATCGACCGCTTGCGCGAGCTTGTCGCCGTTGCGGAAGATGCCGACCTTGTCGGTCATGAGGGTCTGCATCGCCACACGCAGCTCGGTGGCGCGCTCGCGGCCACCGCCTTGAACCAGGCGATCGAGACCAGCCTGCTCGCGTTCCAGTGCTTCACGTACGAGACCCAAAGGAATGTCGAGCACCTCTCGGTCGCAGAAGTCGGCGATCGACTCGCCGACGATCATGCCGGCCACCACGGTCTCGGCCACCGAGTTGCCGCCGAGCCGGTTGAAGCCGTGCATGTCCCAGCAGGCGGCTTCGCCGGCGGAGAACAGGCCCTTGAGCGTCGGACTCTCGCCCGACGGCAGCGTGCGCACGCCGCCCATCGTGTAGTGCTGCGCGGGCCGCACCGGAATCCATTCCTTGGCCGGATCGACGCCGAGGAAGTGGTGGCAGATCTCGTAGACCTCGCGCAGGTTGTGCTTGATGTGGTGCTCGCCCAGCAGCGTGATGTCGAGCCAGATGTGTTCGCCGAAGCGGCTCTTGGCGCCGAGACCCTTGGCGATGTGCTCTTCCATCCGCCGACTGACCACATCGCGTGACGCAAGCTCCTTCTTCTCCGGCTCGTAGTCCGGCATGAAGCGATGGCCGTTGACGTCGCGCAGCAGGCCGCCGTCGCCGCGGCAGCCTTCGGTGACGAGGATGCCGGCCGGGAAGATGCCGGTCGGGTGGAACTGCACGGCTTCCATGTTGCCGAGCGCGACTGCGCCGGTTTCCAGCGCAATCGCGTGACCGATGCCTTCGCAGATGGTGGCGTTGGTGGTGACGCGATAAATGCGGCCGGCGCCGCCGGCCGTGATGGCGGTCGCGTTGGCGACGTACGCGGTGAGCTTGCCGGTGACGAGATCGCGCACCACGGCGCCGTAGCAGCGGCTGCCATCATGGATCAGCGCGATCGCCTCGGTGCGCTCGTGGATGTCGATGCCGTCGCCGATCGCGTGGTCGCCGACCGCCTGCAGCATCGCGTGGCCGGTGCCGTCAGCGACGTAGCAGGTGCGCCACTTCTTGGTACCGCCGAAATCGCGCTGCGCCACCGTGCCGTGCGCCGCGTCCTTCTCGGTGATCGTCACGCGCTGGCCGTTGATCACCACCTGGCGGTCGCCCTTGCGCACACGGCTCCACGGCACGCCCCAGGCCGCCAGCTCGCGCACCGCCTTCGGCGCGGTGTCGACGAACATGCGCACCACGTCCTGGTCCGCGCCCCAGTCGGAGCCGCGCACCGTGTCTTCGAAGTGCACGTCCTCGTTGTCGCCTTCGCCCTTGATGACGTTGCCGAGCGACGCCTGCATGCCGCCCTGCGCGGCCTTGCTGTGCGAGCGCTTGGGCGGCACCAGCGACAGCACGATCGCATCGTGGCCGCGGCGCTTGGCGGCAATCGCCAGCCGCAGGCCGGCCAGCCCGCCGCCGATCACCAGTACATCGGTGTAGATCACGTTCATGGAAGTGTCCTTGTCAGTCGGTGCGGCGGCACTCAGGGGCGGGCCGGGTTCTGCAGGTGGTCGGGCCACCAGGCCGGCGGCGCGGCGGTCGGCGGGTTGGTGAGCCACGCCGGCGTGTAGACCGGATTGACGACGCCGCGCTGCTCGTAGCCGACCTTCATGTAGGCGCCCAGCGTCAGCAGGCCGAGGGCGAGGAAGAACGCGGTGATCACCCACTTGAGCGTGCGCAGGCGGCGGCGGGTCTGTGCCGGATCGGCACCGCCGAACCAGTCCCATTTGACGGCCAGCCGGTACAGCCCGATGCCGCCATGCAGTTCCACCGCGAACAGCAGCACGAGATACAGCGGCCACCAGCCGTTGAACACGCGTGCGCCGGATTCGAACGGTCCGATCGCGCCCGGATGCATCAGCATCTGATACAGGTGCGCGGCGGCAAGGAAGAACAGCGCAAAGCCGGTGACGGCCTGCACCCACCACAGCGTGGTGTCGTCGTGCGCCAGCAGCCGGCGGTGAGTCACGAAGGTCTTGGCCTGGCCGAAGCTGGCGGGGAACTTGCGCATCGCCAGCAGCGCATGCACCACCAGCAGTCCGAACACGATCGCAACGATCACCGACACGATCAGCGGGAACGCACGGCCGAAGAAGAAGTAGCCCTCGAAGCCTTTGGTGACCATCCACATCACGTCGTTGCCGAGCAGGATCGTCGACACGAAGAACATGTGGCCCCACATGAACAGGCCCAGTGCGAGGCCGGTGGCGCTTTGCGTCAGATCCAGGCGCGCCGGCCAGCGGCTCTTGCGCGTACGGTCCGCCAGGCCAGCGCCGGCGACCAGGCGTTCATCGAAGGCGGCACGGCCGATCACGATGGACCTCCGGCGCGTCGCGGTTGATGGAGCAGGGCGATGACGAACATGACAGGGCCTTTCGGTGACGCGGCACGCACATCGCGCCGTTGCCCTGATATCGCACTGTCCGTGCCAGTTGCCGCGCCTGGGCGACCGAAAAAAGTCCTTGTGCAATCAGGACTTGGCGCCGCCTCGCGGGGCGCTACGCGGTTCGTTTACGGATTTCCATAAAGCGACGGTCGCGGACTCCTGGATTTCCGTGCCGCTCGGTGCGGACTGCGCCGACGAGGCCTCCGCGTGACGGCGGTCCTGTCGTAGACACCGCCGCGAGAATCTCAGGCCGGGGGCGCGGTGCGGTCGGCCGGATCGCGGTAGTCGGCGCTTTGCAGTTGCAGCCGGCGCATCTTGTCGTACAGCGTCTGCTTGGGCAGCGCCAGCGCCTTGGCGGCAGAGGACACGTCACCGGCGTGTCGGCGCAAGGCGTCGGCGATCAGTGCGCGCTCGAATTGATCGACCTGCTCGTGCAGCGACGGCGCTGCCGTTTCGCCGCCACCGGCCGGCGTGAGCCGTCCGCCGCCGAGGCCGAGCACGAAGCGCGTGGCCACATTGCCGAGTTCGCGCAGGTTGCCGGGCCAGTCGTGCGCCAGCAGTTCCGCCTGCTGCGCCGGCAGCAGCGGCGGTACGTCGCGCCCGAACTTGGCGGCCGCCAGCACCGCAAAGTGCTCGAACAGCATGCCGATGTCGTCGCGCCGCTCGCGCAGCGATGGCAGCGTCACGAACGCCACGCCCACGCGGTAATACAGGTCAGCGCGGAACTGCCCCTGGTCGCTCAGGACCTTCAGGTCCGATTTGCTGGCGGCCACCACGCGGCAGTCCACCGGCACCGCCTTGTTCGATCCGAGCCGCTCGACGCAGCGCTCCTGCAGCACGCGCAGCAGTTTCACCTGCGTGCCCAGCGGCATGCTCTCGATCTCGTCGAGGAACAGGGTGCCGCCGTTGGCGGCTTCGATCTTGCCGGCGCGTGCCTTCTGCGCGCCGGTGAATGCGCCGGCCTCGTGGCCGAACAGTTCGTTCTCCACCAGCGAGTCGGGCAGGCCGCCGCAATTGATGGCGACGAAGCTGCCCGCCTGGCGCGGGCTGAACTCGTGCAGGCAGCGCGCCACCAGTTCCTTGCCGGTGCCGGTCTCGCCGTAGATGAGGACGTCGGCCGAGGTGCTGGCCAGCGCCAGCACCGTGCGCCGCACCTGCTCCATCGCCTCGGAGCGGCCGAGCATCATCGACTCGATGGTGTTGCGCGAGGCGAGCCGGCTGCTCAGCGCGCGCACCTTGAGCACCAGGCGCCGCTTCTCGGCGGCCCGCTGCACCACGTCGACGATGCGCTCCGACGGCGCCGGCTTCTCGATGAAGTCGTAGGCGCCGCGGCGCATCGCCTGCACCGCCGTGGCGATGTCACCGTGGCCGGTGACGAGGATGAACGGCAGTTCCGGATCGATCTCCTGCACCTGCGGCAGCCACTGCGTGCCGTGCAGGCCGGGCAGCATCACGTCGCACAGGATCACCACCGGCGCATCCGGTCGCACGCTCGGCTTGGCGGCTTCCACGCTGCCGAAGCCGTGCACGGTGAAGCCGGCCAGCTCCAGCGCCTGCGTGGTGCCGTGGCGCACGTCCTCGTCGTCTTCGACGAGGACGACGCTGATCGACTGTTCCGCAGGTGCCGTCATGCGACCGCCAGGGTGAGCGCGGCGGGCAGTTCGATCTCGAACGTGGCGCCGCCGCGCGGGTTGTTGGAGGCGAAGATGTCGCCGCCGAAGTCGCGGATGATCCGCTGCGAGATCATGAGGCCCAATCCGAGGCCGGCGCCGCGCGGCTTGCTGGTGGCAAACGCCTCGAACAGCCGACCCATCATCGCGCTGTCGATGCCCGGTCCGCTGTCGGTCACGGCAATGCGCACGCGCGGTGTCTGCGCCCAGGCGCGCAACTGCAGCTCGCGCACCGGGCTGCCGGTCATTGCATCGAGCGCGTTGACGAGCAGGTTGATCAGCACCTGTTCGATCAGCGCCGGATCGGCCATCACCGCCAGGTCGCGCGGTTCGATGCTCACCTGGAAGTCCACGCCGTCGCGCCGCATCCGTTCGGCGAGCAGGCCGGCCACGTTGGCCACCGCCGGCGCTACTGGCGTCGGCACCGGCCGATCGCCGGGCTTGTGCGCAAAGGTCTTCAGGCGCCGCGTGATCTCGCCCAGGCGGCCGACGATCTGCGAGATCCGCGCCAGGTTGCCGCGTGTCTCGTCGAGCCGGTTCTTGTCGATCAGTTGCACCGCGTTGTCGGACAGCGTGCGCAGTGCCGCCAGCGGCTGGTTGAACTCGTGCGCCAGGCCCGCCGAGACCTGGCCCAGCACCGCCATCTTGCCGGCGTGCACCAGCTCGTTCTGCGTGGTGCGCAGGCTTCGTTCGATCATCTTGCGGGTGCCCACCTCGGCGCCCAGATCAGCGTTGGCGGTCACCAGTTGCCGGGTGCGCTCCTCCACCCGCTGCTCGAGCGAGTCGTATGCCGCCTGCAAGGCTGCCTGCGATGCCAGCTTCTGCAGCCCGGCCTGCCTGCTCTGCCAGGCGGCCACGGCGAGCAGCCAGGCGACGGCGGTCAGCAGACCCGCCACCAGGCCCTGGTTGCGCGCGCTCGCCTGCAGCGGCGCCAGCGAGTCGAGCGTGTAGAGCTGCCAGCCGACCGCCGGCAGGCTGCGCGCGGTCATCAGGTGCCCGGTGTCGTCGATCACCACCTGGCGGGTCTGGCCGTCTTCGATGCGGCCGCGGGACCAGGGCAGCACCGGCAGGTTGGGCGGGTACGAGCGCTCGGCGACGATCTCTGCCTGCACCGCGGTGTCGAGCGGTTCGAGCACGTGGAACTTCCAATCGGTGCGTGTACCGAGGATCACCACCCCGCGGCTGTCGGCCAGCAGGGTCGCGCCCGGTTGCGTCGCCCACGCCCATTCGGCCGGCGCCAGGTCGACCTTCACCGTGGCCACGCCCATCGTGCGATCGTCGTTGCGCAGCGCGTAGGACAGGAAATAGCCGGGCCGCTTGGTGGTGGCGCCGATGCCGAAGAAGCTGCCGCGCCCGGTTGCCAGCGCGCTCTTCATGTACGGTCGATAGTCGTACTTGTGACCGGCCGGCGAATCCGGGCGCTCCCAGTCCGAGGACGCCAGTGCAACGCCACCGGGTTCGAGCACGAACAGCATGTCGGCACCGGCGATGCCGTTGATGTGCGCCAGCGACCGGTTGGCCCGGTCGCGCAGCGTCAGGTCCGCCGGCGCCGCGAGCATCGCCATCACCGCCGGGGTGGTCTCCAGCAGCGCCGGCAGGAAGTGGAAGCGCGACCAGGTGTTTTCGAGGGCCACCACGCCGAGGTCGAGCCGCCGCAGCGCGTCGTCCTGCACGCGCTTGAGCCCCAACGACATCACCACGCTGTAGACGAGGACGAACGCCGCCGCCGACAGGCACAGCGCCACGCCGATGAACAGCAGCGGCCGTAAGCCCAGTCGAAGACGTGTCATGGTCAAGCTGCTCCGGGAGCGCCGCAGTCGGCGACGCGCGACTGCGTCACGATGCCAGCGCCAGCGGCTGTTGGACCCCGCCCGGCGCAATTGTTTGGGTGTGGCGATCGACAGTCTTGATATCGAGCAAGGGGGGCATCCCATTCTGGCGTGACGGGCGCCACGTAGGTGATCGTCGAGGCGGCGGACATCTGGACGTCACGGGTGGCTTGCACGTGCCGACCCGTCAATTCGTGGCTCCCCACACCCGCCGTCCCATGGCGCAAGCACGTGCGCGGCGACGGCCGCTCAGTGGACGATGCACCGTCTTCTTCCTGCTTGTCGCAGGCCAAGCGCCCACCCGCCGACGAACGCTCAGGCAACCTGTGCGAACTACACTCGGTACGACATATGGGGCCCGGTCCGGTTGTCGTTCGCACCGGAATCTTTGCGCCGCCCCCCCACGCTTTTCAACGAGAACTCCGCATGGTCACCGCATCCGACGTCCGTGGGAACCACCTGCTGGACGCCGTGCCGGATGCGGAGTTGCAGCGATGGCTGCCTCTGCTCGAACGCGTCGATCTGCCGCTGGGCTTGGTGCTGTTCGAATCGGGCCGCACGTTCACGCACGTGCACTTTCCGACGACCGCCATCGTCTCGTTGCTGTACGTGCTCGAAGACGGCCACTCCGCTGAGATCGCAGTGGTCGGTAACGAGGGCGTGGTGGGCATCTCGGTGTTCCTGGGTGGTGGCAGCACGCCCAGCCGTGCGGTGGTGCAAAGTGCCGGTTGCGGCTACCGCCTCAGCGCCCGCGTCATCGAGGAGGCTTTCAACCGTAGCGGGCCCGTCATGCACCTGATGTTGCGCTACACGCAGGCGCTCATTACGCAAATGGCGCAGACCGCGGTCTGCAATCGCCACCACACGCTGGACCACCAACTGTGTCGCTGGCTCTTGCTCAGCGAAGATCGCTTGCAGGGCAACGAACTGGTGATGACGCAGGAGCTGATCGCCAACATGCTTGGCGTTCGCCGCGAAGGTGTGACCGAGGCGGCCTTGAAGCTGCAGTCGGCCGGGCTCATCCGCTACGCCCGCGGCCACATCACGGTCCTCGACCGCCCTGGCCTGGAGCGGCGCAGTTGCGAGTGCTATGCCGTGGTCAAAAAGGAATACGACAGGCTGCTGCCGGACCTGGAGGCCGTCTAGGGCCGTCAACCGTTCAATCGCGCAACGTCGCTGCGCTCCGTTCTGCAGCGCACAGACCGGCGTCTCGGCGGCGCGCACATTTGGCCGCAAAGTGACTCTCACCGACGACCTCAGAGACAATGCAGCGATGCCATCTCATCACCCGATCAGCGTCGCCGCAACACGGCCCAGGGTCCTTGCGGTCCTGTTCGCCGCCTTCGCACTGACCGTCCTGTCCATGCCCAGCCACGCCACGGAAGAGCCTGAGTACCAGGTGATTCGCCAACTCGCGGACGTCGAGGTGCGGCAGTACGCCGCCTACATCGTGGCGGAGGTCGTCGTGCCCGGCCCGGCGGACAAGGCCGGCAACCAGGCGTTCCCGATCCTGGCGGGCTACATCTTCGGCAAGAACAAGGGCGAACGGAAGTTCGCGATGACGGCGCCGGTGACCCAGGCGGCCGTGCCGGTGAAGCTGGAGATGACCGCCCCGGTGACGCAGGCTGCCGCGCCCGGCGGCTTCCGGGTGCAGTTCGTCCTGCCCAAGGGTGTGACGCTGGCGAGCGCACCCGAACCCATCGATCCGCGCGTGCTTCTGCGCGAGGTCCTGCCCAGCCAGGTGGCCGTCATCCGCTACTCGGGCTTCTGGTCACAGTCGAACTACGAAGAACATCTGGCCAAGCTGCAGGCAGCGCTGCGTGATGCCGACATCGCCTGGTCCGGCGAGCCGGTCTACTCGCGCTACAACGCACCGTTCACGCCCTGGTTCCTGCGGCGCAACGAGATCTGGCTGCACCTTGCGTCCGGCTGAGCGCGCCTCGGCAGCGGCGTACTGCATTGGCTGAGCGCGTAACGCGCAAATCGACTTCGCGAACGAGTTGGCGCAGCACGATGTCCTTGACGCCGAATGCACGCGCCAACAACAGGAGTTTCACTGCGGCTCGCTGGACGGAGTTCGAGGCTGATGTCAGCGCCGCCACGTCTCACCTGCGCACGTCCGTCGAGAAGGCCACCGGCTGAACGCGGTGCGCGCTCTGCCGTACGGTTTCAGCAACTCGGATACTGAATCAACAAGCCGCTGCTGGTCGCGGTTTTCGCTGGCGATTCGTCAGCAGACGCCGGTCTGAACGCTGTGCGCTCCCTGCGCCTTCCTGGGGTCTGGCCAAGGAAGCGCTGACAGCGTCGCGTGTCGATGGCCTCGCCTGGGTGGTCGAGCGGTCTGCCCACCCGGCGCTTGTCTGCGCCACCCTATGTGCGCAGCCGTACCGACGGCGCACGCGCTCAGGGGTACCTTGCAAGTGAAGGCACGGAGTGGGGTAGGCGTCACGCGCTGCCGATGCAGCGACCACTCCCGCAGGTATGACGCACGCAGCGCAATCGGGCGCGCGTTTGGCAACACACCTACCTCGCGACAAGCGAGGCCAAAACCGATTGGCAGCTCACAAGGAATCAACCATGAACAAACTTGGAAAATGCCTCGCAGCAGTGTTCGTCGTCATGACGTTGGGTGCAGTGAGCGGTTGCGCCTCCGCCCCCCAGAAGGAAGGGGCGGGCGAGTACGTCGATGACACCGTCATCACCACCAAGGTCAAGGCCGCCATTCTCGGCGAGTCCACGTTGAAGGTTGCGGAGATCAATGTCGAGACGTTCAAGGGGACCGTGCAACTCAGCGGCTTCGTCAAGACTCAGTCTGAAATCAACAAGGCTGGAGAAGTAGCGCGCGCTGTCACTGGAGTGAAGACCGTCAGGAACGACATCCGCATCAAGTAATCCACAACGACGTACGTCGAGCCGCTGCCGGTCAACATCGGCAACGGCTCGTAGGGTGCTACCGGTAGCAGCTCGTAGGGTGCGACCGGTAGCAGTGCGTCTGGTCTGGTCAGACACTGAACAAGTGCACGGAAGTTTGCACCCAGAGGCTGGTGCAGGTCCGCCAGCTTGATGAAGACGCCAAAGAAGAAAGTGACCGGCTGAGATGAGTTCCACTTTGCGCTGGGTGCCTATCGCGTTCTCCGTGGCTGTAGCCCTGATCGGCTGTGGTGGAGAAGGTCGGGTCGGTACTTATTTCTCTGCTGATCCCGCTGTTGCTGAGCGTGGTCATTCAACGAGGTTGAAGTGGTCGATTCCAGGAGCCGATTGTCGAGCAACGGGCGGATGGTCTGGGGACAAGCCTGCGTCGGGCGATGAGCTGACGACGCCGTTGACCGATGAGACCGTCTATTCGATCTCTTGTGATGTTGACGGCCAGGTGATGACTAACACCGTTGTGGTGCCCGTTGCTGATGCCGTTGACGCGTTCGCGGCGCCCACGCTTACTTTCCGCGCTTCACCGACCAGCGTGTCGGCAGGCGATGGCGTCGTTCTGACTTGGTCAAGCAGGCGCGTCACCTCGTGTTCGGCGTCAGGCGGGTGGACCGGAGAGAAGCCGATCGCCGGGAGTCAAACAAGTGGACCTCTCGCCGCGACCACCGCATTCACGCTCACCTGCTCCGGCCGCCGTGGTTCGATCCGTCGTACGGTGACAGTTGGCGTTACACCAGCCGATCCTTTGCCTGTTGTTTCCATATCCGCTGAACCCTCAGCTGTCTCTCCTGGAGAGTCGACGACCATTGTTTGGTCAAGCGAGAATGCAACGAGTTGCGAAGCAACCGGTGCCTGGGCCGGAGTCAAGGCGCTGAGCGGTGTTCAGAGCAGCGCACCGCTGACTTCAGCGAGCAGGTTCACCCTGACATGTACGGGGCCAAGCGGCACCAGCAATGCAGCGGCTGACGTTGACGTGGCAGTTGTTCCAGCTCCCGCGCTGACGCTCGCCGCGACCCCCTCCGTCGTGACAGCGGGTGCTTCGTCGAGCTTGAACTGGAGTAGCACGAATTCGACCGAGTGCTCGGCCTCGGGCGGTTGGTCGGGCTTGCGAACTGGCGCGGGAAGTGAATCCACGGGTCCGCTATCCAGTACCACCGCGTTTGCGATGACCTGCACCGGTCCTGGCGGATCCGTGACGCGAACGGTCTCGGTCGCAGTAAGCGCCCCGATACCGCCGTCGCTGACGCTGGCGGTCAACCCGTCCAGTGTGATCAGCGGAGGTTCAGCGACGCTGCAATGGTCGAGTGCCAATGCATCGGCCTGCACTGCGTCTGGTGACTGGAGCGGGCAGCGGCCCGTGGCTGGTTCGGAAACACTGAACGCAGTGACAAGGACCTCAACTTACTCGCTCACGTGCAGCGGAAGCGGCGGGTCAGTCAGCCAGGCGGTGACAGTGAACGTGACACAACCGCCCCTTCCCGTCGTATCCCTTTCGGCGAGTCCCGCCTCCGTTCCATCAGGCAGTGTCGCGCAACTGACCTGGTCGAGCAGCAACGCGGTGGCATGCACGGCCAGCGGCGGATGGAGCGGTGCCAAACCGACCTCCGGTAGCTCGGCGACAGGCTCGCTGACCGAACCTGTCAATACGTTTACGTTGACCTGTGCCGGCGCTGACGGTCGCACAGGGTCGGCGTCCACGGTGGTCACTGTCGGTGCAGCAGCGGGCCCGATTGCTGGACTGAACTTCCCGTCCAACGGCACCACTTCTGCGGACATTCGGTTCCGATTCACGGGAAGCAACCTCCTGCCCATGTACCCGGCGACCTATATATGGCGCGTGAATCCGAGGCATCAGGTCGGCTACTACACGACGTTTTTCTGGGGGCCGGACAATGGCCAGTTCTCGGCCGAGAACTACTACGGGGCGCATCCATATCCCGATGGCGTCTACGCGCCAACGGGCACGACTCACAAGTGGGAGCTGTCGATCTATGGCAATGACTTCGTGAACGATGCCGGCGGGTCGTCGACGCAGGTTGTCTATGGCGCCTGGAAGACTCAGGCGTTGCGCGTGTTCGACAACGGGGTGAACAAGGTGCACGAGTTCTATTGGGATCTGCCTAATACGTCGCGCGTGATACGCGTCGTGCTCGATCGATCGTATGGCACGACCGCGGGCTCGGATGCTGCGCTCAACTTCGGTGATGCGCCGTGGGCCGTTGGAACCGAACGTCTGAGCGGGATCCTGCGAGGAATCCAGATCTACTCGGCATCGCTCAGTGTCGCCGAGATCCTCAGTGAAGTGAATCAGCCACTTAGTACACCGTCCGGCGCTTCAAGCGTCTGGTACATGAACATCAATCCCACGCCTAGCGACATCTCCGATAAGTCGGGGCGTGGTCATCACCCGACGTGGGTCGGTGGAGGCCGTCCCGCCCTCTGGGTCGGTCCATGACTTCTTGCCGTCTCCGCGAACGCCTTTGTGCGGGCGGGTCATCGCTTGCGCCTGGAAACTGATCAGCGCCCGAAGCGTTCCGCATTCATCGGTGGCGCCGGTTACTTGAAAACGACCCGAGTCCGCGGCGCCGCCACGGTACCGCGCAAGAGACTTAGAGGCGAGATTGCATCGCATCCTGCGGCAGGACCGTCGACTGCGGCGACTATGACCCCGTCGCGCGGTGTCGCGCCTTCAGTGTTCGCTTGCGCACAGACCGCAAGGCACGGCGCGCCTACGATCTCTTTGGGTCGTGACAGAACGGGCAGTCGCAGTGAAACGAGTGCATCGGATCGACGCGGTTGCCTTGAACCCGCGGCCCCGAGTTACCCGGTCAGCGCGGCGCGTGCCGCGGTTTCCTGAGGCATCTCGTCATGGACAAGGAGAAGAAAATGCTCTGGACCGTTGCAGTCATCCTGATCGTTCTATGGCTTCTGGGTCTCGTTACCTCCACCACCATGGGCGGACTCATCCATGCGCTCTTGGTGATCGCCATCATCGTGGTGCTGGTGGGCGTCATTCAAGGTCGGCGCGTCTAGTGCCCCGGTGACGGGCCGTTTCAGCCGGGCACGATGTCCGTCTTTCGCGGACCACGTCGCTGATGCGCCTGCGGCATGAGCCTGCAGCGCGATTCGTGGGTGAACTCTTTGAGCAGAGGAAGAAAAATGAACGCATTGAGGATCGCGGCCATCGCGGTGATCGTGGCAGGAGTTCTTGGGCTGGCCTATGGGGGTTTCAGTTACACGAAGGAAACCCATAAGGGGCAGCTTGGTCCGATCGAGCTGTCTGTATCGGAGAAACAGACGATCAACGTGCCGGTCTGGGCAGGCGTCGCGGCGATCGTTGTCGGCGGTGCCCTGCTGATTTTCGGAGGCCGCGCTCGCTAGCGAAGGGGCGTCATGACGTCGGACCGCCCATCAGCGGGCGAGTCTGTTCGGTCAGCGCCGCGTTCGTTGCGCGCCGCGGCCAATCACGAAAGATTGCAGCGCATTCCGGTGCGTGACGGCGAAGAGCCGACCCGATGGTGAGCGATGAGACGCAAATGCGCTTGGTTTCGCTTGCGTCGTTCCCTGTGGGCAGTTGTGCTCGCAGGCTGCAGCGTGGCGGCCCTTTATGGTCTGGTCGCCTGCAGCGCCTTGCCGACCATCGTGCCCGACCTCGCCCGGGACCGGCGTCCGCCGATTCAGCTCGAGGGTGCGCGCGGCCCGCTGTCGGCGGCACAGAGCAAGGCGATTCTCGACGACCTGCGCAGTCGCGGTGCGGACACCGGCATATTCGATCGCCATCTCGCGCTCGAGTCGGCCATTGTCGGCAGCCCGTTGACCACGGGCAACGAAGTGGTCCTGTTGCAGGATGGTCCGGCCACGTACCGGGCGATGTTTGCCGCCATTGAAGGCGCGCGTGACCATGTCAACCTCGAAACCTACATCCTGGACGACGATGAAGTCGGTCAGCGCTTTGCTCAGGCTCTGATCGACAAGCAGCAGCAAGGCGTGCAGGTCAACCTCATCCGGGACAGCGTCGGCACGATGGGTACGCCGGCTGCGTTCTTCCAGCGCCTGGCAGACAGCGGCATCCGCGTGCTTGAGTTCAACCCGCTGAATCCGCTGGTGGTGCGCAAGACGTGGGAGCTGAACCAGCGCGACCACCGCAAGCTGCTGATCGTTGACGGACATATCGCGTTCCTCGGCGGCATCAACATCAGCGGCGTTTACTCGGGCGGTTCGTTCCGGCAGGGCTCGCGCCGCAAACCCACGAGCGCATCTGACCGCAGCCTGGCCTGGCGCGACACCGACCTGCAGCTCAAGGGGCCGGTGGTCGCCGAACTTCAGAAGATCTTCCTCAAAGCCTGGGGCGATCAGACGGACGAACCGTTGGCGGCAAGGAACTATTTCCCCCCGCCCCGGCACGCCGGGGACGAGGTGGTGCGCGCCGTCGCCAGCTCGCCCGACGAGCCGTTCAGCGTGATCTATGCCACCTTGCTGTCGGCCATTGGCAGTGCCGAATCCAGCGTGTACCTGACCAACGCCTACTTTGCACCGGACCCACAGCTGCTCGCCGCGCTCGAGGCGGCCGTCCGGCGCGGCGTCGACGTGACGCTGATCCTGCCGAGCCAGACGGATTCGGCGCTCATCTTTCATGTCGGCCGCAGCTACTACACCCAGCTGCTGCGCGCCGGGGTCAGGATCTTCGAGCGACGCGGCGTGATCCTGCACTCCAAGACGGCGCTGATCGACGGGGTGTGGGCCACCATTGGCTCGACCAACCTCGACTGGCGCAGCTTCCTGCATAACCATGAACTGAACGCCGTCGTGCTGGGGACCCGTTTCGGCGCGCAGCTGCGGGCAAAGATCGACCAGGATCTGGCGGCCTCGGACGAGATCCTCCTCGAGCGGTGGGAGCGTCGTGCGCTGCACTTGCGGATCAAGGAACAGGCGGCTCGACTTTGGGAGTACTGGCTCTGAGCTGTACGGTGCAGTCATGGCCTCCGTCCCGCGCCGGGGGCAAAGCCACCGCTCCAGGCGTGCTCTCAAGCAACGAGCTGGGTACGTCCACTGTGCGCTGGCGAACCGACACGCGGCCCTGGCTTCGATACAAGGAAGACGTTGGACCTTGGCAGGAATGCGATTGCTTGATCGTCGCGCCTGATCCCTGGCAATGCGGCGGTTGTTCGTATGGATTCGTCCCTTGCCCATCTCAGTGAGAAGCGACATGAAACGACCCACTCCCGCACCTGCCCCAACGCCCAGGACCCTGGCGCAACAGCAGAGCGACTTCACGTCCGAGGGTGCGCCCCCGCCAGGCAAGGTGGCAACCGATGCGCCTCAAACGAAGGACGCGCCCGCGATGGCGCAGCCGCGCGAACCGGTCGCCGCACGCGGTCCGCTGATGGATACGTCAGGCAAGAGCCTCGTGCGCCGTCGGCGCGTGCGCCCGACGAGCAGATGAACGAACTCGCGCTGAAACTGTTCTGAACGGTGTCTGCGCCGGTGACGATCGGCCATCACTCGTTCGTCGTGCGTCCGAGCATCGGCATCGCCGTGTTACCCGGGGACGGACGCACCGTCGATGCGCTGATCCGCCAAGCTCACTGAACCTATTGAGGCTCGATCGCACCTGCTTTTTCAAGCGTGTGCTCGGGCATCTCAGGCGATACGGCCACGCCTGTATCGAATCGGGCCAGGACCTGACGCAGGCCGCGCCCCGTCACGTGAAGTGAACTGCGCTGTGTCGCGCCTTCCAGCGTCACGTCGATCGCGTACCGGCCCGGCAGCAGATCGACGAACAGGTAAGGACCGTCGAGTTTCGTGTCGAGCACGAGATCACCCTTTGCATCGCGAATCGCGACCTGCGCGCCCGCGAGCCACGCACCTGACACCTTGTCGACGGTGACGAGCCACAGCTGATAGTTGCGGCGCTGCGCTTCAAGCGCCTTGACTTCTTCGAGACTGACGCCGCCGGAAACGAACGGTCGCGACTGCTGGGTGGTGCCTTCTTCAAGGGCCTGCGCGGTTCCAGCGAGCCCTGCGATGGCGAGCGTCGCGGCAACGATCAGTGTGGTTCTTGCGGAAGAGCTCATGCAGATCTCCTTGGGTTCATCGTGAATTCGGATCGCATCACAACGCTTCAGTGGCGCGTACCAACCGATGCACTGCCAAGCGGCGCCACCAATTGCAGCGAGCGGGCTTGTTGCGAAGTGGATGCAATCGTGGCCGACCATCAGACGTCGAGACGTCGGCTGACCCTCACACGAACAGTGATCCTTGCTCGGGGGAAAGTCGGTGCGGTGGCACACCGACCGGGATGCAAAGCTTGAACGCACATCGGGCGTGGCTGCGTTCTCATCGGGAGTCATAGGCCCCGAATTTGCCGACCCGCCGACGTCTGAACACGCCTGGAGGCGACGCGCATGAAGGCCCTGTGCTGGCACGGTAAACATGACATTCGCTACGACACCGTTGCCGATCCGGTGATCGAAGATCCGCGCGACGTGATCGTCAAGGTCAGCTCCTGCGCCATCTGCGGTTCTGACCTGCACCTGTTCGACGGCTTCATGCCGGGCATGCAGCACGGCGACATCATGGGCCATGAATTCATGGGCGAGGTGGTCGAGGTCGGCAGCGGCATCCGCGCGGCCAACGGGCACGCGAAGCTCAAGGTCGGAGATCGGGTGGTGGTGCCTTTCACCATTATCTGCGGCGAGTGTGACCAGTGCCGCCGCGGCAACTACTCGGTCTGCGAGCGCAGCAACCGCAACCGTCGCCTTGGTGACGCGGTGTTCGGCCACAGCACCGCCGGCCTGTTCGGCTACACCCATCTCACCGGGGGCTATCCCGGCGGCCAGGCCGAGTACGTGCGGGTGCCGTTTGCCGATGCGGGCTGCGTCAAGGTCGACGGCAGCCTGACCGACGACCAGGTGCTGTTCCTCGGCGACATCTTTCCCACCGGCTGGCAGGCCGCGGTCCAGTGCGACATCGAGCCGACCGACACGGTGGCAGTGTGGGGCGCCGGGCCTGTCGGTCAATTTGCCATCCGCAGCGCAATTCTTCTCGGTGCGCGCCAGGTGATCGCGATCGACCGCCTGCCGGAGCGGCTGTCGATGGCGCAGGCCGGTGGCGCGATCCCCCTCAACTTTGAAGAAGAGAGCGTGATCGAGCGGCTGAACGACCTGACCGAAGGCAAGGGGCCGGAGAAGTGCATCGACGCGGTGGGCATGGAGGCGCACGTCGGCGGCTCGATCGACTCGTACTACGACCGCGCCAAGCAGGCGGTGATGGCCGAGAGCGACCGGCCGCACGTGCTGCGCGAGATGATTTACGTGTGCCGCCCCGCCGGCATCCTGTCCGTACCGGGCGTATATGGCGGCCTGGTCGACAAGCTGCCGTTCGGAATGATCATGAACAAGGGCCTCACGCTGCGCGCCGCGCAGACCCACGTGAACCGCTGGACCGACGACCTGCTGCAGCGGATCGAGGCGGGGCAGATCGATCCCTCGTTCGTCATCACCCACAAGGTGCCGCTCGCGGATGGTCCGCAGATGTACACGACCTTCCGCGACAAGCACGACGGCTGCATCAAGGTCGTGATGCAGCCCTGATCGCCGTGATGCTGCGTGATGCAGCCCAGTGTTCTGACCCGACCCCCCGTCACCCCTTGACGCACAAAAGGCCCACCGCCATGACGCCCGACACCTCGACCTCCCGCGCCGGCGCGCGCCCCACCGGCCGCGAAGGCCTGCGCACCCCGGACAGCTTCCGCGAGCCCGGCACCGACGGGCCGCGCGATCTGACCACCGATCCTGCCGCCACCACGCAAGAGGGCCTGGCCGCGCGCGGCCAGCCTGCGTCAGCGCGCGCGCCACGCCGACACGGCGATCCCGCCGATGCGCGGGCGCCGCTGCAGCGGCCGCCTGAACCGCAGGATCCCGCCGTGCAGGACGTGCAGGCGTATCGGGCCCGACCGATGTCGCGCAGCGGTCGACGCGCGTTTCGCACCGCGCGCGGGCTCGGCTGGTTCAGCATCGCACTCGGGCTGGCCGAGGTACTGATGCCGCGGATGCTGGCGCGCAACCTCGGCCTGCGCAGTCCGGGGCTGGTGCGGCTGTACGGCTTGCGCGAGATCGCCGCCGGCGTCGGGCTGCTGACCGCGCGCGATCCGGCGCCATGGACCGCGGCGCGTCTCGGCGGCGACCTGTTGGACGCCGCAACGCTGCTGCCCGCCCTCAGATCGGACAGTCCGCGACGCGGCACCGCCATCGGTGCCATGGCCACGGTGGCGACGGTCGCCGCGGTGGACGCTGCCTGCACCGTGGCGCTGCGTGCCGAACAGCGGCGCCAGGCGCGACCGGTGTATGACTACAGCGATCGCAGCGGTTTTCCTCGTCCGGCCGAGCAGATGCGAGGCGAAGCGCGCGAAGGCGGCGTCACAGCGGGACAGTCGACCGCGGCGGGCAACGTGTCGCAGGTGGTGGCGGAGCAGGCTACGGCGCGCTGATCGCAATGGCTTGAGTGTGAAGGTCTGAACGCGTGAAGGTTTGAGCTCCAAGAAAGACAGCGCCCCGCGGGGCGCTGTTTTCATTGATCCGGGCTCACCGAAGCGTTCCCGGTCGCTTCAACCTGGGTCAGGTTTGCTCGGCGGTCGAACGCGATGACTGACTCGACCCCGTGCGGCCAACCTCCGGACGCTTGGATGCACTGCTGGCGGAGCCTGCCGCGCTGCTGGCGGCCGATTCGAAGCGCTTGGCGGTCTCCTCGGCGCTGCGCGCCGTGCTCTGGGCCAGTTCGCCCTGCTGGCGATGCGCATCGCGCGTCAACTGTTCGCTTTGCTCGCGCGCCACGTTGAACAGCTGCTCGGTGAAGCGTTGCCACTGCTGGATCGACTGCTGCATGGCGTCGGCATACTGGGTGAACGGCGCCTGCTGCTGTTCACCGTCCTGCGACGCCAAGGCTTCCACGCAGCGGCGCTGCGTATCGGTCAGGGCCTGAGCCATGTCGCGCTGCGCGCGCATCATGCCTTCCACGGCAGGACGCACCTGCTCCGGATCGAGCACCGCCTGCGAGGCCTGATTGGCGACGCGGCCGGCCATGTTCAGTTGCTGGTCGACCACCTGGCGCGTAGCGTCCAGTGCGGTTTGTTGCGCGCGCTCGATCCCCGAGAGCGACGCGGTAGTGAGATGGTGGATACCGGACATTTGCTGCCGATACATTTCGATGAACGATGCCGTCATTTGATACATGGTTTCTCCTGTGAGTCGTGGCGCGTACGTTTGCGCCAGTGCCACTTTGGGCAAGCGCGATGCCGCAGCACACCAATGCATCATGGGCAACGGCAGTTGCCCCGTGAAGTGCGCATGGGACCGATCGTTCCGATCGCTGGGTCTACGTAGCCGCGGACTGACATTCCGGATAATGTTGCCCTATGCCCACCGCCTCGAAGTTCGCTGCCGCACTCGACTGCGCCGACCCAACGGTGACGCTAAGCACCTGGGGCTATGCGCGGCTGGACAGCGCGCAACTGCGCGGCACCATCGGGCTGGCCGAGGAAGCGCTGCAGCAGTTGGCCGCGCACTGGCACGACCTGCCGCCCGACCCTCATCTGCGCGACACCGGCGCCTACCGTTCGCGGCGCCATGCGTGCTACATGTTCGAGGTCAGCGAGGACCGGCTGACACGCACGCCGCATCGCGCGCACTGGCAACCGGTCACCTACAACGCGTTGCACGGTGGCATCGAGCGCTGGTTCTCGCCGGTTCATGACGCGCTGGATCAGACCGCCGCCTGGCCGGCGCTGTTGCATGCCCTCGGGCACGTGTTCGCCGAAGCCAGCGCCACGCCGCCTGACATCTGGTTCATCGAAGCGCATCAGTTCCGCATCGACACCGCCAACGGCATCGGCCGCCCCACGCCCGAAGGTGCGCATCGCGATGGCGTCGACTATGTCGCGGTGATCCTGGTCGAGCGCCAGGGCGTGCACGGCGGCGAGACGCGGGTGTTCCCGGCGCACCTCGCGGCCGATGGCCAGGATGAGGTGCGCTTCACGCTGGTCGAGCCATGGAGCGCGCTGCTGCTGGACGACGCGCGCGTGCTGCACGAGACCTCGCCGATCCTGCCGGCGAACGACGGCCACGGCCTGCCTCCCGCAGCGTCCGACGCGCCGGCATCAACCGGCATGGTCGGCCATCGCGACACGCTCGTGCTCACCTACCGGCGCCACGGCTTCCAGGCGCCGTCGCCGGCGCCCGACGCTGCAACCTAGGCGGGTCGGCTCGAGCGACGACCCCGCGGTACTGCTCAGCGCTCGCCCGTCTGCAGCCGCCACAGCGACGCATACGCACCGTCATTGGCGAGCAGTTGCTCATGTGCGCCGCTTTCGATGATGCGGCCGCCGTCGAGCACGTGGATGCAGGAGGCCTGGCGCACGGTGGACAGCCGGTGCGCAATGATCAGGCTGGTGCGGCCGACGACCAGGCGGTCGAGCGAGCGCTGGATCGCCGCTTCGGTCTCGTTGTCGACCGCTGAGGTCGCCTCGTCGAGGATCAGGATCGGCGGGTTCTTCAAGATCGCGCGCGCCAGCGCCAGTCGCTGGCGCTGGCCGCCACTCAACTTCATGCCGCGCTCGCCGACCGGCGTGTCGTAGCCCTGCGGCAGGGCCGTCACGAACTCGTGCGCCTCCGCCGCCTGTGCAGCGGCAATGATCTTCTTGCGCGGTGCGTCGTGCATGCCGTAGGCGATGTTCTCCGCCACCGTGCCGTCGGTGAGGAAGCTGTCCTGCGCGACGTAGCCGATCGCGCGGCGCAGGTCCTGCAGCGCGATGTCGGTGATCGGTACGCCGTCCAGGCGAATGCTGCCGGGACGGGTGTCGTACAGGCGCAGCAGCAGCTTGGTCAGCGTGCTCTTGCCGCTGCCGGTGGCGCCGACGAAAGCCACCGTCTCGCCCGCGCCGATAGTGACGGACACGCCAGCGAGCGCCAGGCGCGACGCATCGTCGTCGTCGTAGCCGAAGCGCACGTCGTCGAACACCAGTTCGCCGCGCACCTGCGCCAGCGGCAGCGGTTGCCCGGCATAGCCGATCGCCACCGGCGTCTGCAGCAGGTTCATCACCCGATCGACCGAGGCCATCGAGCGCTGGTACAGGTCGGTCAGCTCTGCCAGGCGCGTCAGCGGCCAGAGCAGTCGCTGCGTCAGATAGACCAGCGCCGAGTAGCTGCCCACGCCCAGCTCACCGTTGAGCACCAGAAAGCCGCCATAGAGCAGCGTCACCGTGAAGCCCGCCAGGATCGCCACGCGGATCACAGGCGTGATCGCCGCCGCCCAGCGGATCGCCTCTTGATTGCGCGCGCGATAGGTGTCCGACGCCTGACGGATATGGTCGAGCTCGATCTCCTCGGCCGCATACGCCTTGACGGTGGCGATGCCCTGAAGATTGTTGTTCAGCCGTGCCGCCATGCTGCCGGCCGACTCGCGCATCGCCGCGTAGCGCGGCGCCAGCCGCTTCTGGAACCAGAACGCGCCGAGCAGGATGAACGGCACCGGGGTGAGCGCGAGGAAGGCCAGTTCGGTGGTGAGTGCGAAGAACACTGCCCCCACCATGATCGAGCCGACGAACACCTGGATCAGGTCGTTGGCGCCGCCGTTGAGGAAGCGCTCCATCTGGTTGACGTCTTCATTGAGGATCGCCAGCAGATTGCCGCTGCGGTTGCGCTCGAAGTACGCCATCTGCAGCCGCTGCACGTGGGCATAGGCGTCCATCCGCGTCGCATGCTGCAGGTTCTGCGCGAGATTGCGCCAGCGCACCTCGTACAGATACTCGGTGAGCGACTCCGCCAGCCAGATCACGATGGTGAGCAGCGCCAGCAGCACCAGTTGCTGCTTGGGATCGACGATGCCCAGCCTGGCGAGGAACGACTCGGTGCGATTGACGACGACGTCGACCGCCACCCCGATCAGGATCTCGGGCAGTACATCGAAGAACTTGTTGGCGACGGAGTAGACCGAAGCCATCGCCACGTCGCGGCGATAGCTGCGGGCATAGCCGAACAGGCGGCGCAGGGGATGCATCGAAAGCGAGGGCGGCGAGGTCACGGAGCGGTTGGGGGCAGTCTAGCCATGCGCGACGTCAAGGGGCGTGCGCAACGTGCGCCGCGGCGCGTTGCGTCGTCGATCGGTCACGGTCCACGCCTAAGCTCTTGCTGTCTTGATCGAACCTGAAGCGACTTTCCATGAACCGGACCAGTTTGAGCATCGCCACGTTCAATCTCTACAACCTCAACGAACCCGCCGTGCCCGTCTACACCGACCGCAACGGCTGGAGCCAGGAAGAGCACGCGCGCAAGATCGACTGGACGGCGCGCCAGCTGCAATCGATGCGCGCTGATGTGATCGGTCTGCAGGAGCTGTGGCATGGCGCGTCGCTGACGCGCGCAGTGGCCGCTGCGGGGCTGGATAACGACTACGTGCCGCTGGTGCCCGCAGGCACGACCGGCAAGGGCATCGTCTGCGCGGCGCTGGTGGCCAAGGGTCTGCTCAGCAGCGAGCCGGAGTGGATCAGCGACTTTCCGGAGGGCTTTCGCCTGTCTTCCGGCGGCGACGATGCGCAGACGCCGACGATCGCGGTCGCCATTGCCGGGTTCTCGCGGCCGGTGCTGCACTTCACCATCAAGCCGCGCGTCGATGAACCGGATATCCACGTCTACGGTGTCATTTGAAGTCCAAGGGGCCGACCCAGGTGTTCCGCGAGCCGTGGTTCAAGGCGGATCGCGAACGACTGGCGATGCACGCGACCGCGCTGGGTTCCGCGCTGTCGACGATCCGCCGTACCGCCGAAGCGGCGGCGCTGAGATTCATGCTGACCCAGCTGATGAAGGACACCGATACGCCGGTCGTCGTTATCGGCGACATCAACGACGGCCAGCACAGCAACACCGCCAATATCCTGACCGAGCAGCCGCGCTACCTGGTCGGTGATTCCGTCGGTGGCGGCGACATCGCGCTCTACACCGTGCAGACGCTGCAGGAGTACCGCGACACGCGCGACGTCTACTACACGCATGTGTTCCAGGACATTCGCGAATCCCTCGACCATATCCTGGTGAGCGAGCAGCTGTACGACAACAGCCGGCGCCGCCGCTGGCTGTTCGATGGCATGGCGATCAACAACGATCACCTGAACGACGCCGATCACAAGGTCACCGGCAGCAACGATCACGGCATCGTGCGCGCCGTGTTCAAGCACCGCCCGATCAAGGGCGGCGTCTGAGGCGGGCCGATGCGGCGGGCGACTGCCGCAGCACCACGCGCAGCGCCTCGCGCCGGGTGAGCGGCGCCAGCTGCGCCGCGTACTCTCGGCAGAACGCCTGCACCTCGTCGGGCGCCGCGTAGGCGCGCTCGCGCAGCGCCCAGCCGATGCCCTTGCGGATGAAGAACTCGTCGGCGAAGCGCCCGCTGCCGATCGACGGCAGGATGCACTCATACAGAAGCACCGCATCGAACCCGGCCTTCAGCCGCCGCTGACACAGGATCGCGGCGCGCCGAAGCCACAGGTCGTCGCCTACCGCCCACGCGCGCAGCACCGACTTCATCTGCTGCGGATCGAGTTGCAGCAGGCGCGGCAGCGCGTTGCCGCTGATGTCGTCGCAGATGTCCCACCAGGCGCTGGCGACGATCATCTCCTCGTACACCGGCAGCAGTGCCAGGTCGATGAGCTTCGCGTGCGGGCCGATGCGTGCCAGCTCCATCGCGGCGTAGCGTTCTTCGCGATGGCGCGCCTCGCGCCACAGGCGGCGCATCGTCGCTGCCAGCGTCGCGGTGTCTTGCAGCGGGTGGGCGCGCACCGCATCGGCCTGCAGCCGGCGTCGCAGTGGCGCGGCGATGCCCAGGAACGGCATCGACGACTTCATGTACGCCTGCATCGGTCCTGCGCGGGCGGCATCGGCGTGCGCAGCCAGGCGCGCACGCAGGTCGTCGATCAGCGGCTGGCCGGGTGCCATGGACGCAAGCAGACTCAGCGAAGACCAGGACTCGAACGGCGCGGGGGCGCAGGTAATCGGTCGCCTGCCTTCACCCCATGCAGAACACGTTGAGCTTGTTGCCGTCGAGGTCGCGAAAGTAGCCGGCGTAGAAACCGTCGCCGCGCGGGCCGGCGGCGCCTTCGTCCGTCGCCCCCAGTTCGAGCGCCTTGCGGTACAGGCGGTCCACCTTGTCGCGCGAGTCCACCACCAGCGCGACCATCACGCCGTTGCCCACGGTGGCCGGGTTGCCGTCGAACGGCGTCACCACGCCCAGGCTCGGCTTGTCCCAGGACACGCCCCAGACGAGGCCGCGGCCCAGATCCATCAGACGCCGGGCGCCGATGTCCTCCAGCAGCGCGTCGTAGAACGCGGCCGCGCGCGCGAGGTCATGGGTGCCGAGGGTGACGTAGCCGATCATTCTTGTTCTCCGTGTGAGTCGCTGGCGGGGCCAGGGGGCCGGATTCTAGGGTGGGTCCGGTGCCATCCGTCGCATTTCGTCGCGCGACGAGCCGGGCGCTGGGATCGGGCCGGCGACGGGCAGCCGCCCGGACGAATCGACGCAGGCGGCGATGAAATGCGCGCAGCGCGGATGAATGGAGGCCGCCGCCGACCGGCGCACCCCTACCGCTGTGCCCCGCGCAGACCGCGCTCTGGCGATTCATCGCAATCCGCTCGCGCCGGGGCGGGCCGCTGCCTAAAGTGCACTCCATCGACAACGCACTGCCCCCACCCAAAGGACCTCGCCATGACGAACGCCACCTACACCGCCCGCCCCGCCGCCGCCCGCGTCGCCTCGTTCTTCCTTGCCGTGCTGGTCAGCGCCGGCGTGCTCGGCGCCACGGTGGCCGGCATGCAGCCGCGTTACGACGGCGCCGCCCCGCAGGTGGTGGCACTCGACGCCGTGACCGTGACCGCCAGCAAGGCGAATTGAGCGCACGCCCGTCGACAGACGGGCGGCGCTGCGTCCGGTCCCCGCGGCGTCGCCCGTGCGGCGACAGCGAAAGCAGCAACGAACAGCCCGGCCTTGGCCGGGCTGTTTGCTTTTTGGCGTGCTCGCGGCGACCGTCGCGCAGCACACCGCGGTCAACTCTGCCGGCAGGCGCAAGCCGCGCTTGCGGACGGTCGGGGGCATGACGGTTGCCGCAAGCGTTGATCTGAAGCGGAGGTGGTGCGATGAAACAAGCAAGTCAGTCGGGTCTGGGCAGTCTCTTTCTCGCAGCGGGCGCCGGTGCGCTGCTGATGTACCTGCTCGATCCGGAGCAAGGTCGCCAGCGCACGGCCCGGTCGCGCGACAAGTTGGCGCGTCTGGCGCGGCGCGGCAGCGGTGCCGGCACCGCCGGGGTGCGCGATATGGGCAATCGCGCGGGCGGGCTGTTCGCGCAATTGCGCGGCACGCTGCGCGAGGCCATGGGTCGGGATCGGCCCCACGACGAGCTGCTCGGCGAGCGCGTGCGCTCACAACTGGGGCGACTGAGTTCGCATCCGCGCGCGATCGAAGTGACCGTGAACGATGGCCACGTCACGCTGCGCGGCGCCGTGCTGATGAGCGAGGAAGACGCGCTGCTGCGCGGCGTGCAGGCGGTGCGCGGCGTGCGCGGGGTGGAAAGCGATCTGCAGATTTATCAGTCAGCCGACGGCGTCACGCAACTGCAGGGTGGACGCGAGCCCGCCTTCGCGCAGGCGCTGCAGGACAGCTGGTCGGCCGAGGCTCGCTTGCTGGCGCTGGCCGCCGGCGGCACCGGTGCGGTCTGGGGCCTGCGCCATGGCGGCGTCAGTGGCCTCATCGGCAGCGGCGCGGGCATCGCGCTGGCGTTGCGTGCGCTCACCGATCGGCCGCTGGCGCGGCTCGTCGGTCGCAGCGGGCGCAACGGCATCGACGTCGAAAAATCGATCCATATCGACGCGCCGTGCGAGCGGGTGTTCGACCTGTGGTCCAACTACGAGAATTTCCCGCACTTCATGTCGATGGTCGAGGAAGTGCGCGCCCTCGATGACCGTCGTTCGCACTGGGTGGTCAAGGGACCGGCCGGCACCCGCATCGAGTGGGACGCCGAGCTGACCGAGAGCGTCCGCCCGCAACTGCTCGCCTGGCGCAGCGAGCCCGGCGCGCCGGTGCAGCACGTGGGCTCGGTGCGGTTCGAGGAGGTCGACGGCGGCACCCGTGCGACCGTGCGGATGTCCTACAACCCGCCCGGCGGCATGCTCGGACACACGGTGGCAACGCTGCTGGGCAGCAACCCGAAGCAGGAACTGGACGCCGACCTTGCGTGCATGAAGGCGTTCGTCGAGACCGGGGTGCCGGCGCGTGGCGCGGCCACCGCCGCCGATGCCTCGGCAGGCAGAGACAGGGCCAAGTCGCAGGCGGGTCTGTAGCCGTGCTGAGCCGGACGTGGCCGCCGCATCAGCGCGGCGGCTTGACCTTGAAGGGCTTGCCGGTGGCGGCCTTGCTCTTCGGAACGTAGGCGCCCGTGTCCTTGGCTCGGTAGGCGGGCTTGGCCTTGGATTCGCCAGCGGCCTTCAACGGCGGCTTGCCCTTGAAGGTCAGCTTGCCCTTGACGCCGGCCGGCTCTGCCGCGGGCTTGGGCTGATCGCGCCGCACCGTGACCCGCTGGCCGCGCAGCGAGGTGCTGCGCAAGGCGCGCACCGCGTCCTCGGCGATCGCATCCGACACCTCGACCAGCGAGAAGCGGTCTTCTATCTCGATCGCGCCGATCTCGCGCGAACTGACGTTCGCCTCGTTGGCGATGGCGCCCACCAGGTCGGCCGGGCGCAGCCCGGCATCGCGTCCGGCGCCGACGAAGATGCGCACCATGGTCTGGCCGCTCGTTGGACCCCGGCGCTTGGCCGCGGCGGCAGCGCCGTCACCGGCGGCGCGATGCATGTTGCGCTCCGCCGGGGCGGCGCGGTCGACCGGGCGTTCGTGCCGTTCGACACGCTCGCCCCGTTCGGCCCGGTAGCTGTCGCGCGGCGCTGCGCGTGCCGCGTCACGGCCTGCGTAGCCGCCGGTGGCCGGCTTGGCCCACTTGCCCGCCGGCGCGCGCATGTCCGCCGTGGGAATGTGCTCGTCGTCGGTGGTGGCATCGCCCTGCTGCGCCTGGTGGGCGAGCTTGACCGCGGCCGCGGCAACGTCGAGCGGATCGAACTCGCTCGCCAGCGCATCGGCCACCACGCGGTAGCTGTCGAGTTCGCCTTCCTCCAGCGCCGCGCGCAGGGCGCCGCGCGTGAGATCGAGCCGGCGCGCGCGCACGTCCATCGGCGTGGGTACGGTGGCGACGTCGATCTTCTGCTTGGTCAGCTGCTCGATGTTGCGCAGCAGCCGGTGCTCGCGCGGCTCGGCCAGCGTGATCGCCACACCTTCGCGCCCGGCGCGCCCGGTGCGGCCAATGCGATGCACGTAGCTTTCGGGCGAGGCCGGCACGTTGAAGTTGACCACGTGCGACAGGTGGTCGACGTCGAGCCCGCGCGCCGCCACGTCGGTGGCGACCAGCAGATCGACGCCGCTGGCGCGCACTCTTTTCATCACGCGGTCGCGCTGGTCCTGCGACAGGCCACCGTGCAGCGACTCGACCTGGAAGCCGCGCCCGCGCAGTTTCTCGGCCAACTCGTCGACCTCGGTGCGGGTGCGCGCGAACACCAGCGCCAGCGTGGGCGACTCCAGGTCGAGCACGCGGCCGAGCGCGGCCACCTTGTGGGCCCGCTGCACGATGTACGCGGTCTGGCGCACGCGCGGGGCGGCGCCCTTGAGCGTCTTCTCGGAGGCGATCTGCACGCGAACCGGATCGTTCAGGTGCTTGTTGGCGATGGCGGAGATGCGCGGCGGCAGCGTCGCCGAGAACAATGCGGTCTGCCGCTGTGCCGGGGCGGCATCCAGGATCAGCTCGATGTCCTCGGCGAAGCCCATGTCGAGCATCTCGTCGGCCTCGTCGAGCACCACGGTCTGCACGCGATCGAGCACCAGCGTGCCGCGGCGGATGTGGTCGAGCGCGCGGCCTGGGGTGGCCACCACCACGTGCACGCCGCGCCGCAGCGCCTGCGCCTGGCGGCTGAACTCGGCGCCGCCGTAGATGGGCAGCACCACCGCACCGAGCTTGGCGCCGTAACTGTGCAGCGCCTCGGCAACCTGGATCGCCAGTTCGCGGGTCGGTACGAGCACCAGGCCGGCGGCCTGCGCCGGCGTCTTCTGGCTGGCCAGGATCCGCTGCAGCAGCGGCAAGGCGAAGGCGGCGGTCTTGCCGGTGCCGGTGGCGGCCTGGCCGAGCAGATCGCGCCCTTCTAGGAGCGGCGGCAGCGCCTGGCTCTGGATCGGGGTGGGTTCCTCGTAACCGAGGGCGAGGAGGACGTTGGCGAGATCCGCGGACAGGCCGAGATCGATGAAGGGGCTGTTCATCGATCGAGCTTATCAGTGGGCTGCCGCGCGCTGGATGGGTGACGGGTGCCGGAAAATGATGCAAGCCAATGCGCAGCGCTCTTCGGGCTGCGCAGCATGCCGTGCAAGGACTCGGCTACCCTGCGCGTCTGTTCCCGAGGTGGTACCCCACATGAGGCTCCCGATGCACTCGCGATTGGTTCGGCCGTGCATCGCTGCGAGGCTTGCAGTGGCGCCTCAGTGAACCTCGGTGCGCCCATGCGCGGCGGCGGGTGCTGATGGATGCGCCCGCGGCGGGCTATCTGACCCGGCGGCAGCAGATCGCCGTGGCCGGGGTCGACGACCTCGTGATCCGCTCGCTGCTCGACCTGCAGCAGTTCTGCGATCCGGTGGGTGAGGCGGCGCAGATCGGCATCTCCTCGGCGCTGTGGCCGCTGTTCGGCCTGCCGTGGCCGTCAGCCGCCTTTCTGGCGGCGCATCTGGCGGCGCGGCCGGTGCTCGCCGGCGAACGGATCCTGGAGATCGGCTGTGGCCTGGCGCTGGCGAGCCTGGTTGGCCACCGTCGCGGGGCCGACGTCACCGCCAGCGACTGCCACCCACTGGCCGAGCGCTTCCTCAACGCGAACCTGCGACTGAACGACCTGGCGCCGCTGCCGTACCGCCATGGGCACTGGGGTGCGGCGACCGATGTGCCGCGCCATCTGGACGGCTCGCGCCGGCGCCTGGTGCGCGGCCGCTTCGATCTCGTCATCGGCAGCGACGTGCTGTACGAGCGGGATGCAGAAGGCATGCTCGCCTCGTTCATCGGGCGACATGTGCGTGATGCGGCCGAGGTCTGGATCGTCGATCCGGATCGCGGCAATCGGGTGGCCTTCAACCGGCGCATGGCGGCGCTTGGCTTTGAGCTTCAGCAGGAGCGCCTCGACGCGCCGGCCGCACCGGGCGTGGCCGCGTACAAGGGCCGACTGCTGAAGTATCAGCGCGCCAACTGTTCCGACCGAAAATAGCCGAAGGCAGGTCACTAAGGTCGAGAACTGCGCGCGGGATCGCGACGCTGGACGCCGCGCTTCGGATCGGCTGGAATGTCGGCTCTGCGGCGCTCTGGTGACTACTGCATTCGGCCAGGAGCTGCCGTTCCGCTCATGCCGTACTTGCCAGCGCGGACAACTGCATTTCGACGTCGCACACCTGAAGCTCTCAGCGGCGCAATGCCTCGTGCTTGCCGATTTCCGAGTGCAGTTTGTTGAGTGCGTCCGTTGACGCTCTCTTTGCTGCAAGAGGGAAGTCGCTCTTGAATTCACTGAACGTCGCCGCGCCTTTCCCGACCACCTTTATGGCAGCGACTTCGGTTGCGCCTGGACCGATGATCTTGCAATCGAGTTCGACTTCGAACGCAGTCGGTGGCCACGTAAAGAGACCGTCCGAACTGGATGTCGTCGAAATGCGTGGAGTTATCAGATACGAAATGCCCTGCGCTTTGAGAGCTTCGCTGTTCGGCATGAGTTCTAGCCGGACAACCGAACTAAAGTTGCTCGCTAGAACCTTGTAAAGCCCAGTTTCGAGGTCTCGGTACGGGAAGTAGCGAATCTTATCGCCTCCGCCCCCTGGCGTAGTGACCTCCAGTGCTCGGTTTTCAGCGGAGATGTAGTAACCGACGCCCTTCTGAATCAGTGGTGCGGAGGGTGCGCCGATGGCGCCAATGTCGGGCGAGATGACAATTGGGTGGGCGCACCCAGCAAGGGCCACGACGACGGCCGCAGCAAAGACAGAGGTGAGTTTTCTTAACATGGCTTCAGCTTCGCTTTCTCTACTTGCAGGCCGCGGCAAATGCCGGGTCGGTGAATAGTTCGGTTAGCAGCTTCTGAACAAGGCGCGGATAGTTTTGCTGCGCCAGAGGAATGGCGATTGCGCCAACGAAGGAGGATTCCCACGTAAGCGTCGCTTCCTTGGTTGCCTCGTACCTTACGGCACCATCGCGCTTCACCGTGAACACGGCGGCAATCTCGCCGCTATTTGTCGATATGCCACCGGCAGCGATGTCGTTCTTCGTCAAGACGGCGCTGACCTGGGTAGCGGACTTTGGATCCAGCAGCTTCGCCAGCTCTAGCTCTTGCTTCAGTGCTGCGGCGAGGTAGTCGGCGTATCCAACGCCCACGGACGAACTCATGGGGTTCCCGCGCAGGCTAATTGAGGTTGCCGTTCCTAGCGACGTCTCAGGAACTACCGTGCCGATGTTTAGAGCTGTGGCTTGAGCTCGCTGCAGCGCTTGAACGTTGTCGATCGAGGCCTGGTACGGCGGCGCTTGCGTCGCGCAGCCGCCGAGCAGCAAAGCAATCGACACAATCGCTGAAAGGAATTTCACGAAACTCCTCCTCTCTATTGTCTTACTCAGCAGTCAGAAATATAGGCGACACTTGGCGCCATGAAGAACGAGCGAATCAGATGCGGCATGCGCTTCAGTTGTGCCAGTTGTTGCTCGATGCGCTCGCTCAGCGTTTCGCCC
>JALHMQ010000034.1 GCA_022843955.1 Burkholderiaceae bacterium
GGGTTTACGTCCCGCCAACAGGTGCCAACGACGTCGGCTTACCCCCTGTTCCCGATCAATTCAGGTGGGGGAGTTTGAAGTGGCCATACCCGGGGGAATTTGGGTGGCCATCGGGGACTGCGAGGACTGACTGCGAGAAGTGACTGCAAGCACTGACTGCGATCACTGACCGCGACGCAGCCCGGACCGCCAGTAAGCACGACCCGCGAGGACCCGCAGCGTGCGCGATGATTGCCTGTCGCCATCGACCTGACGAAAGCCTGCCCATGCCCGAAGCCTTCATCGTCGCCGCCCTGCGCACTGCCGGCGCCCGCAAGGGCGGCCGGCTGGCGGGCTGGCACCCGGCCGATCTGGCCGCGCACGTGATCGATGCGCTGGTGGCGCAGGTGGGCTGCGACCCGGCGCAGGTGGAGGACGTGATCCTCGGCTGCGTGGGCCAGGCGGGCGAGCAGGCCAACAACATCGCGCGCAACGCGGTGCTCGCCTCTCGTCTGCCGGAGTCGGTACCCGGGGTGTCGGTGGACCGCCAGTGCGGGTCGTCGCAGCAGGCGCTGCACTTTGCGGCGCAGGCGGTGATGGCCGGGGCGATGGACATCGTGATCGCCGGCGGCGTGGAGAGCATGACGCGGGTGCCGATGGGGCTGCCCTCCACGCTGCCGTTCAAGCACGGCTTCGGCTCGTCGATGAGCCCGGCGATGCAGGGACGCTACCCCGGGGTTGCGCAGTTCAGTCAGTTCACCGGTGCGCAGATGCTGGCGGAGCGCTACGGCCTGACGAAAGAAGCGCTCGACGACTACGCGCTGCAGAGCCACCAGCGCGCCGCAGCGGCCACGCGCGAGGGTCGCTTCAAGGGCGAGATCGTGCCGGTGCCGGTGCGCGCTGCTGACGGTACCGACACCGGGACCATTCACGACGCCGACGAAGGCATCCGCACCGACGCCACGCGCGAATCGATCGCGGGCGTCAAGCTGCTGCAGGAAGGCGGCGTGCTCACCGCGGCAACGGCCTCGCAGATCTGCGACGGTGCGGCCGCGCTGCTGGTCGCCAGCGCGCGCGGGCTGGCTGCGCTCGGCGCCACGGTGAAGCCGCTGGCGCGCGTGCACCAGATGACGGTGCTCGGCCACGATCCGGTGGTGATGCTGGAGGCGCCGATCCCGGCCACACCGATCGCGCTGCGCAAGGCCGGGCTGGCGCTGGCCGACATCGACCTGTTCGAGGTCAACGAGGCGTTCGCATCGGTGCCGCTGGCGTGGCTGCAGGCCACCGGTGCCGATCCGACGCGGCTGAACGTGCATGGCGGCGCCATCGCTCTCGGCCATCCGCTGGGCGCCTCCGGGGCCAAGCTGATGACGACGCTGGTGCATGCGCTGCATACGTACGGTGGCCGCTACGGGCTGCAGACGATGTGCGAAGGCGGTGGGCTGGCGAACGTGACGATCATCGAGCGGCTGTGACTGCTCGTCGGCATCACTTATCCCGGGGTTAAGCTGGCCTCACTGATATGGTCGATCGAATCGGCCGTGTCGCCACCGCAGGTATCCGGCATGTATCACGGCGAACGCTTCAACAGCATCACGCATCTCATCGGCGCCTTGTTTGCGCTGACCGGCGCGACGCTGCTCGTCACCCGCGCCGCGCTGGACGGCGACCCCTGGAAGATCGTGAGCTTCAGCGTGTTCGGCGTGATGCTGGTGCTGCTGTACACGGTCTCCACGCTGTATCACTCGGTCAGTCAGGCGCGCGCCAAGGCGGTGCTGCGCCGACTGGACCACTGCGCGATATTTCTGCTGATCGCCGGCACCTACACGCCGTTCACGCTGGTGACGCTGCGCGGCAGCCTCGGCTGGGCACTGTTCGTGGCGATCTGGCTGATGGCAGCGGCCGGCATGTGGATGGCATGGCGCCAGCGCAGCGGACGCGATCCCGTGGCCTGGCCTTATCTCGTGATGGGCTGGCTCGGGGCGACTGCCCTGGTGCCGCTGACGCAGAGCCTGGGCACCGGCGGGCTGCTGTGGCTGCTCGCCGGCGGCGCGCTCTACAGCGCCGGCGTGCTGTTCTATGCGAACGACCGCCGCTGGCGACACGCGCACGGCATCTGGCACCTGTTCGTGCTCGCCGGCAGCGCCGCCCACGTGGTCACGGTGCTGGTGTTCGTCGACTGACCGCCTGCGCCTGGCGGCGACTGCGCGGCGCCAGCGCGCGCACCACACGCATCAGCGACTGATCGTCGGCCACCGGCTTGGCATCGAAGCCGAGCCGGTGGGCGAGCGACAGCATGGGCTGGTTGCTGGCCATCACCAGGCCTTCCATCACGCGGTAGCCGTCGCAGCGCGCGCGCCGCATCAGGCACATCATCAGTTGCCCGGCCAGACCGCTGCCGCGCCAGTCATCGACCAGCGTGATCGCGAACTCGCAGCGTTCGCCCGCGGGCTCGCCAGGCAGCGCGCCCGAGCCGGCGCCGGCGCGCAGGTAGCGTGCGGCGCCGACGATGTCGATGCCGTCCTCAGCCGGCACGGTGGCAACGAACACGAAGCCCTCGCCCGGCACCGGCCGCAGGCCGCGTTCGAGCGCCGCCAGATCGAGACTCTTCTTGTGCTGCATGAAGCGGCTGTAGCGCGACTGCGCCGACATGCGCCCGAAGGCCTGCACGATCTCGGCACCGTCGGCCTCGGTGATCGCGCGCAGCGTCACCTCCCGACCATCGCGCAGCGTCAACAGGCGCGGCCGATAGCGTGGCGGTACGACGGGTCGTGGCGTGTTCATCGATCACCTTTCTGCCCCGTGCGATGCACGGGCGGAGCAGCGGGCACGGGCGGGCGGCGGCGGACGCATCGTCGGAGGGCCGGTGTCGGCGTGCATGGTCTTAAGCAGCCGTGGTCTTGAGCGCCTGGCCCTGCGGCGGCGGACCATCACGCAACGCGCGCCGCAGGATCTTGCCGATGTTGGTCTTGGGCAGCGGTTCATTGCGAAAGGCGACCACGCGCGGCATCTTGTAGCCGGTCAGATGCTGCCGGCAGTGCGCGAGCAAGTCGGCTTCGGTCAGCTGCGGATCCTTGCGCACCACGATCACCTTGACCGACTCGCCGGACCGCTCGTCAGGCACGCCGATCGCGGCGGCTTCCAGCACGCCCGGATGCATCGTGACCACGTCCTCGATCTCGTTGGGGAACACCTTGAAGCCCGACACCACGATCATGTCCTTCTTGCGATCGGTGATGCGGAAGCTGCCGCGCTCGTCCATCATGCCCATGTCACCGGTGCGCAGCCAGCCATCGGCGGTGATCACCTTGGCGGTCTCGTCCGGGTGATTCCAGTACCCCGCCATCACCTGCGGTCCACGCAGGCAGATCTCGCCCACCTGGCCCATCGGCAGCACCCGCCCGTCGTCATCGAGCACGGTGGCGTCGGTGCTGGGGACCGGCACGCCGATCAGCCCGCTCCACTCGGTGATGTCGAGCGGATTGGCGATCGCCACCGGCGCACTCTCGGTGAGCCCGTAGCCTTCGACCAGAGGCACGCCGGCCGCCTGTCTCCAGCGCTGCGCCACCACGCGCTGCACGGCCATGCCGCCCGCCACCGCGAGTTTCAGGTGACTCAGATCGACCTCGCTGAAGCCCTTGGCATCGAGCAGCGCGCGGAACAACGTGTTGACACCGATGATCGCGGTGAAGCGCTGCCCCTTGAGGACCTTGATGAACGCCGGCAGGTCGCGCGGGTTGGCAATCAGCACGATCTTCGCGCCCTTGCGCACGAACGAGAGATTCGCGGTCAGGGCGAACACGTGGTACAGCGGCAGCGGCAGGATCAGCGTCTCGGCGCCGTCTTGCATGTCACGCGCCACCCAGGCGGCCACCTGCAACACGTTGGCCACCATGTTGCCGTGCGTGAGCATCGCGCCCTTGGCCACCCCCGTGGTGCCGCCGGTGTACTGCAGGAACGCCAGGTCGGTGCGCTTGAGCGGCACCTCGTCGAGCGTCTCGTCGCGGCCGGCGACGATGACGTCGTTGAAGTGGAAGGAGCCGGGCAGTTGCCAGGCCGGCACCAGCTTCTTCACGTGCTTGACCGCGGCATTGACCAGCAGCCGCTTGAACAAAGGCAGCCGGTCACCGACCTGCGAAGTGATGACGGCGCGCAGCGCCGTGGCGCCGATCACCTGGTCGAGCGTGTGCGCGAAGTTCTCCAGCACGACGATCGCCACCGCGCCGGAGTCCTTGAGCTGGTGTTCGAGCTCGCGCGGCGTGTACAGCGGATTGACGTTGACCACCACCATGCCGGCGCGCAACGCGCCGACGAGGGCGATCGGGTACTGCAGCAAATTGGGCAGCATCAGCGCCACGCGGTCGCCGGGCCGCAATCCGCCGATCTTCTGCAGCCAGGCGCCGAAGGCGCGACTTGCCTCGTCGAGTTCGCGATAGGTCATCACCGTGCCCATCGACTCGTACGCCGGCCGCTGCGCAAAGCGCGCGAAGCTGTCGGCAAGCAGATCCTTCAGTGATGCGAAGGCGGTGACATCCACTTCGGCCGGAATGCCGGCCGGGTACTGCGCCAGCCAGAGCCTGTTCATGTCGTCCTCTGCGTAACGTTGCGATTTCCCCTCACCGATACCAGTGAGTGTCGTCCCTCCGCGCCGCAAGCCTGTGAGCACGGGCAAGGGTAGCTCCTGCTGTTGCAACGAAGTCACCGACGCCTGATGCAACCCTTGCGTGGAACCACGCAGGCAGACCGCTCAGGCGGGCGGCTCGGCGCCCGCATCGTCGTCACGCATCAGGCGCTGCCAGCCGGCGTGGCCGAGGCGGCGCAACGTGGCGATGTTGTTGTCGAAGATCGCCGCTGCATCGGGGAACGCCTGCACGGCGCGGTCGACGCTGGCGTGCCGCAGCAGGTGCAGCGTTGGATACGGCGAGCGGTTGGTGTAGTTGCTGATGTCGTCCGCTTCGGTGTCGGCAAACTGGTAGTGCGGATGAAAACTCGCCACCTGCAGCACGTCGGCCAGGCCAAGTGCGTCGAGCGCGGCGTCGGCCACATCGAGAAAGTCGTTGTAGTCGAGGAAGTCGCCCAGCACCTGCGGGTGGATCAGCAGCGTGGTGTCGATCGACTCTGCATCCGTGGCGGCAAGCAGGTTCAGCTCATCGCCCAGGTCGGCCAGCAGCGCATCGACCGTGGTCGCCGCGCTGACCCGGTAACGCACGCGCCCGCCGACATGGACCGCCTTGGCGAACGGACAGAGGTTCAGGCCGATCACCGCCTTGTCGAGCCACGCGCGGGTGGCGATGACGTGCGGATCGGCCGGATCGGTATCGACGACGGGCGGGCGGGTGTTGGACGAAGTCACGGGCGGCACCGGCAGGAAGCTCAGGCCGGCAAGCCTACGCCGACCGCGGCGACCGCGGCCCCGTCACCGATCCATGATGATCAGTCGCGGCCGCGTCCCCGGCCCTTGCCGTGGCTGTCGTCGCGGCCGTGGTCGCGATCGTGGCCGCGATCGTCGTCGTAGCCGCGACCGCGGTCATCACCGCGCTCGCGCACATTCTCGCGGTACCAGTCATGCCGCACGAAGTAGACCGGCACACCGCAGGCGTTGTAACGGCTGCAATGGCGACGCCAGTCCTTGCGATGACCGGGCGGCACCCACAGGTAGACCGGCTGCGGACGCGCAACCACCACCGGCGGCACGGCGATGATCACCGGCTGCGACACGATCACCCGCGGTTGCGGAAAACGGCCAATGTCGACGCGGCCATAGACGCCCGGCTGGCTGATCTCGATGGTCACGCCGACGTCCGAGGCATCGGCGCCGGGCGCGGCGAACACGCTGCCCAGCCAGGCGAGGGTGAAAAAGATACTCGTGCGCGTCATGCTGTTTCCTGTGTGATGAATGGACTCGACCTTAACGCAGCCCGCCATCACGCCGGCTCGCAGCCGGATGGCTTACCCCCTCGATTGCGTTCTTGCGTACTTGTCGCAGCCGGTCGATCGAATCGCCCTCGGCCTGCACCCGCTGCGCGGCGCGCGCCTTGCCCGCCATGCGTCGACCGCAACGACCCCCGAGGTCCGCATGCCTGCCGCCGCCCATCGCAATCTTCATCGCCCGACCCTCGATGAGGGGCCCCTCGCGATCAAGCACTACGCGCGACTGAATATCGCGCAGGTGTGCGGCCGGCTCGACGGCCTGAGCCTGCGCGAACTGCAGCAGTTGCGGCAGTTCGAGGTGCAGCACGGCAATCGCAAGGGCATGTTGCGCGCGCTCGACCGGCGCATCGCGCTCACCGCGCTGCAACCGTAGGCGCCGGAGCCTCAGCAGCGAGTCATCGGTGCGCAGCGTGCGCAGCCATTGAGCGCTGTCAACGCACGACTACGGCACGGCGCGACGATGACATTGGCAGGCCGGAACCAAAGCCTGCAGCAAAAGGACCGCCATGACGTATCCGATCACGGTCAACTTCCATCACATGGATCGTTCCGAAGCGCTCGAAGCCATGCTGCGCGAGCGCGCCGAAAAGCTCGCGCACCTCAGCGCGGCGATCACTGCCTGCAATATCACGGTCGAGCCGGAGGGCCGTCACCAGCACCAGGGTCGCAAGTACGCGGTGCGGCTGGATATCCACATCAGGGGAAAGCGGTTGGAGGTCAACCGGATCGCGCATGAAGATGCCTTCGTCGCCGGGCGCGACGCCTTCGATGCCGCCAAGCGCGCGCTCGACGCGCTGGTCGAGCAGCAACGCGACCACGGGCGCCCGGTGGAAAGCTAGCGCGTCCTGCCTGCGCCAAGATTGCGCCTCTGGTACGTTCAGGCGCGGCGTGCCAGCACGCGCCGCAGCGCCAGCGCGATCAGACCGGCCACCAGTCCCCAGAAGGCCGAGCCGATCGACCACAGCGTCAAGCCCGAGGCGGTGACGAGAAAGGTGATCAGGGCCGGCTCGCGCTGGCTCTCGTCGTTCATTGCGGCGGCCAGACCCGAGCCGATGGTCCCGAGCAATGCCAGGCCGGCGATCGCCATCACCAGTTCGCGCGGAAACGCCGCGAACACCGCAGTGACCGCGGCCGCGAACAGCCCGAGCAGCACGTAGAACACGCCGGCCGCCACCGCAGCGGTGTAGCGCCGTGCCGCGTCGGCATGCGCCTCGCGCCCCATGCAGATGGCGGCGGTGATCGCCGCCAGGTTCAGTGCATACGCGCCGAACGGCGCCAGCAACACGGTCGCCACGCCGGTGGTGGTGATGATCGGCGACAGCGGTGGCGCGTAGCCATGCGCGCGCAAGGTGGCCACGCCGGGCACGTTCTGCGATGCCATGGTGACGATGAACAGCGGCAACGCCACCCCCACCGCGGCCGCGATGGAGAACTGCGGCATCACGAACTGCGGCCGGGTCAGGGCCGCGTCCACCACGAGCGGGGCGAACAGCCCCTGCGCCAGCGCCACCGCAATTCCCGCGACCAGCGCCGCCGGCACCGCATAGCGCGGAAGCAGCGTGCGAGCCACGAGAAAAGTCACGAACATCGCGCCGGCCAGCGGCAGCTGGGTCTTCATCGCGACGAAGGCATCGAGGCCGAACCGCAGCAGCACGCCGGCCAGCATGCCGGCTGCAAGCGCCATCGGTAGCCGACCCATCAAGCGCTCGAACACACCGCTGGCACCGACCGCGACGATCAGCAACCCGGTGATCACGAACGCGCCGATGGTCTGCTCAAGCGGCAGGCCCGCCACGCTCGTGATGAGCAGGGCGGCTCCCGGCGTGGACCAGGCGGTGAGTACCGGCACCCGATAGCGCAGAGAAAGCGCGAGCGTGGTGATGCCCATGCCGAGGCCGAGCGCCCACAGCCACGACGCCGTCTGCGCCGGCGAGGCGCCGGCGGCACGGGCGGCCTCGAACACGATCACGGCCGAGCTCGTGAAGCCGACCAGCACGGCGACGAAGCCGGCGACGACCGAAGAGAGCGAGAAATCTCTAAGCAGGCGCATGGGGCGCGCAGCGTAACCGACGGCCGCTGCGCCGGCGACGACTCAGTCGACGATCTTGCCGCGCAGCGCCTTGACCTGACCGCGCCGCACCTTGCCCTCGACCCGGCGCTTCTGCGAAGCGCGCGTGGGCCGCGTGGCGCGGCGCACCGGCGCGGTGTAGGCGACCTCATCCAGCAGCACACGCAGCCGTTCGATCGCCTCGGCGCGGTTCTTCTCCAGGCTGCGATGCGACTGTGCCTTGATCACCACCACGCCGTCATCGCTGATGCGCTGGTCGCGCCGCGCCAGCAGGCGCGCCTTCAGCTCGTCGGGCAGCGACGAGGCGCGCACGTCGAAGCGCAGGTGAACGGCGTTGGATACCTTGTTGACGTTCTGCCCGCCCGATCCCTGTGCGCGGATGGCGTCGAACACGATCTCGTTGTCGTCGAGCACGTAGGCAAGGGTCGGCATGGCGCGAGCTTAGGGCAGGCAGCGCGCCGCACCGCCGACGGTTGCAGCGGCTAGACGCCCAGGTAGCGCCCGGGCCGGTGGTTCACCGCCACCACCAGGTTGAGCGCCACCGCACCGAGCAGCGACAAGAGCGCCTGCTTGAACGGGAGCACCACGAACGCCGCCAGCAGGATCACCACGTCGATCGCCAGTTGCAGCGCGCCGGCGCGCCAGCCGCGCGTGGCCTGCAGCCACAGCACCAGCACGTTGAGTCCGCCCAGGCTGGCGCAATGGCGAAACAGCACCAGCAGGCCGACCCCGATCAGGAATCCGCCCATCACCGCGGCAAACACCGGATCCAGGCGCGCGAAGGCAAGCACCCGCGGCAGCACCTCGATGATCACCGCCAGCAGCGTCACCGCGGCAAAGCTCTTGAGCGTGAAGGCCAGGCCCATCTGCCGCAGGGCCAGGCCGTAAAAGGGCAGGTTCACGAGGAAAAATACCAGCCCGAAGCTCCAGCCGCTGGCGTAGTGGATGAGGAAGGCGATGCCCGCGGTGCCACCGGTCAGCAGGCCGGCATGCTTGAACATCGCCACGCCCAACGCCACGAACAGGGTGCCGGTGACGAGTGCCTGCACGTCTTCGAATGCCGAATGGCGGCGCGTGCCGTCGGCCGCAGCGGCGACAGGATGCGCGCCGGCGGGCGGCGTCTCGTGCGGATCATCGGGCGCGTCGCGGTGCGACAGGGCGTGCGGCATGGGCAGGTGGCAAAGGGGCGTGGAGCGGGCGAGCGTGGAGTCTATGAGGGGATCGGCAGGCGCGTTTGATCGGCACCAAGCATCGCCCGCGCGGCTACGCGGCGATGGTCAGGCTCGGTTGCGGCATGATCGGCCCATGGCCCTGAGTGCAACCATCTACCAGTTTGATCTCGACCTGGCCGACGCCGACCGTGGCGTCTACCAGCCGCTCGCCCTGCGCGTGGCACGTCACCCGTCGGAAAGCGACGACTACCTGCTGGCGCGCCTGCTCGCCTTCTGCCTCGAATGGACCGAGGGCATCGGGTTCTCCAAGGGCGGCCTGTCCGCACCGGACGAGCCGGCGGTGCACGTACGCGACCTCACCGGCCAGTTGCTCGCCTGGATCGACGTCGGCGTGCCGGATGCCGCGCGCATTCATCGCGCGGCCAAGACGGCGCCGCGGGTGGCGGTCTACTCGCACAAGGACCCGGCGCTGCTGCGCGCCGCGCTGGCCGGCGAGCGCATCCACCGTGCCGAGCACCTGGCGCTGTTCAGCCTGGATCGCGCCTTCATCGAAGCGCTGCGCGGCAAGCTCGGTCGCCGCAACGCCTGGTCGATCTCCAAAAGCGGCGGCCAACTCTACGTAACAGCCGGCAGCGATACCTTCGAGGCCGAAGTCCGACCGCTCAGTCTGGACGCCGTCGAGTGATTCGACCGCATTGACCGGCAGGCGCGATCTACGTCGGCCCGACCCCAGGGACCTGAGATCCGCGGTGCAATCCGCCGTGAGCCGGACGGCAGGCGGCGACCACGCCCGTGCAGCATCCAAAGAATTGATTCGACAAACGCGCCGGATGGGCGTACCTTCCGTTCCGCAAGTCGCTTGAGTCTCGTCAGTCCTTAGGTCACCCCATGCCGGTCGCTCCAAAAAAGTGTGCCGCGCGTCTGAAGGTTCTCCCAGGTTGCGTCGCTTGATCGCCTGCACGTGCGACACCTCCGTGTGGCCGCACCGTTTATCTCACTCAACTTAGTCAGGAAACTTCAGATGGCACAGGGCACTGTGAAATGGTTCAACGAGGCCAAGGGCTACGGCTTCATCACCCCCGATGGTGGTGGCGCTGATCTCTTCGCGCACTTCTCCGAAATTCAGGCGAACGGCTTCCGTACGCTGCAGGAGAACCAGCGCGTCGAGTTCACCGTCACGCAGGGCAAAAAAGGCCCGCAAGCCGGCCAGATCCGCCCGATCTAGCCCGCATTGACGCTTAGCGTCTGAAAGCCGCAGCCTCGTGCTGCGGCTTTTTTCTTGGCGGCGTACGCTGCGCCGGTCGCCCCTTTGCAGCATGCCCTCGTGCCTGCCGCGTTTCGGCGGGACGCTCACGGAGTCTCCATGGCAAAACCCAACTATTCGTTCGAAAAGCGGCAACGCGAACTGGCCAAGAAGAAAAAGCAGGAAGAAAAGCGCCAGCGCAAGGCCACACACAACCCCGACGGTTCCCCCGTTGACGACGAACCCGCCGACTCCGGCACCGTCGCCGCGCCACCCGCCAGCCCGGACAAGACTGCCTAGCTCCGCCACGCGGCGCCGCGCGAGCCCGGCGCCGCTTCAGTAGCGATTAACGGCTGCGCGTCCCGTCCGAATCGGCGTGTGCTTCGGCGGCAGGACGATCGCTTCGCCGCCGAGCCTGAGCAGCCGTTCGGCATTCTCATCGAGCAGATCGTGGGCGGGCGAGTCATCGAGTCGCGCCGGCTTGAACGCACCAGTGGCCGCATCCCGTCGGCCCGGAACACGGCGCTCGGCTATACGACCAACGGGCGGGCCGCCCGTCCAGCAACCGTAACCACAGCCACCTCCTGCGAACGAACCTCGATTCCCGCGCGGATGCTGATGCCGATTGAGCATTCGCGAGCCAGCACGCACAGAGGCGCGAGGACACCGTCACGCGCAGCCGGCAGATCGGCGAGCACCCGTCACAACGGCGTTTCGTCGCTGCGCTGGGCAGGTAACGGCTGCCGCGCATCATTCAAGCGACCGACCCGCCGATCGATCGCGGTCACCAGCTTGTCGATGGCACCGGCCAGCGCCAGGTCCAGCAATTCGGCCGCGTGGCTGACAGCCACTGGGTCGTGACCCTTCAAACGGGCTTCGAGCATGCAGCGAATGTCGCGATCGCCCGACTTGGCTCCGTTGACGTCGTTCAAGTGGACCTCGATGCGCGTCAGGCGGTCATCGAAGCGCGACAGCGCGCCTTCGATGTCGCCGGCCACGCGGTCCTTCAGCGCTTCGCTGCCGGTGAAATGGCGGTCTGTGTTGAGTTGAATCTGCATTGGCGTGGAGGAACGCGGTAACCGAGGCCTTGCGGGCGGCAAGTCGCATGCCCCTCGCCAACCTTGACGTCCCGCGAGAGGTCGAAACGCCGTTGGAGGGCTCGCTCCACCCCGTTCGCCTGGACCCGGCACATTCCATGCTGCACTCGCACAATCATCACAGTAGGAATTGCCATGCACCTGCCGAACCGGCTGGCACGGATTCACACCGAAGAGATCGGCACTCACTTCCTGGCGCTCGCCGAAGAAGACCGCCGACTGCGCTTCGGCCGGCCGATGAACGACGCGGCGCTGCTCGCGTACGTGGCCAACATCGACTTCACGCGCGACGCCGTGTTCGGCGTATTCGATACCGACCTGCTACTGATGGGGGTCGGCCATCTCGCGCGGAACGCGGCCAGCGCCGAGATTGGGTTGTCGGTCGCTGCCGCCGGCCGGGGCCGCGGCGTCGGTCGCAGCCTGCTCGAGCGGGCGATCACGCACGCCCGTGCCTGCGGAATGAGCATGCTGTACATGCACTGCCTGGGCGAGAACGAGCCGATGCGCCGCCTGGCACGGCGCGCCCACATGAGCGTGGTCAACGACCATGGCGAACTGCAGGCGCACCTCGAACTGGCACCACGCACCAGCGGCACGCACCTGGCCGACTGGGTGGAGAACAGCATGGGACTGGCGGAGCACGCGTTCCGCGTGCAGATGGCCACCAGCGGCTACCGCCCACGCTGAGCCGCACCGGGCACCTGACACGGCCGTCGTACCATCGACGCCATGTCTGTCGACGTGTCCGCGCCAGGGACGACCGCCCGTCCCGCCTCGCTGCGCGAGTTGTTCATGGCGTTCAACTGGCTGGCGCTGCAGGGCTTTGGCGGCGTGTTGCCAGTCGCACAGCGGGTGCTGTGCGAAGAGCGCCGCTGGCTCACGCGCGAAGAGTTCGTCGAGTTGCTCGCCATCGGCCAGGTGCTGCCCGGCCCGAACGTCTGCAATCTGGCCGTGCTCGCCGGCGACCGCTTCTTGGGCTGGCGCGGCGCAGCGGTTGCACTGGGCGGCATCGTGGCAGCGCCGCTGCTGATCGTGCTGACCATCACTGCAGTCTATGTCCAGTTCGCCGACCTGCCCGCCGTGATGGGCGCGCTCAAGGGCATGGCCGCGGTGGCGGCCGGGCTCATCGTGGGCACCGCGTTGCGCCTGGTGTCCTCGCTGCGCACCAGCCCCCTGGGACCGCGTGCCTGTGCGCTGCTGGGCGGGCTCACGTTCGCAACCGTGGCGCTGCTGCGCCTGCCGCTGCTGTGGGTGCTGGGCAGCATCGGCGCCCTGGGAGTAGCGTGGGCCTGGCGGGCGATCCGCCTGGCTGAACCGCAACGCGACATCGAGGACGCGGCATCGTGATCCTCTACGCGCCGCTGCCGGCAGCCGACTGGCTCGCCCTGTTCGGCCACTTCCTGCTGCTGTCGCTGCTGGCCGTGGGCGGCGGCTTGACGGTGGCGCCGGACATCAACCGCGTGCTGGTCGGCAAGATGCAATTGCTCGACGAGGCGCAATTCAGTTCCTCGATCGCCATCGCCCAGGCGTCGCCCGGACCGAACGTGCTGTTCGTTGCGGTGCTCGGTTACCAGGCCGCCGGCCTGGCCGGTGCGCTGACCACGCTAATCGCGATGCTGCTGCCGTCGACCACGCTGGCGCTGGCCGCCGGCCGCTGGGGCCATGCGCGCCGCCAGGCAATCGGCGTGCGGGCGTTCAAGGCGGGCATGGCGCCGGTGGTCATTGCGCTGCTGCTGGCAACCGCCTGGATCATGGCGGCGGAAACGCCGGGCCGTGCCCACCTCATCGTCACCGCAGCCGCGGCACTGCTCGCCTGGCTGACGCGGCTGCACCTGCTGCTGCTGATTGCCGCGGGCGCAGTCATCGGAGCCCTAGGCTGGCTGTGATGCGGATGCGTCGATGAACCGCGGCGTGCTGTACGCGCTGGGCGCCTACCTGATGTGGGGCGCCTTTCCGGTGTACTTCAAGGCGGTCGGCGCGGTCGGCTCGCTCGAAGTGCTGGCGCACCGCATGTTGTGGTCGCTGGTGTTCGTCGCCGCGCTGCTGGCGCTTTTCGGACGCTGGCAGTGGCTGCGGCCGTTCGTGCAGGCGCCGCGGCGGCTGGCGTTCTTCGCGCTCAGCGCCGCGCTGGTATCGATCAACTGGCTGATCTACATCTGGGCGGTGAACTCCGGTCACGTGGTCGATGCGAGCCTGGGGTACTTCATCAATCCGCTGGTCAACGTGCTGATCGGCGCACTGTTCCTTCACGAGCGCCTGCGGCCGACGCAGTGGGTCGCGGTGGCACTGGCCGCGCTGGGCGTGGCGTGGCTGACCTGGCAGGCCGGAGAACTGCCGTGGATCGGCCTGGTGCTGGCCTTCAGCTTTGCCTGCTACGGCCTGATGCGCAAACGCGCATCGCTCGGCGCCTTGGAAGGCCTGGCGCTGGAGACGGCGCTGCTGACACCGCTCGCCCTGCTCTATCTCGGCTGGCTGGCGAGCCAAGGAGACAGCGCGTTCATCGTCAGCGCCAGCACCGGCGCACTGCAGACGGTGCTGCTGCTGATGCTGGCCGGTCCGGTGACCGCCGTGCCGCTGTTGCTGTTTGCCGCTGGAGCGCGCCGCATCCCGTTCACCACGCTCGGGCTGCTGCAGTACGTCGCGCCGACGCTGCAACTGCTGCTCGGCGTGTTCCTGTATCGCGAGCCGTTCGATGGCGCCACACTGGTCGGCTATGCGGCGATCTGGCTGGCCCTAGCGGTGTTCAGCGTCGATGGTCTGCGCCAGATGTGGACGCAGCGGGCGGCGAGCGCGCCAGGCGCAGCCCGCTGAGTTGCCAGATCGCGCAGATCTCCTTCGCACTACTGCCGCGCTGCGCCAAGGGACGTGCCAGTTCATGCCACCGCGGTTGACGCCACCGGCCGCGGCAGGGCATGCTGTGCACCTGCGTGGCGATGAATCATTGCCACCGCATCGATTGAGGAGGTGACCATGCATACCCAGGACCTTGCCCCCCGTGCCGTGCCCACGGCGCTCTGATCGGTCTCGTTCGCGCATCACGCCTCATCTGCTTTAGCGAGCCGCCCCACGCGGCTCCTGCGGCACCGGCCCCGCCCGGCCGCTTAAGTCGACCCGTCCGTTCAGATCGCCCCATCGGCTGCGTCCCATCGACGCCGCCTGTGTTCGACCTGGCTTTCGACAACGGACCCAACTCATGCATCAAGACGTTTTCGATCGGCTGCAGCCGATCGGCCTGACACCCGCACTGATGCGGGCACTCGAAACTCTCGGTTCAACCCTCGCGCACGGCGATCCATCGCCAGCCGAGCCGGCGCGCGTGACGGAAGTCCATCGCGAAACCGCGGTGCTGCATGACGGTGGCGCCGAGTTCCCGGCGCGCCTGCACCGGCGCCTGGTGACGGCACTGAGCGCCGGCGGCAACGCCATCGCAGTCGGCGACTGGGTCCTCGTACAGCGCGACCCCTCGGGCATGGCAACCATCATCGCCCGCGCCGAACCGCAATCGCAGATCGTGCGACGCGATGCCGACGGACTGCGGCACGTGGTCGTCAGCAACATCGACACCGCATTCCTGGTGATGGGACTCGATGGCGACTTCAACCCACGGCGCATCGAGCGCTACGTGGCGCTGGTCAGCGCCGCCGGCTCTGGCGTGCTGCCGGTGGTGGTGCTGACCAAGCGCGACTGGGCCGGCGTGGCCGTGGCGATCGACGAGACCGAGGCCCTGCAGCGGCGCCTCGGTCAGGGCGTGCCCGTGCACGCCGTCGACGGCACCGCACCGGCGACGGCACAGGTGCTTGCGCCCTACCTGCGCGCCGGTCACACCGCTGTGCTGCTCGGTTCGTCCGGTGCCGGCAAGTCGACCCTCACCAACACGCTGCTCGGTCGCACCGTGCAGGACACCGGGGCGGTGCGTGCCACGGACAGTCGCGGCAAGCACACCACCACGTACCGGTCACTGCATCGACTTCCCGGCGGTGGCTGCGTGGTCGATACACCGGGCGTGCGCACGCTGCGGCCCGACCTCGATGCCGAAGCGCTGGCTGTCGCCTTCAACGACATCGACGCGCTGGCTGCTCAATGCCGCTTCCGCGACTGCCGCCACCAGGACGAACCCGGCTGCGCAGTGCGCGCCGCGGTCGATCCGGACCGGCTCGGCAACTGGCACAAGCTCGGCCGCGAATTGCGCCGCGACAGCATGAATGCACTCGAGCGGCGTGAGCAGTTGTCGCAGTGGAAGGCGCGCACGCGCGAGGGCCGTGCGCGGGCCAAGAGCAAGCGGGGTGAATGACGACGCGCCGGCCTTCGCACCGGCGGTCGTCGCTATTCCACGCCGAGCAGTTCGACCTCGAACAGCAGCGTGGCGTTGGGCGGAATCACGCCGCCTGCGCCCCGCGGACCGTAGCCCAGATCGGGCGGGATGGTGAGCTTGCGCTTGCCGCCGACCTTCATGCCCTGCACGCCCTCGTCCCAGCCGGCAATGACCTGGCCCTGCCCGAGGTTGAAGGCGAACGGATCGCCGCGATCCAGGCTGGAGTCGAACTTCTTGCCATCGGCCAGCCAGCCGGTGTAGTGGACGGTCACGTGCTGGCCGCTGCGCGCGGCGGCTCCCTCACCGACGGCGAGGTCGTCGTATTGCAATCCGCTGGGGGTGGTGGGCATCGCGCATCCTTCCGAAAGTGGGATCAGCGCAAGCGTAACGCCATCGCACCGCACCACGCTTGCCGGCATCTGCGATCAGTAGACTCTCGCGAACGAACCCACTTCCCCGGTCGCACCATGGACACGCTCGACGCCTCCCGCACACTGATCCGCACCCGCATCGACGCGCTGCGCGCGGCGCTGAACTGCGCCGCACTTGCCGCCTGGGTCGTGCCTTCGTCCGACCCGCATCTGTCTGAGTATCTGCCCGCCCATTGGCAGGGACGCGAGTGGCTGAGCGGCTTCACCGGCTCGGTCGGCACGCTGGTGGTGACCGCCGAATTCGCCGGCCTGTGGGTCGACAGCCGCTACTGGGTGATGGCAGAGGCGCAGCTAGCCGGCACCGGTATCGCGCTGATGAAGATCCCCAGCGCCGGCAGCACCGCACACCTGGATTGGATGGCCGAGCACCTGCCCAATGGCAGCACGGTCGGCGTCGATGGCGACGTACTCGGTCTGGCCGCAGCCCGGCTGCTGCAGTCGACCCTCGCCGCGCGCGGCGTCGCACTCGATACCGGGCGCGACCTGCTGGATGTGATCTGGCCCGACCGCCCCGCACTGCCTACGGCCCTGGTCTACGAGCATGTGCCGCCGTTCGCGGCCACTTCGCGCGCCGACAAACTGGCCGCGCTGCGCGCCGAGATGCGCCGCGCCGGCACCACGCACCACTTCATCTCCACGCTCGACGACCTCGCCTGGTTGCTCAACCTGCGCGGCGCGGACGTCTCATACAACCCGGTGTTCATCGCCCATGCGCTGATCGACCTCACGGGCGGGCGGTTGTTCATCGACGAGCGCAAGGTGCCGCCGCGGATCGTCTCGCGCCTTGCGGAAGACGGCGTCACGCTGGCGCCCTACGCGCGCGCCGCCGACGCGCTGCGGTCGTTGCCGGCCGGCAGCACGCTGCTCGTCGATCCGCGCCGCGTGACCGTCGGTCTGCGCAGCGCCGTGTCGGAACACGTGTCCGTGGTGGAGGCGATCAACCCGTCGACGATGGCGAAGAGTCGCAAGACGGCAGCCGAGGCGGACCACGTGCGACTGGCGATGACACAAGATGGTGCTGCGCTCGCCGAGTTCTTTGCCTGGTTCGAGTCCGCGCTGGCTCGCGGCGAGCGCATCACCGAATTGACCATCGACGAGCAGATCACCGCGGCGCGCGCCCGCCAGCCGGGCTTCGTCAGCCCGAGCTTCTCGACCATCGCCGGCTGGAAGGCCAACGGCGCCATGCCGCACTACCGCGCCACCGACGAGTCGCACGCCGTGATCCGCGACGCGGGCCATGCCGACGACGGCCTGCTGCTAATCGACAGTGGCGGCCAGTACGTGTGCGGCACCACCGACATCACGCGCGTGGTGCCAGTCGGTGAACCGAGCAATGCCGAGCGGACCGACTTCACGCGCGTGCTCAAGGGCATGATCGCCCTGTCCCGGACCCTGTTTCCACGCGGCACGCGCTCGCCGGTGCTCGATGCGATCGCTCGCGCGCCGATCTGGGCCGGCGGCGTCGACTATGGCCACGGCACCGGCCATGGCGTTGGCTACTTCTTGAACGTGCACGAAGGGCCGCACGGCATCACGCCGCACCTGCCACCCGAGCCGCAGACCGCGATGGAGCCGGGCATGATCACCTCCAACGAGCCGGGGCTGTACCGGCCCGGCAAATGGGGCGTGCGGATCGAGAACCTGGTACTCAACGTGCCCGCCGACACCGGCGCCGAAGCAGTGCAGTTCGGCGAGTTCCTGCGCTTCGAAACACTCACGCTGTGCCCGATCGACACGCGCTGCATCGACCGCAGCCTGCTGTCGACCGACGAGATCGACTGGCTCAACGCTTATCACGCCGAGGTCTGGCACCGCGTCAGCCCCTGGGTCACTGGCGAAGCACTCGACTGGCTGCAACGGCGCACGCAGCCGATCTGACCGCCGCAGCGCCACGTGCGCCGACTCAACCTGACGTCATCCGGAAGTCTTGGGCAGTTTCGCGCTTTGGCCACGCGTGCCCTGTTACACTGCGGGCACGCGGTGACTTGACCAGCGGCATCGAACTCTCGGTGCTTCCTCACCGCCGTCAATCCTGACGCGGGTCGTAGCGAGTCTCCCAACCTCGCCCTTCCCCAAAAAGCCAAATCTCGTTCTGCAGTCGGCTGGTCGACGAACATGCAGCGGCACGCTTGGCGTCCGCAGGCATGGCAGGCCGAACACCCAGCAAGGGTTCTCATGTCTTTCGCAAGTCTCGGCTTGTCCGACGCGCTCGTGCGTGCGGTCGCTGATGTCGGTTACACCGACCCGACCCCGATCCAGAAACAGGCCATTCCCGCGGTTCTCGAAGGCCGCGACCTGCTCGCCGGCGCCCAGACCGGTACCGGCAAGACCGCCGGCTTCGTGCTGCCGATCCTGCAGCGCCTCACCGATAACCCGTCGACCGGTCGCCGGCCGATCCGTGTGCTCATTCTCACGCCCACGCGCGAACTGGCAGCTCAGGTCGAGGAAAGCGTGCGCGTCTATGGCAAGCACGTCGACGTCACCTCCACCATGATCTTCGGCGGCGTGTCGATCAACCCGCAGATCAGTTCGCTCAAGCAAGGCGTCGACATCGTCGTGGCCACGCCGGGCCGCCTGCTCGACCACGTTGGCCAGCGCACCATCGACCTGTCCAAGGTCGAGATCCTGGTGCTCGACGAGGGCGATCGCATGCTCGACATGGGCTTCATCCATGACATCAAGCGCGTGCTCAAGCTGCTGCCGCCCAAGCGCCAGAACCTGCTGTTCTCGGCGACGTTCTCCGACGAGATCAAGACGCTGGCCGAGGGCCTGCTGAACAAGCCGCAGCACATCCAGGCGACGCCACGCAACACCGCGGTCGAAGCGGTGGCGCAGAAGGTGTTGCTGGTCGATGCCAAGCGCAAACCTGAGCTGCTGATTCACCTGGTCAAGGAACACAACTGGTTCCAGGTGCTGGTCTTCACCCGCACCAAGCACGGCGCCAACAAGCTCGCCGCGCAGTTGCTCAAGCACCAGATCCCCGCGCTGGCGATCCACGGCAACAAGAGCCAGAACGCGCGCACCCGTGCGCTCGCCGAGTTCAAGAAGGGCGATATGCAGGTGCTGGTGGCCACTGACATCGCCGCGCGCGGTATCGACATCGACGAACTGCCGCACGTGGTCAATTTCGATCTTCCCAACGTGCCGGAGGACTACGTCCACCGGATCGGCCGCACCGGCCGCGCGGGTGCCACCGGCGAGGCATTGTCCCTGGTCGCACCCGACGAACTGAACCTGCTGCGCGATGTCGAGCGCTTCACCAGGCTGGCGCTGCCACGCGAGGTGGTGCCGGGCTTCGAGCGCGGCAGCCCGTCGTTGCTGCCTGAGCCGGCGCACGAGCCGGACCGCACACCGCATGGCCACTCCCGCCGCGACGCACACCACACGGCGCCGCGTCGCGAAGGCCGCGGACAGGGCGGCGAGCGCCGTGGCAACGGCGGCGGCAATGGTGGAGGACAGGGCAAGCCGCGCAAACCGAACCCACAGGGCGCGCCGCGCCGGCCGCAGCCGGCTCAACAGGCGGGCGCCGAGGGCGCGCCCGCAGGCGGTCGCCGCGGCGAGCGCAGCCAGGAGCGCACTGCCCCGCGCGATCCGCAATACAACCCGCTGGTGGATCCGCAGACTGGCAAGCTGCAACGTCCGCCCCGGCCAGAGCCAAGTGACGAGCGCATCCTCGCCGACCCGAATGCCTATCTCAACGCCGCGCCTTTCGGCAACCGGGGCGGTGGTGGTGGCGGTGGCGGACGCGGCGGCAACGCCGGCCCCCGCCCGCCGAAATCCGGCAAGCCGGGCCCGCGCGGCCCACGCAAGCCGGGCGAGCGCTCCGGCGGCGGCCGCGGCCCGCGCCAGGAAGACACCACCGGCGTGCGCTCCAACCTGCCTCCCGGCTGGAGCGGCAACAAGTAGTCAATGACGCCGCACCGGCGCACGCGCGTCGGTGCGTTTGCTCAGCGCCTGTCGCGCGGTGCTTGCGCTGGGTCGCCAGCGCTGCGATGTCCCAACGCAGCAGCGTGGGCTGAAACGCTGCGTCACTGCGCTGATCTGCGCAACGTCGTAGAGCGCAACGCTAGCTCTGCAGGTCGATCACTCGCACCCGCACCTTGCGCTCCTTGTCGTCGCGCCGGACCGTAAGTTCAGCGGTGTTGTCGATGCCGACGCGGTCCAGCTCGGCGGCGAACTGCGTCACTGAATCGACCCGACGTCCATTCACGGCCACGATCACGTCCCCGAGGTCGCCAGTCTGCCGGTCGACCGCGCGCAGCCCGGCCTGCGCCGCCGGCGTGCCACGACCGACGCTGCGAATCACCACGCCGCTGAAACCCGCGCGCGCCACCATGTCCGGCGGAAACGGATCGATGCCGATCCCGGGCAGCGGCGCACGTCCGCGGGCGATGAGGCTGGGCACCGTGCGATTGACGAGATCGACCGGAATGGCAAACCCCACCCCGGCTGAACTGCCGCTGGCCGAACGGATCGCCGTGTTGACACCGATCAGGCGGCCGGCGCTGTCGAGCAGCGGTCCGCCGGAATTGCCGGGATTGATCGCCGCATCGGTCTGGATCACGCCGGCGACCTCGCGAAAGCCCTCGGTCGGCAGCTCGCGATCGAGCGCACTGATGATTCCCTTGGTCAGGGTGCGCTGCAGGCCGAACGGGTTGCCGATCGCGACCACGCTCTGCCCGATACGCAGGTCCTTGGAACTGCCGATGGCGATCGCGCGAAGGTTCTTCGGCGGACGCTTGAGCTTGACCACGGCCAGGTCGTACTGCGGCGCGAAGCCGATCGGTTCCGCCTCGATCGGGTCACCGGCGTCGAGCTGCACGAACACTCGCCGCGCGCCGGCAATCACATGGTTGTTGGTCACCACATGGCCCTGCGTGTCCCACACGAAGCCGCTGCCGGCACCTTGCGACACGGCAGCAGTGAAGAAGCCGGTGGCGCGCACCTGCTCGGTCGTGATGTAGGCCACCGACGGCGCCGCCGACTCGAACAGGCCAACCAACTGCTGCTCCTGTTCCAGCAGCGGTCCACGCGGCGTGACGGTACGCGGCTCCGCCTTCGGGGCCATTTGACCGACCGCGCTGAGCGCGGTGAGGGCCGCAGCAGCGGCGAACAACGCCGTGGCAGACAGCGCGACAATGCGGTTCCATTGCAGCTTCATCGGGATTGCGCTCCTTGTGTGGCGTCGACGCGTCGAAGCGATTCGTCGACACTGTCTCGACATATCGGGGCAGGTCGGGCGTGGCACAAGGCCGGCAGGCACGTCGGTCGCCTCCCTTCAACCCGCTGCCGTCCTCTGCCCTGTCCATTCGCCGAGCATTCGCCATGTCCAAGCCCGACCGAACGCCGATCGACATCGTCCACAACGAGGCAGCGTCGCGCTTCGAAGCGCGCATCGAGGGCTGGCTATGCCGCTGTGATTACTACCTGACCGACGGTGTCATGCACATCGTTCACACCGAGGTCGCGCCCGCCGTCGAAGGCCAGGGCATCGCCGCTGCTCTCGTTCGGGCAACCCTGGACCATGCGCAGCAGCACGGATTGAAAGTCAGGCCACGCTGCTCTTACGTGCGTGTCTACATGCAGCGTCATCCAGACACGCAGGCGCTGCTCGCCTGACCGCACCGCGACCCGCACGGCGGCTCAGCCGCATTGATTGCCGGCACGCAGGCGCTCCCGGCACTGCCACGGTGCCATTGGCGCGTCCTCTTGCCACAGGCCGCGGCGGGCCGCCTGTGCTTGCGCCATCGCCTCGGCATATCGCTCGCGCTCCACCGCCGTTTGTTCGCGCGCATAGGCGGCGTAGTGCCAGACGTGTCCTGCCTCCAGCAGGTCCAGTTCGAGGTCGCGCGGACCTGCGCCGAGGCGCTCGCTTTCGACCGTCACCCGGCAGACAGCGCGACCACGCGCATCCCGCTTGTAGCAATCAACGCTGACACGAACGTCGCGCAACAGCGCGGCCAGCGCCGAGCGCGCGGCCCACCCATGCGTTTGCAGCAGTTCCGGTGCATCGACGCCGTGCAGCCTGATGCGGACGCGCCGAAGGTTGCGGCTCTCGGGCGACGTCGGAACGAAGACGAAGGTGTCGCCGTCGTCGATCGACTCGGCTCGACCCGACGCCAACAGAGGCAAATCCGAAGGCGCCACTGATCGAACCGATGCCCGCTCGCTCAGCACGACCAGCACCGCACTCAACCCGACCGCAATCACCCCTGCGAGCAGCGCGCGCGACGCGCGGCCGCGCTGGAGCGCGACCGCACCTGAATACGGCCGATTGCCTGCGTAGGTGGAGTGCGGCGCGCCATGCGCGCCCAGCTCAGTGCGCGTTGACACGACCGCAATGCCCTGACGACGCCGCCTGAGGACAGCCCGCACGCTTCTTGCCGTGACACCGATTCACTTGCCGGCACCCCATGAAACTACTTTGGCTGACGATCCTCAGTGCGATTGTCGTCGCGCTCGCGAGCCTGTACCTCTCGTCCCGCCCGCAACTCGACCGTTCGCTGGTCGATCGAGCGCCCAATACGACGACCGGCAGCGTGGACCAAGCCGTCCCGCTGCGGGCGGACAAGCCGCGCACTGGCGACGAAGCTGCGTCGCAGCAGAGCGCCGCGTCGACCAAGGCCACGGCAAGTACAAGCACAAGCGGCGCTCCACCGCGATCCAGCGCGAGTCAGGGCACGGCCGTGCCTTTGCCCGCGGTGTCCGCGAGCGTGCCTCCGAGCCGTCCGTCCGCAGCGCTGGCAGGCCCAGTTGCCGGCAGCGACTCCGCCGACGTTGCTCTGCGGCCGGACCGCGCAGCACAGCGACCGGCGGCGCGTCTCCTCGACTCACCTGCACCCTCGCGGTTGCCGCGCGCCGAGCGCCCGTCATCTCCCACCAGTCGCCTCGCGTCCGTCGGTACCGACACACCCAGCGCAGTTGCTCTGCAGGCGGCCCAGTGCCGAGCGCTGGCCGCCTACTTGAGCGACCTGCAGACGCGCGCCGACCGTGCTGCAAATGCCGAGGAGGCTGCCATGGTCTCTGAACAGCGCAGAATTACGTATGCCCGACAAGGGGAACTCGGCTGCGACAGATAGACCTGTTTCGATGACATAGGCGTCACATTCGATGCAGATCAGGGGGCGTTCCGATTCGAGGAGACCCTCGGAACCGTGCTGCGACGCACCAGAGCCTGCTACAGTGCGCTCTATTCGATCCGCGGCGATGCAGTTGCAGCGGATCCGCTGGTTGTCTCCTCCACCTCCTAAAGGTGGTTTCAAAGCCCGAGGTTCGCCTCGGGCTTTTTTTTCGCCCCCGCCCTAGCGCGGTATCGCGCACAACTGGGCGTTGATGCCGTCCGACAGCGAAACTTCGAATCGGCCGCCGGCTGGCAGGCTGGCAACGTCGAGCACAACCCGACCACCACGGGCATCCAGGACAAGCACTGTCCTGTCCTCTTCGGCGCCCGCAACGCTGTCAGCCACGTGGGTGACCGAGGCGAACGGATGGCGCGCGGCGTCCCAGGTCAGTTGCAGATCGCCACCGACCGCGGCCAGCAGCACCCGCTCGGCAGCTGCAGCGCGGACCGCATCCGACATCGGCACCGCGATCCGGCTGACAAACACCGAGCCGGCGCGCGCCAGCTCAACGGCCGCGAGCGGACCTGGACTGGGCACCTCGACATGAAAGTGTCGCTCGGGCGGCATGGCATGGTCGACCAGAACGGCATCGAAAGGCACGGCGAACACCCGTCCGTCGGCGGTGCGCAGTCGCAGTTCATAGTCGCCTTGATCAGCCACCTGCACCGCACCGCGGCGCATCTGCACTGGCGCCAGTTGCACACCGTCGAGCCGGATGGCGCCTGACACCACCAGGACGTCACTACCCGACTTGGCGCCGCCGGTGGCGGCCTGCGCCTGCACCGAAGTAGCAGCTTGCGGCGACGCTTCGAGGAACCGCTGCACTTCGCGCAGGTTGTAGTCCGAGAACCACGCGCCGCTGCAATAGCCCATCACGTCCGTGAGCATCGAGCCGCTCGACCCGACCGGCGGCACGACCGCGTCAGTGAGCACGTCGAACAGCGGTGTGCTGCCGAGCACACCGCCGGTGTACGGGTAGCTGGGGTCTGCGTTGGTCACACCGCCGCAGGGCGCGTGCGACCGGCTGAAGTTATGGCCGAGTTCGTGGGTAAACGTGCGCAGCCACGAACTGCGGCTGGTATCCCACCCCATCGAAGACAGGTTCGGCGACGACGAGCCAACCCGGTTGACGTAGCCAATGCCGGCGGTGCCAGCGCTCACCATGGGCCGAACCAGGCCGTAGTAGTGCTTGCCAAGTGCCTCGCGGCGACGCAATTGCTCGAGTTCGCTGAGTGCACTGCTCCACTCCGTATCGACGCCGTCGGTCACCGATGTCAGCGTGTAGGGCTGTCGAATCGAGACGGTGATGTCGCTCCGCGCGACCGGCATGCGCCGGGTCATTTCGTCGAGCGCCTGGTTGATCGCCGTGGTCGGTACGCTCGGCACGTTGTCGCCCGACACCAGGGGCACCAGTACGAGGTCGATCCGCGTGCGCGTGCCCATCGTCGGCGTGGCGCTGGCCATCACGGGAGCGCCAAACTGCTGATCCGGATCCACGGTCACGTCGACCCGCAACCCCGAGCCCACCCAGGCGTCGTTCAAGCGCGCGTTGTAGCTCTGTGCCGTGCTGTAGCGCACGCTGTCGGGAAGTGCGGTCCCCGGCATCAGCACCGGCACCGTGCCCGGTCCAGACATCGCGACCGTGCCCAGCACGGTGCTGCCGTTGTAGGCGGTGAGCCGCACGGTCGGTGCCGCAACATTGCTCGCAGTCGCCAGCACATAGGCGCGCACCCAGGTTTCTCGACCTGGCACGAGGCGCTGCCGCGTATCGGACACGGTCTGCGACATCAACTGCGCGAACTCGATCGACTCGACCCGCAGTGCGCAACCACCGCCCACGGCCACCGCGCCCCCGAACACGGTCGGCTGGCTCGCAGACAGCAGCGAGATGCTGCCGCAGGCCACACCCGCCGGCACCGCGAAGCTGATCTGCGTCGCGCTACGCTGGCCGATGGTGGCAGCCGCAGTGCCGACCAACACACCGGCGACCTCGGCGAAACCACTGCCGCTGAGCGTCACGGTGCTGCCGGTGGCGATGTTCAAGGTCGACGGGTTGGTCACCGTGATACGGGGGATCACCGTCAGCGCAGCACTCGATGCGGCGCGCTCGCCGGTGGACGACACCACCGTCACCGGGCCAGTGATCGCGTTGCCGGGAACCGTGACCGTGATCGACGTCGTGCCACTGCGAGATGCGATGCTCGCCGATGCGCCACCGGCAAACTCGACGCTGCTGGCTCGATCCAGACCACTGCCGGCGATGGTCAGCGAAGCCCCCGTCAGCAGCGACGCTGGCGACAACGACGCTACGGTCACCGGACCGATGATGGTGACCTGCTGCGAACTCTGCCGTGCGGTGCCAGCGGCATCGACCAGGGTGAGGAACGCCGAACTCGCGCCGGCCGGGACATCGAGGCCGAGGGTCGTCGCGGTCTGCGCGGCAATTGCCAGAGCGGTGCTACCCAAGCGCGCCGACACCACGCGATCCAGATTGGTCCCGGTCACGGTGAGTCGCCCGGGCGGCGCGAGCGTTGTGGGCGAGATCGCGCTGACCTGGGGCGCCGGCGCCGGCGCGGGTGTCGGTGTCGGCGTCGGCGATGGGGAAGGCGACGGTGATGGTGACGGCGCCGGCGCAGGGGTCGGCACTGCGCCAGGCGCTGGCGCCGGAGAAGACGACCCGCCACCGCACCCGGTGATCAGCACGGCGGTGGACACACAGGCGGTCAAAAGCAGTCTGGTAGGGGACACGGTCTACTTTCTTCTTCAGAAGCTGCGCTTGACCTGTTTGCGTCTGCGCGCAGGGCAGCAGCAATCGCAGGGCATACAGGCAGCCTTCAGGCCTTCAATAGGGTTCGGGCGCACGAGCGCCACGGTCTCAATCCTCGCATCCGCTGGCATTCGCTCCGATCCCACGCACTCGGTCGTCCATGCGACCGGGCGCGGCGGCGGTCAAGCCAGCGCATCGAGGTCATGCGGTGGCCATCCGGCCTAAGTCATAATCCCGACTATGCAACCAATCGCCATCGGCACGCCCCGCCGCGATCGCGGCTTCGATCTGACCTTGCGCATCCTCATGCTTGCCCTGACCGCCATCCTCATTGGCTGTATCGGCTTGCTGGCTTGGCGCTGGAGTCATCCGCCCGTCTCACCGGGTCCGGTGGTGCCAGTTACCACCGTCGCACCCAAGACCGCACCCGAGCGCGCCGCCGTCAGCGTCATCGAGGCGAACCAGGTGTTGCTTGCCCCAGGCAGCGTGTTTCGCTGCGACAACGGCGGTACGGTCACCTTCTCCGACAGTCCCTGTCCGGCCGCCAAGCGCTGACGCGCCGGTTACAACCGGCAAAACAGTCGCTGAATCGGTCGTCGTCCGGGCACGGGCGGGCTGACGTTATCCGGACACGTTCAACTTGAACGCACCGGAGAACGACAGATGAAAACGCTTGCCGCTCTTGCCCTCGTCGTCGCCAGCGCCGTGGCGCTGCCGCTGACCGCGAACGCCCATAGCCTGACGATCCACGTCGACACGCCGCACCTGGGCATTCACTTCGGCACCCCACTGCGGCCGGTGCCGGTCTATCGGGCGCCGGTTTACCCGATCGTTCACGCGGCGCCGTTCTACATCCCCCCGCGCATCGTGCTGCCCGCCCCGATCTACGCGACGGTGCCGGTCTACTACGGCCGGCCTGGCGACGGTTACTACGTTCCTGTCCGCCAGATTGGCCATGGCAAGTACAAGTATCGGCACGATCGCCGCCATGACCGCCGCCACGACCGCCGCGATCGATACGACGATTGACGCGGCGGCTTGGCTCGCTCGCCGGGCGCACTACGTGCCGGTGAGTAGGCAGCACGGCGCCAGCCAAGTACGCTGAGTGCCGGCCGCCTGTCATCGGAAAGGCGCGCGCATCAGCGAAGCATCTTGGAGCGAGCCATGCGGACGGATGGACGAGAAAGCGACCATGTCGAGGATCGACGAGGCCAGCGTGCCGGCATGGGGCGCATGGGCGCGGGTCGACTGGGTATCGGTGGGGTTGTCATCGCGCTCGTCGCCTCGTACTTTCTGGGCGTTGATCCGCGCCTGGTCATGGGTGTCCTCGGCGGGCTGGAAGGTGCCGTGCCGCAGGCTCAGGCGCCGGCCGCACCGGCGACCAAGCCGACCGACGCCGATGGCCGCTTCATGAGCGTGGTGCTGGCCGACACCGAAGACACCTGGAACGCACTGTTTCGCGAGGCTGGAAGCAACTACGCCGAGCCGCGGCTGGTGCTCTACGAGAATGAATGGCCGACCGCGTGCGGCGCTGGCCATGCGGCGGCGGGGCCGTTCTACTGTCCCGCGGACCAGAAGATCTACATCGACCTCACCTTTTTCCGCGCGCTGTCGGAACGGCACAAGGCGCCAGGCGACTTCGCCGCCGCCTATGTCATCGCGCATGAGGTCGGTCACCATGTGCAGAACCAGCTGGGCGTGATGAAGCAGGTGAACGAATTGCGGCCGCGCCTGACGCCGCAGCAGAACAACGCCCTGTCAGTGCGCGTGGAACTGCAGGCCGACTGCTTTGCGGGCATCTGGGCCCATCATGCGCAGCGCTCGCGGCAGATCCTCGAGCAGGGCGACATCGAAGAAGCACTGCGTGCCGCGGCTGCGGTCGGGGACGACACATTGCAGCGCGCCTCGCGCGGCAGCGTCGTGCCCGAGTCGTTTACACACGGCACCGCCGAACAGCGGGCACGCTGGTTCCGTACCGGCTTCGAGGCCGGACGAATAGCTTCCTGCGACACGTTCAAGGCGCGCACCCTCTGACGCTCAGCAATGCGGCATGGGCCTTGCCCGGCCGGCCCTGACGGAGGCTATGCGAGTGGTCAACGCAACGAGCACAAAAGCGACGCCAAGTGATCGCAGCCGGCACCGGCAATGAGCCCGGGTGATCAGGCGCCCGCCGGCACACCTGGAACGGGCGAGGATATGCGTCCCATGTGCGGCGGCAGCGGGCGCCGGGGCGCCCAGGTTTGCCCGCACTGCAAAGGTACGGGGAAGGTGACGGTCGGTATCGGCGGCGCCTAGTTAAGCAGCGCGTGGCCGTCACCGCGCGTGCTTGATCTCGACGGATCAGACCAAGCAGACACCCGGCTACGGCATCTGAATCTTGCCGCCGCCGCCGAGTCCGGGCGGCACGCCCCCCGGGCCGAATCCACCGCCGCCCCCCTGCCCCGGCAGGACCAGCGACGACGCAGACTGACGACGCATTTCCTGCAGCTCGCGCATGGTGCGTTCAAAGGCCTCGTGCGCAGCCTCACCATAACCGGCAACGGCCTTGGCCAGCGAGTCGGCTTCGATCTCGAAGCTGATCGGCAACGCCCCCATGTTGGTCATCATCTGCGCTTCGCCCACGTAGGCGACATGGCGCGCCGGATCGGCGCTGCCGTCGGGCCGGATCGGCGTCATAACCCGCAGGGTGCCGACCCGCCGGTCGGTGATGATTTCCTCGCGCCACAGGTCGGTGGCATCCATGCTTGCGTCGCGTGCGCTGCCGCTCGAGGGGGCATTGCGATCGGCCATCGTCGGTTCCTTTGCCAAAAAGGTGCAGTTGCGGCGAGCATAACTCGCGCCTTCGCGCATCCGACTGGTGCCGGCAGCCGCATCCTTGCGACCGTCCGCATGGTTAACATCAGGAACGCCGATGAGGAGACTGACATGACGCTTTTCGAGTGGCTGGCGGCGGTGTGCACTGAACTTGGGTGGGGCGTCATGCGCACGCACGACATGCTCGACGAGACGCGCTGGTCCGACATGTACGAGCAGGGCCTCAGTCCCGCGCAGGCAGCGGTGCAAGCGCGCGCCGAAGGCCTGGGCTGAGCGCCGGGCGGGACAGGCATGCTTCGGCGCAATGATCTGATCGCCGCAGGGGCGCTGCTGATCGCCTTCGCCGGCGGCGCCTCGGCGTGGCTCGACCAGCCGGGTTCGATCGAGGTGCCGCCCGGGCGCACCGACCCTGGAAGCTACGTCGTGCAACCGCTCGTCGAGGCGCCATCAATTCACATCGCCGATGACACGTTGCTGCCGGTGGCGCGGTTCGAGACGCGCGGACGGGTGCTGCACATCGAACGATTCAAACCATATCAGTCGCTGGCGAACTGGATTCCAGGCCTGCGCCCGGCCACGCACGACATCGGCCTGGGCTACGGGCCGATGACCGACACCACCAACGTGGCGCGCTTTCGCTACTCGCACGAAGGTGCCTCCAATGGCCTGCGCGCGCTGTTCCTGCGCCCGCGCGATGCGATGACGCAGACCGAGTGGGATGCGCTCGCACCGCACGTCACCAACATTCATGTGATCCCGTCGAGTGACGCGATCTACGCGCAGATCAAGCGCATCCGCCACGGCGAGCTGGTCACGCTGCGCGGCGACTTGGTCAACCTGCGCGATTCTGCCGGGCGCACCGCCAGCACCTCGGTCACCGCCGGCGACCGTGACTGCGAAATCATGTACGTGACCGAGGTCGTCATCGGCCGGCTCTGACCCGCGGCTGGCCTCAGCGCAACGACGGCACCAGCCAGTCCCCCCAACCCTGCAGTGGCCCGAGCGGATTGCGGCGCACTTCCACCTGGTTGACGGTGGGTTGGCCACCGATCAGTTCGTACACCAGGAGGTCATCGACGAACACCAGCAGCGCGTCGACGCTCCAACCGGTGGTGACGATCTCGCGCCGAAAGTTGAACGAGTCGAGCCAGAAGCTGCCAACGCGATCGCTGTCGAGCTTTTTCGCCACAATCGCGTAGCCGCTGCAACGCTTGCCGGCGCGCAGGCAGTCGCGCACACCCGGTTCCAGGTCCTCGGGCTTCTGCAGCGCCGCCGCTGAGAAACGCTGCAAAACATCGGCAAAGTGCAGCACCGTGATCGTCGGACTTTTCTCGGGATCGAGCCCGAGCGCATGAACGTCGCTGCGCGTGGCCGTGTAAGGCTCGATCGCGCCGAGCGCACGCACCGCATCCTGGTAACTGTTCCAGCCCGACACCACTTCGGTCTTCGCGGTTGGCAGCAGGCTGGCGCAGCCGGACAACGCCACGATAAATGCAAGTGCGATGCAGCGCCCACAACAGCGAACCCACGGTCCCATGCCACTCCCGACCAAGCGGACGCCCTCCCAGGAACAACTAGCTTACCGCAGCCCGGCGCACGCTTGATGAGCGTCAGTCCTCCTGCGCGCCAGCGCGCGGCAACACGATCTCGAAGGTGGAGCCCCCGCCCGCGCGGGGCAGGCAAACCGCCCGGCCGCGATGCCGCTGCGCGATCGCCTGCACCAGTGCCAGTCCCAGCCCGACCCCACCGCCTGCTTCGCTGGCACCCGGCAGGCGATAAAACGGCTCGAAGATACGTTCACGCTGCGCCTGCGGCACACCCGGGCCGCGGTCATGCACGCGCAGCGTCACTTTCGACGGCGCCGACTTCAGCTCGACCAACACCGCGTGTGTATCGACTGCACTGCCATGTCGGTGCGCGTTCTCGATAAGGTTGCGCAACAACCGGCGCAGCAACCTTACGTCGCCATCGATCATGACCGTATCGGCGTCCAGCGGCACGTCGGCACGCGCGCACTCTTCCGCTGCCAGCGCAGTGAGATCAACCTCCACGAACTCGGTGCGCGGGTCGACGTCGGCCGTCGCCTGCAACCGCGCAGAAAGAAGAATTTCCTCGACCAGCACGTCGATCTCGCCGATGCCCTGTTCCACTTCACGGCGCAGCGCCGCGCGCCGTTCCGGCGCGGCTTCGTCGAGCATCTCGACCGCCAGGCGTACGCGTGCCAGCGGCGAGCGCAGTTCGTGCGAGGCATTTGCAAGCAGGCTGCGATGCGACTGCACCAGTTCCTCGATGCGCGCCGCCGCCTGGTTGAAGCTGCCGGCCAGTTGCGCCACTTCATCACCACCGCTTGCATCGACGCGTGCGCGCAGATCGCCACGACCCAGTCGCTCCACGCTCTGCTGCAGTCGTTCGAGCCGGCGCGTCAAGCGACGTGCGACCGGATACGCGCCAACGCCCACCGCGAGCATGATCAGCGCCAGGCCCGACAGCAGGCCGAACGGCGAGCGAGCGCCACCCTCGCGTCGCGCCAACAGCACCCGACCATCAGGCAGTTGCAGCGCAAAGGCCGTGCCGCGCGGCGTGCGAACCCAGTCGACCGGATCGTCGCCTGTGTCGATCGTCACTGCGGTCGGGAAGTCGTCCGCGGTGGCTGCCACGCGTCGACTGTCTTCACCGAACAGGGCGAGATCGGCATTCAGCCGCTGTTGCCAGTGGAGCAGCGCGCCGCGCTGTGCCTCGACGTCGGCCCCGGGTGGCGGCAGCACAGCCACCACCAACGCGGCCAACGCATGCTCGGTGCCCCGGTAAGGACGCTCGCCGATCGCCTTCCACAGCAGGCCGGCCAGCACGGTGAACAGGGCCAGGCTCGCCAGCACCGCGAACCAGATGCGCCAGTACAGGCGATGCGTACGGTTCATGCCGTGCTCACGCCCCGCGCGAGGCGCCGCAACGGGGCGAGTCGACCGCGCCGCATCGAGACCGCCCGCACTGAGGCACGCGGCTAGTCCTGCTGGCGGGCGAACACATAGCCGGCGCCGCGCACGGTGATGATCCGCTTCGGACGGCGCACGTCGTCCTCGATGGCGGCGCGGATGCGGGCAATGTGTACGTCGATCGAGCGATCGTATGCGCCATCGCCATTGCTGCTCTGGCCTGGCGCCAGGTCCATCAGCTGTTCGCGCGAAAGGACGCGGCCGGCGCGCTCGGCCAACGCGACCAGCAGTTCGTACTGATGCGAGGTCAGCGCCAGCGCGGCTTCATCCAGGCTGACTGCACGCGCGTCGCGGTCGATTACCAGCCGCCCGAAGCGCAGCACGTCGAGCGCCGCGCCGGCGGGCGGGCGTCGACGCAGCACGGCACGCACGCGTGCCAGCAGTTCGCGCGGCTCGAATGGCTTGGGCAGGTAGTCGTCGGCGCCCAGTTCGAGCCCGAGCACGCGATCGACCGGATCTCCGCGCGCCGTCAGCATCAGCACCGGTACGTGCGCCACGGCATCGGTGCGCGCGCGGATGCGGCGACAGACGTCGAGACCATCGGCGTCGGGCAGCATCAGGTCGAGGATCACGAGCTCGAAGCCCGGCGCGACGGCCAGCAAGGCCAGGCCCTGGGCGGCATCGCCAGCCAGCGTGACCTCGAAGCCGCCGGGAGCGAGGTAATCGCGCACCATCGCCGCCAGGCGGGCGTCGTCGTCGATCATCAGGACACGTGGCATGGGCGCGACTGTAGCGACGACGCGCAGGTTCGTCTGCGACCGGGGCGCATCGCCGGTGCGTAGCACGAGCTGCGCGACCGATCGCGCGCGGCTGGAGGTCGCACGCATCTAGCCGCGGCGATCCATGCGCCGCTGCCAGGTGGCGACGAGCTTGGCTCGCTGGTCGGGTGCCAGCACCTCGGCGGCATCCATCATCGCCTGCAGGAGGCGCCGCGACACCGTCTCGCCGAGCTGCATCTGTTCGAGCCGGATCTTCTCCAACTTCGCCCGATCCAGTTCGGCGGCAGCAAACAGCTGCAGCGACTCGCGGCGAGCCTGGCGATGACTCTCGCGCAGCGGCTGCAGGTCGTTGGCGGCCGCCTTGAGGATGGTGGCCACGCGCTCCTTCTGCTGCGGCGTGGCGTCGATGTCGGCCAGCATCCAGCCGGCCATCGAGTCGATCCGCCGGCTCATCGCTGCGGGATCCATCGGGCCGTGCCAACTGCGATGGCCAAAGCCGGCGCCGTGCGCAAAAGCAGGGCGCTGCGACACTGCCGCTGCGCCCACGGCGGTGATGGCAGCCACACCCAGGCCGAGCAATCCGAGACGGCGCCAGCGGCTGCGCGGCTTGTCTGAAGCGGGGGCGGGGGCAGGGGCGGGGGCGGCAGCCGGGTCAGCCGCGGGCAATCGGGGATCGGTCGGTGGGGTCATCGTCAGCTCCTGGTTGAGCGGCCGCGCGTGTGTTGCGCTGCCATGACCGAACTGTGGTCCACCGACATTGCGCAGCGTTGTGCGCCGTGTGAACTTATGTGAAGCCAGCGGCCGCGTGTGGTAACCCATCGCATCAGACCGGCGGCGCGACCTCGATAGATCCCAGTCGCCAAGCCGCATAGAGTGCCGCCGTGGCGAACAGCGCAGCCGACAGCACCAGCGCGCTGCGGGTGCCAAGCTCGGTGGCCAGCGAACCACCGAGCAGGGCGACCACAAGCGTGGTGACCTGCGCGAGCGTGCGCAAACTGGCGTCCACCCGCGCCAGCGCACGCGGCGGCGCCAGCGTCTGCCGCAATGTGCGGTCATGCACATCGTGCAGTGTGTGGCCAGCGTCGCCCACGATCTGATGCAACACGAGCAGCGCGGCCACGCCGGCCAGCCCGAGCACAGGCGCGGCAAGCGGGATGCAGGCAGTGCCGGCGGCCAGCAAGACGAGTCCGACGATCAACGCGCGGCGGCTGCCCAGGCGTTGCCCGAGGGCGGGCGCCACCGCGGCGCCGATCAGCGCACCGGCGCCACCGAGCGCGAAGATCATGCCCTGCCAGCCCAGTGGCACGCCAAGGTCCCGCGTGACATAGAGCAGGTAGCTGGTGCCTGCAAGACTCATCCCAGCAGCCAGCAACATTTCGATGACGGCGAGTGCACGCAAGCTCGGCTCGGAACGCACCGCAGCGATGCCGTCACGCGTCTCCTCCTGCAGCGCGCGCCAGATCGACCGGTGCGAGGTCCGATCGGGAGACGGCGTGGTCGCCGGCACGCCGCGCAGGCACCATGCCGATAACAGGCAGCTGACGGCGTCGATCATCAGCGCCATCAGCGCACCGAGCGACTGGAACAGCCAGCCGCCCAGTGCAAAGGCAGCCGTCTCGCTCAGGCTGCTGCCGGCAGCCAGTTGCGCATTGCGACGCGGCAGGTCCGATGCCGGCATCGACTCGGCGATCCAGGCAGACCGCGCCAGTTCGAAGGCGACGGTGAGCATGCCGCTGCCGGCCGCGGCGACCGCCAGCATCCAGAATGCGAGGTGGTCAAACACCACGGCGAACGCAACCCCGGCGATCAATGCGGCCCGCCCGAGATCGGCCAGCACCATCACGTGCCGGCGAGCCGTGCGATCGATGGCGGCACCGAGCAGCAATGCGCCACATGCCGCCCCCGCAACATCGGCGACCAGCAGCAACCCCATGTCGAGGGGCGTCGCATCCAGCGTGAGGGCGGCGATCCAGGGGATCGCCAGCCGGCGCAGCATCGCGCCAAAGTTGGAAACGACCTCGGCCGCGAGGACGCGCCGGAACGCCCACGGAAGATCGACAAGAGCACGCAAGTTGGGGCGCCCGGGGCGGGCAGGAGTAGATCCGCCGACAGCCTACGGCAAGCCGGCCGCGACGGGTTTAGGCCGGCGTGTCCGGCGCGGCGGACTGCTCACGCAGCCACGCGGCAAGCGCTGCGTCCATCGTGCTCGCATGCACGCCGAACCACTGCGGGAACTCCGTGGCGAGGCGGACCGGGATGTTGTGATCCCCGGCCTCGCACAGCGGGCGCACACGCGCCACCACGCGCAGCACGGCATCGTGCTCGCGCTTATGGCAATCGAAGCGTGGATAGTCGCTCGCCTGCATCAGCGCTTCTTCGGCGCCAAAGTGGTCGAGCAGATGACTGAACAACAGGGCCAGTGCGTCGACCTGCTCGGCCGGCGTCGCGCGCTCAAGGGTCGCCAGGCAGGCATCGCACTCGGCGTGCAACTGGTCGATCGCCGGCCAGCCGACCGCATAGGCAGTGTCCGCCGCAGCATCGGCACGGACGTCTTGCGGCGTCGAGTCGGTCGCCACGGCCGTCCCCTGCTCAGTGCCCACGCAACCACTTCGCCAGTGGCGCGTCCATCGCCTGCGCATGGGCAGCAAACCACCCCATCAGCTCGGCAGCGTAGTGACGCACGCCGTCGACATCACCGGCGTCGAAGCGACGCCGCATGTCGGCCAGTCGTTCGATGAATCGCTCGTGCTCGCGATGGTGCGGGCCCAGGTGCTCGTAGTGCTCTTCGCGCATCAGCCGCTCTTCGAGCGCGGTGTGGCGCAGCATGTGCTCGTGCAATGCGAGCAGATGCTCGCCGTAGTCGGCCTCGGCGGGATCATTCAACGCGTTGACGATCTCCTCGAACTCGCGATGCAGGTCGTCGATTGGCTTGAAGCCGACGAAGATCTCCGCATGGCGCACGGTTTGCGCGGTCATGTGCGTCTCCTGAGTGTTTGCTTGAGAAAGTACGGCTCACTGCCGGTTGTCCGCTTGATGCAACGCAAGTGCCGCCGTGCCTGCCGGGCCTGTCTTGCATCGCAGGCGCCAATGAAAAGAGCCTGCGGCCGGAAAGCCGCAGGCTCTTAGGCGGACTCGATGCCCGCCCTGGGGTGGTGCACCTTAGCGGTACACCATGACCGGGATGGTCGAGTGCGTGAGCACCTTTTGCGTCTCGCTGCCCAGCAGCACCGCATTTAGCCCACGGCGCCCGTGCGAGGCCATGAAGATCGCGTCGCAGCCATTCTTGTTGGCGGCGTCAATGATCGCCTCGTACGGCGAGAACGACTTGCTGACCATCGTCTGCACGTCGACATTGGCCGCTTTGGCGGCGGCTTCAAGGCTCGCTAGGCGCTCGACCGCGGCCTTTTCCATGCGCGCCTCGTAGTCGTCGAACGACTCGGGCCGATATTCGGACAGCGACGAGTACGAATACGGCTCGACCACGGTCAGCCCGACGATCTTGGCGCCGATCTTGGCGGCCAGATCGATTGCGCCGGCGATCGCCTTGGTCGACAGTTCCGAGCCGTCGGTCGGCAGCAAGATTTTCTTGATCATTGTTTCTCCCAAGCTGTTCGGTGTCTCTTTGGTGCGCATGGTGCGCCGGCCCGGGGCACCGACGCAAGTCCCTCTGATGCACTGATGCTAGGCGGTCACCTTGCCGACCGCTTGACCACCATCAATCGGCGGTGGCCGCAGGAGCCGCCGCTGGGGCGGGCGGCGCCAGCGCCAGCTCGTCCAGCGCCAGTTCGTCCAGCGCCAGCGCCGCGGCGGCAAAGCCCAACGGTGCGGTGACCGTCACACTGGAGCCGTAACCGGAGCATGCGAGCCCCTGGGATTGCGGTGATTCGACCGCGCAGTCAGCCGGCGCTAGCGGGGCGAGCACCGGCTCATCGGAGAACACCGCGAGGATGCCGAACTTGAGCGTTCGTCCCGAGCTTCCTTCACGCGGGAAGCCATGCTCGCGCCGCAGGCGATGACGCAGCTTGGCCAGCAGCGGATCGCCGGTGGCGCGCGCCAGATCGTCGCGGCGAATGCGGGTCGGATCCCGGCGCCCGCCAGCGGCGCCGCAGGTCACAACCGCGACGCGCTGCTGCCGACACCACGCCAGCAAGGAGGCCTTCGCCACGACCTGGTCGATGCAGTCGATCACCACGTCGGCGTGCGGCAGGAGCGTGCCGACGTTCGCCGGCGTGACGAACTCCTCGATGCAATCGACGCGGCAGGCGGCGTTGATTGCCGCGATCCGCGCCGCCATGGCCAGCACCTTGGCCTGTCCGAGCGTGCCGTCGAGTGCGTGAATCTGGCGGTTGATGTTGCTCTCGGCAACATGGTCGAGGTCGACCAGCGTGATCCGACCGACACCGCTGCGCGCCAGTGCCTCGGCTGCCCAAGAGCCGACGCCGCCGATGCCGACGACGATCGCATGCGCCGCGACAAACCGGTCGAACGCCGCAGCACCGTACAGACGCACGACGCCGGCAAAGCGGCGGTCCGTGGCGGCCAGCGCATCGGTCGCGTCGAACTGCGCGGCGACCGCATCAAGGTCGGGATGGATGTTCATTGCCGTCGCAGCATAGCGACGCCGCGGCGGCCCTGCGCGCACGCCGCTGCGTCAAGTGCCGCGGACCATCTGCACGATCCGGCTCACGTCGACCGTGCGCGCCTGCTGCTCGATCTGCGGCTGGTACTGCGCCTGCAGGCCCTTGGCCTGGCCCAGCATCTGCGTAAAGGTGTCCTTGAGCACCTGCGTATTCATCGTGCGGCCACCGGCGTAGTAGCGGCGGGCCACCTGACCGAGTGCATAGGTGGTGGCAAAGGAAAATGCAACGCCCGTGGCGCCACGCGCCAGTCCGCCGACCATGCGGCCTGCCACCGAGCCGAACAACCCACCGATCAGCTTGCGCCCGACTTCTTCCAGGTACTGCCCGGTGAGGCCGACACCGACTGTGGCGAGGAAGTCCTTGATGTGTCCGCGGTCGAGTTCATAGCCGTACCGCTTGCCGATGCGATAAACCATCTTCATCTGCAGCGGAATGATCGCCATCGACGCCATCGACTGCGGCAACAGCTCGAGCGCGCCATTGAGGATGGCGTAGTTGAGGACCGACTTGTCGAGCTCAGCTTCGCCCGCGCCATCGAGCACGACTCGGGCGGCGCCGGTTGCAGGCACCGTCGCCAATGCAGCCGAAGCTGCGACTGCCGGGGTACTGCCAACGATTTCGTCCAGCGGGACGGTGGCCAGCGCATCGGCGGTTGCCGCGGGTTCGGCCATCTGTGGCTGCGTCAACCCGAGAACCTGGCCAAGCTCGGCCAGGAATCGTGTTTCCGCCTCGTTGCGCAGGCCGTCGGCCTCACATACGCCCACCGCCAGTTCGAACGCCAGCTGGCGCAGTTCGGGCGACGACAGCTGGCCGGCAACGCTGGCCATGTCCACGCGCTTGAGCAGCACATCCTGGTACACGCCCGCAAGGTTCAGGTCGCCGCCGAGTGACTCCGCCACCCGTCGGACTTCTTCGCGCTCGCGGTCGGCTTTGGCGCCATCGGCAAAGGCGGCCAGCATGGCCAGCGTCAAGATGGCTCGTTGTTCGGTCGGTTGCACGCGCGGCTCCTGTGGGTGGATGAAAGTTCGGCAAAGATCAGCGATAGATGCGGCCGAAGCCAGCCAGTTCAATGCAGCCAGCCGGGCCATCGGCTCCGCTCAGTCAGCGAGACTGCCTGCGCGCGAATCCGGTAGGGGTTTACAGGCGGTGCCAGGCCCGCGCGGGCCGAACCTTTGACCGCACGCTGGCCAGTCCCGGTGATGCGTGCTTCAATGTCGGTCGGGGCCACATCCTGCCCGGGTCCCGAAGTTGATTGGTGGATGATGATGCTTGCTAACCCCATGGAAACCGCGCTGTCCCGCATTCGCCTGGCGATGCCTTCACTGGCGGACCTGCCACCGGCACTGGCGCAAGACGTGTCGTCCAACCTCACGGTGCTGAAGCTGCCGGCGGGCTCGCCGGTGTTTCGCGAGACCGAGGCCTGCCCCGGCTTCCCGATTGTCTTGTCTGGTCGGGTTCGCGTCACGCGCTCGCTCGACAACGGCCGCGAGCTGAACCTCTACGACGTCGAGGCGGGTGAAAGCTGCGTCATGTCCACTGGCTGCCTGCTCGGCAGCACACCCTACGCCGCGCACGGGCTGTGCCTGACGGACGTGGAGCTTGCGCTGCTGCCACGCGGGGTGTTCGACCGCTTGCTGGCCGAACACGCGCCGTTCCGCGCCGAAGTGTTCGTCCTGTTCTCCGAGAGGCTGGCGCGCCTGATGGAACTGGTCGAGGCGGTCGGGTTCCAGCGGCTCGACCAGCGGCTCGCCACCGCCCTCCTGGGCAAGGGACAACGCATCGACGCATCGCACGAACAACTGGCTCAGCAGCTCGGCGTGTCGCGCGAATCGGTCAGTCGCCAGCTCAAGCTCTTTGAAGAGCGCGGCTGGGTGCAACTCGGCCGCGGGTCGGTCGGCATCGTCGATCCGCGCTCGCTGCGCCAGCTTGCGGCCGGCGGTCAGGCGGCGGCACAGACGATCAACCAGGCTCCCGCATCGACCAACGGGCCGGCCGCGTGACGTCGTCCCGTGTGATCAGGGTTACTGAGCGGCAGTTTCATCGACTCTAAGTTGACTGCACCTGACCTGTAACCGCGGGATTGCCCGCTGGCAGATCACTCGGAGAAAAACCATGAAGGTAAATGTTGGAGGATTCGATCGTCTGCTGCGCATTACAGCCGGCGTCGTGCTGTTGGCACTCACCGCGATGGGCACGATCGGACTGTGGGGCCTGGTGGGCATCGTGCCGCTGGCCACCGGCCTGGTCCGCTTCTGCCCGATTTACGGGCTGATCGGCCTGAATACCTGTCCGCTGTCGGGCGCATCGACCAAGTAGACGCCTGCATGTCGAGCGGGCCGGACGCATGCCTGCGTGCCGGCCTTTTTCACGCCCGCTTTGCGCTGCGATCAAGCGTGGTCGCTCTGCGCACGTAGACTGAGTTTGGATGTCGGGGCTGCGGCAAGCGAAAGAACGAACAAGGCAGCCGATCACAGCAGACGTCAACCCAGCCACGGAGGCGCTCAATGAGAATCCTGGTTCCTGTCGACGGCAGCAAGGTCAGTCAGGCGGCCGTCAGCTTCATCGCCTCGCGCGTCAGCCTGATCGGAAGTGACCCTCAGGTGCAGTTGCTCAATGTCCAGTTGTCGATCCCCGTGCGCGCCGCCCGCGTCGTGGGCAAGGATGTCGTTCGCTCGTACTACATGGATGAATCCGGCAAGGCGCTCAAGCCGGCGGTCAACGCGCTGAAGAAGGCTGGCCTAGCGGCATCGACCGACTATCGGGTCGGCCACCCCGGAGATGAGATCGCGGCCGCGGCCGAGCGTGTGGATGCCGACCTGATCATCATGGGGTCGCATGGACACGGCGCCTTTGCCGGGCTGGTGATGGGCTCGGTCACCAACGCCGTGCTGGCGCGCACCAAGCGACCGATGCTGGTCCTGCGCGACAGCCATGCGCCGAAAACTGACTCGCTGAAGGTCGGCGTGGCAGTGGACGGTTCCAAGTACGCACGCGAAGCGGTGCGTTTCGTGATCCGCCATCGCGACCTGTTTGGCGCCCAGCCGCAGATCGTGCTGCTCAACGTGGTGCCGGACTTCGCCGGCGCCGTGATGCCCGACATGGCGGGCATTGCGCTGCCGGCGTTCTCCGCGGACGAAGTCGAGGCGATGCAGTCCAAGGCGTTCGACGCTGCCGTCGCGCCGATGCGCAAGCTGCTCGACAAGACCGGCATCGCCACCGAATCGGTACGTCTCGCCGGCAACCCAGGCGACGAACTGGCCGCCTACGCGAAGAAGAAGAAACTGGACGTCATGGTGATGGGCTCGCACGGCTACGGCGCCTTCAAGCAGGCCGTGATGGGCTCGGTCGCCACACGTGTCACCGCCCACTGCGCCACCCCGGTGCTGCTGATCCGCGACGCCTGAACGCGGCGCCCACGGGCGTGACTAGCACGACGACTCGCCAATGAAGAAAAGGCGGTGGCGCCATGGCGCCACCGCCTTTCTTGTTTTCAACGTCTGGTCACGCAGATTCGTTCAATCCACTCCCTACGCCGCCAGCTTCTCTGCCGCAGCGATGTCGGTGCTGTGCCGGATCAGGTGATCGAAGGCTGACAGCGCCGCGCGCGCGCCCTCGCCCGCCGCGATGATGATCTGCTTGTACGGCGTCGTCGTGGCATCGCCCGCCGCAAACACGCCGGCAACGTTGGTCGCACCCTTGCCGTCGACCACGATCTCGCCGTACTTCGACAGTTCCACCGTGCCCTTGAGCCACTCGGTGTTCGGCACCAGGCCGATCTGCACGAACACCCCCGCCAGATCGATCGCGTGCTCGGCGCCGCTTGCCCGGTCCTTGTAGCGCAGGCCGGTGACCTTTTGCCCATCACCAGCAATCTCGAGCGTTTGCGCCGCGGTCAGGACGGTGACGTTGGGCAGGCTGCGCAGCTTGCGCACCAGCACCGCATCGGCCTTGAGCTGCTCGGCGAACTCGATCAGTGTCACGTGCGCCACAACGCCGGCCAGGTCGATCGCCGCTTCCACACCCGAGTTGCCGCCGCCAATCACCGCGACCCGCTTGCCCTTGTACAACGGGCCGTCGCAGTGCGGGCAGTAGGCCACGCCCTTGTTGCGGTACTGCTGCTCGCCCGGCACGTTGACGTTGCGCCAGCGCGCGCCGGTCGACAGGATCACCGTCTTGCCGCTCAACTGCGCGCCGTTGGCGAGCGTGACCTGGGCCAAGCCGCCCGAAAACGGGGCCGGCTCGAGCGACTCCACACGCTGGCCGCCGATGATGTCGACGTCATAGCGGCGCGCGTGCGCCTCCAGCGCCGCAGCGAACTTCGGCCCCTCAGTTTCAAGCACCGAGATGAAGTTCTCGATGCCCAGCGTATCGAGCGTCTGACCGCCCACCCGCTCGGCAACCAGGCCGGTGCGAATGCCCTTGCGTGCCGCGTACACCGCGGCCGCGGCGCCGGCCGGTCCGCCGCCAATGATCAACACGTCGAACGGCTCCTTGGCGGCGAGCTTGCGTGCGTCACGCGCCGCCGCGCCGGTGTCGATCTTGGCCAGGATCTCACCGATCTCCATACGACCCGACCCGAACGGCTGGCCATTCAGGTAGACGGTCGGCACCGCCATGATCCGGCGCGCCTCGACCTCCGCCTTGAACAGGCCGCCATCGATCGCCACGTGCCGGATGCGCGGATGCAGCACTGCCATCAGGTTCAGTGCCTGCACCAGGTCCGGGCAGTTGTGGCAGGTGAGCGACATGTAGGTCTCGAACGCGAAGTCGCCCTCGAGCGCACGAATCTGGTCAATCACCTCCTGCTCCAGCTTGGGCGGATGCCCACCCGCCTGCAGCAGCGCCAACACCAGCGACGTGAACTCGTGGCCCATTGGAATGGCCGCGAAGCTGACGCCCATGCCGTGGCCAGCGCGGCTGATCGTGAAGGCTGGCCGCCGTTGCGCGACGCCGTCGTGCCGCACGCTGATCAGCGGGCTGAGCGCGGCGACTTCGTCGAGCAGTTCACGCATCTCGCTCGACGCAGCGGGCGCGTTGGCCTGGTCGAGCGACGCCACGATCTCCACCGGTTGTCTGAGGCGCTGCAGGTAGGCAGCGAGCTGCGTCTTGAGGTTGTCATCCAACATGGTGCGATCCGGAATCGGCAAAGTCAGGCTGCCCGCCGGCGCGGGGCCGGCGGGAGCGGTTGCACAGATGAGTGATCAGATCTTGCCGACAAGGTCCAGCGACGGCGTCAGCGTCTTCGCACCTTCCTGCCACTTGGCCGGGCAGACCTGACCCGGGTTCTTGGCAACGTACTGCGCGGCCTGCAGCTTGCGCAGCGTTTCTTTCACGTCGCGCGCGATGCTGTTGTCATGGATCTCTGCCGTCTTGACCACGCCATCGGGGTTGATGACGAACGTGCCGCGCAGCGCCAGGCCTTCGGCGTCGATGTGAACGCCGAACATGCGCGTCAGCGTGTGGGTCGGATCCCCCACCAGCGGGAAGCGCGACTTGCCAACGGCGGCGCTGGTCTCGTGCCACACCTTGTGCGAGAAATGGGTGTCGGTCGTCACGATGTAGACCTCGGCACCGAGCGACTGGAACAGGTGGTAGTTGTCGGCGGCGTCCTCGACTTCGGTCGGGCAGTTGAAAGTGAAGGCAGCCGGCATGAAGATCAGCGCCGACCATTTGCCCTTGAGGGATTGGTCGGTGACTTCGATGAACTTGCCGTTGTGATAGGCGGTGGTCTTGAACGGCTGGACCTGGGTGTTGATGATCGACATCGGATGGCTCTTCTGTAAGTGGGTGGGAGAAATCGTTACTTGGTCGGCCGGTACAGCCGCGACAGGTCGAATTCTGTAGCTATCGAAGCGGTCAATCCAATTGGACTTCACTAAGGCGCCGATAGGGCACGTCATCGCTGTCACGGCCGAGCGGCGGTGGGGTGGATGCATGAGGCACCCGACCAGGCAGGTGACGGCAGCAGGTCAATGCGCCCGCCGCCCATGCCAGCGACGACCTTTGGACACCTGAGCACGTGTCGGTAATGCAACGACAGCGTGCTCAGGCAGGTGCCGCTCCATGCCCAACCAACGTCTTAGCCGCCGTCCGACTCCCGTGGGACCGGCTCGTGCGGGACGCCTGAAACTGCCGACCCAGCATCTGCCTCCCCTGATCCGTACTGAGGAAAACAGCGAGACGGCAGCCGACGGTCACGTGCTAGCTTTCACTGGCCTGCCGGTCGCGGCAGCCAGCGGCACATTGCACCAGCCCGGTGCCCGTCGCGAACCACATCCAAGGAGATGGCCTCAGATGTTGCTCACTCAACGCCTGCTTGCGGCTGCTTTGCTGGCCGCCGTGCCCCTGGTCACGTTGGCCCAGGCCTACCCGTCCAAACCGATCCGCCTGATCGTGCCTTTTGCGCCCGGCGGCACCACCGACATCGTGGCGCGGCTGATCGCCGAGCCGCTCAGCCGTGAACTGGGCCAGTCGGTGGTGGTGGAGAACCGCGGCGGCGGCGGCGGCGCCCCCGGCGCGACCGAACTGGTGCGGGCCGCGCCGGACGGCTACACGCTCGGCATGGCCACGGTATCGACGATGGCCGTCAACCCGGCCTGCAACCCGAAGCTGCCCTACAAGTCGCCGGAAGACTTCGCCACGATCACCAACCTCGTCGGCGTGCCCAACGTCATCGCCGTCAATCCGGGCAAGGTGCCGGCGCAGAACATGGCCGACTTCGTGAAGTACCTGAAGGCGAACCCCGGCAAGCTGTCGTTCGCGACCTCGGGTACCTGCGGCATCGGCCACATGATGGGCGAGTTGTTCAAGGCAACGTCGAAGACCTTCATGGTTCACATTCCGTACCGCGGCGCCGGCCCGGCGCTGAACGACGTGCTCGCCGGCCAGGTCGAGGTGTTGTTCGACAACATCCCGTCGTCGCTGCCGCACTTCCAGTCCGGCAAGCTGCGGCCGCTCGCGGTCGCTGCCCCGAAGCGGCTCGAGCAGTTGCCCAACGTGCCGACCTTCGCCGAGCTCAACATGGCGCCGGTCAACGATCAGGTCTGGTATGGCCTGCTGGCGCCAGCCAAGACCCCGGACGCCGTCATCAAGCGCCTGCACGACGCCGCGATCAAGGTGCTGGCGATTCCGGACATCCGCGCCAGGCTGCTGCAGCAGACCGCGCAGCCCATCGGCAATTCGCCGGAAGAGTTCCGCAAGCAGATCATCGTCGAGCGCGACAAGATGATCGATCTGGTCAAGCGGCAGGGGATCAAGCTCGAGCAGTGACCCACCGGGTCGCCGGACACGAAGGGGGCGCCTCGGGCGCCCCCTTTTCATTTGAAACCTGCAGCGCCGCGCGCCCTGGGCCGAGCGGTGTCCGCCGGTTGGCGGCAGGTGGCTGAACGGACGAAGTGCATCCGCTTCGCCGCGCAGACTCAGGTCTCATGGTGTTTCTGCGAAAATGCGCCCCGCCCCATGAGCCCACCCACGCCGCCTCGCGGCGACGCCGTTCAGCCGGCGGACCCCAGCACCCCGCTGCGCCTGGCTTCGCCGCTGCTGGCGTGGTACTTCGTCGCGGTCTGGGGCACCGGCTACCTGGC
>JALHMQ010000035.1 GCA_022843955.1 Burkholderiaceae bacterium
GGGATCGACTCCGCGTTGGGCGAGTGCCGCACGCAGGCTCTCTTCGGTCCACGGATCGAAAGCCGTTGGCTTGAGCACGGCGAGCACGGCCTGCACCTGCGCATCGTCGCCGTGCTGCAGGAGGTTGATCGCCGCCGAAGCATGCGCAATGGCGACCTCGGTGCCGGCGAGCGAGTCAACCACGCGCGCCGCCAGCGCCGGCATCCGGTCGTGCTCGCCCAAGCGATGAGCCAGATGCAGCAGGCGCGCGCGCGCGATCAGCGCCAGGGTCGGGTCCGCGCCGTCGGCAAGCACCTCGTACTGCGCGCGCGCCTCGTCCAGTCGACCGAGTTCGTTCAGTGACCAGGCCAGGTTATTGCGCAAGAAGGGCGTACCGTCATACGTGCCGAGAGCCAGCGCTTCTCGGGCGATGGCGATGCCCTCATCGTCGCGCTTGAGCCCGGACAACCCCCACAGGAGATTGCATGCCACGTCGACCTGCGCATAGCGCGCGCCGAGGCGCTGCGCGAGCCGATAGGCCTCTTGAAGGAGCGGCACGCCGCGCGCCACATCGCCCAGTTCGTCATAGGCCGCACCGAGGCTGGTCAGGCATTGGATGAGTTGCGGTCCAGGTCGCTCGCGCCGAAGGCGATCACGGTGTGCTTCGAGCGTTGGTACCACTTCGCTGACGCGCCCCTGCAGGTGGACCAGCTTGCAGCGTTCCATCATCACGTCGACGTGATCCGGCTGCGCCAGCGCCGCCTCATGCAACGCGTCTGCCGCAGCATCGAGCCGACCTTGCTGCATCGACACTGCCGCCAGTGCGAGCCAAGCCTTGGCCCGATCAGCTGGTTCGGCCGGCACGTCGAGTACCGCCCTCGCCTGCGCCTCGGCGCCTTCAAGGTTGGCCATTTCCAGGTAGACGTGGGCGCACAGCGCGTCGATCCGCGCGCGCTGCGCATCGGCAACGCGTTTCGGTGCATCGGACAAACGATCGGCAGCACGCTTGAGCAATTGCAGCGCCTGCGCCTGCAAGCCGGCGTATCGATCAGCGTCGACCGCGCGCAGCGTCGCTTCCATCGCCGACTCGACCTGCCCTGCCGCCCACCAATGCTCGGCGATCCGCGCCGGCGGCAGGACCTCTGCGAAATGCCTTGCCACCGCGCCGTGCAGCACCATCCGCAGCGGCTCGGCCAGGCTCGTCAGGTGGCTTTCGCGAATCACGTCATGCACGAAGCGGCCGTCTCGCAGCAACCCGGCGCGTTCAGCCTCGGCCAGCGCCTCCGCCGTCGCCCAGGGTGATAGCCCGACCGTCGCCGCAACGCGCTCCACATCGCGCGCGCTGCCGCACACCGCGACCACGCCGAGCACGCGCCGCGCGGTATCCGACAGCCCGCGCAGCCGCCGTCGCACCAGTTCCGCCACGCGCGGCGGGATCTCCAGCTCGGAGTAATCGATCGTCACTGCGTCGAGGTCGCTCGCCCAGCCGGCGGCCGTCGCCGAGAGACGGCGGTTCTCGAACAATGCGCGCAGCGTCTGCAACACGAAGAACGGATTGCCTCCCGTGCGTGCCTGCAGCCACGCGGTAAAGAGCGGCGGACCGGCTGCTGCTTGCGACAGCAGCGCGAGGAGCGCCTCCGTCTGCTCCGCCGACAGCGGCGCCACGATGAGCCGTCGCAGACCGGTGGCCGAGTCGAGCGACTCCAGCAGCGCATCGAGCGCCGGCACAGCCTCGGTCGTCCGATGCGCCAGCCGCACCGGCACCTGCGCTCGCCGCGCCAGGTAAGCGATCAGCTCGCCCGTGGCGGCGTCGGCCCACTGCACATCGTCGAACACCAGCGGTCGGCCGCCGTCCTCGAGTACGCGCGCCAGCGCCTCCAGCAGGCGCGTCTTGCCGAGCGCCGGATCGGCCGGAGGCAGCAGCTCTCCTTCCGCCAATTCCGGCAGCAGCCGCGCCAAGTCCAGACGATGCTCGCGGAGGTCGGGCAGGCTGTCGCGAAAATCGTGCAGGTACTCGATCACCGGCGCGAAGGGCACGAGCGCCATCCCCTCGCGGCAGGCGATCCAGCGTGCGCCCGGCAGTGCGTCTTCCAGCAGCCGCGTCTTGCCCACCCCGGGCTCGCCGCCGACGGCGATCCACCGTTGCGTGAGGTCCGCCACCTGCGCCGTTTCGTGCTCGCGGCCGATCAACCGCGGCGGCTGGATCACGGCGCGCGGCACGCCGGGCACGGGTACCGCGGCAGCAACGCGCGCGGCGGTCTGGGTACCGGCGCGCAACGCCTCGGCAAGCGCCACCGTGGCCGGCATCGGCTGCAGCCCGAGTTCGGCGTCCAGCCAGCGGCAAAAACGCTCGAACGCGGCGAGCGCCTCGTCGCGCCGGCCGCCGGCGCGCGCCACGCGCAGCAAGGCCTGCATCGCGTCTTCGGTACCGGCATCGGCCTGCAGCAGCCGCAGCAGCAAGGCCGCGGCTGCCTGCGCCTCGCCGGCCTGCTCCTGCGCGAGCGAGGCCTTCAGCACGGCATCGCGCCAGGCGTCGGTGAGTGCTTGGCGCTCGCCGCGCGCCCACTCCTCGAGCAGCGCAAAGCCGCGGAAGCTCGTCGCCGACAGCAGCGGTTCGCCGTGCAGCGCGACGGCCGCTGGCCAGTCGGCCCGACCCAGCGCGGCGCGGTAGGCGGCCACGTCGCTCGGCAGGTCGACGCGCACGCGGCGACGCTCGGCCTGCAGTGCCTCGCCCCGGCCCCAGCCGGCCAGCAGCGACCGCGCCCGGTGCAGGTTGGCGCGCAGGTTGTGCTGCGCCTCGTCCTCAGCCCGCTCGGGCCAGAACAGCCCGGCCAACGCCTCGCGGCTCACCCAGTCGCCGCGGTAGGCGAGGTAGGCGACGAGATAGCCGGGCAGGTTGTCGGGCACGTCGCGACGACCGCCTTCTGCGGTCGCCCAGACGGGCGCGCCGAACAGATGCAGCCGGCCTTCTTCTTGCGGCATACGGTGCGACCCGGTTAACCCACCTTGCAGTGGAGTCTACGGACCCGGCGCCGCGCCGGTAAGGCAGCGATCCCGGGCGGATGACAGGTGGGGGTGTTGGCGGGCGTGCCTGTCGACGCCGGCGTGAATCCGCGGCGCTCGCCATTGACGAGGCATTGACGCGGTCGACCGACATTGGCTGCACGTACCCAAGCCGGCGCCCGAGTTGCGCCAACCAACCGAGGAGCTATTGCCATGCGAACGAACGTCCGCCTGTTCCTGTCCTGCGCCAGCGTGATCGCCCTGCTTGCCGCGTGCGGCGGTGGCGACGCCCCGCCACCCGCCCAGGCGCCGGTACCGCCGGCGCCAGCCACGATCACCATCACCACCCAGCCGAGCAGTCTCACGGTGGTGGAAGGCGAGCCGGCGTCGTTCTCGATCGCCGTGCAGACCACCTCGCCATTCACCGTCGAGTGGAGCCGCGACGGCGTCGTCATCGCAGGGCGTAGCGGCACCACCTTCACACTGGCCGCCGCCACGCTGGCCGACGATGGTGCACTTTTCAGTGCCCGCGTGCTGGCCGGCGTCAATTCACCCAGCGGCAGCACCGTGGCCACGGTGACCAGCAGCGCGGCGCGGCTGTCGGTCAACATCGCGGCGCCGGCTGCTCCCACCGCCCTCACCGCGCTGGCAGGCGCCTCCGGCACCACCGCACTGCTGAGTTGGACCGACAACTCGAACAACGAGACCGGGTTCGAGGTGTTCAGTGTGGTCAACGGTCAGGACGTGCTGGTCGCGACCACTGCCGCCAACGACCGAACGCAGGAGGTGAACGGCTTGACGCCCGGCTCCGAACAGACGTTCCGCGTGCGTGCGAAGCGCAGCGTCTCCGGACGCTTGGCAACATCGGTCCTCGCGAGCACCAGTGTTGCGCTGCCCGGCGGCTCGCCCACAACGCCGAACCCGCCCACCAACGCTCGTCTTACGCCAGTCAGCGGCAACATGGCGATCGACCTCGCGTGGACCGACAATTCGAACAACGAGACCGGGTTCGAACTGTTCAACGCATCGAGCGGCAGTGAGGTCCTGGTCACGGTCTTGGGCGCCAACACCACGGAGGCCCGCCTGAACACCAGCCTCACACCCGGCCAGACGCTTACCTTTGGCGTCCGCGCAGTGCGCAGCGCGAACGGCACGACCACCCGCTCGGCCCCGGCATCCGCCTCCATCACGCTGCCGGCGGCGCAAACCCAGATCGTGACGCTGACACCCACGCAGGACAACGTCCTGAGGATCAGCACCTTCGATGCCAGCGTCGGCGACCAGGTGCTGCGCAACCTGCCGGTGGAAGTCGGCTGCACCTACGTCATCGACTTCGGTGCCGCCGGCAGCGCTGCCACGTGCTCGCGCTCGCTGCTGCTGTTCGACCTTGGCGTCGCCAACGGCCGCACGATCCGCAAGGCGACGCTGCGGCTGCAGCCGGTCGCTGGCGTGGTCAACTTCGCACCTATCCGCGAGTTCCGCATCGGCGCGGTCCAGCAGTCGTGGAATCCGGCGACCGTGACCGGCAACAACGGCAGCTTCACTGTCAGCACGACCGGGCTGGTCTCGGCACCCCTGGCCGCGCTCATGCTGGAACGCTCGTTCGACGTGACGAGCATCGTCAGCCAATGGGCCAGCGGCGCGCAGACCAACAACGGATTCGCGCTGGCGATGATCGACGAGACCATCCCGGGGAATCTCGCCGCCGGCCTGTTCGGCATGTTCAACAGCTTCGGCTCCCGCGAGAACAGCATCGCCGGCAATCGCCCTCGCCTTGTGATCGAGTTCGAATGAGACTTGGGCCGAGGCTCGGGAGTCGCGCATCCGGCACGCGAGGACTCAGCGCAAATGGCGCGCGGCCTGCGCCTCGCCGCCTTGCTCTTGCGCGAGAGCGGGCGGCTGCGCCTGGTCCCCGGTGGCATGGTCACCTACCTCACCTGCCGAGGTGACCGGGTGCGCCGCGAGGCGCTGGCCGGCCGGTTCTGGCCGGAGCGAGCCGGGAAGGTCGTCGGGAACGTCACGTCGTGCACGGGCGGGTCCGATCCAGTGCGGCGCACCGAGCAGATTCAGCTGGCCTTCTTGGCTGGGCATGCAGCGCTGTTCCTGTCGTACGGCGACGGTGTCGGGCCAGCCTACGGACCCGAGTGCGCGGGGTAAACGGCCACCGCGGCTGCGTCAGCGCGACAGGTGCACCGACTGGCGGGGCAGCGCGGCGCCGACGGCGGCCTTGGAAAGCGGCCCGCGCGCAGTCGCCGCAACGACATCGAGGCGACCGCGCGCGCCGCTCTCGGCGTAGTCCTGCGCCAGCGCTGCGTCCAGTGCCGCCACGCTCGCCCCGGCCATCCCTGCGAGGTAAGCATGCAGATGCGCAGCGAGTTCCTCCAGCGCCAGGCTGTGGCTGCGGCCGGTCCGCGCGGTGAGCCAGTCGGCGAAAGCAAGAAAGCGCAGGAAGGCAGCGCCGGGCAGCGGCGCATTGGGTGCGCCCAGCAGCAGCGCCAGGGTGCGCGGGAAGCGTCCCGAATTGGCCACGCGATCCCAGGCCATCGCCATGTTGGCGATGCGCCGCAGCGTCGCGGCGTCGAGGTCGCGGGTGGAGCGCACCTCGTACGGCGGCTGCGGATTGAAGTCGAGCGCGAAGGCCTGGGTGTGGCGCGCCGCTTTGGCAAACAAGGGCGCACCGCGCAGCCGCTTCAGGATGCCGAGCTGGATCTCGTGGGGCCCGAGCGCCAGCAGGCGATCGAAGCCGCGCGCGAAGCTCGCCAGATCTTCGCCGGGCAGGCCGGCAATCAGGTCCACGTGCAGGTGGGCCTGCGTGTGCTGGCGCAGCCAGCGCAGGTTGGCTTCGGCCAGCGCGTTGTCCTGGCGCCGTGAGATGTGCCATTGCACCGCTTCGTTCCAGGACTGGATCCCGATCTCGAACTGCAGACTGCCCGGCGGAAAGCGCGCGATGCGCTCGCGCAGCCGCGCCGGCAGGTGATCGGGAATCAGCTCGAAGTGCACGAACGGCGGATCGTCCGCATCGGCCTCGATGCGCGCGAGAAAGAAGTCGAGCAGCGCCGCTGACGCATCGATCTTCAGGTTGAAGGTGCGGTCGACGAACTTGAAACGCCGCGCACCACGTTCCCACAGCACACCCAGCTCGGCCAGGAAGGCGTCGAGCGGAAACGCCCACGCCGTCTTGTCCAGCGCCGACAGGCAGAACTCGCACTTGAACGGGCAGCCGCGCGAGGCTTCGACATACAGGTGGCGCCGGCGCAGATCATCCGCGCTGAACTCGCCGTAGGGCAGCACCAGGTCCGCCAACGGCGGCTGTTCACCGGCATGCACCTTCATCAGCGGGCGTGGCCCGTGCAGGATCTGCCCCGCCAGCTTGGCAAAGGTGACATCGCCCCAGCCGGTGATGACGAAGTCGGCCAGCGCGCAGATGCGCTGCGCATCGATCTCGTGGCTCACCTCGGGCCCGCCGATGACCACCGTGACCTCCGGCGCGGCCGCCTTCAGCGCCTCGATGACCTCGGTGGTGCGGGTGACGTTCCAGATGTAGACGCCGAAGCCGACCAGCCGGGGCGAACGCGCCAGAAGGTCGGCGACGATCTCGCCTGCCGGCCGCGCGAGGGTGTACTCGGCGATGACGCTGTCCTCACGCAACGCGCCCAGGTTGGCACGCAGGTAGCGCAGCCCGAGCGAGGCGTGCGACCAGCGGGCGTTGAGGGTGGCAAGGACGATCGAGGGCACGGCGGCAGCCAGGGCGGCATGGGAGCTGCCGAGTCTAGGGCCGTGGGCGCTGACGCCCAGCGGCCGCCTTCAGGCGACCGCCGCGGCGCGGGCCGGATCGCAACGGCCCGGTATGCGCAGGCCGCCGGCTAGTGGCCGACGTCGAGCGCGACCTGCGCCTGCCGTTGCTGCAGGATCAGCAAGCGGCGCTTGCGGTCGACGCGGCTGGTCGAGCCGTCCAGGTAGGCGTCCTCACTGGATTGATTCATGGACTGCAGCACGCTGCGCAGGCCGTTGGCGGCCAGCGTTGCGGCGCGCTGGGCCAGATGCCACAGGCCCAAGATGGCGTCGACGAACAAATCACTGACCAAACGGGCTCGCTCGGCGTGAGCCTGGCGCACGATCTCGTCGAAAGTTTTCTGGCTGACTGCGGTACGCATGGTGCGGATTCCTGTTGAAACCGTCTGGCGGGCAGCTCTCTCGTGAAAAGCGCCCGCATCGCACGCAAAGCCTGGCACGACCCAGGATGGCGCTATCTGTGTAAACGGCAGGCAAGTCCAGTTCGCACTTGCGTCGGATCAAGCTTCGGGCCGGTGACATATCGAAAGAGCCTGCAATCGTCGCCAGGCGGCGACAACGACCCGGCTTGACCCGACTGTCCGACTTCAGTCGGCGCGCGCGAGGCCGCGCCAGGCGAGCGCCAGCGGCGGGTGCAGGCAGGCGAAGTCGAGCTCGAACGGTAGGTGATGCGCGGCGAGGTAGGCCGCCAGATCCGGCTGTTCGCGGCGCAGCCGCGGCACGAGTTGCAGGAAGGCGTCGGTGAGGTCGGGATCGAAGTGGATTGCGCGCGCCAGGCCGATCTCGCGCAATGCGTCGTCCACGCTCCAGGCGCGCTTGTAGGCGCGCGCCTGCGTGAGCGAGTCGAACACGTCGGCCAGCGCGGTGATACGCGCCACGCGTGGGATCGCTTCGCCGGCGAGCTGGTCCGGGTAACCGGAGCCGTCCCACTTTTCGTGGTGATGTCGAACGATGTCGAGCGTGATCGCGTCCTGCTCGCTGTCTTCGCTGCGCAGCAGCCGTTCACCGCTGATCGTGTGCTGCCGGATTTCGTACAGTTCGGCCTCGGTCAGCTGCGCCGGCTTGAGCAGCAGTTCGCAGGCGACCGACACCTTGCCGACATCGTGCAGCCGCGCGGCGTGCTCGATCAGCGTCGCGGTGCCCTCGTCCACCCCGACCTCGCGCGCCAGCAGCCCGGCGAGCCGCCCCACGCGCAGGCAGTGGCTGACGACCTGGCCATGGCATTCGGTATCGCGACACGGTGGGGCGAGGCGGGCAGGCACGGATTCGTCGTTGGGCATGGCACATGTGCGGTGTGGGATCGACGCGGCGGGGCAGCAGCAGCAGGCGTCGGCAAGCGCGCGAGTGTAGGGACTGCCGCGGCGCGGCCAGCGTGCGCGAGGCGCGTTTCGCGCCGGCGATGCGACACCCATGCGATGCGTCAAGCAGCAGCGTGTGGCTGGGCGATTCGAGCCGTTGCTCGAGATCGAGATCAATGCGCAGCCGGCCTTGACCTTGCTCAGTCCGCGCGGCAAAGCACCGATGCGTGGCGCGCGCGCGGGTCTACCCTTGACGCACGCGTCCTCTGGTCTCGAGGGCGATGGGGGGCACCATGCGGCTGACCTTTTTCGGAGCGGCCGGTGAAGTCACCGGCTCGTGCCTGCTGGTGGAAGCGGCGGGCGTGCGCTTCCTGGTGGACTGCGGTCTGTTCCAGGGCTCGATGCGCGGCCCGGAAAATGCGCCCGCCAAGAATCGCGTGGCGTACGCGCGCGATCTGGGGCGGCTCGATTTCGTGCTGCTCACCCACGCGCACCTCGATCACTGCGGCCTGATGCCGCGCTTTGCCGCGCCGCGCGCGGGCGGACCGATGATCTGGTGCACCAAGCCGACCGCGGACCTGGTGCCGGTGATGCTCAAGGACAGCGCCCACGTGCAGTCGCGCGAGTCCAGCCACGCGCGCAATCGCAACCGGCGTCGTGCGCCAGCCACCGAAGAACCCTTGTACGACGCCGACGATGTCGAGCGCCTGCTGCCGCGCCTGATCGGCGTGCCTTACGACGTGCAGTTCCAGCCGCACCCGTCGGTCAGCGTCAGGTTGCGCAGCGCCGGGCACATCGTCGGTGCCGCGTTCGCGCAGATCGACCTGCGCGATGCGCGCGGCCGCCCCCGCCGGCTGATCGTCTCCGGCGACCTGGGCGAAGCCTCGCCGCTGCTGGTGAACGACCGCGCCGCGCGCGACGACTGCGACGTGCTGGTGGTCGAGTCCACCTACGGCGACCGTAACCACCGCTCGATGTCCGAGACCGAAGACGAACTGGTCGGCGTGATCGAGGACGTGCTGCACAAGCGCCATGGCAACCTGATCGTGCCGTCGTTCGCGCTCGGGCGCGCACAGGAGTTGCTGCTGCTGCTGTACCGGCTGACCCTGGCGGGTCGCATCCGCGTGCCGCTGGTGTTCGTCGACTCGCCGCTGGCACGGCAGGCGGCCGACGTCACCTTCGCGCACCTGGACGCGCTCGATGAGCAGGCCGCCGCGTTCCACGCCGCCGCGCGCCAGCGCAAGCTGCCGTTCTCGCTGCGCTACACCGAGAGCGTGGAAGATTCGATGTTCCTCAATTCGATCAGCAACGGCGCCGTGATCATCGCCGCCAGCGGCATGTGCGACGCCGGCCGCATCCGTCACCATCTGCGCCACCACCTGGGCCGGCGGCAGAGCGGCGTGCTGTTCACCGGCTACCAGGCGGCGGGCACGCTGGGACGGCGCATCGTCGACGGCGCCAAGTCAGTGCAGCTGTTCCGCGAGACGATCCCGGTGCAGGCGAGCATCCACACACTGGGCGGCCTGTCGGCGCACGCTGGGCAGGACTCGCTGATGGACTGGCTGCGCGGCAACGGCCAGACGCGCCGCAAGCCGAGCGCGGTGTTCGTCGTGCACGGCGAGCCCGAGGCCGCCCACGCGCTCTCCGGGCGAATGGCCAAGGAACTGCGCTGGAAGCCGACCATCGCCGCGCCGAACGTTGCTTATGACGCCCTCTGATCCGCGCCCGACCGGCAGCGCCACCACGCTGTCGGTGCGCCGGGTCGGCATCGACACCTGGCGCGAGAACGTCGCCTACCTGCGGCGCGACTGCCCGGTGGTGCGCGCCGAAGGGTTCCAGGCGCTTGCCAAGGTGGAGGTCGCCGCCACCGGCACCTCGATCCTGGCCGTGCTCAACGTGGTCGACGACCCGCAGTTGCTGGGCCCGTGCGACCTCGGCCTGTCCGAGGAGGCGTTTGCCCGGCTGGCGGTGACCGAGGGAGCCGCGGTGCACATCGCGCATGCGGAGCCGCCGGCGTCGATCGGCGCGCTGCGCCGGCGCATCGGCGGCCAGCGGTTGTCGGCGGCGGATCTCAAGGCGATCGTCGCCGACATCGCGGCGCGGCGCTACTCGAAGATCGAGCTGGCGGCGTTCGTGGTCGCCACCAGCCAGATTGCGCTGGATCGCGACGAGGTGCTGTGGCTCACGCAGGCGATGGCCGCGGTCGGCCATCGGCTCGACTGGGGCGACATTGACGGCGGCGGCCCGATCGTCGACAAGCACTGCATCGGCGGGCTGGCCGGCAACCGCACCTCGATGATCGTGGTGCCGATCGTCGCCGCCCATGCGGCGCGGGCCGGGCTTCTGATGCCCAAGACCAGCAGCCGCGCGATCACCTCGCCCGCCGGCACCGCCGACACGATGGAGTGCCTGGCGCGCGTCGAGCTGTCGCTGGAGCAGATGCGCGCGGTTGTCCATGCGCAGCACGGCTGCCTGGCCTGGGGCGGGCGGGCGGCGCTGTCACCCGCCGACGATGTGCTGATCTCGGTGTCGCGCCCGTTGTCGCTCGACTCGCCGGCGCTGATGGTGGCCTCGATCCTGTCGAAGAAACTCGCCGCCGGCGCCACCCACCTGGTGCTGGACATTCCGTTGGGGCCGACCGCCAAGGTGCGTACGCGCGCCGATGCCGACCGCCTGGCCGCACTGTTCGACTACGTCGGCGGGCAACTGGGCATCACGCTGGCCACGCTGATCACCGACGGCAGCCAGCCGATCGGCCGCGGCATCGGCCCGGCGCTGGAAGCGCGCGACGTCATGCAGGTGCTGCACCGGCACCCCGCCGCGCCGGCCGACCTGCGCGACAAGAGCCTCATGCTCGCCGGCCGCGTGATCGAGTTCGATCCGGCCGTGACGCCTGGCAGCGGCGCGGCACGGGCGCGCGCGCTGCTCGACAGCGGCGCCGCGCTGGTCAAGATGGAAGCGATCATCGATGCGCAGGGCCGCCACCCGTTCGACTGGCGCGCGCCGCCGCTGGGGGCGCTTTCCATGACGATCCCCGCTGATCGCGACGGTGTGGTGCAGGCGATCGACAACGAGCGCATTGCGCGCATCGCCCGCCTGGCCGGCGCACCCAAGGCGCGCGGCGCCGGCATCGACCTGCTGCACAAGGTCGGCGACGCGGTGCAGCGCGGCGCGGCGCTGTATCGGATCCACGCCGCGAGCGACGCCGAACTGGACTTCGCCGCGCAGGTGGCGCTGCGCGACAGCGCCTACCGGATCGAGTCGGGCGCCATGACGCCGGATGCACACGCAGCCGCGAGCGCAGCTGACAGCGTCGACCGAAACAACTGAGCCCCTCTCGCCGACTGAGCATGCGTTGCAATGGTTCACGCATCGCAAGCCACCGCGGGCAGCCGACTGCGGCAGGCAACGCTCGGGCCAACGGCATGTGATCGTCGACCGCTGCAGCGCGCGCGGTGGCTACACGCGAACCTCGTGTTAGCGTCCCGCCGCCCATGGCCCTGCACCACTACCTGCCCCAGGATCGGCTGCGCGCGCTGGCCGAAAACCGCGACCTGCGCGGCCGGACCCAAGGGTCCGCGCTGTTCGCCGACATCTGCGGCTTCACCGCTCTGACCGAGGCACTGGCGTTGCGCCATGGCGAGCGGCGCGGGGTCGAGGCGTTGACCCAGACCGTAGGAAGTGTCTACGACGCCTTGATCACCGAGGTCGAGCGCTTCGGCGGCAGCGTCCTGACCTTTGCCGGCGACGCCATCACCTGCTGGTTCGACGCAGCGGACGACCCGGTCGCCGAGTCCGCCATCCGTGCCGTGCAGGCGGCGCTCGCCATGCAGGCCGCCATGCAGGGTGCGGGCGGCGGCCTGGCGCCACTTGCGCTCAAGGTTTCCGTGGCCAGCGGGCCGGCGCGCCGCTTCACGGTGGGCGACGAGGCGATCCATACCCTCGACGTGCTGGCGGGTGCGACCGTGGCCCGCGTGGCAATGGCGGATGCGCTGGCGCGCCCGGGCGACATCCTGCTCGACCCGGCCACCGCCGAGGCCGTGCGCGCCAGCGTGCTGGAGCGGCGCGAGCACGAGGCTGGCTTCTCCTATGCGGTGGTCGATCCGGCCTGGCGCGGTCCGGCAGCTGCGACCGTCACGCGCGATGCGCCGCGCGAGGTCGCCACGCCCCCGCCCCTGCCGCCCGCGGAGCGACTGCGGCCCTGGGTGCTGCCGTTCGTCTTCGAGCGGGAGATCTCTGGCCAGGGCCTGTTCGTCACCGATCTGCGCCCGGTGGTGGCGCTGTTCCTGCGCTTCGGGGGCCTGGGCGACGAATTCGACGACGAGGCCGTGCTGCGGCTCGATCACTGGATCCGCGGCGCGCAGCGGATCCTGCAGACACACGGTGGTGTGCTGCTCGAACTGACCATGGGGGACAAGGGCAGCTACCTGTACGCCGCCTTCGGTGCCGCGCAGGCACACGAGGACGATGCCCGGCGCGCCCTGCGCGCTGCACTGGCGCTGCGCGACCTGTTCGACGCCGGCTCGATCGCTGGCTCGATCGATGCGGGCGCGAGCATCGGCCTCGCGAGCGGCACGCTGCGGGTCGGCGGCTACGGCGGGCGCACCCGACAGTCTTTCGGTGCCCAGGGTGACGCGGTCAACGCCGCGGCCCGTCTGATGATGCTCGCCCGGCCCGGCGAGATCCTCACGTCCGGTCGCGTGCGCGGCGCACTGGCGCACGAGTTCACGCTGCAGGCGCGGGCGCCGATCGCGCTCAAGGGCAAGGCCGAGCCGATGCCGGTGTTTGCGCTGCAGGGCTTGCAGCGCCCGCGGGCGATCCGGCTGCAGGAGTCGGAGTTCGTGCTGCCGATGGTCGGCCGCGGCGCGGCTGTCGAGGTGCTCGAGCGGGAACTGGACCGCGTCCCTGCCGGCCGCGGCGCGGTGGTGACTGCCGTCGCCGAGGCCGGCATCGGCAAGTCGCGCTTGCTGTCCGAAGGCATCCACCTGGCGCTGCAGCGCGGCTTCGTCGGCTTCGGCGACGCCACCGTCAGCGACGGCGTGCGGACCCTGTACCGGCCCTGGAAGGGCGTGTGGGCAGCCCTCTTGAACCTCGACCCGGCGCAGTCTGCGCGCGTACAGGCCCGCGCCGTGGAGACCGCCATGGCCCGGCTTGCGGGTGCGCACGCCGAAGCGTGGCCGCTGCTGGGCGCGGTGCTGGGGCTGGACTTGCCGGACACCGCCTTCACCCGGGCGCTCGCGCCGAAGGATCGCAAGGCGCTGCTCGAAGCGCTGCTGGTGGAGGCACTGCGCGCCGCCGCCGCAGACGCAGCGCAAGACGGTGCCGGTGTGCTGCTGGTGCTCGAAGACCTGCACGGCGCCGACCCGCTGTCGCTCGATCTGCTCGGCGCCCTGGTGCACGCCATCGACGCGCTACCGGTGCTGATGTTGTTGAGTCGGCGCCCGCCGGAGGGTGGCGCCGAGGCTGACAAGGCACCGTTACCGGCACGGTCCGCTGCAGCGACGCCACCCGAGGTCACGACTCGCATGCTGCGCATCGACCTGGCCGCGCTGGACCCGGCGCAGGCCCAGCAACTGATCCGCGCCAAGCTCGCGGCTCAATTTCCAGAGCGCGCCGGTGCCGTGCCGCCGGCGTTGATCGAGCGCATCGTCGAGCGCGCACAGGGCAATCCGCTCTACATCGAAGAGTTGCTCAACCACCTGCACGACCGCGGGCTGGATCCGCAGCGGATCGACACGATGGAGGCGCTCGACTGGCCCACGAGCCTGCACAGCCTCGTGCTCAGCCGCATCGACCGCCTGAGCGTGCCGCAGCAACTGGCGCTGAAAGTCGCGAGCGTGATCGGCCGCACCTTCTGCCTCGCCGACCTGCTCGCCTGCCACCCCGCCGCAGTCGATCGCGATGCGCTGCACGCTGATCTGCTGGCGCTGGTTCACCTTGGCCTCACCACCGAGGCGGCGGACACGTCTGCGCCGGCGTTCCTGTTCCGCCATCGGCTGACGCTCGAAGTGGCGTACGACAGCATCGCCCACGCGAGCCGCGTGCGTCTGCATGCGCTCGTCGCACAGCACCTGGAAGATCGAGCTGCCGACACGACGGCCGCGCTGGCACCGACGCTGGCGCACCACTGGGCGCGCGCCGAGCGACCCGACAAGGCGTGGCCACACAAGCGGCGAGCCGCCGAGCAGGCCGCCGCCAGCTATGCCAACGAGGAGGCGCTGGCCTGCCTCACGCAGGTGCTGGCCTGGTTGCCGGCGGATGCGCTGACCGAGCGCGTTGACACGCTGCTGCGCCGCGAGTCGATCCACGATCTGCTCGGCCGCCACGACGACCGACGCTCCGACCTGGCCGAACTCGACGCATTGGCAGGCCGCTTCGACGATGCTGTTGAAGCAGCCCGCCTGCGCGCATGCCTCGCGCTGCGGCGCGCGCAACTCGAGTTCGATGTCGGCAATTACGCTGCTGCCGCGGCGGTCGCCCAGGCCTCGGTCGACCGCCAGCCTGGCGGTACCGGCCAGGACACGGTGGACCCGACGCACGAGTTCGAGGCGCTGCTGATGCTCGCACGCGCCACGTTCGCCGCCGGCCAGGCCGAGCAGGCGCGGGCACCGCTGGACCGTGCGCTTGCGCTGGCGCGCCGGCATGGTCAGGCACGCAGCGAATCGCTCGCCTTGGCGCAGCTCGGGCTGGTGCAGTGGCAGGCCGGCCGTTACGACGCTGCCGAAGCGCTGCTGCGCGATGCGCTGCCTGGACTGCGCGACAGCGGCGACCTGCGGCGCGAGCTGGATGTGCTGAACAACCTGGGCGTCGTCGCCAAGGCGCGCGCACGCTTCGCGCAGGCGGTGACCCACTACGAACAGGCACAGGCCATTGCCCGCCGCATCGGCGACCGATCGGGCGAGGCGATGCTGCTGAACAACATGGCCAGTGCCTCGCTCGCCGCCGGCGATTTTCACCGTGCCGCAGTCGACAGCGAGCAGGCGGCGCGCATCTGGGCCGCGTTGCACGAGCCCAGCCAGCGCGGTGCCGCGCTGTGCAACCGCGCCGAGGCACACCGTGAACTGGGCCAGTACGCCGCGGCACAGACCGTGGGCGAACAGGCCCTGGCGATGCTGCGCGCCAGCGGCGTCCAGCGCCTCGAGGCCACGGTGCTGGAGAACCTGGGCCGCGTGGCAGCGGCGGTGGGCGACGGCGGCCGCGCGATGCAGGCGCTAAATCAGGCGCTGGCGATCGCGCGCGACAACGGCGTGCGCGCCATCGAGGCCAGCACGCTGCTCGACCTCGGCCGCCTGCACACGAGCGCCGGCGAGTTTGCCCGCGCGCGCGACGCCCTGCACGCCGCGGGCCGACTGATGGCCGAGCTGGGCGACCCCCTCGGCGCGCTGGAGGTGCAGGCCGCCCGTGCCGATCTCGCGCTGCGCGACAGCGCACTGCCCGCGCCGGGCCGCGCGACGGCGGCACGCGACGAACTGGCGCCGCTGCTGCCTCGACTCCTGGCGCCCGGCGCGGGCGAAGGCGCGCTGCCGATGCAGCTGTATCTCGTCGGCTGGCGCGTGCTCGTGGCCTGTGGTGACGATGGCGCCGCCGCCCTGCTGGCGTGTGCCCGGGCCGAGTTGCGCGAGCGCGCCGCGCGCATCCCCGACCCCGCCGTGCGGCGCGACTACCTGCGGGTGGCCGAGCATCGGGCGCTGCTGGCCGAGTGAGCATCGAGCGAGTTCAAGCGGAGCGGGGACGATGAAGACGCCAACGATCGCCCACACCTGGCTGAAGCTGGACGCCGACAATCACACCGACCCGGTGATCGCGCTGGCGGTGTCCGCGGATGGCCGCACCCTTGTCTGCGCCGGCGAGTGCACGCTGCGCGTCTGGGACATGATGACGCGCAAGCCTCGGCGCCAGATCCTGGGCCACACGAATCCGCGCGTCGAAGGCGGCAGCGCCGACGGCATGATCTCCTGCATGGCCCTGAGCCCGGACGGACGCTGGGTCGTCACGATCAAGAACACCCAGCGCATCGAAGTCTTCGACGTCGAGACCGGCAACCTGGTCACCGCCTTCGACCACCCGGGCCACCCCGCCAGTCTGGCCTTCAGCCCGGATGGGCGCTGGCTGGCGCTGGGGGTCACGCGCCGTCATGGGCCGATCCACCGGCGCGGCGCGCTGCAGGTGCTGGCCACGCGGGTCCTGACGACTGCCGGCTTCGACAAGCCACCCGCACCGGAAGCCGTGCACCCGGTTGCCGAGACACGCATGGTGGACGAGGTCATGCACCTCGTCCTGACGCCGCGCTGGATTCCGGCGCCGCTGGCCGAGCTGCCGTGGTCGCAGGCTCGGCCACACGCGCCCGGGCGGCGTGGAAAGGCTGGCGGGTTCGGACTGGTCGTCGCGGTTCATTCGCTCAGCGACCCCGGGCCAAGCCGGCTGCACTGGCTGGCCTTCCGACCCGGGCGGGGCATCGAGTCCATCCACACCATCGAGCCGGACCGCCGCATCAACGCCGCCACACTGGCCGTCAGCGACCGCGCGGTGGCGGTGTCCACCGAGTTCGACGGACACGTATTCGATCCGGAACGACCGCTGGGCCGCCTGATCGCGCTGGACCACCAGGGCAGGCTGTTGGGCGAGATGCTCATGGAGCAGGAACCGGTGGCGACCGCGTTCTCGCCCGATGGCAACGAGCTTGCCGTCGGCTTGCAGGGTGACCCCATCACCGGCGGCGTGGAACTCGCGCTCACGCACGTGCTGGCGCTCGGGCCTGCCGGCTTCGAACCACGCAGCACCTACTACGGCCATGACTTGCCGGTGATGGCGGTGGCCTGGCTCGGCAAGGATCGCGTGATCAGCTCCGGTGGCGACAACAGCGCCGTCCACCTGTGGAGCCCGCGCACGCGGGTGGCGCAGCTCAAGGATGCATTGCGCGGCATCGGCCAAGACATGCTGGATCCGGGCATCGACGAACTCGGACAACTGCGTTTCGGCACGGTGCCGCAGCGCCTGCGGCCGCCCAACCACGCCACACGTCAGCAGCGCTTCGATCTGCGCGAACTGCGCCTGCATACGGTCAGTCCCAGCGAGCCCGACCCCGGCGAGGCGGCCAACCCGCGCTGGATCCTGGGCGGCGCGGGCCAGCAGGTGCTGCAGATCTATCACCGGCCGGACACCGAAGGCTGGGAGCCGCAGCTCTGGCGTCCGGGCCACCTGACCCTGTTCGTCGGTGCCGACGACACCTGGGTGCTGTGGACACGCAGCGGCTTCTACGCGACCAACGCGCCGGAGAAGAGCCGCATCGGCTACTGCGTGGACCGTGGGCCGCACCGCGAGGCCTTGTTCCTGCCCGCCGACCGCTTTGCCGTGTTCGACCGAGAGGACATCGTGCGGGCCGTCGTCGAACACGGCACCGAGGAGCGGGCCCGTGCCGATGGCATCGAGATCCCGGCGGTCGACGTGGCGCTCATCGTTCCGCCGGTGGTCGAGATCGAGCGCTGCACGGTGACACGCAATCGCCGTCAGGTTCACCTGCACTTGCGGGTCGAGCCGCTCAATCCGGCGCAGGCCACGACCCGTATCTGGATCCTGCGCAACGGGCGCTACGTCTGGTTCGAGGCAGATGCCCGCGCGCTGCGTCGCCGCCGGCGCTGGCGCGTGACGATCAGGCTGCATCCGGGTCGCAACGAGTTCAAGGTCCACGCGGAGAGCGCGGCCGCCAAGTCGGTGCCCTGCGCGCTGGAGATCGACGGCCCGCCCCCCGCCAACACAAGTGGCCAGTTCGAAGCCGGCACCGGCAAGCTCTTCGTACTGAGCGTCGGGGTGTCGAACTTCGAAGTCGCCGGCACCGCGCTGGCCGGCGAGACCAAGCCGCTGCAGTTTCCTCATCGCGACGCCACCGCGGTCTACAACGCGCTGGCCGGCTCGCGGCATTCGGCGCGCCTCGATCCGCGCATGGCCCTGCGCAACGACGCGTTCGACAGCGTGGCGGCGGCACTGCTCGTCGAAGAACGCGCCACCAAGGCGGCGATCCTCGCGCAGATCCAGCGGTTTGCCGACGAGATCGTGGCGCGCGAGCACAGCGCGGGTGCAGAGCGCGACGTGCTGCTGGTCTTTCTCTCCGGCCACGGCACGCGCTTCAAGGGCGAACCGGAGCTGTACTTCTGGAACTGGGATCTGGTGCCGACCGGCAAGGACATGGAGCGCACCGGGCTGTCGCTCGTCGAGTTTGCCCAGATCGCGACCGCGGTGCCGGCCGAGGTGGTGCTGGTGATCGACGCCTGCCACGCCGGGATGGCCGGCAACAACATGATGCGGGGGCTGGATCCGGAGGAACTGGCCCGGCGCATCCAGGCCATCCACGAGCGCGGCATGTACGTCGTCAGTGGCGCGCGCAGCGAGGAACTGTCCTGGGAGCACACCGACCTGCGCCACGGCGTGCTCACCACCGCGCTGCTCGATGCCCTGCGCCAGCGACGCTATGCCAGCGGGTCCGAGCGCAAGTTGAGCATGCTCGGCCTCGTCGCCGCGATTCAGGAACTGGTGCCGCGCATCAGCGCACGCGTTGGCATCGAGGCGCCGCAGACACCGGTGTGCCGGCTCTACGGCGACCTGTTGCCGCTGACCATCTACCAGCCACCGCGCGCGCGCCGGGTCGGCACTCGATTGCGCGGCACAAGGTCCTCGGCTACCGTCGCCTCGCCGCAAGGCACCCCCTCAAGAGGAAGGACGACAACGATGGCAACCAAGAAGACTTCGGCTAAGAACGCACCTGCGAAGAAGGCACCTGCGAAGAAAGCGACGGCAAAGAAGGTCGTGGCCAAGAAGGCCGCTGCAAAGAAGACGCCCGCAAAGAAGGCCCCGGCCAAGAAGGCCGCTGCAAAGAAAACGCCGGCAAAGAAAGTCGCTGCGAAGAAAGTCACTTCGAAGAAAGTCACTCCGAAGAACGTCGCCGCGAAGCCGGCGCCCGCGAAGGCCGCCCCGAAGCCGGGCGCTGACGTGGTTCGTTGATCACCTGATCGACGCGCTTACCGGTCATCCCGCGGGCATCTCTACGATGCCCGCGGCTTTGAAAGCCCCCAGGTGTGCGCTGCCGTTGCCGGCGAGGCAGTGTGTGCCCTGGACTCACAGACCACCCCCGTTACTCCGGGGCTTAGGTCGTCATCCAACACCCTCTTGACGCTCCACCCCTAGCGCGCCGGCGCCGCCAGCAGCTTGGCCTCGGTCATCGCCGCCACGATGAGGTCGACGAACGCGCGCGTCTCCTGGTCGATGTCGCGGGGATCGGTGGTGCGGGTGCGCGCGGTCCAGCGCAACTGGTCGCTGCCGACGTCGGTCAACGAGGTCTGCGCGACGTACACCGGGTAGCTGCGCACCTCCGTGCGCACCGGGTAGGACAGGCCCCACCAGGCGTTGTACCAGCGGCCGTAGCCGCCGAAACCCACGAATGGCGCCGGCTCCTGGGATATCACCTGCTCGCGTTCCTGGCCGATCACCGCGGTGGACAGCACGTGCCGCGCGCCGGCCTGCTTCGCCGCGTCGAGCAACTGCGCGTCCGACCGCGCGGTCAGCGGTCCGGTGAGGACGGCATAGCTCGGGGTCGCGCCAATGCCGCGCGCAGCGAGCTGCGCCGCCATCGCGTCCTCGTAGGTACGGCGGACGATGTCATCGCGCGCGACGCCCACCACCAGCACCGGACCTCCGATCGGATCGGCGCGCAGCGCCGGGTTGGTCCAGGTACCTTCGAGCCGGGTGCTGGCACAGCCGGCCAGCAGGGCCAGAGACAGCGCCGCCGTGAGGACGCGCCGGCGGGTTCGGAATGCGGACATGCGGATCTCCCACCGAACCCTGTGTGCCATCTTGCGCCGCCCGGGCTCGGACGACGCCGACCGACAGTCGGTTCGCAGGGAGAGTCAGCAAAAACAAAGCCCGGGTCGCGTGAGCGACACCGGGCTTCGGACTGCAGTGTGCTGCGTTACGTCAGCAGCGGTCGCGGTCTATTACTTGACGTACTTGTTGACCATTTTGGTCAGCTCGAACATCGAGGCCTGGGCTTTGCCGAACAGCGCCTTCAGCTTGTCGTCGGCATTGATCATGCGGCGATTGACAGCGTCTTGCAGCTTGTTCTTCTTGATGTATTCCCAGATTTTCTTGGTGATCTCGGTGCGCGGCATGGCCTTGTCACCGATGATCGCCGCGAGCGGGCCGTGCGGCTGCTTGGGGGCCATGAACGCGGCGTTGGGCTTGCGCGCAGTCTTGGGCTTCTTGGCAGCTTTGACGGCTTTCTTGGCCGGGGCTTTCTTGGCGGCGGCCTTCACGGCTTTCTTGGCCGGAGCCTTCTTGGCCGGGGCGGCTTTCTTGGCGGCTTTCACGGCTTTCTTGGCCGGAGCTTTCTTGGCCGGGGCTTTCTTGGCGGGGGCTTTCTTTGCAGCTTTCTTGGCGGTTGCCATCACGGATCTCCTATCGAGGTTGAGTGATCACAGCGACAGCGTTCTCGGATGCACTTGATTGAAGAGCGCTCTCGTTGCGTGACGCGGATACTAAGAGTGATTCTCCGAGCGAAGCAAGACTTTTTCAGAGGGAAAACACGAAAAATGTGCGCCCGATCAGCCGCTTTTCAGAGGGAGAACGGCGCGCATGCATGCCACGTGCGTTGCAGGGCCCCTGGAGCGGACCACTAGATGTTGGACAAGCCCGCCTTTGCGAGCACATATCTTGTACCGCTAGTGGCCTGTCCAACCCCACCGACGACACCACGGCAGCAACGACGGCGGTCGGTCTGCAGTGCAGGCGATGAGCATCACCATCGACGCGTGATGCGGCCGCCGTTGCGCGCGCGGCACAGCGCGCGATGGCGCCTCGCGGCGGTCATCGCCGCGCAAGGGCGCCGGCTGCCGCTTCAGGCGATACGGTTGGCGCCTTCTCAGCGCCCGGCGAGCGCCTGCTTTTCGAGCTCCGCCACCATGCGGGCGATGCGATCGGCCAGCTTCTCGGTGGTGAGCTGCTCGCGCAGCCGCTCCACCAGCAGCGGAAAGGCGAACGGCGTGGGTCGCGACAGCGTCTTGAGCAGCAGCTTCTGTCCGCGCATGCGCGCCAGCGCCTCGCGCAGGCGGGCCAGATCGAGTTCCTGCTCCAGCACCTCGCGGTCGGCCTGGCCGAGCAGCAGGTTGTCGGCGTCGTACTTGCGGAACACTTCGTAGAACAGACCCGACGAGGCCTGCAGCTGGCGGGTGGACTTCGGCTGGCCGGGAAAGCCCTGGAAGATCAGGCCGGAGACCCGCGCGATCTCGCGAAAGCGCCGCGCGGCCAGCTCGCCGGCATTGAGGCTGGCGAGGATGTCTTCGAGCAGCCCCTCCTCGGCCAGCAGGCCGCGATCGGGGCGCCACGCCGCCGCCCAGTTGATGTCGGCCAGCGTCATCAGCTCGAAGCCGTAGTCGTTGACCGCCATGCTGAACGTGGCCGGCTGCTGGCGGCCGAGCCGATAGGCCAGCAGCGACGCGATGCCCAGATGCGCATGGCGACCGGCAAACGGGTAGACGTAGAGGTGCCGCCCCTCGCGCGACTGCCAGGCCTCCAGCACCAGGGTCTGGCGGGTGGGGATTGCGGACCAGCGACGCTGGATCTGCAGCAGCGGCTCGACCAGCTGCATCTCGGGCGTGTCGAAGCGGCCGGCGGCATCCAGGGTCCCGATGGCCGCCTCCAGTTCAGCCAGCACCGCGTCCGACATCTCGGTCGACAGCGGCATCTTGGCGCCGTTCCAGCGCGGCACCGCGCCGCTGTTGCGGCGCGCCGGCTGCACATAGGCGGTCATCTCGCGCACCTGCACCAGCTCCAGACGCTTGCCGCCGAAGGTGAAGCTGTTGCCCTTGCGCAGGCGGGCGATGAAACCCTCCTCGATCGTGCCGATCTTGCCGCCACCGACTTTCCCACCCGACATGTAGCGCACCACCATCGCCGACTCCGCCACGATGGTGCCGACCGACATCCGGTGGCGTCGCGCGACCGCGGCATCGGGCACGCGGTAGACGCCCTGCTCGTCGCGCAACACGCGCCGGTACTCGGGATAGGCGCGCAGCGCATCGCCGCCACGGCCGACAAAGTCCAGGCACCACTGCCACTCGGCATCGGTCAGCTGCGCATAGCTGGCGGTGCTGCGCACTTCGGCCAGCAGTTCGTCCTCGGTGAAGCCGGTGCCCAGCGCCACCGTGACGAGGTGCTGGACCAGCACGTCCAGTGGCCGCGACGGTGCGTGACGCGATTCGACCCGGCGCGCCGCCGCCGCTTTCTGCGCCGCGGCGGCCTCGATCAGTTCGAGCGTGTTGGTCGGCACCAGCGTCACGCGCGATACGCGCCCGGGCGCGTGGCCGCTGCGGCCGGCCCGCTGCAGCAGCCGCGCCACGCCCTTGGGCGAGCCGATCTGCAGCACCCGCTCCACCGGCAGGAAGTCGACGCCCAGGTCGAGACTGCTGGTGGCGACCACGGCCTTGAGGGTGCCCGCCTTCAGGCCCGCCTCGACCCAGTCGCGCACCTCTTTGTCGAGCGAGCCGTGATGCAGGGCGATCAGCCCGGCCCACTTCGGTCGCGCGCCGAGGATCGCCTGGTACCAGATCTCCGCCTGCGAGCGGGTGTTGGTGAACACGAGCGTGGTGGCGCCGGCGGCGATCTCTCGCACCACCGGGTCGAGCATCTTGATGCCGAGGTGGCCGCCCCACGGGAAGCGGCCGGGATCGTCGGGCAGCAGCGTGTCGACGACGATCTCTTTGTCGATGTGGCCTTGGACAAGCACGCCGTCGCTGCCGGCGAGCAGGGCTTGCATCGCTTCGGCTGAATTGCCGAGGGTGGCGGACAGGCCCCAGAGCGCGAGCGCTCTGGGGCCGTGGGCCCGTTCTGTTGGCCCCCCACCCCCGACCCCCGCCCCGGGGCGGGGGGCAGCGGCTCGGTGAGCCGCGGCGCTGGCGCGCCCGGTGGGCGATGGGTTCGGCGCTTCGGTGACGGGGTGGGTGCTGGGTGCTTCGGTGACGGCGTCGCGGGCGATGGCGGCGGCGGCAGGAGAGGTGGCGATCTCGATGGGAGCGGTGGTGGCACCAAACGCTTCTGCGTCAAGCGAAGTCAGTGGCGTGGCGGACGACTCATCGTCGGCCTCCCTCACGAAGCGCTGCAATCGCGCCAGCGCCAGCTGCACCTGCACGCCGCGCTTGCTGCCGATCAGTTCGTGCCACTCGTCGACCACCACCATCTGCAGGCCGGCGAACAGGGCTTGGCAATCGGGGCGGGTGAGCAGCAGCGACAGGCTTTCGGGGGTGGTGACGAGCGCTTCGGGCAGGCGCTTGCCCTGACGGGTGCGCTCGGCGCTGTCGGTGTCGCCGGTGCGCACGCCGACCTGCCAGTCGAGCCCGAGTTCGTCGAGCGGTGCCTCCAGCGCGCGCGCGGTGTCGGCGCTGAGTGCGCGCATCGGCGTGATCCACAGCAGGCGCAGGCCGCCGCCGGTGACCTCGCCGGCCAGTGCGCGGTTGAGCAGGCCGAACCACACCGCGTAGGTCTTGCCGGCACCGGTGGTGGCGTGCAGCAGGCCGGAGCGGCCGACAGCGACATGCGCCCAGACCTCGCGCTGGAATTCGAACGGCGTCCACCCGTGGGCGGCGAACCAGCCCTCGGCGCTCGGCAACGACAACTGCTGCGATGCCCGCGTGCGACGACGCTCGGTGGCCCGGGCGGCTTCCTTGGCCTCGCGTGCAGCGCGTGCCACGGCCGCGCGGCGCGCGCGCAACTGGGTTCCGACATTCGGGCCTGGCGGCAGGCCACGGCGCTGCACCGACATCAATCCCAGCACAGATCCAGGTTCTTGGCGTAAAAGCGGATCGCGCGTTCGTAGTCGTTGAGGGTCGGATCGGCGCTCACGTCGCAGGCCAGTTCGAGCAGCATCGCGACAGCGGCCTGCGCGTCGCCCTGGTTGTACAGCGTCATCGCGAGGAACGCGCGCACCTCGGCCGCTTGCGGGTAGCGCGCCAGACCTTCTTCGAGGATGCGGCGGGCGGCGGCATAGTCGCCCACGGTGCGATAGCTGCTCCCCAGGCCGACATGGGCGGCCCGGTACTCACGCTCGGGCAGCCCCAGGCGCAGCGCGGCCAGGTAGTACGGCACGGCCTCGCGCTCGCGCCCGAGAAAGTCGTGCACGGACGCGGTCTCGAACTGGATCAGCGCGTCGTCGGGGTGGGTGCGCGCCAGCGCGGCGAGTTCGACACGGGCGGCGTCGTGTTCGCCGCGTTGGCGCATCTGGCGAATGTCGTCGAGGGTCATGCCGGCAAAGCTAACAAATCGGCCAACGTAACGCACCGACTCCTTGCGTTGCAGTGCATGAATCGGTCCGTGTCGCGGCTCGCCGGCCGCCGTCGGTGCGGTGTCTCTCTCCTGGCCTGACCGAGAAAAAGCCGCCCGCAGGCGGCTTGGTTCGACCAGGCGCCGATCACTTGACGTTGAGGATCTTCATCGCCTTGGCGAGCGTGTCGACCGACTCCTGATGCTTGCCGGCCTTGTGCAGCGTCTCGCCCTCGGCGCGGAACTTCTTGACCTCGGACATCTGTGCCTCGGTCAGCTTGGGGCTCTTGGCCATCGCCTCGTCGATCTTTTTCATGTCGGCGGGGCAGTGGAAGGCGAAGGCGCTGCCCGACAGGGCGAGCAGGGCGGCGGCAACGGTGATGCGCAGTTTCATGAAGGTCTCCTTGAAGTTCGGGTCGGTGCCCGAGAACGCCGACGATAAAGCCTGCGGGCTCGCAGGATCGCCGTCGACACGGCAGCTGACACGAATGCGTCAGCCACGATTCCATAGGCCCGAACTGCAGTCCCACGCGCGTGATCAGGCGACGGCGGCGAGCAAGCCCTGCAGCACCGCCAGCGTGTCGGCCTCGTGCAGCGGCTTGTCCTGGCGCCAGTGCAGCATGCGCGGAAAGCGCAGCGCGATGCCGCTCTTGTGCCGCGCACTGCGCTGGATGCCCTCGAAGCCCAGCTCGAACACCAATGTGGGCACGACCGTGCGCACCGGGCCGAACTTCTCCACCGTGGTCTTGCGGATCACCGCATCGACCTGGCGGATCTCGGCGTCGGTCAGGCCCGAGTACGCCTTGGCGAACGGCACCAGCACCGGCAGCCCCTGCGCCTGCAACGCCGCCGGGGTCTGGCCGGCGCCGAGCGCCTCGACGACCTGATGCGCCTCGGCCGCATCGCGCGGCGCGCGGTCCCACACCGCAAAGGTGTAGTCGGTGTAGAGGCTGGCGCGCCGGCCGTGGCCGCGCTGCGCGTACACCAGCACGCAGTCGACGCTCATCGGATCGATCTTCCACTTCCACCAGGTGCCGCTGTCCTTGGTGCGGCCCACGCCGTACGCGGCGGCCCGATGCTTGAGCATGAAGCCCTCCACCTGCCGCGCACGGCTGGCTTCGCGCAGCGTGGCGAGTTCGGCCCAGCTTGCCCCCTGCACCTGCGGCGACAGGCGCAGCGGTCCGGCCGGCACGTCAGCAAGCATGGCCTGCAGCCGCGTGCGGCGCTCGTGCTGCGGCAGCGCGCGCAGGTCAGCACCCTCTTCTTCCAGCAGGTCGTAGGCGACGAACACGGCCGGCGTCTGCGCCAGCAGGCGCGGCGACACGCTCTTGCGCGTGGTACGCGTCTGCAACCGCGCGAACGGCGCTGGGTGTTCGGCGCCCACGTCCCACACCAGCACCTCGCCGTCGAGCACGCAGCCGTCGGGCAGCGCGCCGGCAGCGCGCGCGATCTCCGGAAAGCGCTCGGTGATCAGTTCCTCGCCGCGCGACCACAGCCAGGCCTGGCCCTCGCGCCGCACCAGCTGGCCACGAATGCCGTCGTACTTCCATTCGACGAGCCAGTCGTGCGGCGGGCCGAGCACCGCGTCGAACGGGGTCGGTGCCAGGGTCAGCGCATGGGCGAGAAAGAACGGGTACGGCGTGCCGCCCGACAGGTGCGCCGGCCCCGGCTCGATCAGCCCGATGAAGCGATCCGGCGTCGGCAGATGCCTGATGTCGGTGTAGCCGATCAGCCGCTGCGCCACCACGCGCGCGTCGATGCCGGCGTGGCGCGCCAGCGCGCGCGTCACCAGCAGCCGGCTCACGCCGACCCGAAAGGCGCCGCCGATGAGCTTGATGAGGACAAAGCGCTCGCCGTCGTCGAGTTCGTCGGCGTAGTCACGCAGGCGCGCCAGCACCTCGGCCGGCGCCAATCCGCGCAGCGGCAACAGGCGCGTCTCCACCCACTGCGCCAGCCCGAGGTCGGTGCGGCGCGCCGGCGGTGGCAGCAGGTGGGCGATGGTCTCGGCCAGGTCGCCCACCGCCTGGTAGCTCTCCTCGAACAGCCAGTCGGGCAGGCCGCTGGCCGCCACCGCGAACTCGCGCAGCGCACGCGACCCCACCACCGCGCGCGGCTTGCCGCCGGCGAGGAAGTAGGTGGCCCAGGCGGCGTCGGCGGGCGGCGCCGCGCCGAAGTACGCGACCAGCGCGTCGACCTTGGCGGTGGTCGCGGTGCGGGCGTCAAGGTCGGCGAACAGGGCGGCGAAGCGGCGCATGGCAGGGCCAACAATGGCACGCGCAAGGTGCCGACGGCAAAGCAGGCCTGCGCCGCGGCCGTCCGCGCCGGATTGCTCGGCGGGCAAGCAAGCGCGACGAGCGCGACGCGTTGAGGCTGGTATCCGAAGACCATAACGTGGCCCTGCTCGACGACCCGACCAGCTGCAATCGCTTCGTCGCTCTCAACCGTTGTCAGGCTGCACAATCACAATCCTCTTGCCAGCCAGCGCCCGAATGAACACTCCACACAAAGGGCATCAGACTCGTATGCGGACACGCGCCCGACTCGCTGCCAGAGCAATGGGTTCGTTGTTGCTGGGTGCCACGGCCGTTCTGGGTGCGGTGCTGCTCTTTCGACAGGGCTTGCTGCCGCTGATTGACGCATTGTTCCATCCCACAGCCCAGTGGCTTAGCGCAATCAGGCGTGTCGGCATTTTGCTCGCTGCTGTGTCGGCCTACTGGATCTATGTGCGCTGGCATGAAAAGCGGGAAGTGACCGAACTGCGCATACTGCCGGTCCGCACTGCCCTCGGTGCCACGAGCGGTGCAATCTTGGCGGCACTCCCAATCACCGCACTCTTCGCATTCGGTGCCTACGAGAAGGTGCTTTTTCGTGGCTTTGCGCCGGGGTTGGTGGGGGTGGCTGGGCTGATTGGCGTCGCAGCTGTTCTGGAGGAACTTGTCTACCGCTGCCTCTTGTTTCGGATACTGGAGCGAGTAACAGGAACGATGGTGGCGCTGGGAACGCAGGCAGTAGTGTTCGCCGTCATGCACCTCGCCAATATCGACCAAGGCGCGACTTGGGATGTGGTGGCTACGCTAGTGTCAGTGACCCTACTTGGCCTGCTATGGGCTGGGGTTTTCGTACTGACGCGCAACCTCTGGGTGGTTGCGGCGAATCACGCAGCATGGAACTTCACAATCCTGCTCAGCGGCGTGCCGCTCTCAGGTATCGATGACTGGCAACTCCTGGCACCGATCGAGAGCCGCTATGCCGGCCCCGATTGGTTGACCGGGGGGATGTTTGGCCCGGAAAACTCGTTGTTTGTTATGTTGATTGTCGCGCTAGCACTGCTACTGGTGCTGCGCTCGGCGCTGCGGAGCGGCTCCATCGTTGCGTCATCAACGTAGGCTAGCCGCAGATTCAAGGGTTAGGTCGAGTCGCACGGACAGCTCGGTGAACTGGCGCTGCTGCGCGAGCGCATGCGGGAGTCGGGCGTGCCTGTGACGGTGCTCGCGCAGCGCTGGCAGCGAGTTGAGCCGCGGCGGGCAAGGCTGCCAAGACGGCCACGCCCAGTGCAACAGCAGCGCAAGCGCGCTGACGCGGCCGACCTCGACAACGCGCCCTCAGCTGACGCCTCGCCACAGCGGTTTGCGAATTCACTTGGGCTAGCCTGGGCTTCTCAGGCGGCCGGTGCGCCCTCCGCGGCGTCTTCATGCGCGTCACCGAACTCGGTGTCGAACGCGTCCGCCTGCAAGCCGCGTTCGCGCAGCCAGCGCACCATCACCGGCACGTAGCCGTGGGTGACGATCACGCGCTGCGCGCCGGTGGCAGCGATCGCCTGCTGCAGGCCGGGCCAGTCGGCGTGGTCGCTCAGCACGAAGCCGCGGTCGAGCGCGCGGCGGCGGCGGGCGCCGCGCAACTGCATCCAGCCGGAGGCGAAGGCGTCGGAGTAGTCACCGAAGCGCTTCATCCACGGCGACCCCGCGGCTGCCGGCGGCGCCAGCACCAGCGCACGCGCGAACAGCGTCTTGTCGGTGATGTCCGACACGCGCTGGGTGGCCGGCAGCGCCACGCCGCTGGCGCGGTACGCGGCGTTGAGCGGCTCCACCGCGCCATGCACGACGATCGGCCCGATGCTCGCGTCCACCCCGGCGAGGATGCGCTGCGCCTTGCCGAAGGCGTAGCAGAACAGCACGCTGGCGCGCCCGGCAGCAGCGTTGCCGGCCCACCAGGCACTGATGTCGGCGAACACCTCCGTTGGCGGCGCCCAGCGATAGATCGGCAGGCCGAACGTGCTCTCGGTGATGAAGACGTCGCAGTGCTGCGGCTCGAACGGAGCGCAGGTGGCATCCGGCTGCAGTTTGTAATCGCCCGAGGCGACCCACACCCGGCCGGCATGCTCGATGCGCACCTGCGCCGAGCCGAGCACATGCCCGGCCGGGTGCAGCGACACCCGCACGCCGTTGATCGTCACCCCCTCGCCATAGGCGGCGGTCTGCAGGGCAATGTCGCCGAGCCGTGTGCGCAGCACGTGCTCAGCGGCGACGGCCGCCAGGTAACGTGTGTGGCCGCTGCGGGCATGGTCGGCGTGCGCGTGGGTGATCACGGCGCGCGCCACCGGCCGCCACGGATCGATGAAAAAATCGCCTGCCGGGCAGTACAACCCTTCCGGCCGCTGGATCACGAGGTCGTCGGTCATCGCCCCGTCACGCTACGGACATAAGGTTCAGGGCGCAGGGTGTCTGGTCGATACCAGAACCACAAAAACAAAAAGAAAGGAGCCTGCATGAAAGCGTTCATTCTCTTCATCGGTGTGGCCACATTCATCGGCGTGCTGGTCCTCGCCGTGCGTCAGCGCAAGCATGCCCGCGCCCGCTTCATCGACGACTTTCGATTTCCCCCCGGCGTCCGCGAGCGCGTGCGCAAGCGGTATCCGCAGCTCACCGACGCGCAGCTGGAGCGCGTGATGCTCGGCCTGACCACCTGGTTCCAGCTGAGCAACACCGCCGGGCGCGCGGTGCTGTCGATGCCTTCGCAGGCGGCGGATGTGGCCTGGCACGAATTCATCCTGTTCACGCGCAACTACCGGAGCTTCTGCAGCCGCGCACTGGGTCGCTTCCTGCACCATACGCCGGCCGAGGCGATGCGCACGCCGACCGAGGCGCACGAGGGCATCCGCCGTGCCTGGCGCCTGAGCTGCGCACGCGAAGGTATCGATCCGCGCAACCCGGCCCGGCTGCCGCTTCTGTTCGCGCTCGATGCCGACCTCGGGATCGCCGATGGTTTTCGCTACGCGCTCGACTGCGGCGGCATGATGGCGCAGCGGCACGCCGACGGCACCACCTACTGTGCCTCGCACATCGGCTGCGGATCCGGCGGCGGCGACGGGGGCTGCAGCAGCGACAGCGGGTGCAGCAGCGACAGCGGCGGGGACGGCGGCGACTGAGTTATCGAGCTGGGGCTCAAGTTGGATAGAGACACTGGGTTCCCGCTTTCGCGGGAACGACAGGCCCTCCAACGCCTCGGCTCGCTCTTGACATCGCCTCCGAAGACGCTGAGCAGCGCAGGGCAAGCCGGGGCTGTCGGGCGTCGACTGTCCGAAGCACGTGGCGCGGCGCAGCCGCGATCGTGCGAGTTTCGACGCCCGCCGGCTTGACCGAGCAGCGCAAGGCAGCCCGCCAGGGCCGTCTTCGCAGGCGCGCCTTTCTTTGGTTACTTTCTTTGGCAAGACAAAGAAAGTGACTGGCCCCGCGGCCATGAAGCGGGCGCATTGCATGAAACGGTGCAACGCGTGGGCAAGGGCACTACAAGGACCATCTTGGGCCCCGGCCTTCGCCGGGGCGACGGGAACTGGCCCGCGGCCATGTAACGGAGGTCACGCAGAAGGAAATGCAGCCTTCGCAGTCGCACGAGGCGCAGAGCCGGCGCCTGACTCGATCTGCAACGCCCTTCCGAGACTCATCGCGCGCTAGTCGCCATACGACACGTTGTCGCCGGAGCGCGCGATCACATAGGCGACGCCGAAGCCGACGCTCCAGGTGCGCTGGCGGCGGATCAGCGGGCTGTCCTCGAAGCGGGCGCCGTTGATGATGTCGACGCCGCTGAAGGCGAACAGCCGCCAGTTGCCGACGATGCGCGCCGCGCTGGCTGAAAGATCCCAGCCCGAGTAGCCCGCCTTCGGCTCGAACGCCGGCCGCGTGGCGGTGGCAAATTGCGGCTCGACGCCGTAGTAGAAGCGGTGATAGTCGGCGGTGGCGAACACGGGTCCGGTGGAGACCCGCAGTTGCGTACCGCCGGCCCAGGCAACGTTGCGGAACGTCGCCCGCAGGTTGGGCGCGAACAGGGTGCCAACGTAGTCGAGGCCACCATCGAGCGCAAAAGCGGCGCGCACCGGCAGGCGCAGCTGCAAATCGTGCTGACCGTCATCCGAGGTGGCGAGCTTCACGTTCATCGCCGGGCCGAACTCCAGCACCCAGTCGATCTCCCGCATGCCGCGGCGTGCCAGGTTGCGATCGGCGTTCACCGGCAGGCCGAGGCCGGCGCTGAAGTTGAACTCGACGCGGTCGCTCTTGAGGAACTGGGCGCGCAGTCCATCGCGGTCCGCCCGCAGCACCTCGCCGCGGTAGATCACATAGGGCAGCACCAGACCGCGCGTGCGCATCTGGTCGGCACCGCGATAGTCGGGTGCATACAGGCCGACGGTGCTGATGCCGACCTCCCAGCGCGGCATGGCCGGCGCCTGGGCCGTGGCGACCTGAGACAAGGCCAGCGCCGCTGCGCCCAGCGCTACTGCGCTCAGCGGCCGCGCCACCCTCGACAGCCCGGCGCTGCCCGACGTCACGTTCCTCGAATCCACATGCTCTCCCGGTTGACCGCCCGCAGTGTGCCGCAGGCGGCGACGCGCCCGGCGCCAGCACGACCCCGGGGAAACCACGTCAATAGTTAGGTGCCCGCGCCAGCAGCACGGTGGCCAGCCGCACCACGCCATACGCGCACCAGTCGGCAGCGCGGATCCACACGCTGCGGCGTGCGTAGTCGTCGGCGCGCAGCGCCACGCAGTCATCGGCGAGCGCGCGCTCCAGCACGTCGCGCAGGCGTTGGGCAAAGCGCGCGTCGTGCACGACCACGTTGGCCTCGCGCGCCAGCAGCAGACTGTAGGGATCGATGTTGCTCGACCCCACGGTAGCCCAGGCATCATCGATCACCGCCACCTTGGCGTGCAGGAAGCTCGCCTGGTACTCGAAGATCTCGATGCCGGTGCCGAGCAGGTCGCCATACATTGCCTGCTGCGCGTGGTGCTGAAGCGCGTACTCGACGCGCCCCTGCAGCAGCAGGCGCACCCTCACGCCGCGAGCCACCGCGGCACGCAGCTCGGCACGAAAGCGCCGGCCTGGCAGGAAGTAGGCATTGGCGATCAGGATGTCGCTGCGTGCCGCCTCGATCGCCGACAGATAGGCGCGCTCGATGGTGTGGCGATTGCGCAGGTTGTCGCGCAACAGCAGCGCGGCGGCCATGCCGTCGGCAAAGCGTTGCTGCGGCACGCCGCGCTCGCGCGGCAGCGGCGCGCGGTTGCCCGACTGCATCAGTGCCACCGTCCACCACAGCCGCTGCATCGCCAGCGACACGCCGGCCACGATCGGCCCCTCGCAGCGCACCGCGAAATCGAAGCGCGGCCCGCTGCGCCCGCTCAGCGGCGCCGGCACCTCGGTGAAGTCATCGAGGATGTTGATGCCGCCGACGAAGGCGACGCGATCGTCGATCACCGCCAGCTTGCGGTGCAGCCGGCGCAGCAGCTTGCGCTCCAGCCGCCACCAGCGCTCGGGCCGGAAGATGCGCACCTGCACGCCATGCACCGCCAGATCAGCCTGCATGCGCCGCGCGTGCTCGCCACCGCCAAAGCCGTCGACCAGCACGCGCACCTCGACCCCGCGGCCCGTGGCGGCCGCCAGCGCATCGACCATCCGCTCGCCGATCTTGTCGTCGGCAAAGATGTAGGTTTCCAGCAGCACCGACCGATGGGCGCCGTCGATCGCCGCCAGCAGCGCCGGAAAGTACTCGTCGCCGTTGACCAGCAGGTCGATGCGGTTGCCGGCATGGATCGTCGGCTGCAACGCGCGCGTCCACGCCAGCGCGTCCTGTGCCCGCGCCGGCCAGCGACGCAAGGGCGATCCGTCCGCGCCGCCCGGACCGCCGCCCGTCATCGCATCTCCAGCTCGGCGATCAGCGGCGCGTGGTCGGAGCGGCGTGCCCAGGTGATGCCCTTGGGCACGTGCATCGACAGCACGTTGAAGCCGCGCACGTAGATGCGGTCCAGCGTCAGCCAGGGGGCAAAACTGGGAAAGGTGCGCGCCACCCCAGCCCGTGCATCGCGCGCGCCGCGCCACGGCAGCAGGCGGTCGAGCACGGTGCGCGGCTGCGCCTCGGCCACCGCCTCCGTGGCCACTTCCGTGACGCCCAGGCGCGCGCGCAGCACCACGTCGACGCGGCGCTGCCAGTCGTTGAAGTCGCCGGCGATGATGATCGGCGCGCCGCGCGGAATTTCCTTCTCGACGAAGTCGACCAGGAAGCTCGCCTGCCGCAGCCGGCTGCGGTTGATCAGACCAAAGTGCACGCACAGCAGATGCACATCGCGTTCCTTGTTCTTGCTGCCGCCGAAGCGGGCCACGGCATGCAGCATGCCGCGCTTCTCCAGCGCGTGGTCCGACACGTCATGGTTGGTGAAATTGCCGATGACGTGGCGCGACAGGATGGCGTTGCCGTGGTGCCCGTGCGGGTACACCGCATTCATGCCGTAGCACCGGTGCTCGTAGCCGCTGGCGGCGAGAAACTCCAGCTGCGTGCCGGTGTGATAGTTGGCGTGGCGCGACAGCCGCTCGTTGCGGTCCTGCACTTCCTGCAGGAACACGATGTCGGCGTCGATGCTGCTCAAGGCCAGGCGCACCTCGTGGATGCGCGGCAGCCCGCGGATCCCGGTCACGCCTTTGTGGATGTTGTAGGTGGCGACCTTGAGTTTCACGTTGCTTCGCTGGTGGACGGTCGGTGCGGCATGGCGCTCAATCCTGGCCGCGCAACGCGCCGCAGCCGGCAGCGCCTGCAGAGTTGGCGGCGCAGTCGGCCAGATCGAAGTAGCGCTCGAGCAGGGCCGGGTCGTCGAAGTGACGGCGGCCGACGAAAGCGGTGGCATGGCGGCCCCACTGCCGCATCTGGCCGGCGCTGGTGATGCCCATCGGCCAGAAGAAGAAGCGTTCGAGCCGCTCGGTGCCGGGGATCATGCCGTCGGCGTCATATGCGCTGCGTGACAGGCGGGCGCCGGCATCGGCGCGCGCCACCCTCGCCACCGTAAGCGAGCGCAGTTCGTCCTCGTCGCGCAGGCGGTAGGGCAGCGCCTCACCCGCTGTCACCCCGGTCACGCTCACCCGCTGCAGGTAATGGCTACGCGAGGCCACGCGCAGCACCACGCGCTGCGCTGGCCCGATCTCGGGCAGCGTGTCCTGCGGCAGGAACAGCCCCTCGTCGAAGCGCCCCTGCCCGGGCGGCGGCTCGTTTCGCGGCCGCACACGCGGCGTGGCGAAGAACATGTGATAGCAGCCGCAGGCGTGGATCGAATCGAACGCCAGCGCGTTGCCGTGATCGTCGAGCGTTACGCGCCAGATCAGCGCATCGAGTTCACCGCCGAGCAGATCGAGCGCGCCGTCCTTGGGCCGCGCCGGAAACCAGAAGGTGTAGACGAGTTGCGCGCGCAGCACGCCGCCCAAGCGGCCGAACGCCAGCCGCGCGTACGCCACGGGCGGCTCGGTGAGATCGACACGCGCTTGCGGCGAACCCGCGCCGATCGCCAGCGGGCCGATGCGGTCGAACGCCCCGCTGTCGTCGACCTCGACGATCGGCGCATGCCGCTGCAGCAGCGCGGCCAGCGCCTCCACCTGCGGCACGCCGAGCGCGTCGCGCGTCATCGGCGCCATCGGCACGTCGGGCACAGCAGCGGTACGCCAGCGATCCGGGGCGGCGGCGATGCCGCGCGCGGCGTCGTGCTCCGGCGCATAGCGGCGCGATTCGCCCAGCCGCGGCAGATCGTTCAGCGGCGCGGAAAACTCGGCGCGCGCCTGGCGGTGCCAGCCGCGAATGCCGGCAGCGAACGCCAGCCTGGTCAGCGGGTACAGGCCGAGCGCGCGCAGCGTGGTCGAGTAGTCGTCCGGCACCTGCGCCACCGTGCGCAGTTGCTGGCGCGTGTCGCGCGCATCGTCGGCGTCGAGCAGCACGGTGCGGCAGGCGTCCACACCGAGGGCGCCATAGACCGGGCCGCCGCTGACGGTGGCATTGCGCAATTCGTGCGTGCGCGCCTGACGGTCGAGCGCGGCGAGGCGACCACGCCACTGCCGCCAGCGCAGGTCGTCGGCCACGTCAGGCGCCAGCGCGGCACTGAGCCGGTCGACGCGCAGGTAGGGAAAGCCGGGCACCACGGAGTCCTGCGCATCGCGCGCGGCGGCGGCCACCACCTGGCGGTCGAGTTCACGCAGCAGGCGGGCGCAATCGCCCACGCCGTCGGCGCGTTGCAGGTGCGCGGCAATCGGCGCTTGCGCGAACGGATCGACCGTCGCGCAGCCCGCCAGCCCCAACGCGAGGCCGGCGATCCCGGCCCGCAGCAGCGGCCGCACGACCTGCCGCACGCATGACCCCACCGGACCCGGCATCAACGACCCTCCGCAACGCCGGCCCCGATCGACGGCCGTGCACGCGCGCGCCGCTCGATCTCACCCACCATCGCGCCGAACTGCTCGCGCACCGATTTGCGCATGGCGGCGGTGCCGAACAGCGCGCCGAGGACAGGCGGCAGCGCTTCGGTCAGCTCGAACTGCGCGCTGTAGGTCAGGCGCACGCGTGGCGTGGCGCGACCGCTCGTGCCCACCACCGCCAGCGTGTAGCGCGCGCGCAGCCCCTTGACCGTGGGCTCGCCCTGCCCGGCCGGCGTCGGCGCGGATTGCGCGATCACATCGGTGAATGGCACGTGCTGCACGTCGAGCCACAGGCGGGTGGGCACGGTCATGAACAGCAGCCGCGACTCGCCGATGTACTCGACCGTGAGCTGGCGCTGCGCACTGCCCGTACGGGACAGCACGCGCGTGCGATGCAGGCCCGGGACGAACTGCGGCATCCGCTCGTAGTCGACCAGCGTGTCCCAGGCGGTGCGCGCGTCGACGTCCAGATCGGCGCGCGCCTCGACGACAAACCTCCCACCATCGTGCTCGACGTCGACGTCGATGGGAGCACGGGTGCCAGCACGGGTCGGTGCCGGCGCGGCACTGAGTGCCGCCACCAGCAGGCCATGCAGCAGCAGCGCGGCAGTCGCGCGCACAGCGGGAGGAATCGGGTTGTTCGTCGCCAGGACCGACATGCGACGCATTATGCGAGAAGCGGCAGCGAACCCCGCCGCGCGCCGACCTTGCCGGCGCGGTTCCGCCATGCCATCTGAGTCGCCTCAGCCGCCACGCGCGGCGCGGCCAGCCGCCGGCGCCGCGGCGCAGCGCCGGGCAACCTCGGTCGCAATCGCCTGCAACTGCGCCGCCAGGTTCTGGCGCACCGCCGCGCTGCCGATGCCGGGCGGCGGCGAGACCCGCATCGCGATCAGCGCGCTGTAGCGCAGCTGCACGCCGGTCGCGCGCTTGCCCGCCGCCGGCACGATCTCGTAGCGCCCCTCGAATGCATCGAGCGCCTTGTCCTTGAGCAGTCCGATCTCGATGCGCGTGGCGCGCGCCGCCGCCACGCGCATCGGTTCGTGATCGATCTCGATCACGATGTCCATCGACTGCGCGAACATGAAGAAGCGGAACTCCCCCTGCTGCTCGACCACCAGGCGCTCGCGCAGCGCGGCGCTTTTGCCCGTGGTCTGGCGCTCGACCACGCGGCAGGCGCGGATGCCAGGCATGAAGCGCGGCAGCGCCGGGTAGTCGGTGATCGTCTGCCATACGGTGGCGACGTCGGCCGCGAGGTCGAGCACGGCCTCGGCAGTGAAGCGCTTGCCGCTGCGCTGGACCTCGACCTTGACTGCGTCACCCATGTCGTTGCTCACTTTGTGTCGGTCCACACAGTCGGCGAATCGCCTGTGCATTGGTCCAGGAAAAACAGCAATCCGCCGCGTCGCGCCAGGGCAGCCAGCGAAACGCCGTGTGCGCGCGCGGCGCCAGCGTCGGCGCAAAGCGCGTTGGCACCGCCAACCCGAACACGTGCTCGGTGTTGTGGGTGACGCCGGGCGCATAGCGCGGGCGCCAGTGCGGATAGATGGCGTAGCAGTGGGTCAGCCGCCAGTCGTCGAACGCCGCCGGCGCGGCGACATGGCCCGTCTCTTCGGCGACCTCGCGCGCGCACGTGACACGCAGCGGCTCGTCCATCGACGCGCGGCTGCCGGTGATCGACTGCCAGAACCCCGGGTGGTCGGCGCGTTCGAGCAGCAGCACGTCGCCGGCGCAGTGGATCACCACCAGCACCGACTCCGGAATCTTGGCGGGGCGTGGCGGCATCGTGCTCACGGCGCCAGGCGCAGCGCCATGTTGCGCGAGCGGGTCTGGTAGCCAAGGCGCTCGTACAGCCGCACCGCGCCGGTGTTGAACTCGAACACGTTGAGGCACACTTCACTGGCGCCGGCCGCCCGCGCCCAGTCAGTCACCGCCTGCATCAGCGCCGTTCCGATGCCGCGATCGCGCTGCGCTGCCGCCACTGCGATCGTGCCGAAGCGCACGAATCGCGCCGGCTTCAGCAGTGCGCTGGGTTTTTCGTCGACCAGCTTGGCGCTGGCAAAGCCAATGACGTCAAGCTCCTCGCACGCCACCCAGAACTGCTCGCCCGCGGCGGCGCGAGACGACCACAGTGCCTCATGCGCGGCCAGGTCGCCGGGTGCGGAGAACACGGCGGGATGGCGGGCGTGATGCAGCGCATTGACCGCGTCGCCGAGCCGCGCGATGGCGCCGAAATCGGACGCGTCAGCCAGGCGAACGCGCGGCGTCGACATGACGTGCTGCCCGGTCAGGCGGGCCGCAGGGCGGCGCGTACCTGCAAAAGGTCGCCGTGCAGCGGCGACAGCGACTCCTGCAGCGTGCGCCAGACGACCTCGTGATCGAGATCGAAGCAGCCGCGCGCGATGCGGTTGCGGATGCCTTTCATGCTGCGCCAGTCGATGTCCGGATGCTGGTCGGCGAACGCGGCGTGATCCTGCAGCACGCGGGTGGCCACTTCGCCCAGCGTCAGCAGGTTGAGCAGCACCGCCTGCTGGGTGCGGCGATCAGCACCAAACGCCGCGGCATCCATCCCCTCGACGTAGCCCTCGATGAGCCGGGCGGACTCGATCATCTGGTCCAGATACTCATCCACCCCGACATCGCTCATTGACGACCTTCGCGCTGCGTGTTCATGCAGCCGCCGGTTTGACATCACCCCGCAGGCGGATGTGCAGTTCCCGCAGCTGCTTGTCGTCGACCTCGCTGGGCGCCTGCGTGAGCAGGCACTGCGCGCGTTGCGTCTTCGGAAAGGCGATGACGTCGCGCAGGCTGTCGGCGCCGGCCATCAGCATGACAAAGCGGTCGAGGCCGAGCGCGATGCCACCGTGCGGGGGCGCGCCGTACTGGAGCGCGTCCAGCAGGAAGCCGAACTTCGTGCGCTGGTCCTCGGGTCCGATCTTCAGTGCCGCGAACACCTTCTCCTGCACCTCGGCACGATGGATCCGCACGCTGCCGCCGCCCAGTTCGATGCCGTTGAGAACCATGTCATAGGCCTTGGCCTTGCAACGCGCCGGGTCCGTGGCCAGATAGTCCTCGTGACCGTCCTTCGGGCTGGTGAACGGATGGTGGGCGGCGACGTAGCGCTGGTTCTCCTCGTCGTACTCGAAGCTCGGAAAGTCGATCACCCACAGCGGCTTCCAGCCTTCAGCCGACAGGCCGTGCTTGCGGCCAAACTCGCTGTGGCCGATCTTCACGCGCAGCGCACCGAGCGCATCGGCGACGATCTTGGCGCGGTCGGCACCGAAGAAGATGAGGTCGCCGTCCTGCGCGCCGGTGCGCTCGAGGATGGTGGCGATCACCGCGTCCGACAGGTTCTTCACGATCGGGCTTTGCAGGCCCTGACGTACATCCTGACCCGGGCCCTTGGCACGCTCGTTGACCTTGATGTAGGCCAGGCCCTTGGCGCCGTAGATCTTCACGAACTCGGTGTAGCCGTCGATCTCGCTGCGCGGCATCCCGCCGCCCTCATCTGCCCCATGAGGCACGCGCAGCGCGGCCACGCGGCCGTCGGCCAGCTCGGCCGCCTGCTTGAACACCTTGAAATCGACCTCGCGCATCACGTCGGTCAACTCGGTGAACTGCAGGTTGACGCGCATGTCGGGCTTGTCGGAGCCGTACAGGCGCATCGCGTCGTCGTAGGTCATCACCGGGAACGCGGGCAGCTCCACCCCGAGCACTTCCTTGAACACGTGGCGCACCATCGGCTCGAAGGTGGCGCGGATCTCTTCCTCGGTGAGGAACGAGGTCTCGCAATCGATCTGCGTGAACTCGGGCTGCCGATCGGCGCGCAGGTCTTCGTCGCGGAAGCACTTGGTGATCTGGTAGTAGCGGTCGAAGCCCGCCACCATCAAGAGCTGCTTGAACAGCTGCGGCGACTGCGGCAGCGCGAAGAACTGGCCCGGATGCACGCGCGACGGCACCAGGTAGTCGCGCGCACCTTCCGGCGTGCTCTTGGTGAGCATCGGCGTCTCGATGTCGACGAAGCCGGCGCTATCGAGGTACTTGCGCACGGCCATGGTGACCTTGTAGCGCAGCATCAGGTTCTTCTGCATCTGCGGGCGGCGCAGGTCGAGCACGCGGTGGGTGAGACGAGTGGATTCGGACAGGTCGTCGTCGTCGAGCTGGAACGGGATCGGCACCGACGGGTTGAGGATCGTCAGCGCGGTGCACAGGATCTCGATGCCGCCGGAGACCAGGCCGGGATTGGCGGTGCCCTCGGGGCGCGCGCGCACCAGGCCTTCGACCTTGACGCAGTATTCGTTGCGGATCTTCTCGGCGCTGCTGAACACCTCGGCCCGGTCCGGGTCGCACACCACCTGCACCAGGCCTTCGCGGTCACGCAGATCGATGAAGATCACGCCGCCGTGGTCGCGGCGGCGATGCACCCAGCCGAACAGGGTGACGGTCTGGCCGATGTACCGGGTGTCGACCCGGCCGGCATAGTCGGTACGCATGTGAAGCCTCTTTCTGACAGGGCTGCCGTCCGACAGGACGGCGCGCGGATTGGAATTGTTGGTTGGCGTGGCGCGGGAGGCAGGGGCGCGGTCAAGCATTGCGCAACGCTCCCCGGCAGCAACGACCCGATGTCGCCCGGGTCGCGATCGCGGGGCCGGCGGGTCGCTACTCCCGCCAGCCCGGCCGGTTTCGCTCGCGAAACTGCGCGACACGGCGGCCGACGGCGGGCGCGAGCGCAGACATCTCGCGCGGGGCGCGAACGGCAGCGGCAGGGGCAGGCGTCAACATGGCGGCGACGTTAACAGGGTTCATGGGGGCGCTCAACCGAGGCGGTCAAGCAATCACTCGGGCAGGCCGGTGGTCAGTGCCGACCGGCGCCCGATGCGCGGGGCCACCGGCGACACCACGCCGAGCGAGATCACGAACTTGAGGGCGTCATCGACCGTGATATCCAGTTCCTTCACCTCGCGCGCCGGCACGATCACGGTGTAGCCGGAGGTCGGGTTGGGCGTGGTCGGCACGAACACCGTGATCATCGGCTCGCCGAGCGCCGCCTCGATCACCTCGCCCGGATCGCCCACCACCAGCCCGATCGCCCACTGGCCGGGCTGCGGGAACTGGATCAGCACCGCCTTGCGGAACGCGTTGCCCTTGGGCGAGAGCATGGTGTCGGACACCTGCTTCACGCTGGAGTAGATCGACCGCACGATCGGGATGCGCGACAGCATCTGCTCGCCCCAGGAGACGAGCCGCTCGCCGATGATGTTGGCCGCCAGCACGCCGGTGACGAGCACGATCAGGACCGACAGGATCAGGCCGAAGCCCGGCAGGTGAAAGCCCAGCAGCGCATCCGGCCGCCAGGGCTGCGGCAGCAGCAACAACGTGGCATCCAGCGACGTCAGCACGAAGTCGAGGATCCACAGGGTGATCGCCAGCGGCAGCCAGATCAGCAGTCCGGTGACGAAGTACTTCTTCAGCATGGTGGCTTTCAGATGCGCCCGTGGCGCGGGCCGGGGTCGGGCGTCGTGGACTGCGGTGACGGCGTGCGCGACGGCGCGCAGGCCGTGATTCTCGGTCATCCAAATGAAAACCGCGGCACGGCGGCCGCGGTTCGATGGCTGGGCGGCGCCCGCCTCACGGGGTCGGGCTGGGAGCCGCCGGCGTGGCGGGCTTGATGTCCGGCTTGGATTCCGTCTTCGATTCCGTCTTGGATTCAGTCTTGGATTCGGTCTTCGACGCGTCAGCCGCTGGCGGGGCGGCGGCGTCCTTGCCGGCATCCGCGGGCTTGGCCTCGGCGCCATCGGCCTGGGCATCCGGCTTCTTGTCGGCCTTCTTGTTGCCGTCGCGGAAGTCGGTCACGTACCAGCCGCTGCCCTTGAGCTGAAAGCCGGCCGCGGTGACTTGCTTGGCATACGCCGGCGCATGGCAGGCGGGGCAGGTGGTCAATGGGTCGTCGGACATCTTCTGCAGCACGTCCTGCGCATGTCCGCAGGACGAGCACTTGTAGGCGTAGATCGGCATTGGGGCACCTGGAATTCGTAACTGCCTGAATTATATGGGGCTCGGTTCTGAGCCCGGCGAACAGATCAGGGCCCACCGAGCCGGATTCAAGGGCCGTCGACACAGCCGGACGGACGCCTTGGGCTAGATTGCGCGGCCCGCCACCGCCTGAGCCTTGCCGGAGTCCTGCAATGAAGTGTTCGTTCATGACCTCAATGCGGCCGCCCGCCGGGCGCGCCGGCGGCCGCCTGATCGCGCTGGTCACCTGCCTGCTGCTGGCGCTCGCCGGCGCCCCCGCCGCGGCCAAGACGCTGCGCGTGGCCAGCGCCTTCGACCCGAATACGCTCGATCCCCATGCGCTCGCGCTGCTGTATCACACGCGGGTGGTGACCCAGTTGTACGAAGGCCTGGTCAACCGCGACCGCGACTTCAAGCTGGAGCCCTCGCTCGCGGTCTCCTGGCAGCAGACCGGGCCGACCACATGGCGCTTTCGCCTGCGCCCGAACGTGCAGTTCCACGACGGCACGCCGTTCACCGCCGACGATGCGGTGTTCTCGATCCAGCGTGCGATCACGCGGCCCTCGCAGCGCGCCAGCCAGATGCGCGGCATCACCGGCGCGCGCAAGGTCGACGATCTGACCATCGACATCGTGCTCGCCGCGCCCGACGCCGTGCTGCCGGAGAAGCTCTGGCTGGTAGCGATGATGAGCAAGACCTGGTCCGAGCGCCACAACGTGGCGCAACCGCAGGACTACAACGCCAAGCAGGAGACTCACGCGGTGCGCAACGCCAACGGCACCGGCCCGTATGCGCTCAAGAGCTACGAGCAGGATCGCCGTGTGGTGCTGGTGCGCAACGCCACGTGGTGGGGCTGGACCGAGCGCGCCGCCGATCCCAAGGCGAACGTCACCGAAGCGATCTACAGCGTGATCCAGAGCGATGCCACGCGCTTGGCCGCTCTCGCCTCAGGCGAGGTGGACTTCGTCATGGATCCGCCGTTTCAGGACGTGGCGCGGCTGCGCCAGGACCCGCGCCTGAAACTGGCGCAGGTGACCGACATCGGCACCCAGTACCTTGGTTTCGATCAGGCGCGGCCGCAGTTGGAAAGCAGCGATGTGCGCGACCGCAACCCGTTCAAGGACCTGCGCGTGCGCCGTGCCGTCTACCAGGCGATCGATGTCGACACCATCATCGCCAAGGTACTGCGCGGTCAGGCGCGCGCCACCGGCGCCCATTTGTCGCCATTGGTCGATGGCCATGTGCCGGCGCTAGAAGCGCGCCTGCCGTACGACCCGGCGGCTGCGCGCAAGCTGCTCACCGAGGCCGGCTACCCGAACGGCTTTGCGGTCACACTCGACTGCGTGAACGTGACCTTTCGCGCTGCCGTGTGCCAGGCGATCGCCGCCATGCTGGCGCAGGTAAACATCCGCGTGACGTTCCAGCCCAGCCCGAGTGCGCTGTTCTTTCCCAAGCTCACCCAGGCCACCGCCAGCTTCTTCGAGTTCGGCTGGACCCCGGGCACTGACCCGTGGGCAATGCTCAACGCCACCGTGCGTACGTTCGACGGCGCCGGCGCCGGCGCATTCAACGGCGGCCGCTACAGCAACGCCAAGCTGGACGCACTGATCGACGGCATCCGCACCGAGCCGGATCTCACGCGCCGCCGTGCACAGGTGGCCGACGCGCTGCGCATGATGCACGCCGAGCTGCCGCTGGTGCCGCTGTACCGGCGCACGCTCAGCTGGGTGATGCGGCCGACCATTCACGCGCCACCGCTGCCCAACGACGTGCTCGAACTGCGCTGGGTGCGGGTGGACTGACGCGCGCGCTGCGCCACGACCACACCGCCTGTCTTGCCTTGGCCGGACGCAGCGCCTGCGGCATGATGAGGCGAAGGAGGAACCATGGCCAAGAAGAACAACGCGCCCGCAGAACATCCCGCCCTGACCGCCGTACGCAATGCGCCGGGCAGCCGCGTCAAGGTGGCGGTCAGCGACATCGACGGCATCTTGCGCGGCAAGTACCTGCACAAGGACAAGTTCTTCGGCGCGGCCGAAGGCGGCTTCGGCTTCTGCGACGTGGTGTTCGGCTGGGACATGATGGACCAGTGCTACGACAACACCCGCGTCACCGGTTGGCATCACGGCTTTCCCGACGCACTCGCGCGGCTCGACCTGTCCACCATGCGCCGGGTGCCGTGGGATGACGACGTCCCCTTCTTCCTCGGCGACTTCGTCAACGCCGACGGTTCACCTTACCCAGTCTGCCCGCGCCAGACCCTGAAGCGCGTGCTCAAGCGCGCCGAGAAGCTCGGCTTCCAGCCGATGTGCGGCATGGAGTTCGAGTGGTTCAACTTCAGCGAGACGCCGCACAGCTGGGCCGCCAAGCGCGGCGTCGACCCCACACCCATCACGCCCGGCATGTTCGGCTACTCGCTGCTGCGCGCCAACCATTCGCGCGAGTACTTCAAGGCGCTGATGGAAGAGATGGCCGCGTTCAACGTGCCGATCGAGGGCCTGCACACCGAAACCGGCCCCGGCGTATTCGAGGCCGCGATAATGTTCTCCGAGGCGCTCGAAGCCGCCGACCGCGCGCTGCTGTTCAAGGGCGGCGCGAAGGAGATCGGCGCGCGCTTCGGCATCATGCCCAGCTTCATGGCCAAGTGGCACCAGCAATACCCGGGCTGCTCGGGTCACGTGCATCAGAGCCTCTCGGACGGCAAGAAGAACCTCTTCTTCGACGCCAAGGGCACGCACAAGATGAGCAAGCTCTTCGAGAGCTTTCTCGCCGGCCAGGTAGCGGTGCTGATGGAGTTTGCGCCGATGTTCTGGCCCACCATCAACAGCTACAAGCGGCTGGTCGACGGCTTCTGGGCGCCGGTCAAACCCACCTGGGCCGTGGACAACCGCACCGCGAGCTTCCGCGTGATCCCCGGCTCACCCAAGAGCACGCGGCTGGAGACGCGCTGCCCCGGTTCCGACGTGAATCCGTATCTTGCGATGGCCGCGCTGCTCGCCGCGGGACTCCACGGCGTGGAGAAGAAGCTCAAGCTCACCGCGCCGCCGATCCACGGCGCCAACGAAGGCAGCGAGAACATCCCGCGCGCACCGCGCTCGCTGAAAGAGACGACCGAGATCTTCCGCAAGAGCGATCTCGCGCGCGACTGGCTCGGCGATGATTTCGTCGATCACTTTGCCGCCACCCGCGATTGGGAGTGGCGGCAGTGGCAGGACGCAGTCACGGATTTCGAGAGGATGCGGTACTTCGAGATCGTCTAGTCTGTCGATGTTCCGACCCTACTCATAAGTCGGTAATTTAGGCGACAAAATGGAACTCCGAGCGCCGGGTACAGTCGAAGCCGTCATGAAGCGAGACGGCCGCACACTGGATCACGCCACGCTGGAGACGATCCGCCT
>JALHMQ010000036.1 GCA_022843955.1 Burkholderiaceae bacterium
ATCGATCGGCAACGTGCCGCCGGCAGAACGCGAGATGCAGTACCTTCAGCAGCAATCTGAGTCAGCCATTCCGGCTTGACTTAAACCCGGGTGTCTCCGGTGAAGCCGGGGCGGTTCAGACAAAGAGATCGCAAAGATCAAAGGCACCGCGCCAGTGCCAGGTGATCCCGGCGTCCCACTGCTTCCTTTGGAGGCAGACTTGAAGCAGTCGACGATCGCTTTGCTGCGTGCCGAAATGGCAAGGCTGGAGCTGGCCATGAGCGCTGACAAGGTGGTGCAGAACCAGTATGCAGCGCTGGCCAAAAAGATCACGACCGAGAAGGCGGCCTTGCAGACACTGACGACCAGGCTGGACAACGCTAAGGGCGCGTTCGAGCGCCGCAAGGCACTGCAGCGTGAGCGCGATGAGGCGTATGGGTGTCTGTTCGCCGCGGTGATTAACGAACAGAGTGCATTGATCAAGTTGTACGCACCGCTGATGCAGCGGCTTAACGCGATGAGCGGCACGCTGAAGCGGCTCAGCGTCAATGTCAAGCGTGTCGCCGATGTCGTCAGCTGGGCCACCGAAGGCGAGGAGTTGATCGATCGCCGAAAGTCCGGCTCGTTCTACGGGATTGGTGCGCTTGAGAAAGTGGCCCGGGCCGAACTTCAGCCGGCATGGGAGACCGGCTCCGCACAAGACGTTGAAGCCGCCATGTCTGCATTCATAACCTCCCACTACAAGGAACTGCTCGCGCATGCGCCGCACGCTCCGACGGAGCAGGAGGCGTTCCGGCATTGGCTGAAGCGGTTCGCGCAATGGCTGTTCAGCACCGGTCACATCGCCGTCCAGTACGAGATCCTCTACGACGGGATCGACATCCGCAAGCTCTCGCCGGGCACGCGGGGCATCGTCTTGCTGCTGCTCTACCTCGCGCTCGACGATGCCGACGACCGTCCCTTGATCATCGATCAGCCGGAAGAGAACCTCGATCCAAAATCGGTGTTCGATGAACTGGTCACGCTGTTCGTCGAAGCGAAGTCCAAACGCCAGGTAATCATGGTCACACATAACGCCAACTTGGTGATTAACACCGACGCAGACCAGATCATCATTGCGAGCGCGATCCCTGCAGCGGACGGCGGCTTACCGTCGGTCAGCTACGCCGCGGGCGGGTTGGAAGATGCCGGGATCCGCAAGGCCGTGTGTGCCATCCTTGAGGGGGGCGAGAAGGCGTTCACCGAACGAGCGCGGCGCTTGCGCGTGAGACTGCAGCGCTAATGCGAGAAATCTGACCCACTGATCGATCGGCGGTGTTAACTGGCGCGTGGGAAGTTTCAGCGACGTCAGATGTCGGAAGCACACGCGGCTGCGTCGAAGCCAACTGATTGAGGCAAGCAAGCGGCTGAGGCTACACGTCGTCGAGGTATGCAAACGGGTTCGGTACTCGCCGGCGAGCGATGGCGGTTTCCATCGATGGGCACACCTGCAAAGATCGCTGCCAGCTCGCGCCCTCCGGAGACGTAGTGCGCACCGGTGCGAGCATGGCGTCGATCAGGTAGATGACGCTTGGTAGGGCTTGCGGTGATCGGATGCAAGTTTGGCGAAGGGCTGCAATGGGTTCAGTGCAGCAGGTCACGGCGAGCGCACCAGTTGTTCGGGCCTGCGGACCGCGAAAGTCGCATTCCTTCCGTTGATCAGTCTTTCAGGCCAGTGACCTGGATGACGGATTTCGCTGCATAGCTGACATTCGCAGCACCGGTTCGAATGACAGCAACGGGTCGAACAGCGCGATCAGCGGCATCGCCGAAAGCAGTCGTCCGGCACAACCGCGTGCGGCGGCAACGCCCAGATAGAGACGCGTCAAGACACCGCGCCCCGCCCATAGCTACCGGTGAGCAGTCGCCCTTCGCTGAATCGCGCCAGCGCATAGGGTGCCAGCGGCACGTCGGTCGGTAGGCCGAGAGCCGCCTGCGCCAGCACACGCCCCACGGCCGGTGCCAGCTTGAAGCCGTGCCCGGAGAAGCCATAGCCGACCACCAGACCGGGCAGCTCCGGTAGCGGTCCGAGCACCGGGTTCCAGTCGGGCGTGACGTCGTAGACGCCGGTCCACGACGATGCGAGGCCGGACTCGGCAAACGACGGGAACCGCTGCGCCACCTGCTCGCCGATGCCAGCGACAAAGTCCATCGAGATGTCGCCCTGCTCGTCGTCGGGCGCATCGAGCACGTCGCCGGGCAGGCCTTCGCTCACCAGCATCTGGCGGCCGCCGTAGCTGCGCGCGTAGAGCATGCCTTCGGAGGCGAGGTCCTTGAACACCGGCATCGCGTTCGTGTAGGGCTGCGGTCCTTCCAGTGCGAGCACGCGGTGCCGTTCGGCCACCACCGGCGTGGCGATGCCGGTCCAGCGCTCGATCTCGGTGGCCCAGATGTTCTGCGTGCTGACCACCACGCCGGCATCGATGTCGCCCTGCGAGGTGGCCACACCGATCACGCGGCCGTCGGCGATGCGCAGCCCCTGCACCTCCACGCCCTCGACGATGCGCACGCCGCGCCGCCTTGCGGACCGCGCGTAGCTGGTGGCGACGAGGTAGGCGTCGGCGAAGCCGGCTTGCGGCTCGTAGCCGATCAGCGCAGCATCGTCGAAGTGGGCGATCGGCAGCAGGCGCTGCGCCTCGGCGCCGGTGAGCTGCGACACCGCGATGCCCATGGTCGCCTGTTGCGCCAGCGCGGCGCGCAGTGGATCGAGCTTCGGTCCGGCAGGCGCGACGATCAGGTAGCCGCACTTGACGAGGCCGGCCGAGGCCTCGGCGTCCTCCACATGGGCGGCGAAGTCGGTGAACGCCGCCCAGGAGCGCAGCGCGAGGTCGACGTTCTCGCGCACCGAATAATGGGTGCGCAGGATGCCGCTGGACTGCGCGGTGGTGCCGGCGCCGATTTGCCGGCGCTCGAGCACGGTGACGCGGCCGGCGCCGAGCGCGGCCAGATGGTGAGCCACCGAGCAGCCGATCACGCCGGCGCCGATGACGACGATGTCCTGGGAGTGCATGAAGAGGGAGCCAACGCTGCAAAGAGCGCGAGCCTAGCGGAGCGGCGCGGCGCATGTGGCAAGCGCATGCGGCGAGCGCATCGTTCGCGCAACACGCCGCATGCGAAAGATCAACGACTGTCCGCAGGCGCGCGGAGCCAGTAGCATCCGCCTGCCGCACGACGCTTCACCGGGCGCACAGCCCGCCGCGCGTGGCGACCGATGCAATCGATCAAGCCAAGAAAACTCAAGAGGAGGATCCACATGCGCATCACCTGGAAGCACGCCGTACTCTGCGTGGCCGTGGCCGCAGCCGCCACCACCGCCATTGCCCAGCAACGCGTGTTCTTTGGCATCGCCACCGGCGGCACCGGCGGCACCTACTACCCGCTGGGGGGCATGCTGGCCCAGCTGATCTCCAACAAGGCCACGCTCGACGGCAAGAAGATCACCGCGACCGCCGAAGCCGCGGGCGCCTCGGTGGCCAACGCCAAGCTGCTGGGCACCAAGGAGATCGAGTCGGCGTTCGTCGCCGCCGACATCCTGGATGCCGCCTTCAACGGCAAGGCGCAGTTCGACAAGCAGCCGATCAAGGGCCTGCGCGCGCTCGGCGCGCTGTATCCGGAGACGGTGCAGCTGGTCACGCGGGCCGATTCGGGCATCAACAGCGTCAAGGACCTGAAGGGCAAGAGCATCTCGTCGGGCGCACCGGGCTCGGGCCAGTACCAGCTCGTCACCGATCTGTTGAAGGTCAACGGCCTGTCGCGCAGCGATGTGAAGGAAGACAGCTCGTCCTTCACGCAGGCGATGGACAAGATCAAGGACGGCAACCTGCACGCCACGCTGATCACCGGCGGCGTGCCGGTGGCGGCCATCACCGACGCCGCGCAGAGCCACTCGCTGAAGATCATCCCGCTGGGCGGCCCCGAGGTCGGCACCCTGCTGAAAGAGCAGCCGTACTACACGCGCGTGCAGTTGCCGGCCAACACCTACAAGGGCCAGACCGCGCCGGTGGACACGCTGGCCGTGATGGCGGTGTGGACGGCGCACGACGGCGTGCCCGACAACATCGCCTATGAAGTCACCAAGGCGCTGTACGAGAACGTGGCGATCATGGGTCAGGTGCATGTGCAGGGCAAGAACATCACGCTGGCCAATGCCACAGCGGTCGGCAGCGTGCCGCTGCACCCGGGCGCGGTGCGCTACTTCAAGGAAAAGGGCGTCCTGAAGTGATCGTGTGGCGACGCGCCGTTGCAGCTTTCATCGCAACGGCGTGCGTCGCCGCGCTGCCCGGTCCGGTCAGTGCTGTCGGCCACCCAGCCACCCCCTGCGAACTGCGGCTCACCGACCATCGCAGCGGCCGCGCGCTTCTCACGCTGCCGCTCGATGCTGGCGCACCTGAACTGCGCGTGGCCTTCGAACACTCGGTACTCGGCACCACGGTGATCGATCGCTACCGCTTCTCACCGCACGCCGTGCTGGTGGAAGAGGAGTTCGAGGGTGAAGGCTACGGGCTGCCGCACGCGGCCGGTCCAGGCGAGCGCCTGGAGCGCGTGGGCCACCGCAAGCGCCTGTTGCTGGCGCGCGTGGTCGATCCGCTGGTGATCCGCGCGCTGCCGGCACAACGCATGCGCCTGCTGCTGCCCGACCGTGAACTGCTGCTCGGCACGCTGGGCGCTGCATCCATCCAGATCTCGGCGCATGGCTGTGCAGGGCCCGCCCTGCTCTCGCCCGCCCGACCCTGACCCACGCTGACCTCGCTGACTTTTCGCTGACCGACGATGACGACCGCCGATACCCGCAGCGCCGCGCCCCAAGACGAAGTCGATCGCCTGATCGAGCAGTTCGATCCGGAGTCGAACTTCCGCCGACTGGCGGGCGTCTCGGCACTGATCGTCTCCGTGCTCGCAGTGGGTCTGGCGGCCTGGCATTACTACACCGCGGGCTTCGGCCTGCACAACGAGGTGGCGCATCGCGCGACCCACCTGGCAGTGGTGCTGGGGCTGTGCTTCCTGGTCTTTCCTCGGCCCAAGCGGCTGCCCGGCCCGTGGGAGTGGCTGGTGTCGGTGGGCCTGGCAGTGTTCTATCTGCTGCTCGGCTGGGCATTGATGACCTCGCCCGTCGGCGAGGAGGTGCCGCTGGCGGCGCAGCTGACCTTTGGCGGCGTGCTGCTGGCAATTGCGGCGCTGTCGCTACCGTTGAAGGCGTATGACGGCAGCCACCGGCACATCCCGCTGCGCGACTGGATCTTCGCGATCGCCGCGTCAAGCTTCTCGCTCTACCTGTTGATCTTCTTCCAGGACATCTTCATCGAGCGGCCGGGGCATCACTCGCCGCTGGACCTGATGTTCGGCGTGATCGCCATCGCGATGGTGCTGGAGGCGGCACGGCGCACGATGGGCATCTTCCTGCCGCTGCTGGCGGTGGCGACCGTGCTGTACGGCATCTTCGGGCCGTATCTGCCGGGCGAACTGGCGCACCGCGGCTACAGCGTGCCGCGCGTGGTGGCGCACCTGTACAAGGGCACCGAAGGGATCTACGGCATCCCGGTGGGCGTGGTGGCGACCTTCGTCTTCCACTTCGTGCTCTTCGGGATCATGGCGCAGCTCACCGGGCTGGGTCAGTTGTTCGTCAACCTGGCCACCATTGCTGCCGGCCGCTTTGCGGGCGGTCCGGCCAAGGTCAGCGTGGTTTCTTCAGGCCTGTTCGGCATGATCTCCGGCTCGGCGATCGCCAATACGGTGACCACCGGCGTGATGACGATCCCGCTGATGAAGCGGGTGGGCTTCAGCCCACGCTTTGCCGGCGCGGTGGAAGCCAGCGCCTCGTGCGGCGGGCAGGTGACGCCGCCGATCATGGGCGCAGCCGCGTTCATCATGGCCGAGACCCTTGGCATCCCGTACAACGAGCTGATCCTGATCGCGATCGTGCCGGCAATCCTGCACTACTTCGCCATCCTGTACATGGTGCACCTGGAGGCGCGGCGGCTGAAGCTGGCCGGCATGGACCCGACGGAGATCCCGTCGGTTGGCATGGTGCTGCGCAGCTCCTGGCACCTGTTCATCCCGCTGGTGGTGATGGTGACGCTGCTGCTGATGCAGTACACGCCGTTCCTCGCCGCCTTCTGGGGCATCACGCTGACAATCGCCTGCTCGTGGCTACCGAAGCTGCTCGGACCCTATGGCCAGCGCATGACGGGCCTCGCGGTCACCCCGCGCGCGCTGGTGCAGGGCTTCGAGATGGGCACCAAGGCGGCACTGGGCATCGGAGCCGCGTGCGCCTGCGTGGGCTTCGTTCTCGGCATCACGACGCTTACCGGCATGGGCTTCAAGTTCTCGGCCTTCGTGATCGATCTGTCGGGCGTGGCGGCAGCGTTCGTCGACGGGCTCGACGTGCTTGATCTGTTCGAACTGAACCAGATCACGATCCTGTTCGGCCTGCTGTTCACCGCGATCGCCTGCATCATCATGGGCTCGGGCGTGCCGACCACACCCACCTACATCATCCTCGCGTCGATCGTGGCGCCGGCGCTGGCGCAGCTCGGTGTGCCGCAGCTGGCGACCCACTTCTTCGTCTTCTACTACGGCGTGCTGGCCGACGTGACGCCGCCGGTGGCGCTGGCCGCCTTTGCCGCAGCGGGCATCGCGCGCAGCGAGCCGATGCGCACCGGCATGACGGCGTTCCGCCTATCGATGGGCAAGGCGCTGGTGCCGTTCGCCTTCGTCTATGCGCCGGTACTGCTGTTCATCAATTTCAACGCAACCGACTTCGTCGTGGCGCTGGCGAGCGCGATCATCGCGATCATGGGCCTGGGGGCGGCATACACCGGCCATTGCCGGCGCCCGATCCGCATGCCGGCCTTCGTCGCGCTGAACCTGCTGTCGCTGGCGCTGATCTTCGGCCAGCCGGTGGTGCTGCTGATTGCTGGTGGCGCGGTGCTGGCGATCCTCGCCTGGCACGTGCGACCGGAGCGGGCACCAGCGATCGTCTGAGGAACGCAGCGGCGATAACGGCGCGCCGCCGTTCGTTCAACCCAGCACGGCGCCGATCTGCTCGGTCCAGGTGGCGGCGAGCTTCTTGTAGCCGGCGCGATTCGGATGGATCTCGTTTTCCCAATCCATCGAGTCGCCGGTAGAACCCGGAACCGAGGGCTCGATCGCGGTGGTCAGCGCCAGCGTGTCGATCACGTGAAAGTCGGGCAGTGACAGGCTCTTGATTGTGGCTGCAAGGTCACTGAGGATCAGCGCGGCCAGGTCGCGCCACAGTGCGGCGTCGATGCCGAGCCAGATCATCGCCGGATACAGCCAGGGACCGAGCCCGAGGCGCTTGACCGGCGCGTTGCGCGGCTGCACCAGCGCGTAGGTGTGCATGAACAGCGGCACGCCGACGCTGTGGCCACCGGCCTGATCGCGCCCCTGCAAGACGATCTGCTCGATGTTCTTGGCGATATAGCGCAGCAGCTGGTCATAGGCAACGCGGTCGATCACCTGATCGAGGTTGGCACGCGTGATCGACGCCGGATTGGCCGGCCTGGCGAGGATCTCGGCGGCCTGGATCTTCGGGTTCCACGCGGCATCGATCACATCGTTGCCGCCACCCGATAGAAAGATGCCATCCCAGCGCCGGCCACCGCGGTTTTTCAGCACCGAATAGAACTGCGGATTGCGCGTGGTCTCGTGCATGCGGCGCAATGTGTCGCCCGGCTGCGCGATGTTGAGCACCAGCGCCGAGTACGGCAGCTCGAGGTAGCGCAACAGGTTGTTGAAGCGCAGCGAGCCGTAGCTGAACCACGAATCGCCTTCGGCGACGAACACCCGATCGAACTCGTTGAGGCGGTTCCAGTACTCGCTGTCGAACTCCTGCAGGTTGACCTGTCGTACGCGCTGCATCGCCATGGTTGTTCCCCTACGGTCCGCGTGTTGAGGCAGCGAACGGTATCGCGAGCCGGCAGCGCCAGCCAGGTGCGTCTTCACGCATGGTGGCGGCCGGCGCAACAGCTAATCGCTGCGGAGCGACTGGCGTCTCTCGGTGAGCGCCGCGCCGAGCCGCTGGGCAGTCTCGGCCATATGCTGGTTCAACAGGCTGCCCACGGCGTCGGCATTGCCCACGCCGTAGGCCGCGAGAATGGCCCGTTGTTCGCGCACGGCCTGCTTGCGATAGTCGGGTCGCGGCCGTCATCAGCACGCGGATGAAGCGATCGATCTGCGCATCGAGCGCATCGATCATCGCCACCTGGTCGTCTGCCTGGCGACCATCTGGTCATTCCCGGCCGCGGCGACCTGGCTGCCGAACTGGCTCTATCCCTGACCGCAGAACGGATGCGGTTGCCGGCAACGCCGCCACCGCGGACCCGTCTGCCGTCCGCCGCTACGGCGTGTCGGTGAACGACTGCGTGCTGTACTCGCTTTGCGGCAAGCGTGTCAGCGTGCCGCGCGCCTGCGTGTAGCGCAGGAACGAATCGGCGTAGTCGAGGAACGTGTCCTCGCGCAAGCTGCCGGTGATTCCGCGCAGCGTGACCCAGCCGTCTTGCCCGGCGGCAAGGAAGTCATTGGTGATCACGCGGTAGGTGGCGGTTGGGCTGAGTGCCACCCAGGCGCCCGCGGCCGTCTTCACTTCGATGTTGCTGAAGCGGTTGTTCGCCGGCTGGTTCAGGTCCACCGACCAGCGGATGCTCGCGCCGTACGGATACGCGCCGCTGTTGCCGGCCGAGGTGAGGACGAACGTGATCGCATCTTCGAGCGTCTGCTTGACCTGCGCGCCGGTCAGCGTCAGTCGCACCAGCGTGTTGCGGAACGGCAGCACGGTGTAGATGTTGCCGACCGTGACCGCGCCGGCGGTCAGGTCGGTGCGCACTCCACCAGCGTTCTGCAGGGCAATGTCGACGCCGCCGAAGGTGCGGCCTTGCTCGAGGAATGCCTGGGCGACGATCTGCTGCATGTCGCCGCCGTGGGCGTTGGTGAACGCGCCGGAGTTGCACTCGCCGAACACGGAGCGCGTGATGTCGCGCTTGCTGCCCGGCACGCGGCGCAGGCACAGATTGGTCGCCGCGCTGCCCACCACGTTCGCGCCGAACGCTGCCTTCTGCTGCGCAAAGCCGGTGAGAGCATTCACAGCGCGGGGTGCCTCGCCGGTGGTGCGCAGGCTGGGCTCGGCGGCCAGGTCGGCGGTGATCGCGGTGCGGTCGGCGTCGCTGAGCGCGGCGGTGCCCGCCGCGCTGCGCCGGGTCGGCGCGCCGAGCAGGATGTGCGGCCGACCTTCGCAGCTTTCGACCCGGCCGCGGCGATCGAACTTCACCCGCAATTCGCCAACCGCCCAGCTGTATTGCCACGCCTGCACCACGCAGACCGGATCGCCGTCGGCGTTGGTGACGCGGGCCGGATAGACGTCCTGCGTGGTGACACCGAAGGTCGACAGCGATGCCGGCCCCAGCAGGGTGTGCGAGTCGCCGCCGACGATCACGTCCACCCCGCGCAGCGCCCGCGCCATCGCGAGGTCCGCGCTGTAGCCCTGGTGGGTGAGCAGCACGATCTTGTTGGCACCGCCGGCGAGCAGCCCGTCGATCTGCGCCTGCGCGGTCGCGGTCTCGGCGAGGAACTCGGTGGTGACATCCGGCCGCGATGAATTGCGCGTCTTGCCCGATACGGTGAGGCCGATGATCGCCACGTTCTCGTTGCCGCGCTGGACCACCACGCTCGGCCGGATGTAGTCGGTGGCGGACGTGGGCGTCAGCGGCGAGGTGCCGACTCGCGGCCGCACGTTGGCCGATAGCACCGGCGTGCGGCAGCTGCCGGTGCGCAGGAAGTCGAGGAAGGTCTTGAGGCCGGCATCGCCGGAGTCGAACTCGTGGTTGCCCAGAGTGAAGGCGTCGAAGCACACGGTGTTCATCAAGTCCGCATCGGCGCGGCCGTTGGTGATCGTGTAGTACAGGTCGCCGGTGATGGCGTCGCCTGCATGCAGCTTGAGGACGTTGGCGCGGCCCGCCGACAGGTCGTCGATCGCCTGCGCCACCCGCGCAAAACCGCCGAGCGGGAAAGTCACGCTCTCGCGCGTGCCCGCAGCGGTCGTCACGCGCAGGTTGACCGACTCGGCGTCGAGCCGCGAATGATGGTCGTTCACATGCAGGATGGTGAGATCGAGCGGTTCGCCTTCGTCGTCTGAACCACCACAGGCGGCGACGCTGATCGCCGCCAGCGCCAGGAGGGGGACGAAAGCGGCGGCGCGCAAGGCGCGGCGCGCAGGCTGGGAAAGCATGGACATGTCGGGGCTCGCTGCGTTGAAGACAGCGAACGACTATGTGCAGTGCAGGTGACAAGTCCACGTCAGCCCCGTGACAGATGTGTGATGGTTCGGGTCGGCGCGCGGCCCGTGCCTAGACGCAATAACGGGATGCGCGATACCGGTCAGAGATCCACCCGGCAGCCACCCGATAGCAACCCGACACCCGCCGACACCCGGCCGATCCTTGATCCACCACAACCGCCGTCGCGCCGCGTGGCCGGCGGACAACGATTCGCGATGTCACGCAGATGTCATGCAGCGGCAAGCGTGGAGTGACACGATGGCGGCAATTCTGCAGAGACAAAGAGAGTGAGAAACGCCATGAACGCGATCAGAAAAGTACAGCGCTACATCCGGTCCCACCCCGACAGCAACGCCTCGGCGCTCCTGGTTCAGCTGGCCGAGCACCTGGCCGAAGAACGGGCCTTCCCGGTGGCAAAGTTGTACGAGCTCGAGCTGGAGGCGTTCGAGCTGGCAGTGGAACTGCTGCGGGAGTGGCGACTGGATCGCTACTACGCCACGCGCCTGCACTTGCTCGATGAGATTGTCCCGGCAGCGCCCCACGCCCATCCCCTGCGGCCTGCCCCGTTGGCTGCGCGCGCAGACGACGCTGCCCTCGAAGCGGCTTGAGCGGGCCGGCCGGGGGCGGTTCCCGGCGACTTCCGCAGCGCGTAGCTTTCGCAAACGACGCGATCCGCGGTGGATCAGAGAATCAGCGCGGATCAGCGCAACTCAGTCGCGGCGACGAGCCGCGCGCTGCAGCGCCATGAACTCGACCAGGCCCCAGAGCATGGCTGCGACGAGGGCGAACAACCCGGCGGAGCGGCGGCGTGCGATCGGTAGCGGGCGGGAGCGATGGGTGCGCATGGCATCCTCGGTGGCAGGGCTTGATCGACGTGCGGCGGCCGATCAAGACCGTTGGCAGACGAATCAATCTGACTGGCGCGAATCAGCGGAGTCGATCAGATTGCAGACCGCGAGCGGCCGAGGTTAGGAACGCCAGTTGACCGCGTCATGGCACCCTGATGACAGACCGCCGCCCGGCAGCGGCGCGACGTGAGCACGCCGACCCGATTACCGGAGCTCGATGAGATCGAGCGGCTGCTGGCGGCGGGCGCACCGCACCTGAGCGGCCACATCGAAGCAGAAATCGATGTCGGCCCGATGAGGCTGCCTCTGCACGTACTGACCTTGGGATCGGACCGGGCAGACGCGCCGACGATCGGCGTCTTCGGCGGCGTCCATGGGCTGGAGCGGATCGGCGCCGAAGTCGTGATCGCGTTCGTGGCCAGCCTCGTGGCGCGGCTGCGCTGGGACGAGTCGCTGCATCACCAGTTGCAGTCGCTGCGCATGGTGTTCATGCCGCTCGTCAACCCGGGCGGCCTGGCCTGCGGCACGCGCGCCAACCCGGCCGGCATCGACCTCATGCGCAACGCACCGATCGAGGCGCGCGAGCCTGTGCCCTACCTGATCGGTGGGCAGCGCCTGAGCGCCCGGCTGCCGTGGTACCAGGGCGCCCAAGGTGCGCCGATGCAGCCGGAAGCCCAGGCGCTGTGCGACGTTGTAGAACGCGAGCTGACGTCGCGCCCTTTCTCGCTGGCGATCGACTGTCACTCGGGCTTCGGCCTGCACGACCGCCTGTGGTTTCCGTTCGCGCATACGCGAACGCCGATAGCACGGCTGCCTGAGATCCACGCCCTGAAGGCGCTGTTCGATGATGCCCACCCGCAGCACCGCTACGTGTTCGAACCGCAGAGCGCGCAGTACCTCGCGCATGGTGACCTCTGGGATCACCTGGTCCTGCGCACGCATGCATCCACTCACTTCCTGCCGTTGACGCTCGAGATGGGCTCGTGGACCTGGGTGCGCAAGAACCCGCGCCAGCTGTTCTCGCGGCAGGGCATCTTCAACCCGCTGATCGCCCATCGGCGCAGCCGCGTGCTGCGTCGCCATCTTGTCTGGCTCGATTTTGCCGCCCGCGCGACCCACAGCTGGCAGCGCTGGCTGCCGCAGGGGCTGGCGCGCGAGCAGCACCAGCGTTCTGCACGATCGCTCTGGTACGGCGAGGCCGTGCCATGACACCGTGGCTGCTGCTGCGCGGCCTGGCACGCGAGAGCGGTCACTGGGGCGACTTTCCCGCGCAGCTGTCGGTTGCACTCGGTGCCCCGGTGCTGACGCTCGACCAGCCCGGCAACGGCAGCCGTTTCAACGAGCGCAGTCCTACCCGGATCGACGACATGGCAGACGACTGCCGCATGCAGCTCGCTTACCGCGGCATCGCTGAGCCCGTGAACATCGTGGCTCTATCGCTGGGGGCGATGGTCGCAGCGCAGCTCGCGCACAGCACGCCGCAGCAAGTGGCGCGTCTGGTCTTGATCAGCACCAGCATGCGTCCACTCGCGCCGATGCACTGGCGTTTGCGGCCAGCGGCCGCCGTGCCGTTGCTGCTGCGCCTGCTCGCCGCCGACGCTGCGCAGCTGGAGGCCGCCGTCCTCGCCGCCACCTGTGCGCGTGCCGATGCCGATGTGGTGTCGCGCTGGCTCGCGCTGCGTGCAGCCCACCCGGTATCGCGCTACAACGTGCTGCGGCAACTGCTGGCGGCGGCGCGTTTTCGCGCACCGCCACCTCCACCGATGCCGACGCTGTTGCTGGCCGGCCGTGGCGACCGCCTGGTCGACTCTCGCTGCAGCGAGCGCATCGCGGCGGCCTGGCATTGCCCGCTGGCGCTGCACCCGTGGGCCGGGCACGACCTGCCGCTGGACGATGCCGCGTGGGTGATCGAGCAGTTACAGCGCTTCGCGGCCACGCACCCGCTGCCGGTCGCAGCGGATGAGCACGGGGGCAGCGTCATTTCCCAGCCGCTCCCCCCAACGCGCCCCTAGACCGCCACGACGCGACGCTCGCCGGGCAATGTGCGCAGGCTCTTGCCGATCGTGCTGGTGTAGCTGCGATTGAGCACCGTGCTGACGTAATGCCAGTCGGCACGGCACGCTTGCGGCGTGGCAGTGATCAGCAGGAAGCCGCGCCGGCTGGTGTCGGCATACTGCAGCGGCCCGATCAGCGCTTCGAGCCCGCGCGCAAACGCGGTCGGCTCCTCGGTCGGGAAGATCGCCTCGAAGCCCGGCGACGACACCGACGAGGTGGCGAACTCCACCCCCACCGCCGCACCCTGCAGATCGGCCAGGTTGTTGGCCCACGCGTTGTGCGTGTCACCGGAGAGCACCACGAGGTTCTTGTTCAGCTGCCGCGCGGTGGCGAGCACGGTCTCGCGTTGCACCGCGTAGCCATCCCAAGCGTCGAGGTTGTACGGCACCGACGGCGCCTGCAGGATCGCCAGTTCGGTCGCGGTGAGCGTCGCCGGCGCGGTCTGTGCCTGCTGCACCAGCGCGGCGTAACCACTCACGCCGATCTGCTGGAACAGGATCGGCGCGGGGACGTTCATTCGACCCATCAGCACCTGCTGGCCGAGCACCTGCCAGGTGGCACTGGAGCGCGCCATCTGGTTCTGCAGCCAGGCGGTCTGCTCGCCACCGAGCAGTTGCCGGCTCGGGTTGGCCAGGGCCGACGCGAAGGCGGCGCCGTCGAAGCCCGCGGCCCCGGTGAACGACTCGAACGACATCTGCTGATCGCGGCCGATCAGGCGCGTGTCGAGCATGTGCAGCGACAGCAGCGTGCCGAAGTCAAAGCTGCGAAAGATGCGCTCGGGCCGGCCCGGCTGCACCTCGCGGATCGGCATCCACTCGTAGTACGCGCGGATCGCCGCGGCACGGCGCGCCTGCCACACGCCTTCCGTGGCGGGCTGATGGTTCTCGGCTCCGTCGCGCCAGGCGTCGTTGGCGCTCTCGTGGTCGTCCCACACGGCGATCAGCGGCACCTTGGCGCACAGCGCCTGCAGGTCGGCGTCCGAGCGGTACTGCGCATGCCGACGGCGATACTGATCGAGCGTGACGATCTCCGTCTCTGGCTCCGACAGTCTGCCCAGCTCTGCGGCCCGCTCGGAGGCGTAGCCGGTGCGGCTGTACTCGTAGATGAAGTCGCCGAGGTGAACGGCAGCATCGAGATCGTCGATCTTCGCGGCTTCGCCATAGACGTTGAAGTAGCCGGCGGGGTAGTTCGAGCAGGAGAACACCGCCAGCTTGACGGCAGGCGCCGCACCGGCCAGCAGCGGTGCGAGCGTGCGCGTGCGACCGGTAGGCGACACCATGTCGCGACCGAGGAAGCGGTAGTAGTAGGTAGTGCCGGGCCGCAGGCCGTCGACATCGACTTTCACCGTGTAGTCGCGCTCAGGCGAGGCGGTGGTCACACCCATGCGCACCTTGCGCCGGAAATGCTCGTCAAGTGCGACCTCCCAACGCAACACGACGTTCTTGAGCGCCTGCACGTGCGCGGCCAGCGCGGGGTTGCGGCTCACCTTCGCATCAGCAGCCGCCAGGTTGGCGAGCGCTTCGGGCGAGAGCGTCACGCGCGTCCACAGGATGACGCGGTCCGCGAGCGGGTCGCCGCTGGCGACACCATGCTGGAACTCGGACTCGCCGAAGAAGCACCCGCCGAGCGCGAAACTGCCCAGCGTGGCCGCGCCGCCGGTGGCGACGAGGCGGATGAAGTTGCGACGCGAATCGTTGCTGCTGGTTGATTCCTGCGGTGTGCTCATGGTCGCTCCTCGGCGTCTGACTCAGGGAGCGCGCAGCGTGCGGGTGTCATGCGTCGCGGCGATGACAAGCTAGTGGCGGGCGGATCAGGCTGCCGCGCGCGGGCGGCGCGCGCGCTCAGGCCGCGCTCGGCGCTGCCTCGCAGGTCGCCGCGCTTGTGATCGAAATCGGCAACGCGTCTGCCGCCGCGGGAGCTTTGGCACGGCCGTAAATGGCAGCGAGGATCTCCGGGACCTCGAACACGGCCCGGTTGTCGACGCGCATGACGTTGGCCTTGAACGCCGGCAGCTCATCGAGCAGCGCCAGCACCGTGGGGCGAATTCGTCGCAGCGAAGGCACCACCATGCCGAGCCGCTGCTCCTTCACCCAGTCCGTGTTGTATCGCTCCTGCGGCATGGTCCAGGCATTGCGCACCGTGATCACCGGCAGGCCGAGGTGCACCGCCTCGCTGAGGCTGCCGGGTCCTGGCTTGCCGATGAAGAAGTCGCCCAGCTGCATGTACCGGCGCACCTGCGGCGTGAACTCCACCACCGCGTGCGCCGCGGCAGGAACGAGTGCGCGCAGTTTCTGCGCCAGCACGGCGTTGTGGCCGCACAGCAGGATCAGCTGCACGTCGCGCAGCTGCTGCGCGATGTCGAGCATCGCCATCGAGCCATGACCACCAAACAGCACGATGCCGGTCGCGCGCGCCGGATCCAGACCAAGCCGCGCACGTTCTTCATTGCGGTCGAGATCGACCGCCTCATAGAAGTCGGGCCGCAGGATCATGCCGCTGGTGCGATGGATCTGCCGCGCGTCGATACCGGCGGCGCGTGCCTGCGCCACGGCGCGGTCGCATCCGCAGACGACATGCTGCGCGGTGCCCGGCTCCATCCAGAAGTTGGGCGGATGGTCCGCCAGATCGGTCAGCACCGTCACGAAGGCCACGCCGGGAAGCGAGATGGCGAGGCTGTCATGCAAGGCGCGGTTGAAGTTGGGGATCAGCGACACCACGAGGTCGGGCTCGGTCGCCAGCCAATGAGCAGACAACCGCTGTACCAGCGTCGTGTGGCCGAAACGGATCATGGCCTGCAAGAGCTTCAGTTCCTGCGCCAGCCCGGCGGTCCAGCCCTTGGCGAGCCGCGTGTTGTAGATCGCCTCCGGTGCCATCCCGGTCACGCGCTGGAACTGCCCGCGCGGATCGAGGATGTCGAACAGGTTGATGCAGCGAACCTTCCAGCGCGGGTGGCGCTGCCCGATGCTGGCCTCGAGCGCCGCACTCGCGGCCCGATGGCCACCACCCGCGTTGAAGTAGATCAGGTCGACCGTGGTCATGCGTCGCGCGACGGAAGAAGACGAAGCATCGTCCCTGCGTCAGGTGACTGAGGCGTGACCGGATAGGCGGTGTCGTTTGTTCCTCTCGCTCAGTCGCTGCACTTTTGCCACCTGCAGCGGGTTCGCCTAAGGCGAGTCTTGCAGGGGTCGGAGAAAACTCATGCTCGCTTCGCCCCGCACCTGCCCTTGCCCCACGCTGGCGCGCCATCCATGAGCAGCTCTGCGGCTCCCGAGATCGCCACCAATCAATCGACTCGCGGACGGGACGGCGATCTTGCCTCATGCCGCAGAAGCAGCAGGGCCAGCACAGCGAGCAGCGTGGTGATGGTCAGGCCGACGACCCAGAGCAACGAGTGTCCCAGTAGCAGGCCACTGATCACCGGCCCGAGGAAGACGCCCGTGTCGACGGCGACTCGGTAGAGTGCGGTGCGCCACGCAATGCTTGCCTGAGCACCCTCCTGGTTCAACACGTTGATCGGGAGCATCCATGCCGCCAGACCCACACCGAACATGACACAACCCACGAGCACGACTGACAAGGGGCCGAATGAGACGGCCGCAACAGCTACCGCAAACACCAGCAGGATCAAGCCGAGCATCCTCACGCGGGACGTGCGGTCGGCGTACGCACCGACAGGCAAGAGCAGCGCGACATCGACGAACTGCGGCAGGGCGACGAGCAGGGCAACGCCCGTGCGGTCGAGCTCGAACTCGCGGCTGGCGCGCAACGGCAGGACAAACTGGCCGACGGCCGACCATGCAAGAGCGATCGCGCTGCCGCAAAGAAACGCGAGAACGGTGAGACGGGTGAAGCGCGGCATCACGTTCCCGGACGCCGTATCGCCATGAACGCGCGCGAACCACGGTCGATCCCGGCTGCCTGGCTCCGCTGGAATGGAGCGCAGCAGCGACGGCAGCAGGACCATACCAACCAGCAGCGGCGACGAGGCGACGGCAAGCGAGACGTTCCACGGCCAGGATGACGGCAGCAGACCGGTGCCGACCATGCCGAGCAGCACGCCCAGCATGGCGCTCATCTCGAACGCATTGAGCGCCGTGCCGAGCGACCGGGCGGGCGCATATCGCACAATCGCGGTGATGCCGCTCAACATGACCAGGGCGTGCCCGGCACCCCACAGCCCCCGTCCGAGCACCATCATGCCCAGCGACGCTCCAATGCTCAGGCAGACCACGCCCGAGACCAAGCAAACTGCGGCCAGCACGAGGGCGCGACGCAGATGATGGGTGATGAACAGCCCGGCCGGTATGTCGGCGATGACCCGCGCCAGTCCGAATGCGCCGGCGATGGCACCCAGAGCCACGTCGCTGATGGCGCCGTCTCGCGCGATCTCTGGCAGCAACACCGGAAAGGCGCCGATGGAAAATGTGCTGCCGAAGATGAAGAGGCAGAGCAGGACGACCGTTCGGTTCACGGCGTCCCCGGTGTGGTCTAAGCCGACACCGAGGCTGCCTGCGCCACCGCGATCAACTCTGCGACCTGCGCTTCAGTGGTCGCCCATGAGCAGACGAAGCGATGGTGACGCGGCTCCGGCCGCCAGTCGCGCTGGAACTTGCAGTCACGTTGCACGAGCCGTTCGACCATGGCGTCTGGCATCTGGACGAAGACTTCGTTGCCTTCCACCGGATGAACCAGCGTGACACCCGCAAGCGCCGTCAGGCCCCGCGAGAGCCGAAGCGCCATCGCGTTGGCGTGACGGGCGTTCTTGAGCCACCGGTCGTCATCCATGTAGGCCTGCAGCTGCGCGCCGAGAAAGCGCGTCTTCGGCGAAAAATGCCCCGAGCGCTTGCGAAGATAGGCCAGCCCGACGTTGTAGCGGTCGTTGAACGACACGATCGTCTCGACGCCGAACGAGCCGCTCTTCGTCGTTCCCAGCGTGAGCACATCCACCCCGGCCTTCCACGACAGCTCCGCCGGCGTTGCAGCAACCGACGCCGCTGCGTTGGCAAAGCGCGCACCATCAAGATGAACGCCGAGCGCGTAGCGCCGCGCAATCGCGGTCAATGCTGCGATCTGGTCCGGCGTGTAGGCCGTGCCTGCCTCGGTGAGGTTGGTCAGGCTCAGGGCCGCCGGCTGAAGGGAGTGAACAACACCGATGCGTGCGTGCGACAGGTGCTTGGCGAGGGCGTCGGGCGAAAGACGGCCGTGCTCCCCGGCGAGAGGAACCTGCCGCGCGCCAAAGCTGAACATCTCGGGGGCGCCGCACTCGTCGGTCTCGATGTGGGCGTCCCAGTGGCACAGGATGGTCCCGTAGGGAGGGACCATCGCGCCCAGGGCGATCGCGTTGGCGGCCGTGCCGGTGGTGACCGTGAACGCTTCCAGCCGGTCGTGCTCGAAGAACTCGCGCAGCCGACGGATGGCGCCCGCAGTCCACTCCTCCGCCTCGAAGTTGGTCGCAAAGCCGACGTTCGCTTCGGTGAGCGCTTCGACAAAAGCGGGGTGAACCGGTGCCGTGTTCTCGGATCCGAAGTCGAGCTGCAGGCTCATGCCGAGGCCAGGACGAAGACCGGCATTTGCCGGCCGGCGCCATGCTCACGGAAGTCGACCCTCACCGCGGTACCGACCAGCGAATCATCCAAGGGTGCACCAGGCATCTGCGCATACAGGAGCGGGCCTTCCTCCAGCTCGATCGCCGCGAAGACATAGGGCGCCTCGTGATTGAACCCGTCATGGTGGGTGCGACGCACGGTCGTGTGCGACACCACGCTGCCGCGCCCGGACGCCTCGATCCACGCGAGCCCGGGCCGCTTGCAGAACGGGCAGCACACGCGCGGGTAGAACACCGCCTTGCTGCAATCAGCATGCGTACAGCGCTGGATCATCAGCTTGCCTGCATTGGCGCCGTCCCAGAACGGGCGCGTGAGTTCACTGACGCGCGGCTGCGGCTTGAGCACGGCGTGCGTCGGATCAGCTGTCGTCATGGTTGTCTCACTCCACCCGTTCAAGGATGGCGGCACTCGAGCACAGGCCGCGCCCATAAGCCACCATGCCATAGCCTGCCACCACACCACGCTGGCACGTGACCTGGCGCGCGCCGGCGCGACCCAGCAGCTGCGTGACGCCCTCGTACACGCCGATCATTCCACCGGCGGCACCTGCCTGGCCGGCGGACAACTGGCCGCCCCCGGTGTTGATGGGAAAAGCGCCACGTGTCGTGATGTCGGTCGTGCGCACAAACTCATGCGCCGTCCCCGGCTTGCAGATGCCGAGCCCTTCCAGTTGGACGAAGCACATGACCGGGTAGTCGTCGTACAACTGCGCAAAGTGCAGGTCGGACGGACGGCAGCCGGCGCGTGCATAGAGTCGATCGGCCATGCCGAGCCATCCGCCGGGCACCGTGTAGACGTCGTTGGCCGGGAAGTTGTGCGTCTCCTCCGCCGCCAGGATGCGCAGCTGCGGGCCGCGCAAGGTCCGCGCGACCCGCTCCGACGCGAGCACGATGGCGTCACCGCCGATGCAGGGCATCACGCAGTCATACAGGCGCAGCGGGTCGGCGATCGGCTTGGCATTCAGGTAGTCCGCCATGGTCAGCGGCGCCTTGAACAGCGCGTTCGGGTTGAGCAAGGCATTGGCGCGCAGCGCAACGCAGAAGCGGCCGAAGTCCTCGCGCGTTGCGCCGTGCCGTTCCATGTACAGCCGGGTATGCAAGGCGAACATGCCGTTCGCACCGCCGAACCCCTGCGGGGACATGAACTCACGCACGGAGCCGTTGAAGCGGTCGAGCGTCTCGTTGTGGGAGGCGACATCGAACGCGTCGGCAGCCGCCACCACGACGACGTCGCACGCGCCATCGCGAATCGCCCGTGCCGCGTGCGCCATGCCGATGATCCCCGAGGCGCCGCCATACAGCCCCTGGAACATGAAACGGGTTTCCAGGCCGATATGCTCGGCAACGGTTGCCACATTGTCCGGCGGCAGCATGAACGAGGTGACCGCCAGGCCATCGACCTGCGACCAGCCGAGCCCGGCGTCGTGCAGCGCAGCGCTGCCAGCGTCGTACAGCAACTTCTGCACGGTATCCGATGATCGCTTGGTGTATGCCGTCTGCCCGGCACCAACGATGCGCACGCCTTCGAAGACACTGGCCATCAGATGACCCCTTCTTCCTGCAGCGCCTTGAGTTCGTCCGTCGTCAGCCCGAGCAGCTGCGTGAATACCTCGACGTTGTCAGCCCCGAGTGCGCGTCCGGCGTGGCGGACCTCGCCGGGCGTGCCGAGGAATCGCGGCACCACGCCCTGCATCTTCACAGACCCAAAGTCGTCATCCGGGACCGACACGATGTTCTGGCGGGCGATGTACTGCGGATCGGTCGCAATGTCGCGAATGTCGAGCACCGGGCCGGCCACCACCTCGGCGCGCTCGAACAGCGCCATCATGTCGTCGCAGTCGCGTTGCTTGAACCAGTTGGCAATGATCTCGTCGAGCGCAACGTCATGCTCGCAGCGCGAGGTGTTGTCGACAAAGCGCGGGTCGGTAACCAGCTCGGGCATGCCCATTGACTCCGCAAGCCGCTCGAAGGTGCGCTGCGAGCTTGCCGAGATGCCGATCCAGCGCCCGTCGCGCGTCTGATAGGTGTTGCGAGGCGAGTCCTCGGCGAGCCGATTGCCCTGTCGCGTCTTGACGATACCCAGTTGGTCAAATCCGATGACCTGCGACTCCACCAGCCGGAACAACGGCTCGTACAGGCTGACGTCGATCTCCTGACCTTTGCCGTCGCCATGATCACGGTTGTAGACCGCGAACATCGCCGACATGGCGGAAAAAGTCGACGCCACCGAGTCCGCCAGCGGGAAGCCGGGCAGCGTGGGAGGCCGATCAGGAAAGCCGGTGAATGACGGGATGCCGGAGAACGCTTCGGCGATCGTGCCGTAGCCGCCTCGCTTCGCATACGGCCCGGTCTGTCCGAAGCCGGATACGCGCACCATCACAAGGCGCGGATTGATCTTCGACAGCTCCTCAAAGCCGAGCCCCCATCGTTCGAAGGTCCCCGGGCGGAAGTTCTCGATCAAGATGTCCGTGTCGCGCACGAGCTGCTTGAACAGTTCCTGTGCCTTCGGCTTGGATAGTGCCAGCGTGATCAATCGCTTGTTGCGACCGATCACCTTCCACCAGAGCGACCGGCCCTCCTTCATCGGTGCCCAGTGGCGCATCGAGTCGCCGACATCGGGCAGCTCGACCTTGATCACGTCGGCACCGAAGTCGGCGAGCTGCGTCGCTGCGAGCGGTCCCGCGATCATGTTGCCGGCGTCGAGTACCCGCAGACCTTTAAGGGGTCCCTTGCGCAGTTGACGCGAAGAATCTTCAGACGCAGGAATGGCTCTCTCCCTATTTGTTTGTGCAGATGCGAAGCGCGATCAGGCCCTGCATCAACTTCCGGAAATCGGAATTGCTTTTTCTATTTCTCGGCTATTGTTTGGCGGAATATGGATCCAGGTCAAGACATCGATGAACGACCAACGCGTGCAGACGCGGAGGTTGTGAACGATCAACCTCTCGACCGCGCGTTCGCATTACTGCAGGCAGTCGCCGATGCCACGCGCCCTGCATCGGTCACCGAGCTGGCCCTTGAGTGCGGACTTCCGGTACCTACGGTCCACCGCCTGGTCGGACAGCTGGAAAAGCGCGGACTGCTTCTGCGCGCACTCGGATCGAAGAAGGTCGTCGTCGGTCCTGCGCTCGTCAAGTTGGGCATTGCGTCGCTCGAAGCGGCGTTGCGCGCGGATCGTGCGCATCAGGTCTTGGTCGCCCTGGCGAATCGGCTCGGCGAACACTGCCAGCTGGGCCGACGCTTCGACGACTGCGTGGTGTATGTCGATTCGGCACGAGCGCCGCGCTCCGAAGGGCTGTACTTCGAGCCCGGCCGCCGATCTCCGCTGTACTGCTCGTCGATCGGCAAGCTGTTCCTCGCCGAGATGACCGATGGCGATCTGGACTGGTGGTTGGCGCATTCGCCCTTGGAGCGGCTGACGCCGAACACCATCGTGGCGCCGGCGCCGCTGCGCACGCTTGTTCGCAAGGTACGGCGTGAAGGCTGGGCGACCAGCAACCAGGAAATGCTCCTTGGCGTGGTGGGCTGTGCCATCGCGGTGCGAGATCCCGCCGGGCGACTCGTCGCCGGCCTGGGCATCTCCGCACCGAGTCCGCGCGTGCCGTTTGAACAACTGCAGAAGTTCCGCGGCTTGATGGAATCAGCTGCAACCGAGATCTCAGCCTCGCTGCTGATCGAGGACTAAGCGGGAACCTGCAAGGAGAGCCCATGAGACCGACGTCACCGCATCTGATCGAAGACGCAAGTGTCTGGCTGGCGAAGGACGTCGGGCGGGCACGCTCATGGGTGCATCAGCTGACCGCGGCATCGCAGGACGAAGTGGAAGGCGCCGTGCGCCAGGCCGTTAACGCCGGCAAGACGTTCACCGACGTCGGCCTGGCAGATTTTCGGCTGCCAAAGACCTGCGACCAGTTGCGCGAGGTCTTCGCCGAGTTGGAAGACGGCGCGGGCTTCTCGGTCGTCGGCGGCTTCCCGGTCGAGCGCTTCACCTATGACGAAGCGCTGATCGGCTATGCCGGCCTGTCAGCTCATCTTGGCCAGTTGGTCGACCAGAGCTATGCCGGAGCCATGAAGGTCGACGTGAAGGACCTCGGTCTGGCCTATGGCAAGGACGTGCGCGGCTACCAGAGCAACGCGATGCTGCGCTTTCACACCGACGGCGCGGTCCTCACGGGGTTGCTGTGCCTGGAAAGCGCGGTCGAGGGTGGCCTGAGCGTGCTCACCAGTTCGGGCGCGCTGAGCAACCGCATCCTGCAGGAGCGTCCCGACCTGCATGCCGTTCTCGTGAAGGGCTTTCATCACCACCGGCGCGGCGAGCACGCCCCGGGCGACAACCCGGTGTCGCCAGCACCGATTCCGGTTTTCGGCTTCTACGACGGACTGCTGCACTGCACGTACGACCGCAACCAGTCTCTTTGGTCGGCCGAGGAAGGGATCGTCTTCACCCCCGAGCAGATCGAGTCGATGGACTACCTCGACTCGCTGATGGCGCGCGACGAGTTTCAGCTGCACATGGAGATGCGCAAGGGCGACGTGCAGTTCGTCAACAACTTCACGGTCATGCATTCGCGCACCGAATATCGCGACAGCGCGACGCAGAAGCGGCACCTGGTGCGTTACTGGATTGATGTTCCCCACGGCAAGCGCAAGGGGTTCACCACGCGGGAGCTGTACGTCCGCGATGGGAAGCTGCTCGCCGAGCAGTCGTAGTCGAGTCTCGCTCTCACTTATCTCTACAGGAGGACAAGGTCATGCTGAAGAAGCTGCTGGGTTCAATCGCGCTTGCCGGGTTCATGGCGACGGGTGCGGTGCAAGCGCAGGAAAAGTCGCGCCTGGACGAGATCCTCGCGCGCGGCAAGGTCATCGTCGGCGTGACGTCGGAGGCGCCGCCGTTCGGCTTCATCGACGAGAAGGGAGAGCACGTCGGCTTCGACATCGACATCGCCAAGCTGCTCGCCAAGCATCTGTTCAACGGCGACGATTCGCCCAAGCGGATCGAGCTGGTACGGCAGGGCTTCGCAGCGCGCTGGCCGAACGTCGAGAACGGCACGGTGGACTTCGGCATCCAGGTCACGACGATCCTGCCGGACCGCGTGCTGCGCGTCGCGTTCACCCGCCCATACATCGACAGCGGCATCGTCATGGTGGTGCGCAAGAACGCGCCGTACAAGAAGCTCGCGGACATGAACAACGACAAGCTGACGATGGCCCTGTTGACCAATCCGCAGCAGGCGGAGCGAGCGAAGAGGTTCTTCCCGAAAGCCAAGACCCAGATCTTCGACTCGGTTGCCGCGCAGTTCACCGCCGTGAAGTCGAACCGCGCAGATGGCGCGCAGCTCGACACCCCGGTGGCACGCTGGTATGTCAAGCAGAACCCGGACATGCGCATCATCGACGAGCCGCTGGTGCCGCCAACCAACAACGCAGTCTTCATGAAGATGGGCGACTTCAAGCTGTGGCATGCGCTGGACACGCTGGTGGGTGAAATGACTGGCGGCAGCCTCCACAACGAGTACGCCGCGATCTTCGAGAAGTGGTTCGGCGAGAAGCCGTTGCACGCCAAGTACTACGTCAAGCAGTAGTCGGCTGACCGAGAGGGCGGGCGTCGCGTGGATTCGTTGGCTGCCAAGCTGAGGCTGATCGGAAGCATCTATCCACAGATGCTCGAGGCACTTGGCGTCACGCTGACGATTGCCGCGCTCGCCCTGCCCTTGGCTGTCGCCCTCGGCGCCGTGATCGCGGCGCTGCGCCTGTTCGGGCCGCGGCTGCTTGCCGCTGTGCTGGGTGGCTACATCGAGTTCATGCGCAATACGCCGCTGTTGCTGCAGATGCTGCTGCTGTACTTCGCGCTGCCGGCGCTCGGTTGGCGGCTCGATGGCCTGTATTGCGGCGTGCTGGCGATTGCCATGCAGCACTCGGCCTTCCTCGCCGAGACCTTCCGTGGCGCCATCGACTCAGTGAGCCGGCGGCAGTGGGAAGCCACACGTGCGCTGGGGCTTCGAGACTCCACGGCGTTCTGGCACTTGATCCTGCCGCAAGCTGCCCTGAAGGTCGCCGCACCGATCGGCAACCAGCTGATCATCCTGGTCAAGGACACGTCGGTCGTCTCGGGCATTGCCGTGCTTGATCTGACGCTGACGGGAAAGATCATCCTCGAGCGCAACGCTGCTTCGTTCGAGGTGTTCCTCGTGGTTGCCAGCTTTTACCTCGTGCTCACGGTGCTGCTGGGTCTGCTGGTCCGGTTCGTCGAGATGCGCACGCGGCGCATGGTGGCCTGACCATGGACGTATTGATCCAAAGTCTCCCGTATCTGGCCAAGGGCGCGGTCCAGACCGTGTGGATGGCGCTGATGTCGATCGCAATCGGCACCGCGCTCGGCCTCGTGCTTGGCCTGCTGTCGACGTCGCGCATCGCTGCGCTGCGCTGGCTGATCGACGCGTATATCTTCGCCACCCGCGGCATTCCGGTGCTGGTGCTGATGTTCATCACCTACTACGCGTTCCCGGCGCTCGGCTACCGCGTCTCAAGCTACACCGCCGTGACGGTGGCGCTCGTGCTCTACTCAGGCGCGTTCTACACCGACATCGTGCGAGGCGCGCTGCAGGCGGTCCCGCGCGGACAAACTGAAGCCGCAAAGAGCCTAGGCATCCGCCGCGGCTGGATCGTCATCGACATCCTTCTGCCGCAGGCCGTCAGGTCGTCGATCCCGCCCTGGCTCAATACCTCGATCGTGATGGTGAAAAGCACTTCGTACTCGGCCATCGTCGGAGGCTGGGAGCTCACTTACGCGGCACGCGAGGTGGTCGAGCGCACATTGGCGACCTTCGAGATCTTCGGTGCGGTGATGCTGTTCTACTTCGTCATCTGCTATCCGCTCTCGCTCCTGTCGCGCCGCCTCGAGAAGCGCACTGCGGTTGTTCACTGAGTCTCGCCCATGACCCCAATGATCCAAGTGCAAAACGTCGTCAAGAGCTTCGGCACGCTCGAAGTGTTAAAGGGCGTATCGCTGGACGTGGGCGCCGGTGAAGTGGCGGTCATCATCGGCGCCAGCGGCTCAGGCAAGTCGACGATTCTTCGCTGCATCAACTTCCTGGAGGACTACCAGGGCGGCAGCATCAAGGTGAACGGTGCGGACGTCGGTTACGACATCCGGCCGGATGGCTCACGCGTGCACCAGAGCGAGACGGTCATCGCCAAGCACCGACAGGAAGTCGGCATGGTGTTCCAGAGCTTCAATCTCTTCCCGCACAAGTCAGTGGTCGAGAACGTGATGACCGGCCCCGTCCGCGCCAAAGGGATGCCGAAGGCCGAGGCCCGCTCGATCGCGGAATCACTGTTGGCCAAGGTCGGCCTGTCGGCCAAGCTCAACGAGTTGCCCGCCAACCTGTCAGGCGGTCAACAGCAGCGTGTGGCGATTGCGCGGGCGCTGGCGATGCAGCCGCGGGTCATGCTGTTCGACGAGGTGACCTCTGCGCTGGACCCGGAACTGGTTGGCGAGGTGCTGAAGGTGATCCGCGACCTGGCGCAGGACGGCATGACGATGATCCTGGTCACCCACGAGATGCACTTTGCACGCGACGTCGGCGACAAGCTGATGTTCTTCGACGCCGGCCGGATCCTCGAGCAGGGTGCGCCCAAGGAGGTGCTCGACAACCCCCAGAGCGAACGGCTCAAGTCATTCTTGCGCCGGTTCTCGGCGACCAACTATCTCTAGCTGATTCCAGCCTCGGCACCTTCGTACACGCGCAACGTGTTCAGCGTCATGCGTGGCAGAAGCTCGATCATCGCCATCCGGTACATCGACACGGCCTCGTGACCACTGATCTCCTCCGCACCCTGGGCGCCTACGACCACGACTTCATCTCCAACGGCGACGCCGGGGATGTCAGTCACGTCGATGATCGTGTGTTCGGTCGCACGCAGGCCGATGATGCGGGCGCGCCTGCCCCGCACGAGGACCGTGCCGCCGGCCGGTTCGCGCGGCAGGCCGTCCTTGAACCCGAAGGCGATGACCGCAGTACGCAGCGTGCCCGGCGCTGCCGCGTGGCGCGGATCGTCCATCGGGAACGACGCGGGGATCGTCTTGACCTGCAGCACCCGCGACTTGATTGCCTTGACCACGGGGCGCAGATCTGCGTGATGTCGCCACGGATCCTCGACCATCCCGTAGAGCATGCGACCGGGGTTGACCGCGTTCAGATTCAGCTCGGGATAGCCGAGCATCACGCGACTGCTGGCAGCCATTCTTTCCAGGTCGGAGAACCCGGCGGTCTCGGCAGCATCAGCGGCGCGTTGGAAGAGCTGCGCCTGCTGACTGACCGCGGCCGCTGTCTCCACCGAAGCAAGGTGCGTGTACAGACCCACCACACTCAGACCCGGTGCGGCTCGCAACTGGGCAAAGGCCGTTGGCCACTCATCGGGCGTGAACCCCAGGCGACCGTAACCGCAGTCGACCTCGACATGCACCTGTACCGGCTTGCGCACGCGGCTCAACGCGTCGAGGCTGGCAAAGTCGTGGACGGTGGCGATCAGGCCCAGATCCGCCACCGCATCAGCCATGTCCGGGCACGTGCTGGCGTAAAGCAGGATCGGCGCGTCGACGCCCGCGGCGCGGATGCGCTGCGCATCTTCCGGGTCCGACACCGCGAAGGCATCGGCGCCCGCCTGCAGCATCACGCGCGCCGTTTCGCTGGTGCCGCAGCCATAGGCGTTGTTCTTGCAGACGGCATAAAAGCGGTCGCTCGGTCGCAGCATGGCGCGGATGACACGCACGTTATGAGCAAGCGCATCGAGGTCCATCACGGACCACGCAGGACGCGCATCGCGCGGAAGCAAGCGGTGCATCACGATGTGCCTTCAATTGTGTCGACCGGGCAGTATGCAATGCAGTGCGACGCGCCAACAGCGCAGACTTTCAGTAAATGAGAGAGGCCCAATGAAAGCGATCGAAGGTGTGATCACCGCGATGGTGACCCCGTTTCGGGGGGACGGTTCGCTTGATCTTCCAGCGTTGCGCGAAAGCGTGCAGCACCAGATTGCGAGCGGCGCAGGCGGGCTGTGCCCGCTTGGCGGGACAGGCGAACCGCTGTCGCTTTCAGTCGCAGAACACAAGCAGGTGATCGATACGGTGACCAGCACAGCGGCCGGGCGCGTTGCCGTCATCGTCGGCACGCTCCTGGGCAGCCAGACCGACATCATCGAGTGTGGCCGTCACGCCAGGGCTGCTGGCGCGGACGCCATCATGGTGATTCCGCCCTACTTCGTCGTCGCCAAGCCCGCGCATATCAGGCAGCACTTCGAGGCGATCGCCAACGCTGTTGACATGCCGATGGTGCTGTTTCATGGGCCGACGCGCAGCGGTGTCCGACTCGATGCGGATACGATCCTTCAGCTTCTCGCGGCCATTCCACGCTTCGTGGCGATCAAGGAGACGTCGGGCGACCTGACCATTGCCGCCGAGTTGCTGCGCGCCGGCCCCCCAGGCTTTCGCGTCCTGCAGGGCTTCGACGAGTATGTGCTTCCGACCTATGCGCTCGGCGGTCACGGCGCCGTGCTGTCGCTCGGCTGCCTCATACCCAACCTGCTGCGACACTTGAAAGATTGCTTCGTCGCCGGTCAGTTGCCGCAGGCTCAGCGCATCCAGCTTTCATTGCTGCCGCTGTGCCGCGCGATCTACGGCGAGCCCAACCCGGGTCCACTGAAGGCGGCGCTGCAGATGGCGGGTCGCTCCATGGGCCCGACCCGCGCTCCCATCTACGCACCCGCCCCGGCGACGATCGACGCACTCAGGAGTCTGCTCCCTGACATCTTGCAGGCGGAGCACGCTGCGGCGCAGACATGACCAGTCGATTCGTCCTCTTCATTCCCGAGCCGTTTCCCGAGTCGGCGCTGCGCGTTCTTGATGATCGCTTTGACGTGCGCCACGGCCGTGCAGGCGCTGCGTTCTCTGAAGACGAGTTGATCGAGAACCTCGCCAATGCGGACGGCATCGCCATTTACTCACGTGATCGACTGACCGAACGGGTGCTGAAGAACGCGCCGCGGCTGCGGGTGATCGCCAAGGGCGGATCGAAACCTACTTCCAACGTCGATCTGTCGGCCGCGGAGCGACTCGACATCCGCGTCATCTGGACGCCGGGAGCGAACGCTGTGAGCGTGGCCGAAATGACGCTGGCGCTGATCCTCAGCGCTGTGCGGCGGTTGCCAGAGCTCTCCGCGCGCTTGCGCACAGGCGATTGGCGCAGCTTCGAGATGCTGTGCCCCGAAGTGGCCGGACTGACGCTGGGGCTCGTCGGCTTCGGCGCAATCGGACGAGAGGTGGCGAAGCGCTATCGCAGCTTCGGCGGCCCCTTGCTTGCCTACGACCCAGCGTTCGACCAAGCCGCGGCAGATCAACTAGGTGTGCGCCCGGCGACACTTGATCAGCTCTTTCGCCAGGCAGACATCATTTCGCTGCACTGTGAGATGAATGCGACCACCGCGAATCTCGTCAGTCGGGACAGGCTGGCGACGGTGAAACGAGGAGCCCTGTTGATCAACACGGCGCGTGGCGGACTCGTTGATGAAGTGGCTGTGATCGAGGCGCTCGATTCAGGCCAACTCTCCGCGGCTTGCCTGGATGTGTTCGCCGATGAACCGCTCCGCGCCGACAGTCCGCTACTGCGACATCCGCGCGTTCTCGCAACGCCTCATATCTCTGCCTTCACTCACGCAGCCATTCACCGCGAGAGCGCTTGGGCGCTCGAAGATGCTGCGCGGGTGCTGCAAGGCCTGAACCCGCTTCACTTCAGCGCTTAGTGCGCAGAGTTTGAAGTACAGCTGAGGTCGACTGTGATCGTGCGCCGGACGCGCACATTCGAGTGCGCGTTCATGCACGGCATCCGAAACTCAAGCCATGCCGACGACGACTGTGCGGTCGTCTTCTTGAGCGACCTGGACAAAGTCATTGATTTTTGGGGTGGCTGATGGGATTCGAACCCACAACAACTGGAATCACAATCCAGGACTCTACCGTTGAGCTACAGCCACCACGTGAACTTGATCTGGCCTGCCCGACTGGACTCGAACCAGTGACCCTCAGCTTAGAAGGCTGATGCTCTATCCAACTGAGCTACGGGCAGGTACGGGCTCATGTTGTGATCCATGAACCATCGATCCACACCGGGCAAAACCGACTTCCTTCAATCCAAACCGTTTCGGACCGACCGTTGACTGGTCGGGGCGAGAGGATTCGAACCTCCGACCCCCTGCGCCCAAGGCAGGTGCGCTACCAGGCTGCGCTACACCCCGAAAGAGCGCGAATGATACGGGAGCGGCGACTGAGCGGCAATTTGGCTGTTCACTGACGTCCGTTGCTGGCCCTGGGCAGGCCCCGAAGGGGCAGGACTCGACCCGTCAAGCCGCCTTGCGGCTGACGGCCTCGGCAACGACGCGGGCACGCGGCAGCCACAAAGAGAAAGTGCTTCCAGCCCCGGGCACTGACTCGATGTCGAGCCGGCCTTGGTGCCGCAGCATCACGTGCTTGACGATGGCCAGCCCCAGACCGGTGCCGCCGGTCTCGCGCGAGCGGCTCTTGTCGACACGGTAGAAGCGCTCGGTCAGGCGGGGGATGTGTTCCGGTGCGACACCGATGCCGGTGTCGTGTACGCCCACCTCGGCGCCATCGTCCACCAGGCGCCAGGTCAGCCGGATCGAGCCGCCGGCCGGGGTGTAGCGGATCGCGTTCGACACCAGGTTGCCGATGGCGCTACGTAACTCTTCGCGATTGCCTCGCACGCGCGCCGGCTGTGCATCGGCGAGCAGGGCGTGACGGCCGGCAGACAGGGCGCGCGCATCGTCGACGACCTCGGACAGCAAGTGGCCCATGTCGACGTCCTCTTCAAGCAGCGCGCTTTCCTGCGACTCCAGGCGCGAGAGCATCAGCAGGTCCTCGATCAGATGGTTCATGCGACCCGCCTGCTCATGCATCAGATGCAAATGGCGCCGACGCACATCGTCCAGTGGCATGTCCGAGTCGAGCAGCGTTTCGAGAAAGCCGTTGACCACCGTGAGTGGCGTACGCAGTTCATGCGACACGTTGGCGACGAAGTCGCGCCGCATGGCGTCGACCCGCTCGGCCTGCGTGACGTCGTGCGTGATCACGATCGATCGCGCCGGCTCGAACTCGATCACCGCCACGCTGAGCACAAAGGCGGGCCGGGCCAGCGGCCGGAACACCAGCGGTTCGACGAACCGCCCCGACGTCATGTAGGCAACGAAAGTAGGATCACGCACCAGGTTGGTCAGACGCAGACCCTGATCCGCCTTCAGCGAGATGCCTAGATGGCGTTCGGCCTCTGGGTTGCACCATTCGATCTGCAGCGCTGCATCGACCAGGAGAATGCCCTCGGGCAGCGCACTGATGGTGCGGCGGAAGCGCTCCTCGTTGTCGAGCAGCTTGCGTTCGGACACCACCGTGGCACGACGTGACTTGTAGAGACGGGTGAAGATCTCGGCCCATGCCCCATAACCGTCAGGCACGGTGTCCAGTCGAGGGTCATCGAGCCACACGCCCAACAGGCTCAGGTAGCCGAGATAAACAACCAGGAGAAGCGCCAGCACGAGCACCGCAAACCAGAGGCCTGCGGTGGCGCCGAACATCAGGCCCAAACCCAGCGCAATAGCCCCGAGAATGGCGAGCCGAATCAGCGCCGGAACGATCAATCGAGCCCGCAGTTGCAGTTTCTCCGACGCCATGGCCCAAGTGTACTGGGCGCCCTACCCCATCGACCTACGAGTCAGCGCGGGATGACAGTCGATAGCCCAGGCCGCGCACGGTCTGGATCAGCGACTGCGCATTGGCCTGCGAAAGTGCCTTGCGCAGGCGCAGCACATGCACATCGACGGTGCGCTCTTCGATGAACACGTGGTCGCCCCAGACGCTGTCGAGCAACTGCGGGCGCGAGAGCACGCGCTCCGGGTGGCTCAACAGGTATCTCAGCAGCTTGAACTCCGCCAGGCCCATCTTGACCGGCTTGCCGTCGACCAGCACCTCATGCCGCGCCGGATCGATGGTCAGGGGCCCGTAGCTGAGCGGCTCGCCCGCGTGCTCTGGCGCACGGCGGCGGAAGACCGCGCGCACGCGCGACATCAGCTCGCGCGGCGAGAACGGCTTGACGACATAGTCGTCAGCGCCGGCGTCGAGCCCGGCCACGCGATCGGTCTCCGCACTCTTGGCGGTCAGCATGATGACCGGCAGCTGGCGCGTGCGCTCGTGCGTGCGCAACTCCCGCAGGAAGTCGATGCCGCCGCGATCCGGCAGCATCCAGTCGAGGATGACAAGGTCCGGCAGCTCGGACTTGACCGCCTGCTGGGCGGCGCTGACCGAGTCAGCGCGGACCACGCTGTAGCCGTGTGTGGAGCAGGTGAAAGCGACCAGTTCCTGAATCGCCGGCTCGTCTTCCACCACGAGGATTGCAGCACTCATGCCATCACCTCGTTCATCGGACGCATCGGCTCACCTAGCCTCGGCCACGAGGCGCGCCAGGTCGTCAGGATTGGCATGCCGCACGTCGGCACCGGCCGCGATGAAGATCACGTGCTCGGCAATGTTCTTCGTGTGGTCGCCGATCCGCTCGATCGCCTTGGCAACCCACACCATGTCGATCGACGAGCTGATGGTGCGCGGATCTTCCATCATGAAGGTGATGAGCTGGCGCAGGATCGCGCGGAAGCGCTCGTCCACGCCCTGGTCGTCACGGATGATCTCCGCCGCCGCATTGACGTCCAGGCGGGCAAAGGCATCGAGGGAACGCCTGAGCATGCTCGCAGCCAGGTCGGCGGAGACGCGGATGTCAGGAATGCGCGGCAACCGCACCGCGATCTGCTTTTCCTGCATCCACTTGGCGGCGCGCGCAATCTTGGTCGCCTCGTCGCCAATCCGCTCAAGATCGGGAATCGTGCGCGAGACGCCCATGATCATGCGCAGGTCGCTTGCAGCCGGCTGGCGCCGTGCGATCACGTTGTTCACCGCGCGATCCAGTTCGATCTCGAGATCGTTGACGCGGCGGTCAGCACCGATGACACGCTCCGCCTCCGACAGATCGCCGGACTCGAACGCTTCGATCGCCAGCTTGAGCTGGGACTCCACTAGTCCGCCCATCTGCAGCACCCGCGAGCGGATCGCCTCCAGCTCCTGGTCGTAGACCTTCGACGAATGATCGCCCGTAGACATGTGCTTGCCTTTCGTTCACTAGCCGAAGCGGCCGGTGATGTAGTCCTCAGTTTCCTTGCGCTTGGGCTTGATGAATATCTGATCGGTGTTGCCGAACTCGATCAGCTCGCCCAGGTACATGTAGGCCGTGTAGTCCGACACTCGCGCCGCCTGCTGCATGTTGTGGGTAACGACGAGAATCGTCACCCGCGACTTCAACTCAGTCATCAGCTCCTCGATCGATGCGGTGGCAATCGGATCGAGCGCAGAGGTCGGCTCGTCGAACAGCAGCAGCTCCGGATCAGTCGCCAGCGCGCGCGCAATACACAGGCGCTGCTGCTGTCCGCCCGACATCTCGAAGGCGACGTCGCTAAGACGGTCCTTGGCCTCGTTCCAGAGGGCAGCCGAACGCAGCGCCTGCTCGACCTTCTCGTCGAGGATCGATTTCGAACTAATGCCGCGCACCCGCAGCCCGTAGGCGACGTTCTCATAGATGGACTTGGGAAATGGATTCGGCTTTTGGAACACCATGCCGATGCGCATCCGTACCTCGATCGGGTCGACCGCCTTCGCGAGAATATTCACATTGTCCGGCATCAGCCGGATCTCGCCGTCGTAGCGCGTGCTTGGATACAGGTCGTGCATCCGATTGAAGCAGCGCAGGAAGGTCGACTTGCCGCAGCCCGACGGGCCGATCAGCGCGGTCACCTTATTCTGGTAGATCGGCATGTCGATGGCCTTCAACGCTCGGAACTCGCCGTAGAAGAAGTCGAGCTTGCGCGCTTCTGCCTTCATGGGCGGCGGCGCAGCGTCCGCGGAGGCGGACGGGCGGCCAGCCAGGGAGGAATCGATGGTCACCATTTGATCTTCTTTCGCACCTGGTAGCGCAGATAGATGGCCAAGCCGTTCATCACCAGCGTCATAGCCAGCAAGATGACACCGGCGGCGGCAGCATTGACTTGGAAGGCTTTGTCCGGCCGCGAAACCCAGTTGTACATCTGGATCGGCAGTACGGTGAACTCGGACCAGACCCACTGGAAGCTCAGGAACGGGAACTCGCCTGTGACCGGAGGTGGCGGCAGGAAGGCGATGAAGGTGAGCGCGCCGATCGTGATCAGCGGCGCCGTCTGGCCAATCGCCTCTGCCATCCCGAGAATGATGCCGGTCATGATGCCGCCCCGCGAATACGGCAGCAGGTGGTCGGAGACCATCTGCCAGCGCGTCGCACCCATCGCGTAGGCGGCCTCGCGGATATGCCCGGGGACCGAACGCAGCGCCTCGCGTGACGAGACGATCACGATCGGAAGAATCAGCAGCGACAGTGTCAACCCAGCGGTCAAGATGCTCTCGCCGAAACCGAACTGGTAGACGAACAGGCCGAGCGCGAGCAAACCGTAGACGATCGACGGCACACCTGCGAGATTGGTCACATTGATCTCGATGAGATCGGTCACCCAGTTCTTCTTGGCGTATTCCTCGAGGTAGACAGCGGCCCCGACACCGATCGGCACCGCGGCGGATATCGTCACCAGCATCACCATCGCGCTGCCGACCCAGGCCGAAAGAATGCCTGCCTGGTTGGCTCGCCGCGAAGGGAAATTGCTGAGAAAGTCGAGCGACAGTCGCGGGATGCCATCGATCAGCAGATCGAGGAACGCTGCGAGCAGCACGAGGATCGCGAACGCGGTGCACAGCAACCCGAGTGCCGCGAACATCACCTGCTTGCGCTTGCCCGACGCAACCAGGGCGCGCATGGCACGCACCTGGTCGTCGTGGCCTGGCTGAGCGACAGTACTCATCAGTAGGCCTTGCGATAGCGGCGCCGGAGGAAGTGCCCGGCCACATTTAGTACCAGCGTCATGACAAGAAGGATCAGGCCGGCCGCGAAGATGCTGCGGTAGGCCACTGAACCGTGATCGAGATCGCCCAGGCTGACTTGCGCGATGTAGGCGGTCAGCGTGGCCGCCGCCTCCAACGGATTGAACGTGAAATTCGCGTTCTGGCCAGCCGCGATCGCCACCACCATGGTCTCACCGATCGCCCGGGCTGCCGCCAGCACATACGCCGCCACGACACCCGAGATCGCTGCCGGCATCACCACCCGCAGCGCGACCTGCATCTTGTTGCTGCCGACCGCGTAGGCGCCCTCACGCATGGCCATCGGCACCGCGCGCATCGCATCTTCCGATAGCGAGGCGATGGTCGGGATGATCGACACCCCCACCACCATGCCCGGCACCAGCATGTTGAAACCAGCAAGGTTCGGCATGATGGTCGCTTGCAGCAGCGGCGTGACGAACAGCAGCGCAAAGTAGCCAAACACGATGGTCGGAACCGCCTGGATCAGTTCCAGCGCCGGCTTGACCGTCTCGCGCACGCGGTGCGATGCGAACTCCGAGAGGTAGATGGCGATGATGGTGCCCATCGGCACCCCGACCAGCAGCGCAATGCCCGTCACAGTCACCGTGCCGGAGATCAGCGGCAGGATGCCGTAACTCGGGTTGGCGAACAGTGGGGTCCAGACTGTCCCGGTCAGAAAGTCCCAGAGATTGACGAACTCGAAAAAGCCGAGAGATTCGTAGACAAGGATGACAGTGATCGCGACGGTCGTGAATACAGCGACCAGCCCGGTACAAAACAGCACAGCTTCGATCAGTCGCTCTTTGATGATGCGGCTTTTCTTGTGCCGAAGCGATTCCGCGATCGCATTGGGCGCCACCGAAGATGGCGCGATCGCATCAGAGTGCGGCATGTCGGGGAGCTCTTTCAAGTTGATCTCCGGCGCTGGTCAGGCTGACCCGCGCCGGAGCTTGTTCGGGACCGGCCGTCGCGGGTACGGCCCAGCCCTGTCTTTCTGGTGGCTCAGCCGCTTACTTGGCTTCCAGCTTCATCAGTTGCTCGATCGTCACCCCGACCAGATTTTCGCCGCCAAACTTGGTTCCCACCCGGTTCTTGGCAAGCGCGTCCAAGTTGTAGGTGTACGCCACCGCAGGCAGCGGCACGTACTTGACTTCCTTGACGAGCTTCGACGCATTTCGATTGTAGAACTCGGCAAACTCGCGCACCTCAGGCCGCTTGGCTGCGTTGGCATTGACGTAGATGAAGATCGGGCGCGACAGCGGTTGGTAGGTACCGTTGATGACCGTCTCGTCTGTCGGAGAAACCGCCTTGCCACCCTTCCAGGAGATCGGCAACGCCTTGAGCTTGTCGCGGTTCTCGGCATAGTAGGCAAAGCCGAAGAAGGCGATTGCATCCACGTCGCGCGACACGCCCTGCACCAGAACGTTGTCGTCTTCCGACGCCGTGAAGTCGCCGCGGCTGGCCTTCGACTTTCCGGTCACCGCTTCGGTGAAGTAGTCGAACGTGCCCGAATCCGTGCCGGCGCCGAACAGCTTGATCGCGCGGTCAGGCCAGGCCGGGTTGACCTGGTTCCAACGCGTGATCTTGCCCTGCGCCGCCGGCTCCCACATCTTCTTCAACTCGTCGATCGATATCTGCTGCAGCCAGGCGTTCTTCGGGTTGATCACCACGGACAACGCGTCATAGGCCACCGGCATCTCGATAAACGGGACGCCGTTCTTCTGGCACTCGGCGATTTCGGCCTTGGTGATCGGGCGCGAGGCGTTCTGCACGTCGGACTCGCCGCGGCAGAACTTCCTGAAGCCGCCACCCGTGCCGGACACGCCGACCGTCACCCTGACCAAATTTTTCTTCGACTTTTGGAACTCTTCAGCCACCGCCTCCGTGACTGGGAACACGGTGCTGGAGCCGTCGACCTTCACGGTGGTCTGGGCCATGGCGGACATCGAGCCCGTGCCAAGCACCGCAGCCACGCCCATAACAAGCACGGTGCGGCGCGATGAGAATTTGTCTTGCTTCATGTGAATCTCCAATTGAGGGGCCGACTTGCCCCAGACACGACCCCGACTTTAGGGACGGCAGGTGACCAATTAATGACATGTCATCGGGTCACATGACAGGATCTTGACCACCGGCCTTGGCCTGTCACGCGCGCTTGCAGTTCTTGCCGAGCGCCTTGCCTGAATGCTCGATCGTCATGCCGGAGGCGCCTTTCATCGCGAGCTTGTATCCCTCGCCCTGGTAGACGCCATCTCCGGCCGAGGCAAGTTCCGCTGCGCCATGGTGTGTGCGCACCCGAACGGTGTTGCCATCCGGATTGAAGCGAGCCTGGAAACCCGAACCTTCGCAGTTGAAGCTGACGAACTTGCCGGCCTCGAGACCCGCCGGTGCCGACGCCGTGGTCGCGCAGCCCGCAAGCGCCGCCGCCGCAGCGAGGGAAAGAACGAAATTGGTTTTCATTGAGACGGTCCTCTTGTGAGTGACATGGAACGGGACGAAGACGCACAGTCTGTTTGCCGTCAATGACCGAGCCGTGACAGCCGAGGCGTTGTTGAAGGAGGACGACACGCAGAAACCCTAGGCGCGACCTCGCCGAGATCACGCCAGCCGCGAGAGCCGAACCCAGGCCTACCGCGTTACGCAAACGTCATCGAAGCGGAACAACACGGTCACATGACAACGCGACAGTCGCGCCTTTCTCGGTGGAGGCACGCATGTCCAATCACGAAGACGATATCGTCAGCAACACATCCGGCAACACGCACCTGCAAACGGTCATCGATCAGCAGCTGAACAACCCCAATCGCCGCGACGCGATGCGTCGCGGCTTTGGTCTGGCGACGCTGTCATTCCTTGGCGTCGGCGCA
>JALHMQ010000037.1 GCA_022843955.1 Burkholderiaceae bacterium
GCGCGCGGCCGCCGGTCCGCGCGTGCCGGCCGGCTCGATGCAGGCGATGCGCCGGTGGCCGGTGCCGGCCAGCGCGGCGTTCAGATCGTCGACCACGGCGCGCGTGGCGGCGCTGCGGCCGTCATCGACAACGATGATCTCGAACGCATCGACCGCCAGCGTCTGCGCGCACAGCGCCTGCAGGCAGCGACGCAGCAGCGGCGGTCGGCCGCAGGTGGGAATCACCACCGAGATGCGCGGACCCTCCGCCACCAGCGACAGCACCACGCGCGCGCCCGCGGCGGGGACCGTGCCGCGGCCACGGATCGCGGCGGTGGCGTCGCTGCGCATCGCCCGCAGCGCGGCGCTCAGTTCGGCGCTGGCGCGCGCCGGCTGCCGCTCGCCCGGGCGACTGCCGTGGGTGCTCATTGGGCCGCCTTGGTGAGCAGGAACGACCCGAGCACGAGCGCGTCCAGCGGCGTGCTGAAGAACGCGTTGAGCGCATCGCGCGGCGTGCACACGACCGGCTCGCCGCGCACGTTGAACGAGGTGTTGACCAGCACCGGCACGCCGGTGGCGCGGCCGCAGGCCTTGAGCAGGTCGTACAGCCGCGCGCTTTCCGGCGTGGTGTCGCGGGCAACGGTCTGCACGCGGGCGCTGCGGTCGGTGTGGCAGGCGGCCGGGATCGCCGCCGCGCGCTCGGCGCGCACGCGGTAGACGAACAGCATGAAGGGTGAGGCGCCGCCGTTGGCAGTGGCCGGCTCGAACCAGTCGGGCAGATCGTCGATCGGCACCACCGGCGCGACCGGACGAAAGTCCTCGCGGTCCTTCAGCTCGTTCAGCCGCTGCTGCATCATCGGATGGCGCGGCGACGCGAGGATCGAGCGGGCGCCGAGCGCGCGCGGGCCGAACTCCATCCTCCCCTGGAACCAGCCGATGATGCGATCGGCCGCCAGCAGGGGGGCGACCTCCTCGGCCACGTCGTCGAGCCGGCGCACCGGCAGCTGCGCCCAGCGCAGCAGGCGTTCGATCTCAACGTCGTCGAACTGCGGCCCCCAGTACGCATGGGCCATTTCCCAGCGACGCGGCGCCAGCAGTGACGGCACACCCGCCGCGCCGGCCTGGCCCTGCCACTGCTGCGTCGGCTGCGCGCGCTGCCCGGCCGCAGGCCGCTGCTGCGTCGCTGACGTCGCCGCCGTGGTGCTGGGCAGTTCATCGACGCTGGGTGCATCCACCGTCACCGCGAACGTTCGGCGCACCGGCTGCGACTGGCGCTGCAACGCATCCACCCACAACGCGGCACCGAGCGCGGTGCCGGCATCGCCGGCCGCCGGCTGCACCCACACCGCATCGAACAGGCCGGCGTCGCGCAGGCGGCTGTTCATCACGCAGTTCAGCGCCACGCCGCCGGCCATCGCAAGCTGGCGTTCGCCGCTGACATCGGCCAGCCAGCCGGCCAGTTTCAGCACGCTGTCCTCCAGCACCACCTGCAATGACGCGGCGATGTCGAAGTGCGGCTGCGACAGCGGACTGCCGGGACTGCGTGCCGGACCGAACAGATCGGCCGGATCGAAGCCGGCCACCTGGTAGCGGCCGCCGCCCTGGATCCGCAGGTGCTGGCCCAGCGCCTCGACGTGACGCGGCTGGCCCAACGCGGCCAGCGCCATCACCTTGTATTCGTCGGACGAATGCAGGAAGCCCAGGTGGGTGGTGATGCGCTCGTACAGCAGGCCGAGCGAGTGCGGCATCGTCACCTCGCCCAGCGGCTCGTAGCGACCGAGCCGGTAGCGGCCATAGACGGTGGTGGCGCGCTCGCCGCGGCCATCGAGCGTCATCACGGCGCAGCGCGAGAACGGCGCGGCAAGAAAGGCGCTCGCCTGGTGCGCCAGGTGGTGCGGCACCCAGTGCCAGCGGAACGGACCGTCGTGGCGCACGCCACGCAGCCGCGCCCGCAGGTGATGCGGCGCGCCGTCGGCCAGCTGGCGCGGCGCATTGAGCACGTAGGAGGCGAACAGCGGGTCCCACGGGCTGTCCCAGCGCGGGTCGGGATAGCGCACATCCGACGGCGCCAGCGGCAGTTCGATGAAGGCATCGTCCATGTCGATGCGGTCACCGATGAACGCCTGCGGATCGAACGCGTAGGCCACGTGATCGACATCGGGCAGGCGCAAATCGGCCTGCGCCAGACAGAAGTCGATCGCGTGGTACGGCAGTTCCCAGGCGGTGAACGGCAGTGGCCGCTTGGCGTGCTTGATGCGCGTGAAGCGTTCTTCCTCGGCGGCCGCCACCACCTCGCCGTCGCGCACCAGCACGGCCGACGAGTCGTGGAACGCCGCGTTGATGCCGATCGTGATCATCACTCGGCCGCGGTCGGGTCGGCCTGACGGGCCAGGGCTGGGGCTGGGGCTGGGGCCGGCGCCGACGCAGCCGCCACGCGTGGCAGTCGCTCGGCGTTCTGTATCGGTGGCATGCGCCAGCTGGCGGTCAGCTCCCGCGCGGCCGCCGCCACCTGGGCCGGCCGCACGCCGAGCAGGCACTCGTGATGACCCAGGGGACACTCGCTGCGCATGCAGTTGCGGCACGGCACATCGCGGTACAGCACGCGCGTGGGCACGCGCCACGGCGTGTGCTGGCCATTGGTCAGCGCGTACAGCACCACCACCGGGGTGCCGAGCGCGGCGGCGATGTGCGCCGGTGCACTGTTGTTGCACAGGACCACACGCGCACCACTGATCAGCACGCCCAGCTCGGTCAGCGACAGGTCATCGACCAGCACCGCGGCGGGCGACTGCATCGCTGCCAGCATGGTGTCGACCAGCGGCGCATCGGCGGCGCCACCCACCAGCACGATCTGGTGATCGAACGCGAGCAGGTCGGCGGCGCGCGCGAAGTCCACCGCCGGCCAGCGCCGCGACGGCGCACTCGCCCCCGGATGCACCACCACATACGGCCGGCGCCGATCGACGCCGGCACGCAGCATCTTGCGATGCGCGCTGCGCACCGCCGACGGCGGCAGCGTGAAATGCAGGCGGTCATCCGTCGTCGCACATCCCACGTGCGCCACCAGCGCAAGCTGGCGCTCGACCTCGTGGCGCTGGATCGCCTGCGGCTCGGGGTCGCGCACCCAGTCGGACAGCAGGCCGTACGGGTTCTCGCGGCAATGCGCCAGGCGCAGCGCAATGCCGGCCAGCGTTGCCAGCAGTGCGGCCGGCAGCGCACTTTGCGAATGCACGGTGAAGATGACGCAAGCGTCGAAGCGACCCTGCGCCAGGGTGTCGACCAACGCGCGTTCGGCCGCACCGAGCGGCGCCTGGGCTTGCGCCGGCGCCTTGACCCAGGCGGCCTGGCAGGTGATCACCTCGTCGACCAGCGGCACCGCGTCGGCCGCGGCCGCTCCCGCGGGCGAGGCGAGCAGCGTGATGCGCGCCGCCGGCAGCGACTGGCGGATCGCGCGCAGCGCGGGCGTGGTCATCAGCACGTCGCCCAGGTTGTCGAGCCGCACCACGAGCAGGTTGCGCACGCCGGCCCAGGCGGCCACGCGGCGCGCGCGGTCCTCGTCGTCGTGCGGCACCGTCCACGGTGCAGCCGTGGCCGACGGCACCGCCTGCACGGTCGGCAAGCGGCTCACGCGCCGAGCGTCCATGCGCATGGCAGCTCCTCCTGGCCGGTGTGGTCGAGGTCGCGCGCGACGATCAACCGCGCGGCATCGAACAGATCGCGCACGCGCGCATGCGGCACGCGCTGCGGCGCATAGCGCCACTCGGTTTCGTGGCCGACATCGAGCAGCAACGTGCGGCAGCCGGCACGCCGGCCGGCCTCGATGTCGTCAAGGATGTCGCCCACCATCCACGAGCGCGCCAGATCGATGTCCAGCGCCTCGGCAGCGGCGAACAGCAGGCCAGGCGCCGGCTTGCGGCAGGCGCAGGCGAAGTTGGGGTCGGCGGCCGGTGCGTGCGGGCAGGCGTAGAAGCCTGCCAGGGTCACGCCGGCGGCGGCCAGCAACTCCCTGAGCCCCTGCTCCAGTGCATTGAGCGCGCGCTGGTCAAAGCGGCCGAGCGCCACGCCGGGCTGATTGGTCACCACCACCAGCGTGTAGTCGAACGCCGACAGCAGGGTCAGCGCCTCCAGCGCATACGGCGTGAAGCGCAGGCGCGTCGGGTCGGCGTTGTAGGGCACGTTCTCGACCAGCGTGCCGTCCTTGTCGAGGAACACCGCGCGGCGTCGCCCAGGGGTGGGGTTGTCTTCGCGCTGCGCCTGCACAAGCGGCAGCTGCCCGGCACGGGGTGGCGGCGTCGGCTGCCGGTCGGTCAGGGCCACGATGACTCCAGCCGCGGCAGCACGAGCAGTTCGGGGATCACGGTGTTCTCCGGCAAGGTCAGCAGGAAGGGCAGTACGCGTGCCACGTCGGCCGGGTCCTGCAGCGTCGCCAGGTCGATGTCGGGAAAGCGGTCGAGCAGGAACGGCGTGCGCATGCCACCGGCGATCAGCGCGACCACGCGGATGTGCTGCCCGCGCAGTTCCGCATGCAGCGCCTGCGACAGACCGAGCAGGCCCCACTTGCTGGCGTGGTAGGCCGAGGCGTTCGGCCACGCGCGCTTGGCCGCGGTGGAAACGATGTTGACGATGTGGCCGCCGCCGCGCGCCGCCAGCAGCGGCTGCGCCGCGCGCGCCAGGTAGAACGGGCCGCTCAGGTTGGTGGCGAGGATGCGCTGCCAGTGCGCCGGCGTGATCTCGCCGATCGGCGCGGTCAGATCGGTGCCGGCGTTGTTGACGAGCACGTCGAGCCCGCCGAAGTGGCGCACGGTGGCTGCCAGCGCGGTGGCGGCGGCATCCGGGTCACCGACATCGAGCGCCTGTGCCTGCACGCTGCCATCGACACCGCAGGCGTGCGCCACCCGCTGCGCGGCGGCCAGATCGAGGTCGGCCGCGGTCACGCGCATCCCTTCGGCCGCCAGCGTGCGCACGATCTGCTCGCCCAGTCCACGGCCGGCGCCGGTCACCAGCGCAACTTTCCCTTCGAGCAGACTCATCGGCGACGTTCCATGCGTGATTGCGTTCGTTCCGGGGTGATCGTTCGCGCGCTCATTGGTGTGCGCATTCGCGTTCGCATCTGCACTCGCCTGTGGGTGCGCCTTTGCGTGCGCATACGGGTGCGCTCTTGCGTTCGCCTACGGGTGCGTCTTGCCTGCCTGCTCGCGGGCGCATCGGTGTGCGCACCCGCGTGCTCGTCTGCCCGTGCCCTGGCGTGCAACCTCGCGTGCTCCTTGGTGTGCAGACTTGTCCGCGCACTCCCGTCGATGCGTGCATCGCGGTCATTTCAGGACGCCAGCGGCGCCACCACCAGCGCCGGCGGGCTCACCCGCACCGCGCCGACCACCGGAACCACCGACTGGTAGGCCTGCGCCAGCTGCCGCGCCACCCGCTCCCAGGTGAACGTGGCGCGTGCGCGGCGCAGGCCGGCGCGGCCGAGCGCATCGGCATGTGCGCGGTGGCGATGCAGGTAGCCCAGGCGGCGCGCCAGCGCGCGCGGGTCGCGCGGCGGCACCAGAAAGCCGGTGACACCGTTGCGCACCGAGTACTTGATGCCGCCCACGCGGCTGCCCACCACCGGCACACCGCAGGCCATCGCCTCCAGCGGCGTGATGCCGAACGGCTCGTACCAGGGCGTGGTCACGAACACATCGGCGGCGCCGTAGTACAGCCGCAGTTCGGCGCGACCACGGCGGCCGGTGAAATGCACCTGCGGCCCCACGCCCTCTTCCTCGGCAATGCGCCGCAGCCGGCCGATCTCCGGCGTGCAGACCTCGTCGGGCCGCGCGCCATCGCCGCCGACCACCAGCAGGCGGCCGTCCACGCCTTGCGTGCGACGCAGTTCGCCCAGCGCGCGCACCACGTTGTCGATGCCCTTGCGCGGCACCAGCCTGCCCAGTTGCAGCACCACGAAGGCATCGCGAGCGATGCGCAGTACCGTGCGCGCCTGCTGCCGGTCCACCGGCGCCATCTCACCCGGGTCGAAGCCGCAGGGCACCACCGCCAGCCGACGCGCGTCGGCGCCGTACAGGCGCATCAGGTCGTCGGCATCCTGCGGACACTCGGCGATCACCAGATCGGAGCGACGCGCCAGCAGCCGCTCGATCGCGATGCGCTCGTCAGGAAAGCCATCATCACGCCCGTGGTGCTGGCGCCGCACCAGTCCCAGCGCATGAAAGGTGGTCACCAGCGGCCAGCCGAACGCCTGCTTCACGTGCAGCCCGACGTAACCCGACATGAAGAAGTTGGCGTGCACGACGTCGTAGCTGTCGTCACGCGCGCTGCAAAAGCGCAGCATCTGGCGCGCGAACTCGGGCATGTGCGCCAGCAACTGCTCCTTGGGCACATGACGCGCCGGCCCCGCCGGAACATGGATCACGCGCAGGCCCGGCCGCAGCGTGGTGACACCTTGCCCGACCGCGTCGCGCCGCGTGAAGACATCGACCTGATGGCCTTCGCGCACCAGCCACAGCGCCACCTGCGCGACGTAGATGTTCTGGCCGCCGGCGTCCACGCCACCGACGTCGGCCAGGGGAGAGGCGTGCTCGCTGATCAAGGCAATGCGCATGAAGGGTGATGCTCAGCGAGGCAAGTGACGTCGAGGGGCAAGGTCTGGCAAGCACCGTGCCGTCAACTTGCCGATGCAAGGCAGACCAGTGGGCAGCGCCCGCTAGGCCAGACAACTGACATGTGTTCGGCAAAAGCTGCCGCCAGAGTAGAAATTCCTGCCCGCACGGGCATCGCGCTTGCCGGTATGCGGCATGTCCGGCCTGTGGTTCCTGCTGATCGGGTGCCTGCTGATCGTGATGGCGCTCACGAGCCGACTCGTGGAGCGCCTGCCGATGAGCGGCGCCGTCGTCTACCTGGCGATCGGCGTCGCGGCAGGACCACTGGGCGTGGGCCTGCTCGACATCGACTTGCGCCGGGATGGCCACACGCTGGAACTGATGGCCGAGGTCGGCGTGCTGATCAGCCTGTTTGCCGTCGGCCTGAAGATCAAGGTGGCGTTTTCTCGGCGCGCGTGGCGGGTGCCGCTGTACCTGGCCACCACCGGCATGGCGCTCACCGTGGGACTGATCGCGCTGGCGGCGGTCGCGGTGCTGGCGCTGCCCTGGCCGCTGGCACTGCTGCTCGGCGCGGTGCTGGCACCGACCGACCCGGTGCTCGCGTCCGAAGTCCAGTTGCGGCATGTCGGCGATCCGGACCGGCTGCGCTTTGCCCTCACCACCGAGGGTGGTCTGAACGACGGCACCGCCTTTCCCGGCGTCATGCTCGCCCTGGTCTTGCTCGGCGCGCGCGACGGCGGAAGCTATCTGTGGCTGTGGCTGGCGCGCGATCTGATCTGGGCCACCTTAGCCGGGATCGCGGTCGGGATCGCCTGCGGTTTGCTGGTGGCGCGCGTACTCGCGCGGCTCAAGCGCAGCGGACCGCTGCAGTTCGAGGAGTTCATCGTGCTAGGCGTGATCGCGCTGTCCTACGGTCTGGCGCTGGTCGTCGAGGCTTACGGCTTTCTCGCGGTGTTCGCTGCCGGCGCGGCGCTGGCGCATGGCGAACGCCAGTGGCGTGCGCAGCCGGCGTCGGCGCCATCGTCTGGCACGCCGACGCACGCCGAGCCGGTCATCGCACCGCGGCTGCTGGCGCTGACCGAACAGTTCGAACGACTGGCCGAGGTGGCATTGGTGCTGGCGGTCGGCGCACTGCTCGCCCAGGTGCGCTGGAGCGTCAGCCTGTTGCTGTTCGCCGCACTCGTCCTGCTGGTGGTGCGGCCGCTCACCGTGCTCGCCGTGGTCTCCCGGCGCGACACCAGCACCCAGGAGAGGCGCCTTCTGGCCTGGTTCGGCGTGCGCGGCATCGGCTCGGTGTACTACCTCGCTTTCGCGCTCAACCACGGTGTGCCGGCCGTCGCGGGCCCCTGGCTGCTGGAGGCCGTGGTGGTGACGATCGCCTTGTCGATCGTGCTGCACGGCATCTCGGCAACGCCGCTGATGGCGCGCTACCAGCGCGCGCGGCAGCGCACGGCGGGCGAACGCGAGCGCTGACTGGCGGCGTGGGTACGACCCTTGCCGCGCGGTACCACCTCGACCCTGAATCGATCCCACCATGCCCACCCAGGCGACCACCCACATGGACCGCGCGCTGCGCGAATGCATCGACGCATGCCACCGCTGCCATGACCAATGCCTGGCCGACGTGCAGCGCAGCCTCACGCTCGGTGGCGACCATGCTGCCCCGGCTCATGTGGTGCTGCTGCTCGACTGCGCGCGCGTGTGCGCCACCACGGCCGCACTGATGCTCACCGGCTCGCGCTTCCATCGGTCGATGTGTGCGGTGTGCGCGCAGGTGTGCGAAGGCTGCGCGCAACAGTGCGAGATGCTCGGCGAACTCGACGACTGCGCGCGCGCCTGCCGCGACTGTGCTCAGCGCTGCGAGCAGATGGGCCTGGGCGCTGCCGAGGGGGGTTGAGCAGCGTCGCTGCGTGCAGTTCTTACGTTCTTCCCACGGGACCGCAGCGATCGACTAGTTGACACACGGCATTCCTGAGGCCGGAGCACTGTGCTACTACCGGCCCGTGTCAACCGTCTCAGGCGCAGTTGCAGGCGCTCTTTCGCCGCAGGGAATCCGGGGGACTCACGCTTCCGGCAGCGAAAAAGCGCCCTCGGTGGTGCAACTGCAGGCAACAAGCGCAGATGAGCTGACCAACTGCGACCGCGAGCAGATCCAGTTCAGCGCGGCAATCCAGCCGCACGGTCTGTTGCTCGCGTTGCGCGAGCCTGACCTGTGCATCGTCCAGTGCAGTGCCAATGCCAGCGTGCTTGCGCCGCAGGCGGACACCCTGCTCGGCCGCCCGCTGGACGAGGTCATCGGCTGCGATGCGGTGCAGGCATTGCGTGCGCAACTGCACCGCCTGTCCATGGGGCCGGGCGAGCCGCTGCTGCTTTATCGACTGCCCGCATCCCCGCGGTCGACCGACAGCGCGTATGACGTGATCGGCCATCGCATCGACGGTCTGCTGCTGCTGGAGTTCGAGGCGGTCGACCCCACCGCGCCGGCGCCCGATGCGCGCCTGCTGCACGCCGACATGAATGCCTTCGTCGCCACGCTGGAAGGTGCCGCCTCGGTACAACAGCTGCTGGAGGCCACCGTCACCCACATGCGCGCGCTGACCGGCTTCGATCGCGTGATGGCCTACCGCTTCGCTGCCGACGGCAGCGGCGCCGTGGTGGCCGAAGCGCGCGCAGACGACCTGGCGCCGCTGCTCGGCCTGCACTATCCGGCGCTCGACATCCCGCTGCCGGCGCGCCGCCTGTTCAAGCTGCTGTGGCTGCGCTACCTGCCCGACGTCGACTACGAGCCGGTGCCGATCGAGCCGGCCAACCCGCCGGGCCAGGCGCAGCCCAACGACCTCACCTACGCCACGCTGCGCAGCGTCTCGCTGATGTACCGCCGCTACCTGCACAACATGGGGGTGCGGGCGTCGGTAGTCACCACGCTGCTCAAGAACGGCGAGCTGTGGGGACTGATCTCGTGCCATCACCATGGCGGTGCGCGGTACGTGCCGCACGACCTGCGCGGCGCCTGCGCGCTGCTCGCCCGCTCGCTGTCCTTGCTGATCGGTGCCAAGGCCGATCTGGAGGTGGCCGAATACCGCGCCGAACTGGCGCACGCGCGCGAGGCGCTCACGCGCAGCCTGGCACCGACCGGCCGCCTGGCGCTGACGCTGTGCCGGGGCATCCCCCAACCTGCTCGACGCGTTTGCCGCCGACGGCTGCGCCGTGTCGTTCCGCGGCGAGCTGCACAGCGCCGGCGAGGTGCCGCATCCGGCGCTGCTGGCACCGCTGTTCGACTGGCTCGCCACGCACCATGGCGGGCCCGACCTCTTCTCGACCGATTCGCTGGGCGAACACTACGCGCCGCTGGCGGGCCATGCCGCGCTGGCCGCCGGCCTGCTGGCGGTGCGCATCTCGCAGACGCGGCCCGATTTCATCGCCTGGTTCCGCCGCGAGCAGGTGCGCGATGTCGCCTGGGCCGGCGATCCGGCCCACCCGGCCGAGCGCGAGGTTGCCGCCGATGGCAGCGTGATCCTGTCGCCGCGCTACTCGTTTGCGCTGTGGCGCGAGCAGGTGCGTGGCCGCAGCCGGCCGTGGCTCGACTGCGAGCGCGACCATGCGCGCGCGCTGCGCAGCGCGGTGGTCGACGTGGTGCTGGCGCAGACCGACGAGATCGAACGCATCAACCGGGAACTGGCACGCAGCAAGGACGAGTTCCTCGCCATGCTGGCGCACGAGTTGCGTAATCCGCTCGCGCCGATCCGCAATGCGGTGGAGATCCTGCGGCGCGGCGCTGACGCGCAGACCGTGGCAATGATGTCGGCCATCATCAGCCGCCAGACGCACCACCTGGCGCGCATGGTCGATGACCTGCTCGATGTCAGCCGCCTCACCACCGGCAAGATCACGTTGCGTCTGAGCGCTGTCGAGGTCGACGCGGTGGTGCAGGCTGCGCTCGAATCGGTGCGGCCGCTGCTCGAGTCCAAGCAACAGGTGCTCGCGCTCGATCCGTCGCCCACGCCGGTGCGGCTGCAGGCCGATCCGACCCGGCTCGCGCAGATCATCGGCAACCTGCTCAACAACGCCGTCAAGTACACGCCGCCCGGCGGCCACATCGGCCTGCGCTGGCGCCAGGAGGACGACACGCTGGTGCTAGCGGTGACCGATGACGGCAGCGGCATCACGCCGCAGACACTGGAGCACGTGTTCGAGCTTTTCGTGCAGGACGAGCGCACCATCGACCGCGCGCAGGGTGGCCTGGGCATCGGCCTGGCGCTGGTGCGCAGCCTGGTCGAGCTGCACGGCGGCAGCGTGCGCGCGACCAGCCCCGGGGTCGGCGGCGGCAGCTGCTTCACGCTGCGGCTGCCGGTGGCGCCGATCGATCAGGCGATGCTGCCCGCAACCGCCGGCGCGCTCGTGCCTGAGCGGCGCGTGCTGGTGGTCGACGACAACGCCGATGCCGCCGAGACCCTGGGGATGTTGCTGCGCCTGCAGGGCCACACGGTGCGGGTCGAAACCAGCGCGCGCGCGGCGATTGCCGCCGCGACGCAGTTTCGGCCCGAGGTGGTGTTCCTCGACATCGGCCTGCCCGAGATGGACGGCTACGCCGTGGCGCATGCGCTGCGCGCCCATCCGACCAGCCGCGACGCCTTGCTGGTGGCGCTGACCGGCTACGGCACCGAGGATGATCGCCAGCGCGCACGCGAAGAAGGTTTCGACGCGCACCTGGCCAAGCCGGCCGAGATGGCGAGCATCCATGCATTGCTGACACGCCCGCTGCCGGTGCGCGATGCCAACCTCAATGGGCAGCCTGGCCGCTGACCTCGAACCGCTCGATCAGCGTCTTGAGCAGCGCAAACGCATCGACCGGCTTGGTCAGATGCAGGTCGAAGCCGGCGGCGAGCGCCTTGCGCCGGTCCTCCGGACTGCCCCAGCCGGTGGCCGCGATCAGCAGGGCACCAGCCAGGTTGGGGTCAGCGCGCAGGCGCGTGGCGACCTGGTGGCCGTCGAGGCCGGGCAGGCCGATGTCGCACACCACCACGTCGGGATGAAACGCCGCGGCCTCGCGCAGCGCGGTGATGCCGTCATAGGCGGTGCACGTCAGATGCCCGGAGGCCTGCAGCAACATCACCAGGGCATCGGCGGCATCCTCGTTGTCGTCGACCACGAGCACGCGCAATGACGGTGCGGCGTCGGCCGCCGGTGTTGCCGGCGGCGGATCGATTGGCGCCTCGGATGCCACCGCCTCGGCGGCAAGTGCCGGCAGGCGCAGCGTGAAGGAGCTGCCGCGGCCCGGTCCCTCGCTGTGCGCACTGACCGATCCGCCATGCAGCTCGAGCAGGCGATGCACCAGCGACAGGCCGATGCCGAGGCCGCCCTGCGAGCGGACCAGCGTCTGGCGGTCCTGGGTGAACATCGTGAACACGTCAGGCAGCATGTCAGCGGAAATGCCGGCACCGTTGTCGCGCACGCGCACCACGGCCTCGCCCGCCTCTTCTTCCATGTCCAGCTCGATGCGGCCGCCGTCCGGCGTGTACTTGGCGGCGTTGTTGAGCAGGTTGCCGATCGCCTGCGCCAGCCGTGTCATGTCGGCGTCGACCCACAGCGGCGTGGCCGGCAGCCGGGTGAGCAGCTGGTGCGAGGCGCTGTCAAGCAGCGGCTGGCAGGCCTCGATCGCCATCTCCACCGCGCTGCGCAGGTCCATTTTCGCCCGCTGCAGTCCCAGCTTGCCGCTGGTGATGCGCGCCACGTCGAGCAGGTCGTCGATCATGCGCACCAGCAGCACCACCTGGCGCTCCATCATCTGCCGCATCTTGAACGCCTCGGCGCCATCGCCGGGCACCTTCGCCAGCACGTGCAAGCCGGTGCGGATCGGCGCCAGCGGGTTGCGCAGCTCATGCGCCAGCGTCGCGATGAACTCGTTCTTGCGCAGGTCGGCCTGCTGCAGTTCCAGCTGCGCCTGATGCAGCGCGTCCAGCTGGTCGCGCGTCTGGTACTGCCGCCGCCGCGCGCGCAACGCGGCGAGCAGCGCACTGACGAGCGACTGGGAGGAGGTGGGCCGGTCGAGCAGCGTGACGTTGGTGAAGCCGTTGAGCGCCACGGTGGCGGCAATGGTGCGCGTTCGACCGTCACCCAACACGAGCACGGGCACGTCCGACCACGGCGGCTGCAGCCCAAGCGCATCCGCCAGCTGATTGACTGCGGGCGCCGCCAGCGCAGCATCGGTGAGGATGATGGTGCCGACGCCCGCCGCCAGCGCATCGATCAGCGCACGCAAACTGGGACAGGGCAGGCAGTCGACACCATGCCGGCTCAGCAGGCCGCAGGTGACCTGCGCGTCGCGCCGCGTCGGCGCGAGCAGCAGCACCCGCTCGTCGTTCAAGAACTCGGTCACTGCTCGACGCCCCCGTCAGGCTCGACCTCGCGCTCCAGCGGCACGCCAGTCAGCACGCCGCGCAGTTGGCCGAGAGGCTCGCTCAGGTGGATGCCGTCGCGCGCGAACCAGATCTGGCGGATCGACGATTCATGCGCACCGGTGCGGCGCTTGAGCACCGAGATCGCCTTCTTCACCAGGCCCGCGTGCTCGAAGTAGCGGATCAGTACCACGGTGTCCGCGAGGTAGGTCGTGTCCACCGGCGCCACCATGTTCTGGCCCAGCATGCCGCTTTGCGCCACTACGATGAAGGTCACCACGCCACGGCCACCCAGGTAGGCGAGCAGCTCGTGCATCTGGGTGATGAGGAACTTGCCCTCGGGCATCGCGTTCAGGTAGCCATTCAGGCTGTCGATGATCACCACGCGTGCGCCGTCGCGGTCGACCGACTGGCGCACCAAATGGGCAAACTCGCCGGGCGATACCTCGGCCGGATTGATGCGGCGGATCTGCAACTGACCGGGGCCGCTGCCTTCCTCCACCCGCATGCCGATCCCGGACAGGCGCGCCAGCAGCGTTTCGCGCGACTCGTCGAAGGTGAAGATCGCCGCGTGGTCGCCGCGCCGCATGGCCGCGGCCGCGTACTGCAGCGCCACGGTCGACTTGCCTGTCCCGGGTGGCCCGAGCACGAGCGTGCTGGTGCCGCCGTCGATGCCGCCGCCCATCAATTCGTCGAGCGGCGCCAGGCCGCTTACAAACGCCTGCGGCGTGAACCGGATGTCGTCCACGGTGGGTGCCAGGCGCGGGTACACCACCAGGCCACCCTGAATGATCGTGAAGTCGTGCAGGCCGCTGCGAAAGTCGCTGCCGCGCAGCTTGATCACCTGCATTTGCCGCTGCATGCGTCCATAGGCGGGCGCGTGATGATCGAGCGAGATGACGCCGTGGGCGATGCTGTGCAACTGCATGTCAGGCCCCTCGGCGGTGCGATCGTCGAGCATCAGCACTGTGCAGTGGCGGCCGCTGAAGAACTGCTTGAGCGCCAGGATCTGGCGCCGGTAGCGCAGCGAGTTCTGCGCCAGCAGGCGCATTTCGGACAGCGAATCGAACACCACGCGATCCGGGCTCACCCGACGCACCGCGTCGAGCACCTTGGCGGTGGTATCGGTCATTTCCACCTCCGACGGGTGATACATCGTCAGGTGGTTGTCGCTGTCGAGTTCGGCCTCGTCGTGCAGCAGTTCCACCATCTCGACGCCGTCGAGCGACCAGCCATGCGAGGCCGCGCCGGCGGCCAGTTCGTCGCGAGTCTCGGACAGCGTCACGTACAGGCAGCGTTCGTCGCGCTGCACGCCTTCGAGCAGGAACTGCAGCGCCAGCGTCGTCTTGCCGGCGCCCGGATTGCCGTCGACGAGGTACAGCCGATCGCGGATCAGGCCGCCGTGCAGCAGATCGTCGAGCCCGCTGACGCCGGTACCGCAACGCGCAGGCGGCGTTGGTGGAATGGATGGCATGGTGGCCAGCTCCCCTCTGAAGCGGTCAGCGTAAGCCGAAGCGCTTGGGAGCGGCGGAAAAGCGTACCGGCGCGTTGCGTTCCGTCACGCGGTCATCACCGCCAGGCGCGTTCACTACGCATGCGCATGCACGTGTATGTGCCTAGGAACGATCGGTCGAGCGTGGCGCACTGCCCCCGCAGCGCGCACGCAGCGGGGGCAGTGCTGTCAATCGTGCGCTCTTAGCGCCAGACGGGTGATCGCGTGCTGCGACGCTAGAGCGCGGAGGAGTCGTCCCAGTACGGCCGGGTGTGGTAGTAGCTGTTGATCTCGTCCTGCCAGGTGTTGTCGGCCTGGCTCGGCCAGTGGTCCTTGTCGAAGCCGGGCGCATTCTTGATGCGCTCCTGGTCGGCATCGAGCAGGAAGCACTTGCGCTCGGTATCCAGTGCCAAGGCGCTCCAGGGCAGCGCGAACAGCTTCTCGCCGATGCCGAGGAAGCCACCCGCCGACATCACCGCGTAGGCAATGCGACCACGCGGCACGTCGAGCATGATGTCCTCGACCTCGCCCAACGTTTCGCCCTGGTGGTTCATCACCGAGTTGCCGATCAGCGTGTCGGCTGTCATCAGATTCGGCCCGGGCCCTCCCGTGTCGGAGCTGGTGTCGCCGACGATCTGCGCGCCCTTGGCGCCGGAGCGCTGGCCTTCCCGCTGGCCTTCCAGCGGACCCTGGCTGCCGTAGCCGGTGGCCGCGCCGCTGCGCGTGCCGGGCTGCACGGTCGAGCCGGTGTTCACGCCGGTGGTGCTGCCGGCCACGGTGGCGGTGCCGCCTTCATTGCCGAGACCGCTGCCGACGGTGCTGCCGGCGGCCGGGTTGTGGATGCTGTCTTTCATTTGTCCCTCCTGGGTGGTCAACCTGAGCCCATGAGTCGGCAAACAAGGTGCCCAGGCGCGTCGAACGCCGGAGGTGGCAAATGACCCGTGCGCGCCGCGCCGGGGCCTGCCGCGCAGGGCGTGGGCCGCACTACATCTGGCGCATTGCAGCAGGGCGCGAGGCGCGGTTGGGCGCGGTCGGGCGTGAGCGGGTGGGGCTGGATGGGCACGTGTCCTGCCCGCCGCCGCGCTCAGCCAACGAGGGATGCTGATGGTCGCCACCAACGTCGAAGAAGCACTGTTGAATTTGTTCCACACCTGCCGGCGCGCGGCACGTACCTTCAGTACCTGTGCCGAGCGCAGCAACATCGCACCGTTGCGCGCCGCCCTGGCCGCGCGCAGCCTGCATTGCCGCCAGATGGCCGGCGGGTTGCAAGCGTTCCTGGCGCCGGCGCGGACACGCGCATCGGCGCAACCTGCCGAGTGGCAGGGCCTGCCCGCGGATGCCAGCGAGGCCGACGTGCTGCGCGTGTACGAGACCTGTGAGGGTTACGTGCTCGCGAGCTACCGCGACCTGATCGACATCGGCCTGCCGAACGCGCTGTCGGCGCTGCTGCTGCCGCAGTTCGAGCAGGCGCTGCACCAGTATGTCGACATCGTGGCCGAGTGCATGCCGCTGTGCGCGCGGCCGCGCCCGCAGCGCAACGAGCATGCAGCCGCCACGGCACGCAGCGACAGCGCGGCGCGCTACGGCACCCAAGGCGCCCCTGCGCACGTCTAGTCCGCGTGGGTTCGCGGCTCGGTTCTGGCCGGCATCGGAGTCGGGTTGGGGAGTCGGGTTGGGGAGTCGGGTTGGGGAGTCGGGTTGGGCACTCGCAGGATCGCAGTACCTCGCACGTCGATCGCACGCGTGCAAGGCTTGCGGCAGGCCCCGCAAGCCTGACAGACCAACCTGTCGCACGGGCAGATACCGTGCCCGCGCATGCGGTCAGCGGGCACCGCCGTTGCTGCCGGGCACCCCGGGAGGGCCGCTCATGGTCACCCCGCGCGCGCTGGCGCGCCGGGCTATCCGCCCGGCGGCACCTGCCGCGTTCGCCGCAAGGAGAGCCGAGATGCCCAAGCAGCAGCACCAGAACCCCGCGCAAGGAACCAGCAGCACCAACACGCCCCGCGACGGCGGCCAGTCACAGGGTGAACCGGTGGACGACACCATGGACACCGGCCACCGCGCCGGTCACACGTCGTCCACCGATTCGATGTACGGCACCCACTCGTCGCTCGGCGGTGCCGACGAGCGCGGCGAGCGGGCCAAGGCGCAGTCGCCGGCACAGTCAACCAATCGGTCGCACGATCGGTCGCAAGTTCAGTCGCAAGATCAGTCGACCGCCGGCCCTTCGAGCGCAGACGCGCCAGCGCAAGGCCCGTCCAAGCGCCGCGCCACGCAGCCCACGCGCGGCGGTGCGCAGGGCGGTCTGACCGGCTCGATCGGCCAGCTCGAGCCCGGCAAGTCGAATCCACCGAAGCGCGAGCACGCGCAGGCAGATGACACGCGGGACGAATCGTCGCGCGTGCGGCCGGGCGAGGCCCAGGGTCAGTCCAAGTACTCGCCCACCGCGGGCGAACAGGACAAGTTGAGCCGCGCGCAGGGCGGTGCGCCGCTGAAGGACTCCGTGCTGAAGGATGCCCCGTCGAATGCCGACGCGAAAAACGACGCGAGCCCGCAGTCGAACCAACGCGCCGCCCGGCCCAGGGCGCGCAACCCGCGCGAAGGCGGCCATGGCGCGGGGAACGATGACAGCCCCTCCGTGCGGTCACCGGCCAACCCCGGCGGCAAGCTCACCGCCACCCACGACATCGATCTCGCCGGCCCCGACAACAGCGCCACCAAGCGCGACAAGTAAGTCAGCCATCCGGCTCACCGCGGGGGCGGTCGTGCGGCGCTCGTTGACTCCGCTGGGCGAGTGCTGCGCCGCATGCGCAAGACATCGCTGACGGCGCGCACCGCGCGTACCGGGCGGCCGGCCGGCGCCGCCGCTGCCCGCGTCGACACCGCCGCCACCGATCACCCGTCCGCCCGCAACGGCGGCGATCCGCTCGCCGCCTATCGCGCGCGGCGCGACTTCGAGCGCACGCCCGAGCCACCGCCACGGACGCCTGCCGCGCGCGCCACGCTGGCGTACTTCATCCAGCGCCATGACGCGCGCCGCCTGCATTACGACTTCCGCCTGGAGGTCGACGGCGTGCTCAAGAGCTGGGCGGTGCCCAAGGGGCCCAGCCTGGATCCGGCGCAAAAGCGGCTGGCTGTGCAGACCGAAGACCATCCGTTCGACTACGGCAGCTTCGAGGGCACCATTCCGGCCGGCGAGTACGGCGCCGGCGAGGTGCTGCTGTGGGACCACGGCAGCTGGCTGCCGCTGCACGATCCCGCCGACGGGCTGGTGCAGGGCAAGCTGCACTTCGAACTGCGCGGCGACAAGCTTGCCGGCGAGTGGGTGTTGGTGCGACTGGCGCCGCGACCCACGGACCGCACCGGCGCGGTCAACTGGCTGCTGCGCAAGCTGCCCGATGCGTTCGCGCGCGCCGACGACGACGACGGCATCGTGCGCACGCGCCCGGAAAGCGTGAAGCGTCGCGTCGAATCGAGCGTTCATCTGAGCGTTCATTCGAGCGTCAAGCGCAGCGACGAGCGCAGCGACGAGCGCAGCGACGGGCGCAGCGACGAACCCGGCAACAGGCGCAGCGACACGCTCGACACCAAGCGCAGCAAGAAGCTCGACACCAAGCGCAGCGACGAGCCCGGCAACAGGCGCAGCGACGAGCCCGACACAAGGCGCAGCGACGAGCCCGACACAAGGCACAGCGACGAGCCCGACACAAGGCGCAGCGACACGCCCGACACCAAGCGCAGCGAGAAGCTCGACATCAAGCCGAGCAAGAAGCCCGGCAACACGCTCAGCGCTGCCGCGCCGGCGGCCAAGGCAGCCACGGCGCCAGGACGGCGCGCGCAGGTGGCCCGCGCGCCCGCCCTGCCCGAGTTCATCGCGCCGCAGCTGGCCACGCAACGCACGCAGCCGCCGCGCGAGGCCGGCTGGGTCTACGAGGTGAAGTTCGACGGCTATCGGATGCTCGCGCGCATCGCGCGCGGTGACGTGCGCATTTTCAGTCGCAACGCGCAGGACTGGACCGCGCGCCTGCCGACCATCGCGGCGGCGTTGCGCAAGCTCGATCTGCACGAGGCCTGGCTCGACGGCGAGATCACGGTGGCAGGTGCCGACGGCCGCTCCAGCTTCCAGGCCCTGCAGAACGCGCTCGACGGCGCGCCCGGCCGCATCGACTACCAACTCTTCGATCTGCTGTGGCTCAACGGCGAGGACCTGCGCCCGCAGCCGCTGGCGGTGCGCGCCGAGCGACTGCGCGAGCTGGCCCTGCGCCCGCCGCTCGCGCTGTCGGGCCAGCTCGATGCCGACGGCGCCACCGCGTGGGAAGCGGCGTGCCGGATGCAGCTCGAAGGGCTGATCGGCAAGCGGCTCGATGGGCGCCATGTCAGCGGCCGCAGCGCGCTCTGGATCAAGCTCAAGTGCCGCCCGACCCAGGAGTTCGTGATCGGCGGCTGGACCGATCCGGCTGGCAGCCGCGAACTGCTCGGCGCCCTGCTGGTGGGCGTGCACGAGAACGGCCGCCTGCGCTACGCCGGCCGCGTGGGCACCGGCTTCACCGAGGCCACGTTGCGTCGGCTGCACGCGACGCTGACGCCGCTGGCCCGCAGCGCCAGCCCGTTCGAGCCGCCGCCGCGCATGCCGCGCGGCCAGCGCGCGCACTGGGTCGAGCCGCAGTGCGTGGCGCAGGTGGAGTTTGCCGAGTGGACCGACGAGGGCCTGCTGCGGCAGGCATCGTTCCAGGGGTTGCGCGACGACAAGCCGGCCCGCGCGATCGTGCGCGAGGACACGATCGTGCGCGAGAACACATCAGCCGGCGGCGACGCGGCCCCACCCGACCGCGCGCCGCGCCACGCCGGTCACCGCCGCGACCGCAGCGCGCCAATGCCGCCTTCGGCCGAGGCCACCGCCGACCTCGGCCGCATCAGCCATCCCGAGCGGGTGATCTATCCGGACGCCGGCCTCACCAAGCTCGACGTCGCGCGCTACTACGCCGCCATTGCGCCGCTGCTGCTGCCCGAACTGCTGGATCGCCCGCTGTCGCTGTTGCGCTGTCCGCAGGGCACGCAAGGCACGTGCTTCTTCCAGAAGCACATCGCCACCCGCCTGCCGCCCGGCCTGCGCCACATCACCGTGCAGGAAAAGAAGGGGCCGGCGCAGTACATCGCGGTGGCGCAGGCCGAAGGCATCGTGTCGCTGGCGCAACACGGCGCGATCGAGCTGCACCCGTGGGGTGCATCGGCCCCGCACCTGGACCGGCCCGACCGCCTGATCATCGATCTGGATCCGGACGAGTCGATCGGCTGGCCGACGCTGCTGGAAGCCGCCTGGCTCACCCGCACGCTGCTGCAGGAACTGGGGCTGGCCGCCTATGTGCGCACCACCGGCGGCAAGGGACTGCATGTGGTGTCGCCGCTCAAGCCCACGCGCGCGTGGTCGACCGTCAAGCCGTTCGCGCAGGCGATCGCGCGCCGGCTGGCGGGCGTGGCCCCGGCGCGCTTCACCAGCAACATGGCGAAGGACCAGCGGCATGGGCGCATCTTCATCGATTACCTGCGCAACGCCGAAGGCGCCACCGCAATCGCCAGCTACTCGCTGCGCGCGCGACCCGGCGCGCCGGTGGCGATGCCGGTCGCCTGGGACGAACTGCAACCCAAGCGCGACCTGCGCCACGACTACTTCAACCTGCGCAACGCCGTCGCGGCGAGCCGGGCGGCGGCGCAGGCGTGGGCAAGCTTCCCTGGCGACGCACGGGCGATCTCGTCGCGCATGCTGCGCGCGCTGGCGGTCGAGCCCTGAAGTGGTGCGCCGGCCGCGCGCGGCTCGCTGCAAGGCAATCTGAATTGGCAGGACCAAGCACCGGAATCCAGGGGATGCCCGGCGCGCGGCGTCGCTAGATTTCCAAGGCATCGAGCAGCGTGCCGCGGTGCAGGCGCGCTGCGACTGCGACCTCGCATCTGCCCGCGTTCGATCCTGCCCGATCGCATTGCCCATGCCGTCACACCTCGCTGTCTGCTTTGCCTCGCGCCTGACGCGCCGGCGCTGCACATGCTGAAGCTCAGTGGCCTCGGCCTGCGCATCGTGCTGGCGGTGGTGCTGCTGGTCGCGCTGCTGCAGGGCGTCGCACTGCTGACGATCTGGAACGCCAACCGCGGCAACGCCTACGACCGCGCGCGTGCCGAACTGGTGGCCAGCAGCAACGCGCTCACCCAGTCGATGCAGGCGCAACGCCAGCACCTGGCGCAGATCGTGGCGCTGCTGGCGGAGCACCCGGCTCTGCGTGCGCCCGGCGCGGACCCGCATCAGGACCTGCGCAAGCTGGCGCAACGCGCCAGCCTCGGACCATCGCAACGACTGCAGCTTCTCGAACGCACCTCGCTACGCGCCAGCGTGCCGGCGCCCGGCGGCAACATGCAGCCGGACGACGTCGCCGCGCTTGCCACCGCCGCGCTGCTGGCGCGCGTGCGCGCCGGCGAGCCGGCGCACGACATCGTGCTCAACGAACACGGCGCGTTCGTGGTGGCGGTCGCATCCATCACCGGCACCGATTCGCACCTGCTGCTGGCCACCACGATCGATGACGTGCTGGCGCAGCACCTGCAACGGGTGACGTCGGTCGGCACCACGCTGCTAGTGATTGGCGGTGAGGGCGGCGCTGCACCGCTCGGCACCTCGGTCACGCAACCCGATCCGGTGCGCTTCGCACAGGCGCTCGCGGGCGCCGTCGCGGCGCCGGGCAGCTCGGGCATCGCGGCGGTCGATGGGCGCGACTTCGCCTACCGCGTGGAGACATTGGCCACCCTGGGCGATCGACGCCTGGTGGTGGTGGCGCACCAGCCGGTGTCGGCGGTGCTGCCGGCGTTCGAGCGCCTCGGCAGCCTGCTGCTCGGGCTCGGCCTGGCGAGCCTGCTGCTTGCGCTGGCGGCCGGCTGCCTGCTGGCTGCCACCGTGCTCCGGCCGCTGCGCAAGGTGAGCGAAGGGGCGCTGCGCATGTGCGACGGCGACTATCGTCAATCGATCGTGCTGGCTCGCCCGCGCGAACTGGCCGAGCTGGCCGCCAGCCTCAACCGGATGCGCGCCAGCTTTGCCGCGCGTGAAGACCAGGTGGTGCGGCTGGCGTACGAGGACGCACTCACCGGCCTGCCCAACCGCGCCCGCCTGATCGAACGCGCCGAAGGCGCCCTGCGCGAGGCGCGCGCCGAGAAGTCGTCGCTGGCGGTGATGCTGCTCGACCTGAACCGCTTCAAACAGATCAACGACACGCTCGGCCATGCCGCCGGCGACGAGGTGCTGCGCCTGGTCGCGGCACGCATTCGTACCGCGGTGCGACCAGCCGACACCATCGCGCGCTTTGGCGGCGACGAGTTCGCCATCACCCTGCCCGGCGCCGACCTGGAAACCGCACGCGCGGTGGCGCGCGCGGTGAACCAGGCGCTGGGCGGCTCGATCGAATACGGCGGCCAGTTGATCGACACCGGCGCCAGCATCGGCATCGCTGCCTTCCCCGACCACGGCAGCGACATCGACACCCTGCTGCGTTGCGCCGACATCGCGATGTACGCGGCCAAGCGCAACCATGCGTCCTACGCGCTGTACGACCTCCGTCACGAGGTGGTGCGCCGCGAACACTTGTCGCTGCTGGGCGAGCTGCGGCGGGCGGTCGAGGAAAGCCAGCTGCGCGCGTTCTACCAGCCGAAGATCGACATCGCGACCAACCGCGTGACCGGTGCCGAGGCGCTGGTGCGCTGGCGCCACCCCACGCGCGGCCTGCTGGCACCGGGCGAGTTCCTGCCGTACGCCGAGCAGACCGGCTATATCCGCGTGCTTACGCGCTGGATGCTCGCCGTCACCGTGCGCCAGTGCGGCGCCTGGGCCGCGGCCGGCATGCCGATGCAGATCGCGGTCAACATTTCGGCAGGCGATCTGACGGCACGTGACCGTGAGGGCAAGGACGACCTGCCGCGCCGCGTGGGCGACCTGTTGCGGCAGCACGCGGTGCCGCCGCACCTGATCTGCCTGGAGATCACCGAGAGCGGCGTGATGGAGGATCCGGAGCATGCGCTCGCGGTGCTGCACGACCTGCACGCGCTCGGCGTGTCGATCGCGATCGACGACTTCGGCACCGGCTTCTCGTCGATGTCGTATCTCAAGCGGCTGCCGGTGCACGAACTGAAGATCGACCGCAGCTTCGTCAAGGACATCGCCACCAGCGCCAAGGACGAGAGCATCGTGCGCTCGATGACGCAGCTGGCGCACAGCCTCGGCCTGAAGGTGGTGGCCGAGGGCGTGGAGGACGATGCCACCCTCGATCGCCTGCGCGCGATCGACTGCGACATCGCGCAGGGCTACCTGATCGCCCGCCCGATGCGGCGCGCCGCCTTCGAGCAGTGGGTGCGCGACGACGGCAGCCTGGTACGCAAGCCCTCCGGCACGCAGTCCGCGGTCGCCTGAAGGCGCGTGATCCGGCGCCGTCGAAGCCGCGCCGGCATGGGCGTCGGTCATCGAAGCCTGTCGGCATCGACGACATTGATCGACGCCACGGCGTCAACGCCGCCGAGTCATCGCCACGAGTCAACGCTGAGCCAACGCCACTGAGTCAACGCCGACGAACCAACGCCGCTGGGTCGGTGCCACTGGGTCGGTTCGAATGCGTCGGCGCCACTCGGTCACGCTACCGATGGACGCATAATCCGCAGCCCGGCCACCGCGGCATTCGTCGCGTCTTGGCCGGCCACGCCGACCTTGCTGCCCCAGCGCCCCGCGCCCCTGGAACGTCACCATGCCCCCGCACTCCCACGCCGCCGCGGTCGAACCGTCGCAAAGCGAAGGCGACATCAACAGCACGCCGCTGCGCGCCGCCTGGCAGCGCGAGCATCTGGACCCGGCCAGCCGCGAGCTGCTGGCACGCGACAGCGCGGCGTTCCTGCACCAGTCGGTGTCCACGCCATGCCTGGCGCCGGTGGTCAAGGCCGAAGGCCTGTACATCGAGGACATGACCGGCCATCGCTACCTGGACTTCCACGGCAACAACGTTCATCACCTGGGCCACGGCCATCCGGAAGTGATCGCCGCAATCAAGGCACAGCTCGATGAACTGTCGTTCGCGCCGCGCCGCTTTGCGAGCGAACGCGCGGTCGAACTGGCCGAGGCGCTGAACCTGCGCTTCCACGCGCTCACCGGACGCGCCGGCCGCGTGCTGTTCACCACCGGCGGCAGTGATGCGCTCGAAGTGGCGATCAAGCTGGCGCGCGCGGCGACCGGCCGCTTCAAGACGTTGAGCTTCTGGGATTCGTTTCACGGTGCCGGCTTCGGCGCCTCCAGCGTGGGCGGCGAGTCGCTGTTCCGCTCGGGCCGACTGGGGCCACTCCTGCCGGGCAGTGAGCACGTGGCGCCGTTCGGCTGCTACCGCTGCGCCTATGGCCATCAGGTGAATGCGCGGGGCCAGCCCGATCTGGCGCAGTGCCGCCTCGCCTGCGCCGCGATGGTCAACTACGTGCTCGAACGCGAGGGCGACGTGGCAGCGGTGATCGCCGAGCCGGCGCGCGCGGTGCCGTTCATTCCGCCGGCCGGCTACTGGCAGGCGGTGCGCGAGGCCTGCACGGCGCACGGCACGCTGCTGATCTTTGACGAGATCCCCACCGGGCTGGGCAAGACCGGCCGCTTCTTCGCGGCCGAGCACGACGCTGCCTCGCCCGACATCGTGGTGCTGGGCAAGGCACTCGGCGGCGGCGTGCTGCCGATCGCGGCCTGCGTGGCGCGCGAGGAGCTGAACGTGGCGGGCGCCTTCGCTCTCGGCCATTACACGCACGAGAAGAACCCGGTGACGGCCAGCGCCGCGCTGGCCACGCTGCGCATCATCGAGCGCGACGACCTCGTGGCCAACGCCGCGCGCGTGGGTGCCCACGCGCTGGCGCGCCTACAGGAGATGGCGCAGCACCACCAGCTCATCGGCGACGTGCGCGGGCGCGGGCTGCTGATCGGCGTCGAGTTGGTGCAAGAGCGCGGCAGCAAGGCGCCGGCGCGCGCCGCCGCCGAGCGCGTGCTGTACCGCGCTCTCTCGCGCGGCCTGTCGTTCAAGACCACGATGGGCAATGTGCTGACGCTGACGCCGCCGCTGATCACTACGCTGGCGCAGATGGATCAGGCACTCGACATCCTGGACGACTGCCTGCGCGAGGAGTAGCGGCCGGCCGGCATTGAACGCGGCGCAGCGCGAGGGTTGGTCCTAGTCCCTTCATCAGAACCGCGAAACCTTGCGGAAATTGGTGAGAAATCGATCACCGGAAGTCAATCTATTGCGCGCGGCACCGATAGTCGAAGTGAACGGCGCCCATTTCTGGCGTCTGCTCCTGCAGGCCGACCATGTCGATCGCGGACAACTCACCTACGGGTGGTGCGCAAAACTCGCGCCACCGCTCGCCACCAGCGCCGACCACGCAGTCGTTGCTGCTGCTGTTCGCGGCAATGAGCGTGATCCTCGTGGTCGGCTTCGCGCTGTTTGCAAGCAATGCCTGGACCCTGGCGCGCGAGCAGGCCGAGCGCGACCTGCGCCATGCGACACGGCTGTTCGAGAACGCGACCGAAGCCGTGTTTTCGCACCACGCCACGCTGCTGCGGGTCATCGGGGGGCGCCTGAGGGAGATGGGCGCCGACCGCGATCCCGAGCGTGGCCGTCAGTTCATCGATAGCGTGCTGCGCGAGAACCGCGCGATGGCCGGCTTCGGCCTGGCGCGCAGCGATGGTCAGCTGGTGCTGATGGCATCGATCCCCGCCGGCACGCCGCTGCCAGACCTGCGCGCCGATCCAGCGACCCGCGCGTCGTTCGAGGCGGCACGCGACGCCGGCGGCCCGATGGTGGTCGGACGCACCTATTTTCAGAAGCAGCTCAAGCGCTGGGTGATTCCGATCCGCGCCGCGGTGATCGACAGCGATGGCCAGGTTCCGCTCGTCATGACCGCCGGCATTGCCGTCGAAGGCGAAGCGACGTCGTGGAACGTGGTCGAACCCCCGGATCACGTATCGGTACGCGTGCTGCGCCACGACGGCCACGTGCAGTTCCTGCGCGACGCCGACCATGCCGTCGACCCGCAGGCGGCGTACGCCCACCCGGTCGCGCCTGATGTGGTGACGCGCCTGAGGCGCCACCTGGTCGACGCCCCGCGGGAAAGCACGCACCTGGCCCAGCTCCGGCCCAGCAGCGCGAGCAGCGCGCCGAGCCGCGACATGGCGTTCGCGGTCGAACTGCGCGGCTACGACGCGCTCGTGGTGGCCTCGATGCCGATGACGGCGGTGTGGGCCAGCTGGCGCCAGATCATGCAGGCGCCGGCCATTTTCGCCGGCGTGGCGCTGCTCGGCCTGCTGACGTTGCTGCTGCTCGCGCTCAATCTGCAGGCGCGACTGGAACGTCGCCGTGCAGCGGCCGAGCAACGCGCCACGCTGCTGGCAGGCACGGTGGAGCAAAGCCCGACCGCCGTGGTGCTCACCGATGCGACGGGCACGGTGCGGCATGCGAACGCCTCGTTTGCCGCGATGTTCGACCTCGGCCGCAGCCCGGTGGGCGAGCCGGTCCTGGATCTGCTCTTCGCCGGGGTAGCCACCGGCGGCTCGGCCAAGCACGAGATCCATCTTGCTTTGGGCAGCCAGCGGCGCTGGGCCGGCGAGTTTCCGCGGCAGCGCGATACAGGCAGCGTGGCCTGGCACCGACTGCAACTGACGCCCCTGACCGACGCCGATGCGCAGACCCGTCACTTCGCGATGGCAATCGAAGACATCACCCTGTCGCAGCGCTATCGGGACGAACTGATCCGCCAGGCGCACCATGACGCGCTGACCGGCCTGCCCAACCGCTTTCTCGCGCTGGACCGGCTCAACCAGGCGATCGGCAACGCCGATCGCGAGCAGCGCAGGGTGAGCGTCGTCTTCATCGACCTCGACAACTTCAAGCGGATCAATGACTCGCTTGGCCACGGCGTCGGCGACGGGGTGCTGGTCGAAGTCGCGCGCAGGCTGGCCGGCGTGCTGCGCACCGGAGACACCGTGGCACGTCTCGGGGGCGATGAATTCCTGGTGGTACTGCCGAGCCTGGCGCGGGTCGGCGATGTCGAACACGTGATCGAGAAGATGTTCGGCAGCTTGCACGAGCCGATCGAGGTCGACGGTCATCGGCTGCACATGTCGGCTTCGGCCGGCATTGCGATGCACCCGGACGATGGCGTGACGGCCGATGACATGCTGCGCAGCGCCGATGCCGCGATGTACGAAGCCAAGCGCGAGGGCAGACGCAACTGGCGCTTCTTCTCGCCGGCGCTGCAGGCGGAAGCCGCGCGCCGGCTGACGATCGAAAACGCGATGCGTGACGCGCTCGCCGGCGACGAGTTCTCCTGCGTCTACCAGCCGCTGCTGCGGCTTGCCGACGGCGTGCCGCTCGGCGTCGAGGTGCTGGTGCGCTGGCACTCGGCCACGCTCGGCGTGGTGCCCCCGGACGAGTTCATTCCGGTGGCCGAGGACACCGGAATGATCACCGAAATCGGCGAGCTGGTATTACGCCGGGGCTGCCTGGACATGCCGCGCCTGCTGGCGGCGGCGACTGCACCGATGCGGCTGTGCGTGAACGTATCGGCGATGCAACTGGCTCAGCCCGAGTTCCTTGCGATGGTCGACGACGCCCTGGCCGCCGCGGGTCTGCAGCCGCAGCAATTGGAGATCGAATTGACAGAGCGGGTGCTGGTCGCCAGCCGCAGCCAGACCGAGGACATGCTTCGGGCGCTGCGCGCGCGTGGCATCGGCATCGCGATCGATGACTTCGGTACCGGCTACTCGGCGCTGTCGTACCTGAACCGCTTCCCGGTGACGACGCTGAAGATCGACCGCTCGTTCATCCGCGATATCGAGGGTGACCCGCGCGATGCCGCGCTGGTGCAGGCGATCGTGGCCATCGCCCGCAGTCTGTCGGTGCAGGTGATCGCCGAGGGTGTGGAGACATCGACACAGCTGAGTTTCCTGCGCAGGATCGGCTGCGAACTGGGTCAGGGCTACCTGTTCGCACGGCCGCAGGACGTGCAGGCCACCGCGGAGGCGTTGCGGCGGCTGGTGCAGGCGTCGGCGCTGACCGACTGATCGGCTGCACTGGCCGTAACCGGCGAGGGATTGCGTCCGGACAGTACGTCGCGTTCGCCGGCGGACCTTTAGTACGCTCCCCGCGATGAACCCGTCCCCCGTCACCGCCGCCCCCTATGGCAGCTGGACCTCGCCGCTCAGCGCGCAGCAGGTCGCCGCGGCCGCAATCAGCCTCGGCTATGCCACCGCCCGTTTCGGGCAGCTCTACTGGACCGAATCGCGCCCGGCCGACCAGGGCCGCACCGCGCTGGTGGCGGTACGCGCAGGCAGCTCGAACCCGGCCGCAGACGTCACGCCGGCCGAGTTCAACCTGCGCACGCGCGTGCATGAGTACGGCGGCCGGCCGTACGCGACGGTCGGCGACGCCATCGTCTTCAGTCATTTCGTCGACCAGCGTCTACATCTGCAGTGCGCCGGTGCGCCAACACGCGCGTTCACGCCCCCTGGCTACCGCTATGCCGATGGCGCGGCGAGCCGCGACGGCCGCAGGCTGTTCGCGGTGCGCGAGGACCACAGCGCGGCGGGCGAGCCGGTCAACAGCATCGTCGCCCTCGACCCGACGCAGGACGCGGCCGGCAACGTGCTGTTCGACGCTGCCGACTTCGTCGCCTACCCGCGCCCCAGTGCGGATGGTCGGCTGGCGTTCATCGCCTGGCATCACCCCAGCATGCCGTGGGACGCGACCACGATGCATGTCGGCACCCTCACCGACACCGGCCTGCGCGATGTCTGCGTGGTGGCCGGCGGCGCCGATGCGCCCAACGAGTCGGTGCTGGAGCCGGTGTGGGCGGACGACGGTACGCTCTACTTCCTGTCGGACCGCAGCGGCTTCTGGAACCTGTACCGCTGGCGCGGCCAGGCGGTGGAGCGTGTAACCGATATCGACGCCGACTTCGGCGGACCGCTGTGGAACCTCGGCATCACGACCTATGCGTTGACGGGCGATGGCCAGGCGCTGGCGCGCGTGTGTCGCGAGGCCGTCGACAGCCTGGTGCGCATCGATCTGGCGAGCGGCGCGGTGACGCTGCTGCCACTGCCGTTCGTGTCGTTCGGCTCGATCGGCCTGCTCGACGCGCGCACCGGCTTTGCGATCGCCGCGGCGGCCGATGCGCCGCCGGCTCTGATCACCATCGACCTGGCCACGGGCGACCATTGGGTCGTGCGGGCCGCGGCCGACTCGCCGTTGCCGGCGGCACTGGTCTCGCCCGCCGAGTCGATCCGCTTTGTCACGCGACCCGGCGCCGACGGTGTCAGCCGCAGCGCGCAGGCGTTCTTTCATCCGCCGCACAACCCGGCGTTCTGCGGACCGGCAGAAGAAGCGCCGCCGCTGATCGTGCTGCTGCATGGCGGCCCGACCAGCCATGCCGCGCCCACGCTGAACCTGGCGATCCAGTACTGGACCACGCGCGGCTTCGCGGTGGTCAATGTCAACTATGGCGGCTCCAGCGGCTTTGGCCGCGCTTATCGCGACCGCTTGTTGGGCGAGTGGGGCGTGGTGGATCTGGCCGATGCGGTCGCCGCCGTGGACCACCTGGCAGGCACCGGGCGCGTCAATGGCGCACGCGTGGCGATCCGCGGCGGCAGCGCCGGCGGCTACACGGTGCTCGCCGCGCTCGCGTTCACGCGCCGCTTTGCCGCCGGCATCAACTACTTCGGCATCGCCGACCTCGAGTCGCTGGCGGCCGACACCCACAAGTTCGAGAGCCGCTATCTCGATCGCCTGATCGCACCGCTGCCGCAGGGCCTGCCGATCTACCGCGCGCGCAGCCCGATCCATCACCTGCAGGCGCTCGATGGTGCGTTGATCACCTTCCAGGGCAGCGAGGACAAGGCGGTGCCGCCGGAGCAGAGCCGCCGCATCGTCGCCGCGGTACGCGCGCGCGGCCGGCCGGTGGCCTACATCGAGTTCGACGGCGAGCAGCACGGCTTTCGCAACGCCCAGAACATCGCGCGGGCGCTCGATGCGGAGCTGTACTTCCTGGGCCGCATCTTCGGCTTCGTGCCGGCCGATGCGATCGACGCGGTGAAGATCGACAACCTGGATTGAGCGGTCACGCAGCTCAGGCGAGCACCGCGTTGACCACGCCGAGGTAGCCGAGCGCGATCACGGCGTACAGCGCGGCATAGGCGTAGGTGCGGCGCGTGGTCACCTGCTGCACCGGGACGCCGAAGCTGCTGGCCGCGGCAGCGACCGGCAACGTCCAGATCGCGATCGACGCGCTCAGCGCCCAGGCGAACACGGTGGCCGACACCAGCACCGGCGGTGCGATGCCGAACGGGCCGACGGCGAGCACCGGCACCAGGATGCTGGCGCCGATCATCGGGTGCAGGCCGAGCAGGCCGAGGCCGACCAGCACCGCCACCAGCGCCAGCAGCAGCGGATAGCCGGCGATCAGCCCCGGCGTGACGGTGGTGCTGATCTCGCGCGCCATCGGCAGCGAGGCCATCGCCACCCCGAGCACGGTGGCACCGACCACGATCAGCAGTTCGTCGGCCAACCGCGCGAAGCTCGCCAGTGTCTTGCGCGCGGTCTCGGCAGCCGCTGCCCGCGCCCGCAGCAAGAGGTAAGCGCCGCACAGCACCGGGATCGACAGCGCCACCGCCTGCAGCCCGCTCAGGTTGAAGGCGAACGAGGCACCGAGCACTGCCGCCACCATCACCACGGTGGGCGTGGCGAGCGGTCGCAGGCCGCGCAGGCTGGCTGCAAAGCCGCGCCCACCCAGGCCGCGCGTGAACAGGACGTACGACAGGGCAAAGCCGATCACCGCCAGGCCGAAGCCGATCAGCATCGGCTGCCAGATCGGCACCGCCGGCACCAGTTGGCTGACGAACGCCAGCGCGACGAAAAACGGCGACCACATCACGGCGGTGCCGACGCCGCGTGCGGCACTGGAAGCGAGCGCACGCCGCTCGGCGTCGTCGGCATCGCGGCTGACCACCGGCGCCAGGATCGCCATCGCGCCGACGTTCAGGATCGCGCCCAACACATGCGAGCCGTAGAACGTCCAGTTGCGCACCGCGCCGCGGTCCAGCGCGGTGACGCCACGGCGCAGGCTCTCCAGTTGCGGACTGGTCTCCACCGTGGCCCGCAGCAGCAGCACCGACGGCAGGAAGGCGCCGAAAATCTGCGCCCGCTCGAAGCCCCGGAACAGAATGTGGAAGTCGTTGGCGCGCCAGGCGATCAGCAGCGACGCCCCGACCACCGTGATGAACAGCAGGCGGATATGCATGCGCGCCCGAAACAGCGCCAGCAGGACGAACGCAGCCAGGCCGAGGGTGCCGATGCGGCTGATGGCCGCATGCGGATGCAGCACCAGGCCCAGCTCGATGATCCACACGCCCAGCAGCAGGGCGGCCGAGAGCGACGCCAGCGGCGCGCCCCCGGACGGTTTCAGGACTGCATTCCCCACTTGCGGATCGTGCGCTGTTCGAGCGTGCGGAAGATCAGGCTTTCCACCAGCAAGCCGATCAGGATCACCGTGAACAGGCCGGCGAACACGGCCGGAATGTCCAGCGTGTTCTTGTTCTCGTAGATGAACCAGCCGAGACCACCGGAGCCCGAACTGGTGCCGAACACGAGTTCGGCAGCGATCAGCGTGCGCCACGCGAAGGCCCAGCCGATTTTGAGCCCCGCGAGAATGCTCGGGAATGCCGCCGGGATCAGGATCTGCCGCACATAGCTGGACCCCGACAGGCCGTAGTTGCGACCCACCATTCTCAGCGTGTTCGACACACTCTGGAAACCCGAGTGCGTGTTCAGCGCGATCGGCCACATCACCGCATGCACCAGCACGAAGATGATGCTTGGACTGCCCAGCCCCAGCCAGATCAGCGCCAGCGGCAGCAGCGCGATCGCCGGCAGCGGATTGAGCATCGCGGTGAGCGCCTCCAGCAGATCATTGCCCAGGCGCGATGCGACCGCGAACACGGTGAACACCAGCGCCAGCACCAGGCCGATCACGTAGCCCTGCAGCAGCACCTTGAGCGAGACCCACGATTTGCCGACCAGCTCGCCACTCGCCATGCGCTCGGTGAACGACTGCAGCGTGGCAAGGAAGGTCGGCAGGATCAGCGGGTTGTTGAGGAACATCGCATAGGCCTGCCAGATCGCTGCCAGCACCAGCAAGATGGCGCATTTGCGGATCAGGCCGTTGTCGCAGATCTTCTCCCACAGCGTGAGCGGCTTCAGCACCACGCCGAAGTCGCTCTCCTGCACCTGGTCGCGCACGAACTCGGGTCGATCGATCGGCTGGCTAGCCATGGACGATCGCCTCCTCTTCGACGTCCTGCCCCGCGAAGAGCATGTTGTGGATGCGATCCGACAGGCGCACGCCGGATGCGTCTACGCTGTCGAGCCCGTCGCTGTTGAGTTCAGCCTTGACCTGGCCCGGGTGCGGCGACAGCAGCAGGATGCGGTTGCCGATGCGCACCGCCTCCGGGATCGAGTGGGTGACGAACAGCACGGTAAAGCGGGTGTCCTCCCACAGTTGCATCAGCTCGTCCTGCATCTTGCGGCGCGTGAGCGCATCGAGCGCGGCGAACGGCTCGTCCATCAGCAGGATGTCGGGTTCCATCGCCATGCCGCGCGCGATCGCCACCCGCTGCTTCATGCCGCCCGACAGCATGTGCGGATAGCTGCCGGCAAAGCGGGTGAGGTTGACCTTCTCGATGTACGCCATCGCCCGCTCCTCGGCCGCGCGGCCGCGCAGGCGGCCGGAGGACTCCAGTGCGAAGACGACGTTCTGCTTGACCGTCTTCCACGGCAGCAGCTGGTCGAATTCCTGGAACACCATCACGCGGTCGGGGCCGGGCCGCGTGACGGTGTGGCCCTTGAGCGCGATCTCGCCTTCCACCGGCGTGATGTAGCCGCCGGCGGCCTTCAGCAGCGTGGACTTGCCGCAGCCGGACGGCCCCAGCAGCACGAAGCGGTCCGAGCGATATACGTCGAAGCTCACCCGATAGGTGGCCGTGACCAGATGGTCGCGCGTCTTGTACTGCAGGGTGACGTCACGCACCGCGAGCAGCGGCCCTGCTTCGGATGGTTCCATCGCACCTCCCTGTCGTCGAGCCTGATCGAAGGGCATGCGGCTCAACTGCCGGCCAGGTCGTGGATGTCGGGGAAGAACATGTCCTTCCAGGACGTCGGCCTGTTCTTCAGCGTGCCGACCTGATGCATGAACTGCGCGTAGGGCAGCACGCGCTCGGGCGCCAGCGTGAAGCGCACCTGCGGGTCGTTCATGATTGCCAGGATCTTGTCGACGTTGTCCCTGTTGTTGCCTTCCTTCACGTACATCTCGGCGGCACGGCGCTTGTCGGCATTGATGAGCTCGGTCGCCTCGCGCATCGCATCGAGGAACGCCTTGTAGCTCTTCGGGTTCTCTGTGCGGAATTTGCTTGCGGCCCACACCATCAGGAACGTATTGGGCCCGCCCATCACGTCGTACGAGTTGAGCACCACCTTCACGGCCGGGTTCTCCAGCGCCATGTTCTGGAACGGCGGCGAGGTGAACTGCGCGGTGACCTCGCCGGCGCCGGAGAGCATGGCGCGCAGCCCTTCGGGGTGCGGCAGGTTCACCATCAGCGGGTTGAGCTGCTTGAAGTTGTCCGCACCGAACTCCTTGGCCACCGCCATCTGCAGGTAGGTGGTCTGCACCGACGAACCGGCGCCGGCCATGGCGATGCGGTCCTTGGGCGTGAAGTCGCGGATCGTCTTCACGTTGGGGTTGCGCGTCACCAGGAGGTTGGGCATCGACGACAGCGCGGCCACCCCGCGCACGTCGACGTTGCCGCGCGTGCGGTCCCACAGGATGAACGCCGGGCCAGTGCCGCCGGCGGCAAAGTGCAGCCCGCCCGACAGCAGCGCGTCATTGGCCGATGAGCCGGTGCCCAGCGTGGCCCAGGTCACCTTGGTGCCTGCAAGGCCAGCGCGGGCGAGGTGCTTCTCGACCAGCTTCTCATGCTTCATCACAGTCAACTGCATGTAGCCGATGCCGAATTGCGACATCAGCTTCAGCTCGTCGACCTCGGTCTGCGCCATGGCGCTGCCCAGGCCGAACGTAGTGGCCAGCAGGCACCCGATCAGCTTTGAAACCTTCATGTCTCCGTCCTTTGTCAGTGGTGCGTTGGCCGCTTCTGGGGCGGCTCCTTCAATCCCTGTCACTTCACTTCACCGGCGCTGCGTCCCTGGGGTACGCGCCGCCGGGCACAAACGGGTCACCTCATGGCCGCACGCCTGCCTTCAGCTTCGGGCCAAGCGTGGTTGCCAGCCGACCCTGCGCCGCGTCGATGAAGCGGCACAGGTAGGCGCGCGTCTCGCGCGGATCGATGATCTCTTCCACGCCGAATGCCTCGGCAGTGCGAAACGGCGAGGCAGCGGCACGCAGTTCGTCCTCGATCTGCATCTCGCGTGCCTTGGGGTCGGGGGCCTCGGCGATCTCGCGCCGGAACGCCGCGGCCACCCCGCCCTCGATCGGCAGCGAACCCCACTCGGCCGACGGCCAGGCGATCTTCATATCCAGTCCGTTCTTGTCGGTGGCCGCCATGCCGGCCATGCCGTAGCACTTGCGGATCACCACGGTGAACATCGGCACGCTCGCCTGCAGGCTCACGTACACCGTGCGCATGCCTTCGCGCAGCGTGGCGGCGGCCTCGGCATCGCGCCCGACCATGAAGCCCGGCACGTCCACCAGGAACACGATCGGGATGTGAAAGCAGTCGCACAGGTCGATGAAGTGCGCCTGCTTGCGCGCCGCCTTCACGTCGATCGCGCCACCGTAGATCATCGGGTTGTTGGCAACGAAGCCCACCACCTTGCCGTTCATCCGCGCCAGGCTCGTGATCACCGCCTTGCCGAAGCTCGGCTGGATCTCGAACACCGAGCCGCGGTCGGCCACCATGCGGATGATGCGGCGCATGTCGTACGGCTTGCGCCGGTTCTTCGGCACGATGCCGAGCAGCTCCTCGTCGGCGCGCCCGACCGGATCGTCGGTCGCCACCACCGGCGGCAGTTCCCACACGTTGCGCGGCATGTAGCTCAAGAAGCGCCGCACCAGCTCGAAACACTCCTGCTCGTTGGCGGCGACGTTGTCGATGGTGCCGGCCTCGTCGACCGCCAGGTGATGGCCGCCGAGTTCCTCCTTGCTGATCTTCTGCCCGAGCGAGCGCTCGACCACCGGCGGCCCGGCGGCGAACACCTGGCTGGTGCCCTTCACCATCACCGACCAGTGCGCCAGGATCGCGCGTCCCGCCGGCCCGCCGGCCGCGGTGCCCATCACCGCGCACACCACCGGCACCTCGCCCAGCAGCTGCACCGAACGCTCGAAGCCGTGCACCCCCGGAAACACCGAGTGACCGCGACGCGTGATCGAGGTGACGCTGCCGCCGGCGCCGTCGATCAGGTTCACCAGCGGGATGCGGTACTGGTGCGCCAGGTCCTCGACGAAGCCGCCCTGCCCGCCTTTCTTGCGATCGCCGCTCCAGCTGGTGCCGCCGCGCACGGTGAAGTCTTCGCCGCCGATCGCCACCGGGCGGCCGTCGACGTTCGCCAGTCCCATCACGTACGGCGCCGGCGTGACCGCGCGCAACTGGCCGTTCTCGTAGCGGCCCTGGCCGGTGAGGCGGCCGACCTCCTGAAAGCTCGCCCGATCGACCAGCGCATCGATGCGCTCGCGGATCGTCAGGCGGCCCTGCTGATGGTGCTTGTCCACCGCCTCGGCGCCGCCGAGCGCAAGCGACTGCTGGCGCCGCAGGCGCAGCTCGTCGATCTCCGGCTGCCAATCAGAGGCAGCCGCCGGCACGGCGGTGGGATCCGGCACGTTCATTCCGCCACGACCGCCACGGTCTGACCTTCGGCCACCGGCGTGCCTTCGGTCACGCGCAGCTCAAGCAGGCGGCCGCCGTCTTCGGCGATCACCGGGATCTCCATCTTCATCGACTCCAGAATCATCACCGTGTCGCCGGGCGCGAGCGTCTGCCCGACCTGGGTGACGATCTTCCACACCGATCCGGTGACCTCCGCCTTCACTTCGACATTCGCCAACGCTGTTCTCCCTCTACCTGATGGTGCGGCTCGCGCCGCGCTAGTGCATGCGGGCAACGACCGCGGTCGCCAGCCCGGTGTGGACCTCGCCCGCGCGGAACTCGGCCGAATCGAGGATCGCCCGCAACGCCGGAATGTTGTGCTTGACGCCGGCGATGGCAAAGTCGGCCAGCGCATCGCGCAGGCGGTCGATCGCCTGCGCGCGCGTGTCGGCATGCACGATCACCTTGGCCAGCAGCGGGTCGTAGTGCGGCGTGACCTCGCGCCCACGCGCGTAGCCGGTCTCCACCCGCACGCCTGCGCCGGCCGGCGGC
>JALHMQ010000038.1 GCA_022843955.1 Burkholderiaceae bacterium
CTTGGCACTCAGCTCAAGGCCCAGATCAGCTTGCTTCATCGCTTCGGCTCCGCGGTCGTCAGTCTGCTCACATCAACGAAATATCCCGTCCGGCCGTGGACGGGTTTTGCAGAGATTCCATAGTTCATTTCTCTCTCCTTCAGCTTGGGTTGAATGCGGCTTTCAAGGCCGCGGTTTCAATCTGCGTCGGCCGCGGCATGCGACCGGCGAGATCAGTCAGAGGTCGGTCATCGCATTGCATAGGCTGCAAAACTGTTGAGGATCGCCTGCCACCCGGCACGCTGCATCTCGACCGGATTGCTTGCCTCGGGATCGAAGGTCGTGGTCACACGGGTGCCATCACTTTCGGCGACAAAAGTCGTGCGGGCGCGGCGGCCATCATCAAGACGCAGGGTGATCCCATTGGGCACATCGACCTCCTCGTACGTCCCTTCGAAGTCGAATCCGAACGAGCCGTCTCGGGCCTCCATGCGTGCGGCGTACTTGATTCACGCTTGGGTTGCTGCGGCACGCGCCGTCTGCGACAGCTTTGCGTCAACTCAAACCCGCTCGTCACGGGCCGGTGCCGACCCATTGCTGCTGTACGCCCCGCCTTCCTCACTGACCGCAAGGTGCAGGAAGCTGAAGTTCGAGGTAGACGGCGGAGGTCGACGCCGCAGCGTCAGCTGTCCATCGCATGGGCGCCTGAACTCACAGTCTTGGACGCAAATTGGTGATGCGGCGCGGGCTCGCTCATCTCACGAAGGCCGGCTTGCGATGGGCTGCCCTCAGACGCAGACACGACGGGCGCCGGCTGGCGTGGTCGTCAATCGGGTCGAGGACCGTTCGAGCCCGAACACCACGCTCACAAGGTCGCAAAGCCCGAACCGCTAACCGAATGACGAGGCGGGACCCCTCAATTGCTGGCTGCCAGACGCGCACAGCGAAAACCGATGTGCCGGTGACCGCGCCCGGGCTCGCGCGAGAAACCGGTTCGGTACCAGCCAGTCAGCCGTTCGGGTGCGACGTCGAACACGTAGTCGCCTCCACGCGTAACCCGTTCGCCCGGGTCTTTCGGGTCCTCGCGTCCGTCATTGGCGCGGTAGGGATAGGGTCGGTACAGCGACGAGGTCCACTCCTGCAGGCTGCCGGCCATGTCATGCACACCCTGCGGCGTGGCCCCTGCTGGCCGGCTGCCCACCGGCAAGGTCTGTCCACTGCGGCGGTGCGTCACGGCGTGCTCAGCCGAAGGCCCCTGTTCGCCCCAGGGATAGGTGCGCGCATCGCGGCCACGCGCAGCAGCCTCCCACTCGGCTTCGGTGGGCAGGCGCATGCCGCGCCAGGCACAGTAGGCCACCGCGCCCGGCCACGTGGCCTCGGCCACCGGGTGCCGCTCGAACCCCGGGGCGGCCACGAAGCGCCCGCCATGCAGCATGACGCGCGCCTGGTCGTCGTCGAGGGCATACAGCGCACCGTGCTCTTCGCTCTCTCGCCCTTCCAGCAGGCGATGCGCAGCAGGTCCCGCGAGGTGCTTCGCCGTGGCGCGGCCAGGCGCTGCGTCGGCAAGTACCTGAACCGACAGCGTATTCAGAAAGGCCGCGAATTGCTCATTGGTGACCTCGTGGCGATCGATCTCGAAGGCGGCCAGCCGGACCCGGTGTGCCGGACGTGCATCCAGCGGGCCACGCTCGCTGCCCAGGGTGTAGTCGCCCGCCTCGATGCGCAAAAGGTCGCCCGCCACCCGGGCGCCGCCGGTTGCGGTCGCCGCCATCACCGCGGCCGCGAGCAGCGCACGCAAGGGCAGCCCGTTCATGTCCGGCCACCCGCCAGCGCCAGATCGCGATAGCGCATGTCCACGTAGCGCGAGACCTCGGTGAGCCGACGCGGTGGCTGTCCGTAGCGGCTTCGCAATTCCAGCACCATGCGTGCGCCTGCGGGATCGATGGACAGGTCGCGCCGGAAGCCACCGCGCTCGGCCAGCAGGATGCCGGCCGCCCGCGGCGCCAGGGCCGGATCGAGATGGGAGACGTGGGCGACCAGCAATGCTTCGGCCAACGGCCGGTGCGCCGGCTCCACCAGCCATTGCACGGCCCGGTGGTAAGCGCGCGCGAAGCCCACGACAGCCTTCTCGTGGGCCTGCGCCCACGAGCGCCGGGCCACCCCGCACATGCCGGCGTAGGCACCCAGCACATCGTCGGCACGCAGCAGCGTGTGCATGCCGCGCGATTCGCCGGCCAGTTCAAATGGCGTCATCTGCATCGTCGCGGCATGCTGCGGGTTCTCGCTCATTGCGCGGAAGCGGCTCGCTACACCGCCGGCCCGTTCGAAGCGGACTTCGTTCTCGGCAACACCGTGGCGCGCCAGGATCTCTCGAAGCACGAAGGCGAAGCCGGTGGTCATCGCATCCACTGTCAGCGTCTTGCCGCGCAAGTCGCTCACCTGGCGATAGGGCTTCTGCGCCACCAGCGACAGGAAGGCGTTGTCGGACCCGAAGAACGCAAACAGATCGGGTTCGGGGCCTATCGGCGCCTCGTTCTGCCCCTCTTGGTAGGCGACCACGTTGTCCAGCGCAGTCATGGCGATGTCGTAGCGCCCGGCCAGCAGTTTGGTGATCTGGTACATCGAGTTCGGCGTGAAGTGCAGGTCGATGTGCAGACCTTCGGCAACGAAGAAGCCCTGGCGCAGGCCGGCCCAGATGGGCAGATTGAAACCGCCGCCGAAGCCGATCACGCGCAAGGGTCGTAGCGGTGAAGGGTGCGGTACCGGCGGGACGGCGCCCCCGGACGCGCCGGCGGCCGCGCTGGACGCAGCCGCAGCGAGCGCGGCTGAGATCAATACCGCACGGCGTTTGGGGTTGTGAACAATGGACATGAGGGGCCTCGCTGTACGCACGCGGCCACGACGGCCGCATCGCCATGGTCCGGCCCTGCCCCGCCGGAGCGTATGGAATCAGGATGACGATTCCGTAATCTAGCGATGCCGGTATCTTTGCTGTAATCCACGTGTGAAGCGTGTACTTGTCATCGAAGACGAGCCCAAGACCGGCCAGTTCATCCGCCAAGGGCTGAGCGAATCGGGCTTTCTTGTGGAGTGGGTTTGCGACGGGCTGGACGGCCTGCACCTGGCGCGTGAGCACGAGTTCGACTGCATCATCCTGGACGTGATGTTGCCCAAGCTGGACGGCTGGGGCGTGTTGGCGGCCCTGCGCACGCAACGGGACACGCCGGTGATCTTCCTGACTGCCAATGGTGCGCTCGACAGCCGCGTACGCGGCCTGAGGATGGGTGCCGACGACTACCTGGGCAAGCCGTTCTCGTTCACCGAACTGCTCGAGCGCGTGCGAGCCGTGACACGGCGCGGCCTCAGGACGGAGCGCGATGCACTGCAGCGCATCGCCGACCTGGAACTCGACATGTCGCGCGCGACGGCCCGGCGTGGCGGCAAGACATTTGCACTGACGGCCCAGGAGTTCAAGCTGCTGTCGCTCTTTGTCCGCCAAGCGCACCGGGTGCTGTCGCGTGCCTACCTGGCCGAGCACGTGTGGGGCATCGACTTCGACACCGACACCAACATCGTTGATGTCGCAGTGCGCCGCCTTCGGGCCAAGGTGGACGACGGTCATGCCGTGAAGCTGATCCGCACGGTGCGAGGCATGGGCTACTGCTGCACCGATCGCCCGCTTGAGACGGTAGATTGAACACTTCCCGCGCGTATCGGCTGGCGACGCGGATCGCAGCGCTTTTCACGGCGCTGGCGAGTCTGATCCTGGTGCTGCTGGGCGTGTACCTGGCCAATCAGATGCAGCACACGATGCAAGCCTACGACCGACTCGAACTTGGCGAGCGGCTGGACGCCCTGGAGCAACTCGTGCGCCAGCCGATGCACGACCCTGCCGCGCAGCTGTCGCAAACACTGGCGCAACAGACGGTCGGGCGCCCGAGGATGTTGTTGTGGGTGATGGCCGCAGGCGCGCCGCTTGCGGCGACGACGCCCCAGGCGCCGCCGACGCGCAGCGGCCAGTCCACCCTGACCGACGCCGCCGGCGAGCCGCTGTACCTGATCGTGGAGAGACGCATGGTGCGGTTGGCCGACGGCCGGTCGGCCGAGTTGGTGGCTGCAGTGGACCACGACATGCCCGAGTCGTACATCCGCAGGTTCGTGGCGCATCTGGTGGCGGGCTTCGCTGTCGCCATCGTGCTGATTGCGATGTTGGCCGGGTACACCGCGTGGCGAGCCACTGCGCCGGTGCGCCTGGTGGCCATGCAGGCCGGGCGCATCACCCCCAGGCACCTGCAACACCGGCTGGCACCGGCCGGGCTGCCGCTGGAGATCCTGCCCCTGGTGCAGGCCTTCAACGGCGCGCTCGATCGCGTCGAGGAGGGCTACCAGCGGCTCGAGGCGTTCAATGCCGACATCGCCCACGAGCTACGCACACCGCTGCAGAACATGATCGGGCAGGCCGAGGTCGCGTTGAGCCGTCCGCGTTCGGCGTCCGACTACCGCGAAGTGCTGCAGTCCTTGCTCGAGGAGGCCGACCACCTGCGCCGAATGGCGGCCGACATGCTGTTCATCACCACCGCCGACCACACCGCCCTGGGAGTTGAAGCCATCGACGCGGCGCAGGAGATCGACGTTGTGATGGGATTCTTCGAGGCCACTGCCGAAGAGCGGGCCCTGCAGCTAGAGCGACAGGGCCAGTGCGTCTTCGTCGCCAATCGGCTGCTCGTGCGCCGGGCGCTGACGAATCTGGTCGACAACGCGCTCAAGTACTCGGCACCGGCCACCAAGGTCCTCGTTCGCGCATTCGACGACGATGGCGTCGCAGCGCTGCTGGTGCGCAACGAAGGGGCCGACATCCCGGCCCAGCTCGTGCCCCGTCTGTTCGACCGCTTCGCGCGCGCGGAGTCATCCCGAGCTCGCGCGGGCGGCGCTGGCCTTGGTCTGGCGATCGTGCGCACGATCATGCAGCGCCATGGTGGAACTGTGAGCGTCACCAGCCACAGAGGCTGCACGGAGTTCGTGCTTCGCTTCCCGAGGCTGCCAGCCAGCGCGGACGAGGTTGGGCATGACCAGGGCTGCGGGCTGACCGCCTGATCGTTACCGCAGCGGAGACGCCGCGCCTTGCGTTCGATTCGCTTGGCTAGGTTGGGAAACGGCGTCGGTCGCGCTGGGCCCCGGACTTCCCCCGAAGCGGGGCTGCTACGGCTTGACGTGATTCGCCTCGACCTAGCGACGAACAACGCCGGCATCCCGCTGTACTCGGGGCTGGAGAAGATTGCCGCCGACGCGCAACTCGACCGTGGCTGAAGGGCAGTGCCAGTCCGGCGCAGCAAGATTCCACTGCGTGATCTCGGTGGGTGTGGTGAAAGCGTCCCATGCCTGATTGGGCGATGTGGGAACGAACGCTTCGACGACGATGGTATCGGTCACTTCCTTGCTCCTTCAGCTGGCGTTGAACGCGGCCTCGAGTGCCGCGATGTCGATCTTGCCCATCTGCATCATGGCGGCCTGGGCGCGACCGGCGGCGGCGCGGTCCGGCGCACCGAGCAGGCGTGGCAGCACCTCGGGAACGATCTGCCAGGACACGCCCCAACGGTCCGTCAGCCAGCCACACCGCCCGGGCTCGCCGCCGTTGGCTGTCAGCGCCTCCCACAGACGGTCGGTCTCGGTCTGATCGGAGGTGGTCACGACGATGGAGGCGGCAGGGGTCGGGCGAAAATGCGGGCCGCCGTTCAGGATCTGGTAGGGCACGCCGCCGAGCGAGAACGCGACGATCATGGGCTCCGCCCCGTAGCCCGCGCTGGTTTCGAGCACGCTGTCCGGAATGAGTTCGGTGTAAAGGCGGGCGGCGGAAAGGCCGTCCTTCTCGAACCACAGGCAAGTGCGAACTTTGGAGGGATGGGTCATTGGGATCTTTCCTTCATCAATGGAATGCCGACAGCGGCTTTCAGGTTTTGGGAACCAATGCGGAACAACTGCACCGGCTTGGTCGGGGCGCGCTTGATGATCCCCTTCGCCTCGAGGTCCAGCTGCACCGCCTTCAGCCACCAGCCTGCCGTGTCGCCCGCCGGAAACAGGGCATCTGGAAGCAGGGGGAGGAGCGCGGCTTTGGCATCTGGCACTTTGAGGCCCGGCGCCGTAGCCGGCAGCACCGCCAGCAGCGCGTCCCGCATCGCCTCGTACTTCGCGCGGTTGACCCGCTCGGTCCGGCCCGGCGACGTGAAGTTCTCGATCTCGATTTTTTCTTCAGGCATGGACTGGTCCTCTCCTATTCGTTGCGACCAGAAGCACGACGCCAGCGGGGTCCGAGGTCCAGTGGCAGTTCACCCCAGTCCGGAACTCTCTGACGGACGGAATGAGCCCGCCGGCTTTCACGCTTCTGTGGGCAACCGGGTCTGCTGTCTATGAATTCATCCATCGTCGTGCTCACCGCGACGCACCACTTGGAGCGTGTTGATCGTTACCGGCCCGGCTCTAAGGAGGTTCATTCCCGAAACAAGCATTTCGGCGGCACGCTGCGGTTCAACCGACGAACCGGCTACGTCCAGCAGGAAGCCTTCGCCGTCAATGTGGCCGCCATTGGTGAAGTCAATGCGGAAGGACAGCTTCACCCGCCACTCAGAGTGTGGCAGTGGCAGGTACGGCTCGAAGATCTCGGGGGGATCGATCGTGACAGGCAGTTTCATGGATGCAGGTTCCTACCATTGAGCCGTCGCTCACGAAAAGGGCTGACCCCGTCTGGCTGAACGCAACGCCGCGGTCCATTCAAGGGCAGTCGACGAAATGACCAGGCAGGCAGGAAGTGTGTCGGCGCTCGCGCGGCAGCCGCTGGCCGAGCCCGTGTATGCAGCCTGTCGCCGCCATTGCCAGGCCTCATGCGAACGACCGAACGAGCAGCATGGAGCGCACTTCGTAGCCCAACTCCTCGTAGAGCCTGGCGGCTCTCTTGTTGAACGCGCCAACTGTCAGTCGAACCTCGACGCATCCCCTGGTCTCTGCCCACTCCTGCGCAGCCGCAACCAGAACGCGGCCCACGCCGCGGCCACGATGGTCGCTGGTGACTCCAATGCTGCCGATGCGGCCAAAGCGCATTGGTTGCAGCAATGAGTGAACCTCTTCCACGACACTGACCGTGATGAAACCTACGACCCGGTCCGCATCGGCGGCAAGGAATGTGGTTGCGTTTGCCTGAGCGACCGTGGCCGCCCAATGCTCTCGATGACGCAGCGGGTCGCCGCATGGCGCAAACACGTGCGGCTCCGCACGGTGATGCATCGCGTTGATGTCCTCCCCAAGAACGCAGATGGTGGGGAGATCGTCCAGGACCGCTTCGCGGATGTTCATTGGCTGCTTGGTGTTGGTTTGCCGGGGCGGAGGCTGCGCTCGAGACCAATACCAGCGCGGTGTTGCGGGCGTGAAGATGGGCCAGGTGCGGCACGCTGTCGGCGAACATCGAGCAGCCCGAACACGGGTCGGGGTCGGACGGGCGCAGCATGGGGTGATAGACGATCAGCTGGGCCCGGCCGTCGAAGAGTTCCGACAGGCGAGCCGCACCGCGTGGCGTTTCGAAGCTGTAGCGATCGTCCACCGGCTGGCGCGGCAGGCGACGCCTTGCGGCTGCAAGCCTGTCCAGCGCGCGGGTGAGCGTCTTCTCTTCGGCGAGCAATTCGGCGCGTGCCTTGATCCGGGCATCGCGGGATGCGGTTTGCGGCTTGGTGTTGTGTTCTGACATGGCTGCCCTGTCACTTGTATCGTCGACTTCGCTACTGATGTCTTGCTCCCGTGGCGTCCGCCGCCGCGAAGTGCGCCAGTTGATCAGCATGAGCTTTGCCGAAGGCTGGGCGAGAGGTGGCGCGCAAGACGTAGCGCTGGCAGGCGGGAAAGGCTGCCAGCACGTCGCTCCCATCGAACAGCCGCAGCGCTTCGGTCATCAGGATGTCGGCGGCGGAAAACCCGCCTGCGAGCCACTCCCGCCCGATCAAGACGGCCTCCAAATGCAGCAACCGCTTGTCGCGGAAGGATGCGACGGCCTTTGCTCCGTCCGTCGTGAACGGATCCTTTGCGAAGGACAGGACCAGCCAAGCAAGGAAGGGCGGTTCCATCGAGTTGAGCGCGGCAAAGACCCATTGCAACACCTCGGCCCGGGCAGAAGCCTTCGCAGGCATCAGCGCCTCGCTGCGCTCGCCCAGATAAAGCAGGATCGCGCCGCTCTCGAAGATCGACATCTCGCCGTCGGTAAGCCACGGCACCTGCCCAAACGGCTGCCGGGCAAAGTGCTCGGGTCCTCTCGGGTCGAACGGCACGCTTTCGACACGGTAGGGCAGCCCGGCTTCCTCCAGCGCCCAGCGGACGCGCAGGTCGCGGACATAGCCGCGTGGTCGTTCGGGAACCCAGTCGAAGGTCGTCAGGATCAGGTCGGACATGATGGTCTTCTCCCTGTTGGTGTGGTTACTGGCGGCCTTCGCTGGGCTGCAGGATTGCCATCCAAATGCCGAAGGGTTCCTGCACGAGGCCGAAGTCGTCGCCCGAGCCCTGCCGCATCAATCAACGATCTGCCCGCAGGTGATGTTCGTCGCCGCGCCCGTGATTGCGCTCGCGCGGTCCGACGCAATCAGCGCCGCGGTCTCGCCGACCTCGCCAATCCTGGGGAAGCGTTTCAACAGCGTGCTGTTTCTCAAAGTCTGCAGATAGTCCGTGTCCGCAAGGCCAGCAGGTTGGCCCTCAGAATCCACCGCGACATGGGGGCCAAAGGTCTCGGGTGAGCCGGCCGAGCGCAACCAGCACACGCGCACGCCTCTCGGGCCTGCTTCGGCCGCAAGTGTCCGCAGCATCCCTTCGATCGCGCAGCATGCGGTGCCGAACCCGCCGACCAGCGGAAGGGAAAGGCGAGCGGGCGTGGCCGTAAGCGCCAGGATGACGCCGCGGCCGCGCTCAGTCATGTGCCGGGCGGCGGTTGTGGCCGTGATGAAATGCGTGCGGGCGCCGATTTCGATTGGGCGCAGATAGTCGGCCAACGCCATCTCGGTGAGTGGCTGACCTTGGACGTCTGCAAGGCCAATCATGCTGAACGACACGTCCACGCCGCCCGCGTGAGCGACAACGGATGCGAAGTGAGCATCGACGCTTTGGGGATCGGTCGCATCCACCCGAGCCGTCTCGGCCCGCCCACCGGCAGCGCGGATGCCGCGAGCCACTTCGTCGAGTGCCGCAAGAGATCGACCCGACAGGAAGACATGCGCGCCTTCCCGTGCGAAGACCCGCGCGACAGCAGAGCCGACATGACCGGCGCCGCCGTAAAGGACGGCCGTCTTATCCTTGAGCAACATAGGAACCGCCCATTCAGAGTTAAAAGTGGTTGAAGCAGGTAGCCGAAGTCAAAGCTGCGATGGCCCCAGCGTCTGCGCCAACGCGTCGAGTTGGTCGGTGGCGGCATTCCAACCAACCTCCCGGCCCAGCTCGCGATGCTGTGCCGTCGCTTGCGCGTTCGCATGGCGCGCATACCAGGTGAAGAGCGTGCCACCGCCAGGCGTGTCCGCCAGATCGACCAGGCCTGTCATGAAGGGCCGTGCCGCGGGTACGAAACACTCGGTGAACGCATCGGTGAAGACGAGCCGGCGCGTCGGCTCGACTTCGAGTCACATACCCTTGTTCTCCATGCGCTCGCCGTTCGGGCCGGCCTTCACGGTGCTCATGCGGCCGCCGGCGCGAACGTCGAAGTCGGCCTCGGGCACGATCCAGGGTTTCGGGCAGAGCCACTGCCTGAGCGGTGCAGGCTCGGTCCAGCGCCGCCACACAGCAGCATGCGGGGCGACGAGCGTGCGCTTGAGCGTCAGCGCATGTGCATGTGGCGGTGCATGCTTTGCGCGGTGCCCGGGCTTGGGCCATGTCCTGGGCGCTCATGCTCGGCTCATTGATGGCCCACTGCAGGCCGAAAGGGTCGGTCAACCGGCCGTAGCAGTCTCCCCAGAACGGGCGCTCGAAGGGCATGGTCACCGAGCAGCCGGCGGCCACCGCGCGATCCCACCAGCCTTGGCCGTCTGCCACCACTAACTGCAGCGTGTGGTTGCGCGAGCCCCTGGCGGGCGGTTCGTTGAACTCGGGCCTATGGTGCATCAGCATGAGCACGCCGCCTTTGATATCAAGGCTCACGTGCACGATGCGATCCGCATCGGCGCTCACGGCTTCGCCCAGCACCTTCGCGGCCCAGGCGCGTTGGTAGAAGGTGATGGCGGCGTCGGCTTCGGCCAGGCCGAGAAAGGAGATGACAACCCTTCATCGGCGAGATTTCGTTCTGTGGATCGTTCATCGTGCTTGCTGTTACTGCGGGCCACACTCCAGATGCAACGTGGCTGGCTTTCACGTCGATTTCGAGGGCTTTGACTTCGATGCCCCGCACAGCCGCACGGGACTGCCTGGGCCGCGCCGAATCACCCCCTTCGCTTCCAGGTCGAGTTGAACCGCCTTCAGCCACCAGCCTGCCTTGGCCCCGTCAGGAAACTCGTGGCTGTCCAGATGCGGCAGCAGCGCGTTCAAGGCGTCTGCTGGGGTGATGCCTGGCGGCTCTGCGGGCATGATGGTGAGCAGTGCTTCGCGCATCGCCATGTGCTTTGCGCGGTTCACGCGCTCGATATGGTGCGGCGAAGTGATGCTCTGGATCGTGATCTTGTCTTCCGGGTCAGGCATGCAGCACTCCATTGACAGCGACCTTCGGCGCCTTGAATCCCATGGCCACCCACGCGGCCAGCAGCTTGACCATGAAGGAGATGGGTTGCCGTTTGGGGTTGGGAACGTCATCGGGCAACACGGCGCCGGCGCGCAGATCCATGGTCATGGTCCGCATCTCCAACGCCGCAAGCCTGCCCTCGGGCCAGAGACAGCCGTAGAGACTGAGCCAGTGACCAGCTTGGAACTTAAGGAACACGGGGGTGTTGCAGCAGGTGGCAACCACTCGGCGCGTCTTCGACTCTGGTCTCAGGCGAAACTCTTTGAGGCGCTCCGAACCCTTCAACACTCGGACGCGGTCTTTGCGGCACAGGACAAAGCGCGTGCTGCCGTCAGGCGCCAAGACCGCGGGCGCCGAGGGCAGGAGCTGCAATCTGGCCCCCGCCGCTCGGCAGCTATCGCAACAGCACGCGACATTGACGATGGGCTTGCCCACCGCTTCGAACTGAACATGGCCGCAGATGCAGGCGAGTTGGGCGGCCGCTGTCATGCCGGTACCTCCTGGTCGTTACGAAGCTGTATCGCTCCCCAATGGATGACGCCACTCACTTCACCGGCGAGCTCGGGTTCGAGTTCGGGTTCGGAGTCAGGAATGGATGCGTCTTGGCGAGCAGGGCCGCGTCGGGCTGTGGCTGTGCGGATCATTGGACTCGACTTGCAGGAACGGGATGAATGTGTTTATATCAACGTATCATGACAAAGTCCAGCCCTGAACGTATTCCGCCCGACGTAGTCAGTCACGTCGCCGGGGCCTGCCTTTGTTTGCACACGCAGCGCGCCGCGCGGGCGCTGGCGCGGCTGTTCGACCAGGCGCTGAGCCCCTTCGAGCTGACCAACGGCCAGTTTTCCTTGCTGATGGCGCTGAACCAAGCCGAACCACCCACCATGGGCCAGGTCGCTCCGTTTCTGGCGATGGATCGCACCTCGCTGACGGCAGCGCTCAAGCCGCTCGAGCGGCGTGGGCTGGTGCGCATCGAGGCGGCAGAAGCCGATCGGCGCAATCGGCTGTTGATCATCACGCTCGCAGGTGTGCACACGCTGCGCGCCGCACTGCCGGTTTGGCGCAGGACCCACGCAGCACTTGAGGCCGGGCTGCCGGCCGGGCTACCGGATCATCTGCGCGCCGGGATGACCGCGATGTCGCGAGTGGCCCACCCGATGCAAGCCGCGCGATCCAAGAACACGCGTCAGCCATGATGGTTTCGCGCCGCCCCATCGAGCCGCTGGCTGGATGCGTGCAAACGCTGTGGGCGAGCGAACGCGGGCCGCGCGCGCACCGGCGCGAGATCAACCTGCCGACAGGGTGCGTTGACCTCGTGATCCCGCTGCGTGACGGGCAGGTTCTGCGACGTTGGGCGGGCGACGGTTCCGAAGGCGAACACTTCCACGGTGCCGTGCTGCACGGGGCGCACGACCGTGCCACCCAGCGCGACACGACCGAAGCTTCGTCTGTTGTCGGTGTGCATTTCAAGCCAGGTGGCGCAGCCGCGTTGTTCGGTGGCGCGCTGCGGACGCTGCGCAATCGCAGCGTCTCGCTCGAAGACCTGTGCGGCCCGGCCGCACGTGCGCTGCGCGACGATCTGCTGGAGACCGCCGGCCTTCGTGCGCGCCTCTTGCGCGTGGAGGCCTGGCTGATGGCACGCCTGGCCCTGTCAAAGCCTCGCGACGAACTGGCGGCGCAAGCGGTTGAAGCGATGCTGCGCAATCCGGCCGTCAATCTCATTGAGCCACTGCGCCGCGCAAGCGGCCTGGGCCCCACACGCTTCGTCGCACGCTTCGAGCAGCATGTCGGTCTGACGCCCAAGCGGTTTGCGCGTGTGTTGCGCTTCCATGCGCTGGTACGCAGCGTCGCGTTGGCGCGCCCGGTGGACTGGGCGCTCACGGCTGCCGAGGCCGGCTATGCCGATCAATCGCACCTGATCCACGAGTTCCGGCACCTGGCTGGGATGACACCAACAGCCTACGTTCCGCTGGAGTCGGGGAAGCCGGAACATGTGGCCGTCCAGTCGGAGCGAAAAAACATGCAATACGGCAGGCAGCGACCTGCCTACGATGAACCGTGATTCACCTTTGCAGGAAGCGCCATGCCGAGCAACACCATCCATGAGCTGTTCGCCTACCTGCGCGTGTCCAACGCCCAGCAGGCCATCGACTTCTACACACGCGTCTTCGGCGCGAACGAACGGTACCGCCTGACCGAGCCCTCCGGCCGCGTCGGCCACGCCGAGCTCCAGATGGGGCCAAGTGCAGTGCTCATGCTGTCGGAGGAGTTCCCGGAGTTCGGCATCACGGCGCCGCCGTTGCAGGGTCTGGCTGGCGTGGCGATCCACCTGCACGTTGACGACTGCGACGCGGTGGCGCGCGCCGCCGTCGCAGCGGGCGCGACGATGTTGATGGAGCCTGCCGACCAGTTCTACGGCGAGCGCTCCTGCAAGGTCCTCGACCCCTTCGGACACACCTGGCTGCTTGGGCATTCGATCGAAGAGCTCGAGCCTGCGGAGATGCAGCGGCGCTACACCGAACTCATGCAGCAGGGCGGCTTCGAGGACGCTGGCAGCAAGAAGTCGTCATGAGGCTGCAAGTGGATGACAGTGTGTGCGGCGAGCGTCGCCCCTCATTGCCCCTGCGGTAGTAATCGGCAAAGGACGTGATGGACAAGCGGCAGGCAAGCGGCCGCCCGCGAAGGACTCCTCCTGGCCGTCCAGTGCCGACCGTGGAAGTCTGCTGACCGGCCGCGCAGCCGCCCAACCCCTCGTCGAACTGGCGTCCGGCACGCTCTGAAACTTACACTGCTTAACATGCACTGCCCCCCCCCGCCACGACAAAGCGGCGGTTCAGTTCAACAAGGTTTATCCGGCGCCATGAACCACTCGTGCCTTCGTTTCACCTCGCCGCGACGGCGGATTAACACCATCAGGCCGCATAGTCGATGACCGCTCCGATTCCACCAGCCTTGGTACTCTTCGGCCTTCCGCGCAGCGTCTACATCAGGATTGCCCGACTCGTACTTGAAGAAAAGGCGGTGCAGTACTTGCTCAAAGAGGTTGAAATCTTCGGGTCCGATGGGGTGCCCGCAGCCCATTGGAAACGCCACCCATTCGGTCGAATCCCCGTTATCCGTCACGGGGGCCTTTTGGTCTACGAGACGTCAACCATCTGCCGTTATGTGGATGAGGCCTTTCCCGGTCTTTCGCTGCAGCCGAAGACGCCGAGCACGCGGGCGCGCATGGTGCAGATCATCGGACTGCTGGATTCATATGCTTATCGTCCCATGGTGTGGGGCGCGTTTGTACAGAGGCTGCGCGTTCCGTTGACGGGAGGCGTTGCTGATGAAAAGTTGGTCACGACCTCGTTGAAGCAAGTGCGGACCGCCCTCGCCGCCATCGCGGGGCTGGCAGAGGACTCACCGTTCCTTGCAGGGCCAGACTTGTCGCTCGCCGACCTCCACGCCTGCCCCATGCTCCGATATTTTTCGCTCACGCCCGAGGGACAGGAGGCAATTGACGAGCATCCGGCGGTAGGCAAATGGTTGTCGAGACTCGGTGCCCGGGCGAGTGTGCAACGCACGACAACCGAGTACGAGCAGGTTGTCGCGGGTGGCGATGCGGCCTAACCCCTCTGGTCGCGCAGATCCCAAAGGCTGCCTTGCCAGTTCGAAATGCGCCCCTCTGAACTCTGAACCACCCCAGCTTTCGTGGAGGCCGGTTGACGTGAGTCAGACCGATGCGGTCTGTTGAATTTTGCTGTTGGGCTGTTCTGCCCTTCTTTCTTCAAGCCCCCCGCAGGGGCCGCCGAAAGCCCGCTCCTGTTGCCGCCAGTAGTCTGCCTCGGCTTCGGCGGGCGGGATGTAGCCCAGGGGTTCGAGCAGTCGATGGTGGTTGAACCACGAGACCCATTCGAGCGTAGCCAGCTCGACCGCCTCGCGCGTGTTCAACGGCGCGCGCCGGTGGATCAGCTCGGCCTTGTACAACCCGTTGATCGTCTCGGTCAGCGCGTTGTCCTAGCTGTCGCCGATGCTGCCCACCGAGGGCTCAATGCCCACCCCGGCCAGGCGCTCGGAGTAGCGGATCGCTGCCAGACCTTGTCGGCGCCGTAGACGCGCAGGTTGTTCTCCCACACCCGTTCGATCTCGGGCAGCAGCGCTGCGTCGCGCTGGCGCCTGGGCGGGCACCGCGCCGGCTGGCTGCTCCTGGCCGCCCCGCGGCGGTAGCCCGATGGGGCGACCTGCAATGCCTTGCAGATCGGCTCGACCCCGAGCGAACCCGATGCTGATCGACGAAGGGCTTCACGACTCCAAGCGGCGGTCGAACTCCGCCTGGGCGAAAAAACGCACTGGCCAGCTTCAGGATCTCGTTGGCCCGGCGCAGCTCGCGCACCTCGCGCTCGAGTTCCTTGACGCGCTGCTGCTCACTGGTCGTGGGCTCCTCGCGTGCGCCGCTGTCTCGGTCGCCCTGGCGCACCCAGCGCCGCAGCGTCTCGGCCGTGCAGCCGATCTTGCCCGCAGTCGATTAAATGGCCGCCTACTGCGACGGGTACTGGTCCTTGGCGACAAAGACCATGCGCACCGTACGCTCCTGGACCTCAGGGGAAAACTCCGGGGACTTCCTCATGGTGGCTCCATTCTCAATCGAAGGAGCCACCTCAAATCCGGGGCGGTTCACGTCGATCTGAAGAACGTGATCGACCGCCACGGGTAAACCACCTCGGAGCAGTGAGACTGATGCCCGGATGTCGGGAATAACTCGCCGCCGTGTTGCGTCTGCTGCTGGGCTGGACTGCCTGTGAGTCACAGAGACCGAACGAAAGTGGGTAGCAACGCCCGCTGACGCATTTGGCAGTGTGGTGATCGACCGACGTTGCCGAAAGCAAGGTCGCGGAGTGTCGATGCTATCGATGATCCTGCCGCAAGCGGGATCGCTTTCACTCGGCGCAGGACGACGGGCCCGTTAGAGCCTCGCGCGAAGTGCACCCTGCGCGCGCCGGATCACGCCCTGGTACTGCGCCTGCTTGTCCGGGTACCAGGGCATTGAGGCCAGTTGATTGAATCCCGCGATGCCCTCCATATGGCGCACCATGCGTTGGCGCATCGCCGCGTCGGGCAGCGGCCCGCGCAACGTGGCCACGTTTTGCGCCGCGTGCTCGGGGTTCGAGGTGCCGGTGAGCACTGTGGTGACGGCCGGGTTGCCCATCACCCACTTGATGAAGAACTGCGCCCAGTTGTTCGCGCCGAACTCGCGCGCGAACGCCGGCAACGGTTGCCCAGCCACGACCTTGTGGAGCCGGCCCTTTTCCATCGCCATGTTGATGAAGACGCCGACGCCCTTGTCGGCAGCGGCGCGCAGCAACCGGTCTTCGGCGCCCCGGTTGAAGATCGAATAGTTCGCCTGCACAAAGTCGAGCTGGCCGCGTTCCACCAGGTCGGACAGGATCGCGTGGTACGTGTTTTCATGGTGCGACGCGCCGACGTGGCGAATCACGCCCTCCTTCTTCCATGCACGCAGGATCGGCAGCACCACGTCGACATTGACCAGGCTGTGGCAGAACATCAAGTCGATCTTTGAGCGCCACAGGCGCAGCAGAGACTGATCGAGGCTCGCGCGCGCATGGCTTTCGTCGGCAAGGAAGTCGCCGGTGGACCAGATCTTGTTGCTGATGTAGACCTTTTCGGTCAGGCCCATGCCACCCAGGAAGCCGCCGACGCTGGTCTCGCCCGTGCCGTACAGCGGCGAGGTATCGATCACGCCGACACCGGCCTCCATGTACTGGCGCGTGATGTCGCGCAGATGGTCTCGGTTGCTGCCCGGCAGCAGGTCGAAGGTCAGGAAGGTACCCAGGCCGAGCGCCGTGAGGCTCTCGTTGGCGCGACCGACGCTGCGCATGTTGGCGCCGGCCGCCGGCGCCTGTGCCGGCGCTTGGGCCCTGGCCGGTGCGGCACCGACTATGAGGCCCGCTGCTGCCAAGGCGGTGCCGGCGGCCGCAGCGCCTTTGAGCAACAGTCGCCTAGGAATCGAGGGATTGGATGAGGAGGTCATGTGCCGTGCTCCGTGGGTTCAGTGGTGGATGGGCGCCGGACACGCACTGGCCCGGACCCAACCAGTTTCGATGGGCATGCGAACGACACGAGGACAAACGGATAACAGCGCTGTTATCCGAGACGGCCGTCATAGCCTCGATACGCCGACGAACCCGCCGCGCGCCGACGCGTCAGTCGCTGAAGCGCAGTCGCCCCACCCCCCAAGCTGCCGTGATTGAGCTTCCCAGCGCAGCACCACAGCGTCGCTCTCGGCCAGCGCTTCGCCCAGCAATGGCTGAGTGTTGAGCAGGTGAGTCACAAGCGCGAGCTTGTCCGCGCCCTGATGGGTGGCGATTGCGGACTGTGACATCGGCGTTGTGCCGCACCCGGTCCTTGTGCGGGTTGGTCTGGGGGTTCATCAGGTTCAGCGCCGGCCAGGTATCGTGGCGACCGAACATGAGCTGCGCCGTGCCCGCGCCCGGCACCACTCGCTGCTGAGCAACTCACCGACGCGGATGCCGCGTTCGCGCAGGAGCCTGCCGACCCGGTCGGCCTTGGCGCGCCCCTCCGGAACCAGTTGCCGCTGGTAGGTGCAGTCGCCAAAGCGGTACAGCGGCTGGGGGTCGCCGTTGCCGGGGTCACCATTGCCGGGTTCGTCGATGCTATGTCGGAACACGAGCGTGTGGCCACCACGCACCAGTGCTTGCCATGCAATCCGCTCTTGTGCGTCTTGGTCAGGTGCAGCGACCACTGTCGGGCAGGCGCCCAGCAAGAACAGCCACACCCAGGCCAGGCGCCTGCGGCCGACGATCATGGCCCTGGACCAGCGGGCGGCGGCATCCGCCCCACGACGACCACGCCATCGTTCGCAGCCCGCACCACGATGCCCTCACCTGAACTGGGCGAGATCCCAGTGAGCGCTGCAATGTTGACCTGGTGGGTCGTCACCACCAGCACGCCGGGGCCGCGCCAACCCTGCAGCAGCGCTCGCGCTTGCGCCGTCTGGCCGTCCGCTTTGGCTCGATCGTCGAAGAAGGAGTTGAAAGCTGGCTGCTCGACAGCCCGCTGCTGCGGAAAGGCCAGCGCGGCGGTCTCCTTGGTCCTACACCACTGCGAGGTCCACACTGCGGTCACCCGAACGCCTTTGCGGCGCAGTTGCCCCCCCATGCGGCGCGCCTGCGCGCGGCCCTGCGAGTCGAGGTTGCGCTGGGTCGCGCAGTCGCCCAGGCGGTAGCCGGCCGGATCTCCACCGCCGGGCGCGATGGCGTGACGAAACAAGATCATCGAACCGTCAGGCACCGCATCGCCCCCGCCTTGCGTCGACGAGCCAGCTGGCGCCGCGGTCACAGACGGGCAGACCGCCCACAGCAGCAGTGCAAAGGCCTGGCAAAGCGCAATTCCATGCCCGAGTGCTCGGCGTCGGCTTGTGTGCCGCTCGTCGATGCGGCTGCCGTTCACGGCTGCCGCACACAGCGAAAACCGATGTAGACCACGGTGGTGTCGCCGGGCTTGCTTTGCAGGTAGTCCGCACGCATCTGCGCCGCGCCGTACCACCACGAACCACCGCGGGTGCGTCGCTCGGCGCTGCTGCTGGCGCCCAGCGGCTCGTCCACCCATTCCCAGGCGTTGGCGCCCATGTCGTGCAAACCGTTCACACCCGCTGGCGTGGTGCCAGCGCGCGCGTGGCCGTCGCCACGCCACAGGCGGGCACCGTGGTTCGCCGCGCGTGCCTTGGCCGCCAGGCCGCAGTCGCCGAGGCATTGGGCGCCGGTGGCGCTGTCGCCGGTGGGGAACGCGTAAGTGCGTCCCGTCACGAACGGGGCCGGCGGCGCTGCGCGACGTTCGGTGTAGGCCGCCTCGAGCCACTGCGAATCGCTGGGCAAGCGGCCACCGGCCCAACGGCAGAAGGCCTCGGATTCCTCGTAGGTCACGTGCACGGCCGGCTCGTCATCGGCGGCGACCTTGCCTCCGAAGGGCGAGCGCCAGTTCCAGCCCGCCTTTTTGGCCCAGCCGGCCTCGTACACCTCGCCGCCGCCGCGACGCTCGGCCGCGGTGATGAGTTGAGTCGCATCGACGAAACGCCGAAACTGCACCACAGTGGTTTCGGTGCGTGCGATGCTGAAGGCGCCCGCCGGCGCAGCGATCGATTGCCAGTCGATGCCGGCAGGGTTCGCGGCCGCTGGCGCGCCCTGTGCCAAAGCGCCAGAGGCCGCTGCAAACAGAACGGCGGCAGCTATGGGAAGCCGGGTCGTAGAACTCATGCGATCTCCGTTTTTCAATTGGTGGACGACTGGTGCCTTGCGCCACGCGACACGAGCCCGACGGGCAACGATGCGGCCAACGGTGGCAGCGTGCCGGCCGTCGAGTGCTTTGACCCATGCTTCAGCCGCAGCGCACGGGCAACCCTGAGCAACTGTCTACGGGCAACCGAACAACACGAGGACAGACGGATAACGGTTTTGTTATCCAATCGGATCCTGATCGCCCAGACAATGGCATTGGGAAACTCAGGCGGAAACTAGTGCGACTGCTGGTCGTCGAAGATGAAGCCAAGGCCGCCGACTTTCTGTTGCGCGGCCTGGGTGAACACGGCTACGCCGTGGATGTGGCGCGCGACGGCCGCGAAGGCTTGGCCTTCGCGCAAGCCGGCGACCACTCGCTCGTACTGCTGGACGTGATGTTGCCGGGTCTGGACGGCTTTCAGCTCGTGGCGGCACTGCGGCGCCAGGGCAAGCGCACACCGGTGCTGATGCTGACGGCGCGCGAGCAGGTGGACGACCGCGTCCGCGGTCTGCGTGCCGGCGCCGACGACTACCTCGTCAAGCCGTTCGCGTTTTCTGAGTTGCTCGCGCGCATCGAGGCACTGCTGCGCCGCGCGGCTGGCCAAGCGGTCGCGCAGACCGTGCTGGATGTCGCCAATCTCAGCCTGGACCTGGAGCAACGCCGTGCGTCGCGCGACGGCCACCGCATCGAGCTGAGCGCCAAGGAGTTCAAACTGCTTAAGCTGCTGATGCGCAGGCGCGGCCATGTGCTGTCGCGAGCGGTCTTGGCGGAGCAGGTGTGGGGCATGAGCTTCGACTCCGACAGCAACGTGGTCGAGGTCTCGGTGCGCCGGTTGCGGGCGAAGATCGACGACCCCTTCTCGCCCAAGCTGCTCCACAACGTCCGCGGAATGGGATATGTGCTGGAAGACCGCAGCCCATGAGCACGACCATACGCTCCCGGCTCACACGCGCGCTGGTCTGGCGCATGGCTCTTGGCATGGGGCTGCTCTCGCTGCTCGCGCTGGCGGCGCTGCACGGCCTGCTTTCCCGCCAACAGCAAGCTGAGCTGGACAGGCGGGTGGTCAAGCTGACTGACATCGCTGTCAAGGCCGAGCGCGACGGTGCCACGCTCGCACAGCGCCTGGCTGAGTACGCACCGCGCCGCCCAGGCACGCGCCTTGTCGTGCGCCAAGCCGACGGCAGCGTCGCCTATGCCGACCCCGACCTCCCCGCGCACGAGCTGTCGCCCTACGTTCGCCGTGCGGTCTTCGTGCCCTCGGGATTGTTCGGCCCGCCGCCCGCGCCTCAGTTCGAGATCACGATCGACGTGGCCGAAGACGTCGAACTCGAACGCGCGATGGCCGCGATGCTGTTTGCGTTCACGGTCCTTGCGGCGCTCGGCGCGCACTGGGCTGCGGGCCAAGCGGTGCGCCGAGGTCTGGCACCTCTGGATCGCCTGAGCGAGCAGCTGGCCAGCATCGCGCCGACGAACCTCGGGTACCGATTGAGCCTGCAGCAGCCTGCGGCGGATCTCGAACCCTGGGTCGCGAGCTTCAACGCGCTGATCGTGCGGCTTGAGCGCGCGTATCGCCAGCTCGAGAGCTTCAATGCCGACGTGGCGCATGAGCTTCGCACACCGCTGAACAACCTGATCGGCCAGACTGAAGTCGCCCTGTCAAGACCACGTACCCAGGCTGAGTTGCACGATGTCCTCAGCTCGAATCTGGAGGAGGTGCATCGGCTCGGCCACCTGGTCCACGACATGCTGTTTCTGTCGCGCGCCGACCGCGGGGCGCTGGCACGACGCGACCATCCCGTGTCGCTTGCTGCCCTGGCGCAAGAGGTCGTGGACTATCACGAGGCCGCGATCGAGGATCGGGAGCTCGGCGTCGAAATCGCAGGGGACGCGCAGATTGCGGTGGATACCGGGCTGATCCGGCGCGCGGTCTCGAATCTGCTCTCGAATTCGGTGCGACACGCGGCGCACAAGTCGACGGTTCTGATCGACATCGCGCCGTCGACTTCGGTCCGCGGCACCGCTGTCGAGTTGGCGGTGGTGAATCGCGGCGAGGACATCGCCGCCGAGGACCTGCCACGAATCTTCGACCGGTTCTTCAGGTCCGACGCTTCGAGAAACGCTGGTGACGTCCACCATGGGCTTGGCTTGTCGATCGTGGCCGCCATCGCGCGTATGCACGGGGGGCAAGCCATTGCACACTCATCCAGTGGCGAGACGAGGATAGGGATGACCATTGGCGGTAGCGGCGACGACGCCTCGACCCATGAAGCGATGTCCGCTGGTCTCTCTGGGGAGGCCCCTCGGGCCGTCGTGTGACTTGAGACGAACCTTGGCTCAGCGATACATCCCGCGATCGCCTTGTCGAATTCGCGATTGCCCTTTCGACGTAGGACAGGAGGGCGATGATCGCCTTCGTTCTTCGCCCCACCTCCTACGTTTGCATTCTGCGGTCTTGTGACTCGAGATGGACCCTGGCACTTGAGGCTGCGATGGGCGATGATCTTTGCAGTTCGAAGCAGGTCGATGCGTACATCGCCGCTCAACGGCCGCACACGCGACGTGCCTTTGAAGAGCAGTGCGCGTGCATCCGGCAGGCAGCACACGGGGTGAATGAAATGATGAACTACGACATCCCGGCATGCGCGTTGGTCCGCGGCGGCAAGCACGACCAGCAGTTGATGATGGCCGGGTATCCCCCGCATGTAGGCTTCTATCCTCACCCGGACGTCATTGAAGCTTTTGCCAACCGGCTGGTGGCCTACAAGTTCGCCAAGGGTTCCGTTCAGTTCCCGCTGAACCAGCCTAACCCGACCGCACTGATCGCCGAGATGGTGAAGTGCAGACTGTCGCAGTTGAAGAGGTGAGCGTACCGGCAGTGAAAGGAGTGCAGATGAACACATCGGCAAACCGCAGCAGACGGCCACTGATCATCAGACCCAACCAAGGGCGAAGGTACGACATGGGTCGCTTGCGTGCTGTGTTCTTTGCCGATGGGTCCGAGACGGCGGACCGCTACTCGATCTCGGAATGGTGGCTTGAACCCCGGACCCGTGGCCCCGGGCCCCACGCGCACCCGGAAGACCATATCTTCTATGTCTTGACGGGTACGCTGATTCTCGTGATCGAGGGCGAAAGAACCGATGCTCCTCGGGGAAGCTACGCCCTGATTCCCGGCGGCGTGCAGCATGACTTCGAGAATCGCGGGAACAAGAAGTGCGGCTTCATCAGCATCAACACACCCGCCGGTTTCGAGCGGGCAATGCCGAACATCGTGCAGTGGTTTGCCGCCAATCCGCTTGGCGATGTGGCCGAGGTCTAGCCCGAGGTTGGCCGCATCGACGACTACGATCCCTTGTCACCCGAGAACACCCATGCGAGAACGCACCGGAGGCTGCCTGTGCAAAGCCATTCGTTACCGCCTGATGGGCGAGCCCATCGTTTCGAGGATCTGTTGGTGCCGTGATTGCCAGCACCTGGCTGGCAATGGCACGGCCAACGCCATCTTCCCCACCGAGGCGATCGAGATTCAAGGAAGTCCGAGCGAGTACGTCAGCGTCGCAGACAGCGGCAATCAAGTCCGACGACGGTTCTGCCCGACGTGTGGAAGTCACCTCTTTGCGGACAACACGGGGCGAGCCGGTCTGACGGTCGTACGGCTGGGCACGCTTGATGATCCGTCGTCGATCAGCCCGGTGGCCAACATCTGGAGCTCAAGCGCCCCCACGTGGGCGTGCCTGGACCCGGCGTTGCAAAGGGCGGAGAAGCAGCCTCAAGCGCTTCGGTAAAGCGATGGCAATTACTGCCTCGGCGCTGATCGAGGTGCTGCCGGCCACCGAGAAACACGTCGAACGGTACGCGCCATCCTCGGGCCTAAGTCGAACCGTCAAGGCATCGACATTCTGGTCGTTCTCAAGCGAGATACCGTTGTCGCCGGCGTCGGCGTTAGCCATGGTTTCCTCGCGGAGGCCGTACTCTTGGTAAAACTTTGCAGGCGGGTCGGCAGCTTGAGCGTTGCTTCTTATCGACAACGCCCCGGCGATAGGTCGGCGTTTCAAGCGAACCCTTCTCGTCGTGCCGGGCCGCAGTCGACGCATTGGAGAATCCACATGGACGGACTCATTGGCAGCTTCAAGGCCGACGCCGAAAGACGCGCCGAGCTCGTGGCAGCCCTGTGAAGGACGTTGACCAAGTCATCCGCCGCCGCGCCGTACAGATGGTCATCCACTGCGATGTCCTTTCGCTTGCAACCGAGCTTCTTGGCGAAGGTCTGCGCCGTCTCGAGCGCGCGTCGCGCGGGACTCGAGAGCATCAAGTCGGGCTTCACATGGCGCTTCGCCAGGCGCTCTCCCATCTTCGGGGCGCCGTGCTTGCCGCGATCATCCAAAGGCCGGTCTCTATCGGGCAACGTAACGTTGTCCCGGCTCGACTTCGCGTGACGGTGAGAAACAGTGTTTTCACTTCACGTCCTCTAAGCGCGGTTCGACTGGCCTTTGAACTTCATCCGGCGCGCACTGCACCTGCGCCGTCCCTTGCCTCCGGGGTAGCGCGCAAGTCCCGCTACGCGCCGGCCGATCGGCGCCACTGCGCCGGTGTCTGCCCGGTCCAGCGACGGAACGCGCGCGTGAACGAGGACTGTTCGCGAAAGCCCAGGCACGCGGCCACGTCGACCAGCGGTATCGGGCCGGCCAGCAAGCGGGCCGCCTCGTCGCGCCGGAACCCTTCAACGACATCGCTCCACGAACGTCCACTCGAAGCCAGCCGGCGCTGCAGCGTTCGCCTCGACATGCCCAACAGGCGCGCCATGCGATGCATGTCGGCGCCGCGGTCGGCCAGCGCGTCGCGCAGCCGGGCACGGATCGCCAACTCCAGCGCGTCTGCCGGACTGCGCAGCAGGCCCAGATCCTCGACGCTGCGTCGCAGCGTGCCGTGCAGGTAGGGGTCGGCCCGGCGCAACGGCAGGCTCCACATTGCTTCGGGCATCGCCAGTGCCGCCACCGGGCTGCCATGTCGCACGGGAAGATCGAGCAGCCTCCCCTGCGGTGAGTCGCCCCGCGATGCGTCGCCGCGCAAACAGGCGAAGGCGGGCCGGAACGCCCCGTCCGTGCCGGTACGGAAGCGGCCGACGAACAGCGCCACCGTCATCTCGGTGGCAACGAAGGGCGGGCTTTCGCCCTGCGGTGTGCGCAGCCGCACCCAGCGCAGCCCGTCGACCGCCTCCAGTTCGAGTTGGATACCGCCAGCGACGAGCCGTAGATGCCGCGCCAGCGACTCGAAGCCACCGCCCAGCGTGAAGCTGCTGCCTGTCAGGTAGTCGGTGAACCCGAAAGCTCCGAAGGGAATGGCCAGGCCCAGCGCCGTGGCCAAGGCTGGATCGGGGCGTTGCTCAATGGCCGCTTGCCACAGCCGACCGACGGCGTCGCTGCCGACCTGGGCCGCCGGCGGCGGGGGATCGCCCAGATCGACACCGATCGCCCGCGTCAAGGCGGCGCGATCCAGTCCCAGCCGCACCAGCCCTTCGAGCATCGCGTGCACCGTGATCGCGGCGACCTGACCGGGCATGGCGCGCAAAGCTCAAACAACGGCGCGCGGGGGCAAGCCCGCAGCGGGGGGCACGATGAGGATGACGGCTTTCATCGTGCAAGAGGATAAGCGTATGCCGACGATCATCACCGGCTCTGTCCGCGACCACCACCGGTTTGGCCAACACGCGGTGTCGAGGCCATGAAGAGCTTCCATCACGCGGGCCTGCTGCTCTCGCCGCTGATCGTCTTCTGGGAAGTGGCCGGCTTCGGACAGCCGCTGGCGGGTGCCGCCGCGGGCGCACTGGCGGCGCTGGCGCTCACCGCCTGGTCGAAGCGCCGGGGTGAAGACCTGTTGCTGCCCGCAGGCTTGCTGCCGATCCTCGGCGTGACCACAGCAGTGCTGGTTGCCGGCCCTCAGCCCTGGGCAGGGTGGGTCGCGGCCGGCGTGTCGCTGACAGCGGGGCTGCTGATGGCGTTCGGCGTGGTGATCGGCCGGCCGTGGACGGCGGTGATCTCGGCGCCCGACTGGCCCGGCATGACCGCCGACCCGGTGTTCCTGCGCGTCAACCGCGGCATGTCGCTGCTCTGGGCCGCGGTGGTGGCGTGGGTCGGCGTGGCGGCGTCGGCGGGCTTGCATCCGGTGGCACGATGGGCGCCGCTGGCGGCGGCCATCGTGCTGTCCCTGTGGTTGCCGCGGCGCTGGGTTCAGGTGGCCTTGAAGCGCCGCCCGGCGCAGGCAGACCCGAACCCTTGGCCTTCGCCGCTGGTGACTGGGCGCCGCCGTGCTGCCGACTCCGATGATGCCGACGTGTTGGTCGTAGGCTCCGGCATCGGAGGATTGACGGCCGCTGCGCTGCTGGCGCGCGCCGGTGCGCGCGTGTGGGTCTTCGAACAGCACGATAAGCCGGGCGGCTTCTGCCACCACTGGGAGGGTCAAGCCGGCACACCGGAGCGTCCGCTGGTGTTCCGCTTCGACGCCGGTGTGCACGACGTGTCAGGCTGCCACACGGGAGGCACGGTGCATGCGCTGCTGCAGCGGCTGAACCTCGAGCAGACCATCGACTGGCGCCCGCTGGACCATTGTTTCGTCGACGAGCGTGGCGCCTGGACGGTGCCCCGCGGCTGGGATGCCTTTGTGGCCGCACTGGCGCAGCGCCATCCGACCGACGCGCCGGCCCTGCGCGCCGCGCTGGCGCTGGTGCGGCGCATCCACACCGGCATGTACGCCACGGCATCCGGCCGTGGCGGCGTGCCGGGGCAGCCGGGCAGCGTTCCGGGTCTGCTGGCCTTTGCGCGCGAGTTTCCCGAGGCGGTGCGCTGGCTGGACGCGCCGATGGTCGATCTGCTTGCCGCGCAGGGCGTTGGCGAACACGCGCAGGATGCCGTGCTGGGCCTGGCCGGCTACATCACCCACCGGCCGCGCACGCTGCGTGTGCGCGACTACGTGCCCGTCCTCGGCTACTTCATGCACGGCGGCATGTACCCCATCGGCGGCTCCGGCCGGCTTGCGCAGGCGTTGGTAGACAGCATCGAACTTGACGGCGGGCGGGTGCAGCTGAGCTGCCCCGTGGCGCAGATTTTGTTGGAGGGATCGCGCGGCAGTGGTGTAGCCCAGGGCGTGCGCCTGGCCGACGGCAGCGAGCGGCGCGCAGCGGCCGTGGTGCTGAACGCCGAGCTGCTGGGTGCCGCCCACACGCTGTTCGCAGCCGGCAGGTTGCCGCCAGCCTGGGCGCAGCGACTGCGGACGCTGCAAAACTCGGCGTCGATGCTGTCCGTACACCTTGGCATCCGGGGCGATCTGCCGGGCCTGGCGCCGGTAAATCATCTGCATGTCGAAGGCCACACGCTCGAGCTCGTGTTGCCCAGTTTGGTCGACCCCTCGGCGGCCCCGTCGGGTCATCACACGGTGGAGTTGATGCAGCTACTCGACCCGGCGCAGGCAACCGATTGGTTCGAGCAGCCCGAGCTGACCAATCCGCAGGCACAGCGCCACAGCGCGGCCTACGCGGCGCGCAAGGCTGCGTTTGCCGAACCAATGATCAACGCCGCGGCGCGCCTGATTCCCGACCTGCGCGAGCGCATCGTCTGGCGCAGTGAGGCCAGCCCGCTGAGCTTCAGGCGCTATGGCTGGAGCAGCTTCGGTGCGGTCTATGGCAGCCGCGATCCACACGCGACCGTGTCTCGCCGCAGCCCGGTGCCCGGCCTCGTGATCGCCGGCGCAGCCACGCACGGACCGGGCATCGAAGCGGTAGTGATCTCCGGCGCCGACGCCGCCGATGCGCTGTGGCCAGGCCTGCTGCAAGGGGCGCCGGCCGGAGCGCTGGTGGCGTGAACGGGATACACGCTTCGGCGCGGATCGCGCTGGTCACCGGGGGCTCATCAGGCCTGGGCGCGGCGATCTGCACCGAGCTCGCCGCACGAGGCTGGCTTGTGCTGGCGGCCAGTCGGCGCGCCACCGCGCCGACGCTTGCACCGGGCAGCGCCGGGGTCGTCGAACCCGTGGCGCTGGACGTGTGCCGCCCAGAGTCCATAGCGGATCTGGCCCGGCAGCTCGCGCGCTGCGGTCGGATGCCCGAGCTGATCGTCAACAACGCGGGCATCAACATCAGTGGCGTGTTCGAGGAGCTCTCGGCTGCGCAAGGCCGCACGATCCTCGACACCAACTTCCATGGCGTGGCCGACACCATCCGGGCGTTCCTGCCGGCGATGCGCGAACGCCGCAGCGGCACGATCTTGACCATCGGTTCACTGGCTGGGCTGCTGGCCCCGCCCGGCGAGGCCTACTACGCCGCCAGCAAGCATGCGCTGGAGGGGCTGCACGAGGCGCTGCAGCATGAACTGCACCGCTTCGGCATCCGCGTCTGCCTGGCCGAACCCGGCTTCATCCGCACCGACCTGGCACGCTCGGCGGTAACACCTGCGCAGTCGATCGCGGACTACGCAGCGGTGCGCCAGAGCCTGCGCGAGCACTGGTCGGCGTCGGTCGCGGCCGGCATGGCTGCCGACCATGCAGCGCGCGACATCGTCCACTGGGCACTTGATGGGCGCGGTGTGCGGCTGCGTGTCGGGACAGATGCCCGCTGGCTGCCGCGCTTGAGAGCTGTTCTGCCAGAACGCGCCTATTCGGCTGGGTTGCGACGTCGGTTTCGCTTGTAGCAAGAGGGGAACAGCCGACAGGGGCGTGGGCCCGACCCGGCTCCAGGACCGGCTTGGGCCAGCCGAGCTGCCGACAGCGCCCGTTGCGACGCGGGGCGGCTTGAATGCCCGTTGCGCCGACGGGCGAATGGCTGGCTGGGGTCGGACAGCGCGATCAGCGACGCAGGCGTCCTGCGAGACACTTCCAACTGAGTCACGGCGCTAGACGCCGAGCGCTATATCGGCTGGAATCTCCAAACTGCATAGCTCCGGTGCCCGCAGGTGCGTCGATGATCGGATGCAGTGCAAAGCAGCGCCCCAGACAAATTAAGCCTCAGCACCTGCTCGTCTTTATGTGGAACTTCGCGGTCTTTCTTCCAGCGGCTGTGCTCCTTGCTTTGCTCGCGGTGGTTTTCCCACGCCAGAATGCCGCAGTCTCGCTGGGTAGAGCGACCGCGCTCGCAGTGGGCTGCTGGCTCCTATCGTGGTGTGCCGTGGTCGCGATCCTCTACGTTCTATCTTCTGCCGGCCTATCTTCGTCGTTCGTGCCACAGCGCGACGTGGGCTACTGGATCGGTAGCGCGCTGTTCATGGCCGTTCCAATCCTCGTGGTCTTGGCCACCTGGCAAGCAATCTCGCACACGCGCCTGTCGCCGCCCGCACGGCGTGTCACGGCATTAGCGACCGCAGCGGGAGCGTGGGCGTTCACCCCATGGTTGTTCTTCGTGGGTTGGGTCTTCGGGTGTTCCGTGGCGGGTTACAGCTCATGCATGTAGTGCCGGGGCTAATGCCAGGCAAACTCCACGGAGCGACCGGCCGCAAACGCGCTGTGCGGCCTGTTGCGTCCTGAGTTGAGCGTCAGCTTTCGGGGGGACCAGAGACGACCGCTGCGGGTCGAACAGCGCGATCGATGGCATCGCCGATAGCAGCCATCCTGTGAAGCAACTGCATGGGCCGCGGCAGCTCTGGACGTCGTGCTTCAGATCGGCTGGAATGACGGCCCTGCGGCGCTGCCTGGTGACTGATGACCGCCTTCAAGACGACACGCCGCGCGCTGCTCGGCCTCATTGGCGGCCTGTCCGTCTTCCGTGCCTCCCGAAGTGGCGCGCAAGACACATTCACGCTCGTGCCCGCGCTGGCGCCTGGCCAGATGCTGAGCTATCGGCAGGATCTGCGCTTGGTTCGCGACGGCGTGATCGGACACTGCTCGCGATCGACCGTGACGCTTGAGATCCGCGAGCGGATCGTCGGCGGCTGGCTGGCACGCTGGACATCCTCGGGCGGCGAACTCCTGGAGGCAGATCCCCGCCTGCGTCCGGCGCTGGAGGTCATGCAGGCGATGTGGGACGGCGTCGCCATCGACCTGTTGCTTGATGACTGCGGCCGTGTCGACGGCCTAGCGGACCAGGCAGCCGTGCAGGTACGTGGCGCTGAGTCTCTTGATCGACTTGTTCCGCTGGTGGTGTCCAACCCCGCGCACGCACCAATAGCCCACACGCTGCGGAGTGCGTTGCAGCCACTCCTGGCCGACGGCGGAGCGCTCACGCAAAGCCTGCTCAAGGAGCCCGCGATCCTGCTGGGTGCCATGGGGCACGATTACCGTGTTGGCGAACCTCTGGACGTTCGCACTCGGGTTCGATCACCGATGAGTTCCGGCGAAGTTCCGGTCCTCGGGCGCTACCAGGTACGCGGCATCTCGTCGCGCGAGGGTCGTGCCGACATCGGGTGGCTGATGGTGATCGACCGAGCGAGCGCGGCGCTCAACATCGGCACCGAGATCCTAGACTTTGTGCGACACATGGAAGCAGCCAGACCAGCGACTTCTGGCGAACCGACGCCACCGATCACCGCAGCCTCGATCACCGACTACACCCGGACTCTGGACCTGGATGACAGCGCCGACTTCATCGTCGACACGACCACCGGATGGCCGGTGAGCGCGCGCCATGTGCGGCGCGTTTCGGCGGGATCAAGCTCTCGTATCGATACGGTCGAACTGACGCGGCTGACACGCTAGTCGTGCGCGGGCGCGGCCCTCAGCGGCGGCGCCGACGATCGGCGGCGCCATTGCATCGGTTCGTACGCTTGCTTAAATGGCCAGCGAGCTTCAGCGTGGCCTAAACGGGCTTCGGAGAACAGCAGAATCTGGCTCGGTGTTCGCGCCGACGCAGACTCGACCCAGCGCGCCGTTTTCCGTCGGTCTACGATGTACATAACTACACATCTGGACGCGCCCATCATGGTCAAGCTGCGACAGCCTGCAACGGCAGTCAGATTTGTTACCGCCGAGGATCGCTCGCCCGACATCGTCCAGGCCACGATTCGGCTGGGTGGCATGACCGTCGAGGTCGGCGAGATCGGCGTCGGCTACGCGCGAACCGAGATGCCGAGCCTCATTCGTGCTTCTGCCCGGACTGGCCACGCCTTCCACATCCGCAACGCCAAGAACCCTGAGGCTGCGTCCGCACTGCTGGTTAGCCCAGGGGCGTTGGAGCAGCTTGTCTTCGCCCCGGTGCGTCGACGCAAGCTGTCCGAGGTCGTGGACTTGCTTCCGTTCAAGCACACAGGCGCAGAACGATTGAGCGCCGCCATTGCCGACAATCAGGCGCGGGCGCTTCGCGTGCCGTTGAGCGATGTCGAAGGCTGACGAACCACGACGGCCGTGAACTTCCTGCTTCCAGCGCAGACTGCGTACTTCAGACCATCGTGGACGGTCGTTTCAGGCTGATCGTGGACGATTGCGCAGGTGCGCGGGTGATCTTGACCGTGGGGCATGCTGGCCGATTCTTCGGCCAACCATGCCCACCAACAGGATCACGATGCGCCAGATACGACAGGCCCGGCGCCTGCACCTTGAAGCCGGCCTGAGCTACGCGCAGGTTGTCCGCGCCGTGGGCATCGGCAAGGGCACGGTCGGCAAGTTCATTCTCCTGGCCCGCGACGCCGGCGTGGACTGGAGCGTCACGCAGACGCTCACGGACGAGGAGCTGGAGGCGAGGCTGTACCGGCCCGCCGTGCCGCGCGCCAGCCGCCATCTCGAGCCCGACTACGCCTGGATTCACCAGGAGCTCAAGCGTCCCGGCGTCACGCTGCAGCTGCTGTGGGAGGCGTACCAACGCGGCGGCGAACAGGCGTACAAGTACACGAGCTTTTGCGTCAAGTACCGCGCCTGGTCGGCGGCGCTCAAGCGCTCGATGCGCCAGATGCATGTGGCGGGCGAGCGGCTTTGCGTCGACTACGCCGGCCAGACCGTGCCGGTGATCCCTGCGGACCGTTCGGCGCGCGCGACAATGGCGCATGTTCACGCTCCACTGCACAGCGAAACTGCGCGATCGAATCAAGCGACCGCTCGCGAGCACGAAGCGGCCGTCGACCACCCTCCTGGGCGACTGGTATGCAACGGCGCTGTTCTGGAAGCCTCAACTCGCGTTGCTGGTCAACGAGCGAACCTTGATGCCGATCCTGCTGCCGCTCGCCCCTGCGAGCACACTTCCCGAGCGCCTGGGTCCAGCGGTGGGAGCGTTGCTGCATCAGTATGGGATGGCCCTGCCGCTCATCGAACGTGAACTGGCAGCGATGACCGAGGTCGACGTCGCCAAGACCAGCAATCGCCGTGTCGTCGGCACGATGAACGAGTTCGGGTTCGAGGCGAGCATCTACCGCGAGGGCATGGGAGCCACGGATCTCGCCAAGCTGTCGATGCGACTAGCCGAGACGCCCTGCGGCGCGATCGGCCATAACAGCCCCGATCGGCTGATGCTCGACGTCGTCTCGCGTACCCATCATTGACCCGATAGGCGCCGCCACCTGGCAGTCGGCTTTGACGCACGCCCGCGGCAACCGATGGCGGTTGGACCACCCGTCGAATGGTCGCCACGGCGACGTCGCATCTTCTGCTTGCCCGGTGGCGCGTCGTCTGATACTGTAATTATAAACAGTATCTAAAGCCGACCCATGACTACCCTCCTCGCCCAGCGCTTCCCCGCCCTATCTGAGGTCGAGCCGCAGGAGGCTGCATTTCTCGGCACCGGCATCGAGATCGGGGCCGACAGTTCGGGAACGCAGATCGACTATGCGCAGAGCTGGCTGGTGCGGCCCCTGCCCGACAGTTGACATTATCCCACTCACGTCTAACGCCAAGTTCAACTTCTGAGTATTCGCTCTCGCTGATCATTGGCCGGCCTCGTGAACCTCGAGCACCCGCAAGCGGTACATGAGATCTGTCCGAAAAGATCCGGCATTAGGACCCTAAAGAGTCGCCAAGTTGCTCCGCTAGGCAACCTTGTTGGCGCTAGGCGCTTAAGCCCCGATTATCTGGCGACAGAGGGACTGAGGAGCAGCGGGAGTAGCCCGGACGCTGTGGTCAAGTCGCCCGAGCCCACGGCGCGCCCGCATCAGGGCGGTTGCTTCCTCGCATACAGCCTATGCGATAGCGTCCGGCGAACCCGCGCACAGAAGTGAGACGAGGTCATCGAACGCTTCGTTTCACCGTGTCCGGTGATCTCGCCAGATGCGGATCTTGGAGTGCGCGGCGAGGTACCTTTCGGCAGATGTGGTGATCAGTCTCCACCAGAACAACTAGGCACGTCGTTACGTCTCCCGTGCAGAAGTGCGACGAACGCGAGAAACGGCCACTTCCGATCGGCTAAGGAATCTCTGCAAAACCCGTCCACGGCCGGACGGGATATTTCGTTGATGTGAGCAGACTGACGACCGCGGAGCCGAAGCGATGAAGCAAGCTGATCTGGGCCTTGAGCTGAGTGCCAAG
>JALHMQ010000039.1 GCA_022843955.1 Burkholderiaceae bacterium
GGCGGTGGGGGCGGCGGTGGGGGCGGCGGCGGCGGTGGGGGCGGCGGCGGCGGTGGAGGCGGCGGCGGTGGCGGCGGGACGAGAGCCGGGTCGCACTCGCGCAATGCCTGACTGTTCTGGAATGACCCGGTGCGCCAGCACAGACCAAATGGATCGACGACCACGTTGCCGTTCGGACTCAGCACGTAGCCACTGTTCTTCGGGTCGCCCTTGATGTCCTTGCCCTGCGCAAACGCAGCGCCGGAGACGGCCACCATCGCCGAAGCGAACAGGGCGAGCTTCGTGGATCTATTCATGTTTCTCCTCACAGGTGGTCGCAGGCAAATTTGCATCGGGCGGCGGCACATGCGGCCCCGACGCCAGTTCTCTTTTCACGCGGCAATCACGGCTTCGAAACGGTTACCTCGTTGCCGGCGGACGACTTCAAAAACTGACGCGAAAGATTTTGCCATGCACCGATCAAGGGCGAGAGTGCACCGTCTGGCGCGTTACCGTTGGTATGGGCCAGTTGTCGTTTTCGCACAACATGGTCGCCGGCAACCCATACGTCGCTCACGCTCTCGCGTCCGCACGCATAGAGCAGATGCGACACCGGGTCGTACACCGGCGTGGTTTCGATCGCGCTCATATCGAACGCGGCAAGGTCGGCTTCCTTGCCCGCCTCGATCGAGCCGATTCGCGCATCCATGCCGAGCGCTCGCGCGGCGCCCAGCGTTGCCGCCTCCAACGCACGCATCGCCGGCAGTGCGGCGGCGTCACCCGAGACGCCCTTGGCCAGCAGCGCAGCCAGGCGCATTTCGTCGAGCAAGTCCAGGCGATTGTTGCTGGCCGCCCCGTCCGTGCCGAACACCACGTTGATACCCGCAGCAAGCATGGCTGCCGCAGGCGCCAAGCCGCTGGCCAACTTGAGGTTCGACGCCGGGCAATGCGCGACGCTGGCGCCGCGCGCGGCCAGCAGGCGGATCTCGACATCGGTCAGGTGCACCGCATGCACTGCGATCAATCGTTCGGTGACAAGGCCCAACTGCTCCAGTCGCGCGATGGGTCGTTGGCCATGGCGCGCAACGGACTCGTGCACTTCCTCATCGGTTTCGTGCACGTGCATGTGCACCGGCAGGTCGAGCTCCTCCGCCAGCATGGCAATGCGCCGCAGGGTGGCGTCGCTGACGGTGTACGGTGCGTGCGGCGCCAGTGTGAAGCCGACCAGCGGGTCGTCGCGCAGCGCGTCGCGCGCGGCGAGGCCCTTGCGCAGGTAGTCCTCGGCATCGGTGGCGTAGCGCGTCGGGAACTCGATCGCGATGATGCCCACCACCGCGCGCATGCCGACGCTGCGCAGACCGCGGGCACTGCTCTGCGGGTAGAAGTACATGTCCGAGCAGGTGGTGACGCCCGCCCGCAGCATTTCCAGCCCGGCCAGCTGGGCGCCGTCATGAACGAACTGTTCGTCGACCAGCGCCATTTCCAACGGCCAGATGCGTTCCTGCAGCCAACGTCGAAGCGGCAGGTCATCGCCGATGCCGCGCAGCAGGGTCATCGAGGCGTGCGTGTGGGCGTTGATCAGGCCAGGGGTCAGCAGATGATTCGGCAATTGCACCCGCTCGCGCGGCTCGAACCGGGCCTGGGCGGTCGTGGTCGGCAGCAGCGCGACGATGCGACCGGCGTCGATTGCCACCGCGTGATCTTCCAGCAAGGCGCCAGCCGGCTGGACCGGGGCGATCCAGCGGCATTCGATGAGCGTGTCGACGGATTGCATGTGGGTGGAGCCGGGCCGGTCGCCGGTGCGCCAAGGGGGCGTCAATGGTGCCATGAGGCGCAACGGGCACCTGATGACCGGCGGTAGCAGATGCTGCGCTGATAAACTCGCGGGCTTCAACGATGCCGGGCGCGGCGGCTGTCAGCGTGCCTTCCCGGACCTCCTGCGTGCGGTTTCGATGGTCTGCTCAGTGGTCTGCTTGGTGCAGCCATTGCCGAACCCGTGACGCACTTGCACTTTCGGCGCCTTAGCCGGCGCGCCTGGCCCGCCCTCGATGGATCAATTCGCTAAAGAAACGCTGCCGATATCGCTCGAAGAGGAGATGCGGCGCTCCTATCTCGACTACGCGATGAGCGTGATCGTGGGTCGTGCGCTGCCCGACGTGCGCGATGGTCTCAAGCCGGTGCACCGGCGCGTGCTGTTCGCGATGCACGAGTCGAACAACCATCACAACCGCCCTTACGTGAAGTGCGCAAGGATTGTCGGCGAGGTGATGGGCAAGTTCCACCCGCACGGTGACGCCAGCATCTACGACACGCTGGTTCGCATGGCGCAGGATTTTTCGCTGCGCTACACGCTGGTCGACGGTCAGGGCAACTTTGGCTCGATCGATGGCGATAACGCGGCGGCGATGCGCTACACCGAGTGCCGCCTGGACAAGATCGCCGCCGAGTTGCTCGCCGACATCGACAAGGAAACCGTCGATTTCCAGCCCAACTATGACGGCAAGGAGCGTGAGCCGACGGTGCTGCCGTCGCGCCTGCCCAATCTGCTGGTCAATGGCTCGGCCGGCATCGCGGTCGGCATGGCCACCAACATTCCGCCGCATAACCTGGGCGAGGTGATCGACGGTTGCCTGCACGTACTGCACAACCCGCAGGCGACCATCGACGAACTGATCGAGCTGATTCCGGCGCCGGACTTTCCCACGGCCGGGATCATCTACGGCCTGGATGGCGTGCGCGAGGGCTACCGCACCGGCCGCGGTCGCGTGGTGATGCGCGCGCGCACGCACTTCGAGGAGTTCGACAAGGGCGCGCGCACCGCGCTCATCGTCGACGAGATTCCGTATCAGGTGAACAAGCGCGTGCTGCTCGAGCGCATTGCCGAGCTCGTCAACGACAAGAAGATCGAGGGCATCTCCGATCTGCGCGACGAGTCAGACAAGAGCGGGATGCGCATCGTCATCGAGCTCAAGCGCAACGAAGTGCCGGAGGTGGTGCTCAACAACCTATACAAGCAGACCCAGCTGCAGGACAGCTTCGGCATGAACATGGTGGCGCTGGTCGATGGCCAGCCACGCCTGCTCAACCTCAAGCAGATGCTCGAAGCGTTCCTCGCGCATCGGCGCGAGGTGGTGACACGCCGCACCGTGTTCGAGCTGCGCGAAGCACGTGACCGCGGGCACGTGCTCGAGGGGTTGGCGGTGGCGCTTGCCAACATCGACGAGTTCATCGCCGTCATCAAGGCTGCCCCCACGCCACCGGTTGCCAAGACCGAACTGATGAGCCGCACCTGGGACTCTTCGCTGGTGCGAGAGCTGCTGTCGCGTGCCGGCGAGTCGAGCGCCTCGTATCGGCCGCTTGAACTCGAGGCGCAGTTCGGCCTGCAGGCCGATGGCCTGTATCGGCTCAGCGAGACACAGGCCGAGCAGATCCTGCAGATGCGCCTGCAGCGCCTCACTGGGCTCGAGCAGGACAAGATCGTCAACGAATACCGTGAGGTGATGGACCGCATCACCGACCTGCTGGACATCCTGGGGCGGCCAGCGCGGATCGTGGCGATCATCAACGACGAGCTGACGCAGCTGAAGAAGGACTTCGGCGATGCGCGCAAGTCGGAGATCGTGCGCTCGGCAGAAGACCTGATGACCGAGGACCTGATCACCCCGCAGGACATGGTGGTCACGCTGTCGCACACCGGTTACATCAAGAGCCAACCCCTGGCCGACTACCGGGCGCAGAAGCGCGGTGGCCGGGGCAAGCAGGCAACCACCACCAAGGAAGACGACTGGATCGACGAGCTGTTCATCGCCAACACGCACGACACGATCCTGTGCTTCTCCAACCGCGGGCGGCTGTACTGGCTCAAGGTGTGGGAGGTGCCGCAGGGCACACGTACGTCGCGCGGCAAGCCGATAGTCAACATGTTCCCGCTGGCCGAGGGCGAGAAGATCAATGTCGTGCTGGCGATCAAGCAGTACGACGAACAGCACTTCGTCTTCATGGCCACCAGCATGGGGACAGTCAAGAAGACGGCACTGACCGATTTCGCCAACCCGCGCAAGGCCGGCATCATCGCGGTCGACCTCGACCCGGGTGACTACCTGATTGGTGCAGCGATCACCGACGGCCAGCACGACGTGATGTTGTTCTCGGACTCGGGCAAGGCGGTGCGCTTCGATGAAAACGATGTGCGGCCGATGGGCCGGCAGGCGCGCGGCGTGCGCGGCATGCAGCTCGAAGACGGCCAGCAGGTGATCGCGATGCTGGTGGCACAAGACGAGGATCAGAGCGTGCTCACTGCGACCGAAAATGGCTTCGGCAAGCGCACCTTGATCACCGAGTACACCCGCCATGGCCGCGGCACCAAAGGGATGATCGCGATCGCTACCAGCGAGCGCAACGGCAAGGTGGTCGCGGCCACGCTGGTCCACGCCGATGACGAGATCATGCTGATCACGACCGGTGGCGTGGTGATCCGGACGCGGGTGGCCGAGATCCGCGAGATGGGCCGCGCCACGCAGGGCGTGACGCTGATCGCGCTCGACGCCGGTACCAAGCTGACCGGGCTGCAGCGCATCGTCGAGCGAGATGCCGACAACGGCAACGGTCATGCGGCAGATGGCGAGGCTGGCGATCATGACCCCGATAACAGCGTCGACGGCGCCGCCGACGAACCGCCGCCGACCAACTAGGTACGCGGGAGCGGATCGTCGTGGCGCGCGTTTTCAACTTTGCATCCGGTCCTGCGGTGCTGCCGGAGTCGGTGCTGCGCCAGGCGCAGGCCGAGATGCTCGACTGGGGCGGCCATGGTTTCTCGGTGCTCGAAACCAGTCATCGCGCCGCGCCATTCGTTGTGGTGATGGACGAGACCGAGGCTCTGCTGCGTGAATTGCTCGGCGTGCCGGCCAACTACCGAGTCCTGTTCATGCAGGGCGGCGGTCATCAGCAGTTCTCCATGGTGCCGATCAACCTGCTCGGCGCGAAGTTCCATGCCGACTACCTGCTGACTGGTCACTGGTCGCTCGCCGCCGCAGCCGAGGCGCGCCGCTTCTGCAGTGTCAATGTCGTCGCCGACACCGCCTCATCGGGGGCGACGCGGGTGCCGCGCCAGGTCGAACTTGCGCTGGATGCTGGCGCCGCCTACGCGTACTACTGCCCGAACGAGACGATTCACGGTGTCGAGTTCGATTACGTGCCTGACACCGGTGCCGTGCCGCTGGTCGCCGATGCGTCGTCTAGCTTCCTCTCGCGCCCGCTCGAGGTGGCGCGCCACGGGCTTGTCTTCGCCTGCGCGCAAAAGAACTTCGGGCCGGCGGGCCTGACGGCGGTGATCGTGCGCGATGACCTCATCGGCCACACGTCCAATCGCTGGCCGACGCTACTCGACTACAAGGTCTACGCGGACGCCCGTTCGCTGTGGAATACGCCTGCCACGTTCGCCGTGTACATCGCGCGCCTGGTGTTGCTTTGGCTCAAGGCGCAGGGCGGTGTGGCCGCCATCGAGCGACTCAACATCGAGAAGTCTGCGCTGCTGTACGCGACGATCGACGGCTCCGGTGGCTTCTACATGAACCGTGTCGCCGTGCCCAACCGCTCGCGGATGAACGTGCCGTTCTCTCTGCGCGACGACTCGCTCAACGACACCTTTCTGGCGGGCGCAGAGACCGTCGGGCTGGTCCAGTTGAAGGGTCATCGATCGGTCGGTGGGATGCGCGCGTCGCTGTACAACGCGATGCCGCTGGCTGGTGTGCAGGCACTGGTGGCGTTCATGCGCGAGTTCCAGCGCACGCACGGCTAGGTATCAACGGAGCTAGGCATCGACGGATGGCATGAACGATGGATGACCGCCTGCAACCGCTGCGCGCCGCGATCGATGACGTGGATCGCCGCCTGATCGATTTGCTCAACGAGCGTGCCCGCCTGGCCATCGAGGTTGGCCGCGTCAAGCATGCGGCTGGCGCGCCGGTGTATCGCCCCGAGCGCGAGGCCGAGGTCCTGCGCAAGATCGCCGGACTGAATCACGGCCCGCTGACGGAGGCGGGCGTGGGCGGCATCTGGCGTGAAGTGATGGCGGCCTGCCGCGCACTGGAGCGACCGGTGACGGTGGCGTTCCTCGGCCCGCATGGCACCTTTTCCGAACTGGCGCTGCAGAAACAGTTCGGTGCCTCGGTCGTGCGCGAGCCCTGCGCGTCGATCGACGATGTGTTCCGCGCGGTCGAGGCCGATGGCACCGAGTACGGCATCGTGCCAGTGGAGAATTCCACCGAGGGCTCGGTCACCCGCACGCTCGACCTGTTGCTGGCGACGCCGCTGCGCATCCTCGCCGAGGTGGCACTGCCGGTGCATCACAACCTGCTGACGCTGGACGGCACGCTCAACGGCATCAAGCGCATCTGCGCGCACTCGCAGGCGATCGCGCAATGCACTGAGTGGCTCAATCATCATCACCCGGACATCGAGCGCGCGCCGGTGGCGAGCAACGGCGAGGCAGCGCGGTTGGCCTCGACTGATCCGACCGTGGCCGCCATTGCGGGCGACATTGCCGCGCAGCGCTACGGCCTGCTCGCGGTGGCCACCCATATCCAGGACGACCCGCAGAACCGCACGCGGTTCGTGGTGCTCGGCAAGCAGGACACCCAGCCGCAGGCGCCGCCGGGCCGCGACAAGACATCGCTCATCCTGGCGGTGCCGAACAAGGCCGGTGCGGTGTTCCATATGCTGGCGCCGCTGGACCGGCACGGCGTGTCGATGACGCGCTTCGAGTCGCGGCCGGCGCGCAGCGGCACCTGGGAGTACTTCTTCTACGTGGACATCGAGGGTCACGAGCGCGACCCGAAGGTTGCCGCCGCGCTGATTGCGCTGCGCGAGGTCTGCGCGTTCTACAAGAGCCTCGGGTCGTATCCCGCGGCGGGCTAGGGAGACGGCATGGCAGCAGTGATCCGGGCGCAGGACGACGCGCGCACGCAGGAGATTCCAGCGCTCGAGTACGTGCGTGCCATCGCGCCGTATCAGGCCGGCAAGCCGATCGAGGAACTGGCGCGTGAACATGGCCTGGCGCCGCAGGACATCGTCAAGCTCGCGTCGAACGAGAATCCGCTGGGCATGCCGGCCAGCGCGCGCGCGGCGATGCAAGCGGCGATGGCCGACCTCGGTCGCTATCCCGACTCCAACGGGTTCGAACTGAAGGCGGCGCTCTCGCGCAAGTTCTCGGTGCCTGCCGAGTGGATCACGCTGGGCAACGGCAGCAACGACATCCTCGAAATGGCGGCGTCCGCGCTGCTTGCACCGGGCCGCAGCTGCATCTATTCGCAGTACTCGTTTGCCGTCTACGCGCTTGCCACCCAGGCGCGCGGTGCGCGCGCGATCGTGGTTGCAGCGAAAGACTACGGCCACGATCTCGACGCAATGCGGCGGGCGATCACGCCGGACACGCGGCTGATGTACGTAGCCAATCCGAACAACCCCACCGGCACGTTCATCGCCGCAGCCGAGATGGAAGCATTCCTGGCCGCGGTGCCGGCAGACGTGGTGGTGGTGCTGGACGAGGCCTACAACGAGTATCTGCAGGCAAGCGACCGCTTTGACAGCACCGCATGGGTCAAGCGCTTCGCCAACCTGGTCGTTTCGCGCACGTTCTCCAAGGCTTATGGTCTGGCGGGGCTGCGCATCGGCTATGCGATCGCGCAGCCGGCGCTGACTGACCTGCTCAACCGCGTACGCCATCCGTTCAATGTCAACTCGCTGGCCCAGGCGGCAGCACTCGCGGCACTCGGCGATGCCGCATTCCTCGCGCAAAGCGACGAGCTCAATCGCAGCGGCATGCAGGCGCTGGAGCAGGGTTTCGAGCGGCTGGGCCTGCCGTACGTGCCAAGCAAGGCCAACTTCGTGCTGGTCAAGGTGGGTGCCGGTGCTCGCGTCTACCAGGAGCTGCTCAAGCGCGGCGTCATCGTGCGTCCGGTGACCAACTACGGCCTGCCGGAATGGCTGCGCGTGACTGTCGGTCTGCCGCAGGAGAACGCCCGCTTCCTCGAGGCGTTGCCGCTGGCGCTTGCCGCTGCACGCGGCTAGCGGCGGGCGGCGCGCATGCGATTGGCATTGATCGGCGTCGGCCTGATCGGGGGCTCGGCGGCGGCAGCCTTCCGCGCGGCGGGGGTGGTCACCGACGTCATCGGATTTGATCTCGATCCCGCGGCGGCTGCACGCGGCGTGTCTGTCGGTGTGCTCGATCGCGCCGCCGCCAGCGTGGCCGAGGCGCTGCTCGATGCGGAACTGATCCTGCTCGCCGTGCCGGTCGGTGCGATGCCGGCCGCACTGGCCGAGGTGGCGCTGTACGCCCCGCCGTTTGCGGTGATCTCCGACGTCGGCAGCACCAAGGTGTCGGTGATCGAAGCGGCGCGGGTGGCGCTCTCGGCCAACAGCAGCTTTTCGTTTCGGCGTTTCGTGCCGGCGCACCCGATTGCGGGCGGCGAACTGCCCGGCGTCGAGCATGCCGACTCAGCGCTGTTCCGCGGCAAGCGCCTGATCACCACGCCGGTCGCCGACACGCATGCCGAGGCGCTCGCGCGGGTCGAGGCACTGTGGCATGCGGCGGGTGCGGAAGTGATCCGCATGGATGCCGACGAGCATGACGCCATCTTCGCGGCCGTCAGCCATCTCCCGCATCTGCTGTCGTTCGCGCTGGTGGCACAGATCGCCGGGGAACGCGACGGTGAGCGCAAGCTCGGGTTTGCCGGCGCCGGCTTTCGCGACTTCACGCGGATTGCGGCGGCAAGCCCGGTGATGTGGCGCGACGTCGCGCTCGCCAATCGCACGGCGCTGTCGGCCGAGTTGCGAGGCTATCGGGCGCTGCTCGACGATCTGCAGCGCGCGGTGGACGAGGCCGACGCCGTACGCCTGATGCAGGTATTCGATTTGGCCAGCCGCACGCGCCGCGGCGGCCGGGTGAAGGCGGGTGACGGTGAGTGAACCGATGACGTCGCTGCCGCAGGTGCTGACCGTGCCGCCGATCGCGCACGCCGCGGGCACGGTGATGCTGCCCGGGTCCAAGAGCATGTCCAATCGCGTGCTGCTGCTTGCCGCGCTCGCCTCGGGCACGACCGAACTGATCGGCCTGCTCGATGCCGACGACACCCGGGTCATGCTCAAGGCGCTGGCAGCACTCGGCGTATCGATCGAGGCGACGCCCCAGAGCGTGCGCGTGGCCGGGTGCAGCGGCAGCTTTCCCAACAAGCGGGCGGATCTGTTCCTCGGCAACGCCGGCACGGCGATGCGGCCACTGGCCGCTGCCCTCGCATTTGCGGGCGGTCACTACCAGCTCGACGGCGTGGCGCGGATGCGCGAGCGGCCGATCGGTGACCTGGTCGACGCGCTCAATGCACTCGGCGCGCGCGTCAGCTGCCTGGGCGAGGCCGGTTATCCGCCGCTGGCGATCGCCCCTGCAAGACTGGCCGGAGCGGCTGTGCAGATCAAGGGTGACGTCTCCAGCCAGTTCGTCAGCAGCCTGCTGATGGCCGCGCCCCTGATCGCGCCGGCCGAGGGCCTGCACATCGACGTGCCCGGTACCCTCATCTCGCAGCCGTATGTTGCGATGACGGTCAAGCTGATGGCGCGCTTCGGCGTGCAGGTGGTGCAGCACGAGCAGCGCTTCACGGTACCGCGCAGCGAGTACCGGTCACCCGGGCGGCTGCTGGTGGAGGGCGATGCCTCGGGCGCCTCGTACTTTCTCGCGCTGGGCGCACTGGCGCGCGGCCCGGTGCGCGTGCTGGGGGTGGGGCGCGACAGCGTGCAGGGTGACGTTGCGTTCACCGACCTGCTGACCGCGATGGGCGCACGCGTTGAACTGGGTGCCGACTGGATCGAAGCATCCGCCACGCAGCCGCTGCACGCGATCGACTATGACTGCACGCAGATTCCGGACGCCGCCATGACCGCTGCCGTGCTCGGCTGCTTCGCGCAGGGCCGTACGCGACTCACCGGCATTGGCTCATGGCGGGTCAAGGAGACAGACCGCATCGCTGCAATGGCGACCGAGTTGCGCAAGCTCGGCGCTCAGGTCGACGAGGGACCGGACTGGCTTGCCGTGCACGGGCCCACCCAATGGCGCGAAGCCGCGGTCGACACCTACGACGATCACCGCATGGCAATGTGCTGCGCCTTGGTGGCCGCAGGTGGCGTGCCGGTGCACGTGCGCGATCCGCAGTGCGTGGGCAAGACGTTTCCCGACTTCTTCAGCCGACTTGCGGCGCTGGTGAACCCGCCGGTGGCACCGACGCTTCCGACGGGCTGACGCGATGAAAGCCCGGCATGAAGCGCGCCCATGCCCGCTCGTGCAGCAGGTAGGCGACGGTATTCGCGGCTGGTTCGATGAGTGCGATGGCGCTGGCGACCCCCAGGCTGCCGGTCAGCAGATAGGCGACGATGAACGCCACGGTGAAGTGCACGGCGGCAAAGGTGCCGGTCTTGGCAAGGCTGAGCGAGAACGGGATGCGCATGAGAATGACTCCTGTTTGTGGGGTCGGACTTTAGGCCGCGCCGCGCGAAATTCAATTTGGTTGTCGCAATGGAACCGATAGCGAGAGACAAAGGGACGGCGCCGGTGATTGCCATCGATGGCCCGACCGCCTCAGGCAAGGGAACCGTGGCGCAGCGCGTGGCCAAGGCGCTGGGGTTTCACTATCTGGACAGTGGAGCGCTCTACCGCCTGGTGGCCCTCAAAGCCGTGCGCCAGCGCGTGGCGGCAGACGCGGCGACCGAACTGGCGGCGCTGGCGGCCGGCCTGCAGCCACACTTCAATGACCGTGTCGTGCTCGACGGCGAGGATGTCACCGATGCGATCCGGAGCGAAGACGTGGGGGTCATGGCGTCGCGCATCGCAGTGCAGCCGCAGTTGCGTGCCGCGCTGATGGACCTGCAGCGTCGTTTTCGCCGTGCGCCCGGGTTGGTGGCCGACGGCCGCGACATGGGAAGCGTCGTGTTCCCGGACGCCGTCCTCAAGGTGTACCTCACCGCGAGCGTGCAAGCGCGTGCCGATCGACGCCATAAGCAGTTGAGCGATAAGGGCTTTCCGGCTAACATGCGCGCCCTTCTGCAGGACTTGCGGGAGCGTGATGCGCGCGACAGTTCGCGCGCCGCGTCTCCTCTGAAACCTGCAGAAGGCGCGAAGCTTCTCGATTCCTCCGACCTGCCCATCGATACGGTGGTGAAGCGGATCGTCGACTGGCATCGCGGCATGGCCGACTGAGCGGGACATCGACTCGGTAGGCAGTGCACCCCGGTGTCGTCCGTGTCCATGCATGGGCGGCGTGTCCAACTCCACCTGCGCGCAAAGCGTGGGTGAGACCTGAAAGTCATTGCATGTCTTCCGTTGCAACGCAAACAAAGGCCGCCCCTGCGGCCGGTGCTGAATCCTTTGCCGCCCTGTTCGAGGAAAGCCTCAACCGGCAAGAGATGAAACAGGGTGAAGTGATCACTGCTGAAGTGGTCCGAGTGGATTACAACTTCGTCGTCGTGAATGCCGGTCTGAAGTCCGAGGCCTACATCCCGATCGAGGAGTTCAAGAACGACGTCGGCGTACTCGACGTGAAGCCAGGCGACTTTGTCTCCGTGGCCATCGAGTCGCTCGAGAACGGTTACGGCGACACCATCCTGTCGCGTGACAAGGCCAAGCGCCTGGCGGCCTGGATGAACCTGGAGCGGGCGCTGGAAAACGGCGAACTCGTCACCGGCACCATCACCGGCAAGGTCAAGGGCGGCCTCACGGTCATGACCAACGGCATCCGTGCGTTCCTGCCGGGCTCGCTGGTCGACATGCGTCCGGTCAAGGACACCACGCCGTACGAAGGCAAGACCCTCGAATTCAAGGTCATCAAGCTCGACCGCAAACGCAACAACGTGGTGATGAGCCGCCGCGCCGTGGTCGAGGCCAGCATGGGCGAAGAGCGCGCCAAGCTGCTCGAGACACTGCGCGAAGGCGCCATTGTCAAGGGCACGGTCAAGAACATCACCGATTACGGCGCGTTCGTGGACCTGGGCGGCATCGACGGCCTGCTGCACATTACTGATCTCGCCTGGCGCCGCGTGCGTCACCCGAGCGAGGTGGTGCAGGTCGGTCAGGAGTTGACGGCCAAGGTGCTGAAGTTCGACCAGGAGAAGAACCGCGTCTCGCTCGGCGTGAAGCAGCTGGGTGAAGACCCGTGGGTCGGCCTGGGTCGCCGTTATCCGCAGAGCACGCGGTTGTTCGGCAAGGTCACCAACATCACCGACTACGGTTCGTTTGTCGAGATCGAGGCCGGCATCGAGGGTCTGGTGCACGTGTCCGAGATGGACTGGACCAACAAGAACGTCGACCCGAAGAAGGTCGTGCAGCTGGGCGACGAAGTCGAGGTCATGGTGCTGGAGATCGACGAGGACCGTCGCCGCATCTCGCTCGGCATGAAGCAGTGCCGCCCGAATCCGTGGGACGACTTCTCGATCTCGCACAAGAAGGGCGACAAGGTGAAGGGCCAGATCAAGTCGATCACCGACTTCGGCGTCTTCATCGGCTTGAACGGCGGCATCGACGGCCTGGTGCATCTGTCCGACCTGTCGTGGAACGAGCCGGGCGAAGAGGCCGTGCGCAAGTACAAGAAGGGCGACGAAATCGAGGCCGTGGTGCTGGCGATCGACACCGAGCGCGAGCGGATTTCGCTGGGCGTCAAGCAAATGGGGGGTGATCCGTTCACCAACTATGCCGGCGCCCACGAAAAGGGCCAGGTCATCACCGGCACCGTCAAGAGCGTGGATGCCAAGGGTGCCGTGGTCAGCCTGGGCGGCGACGTCGAAGGCTATCTGCGCGCCTCGGAAATCTCGCCCGACCGCGTCGAGGATGCCCGCACGCACCTGAAGGAAGGCGAGTCGGTGACGGCAATGATCATCAACGTCGATCGCAAGACCCGCAACATCAACCTCTCGGTCAAGGCGCGTGACAACGCCGAGACCGCCGAGCAGATGCAGCGGATCCAGGCCGACGCCCAGACCGGGACCACCAACCTCGGTGCCTTGCTCAAGGCCAAGCTCGACAGTCGCTAGATCGCGGGCCGACAAGCAGGCGAGCGCCGTCGTGAAGGAAGACGAAAAGACGATGACCAAGTCGGAACTGATTGCGCGCCTCGCGGAGCGCAATCAGCGACTGGTCGCGCGCGACGCCGACGAAGCGGTCAAGACCATCCTCGATGCCATGAGCGCCGCCCTGGCGGAGGGCAATCGCATCGAAATTCGCGGCTTTGGCAGCTTTGCGCTCAACTACCGACCACCGCGCGTCGGCCGTAATCCGAAGTCGGGGGAGCGGGTGCCGGTGCCGGCCAAGCACGTGCCGCATTTCAAGGCCGGCAAGGAACTGCGCGAACGGGTCGACGGCACCGCTGGAAACGGCATGCCGACCGAAGCGGTCGACAGCTAAGCGTCATCGCCAGCATGGATGCATTCCCGGCCCCGCACCTGCGGGGCTTTTGTTTTTGGGCGGCCGCGAGGCGGCAACGCGCCTTGCGGCGGCGCCTTTAGAATGGCTTCATTGCATCTTCTGCGCCCGTGCCCATGCAACTGCTTGGCTGGTTGATCCGTCTTGCGTTCTTCGCCCTGGTGCTGTGGTTCGCGCTAAAGAACACCACGCCGGTACCGCTGCGACTGACAGAGACCGTGGGCTGGGATGGCGTGCCGCTGATCCTGATCATTCTGGGCTGCATGGTGGTGGGCGTGTTGGCCGGCGCGGCGGCGCTCGCGCCCAAGGTGTTCCGGCTGCGGCGCCAGGTTGCCGCACTGTCGAACCAGGCCAGTCGCGCCAAGGTCGCCGAGGCTGCGGCCGAGCGATACAACGATCAACTTGCCAATGCCGCGCGCAATGCCGGCGCCGTCGGGCAGCTCGACGCCGACACGCAGTTCCCGCGCTGAGCCGGGCGAATGTTCGAACTCGAACCGTGGCACCTGTTGTTCCTGCCGCTCGTTTTCGCGGTGGGCTGGTTTGCACGCGGTTTCGAGGCGCGGGTGCGCACTGCCGATCAGGGGGGGACACCTCTGTCGGTCTTCCGCGGCGTCAATCTCCTGTTGAACGAGCAGCCGGACAAGGCCATCGATTCATTCATCGAGGTGGTGAAGCTCGATCCAGAGACGATCGAACTGCACTACGCCCTGGGCAATCTGTTTCGGCGCCGGGGTGAGATCGATCGCGCGGTGCGCATCCACACCCATCTGCTCAATCGCGCCGATCTGCCTGTCAAGGAGCGCTCCAATGCGCTCGCCGAACTCGGTCAGGATTACTTGAAGGGCGGCCTGCTCGATCGCGCCGAAGAGGCCTTCGTCCGCTTGCTCGACGATCAAGCGCATCGCTTCGCCGCGCTGCGTGCGCTGCTGCGCATCTACCAGATGGAGCGCGAGTGGCTGAAGGCGATCGACTGCGCCCGTCGCCTCGAGCGCGAGGCAGGCGAGGCGCACCATGTGTCGATCGCGCACTTCTACTGCGAATTGGCGGACAAGGCGATCGCCAAGGGGGAACTGGCCGATGCCCAGCAGTATCTGGACGAAGCGCTGGTCTCTGATCGCCGTTCGATGCGCGCCACGGTGCTGGCAGGCGACCTGGCCGCCAAGCGAGGGCAGCACGACGACGCCGTCAAGCACTGGCTGCGGCTGGAAGGCTTGGCACCCGAGTACGTCACGCTCGTCGCTGACCGATTGTCGCTGGCCATGGATGCCGCAGGACGCCGCACGGAGGCGCTCAATCTCCTGCGCCGCAGCCTGCTCGATTCGCCCAGCGTGGACATGCTTGAGGTGGTCTACAAGCGCGTCGCCGACTGGGAAGGGGCGGGCCCGGCCGAGGCGCTGCTGCGCGACGAACTCAAGCGACACCCGTCGCTCCTCGGATTCGAAAAGCTGCTCGCGCTGCGCAGTGCTGCGGTCAAGGGCGATCCTGAGCTCGACCTGCTGCGCAACCTGATCCATTCACAAACGCGCAAGCTGGCCCGCTATCGCTGCAGCAAGTGCGGCTTCCGCGCGCGGGAGTTCCACTGGCAGTGCCCCGGGTGCACGAGTTGGGACAGCTATCCGCCGCGGCGGATAGAGGAACTGGATGCCGCCGGCTGAGGGGTGAGATGCGACGGCTCCTGGTTTTGATTGCTGCGTTGTTGCCGTTTCTCGCGCAGGCCCTCGAGATCAACGAGGCGAACCGCGCGCAGCTCGAACAACTCGACGGCATTGGCGTGGTACTGGCGGACAAGATGCTGGTGGAACGAAGCAAGGCACCGTTCGCCGGCTGGGCCGACCTGCGCAAGCGCGTCAAGGGCATCAGCGGCAAGCGCGTCCAGCAGTGGCAGTCTCGCGGCGTGACCGTCAATGGCGAGCGCGGTACGTTCACCGCGGTCGCGCCCAAGGCGAAGGAACCGGGCAAGTGAGTGATCGATCATTGCCCGTTGCGCTGCCGACCATCGACGCCACCATAGGCAATACGCCGTTGGTGCGGTTGCAGAGATTGCCCGGGACCGACAACCTGCGGCGTGGCAACCTGGTCTTGGGCAAGCTGGAGGGGAACAATCCGGGCGGCTCGGTCAAGGACCGGCCCGCCCACTCGATGATCCTGCGCGCCGAGGAGCGCGGTGAGATCAAGCCAGGCGATCGGCTGATCGAGGCTACCAGCGGCAACACCGGCATCGCGTTGGCGATGATCGCGGCGATGAAGGGCTACCGGATGACCCTCATCATGCCGGACGACCTCTCCGCCGAGCGTCGCGCGAGCATGACCGCGTACGGCGCGGAACTGATCCTCACGCCGGCCAAGGGCGACGGCAAGTCGACCGGCATGGAGTTCGCGCGCGACCTGGCGATGGCCATGCAGTCACGCGGCGAGGGGAAGGTGCTCGACCAGTTCGCCAACCCCGACAACCCGCGCGCGCACTACGAGACGACAGGCCCCGAAATCTGGCGCGACACCAGCGGCCGCATCACGCACTTCGTCAGCGCCATGGGCACCACCGGCACCATCATGGGCGTGAGCCGCTATCTCAAGGAAGCGAATCCAGCGGTGCAGATCGTCGGCGCGCAGCCGTCGGAAGGATCGAGGATCCCGGGCATCCGCAAGTGGCCCGAGGCCTACCTGCCGAAGATCTATGACGTCTCACGCGTCGACCGCATCGAGCCGGTGTCGCAGTCCGATGCCGAGCACATGGCGCGCCGCCTGGCTGCAGAAGAGGGCATCTTCTGCGGCATCTCCGCTGCCGGCGCCTGCGTGATCGCGCTGCGCATTGCGGCCGAATCGGAGAACGCGACGATTGTCTTCATCGTCTGCGATCGCGGCGATCGCTATCTTTCGACCGGCGTGTTCCCCGTCTAAGGTGACTCTGCGCGCTCAGGTCGCGTGCGCGGGCAGAACGGTTCATGCGACGCGTCATGGGCGATACGGACGGTCAAGCCGGCCCGTAAGTCCGGACGCAGCACGCTCCAGCAGGCGCGCAAATCCCTCGCTGCTGTTGCCGAACGTGAGTTCGGCGCCAATCACGAACAGGTCCGCCGTCCGCCATGGCTTGTAGCGCTCGAAGTAGGCGAGCTCAACCATCACGTAGCGATCCCAGTCCGCGTGCTTTGCGCCGTCGCGCGCTGCAACTCGATGCATGCGGCTGCGGGCGTGCCCGTCGACAAACACGCGCAGTGGCGGGGTCGGGAACCGCAGCGCGTGCGCGCCGATACCATCGACGATCAGAATCGGCTTCGGCTGCACTTCGACCTCGGTCTGCAATTTGTGAGTCTCCCAGTCGATGGCGGCGTACCGCGCTGGCTGGCCGAGTGCGAGCGCGATGGCGGTGGCCTGCAGCGCAGACCACCGCCGGTAGCTCAACGGACTCGCGGGCTCGATGAGGCCGCCGTCCGGCTGCTGAAAATCGTCGGTCTCCAGTGACGCTGCGCCCGTGCGCACTGCCAGCGCCTGCGCCAGCGTCGACTTGCCGCAGCAGCCGAACCCATCGATCGCGACAATGGCGACTGCCTGCTTGTGTCGCTGCTCAAGCATTCGTTGTGCGAGCAGGTCGGCCAGCGAGTCAAACGACATGGTCGAACCGCTGCCGGGTCGGCACCGACGCTTGCCAGCGCATGACGGCCGCAGGTCGTTCGAGTCGCACGACCTGAAGGTGTGTGTGCTCTGGCCTGGCGAGGATGGCAGGCCACGCGCGTCGGCGCTGCGGCACCGTCCTGATTGCGTACCACAGCAGCGGGTCCTTGCCGAAGAACAGAGCCGAAATGCTCTGCTGGTTGCCGTTGCAGATCGGCTCTCGTGAGATCGTCTGTCGCACCACGCGCAGCGTCGCGCGCCAAAGCGTCAGCGATAGCGGCAGGTCGAGCCAAATGACGGTGTCCGCCCGCGGCCAGATCAGGTCTTGGGCGCTGCTGTAGTTGCCAGCGAGCGCCCAGAGCGGACGGGACGTCAGGCGATCGACATCGGCGCGAAAGACATCGACGGGCGCTTTTTGCCAACCCGGTCGCCAGAACACATCGTCAAGATCGGTGAACGGCAGACCCAGGTGACGTTCGATCCACTGGCCGAGCGTCGACTTGCCGCTGCCGCTGGCGCCGATGATGGCAATGCGGTTCGGCGAAGACATGGACTCACTTTAGCGCGCGCCAGGTCAGAATGCAGTGCGCGGCGAGCGCGGTCACCCAGTCGGGCGAGGCGGGAACGAATGCCAACCCGTAGCGCGGGCTCACGAGAAAGCCCGCGCGCTCGAACGCCTCGCCGTCGTGAGAACGGACGAACGCTGCAAGCGCCGCGAACGGGACGACGGTCTCTCGCAGGACCGCCACCGGTGCGCGTTGCGTCACCTCTTCCAGCCGCCCACTGTCCTGGAATCGAAACACACGGTCGCCGTAGTCGTGCTCGTTGAGCCCAACCGACGTGCGCGCCTGCCGTCGCGGGGGTCCGAAGCGCACGTGCAACTGTTCCGGCGAAAGGGCGAACGGCAGGCCGTCGACCGACAGGTATGGGACGAGCCGCATCGCGCGATAGGCCGGCCGGTTCATTGTGGTGCGTGTAGCGCTCAGGCGGCCATCGGATGCCTGCCGCTGTCCCGCCATGCCTTGAGTACTGTTAGGTGCGAACGTGCTGACATCACAGCATCTCCTGGCGAGGTTCAGTGCGCGACGTTCGCCTTGGCGGCTTTGGCTGCAACGACCATAAGCCGGTCAGTGGCGGCGATAGCCATCGCCGAAACAGGAAGGCAACGTGGATCACGGTCTGCGCGATGAGCACCTTCTCGCTGTAGTTCTCTGCGTTGATGAAGGTCTTGAGCAGGTGGATCGAACTGATGCCGATGATCGCAGTGGCAAGCTTGACCTTGAGCACGCTGGCGTTTACGTGCGACAGCCACTCTGGCTGGTCAGGATGGTTTTCGAGGTACATCCGGGACACAAACGTCTCGTAGCCGCCGATGATCACCATGATCAGCGACCATCACCACGTCGATCAACGCGAGCACCACCAGCATGATCAGCGTCTCGTTCAGCCCGGTCATGGTTGTCGAGGACTTGTAGCCGACGCTGGTGATGAGCTTGGTGAGCGCCTCCTGGCTGCCGAAGGCCGCCTCGATCAGGTGCACCAGTTCAACCCAAAAGTGGAGTACGTAGACCGCTTGCGCCAGGATCAGGCCGAAGTAAAGGGGCAGTTGCAGCGACCGGCTGGCAAAGATCAGGCGGGGCAAGACAGGAATGGGGCGTGCGCGTTCGCGTGTTCGGCAGGGGGAGGGGCATTGAACTGAGCCTAGTGAAAACCCAGGGTTTCTAGCGACGCCAATACGCAGGGACGGCGCTTGCGTTGCGCCACGCCAGCCCCATGTTGAACCCCGTGAAGGTTGTCCGGTCGAATTGCCGGACCTGGAATAGGGCGAGGCAATCCGATGTAGGACCGTGGAAAGACCTGAGTGGTGGGATCCAAGGCGACTGCCTTAGACTCCTTTCGGTTCGGCTAGCGGGTACATCCCGGCCAACCCACTATTTTTCCTTTCTGGAGATCACATGAAACGTATCGCGCTGTTCGTCCTGACGAACCTTGCGATCATGGTCGTGCTGGGCATCACGCTGACCGTGGTGAGCAGCGTGTTCGGCATTAGCTTTCGCATGGGCGGGCAGACATTGCAGATTGTCCCGCTGATGATCTTTTCGCTCATCGTGGGCTTCGTCGGCGCGTTCATTTCGCTTCTGATCAGCAAGCCGATGGCGAAGTGGTCCACCAAGGCGCAGGTAATCACTCAGCCGCGCAATGCGATGGAGCAGTGGCTGGTCGACACGGTTCGCAAGCACGCGGACAAGGCTGGTATCGGTATGCCCGAGGTCGCGCTGTATGAGGGCGAGCCCAATGCCTTTGCAACAGGCGCTTTCAAGAACAGCGCGCTGGTGGCTGTTTCCACGGGTTTGCTGCAGTCGATGAGTCGCGAGGAGGTCGAAGCAGTCCTCGGCCACGAGGTTGCGCACGTGGCCAACGGTGACATGGTCACCTTGACGTTGATCCAGGGCGTCATGAATACGTTCGTGGTGTTTCTGTCCCGGGTCATCGGCTACGTGGTCGACCGAATCATCCTGCGCAATCAGGAAGAGGGTCCTGGCATTGGCTACTGGGTGACGGTGATCGTGATGGATATCGTTCTCGGTTTCCTTGCTGCAATCATCGTCGCGTGGTTCTCGCGCCAGCGCGAGTTTCGCGCGGACGCTGGCGCTGCCGCGCTGATGGGCAGCGGCCGCCCGATGATCAACGCGCTCGCGCGCCTGGGTGGGATGCAGCCGGGTGAGCTGCCATCGCAGGTGAAGGCAATGGGCATCGCCGGCAAGCCGAGCGGCATGATGGCGTTGTTTTCGAGTCACCCGCCGATTGAAGAGCGCATCGCCGCGCTGCAGGCTCAGGGTCGCTAACTCTCGATAGTGGGTCAACCAGGCCGGGCAGATCGCCTGGCCTTTTTTTTCCCGGTGGCTGGGTTACTCGACGTGGCGGCGCGCCACGCGCGACGCGAGCCAACTGAGCGCGACCCCCGCCAAAGCAATACCGACGATCGCGGCGGTCCAGAACGCGGCCGCGCCACCATGCTCTCGGCCAAACTCGCTGTGGTAAGCAAGGGCGTAGCCGCCCAGCAGGCCGACGCCCCACAGGGCGGCGGAGTGAATCAGCATGGGGGCGAAGGCGACTTTGTAGCCGCGCAGCACCAGCCCTGCTGCACCCTGCATCGCGTCGAAGACGTGAAAGATCAGCGCCAGCGCCATCAGGGACAGCGCCATCTCGGCCACTGCCGCGTCGGTCGTGTAGCTGTTGACCAGCGGTCCGCGACAGAACCACACCGCGCTCGCCGCCACCATTGCAGTGATCATCGAAACGTTCCAACCGCGGCGAGCCGCTACTTGAGCCTGTCGGCCCGCGCCGGCGCCCAGGCACTGCGCCACCAGCACGCTGGTCGCGATCCCCAAGGCGAGTGGAATCATGAACAACAGCGAAACGATGTTGGCGATGATGTGGTGACCGCCGATCGTTACCGCGCCCAGGCGCGCGATCAGGATCGCGATGAACGTGAACGATGTCACCTCGATCAGCAGCGAGACTCCGGACGGCACCCCGAGCCTGAGCAGTTCCTTTTGCCGATTCCAGCGCGGCAGGGCTGACCGGGGCGATCGCGTGCGGAAGCGGTCGTAGAACGGATCGAGGCGCCAGACGGCGGCGTTGGTGGCCGCCGCACCCCACATCAGCAGCGCGGTGGCTAATCCGCATCCAGCGCCGCCGAGCGGTGGAACGGGTCCCGCGCCGTGGATCAGCAGGTGGTTCAGCGGCACCTTGGCCGCCAGCATGCCGAGGTTGATCGCCATCGCCACGTTCGGGCGCGACACTGCGGAGTTCAAGGCGATGTACGACCGCGCCAGCAGGGCGCCGGGCAAGCCAAAAGCCACGAACAGCAGGTACTGATGCGCAATCGCCGCCACATCGGGAGCCACGCCGACCCACCTCAGCCACGGCCAGTTGAACAGCAGTATCGGCATGCCGATCAGCGCCAGCGCCAGCGCAAGCCAGTTACCCTGACCGAGGTCCTCGCCGATCTCATGCCAGCGACCTGCCCCAAAGTGATGGCCGGCGACCGGTGTCAGCGCCTGCAGCACGCCCATCAACCCGATGAACACGCTCGAGTAGATGCTCATGCCGATCGCCACCGCGGCCAAGTCGGTGGCGGACAGGCGCCCGGCCATCACGGTGTCGATCACCGCGAGCCCCATGACGGCCAGCTGCGCAATGAAGATCGGTCCCGCCAGCCGCAGCAGATCGCGCAGGGCAACGCCCGGCGCCGGCGGGGAGTCGGCGGTGCGAGTCACGGAGCGAAAGAGCAGGCGCCGATCGCGCCGCTCGGTGGTTGACCGCGGGTTTTCAAGCGCCGCGTCGGTAGAGTCTGAGCGTCTCGTCGGGTCGCGCCGGCCAGCGACCTTCCCAGATTAGCGTCCAGTCGCCTGTCGGCGGTTCGTCGTCGAGTTGGGTACGCCGTGAGTCGCGCTGCAGCAGCAGTTCGCACATCGATCCGGCGTTGGGTGGGGCGAAGATCAATCCGCCATGGTGGGCGAACAACGCCTTGTGCGCCGCGAACAGGCGATAGCCCTCGATGCATGAGCCAGGCGCTACCCGGTCGGCCTGCTCACGTACCGTGGCGGCGATCGGACCGTAGCCGCGGTTGTAGTTGACGGCCGGCAGATAGAGCGCCACCAGCAGCAGCCAGAGCATGGTCAGGCCGTAGGCGGCGAGCGCAGGTCCGCGCCAGAGCATTGGCGGGCGCCGCAGGACACGCCAGAGCACCAGGGCCACCCAGCCGGCGCTGGCGGCTGCCGCCAGTGCGAGAGCAATCGGATGCAACTGCGGTTCGAAACCGGGCACAAGGCGGATCACGGAGGCGGCCATGCGCGGCGGCGTGCCCGTGGTGAGGGCCACGAAGTACGCCCATGCGGCCAGCGCGAACAAGGTGAACGTCGCAATGGCGAACCAGTCGATCAGGGTGTCGAGACTTCGCCGCAATGAGGTCGCTCCGAACGCGGCGAGCAGTACCAGCGGCGGCACCAGCAAGATCAGGCTCGAGTCGCTGACCGGCCGGTGAAACAGCATCGCCAGGAACAGCGCGATGATGACCACGCCGGGAATTGCGACGTGCGGTCGGCGCAGTGCATGGCGCCACGAGTACGCCGTCCAGGCGGCCAGCGGCCACAGCGGCCACGTGTACCAGGCAATGTTGCGTGGCACCCAGTTCAGGTCGGCAGGCCGCGGCAGGCCGAGCGACTGCGCCAGATGATGCTCCCAGATAGCGTAGTAGTCCGCGGCGGCAGTGCCGGGAATGGTGAGCGCGCCAAACGGCCAGATGGCACCGACCATGGTCGCTGCGAACACGGCAGTGAGTCCGGCAATGCGTCGTTGCGGTTCTGGCAATGCCACCCACAGCACACCCACTGCTGCCACCAGCAGCCAGAGTGCCGGCAACGGCCCGCGAGACAGCGCCAGGGCGCCGATCGACGCGCCGGCGACCAGCGCGCCGCGTACCGGCGCGTCGAGCGACAAGACGAGCCCGAAGAGCGCACAACTGACGAACGCGAGCGCGGCGGTCTCGGCGGTGGTCTCGTGCATCCGGACAACGATGCCGATGGTGCCCAGCAGGAGCAGCACGGCAATGTCGGCCAGCATGCGGCCGTAGTCGCGTGGCGCCGCTTCACCGCCGAACGCAAACGTAACCGGTTGCGCCTCGTCGCGTCGCGCTAGCCGATAGGTCGCATACCAAAGAGCGGTCGTGGTGAGCGTGAACCAGAGCAAGACGGACAGGCGGGCCGCCTGCGCATCGCCGACCAGCGGGCCCAGGAGCCAGACGAACAGCGCGCCGACCCAGAAGGGCAGCGGCCCCTCGTCGGTCAGCCACTCGCCTGCGATGTTCGGCAGCCACCAGTCGGTGGCGGTGCCGTTGGCCATCGACGAGATGATGCCGAAACCGACCGCGTCTTCCGAGTACCAGGGATCGCGGCCGAACAGGCCGGCGCCGATGTAGACCACGAGCAGCGCGTACAGCGCCCAGCGCGGGAACTCGGTGGCGGCCGCCGCCGAGACGCGCGACGGGGACAGGCGGGTGTCAAAGCTCATCGGAAGCGAAGGCTACGCCATGACAGTGCGGGGTGCGGGCAAGCCAAGGCACTGCGGGCCACAACGGAAAAAGGCAGCCGAAGCTGCCTTTTTCTGCTGCGCCTCGCGGCCACGGCCAGCGCAACTACTTCTTGCGAGCCCGGGCAGCGGTCTCTTCCTTGGCCTTGGTGGCAGCGGCCGCGGCGGCATTGACCTGCTCGGTCTTGGCAGCGAACTTCTGGCGGAACTTCTCGACGCGGCCGGTCTCGACGATCCGGGTCTGCGCGCCGGTGTAGAACGGATGCGACTCCGAAGTCGTGTCGAGCTTGATCAGCGGATACGTCTTGCCATCGATCTCGATCTTGTCGCGTGTCTGCGCGGTCGACCGGGTGATGAATCGGAAGTCGGTCTGCATGTCCTGAAATACGACGTCCCGGTACTCGGGGTGGATGCCTGCTTTCATTTGCCTCGGTCCTGTTGTTGGGTCGCCAGACGGATCGGCGTCGAACGGAAAGCTTGGGTGGCCTGCGCCAGATTGCCCAACTTGCCGGTGACGCGCGTTTCCAGCCACGTGCCCAGGCGGAAAAGCCGCGGATTATCCGCGAAACGGGTCAGGCCCGCAAACAGATGTCCGGGCGCGGCCGGTTGGCGCCATCGAGCAGTGCAGCCTGGCGAAAGCTCAACCTCCGCGGCGCATCATCTCGAAGAACTCGGCATTGGTCTTGGTGCTCTTCATCTTGTCGAGCAGGAACTCCATCGCCTCGATCTCGTCCATGCCGTACAGAAGCTTTCGCAGGATCCAGACCTTCTGCAGGATCTCGGGCTTGAGCAGCAATTCTTCCTTGCGCGTGCCCGAACGGTTCACATTGAGTGCCGGATAGACGCGCTTTTCGGCGAGCCGGCGCTCCATGTGGATCTCCATGTTGCCGGTGCCCTTGAACTCCTCGTAGATCACGTCGTCCATGCGCGATCCGGTGTCGATGAGCGCGGTGGCGATGATCGTGAGCGAGCCGCCTTCCTCGATGTTGCGGGCGGCACCGAAGAAGCGCTTGGGTCGCTGCAGCGCGTTCGCGTCCACACCGCCGGTGAGTACCTTGCCCGAGGCTGGGATCACGGTGTTGTAGGCGCGTGCCAGGCGCGTGATCGAGTCAAGCAGGATCACCACGTTCTTTTTGGACTCGGCCAGGCGCTTGGCCTTCTCGATCACCATTTCGGCCACCTGCACGTGGCGCACTGCCGGTTCGTCGAAGGTGGAGGCCACCACCTCGCCGCGCACCGAGCGCTGCATCTCCGTCACCTCTTCGGGGCGCTCGTCGATCAGCAGCACGATCAGCACCACATCGGGGTGATTGGCGGCGATGGCGTGTGCAATGTGCTGCATCAGCACCGTCTTGCCACTCTTGGGGCTGGCCACCAGCAGGCCACGCTGGCCTTTGCCGATCGGGGCGATGATGTCGATCAGGCGACCGGTGATGTTCTCGTCGCCTTTCATGTCGCGTTCGAGCTTGAGCGGCTCGTTCGGGAACAGCGGCGTCAGGTTCTCGAACAGGATGCGGTGCTTGAGCGTCTCCGGAGGCACCCCGTTGGCCTTGTCCACCTTGACCAACGCGAAGTAGCGCTCGCCATCCTTTGGCACCCGAACTTCGCCTTCGATCGAGTCGCCGGTGTGGAGGTTGAAGCGGCGAATCTGTGACGGCGAGATGTAGATATCGTCGGTGCTCGCCAGGTACGAGGTATCGGGCGAGCGCAGGAATCCGAAACCGTCGGGCAGCACTTCCATGGTGCCGTCGCCGAAGATCTGCTCGCCGCCGCGCGCGCGCTTTTTCAGGATCGCAAACATCAACTCCTGCTTACGCATGCGGTTGGCGTTGTCGATCTCGAGGCCCTGCGCCATTTCGAGCAGTTGCGAGACGTGAAGCGCTTTGAGTTCGGATAGGTGCATGGGTGGTCTACGGTGGGGATGATGGGGCGCCGGTTGAGGGGAGCGCCCGCGGGGAGAAGGGGCGGCAGGCAGGCGCCTGCCACCGCCGGGTGCGGCTAGAGATTGGCGTCGATGAACGAGGTAAGTTGCGACTTCGACAGGGCGCCGACCTTGGTGCCGACCACGGCGCCATCCTTGAACAGCATCAGGGTGGGAATGCCGCGGATGCCGTATTTTGCCGGCGTGGACTGGTTCTCGTCCACGTTGAGCTTGGCCACGGTGATCTTGCCCTTGTACTCGCCGGCCACCTCAGCCAGGATCGGCGCGATCGAGCGGCACGGCCCGCACCATTCTGCCCAGTAGTCCACCAGGACCGGACCATCGGCCTTCAGGACATCGGATTCGAAGCTTGCGTCACTGACGTACTTGATTTCGCTCATTGCGGAACCTCTCGTGCCAACGCGGCACTGCGCTGCGCAGAAGGGGAAGGGATCGGGGGAAATGAACTGGCACGAACGCTGGGCTGGGTCATCCGCCATCACCGCGGGCGCTTGGCTGGTGATCGCTCCGGAGTCATCCGGATCAAGGAAAACGCGTGGCCGGGTTCGATGCGGGAGATCGTAGCACCGGCGCAGGCGATGGCAAAGCGCCGCGTTGCAAGGGCGGTCACGCTGCCGTCACTGCCTAGAATCCGCGAGATGAGTCTCTTTACTTCTGGTCGGTCCGCAGGCCCCATGGTGGCACCGCACGTGTCGCCCACATGACCTTGCAGCGCGGGGCGCTCAGTACGCTGATTGCCGAAGGCGCGACTGTTGTCACGCCCAATCGGCGGCTGGCTCGCGAGATCAAGCGCCTGTATGACGCGCGGCAGGTGGCCGACGGTCGCCAGGTCTGGCCGGCCGCCGACATCCTGCCCTGGGAGGCGTGGCTGATCCGCAGCTATCAGGATGTCGCGTCGGCGAACATGCCTCCGGTGCTGCTGTCGGAAGTGCAGCAGCAGGTGCTGTGGGAGCAGGTGACCGCCGAGGCACGTTCCAGTCGGTCGCTGCTATTGCAGCCGGCGTCGTTGGCGGCCTTGGCGGGCGATGCGTGGTCGGTGCTCACTGAGTACGGCGATGTCACACAACTGGCGCGGTCTGCAGGCAACGAAGACCACCTGGCCTTTGCCGGCTGGGCGCGTGACTTCGCCCGGCGCATGCGCGCGCGCCAGTTGATCAGCCTGGCGGAACTGCCTGGCTTCATGGCGCAGGTGCTCGGCGCAGGCGCCTGGTTGCCGCCGGATCGACTGGTGTGCGCCGGATTCGATTGCGTGGGCGACGCACAGCGCCGCTTGTTCGAGGCGCTGCGTGATGCCGGCTGCGCGGTGATCGATGCGCCCACCGAGCCTGAGCCGCGCCTTTCCGCGCCCGTGCGTGTGGCCTGCGCTGATCTGCCCGCGCAGTGGCAGCAGGCTGCCGCGTGGGCCTGCGCGCGGCTGCAAGCTGCGCCGCAGGCGCGCATCGGCATCGTTGTGCCCGATCTCGGCGCGCAGCGCGATGCCCTGGTGCATGCGTTGACGGACGCACTCACGCCGGCGTTGCGCGTGCAGCCTGACCAGGCCGCGGCGCGGCCGTTCAATGTGTCACTCGGTCGGCCGCTGGCGCAGGCGCCGCTGGTTGCCACCGCGCTCACGTTGTTCGATCTGCTGTGCGAGCCGCTTCCGATCTCGCGCGTCGGCAGCCTGTTGCGCTCGCCCTTCCTCGCTGGCGGTGGTCCTGAAGGTGCCGAGTCGGCGCGCCGCGCGCGGCTCGATCGTGTGTTGCGTGCCGATGGCCAGTGGGAGGTGGATCTGGAACGACTGCGCCGCGCCGCGGGGCGACTGGACGCCAGCGGAGGAGCGCATGGCGACAGCGCGCCACAACTGGGCAACGCGCTCACGCAGATCGAGCGCCGGCTGGCGCCGCTGCGCGGCCGTCGGCAGTCGCTGCCGGCCTGGGTGGCCGTGCTGTTCGACGCGTTGAGCGATGTGGGCTTTCCTGGACGTTCGCTCGACTCGGTCGAGTACCAGACCCATCGACGCTGGCGCGAATTGATGGCGAGCATGGCGTCGCTTGACACGCTGCTCGGCGTGATCAGGCTCGACGACGTCGTCGCGCGCCTGCGGCGCAGCGCGGGCGACACGTTGTTCCAGGCAGAAACGGGTGACGTGCCGGTGCAGGTGCTCGGCGTGCTCGAGGCGGCGCACCTGCAGTTCGATCACTTGTGGGTGGCAAACCTCTCGGACGACCGCTGGCCGCCCGAGGCGCAGCCCAACCCCCTTTTGCCACTGGCGCTGCAGCGCGCCTGGCATGTGCCAGCGGCGTCGCCGGAGCTGGCCCTGGCGTCGGCTCGGCAACGGATGGACAGCTGGCGCGCGAACGCTGGCGAACTCGTCTATTCGCATGCTGAGAACGAAGGGGATCGTCCCGCCTCGCCCAGTCCGCTGATCGCGCAGGCGCCGCTGCAGCGGTTTGACCTTCTTGTGGTGGGAGCGCCGACGCCAACCGCGTTGCGCCTGGCCCGCGGGGTCGCTCCCGCGCCCATGGTCGATCAGCAGGCGCCCTTGCTCGACGCGCAGCAAGCGGCCCAGATGCGGGGCGGTACGCGGCTCTTCGCCGACCAGTCGGCCTGCGCGTTTCGTGCGTTTGCCGTGCATCGCCTGCACGCAAGCGCGCTGCAGACACCTGCGCCCGGCCTGGACGCTCCAACCCGAGGCGGATTGCTTCACGCAGCGCTGGAGACTTTCTGGCACGGCCTGCCTTCGCAGGCCGCGTTGCGCGCGCTCGATGTGGTCGCCCTGCATGCGCGCGTCGTCGCTTGTGCGACACGAGCGCTCGACGCACTGGCGGCACGGCAGCCGCATCTGCTCGGTCCGCGTTTGCGCGCGCTGGAGCAGGAGCGACTGCTGCGCGCAGTGCACGCCTGGCTCGACGTCGAAGACGCTCGGCCGCCGTTCACGGTAGTGACGGTGGAAGCGGAAGGCGACGTGTCGATCGGCGGCCTGCGTGTGACTGTGCGTCCTGATCGTGTCGACCGACTGGCTGACGGCTCGCTCGCCATCATCGATTACAAGACCGGCAAGGTGTCAGCCGCGGCTTGGCTTGATGAGCGGCCCGATGAGCCGCAACTGCCTATTTATGCCAGCGCCTATGCGAACGGTTCGATGGCGGGCGGCGCCCAGCCGGTGAGCGTGCTGGCGTTCGCGCAGCTGCGGCCCGGCGAGACCCGCGCCATCGCCGTCGCGGCGGCCGACGGCCTGCTGCCCGACGCCCGCGTGATCGCTGACGATGAGATCGTGATCGCGCAGCCAGGCTGGTCCGGCCTGATGCAGGACTGGCAGGCATCGCTGGAGCGCCTGGCGCGCAGCTTCATCGAGGGCGACGCCGCCGTCGCACCCAAGCACCTGACCCACAGCTGCCGCTACTGCGATCTGCCGCTGCTGTGCCGGCGCGACGAACGCGCCAGCTTGGCGGCACGCCTGGCGGCGGACGAGCCGAGCGGGGTCACCGATGAGTGATCCACGGGAAGACGCGGCCGCGGTACGGCGCCCGGCCGATGCCGACGCACGTGCGCAGGCGCTGGATCCGCAGCGCTCGTTCATCGTGCAGGCTCCGGCCGGCTCGGGCAAGACCGAGCTGCTGATCCGCCGCGTGCTGGTGCTGCTCGCGCATGTAGATGCGCCCGAGGAGATCGTTGCGCTCACCTTCACGCGCAAGGCGGCAGCGCAGATGCGCACCCGCGTGCTGGCGGCGCTCAGCCGTGCGATGGACGACACGCCGCCGGCCAGTGACCACGAACGTGACACCTGGACGCTGGCCCGTCGTGCGCTCGCGCGCGACGCCGCCTGCGGCTGGGCGTTGACGTTGAACCCGAGCCGCCTGCGTATTCAGACGCTCGATGGCCTGTGCGCCGGGCTGGTGCGACGCATGCCGCTGCTGTCGCGCCTGGGCGGCATGCCGTCGCTGCAGGAAGATGCCGAGCCTTTGTATCGCGAAGCTGCACGCGCCACGCTGGGGCTGCTTGAAGCAGGCGATGCCGGCCACGCGGCTGCCATCGCGACCCTGCTGCTGCATCTGGACAATCGCAGCGGCGCAGTCGAAGAGCTGCTGGTGCGGATGCTGGCGCGACGTGACCAGTGGATCCGGCACGCCGCCCGCCATGATCGCGAGGGCGATCGTGCCGCGCTCGAGGCGGCATTGCAGCGGGTGCGGGCCGACGCCGTTGCGCCGCTGCAGTCGATGCTGGCGCCGGTGGCAGGCCGCCTGGTGTCACTGGCGGCCTGGGCCGCCGACAACCTGTCCGACGACAGCGCGGCCGCGTTGCTGGGCTGCCGCCAGCTTGCGGCCCTGCCGGGGCATGCGATGGCCGACGCCGCCGCCTGGCTGGGACTGGCCGACCTGCTGCTGACCAAGGACGGCGGCTGGCGCCGGCGCGTCGACAAGCGCCAGGGTTTCCTGCCCGCGGGCGAGGGCAAGACGCCGGAGGAGAAGCAGCGTCGCAAGGATGCGCAGCAGGCGCTGCTCGACCTCGTGGCCGATTGCGACGCGGTGCCGGGGCTGTGCGAGGCGCTGGCAGCGATCCGCGGCCTGCCTCCGCCGCGCTATGACGACGAACAATGGGAGGTGCTCGGTGCGGTAGTGACTGTGCTGCGGCTGGCGGCAGCGCAGTTGGAACTGGTGTTCGCCGCGCACGGCGCGTGCGACTTCACCGCGATGGCCCAAGGCGCGCTGCACGCGCTCGGCACGCCCGAGGCACCGTCGGACCTGCTGCTGGCCCTGGACGCGCGCATCGCTCACCTCTTGGTCGATGAGTTCCAGGACACGTCCGTCACCCAGTTCGAGCTGCTGGAACGGCTGACCGCCGGCTGGTCCGATGGCGACGGCCGCACGCTGATGCTGGTGGGCGATCCGATGCAGTCGATCTACCTGTTCCGCCAGGCGCAGGTCGGTCTGTTCCTGCGCGCGCGCCACGCCGGCGTCGGCAGCGTGCACCTGGAGGCGCTGCAGTTGTCGACCAACTTCCGTTCCGCCCGCGGCGTGGTCGACTGGGTCAACCACAGTTTCGCGCGGGTGCTGCCAGCGCGCGAAGACGTGGCGCGGGGCGCGGTGCCCTTCGAGCCGGCCACCGACTGGCATCCGGCCGGGCCGGCGCCGGCGGTGACAGTGCATGCGTTCATCGATGGCACCGCGGCGCAAGAGGCCACGCACGTGGCAACGATCATCGAGCAGGCGCGCGCCACTGATCCGGCGGGCTCGATCGCCGTGCTGGTGCGCAGTCGCTCGCATCTGGCCGCGATTGTCCCGGCGCTGCGCGCGCTGGCCGTGCCGCTGCGGGCGGTCGAGATCGAGCCGCTGCGAGAGCGGCCGATCGTGCTCGATCTGCTGGGGCTCACGCGTGCGCTGCTGCATCCGGCCGACCGCATCGCCTGGCTCGCGGTGCTGCGCGCGCCCTGGTGCGGACTGCAACTTGCCGATCTGATCCAACTGGCCGGCGCGGATGCGCGCGGCACGGTGTGGCCGCGCCTGGCAGACGCCGTTCTGCTTGGAACGCTCAGTGCCGACGGTCAGGCGCGCGTCGCCACACTCGTCGCTGCGCTGTCCCCGGCGCTGCAGGACGCACGCCGCGGCAGCCTGGCCGATGCGGTGGAAGGCACGTGGCTGCGCCTGGGCGGCGCCGATTGCGTGCGCGCGCCGCGCGATCTCGACGATGCACGGGCCTACCTCGACCTCCTGGCGCAACTGGAACAGGCTGGCGATCTGGCTGACCTTGGTGAACTCGAAGCGCGCATCGACAAGCTGTATGCCGCGCCCGATCCGCTCGATGCGGGGCAGGGCGCAGCGGTTGAACTGATGACGATCCACAAGGCCAAGGGTCTGGAGTTCGACACGGTGATCATCCCCGGCCTGAACCGGCGCACGCGCACCAGCGAAGCGCCGCTGCTGGCGTGGACCGAGCGGCCGCGATCGCAGGGCGAGCCCGATCTCGTGCTCGGCGCTGTCGCTGCCGCCGGTGCCGGCCACGATGGCGTGCACCGCTGGATCGGCAATCTCGAACGCGAGCGCGAACGGCTGGAGAGCGGTCGACTCATGTACGTCGCCGCCACGCGCGCCCGCCAGCGACTGCATCTGCTCGGCACCGCTGCACGCGCGCAGCGCAAGGAAGGTCCGGCGTTGCGCGAACCGGTCAAGGAGTCGCTGCTGTCGGCGCTGTGGCCGGCGGTGACCGACGAGTTTGCCGCCGCCTTTGCAGCTCAGGTGCCGGCGCCGACGGTGGCAGCGACAGGTCCAGAGGAACTCGATGCGCGCACCTGGCGCCTGCCGCAGATGCCCGCGGTGCGGGCGGACGATGCGCGCTTGCCGCGCATCCACTGGGCCGCCCCGACGCCCGCGGCGGAGGACCGGCGCCTGGTCGAGTTCTCCTGGGCGGGCGAGACAGTGCGCCTGGTGGGCACGCTGGTGCACCGTTGGTTGCAGCGCCTTGCCGACCAGCCGGGCCGCGACGACGCTTACCTGACCGCGCAGGCCGTGGTCATCGAACGCGAGCTGGCGGCGCTGGGTGTTCCGCAGGCAGAGCGTGCCGGCGCCGTGCGGCGAACCCTCGCCGCGCTACAAGGCGCGCTGGCAGATGCGCGTGGCCGCTGGCTGCTGATGGCGCGCGAGGGCGAGGCTCAGTCAGCGAGCGAACTGAAGCTGACCGGCATCGATGGCGGCCGTCTGGTCAACGTTGCGATCGACCGCAGCTTCATCGAAGACGGCGTGCGCTGGGTCATCGACTACAAGACCGGCAGCCATGAAGGTGCTGGACGCGACGCGTTCCTCGATCGCGAGGTCGAGCGGTATCGGGACCAGTTGGCGTGCTACGCGCGACTGGTCGCCGCGCTCGGACCGCAGCCTGTCCGCTGCGGGCTGTATTTCCCGCTGCTGGGTGGCTGGCGTGCATGGGATGCCAACCTTCCCGGGGCCGCCGCCTGAGACGGAACAAGGCGTTGGGCGGGTTGCCGCGCAGGGGATAGACTCCGTTCCGGCGGGCCCCCTCGCATTTGGGTGTCGTGAATCTGGTCAGGTCGGGAACGAAGCAGCCACAGCGAAGTGCCTGAAGTGCCGAGGATCAGGCTCGCCAAAGCCGTCCGCAAGGCGGACGGCTTTGGCGAGCCTCATTTTTTTGGGATGCAGGAGGAAGGGGCTGCGCCCTTCCTCCTGGACCTCCTTCC
>JALHMQ010000040.1 GCA_022843955.1 Burkholderiaceae bacterium
CATCTGACTGGCGCAAGTCGCGGTTTCCTCCCTCGAGGCTTGGCCAACGCCTGCCCTGGCGGCTGCGCAAGAACTTGCGTCGTCCCGAGCTCGGGCAGGCATCGGCCAACCCTTAACGTTTGTTCACCTTGGGAACGTCCGCTTACTGGAGTCTCGGTCGCACCAGTTTTCGACATGGCGAAGTATCAAAGTCCAGGTCGGCCTGCGACGTGATCCAGTTTCTGACTCTCGCCTCTGAGACGCGATCAGTCTCCCTGCGAAGATCTCTTCAATGGCGCCCAGCCTTCGAATCTATCTGGCGGGAACACATTAAGACGTCCGTCGTCCTGCACGCTTCGGGTTACGCGATATCAGAAGGCCACCAGCCGGCGGGAACTGCGCCATCTCGGAAACGGCCAATGCTGGGACCTGGCTGCGCCCAGGCACTCAAACGAGGAAGTACCCGCCGTGGTCGGCTACGGCACGCTGCAATACCGCTGCTTGGTCAGGCGCCAAGCGCTCGGCGCCGTACGTGCGCCAATCGAAGTTCGGCAAGCTCCCGAGTTGGCTGCGTCGACGCGCTTCGAGCTCACTGGTGAGGCCGATCGGGCGGGCGGGCACGCCGGCCACGATGACACCTGCCTCGACATCGCTGGTGACAACCGCGCCGGCAGCGACGATCGCATCTGCTCCCACCGTAACGCCAGGCAACAGAACTGCGTCAGCACCGATGAAGGCGCGTGCGCCAATCGTCACAGGCGCGACAAAGGTGGCGCCAATACGTCGCATCGACGAGGCATCGTGGCACAGGATGCGAACGCCCGGTGCCAAGGTCGCCTCGTCATCGATCCGGATGTGGCGGCCATGGGTCCAGTCCAAGCCGCCGCCGTCGCCGATATGCACATTCCTCCCGACCTGAATGCCGTCAGGCAGGCTGGGGGTTCCGCGTATCCGCGCGAGCACGCGGTGCAGAACCCGGGAGAGGCGTACGCGCATTGTGCTCACGTTCCGCGCTCAACCTCCGGACAGGCCGAGACGACGATCTATCGCCTCGACGACATCGCTGTCGCCAAACTGCTCTGCGTAGAAGCGCGGGGGATAGCCCTGCACGGGACTTGCGACATCAACCCGGGCGTGCCTGACCAGCAACAGGGCGACTGCGGGCTGTCGCTCGAAAAGGGCGATGAACAGCGCACTTCGGCGCTCGGCGTCCAACGCGTTTGGATCGCGGCTGCGCGCCAGTAACTGTCGGACGCGATCGACGTCCCCGCGCTCGGTTGCCACCATCAGCGGCGTAGCCCCGCGGCTGTCGGCTCGGTCTACGTGCGCACCCAAGCGAACCAGGGTGCTGGCCATCGCCTCGCGCCGTAGCTTCAGGGCGGCAAGCAGCGGCGTCGCGCCGTCGGCGTCAGCAACATCCAGATCGGCGCCTTCTCTCAAGATGCGATCGAATGCTGAGGGCTGGTCGCGGACGATCGAAAGCATCAACGCGGTCATGCCGCCCGGACCACGCGCGTCGATCTCGGGACGCAAAGCCAGTGCCTCGCGCAGCATCTGTTCGCTGCCACTGTGCACCGCGCCGATCAGAATCGTCCCGCCATCGCCTCCAAAGGCGCGTGGGGAGCCTCCTAGCTTGAGCGCCTCCTTGAAGAGCTCGATGTTGCCTTGGCGCGCCGCCGCTAGCAGCAGCGCATCCTCGGGCAGGTCGTCGGCAATGAGGCTGGCGGGCCAGAGGGCGGCGGCGGCAGCGAGTACAGCGAATCGGCTCACGAAGTTGACTCCAGGACGAACGGCTCGAAGCATTGGAGCATCCATCCATGGCACCCCAGTGACGCCTATATCGCTAAGGCTCTGTGCACACGCGAACGCTGTATCTCGCCGCTCTGGGTGGGGCAGGGCTGCGGCGTCCTGTGACGGCCGCTACCGCATCCACCGACGCAGGCAGCGCCGGCTCCGACTCCTGCAGCAGTAGGGCCGAACCTCGACCGTGACTCGACAGCGACAGCAGTGATCGTTACCTAGTCCGACGGGCTCACGACCGTGTCTGAGGCCCAGTCATCGCCGATGACGCATCGCATACGACCCTGTTGCGCGTCTCGACTCAGGGCGACGTCGATCCGAGACCGACGTGGCGGCACCCGTCGCCTCTCACCTTGCTGACTCCCGAATCGCCGCGGCGACAGTGTCCGGACGATCGCGATGCAGGTAATGCGCCGCACCCGATACGCGTTCGATTCGATCGGCACCGACCAGGCTTAGCCAATCGTGCTGAAGGCTTTCGACCATCGAGCGGAAGGCCCCGAGTTCGAACAACTGGTACTCGGTGCGCACCAGAAGCCGCGTCGGAATCGATCGAGCGCGGGAACGGTCGATCGTATCCAGGCATTCGAGTTGCGCATCGAACTCTGACCTCATCGTCGCCGTGAACAACGTCGCGCGCATGCCGCGCAGGGCAGTCGCGGAGGAACCGGCCTCACGTTGAAGGCGACTCCAGTGATCGGGATGCGTGGGGTCCAGCAAGACAAGCGCTTTGACGTCCTGCGGATACAGCACCGCGAACACCCACTGGTACAAGCCGCCCAGAGAGTGCCCGACGAGCACATAGGGAGGGCGCACGTCCAGTTCGGCCAACAGCGCATGGAGCTCGCGCGCAATCGAGCATGGATCGCGAGGACGCCGCGTCGAGTCGCTGCGGCCGTAGCCGGGGCGGCTGTACCCAACGAGTCGCCCGACGCCGGCCACCTTGGCCCACACCGGACTCCAGCTATCCAACCCGTCGCCGAGCCCGGCCTGGAAAACGATCGCCGCGCCTGTCCCCTCGGTCGCGCGTTCGACACGAGCGCCATCAGGGCGAGTGGAAACTTGCGTCGGCACCGAGCTGCATCCGCTGGCGAGAAGGCCGAGTACACCCGTCAGGCTCCAAACCCACCCGCCTAAGTGTCGAAACCTGCGTTCGTTCATGGCGAACTCCGCGCAATCAGGAACAACGAGCCGTCCGTGTCGATGACGGTTTGATCTGACACGCCTCGGCCGGCGTTAGCGAAGGCCTCGACCGCGAGGTCGTGGTCGGGGTCGAGCAAAAGGCTCGCGTTGAACGCGGCGAGCGAATCAGCGTGCCGGACACGAAGCCGCGCGCACTCAAGAGCGGCATCTACTCAGCGTCATCGCCGTTCTGCGTGCGAAGAAGCTGCGCGATGGCATCGGCACTAGACAAAGCGGTGCGGTCTTCGTGCGAGCGCGGGCTGCTGGAATCTGCCTTAGTGACATGCAGTTCTTCAGATCGTCGATGAAACGATTGCCGGTGTTGCACAGCCCCCCAGGTCAACCTGCTTCAATGCGAGCTGCTTGCGCTGCTCGCAGATGACCCGCCCAACTCGACCGAAGAGCGGATCGGGATCCGAGTGCCGGCAGAGTGACCAGCGGCAAGTTGCGTGTCGAGGACCACCCGGCGGGCTCTTGGAGTTTCCTTACGGTGATTAGGATGGTCAACTCTCGGTGAGTCAAGGCGAAAGTTGCCGATCGGAAGTTCAGCGGTCGTGCCGCGACGGGTCAAGTCGACTCTTCAAAGACGGGCGCCGTCGAAGGGCGCGTGTGCGGTCGAAGCGCCGCACCAGCAGTTCGTCCTTGCCGCCGCCCACTGTTTCGATGCGAGGCCGCACGACGCGCAGGCTGCGTCCGCAGATCGTTCGGGTTGGCGCCGCGCTGCGCGACCGCACGCGTTCGATGTTTGCCACGGCGGCGTCGTCACGGAAATGTCATTCAGTCGTCGTAATGTGCGGCTGGAAGATGAGGGTCACTGGGTCGTGACGGAGGTGCTTGAGGGGGTAGTCGTCGCCCGCGGCCGTGGGTGGGTCCGCGTTCGCGTGCGTGGACTGCTGCGCAATCCAGCGCTCGGACGGCGCATCGCCGCTGCTTCAGACGTCCCGCTGGATGTGAAGTTGAGCACGGGCACGGTGAGGTTTCCGCTTGACGCGCGGCACGACGAGTCGAACTGGATGCGCTGGCTCGCGCAGCAAGCATCAGCGTCCGTGGTGGGCACCGGTGTACTAGAGCGCCAGGCAGAAGCAAAGGGCGACGCGCCCGCGCCGGTGATCCGGCCCGATGCGCGTCGAAGGGCGCAGGCTGGAGCAGCCGCGGGGGCTGAAGCCGGCGACTTGGCCCACGCGCTGACGATAGTTGAACTGCGCCGCCGCTTGGCCAGTGTCGATTGCGCCAGTGATCCGGCGCCGGGGCTGACCCGGGAAACGGCGGCCGCCCGTCTGGCGCGCGATGGCCCCAACCGGATCGAGGACGTCACCGCTCGCAGCGACGGCGAGATCCTCGCTCAGCAGTTCAAGTCGGTCCCGGTGGCGCTGCTCGGTGCGTCAGCGCTGATGTCGCTTGCCACGCGCGCCTTCGCCGATGCCGGTGCGATCACCGCAGTGCTCGGTGCGAACGCGACGCTGGGCTTCGTCACCGAGCGACGCGCCGAGCAGACGGTGTCGGCGCTGCGCAAACTCGGGCCGCGCCAGACCGAGGTCTGGCGCGACGGGCAGGCGCTGCAGATCGATGCTGCGGACGTGGTTGTCGGCGACGTGCTGCTGCTGAAGCCCGGCGAACCGGTGGCCGCCGATGCGCGCGTACTCGAAGCGCACCGGCTGGCCACGAACGAGGCTGCGCTCACCGGCGAGAGCCTGCCGGTGCGCAAGGAGCCGAGCGACGTGCTGGCCGCCGACACGCCGCTCGGCGAACGGCGCAACATGGTTTTCATGGGTACGGTTGTATCCGGCGGCGCTGGCCGTGCGCTGGTGGTGGCGACCGGCGAGCGCACCGTGCTCGGACAGATCCGACGCCTGGCACAGGCGGCTGAGTCGCCGCGCACGCGGTTGCAGGAGGAGCTCGATCGCCTTGGGCGCAAGCTCGGCTTGTCGGCCGCGGCACTCTGTCTGCTTGTGTTCGCAATCGGCGTGCTGCGGGGCCGGCCGCTCGTGCCCCTGTTGCGCACTGCCGTTTCCCTCGGCGTGGCGGCGATCCCTGAGGGCCTGCCGACTGTAGCCACCAGCCTGCTAGCCGATAGCATCCGCGCGCTCCAGGAGCGGCAGATCTACGCGCGCCGGCTCGACGCTGTCGAGAGTCTGGGTGCGGTCGATACCGTCTGCTTCGACAAGACGGGCACGCTGACGCTTAACCGCATGTCGGTGGCAGCGGTGACAGTCGGCCTCGAGATCGTCGACGTAGGCGATGACGCAACCGCTGACGCGCCCGGCCTGCCGCCCGACGCACTCACGGTGGCACTGCTTTGCCACACCGTCGATCGCGCTGCCGACACCGGCGCCGGAACGCGCGGCAAAGACTGGCATGGCTCGTCCACCGAGATCGCTCTGCTCGAGTACGCGGCGGCGCGTGGCGCGGACTTCGAGCGGCTCAAGCGTCGCCATGCCACGCTTACCGTGCGGCATCGCTCCGAGCACCACCCGTACATGGTCACGCTACATGCCGACGGGCCAGCCTTGCTGGTCGCGGTTAAGGGGCGACCCGACGCCGTGCTCGATCGTTGCGTTGACTGGCACGACGGGCGCCGCGTGGTGCCACTGACCGCAAAGGCGCGGCAAAGGCTGCTGGCGCTGAACCATGAGATGGCCGTCCGGGGCCAGCGCGTACTGGCCCTGGCCGTGAGACGCCAGCGTAGCCAACGCTATGGCGACACCGGCGGACTCACCTGGCTGGGCCTGGCCGGCATGGCCGACCCGCTGCGGCCGGGGCTGCCCGACATGATGGCGCGCTTCGAAGCCGCTGGCATTCGGCCCCTGATGATCACCGGCGACCAGGTGGGCACCGCCAGCGCGGTGGCACGTGCGGCTGGCCTGAACGGCAAGCGCCCGCTGCTCGATGCGGCGACGCTGCCAGAGGACGCCGCGCAGCTTGAACACCTGGCCGAGGGCACCCACGGATTCGCGCGCACGAGCCCCGCGATGAAGCTCGAGATCGTGCGCGCGCTGCAGCGTCGCGGCCACGTCGTCGCCATGACCGGCGACGGCATTAACGACGGACCGGCGCTGAAGACGGCCGACGTCGGCGTTGCCATGGGCATCAGCGGGACCGACTTTGCGCATGCGATGTCCGATCTGGTACTCAGGGACGACCACCCGGCTGCGCTGCTGCAGGCCATCGCGCAGGGACGCACGGCGTACCTGAACATCCGCAAGTCGGTGCGATATCTCGTGGCCACCAACTTGAGCGAACTGGCAGCCACTGCGTTGGCCGTAGCCGCAGGTGCACCCGAGCCGTTCGATCCGTTGCAGCTGCTTTGGACCAACATCGTCACCGACATCTGGCCGGCGATCGCGCTCGGCCTCGAGCCCGCCGAGCCGGGTATTCTCGACCGGCCGCCGGTCTCGTTGAAGGAGGGCCTTCTGGACCGAGCCAGCTGGGCCGATCTCGGCATCGATGCCGGCGCGATGACGCTGGCGGCGCTGGCCAGCTTCGGGTGGGGCCTGCTGCGCTATGGACCGGGCCCACGTGCGGGCACATTGGCGTTCATGACGCTCACCTCGTCGCAGTTGTTGTACGCGCTGTCTGCGCGTTCGGAGCGCCCGCTGCGCGTCGGCGGCCTGGCGCCGAACCCGACCCTCACGCGCGCGGTGACAGTCTCGCTGTTGGCGCAGGTTGGAAGCGTGGCGGTGCCGCCGCTGCGCCGGCTGTTGCGCACCACGCCGATCGGTCTGCTGGATGCAGGCGTGATCGCCGCGACCGCGGCCCTGCCGCTGCTGCTGCGCGAGGGCCTGAAGGAGGTCCGTTGGCAGCGCAACCGGCGCGCTCGCGCTGCCAGGCACGTGGATTCCGACGCCGTCACGCCGGCCACCACCTCGTCGCCTCAGGCGCCGTCCGACAACGAGGCCGAACCTGTCGCGCGGCGAGCGGCACGCTCGGCCAGCCGCCGCCGCGGTAGCCGCCTTGCCGCTCCCGTCGTCGCGCCCAGCAAGGCGCGTCGCTCGCCCAAGGCCCGATGAGCTGCCGATGATCGACGAACCAACGATCCTGCATGAGACGATGCGTCGCCTGCGCGTTGCCTTGCCGTACGACGTCGAGCCAGCTTCGTTGCCGAGCGACCTGTGCCGCATCGACGGCGTCGAGGCGGCCCGCGTGAACCTCCGCCTGCAGTGCGTGGCGGTGGACTACGACGGCCGATCTGAGGTACGCAAGGCAGTCCTGCAGTGCCTGGCACGCGGCCACGCACCGGCGGCCCGTGCGCCCGTCGGCGACGGAACCGCCGGCCCCGGGCGCGCACGCCGTCGTGGCGTACGCGCGCGGTTAGTGCAGTCCGCGCCCGCGCCTGTGCGCACGATCACTCGGGCAGCGAGTTGGACCCCCGCGCTGCTGGCGCTGGCCGCGCCGTTCGCGTCGGGACCGTGGCGCAGCGGGCTGGCATTGTCGAGCGTTGCGCTGCGCGCGCTGCAGCGGCGCGACAAGCTGGCACACGATCCGGCCGCGGTGGTGCTCGACAGTGCGTCGCTCGTCACGCTGGCGCTTGGTGGGCAGGTGCCGGTGGTCGCCACCTCGGTGCTGCTGCGGCAGCTTGCCGAGTCGCTGTCGGATCGTCTTGTCGGCCAGGCCGACGAGTTGCTTGCTCAACTGCTGCCCACCGAAGCCGGCCGCTACCGGACGTTGCGCGAATCGGCCGAACGCGAAGCCTGGTGGCCGCTGTCCGCGCTGCGCGCGGGTGACCGCATCCGCCTGTCAGCTGGAGACGTGGTGCCGCTGGATGGCTGCATCATCGAGGGCCGCGCCATCCTTGACCCCGTGCTACTTGGTGCCGAACCACGCGAGGTAGGGCGCGGCAGCGCCGTCGCCGCTGGCGAACGACTGGCGCAGGGCACACTCGAACTGCGCGCCGAGGCAGATGCCGAGCACTCGAGACTTGCGCGACTGCGCGCCCATCTGCGACATGTGATCGCGGCGCGCGACCCGGCGGGCCGACTGGCTGCCGAGAGCATGCGCCTGGTGTCGCTGCCACTGACCGCTGCTGCGCTCGTCTACGGGTTCACGCAGGATGCGGCACGTGCTGCGACGATGCTGCAGGCAGATCCTCAGCAAGGCCTCGACCTGGCGCAGCCGCTGGCGCGCGAGGCGGCGCTGTACGCGCTGGCCCGTGCCGGCCTCGTTGCCTCAGGACTGGAGACGCTCGCAAGGCTGGCCACGGCGCGCGCTGTCGTGCTGCAGGACAGTGGCGTGCTCGCCTGTGGACGCTGGACCGTGGACGCCATCCATGTGGAGCAGGGCGCCAGCGAGGCGCAGGTTCGGCGCTGGATCGCCCGCCTAGCGGGTGCCGCGCCGGACGAGACGCTGAGCCTGCCAGACAGTCTGGTCCGCGAGTGGCGGCGCCATGGCGCGCTGCTGCGGGCGGGCGGGCGCGAGGTGCACCTCGCGGGTAGCGCCCGACTGCGCAGGGTGTGGGGCCTGGGACTGCCGCCTGCGCCGCTGCCGCACCAGGACCTAGGCGGCGATCTCCAGTCGGCGCTCCGCCGCGAGTTCGCGGTTGTCTCCAACAATCGCGTCGTCGCGCGTGTCGTCCTGGCAAGTGCTTGGCGGCCGGGGGTCGTGGAGCATCTGGCCGCCTTGCGCGACGCCGGCTTCGAGCGCATCGCCCTGGTGGCCGAAGACAGCGGCGAGCGAGATGCTGCAGCGGCGCCGCCTGCCGAGTTCAACCGCGATGACTGGATCGCGACCGGGCTTGGTGCGCTCGGCGACTGGCTCGCGGATGCAACGCACGATGGCTCGCCGGCGGTAGTGGTGCACACGGTGCTGCGCGACTCGGTCCCGCCCGGCAGCCTGGGGCTCGCGCCGCTGGAGGCCGAGGCCGGTCCGCATGGCGTGCTGGTGGGTGATCCTTTGGCCAGCTTGCTGGCCGCGCGCCGACTGTCGCAGGTGATCGAGCGCCGGCTGCGGCGCAGGCATGGCTTCGCAGTGGTGGTCAACGCGGCTTTGATGACCGCCAGTGCGGTGCGCTGGTTGCCGCCGATGGCAGTTACTTTGACGCATCACGGTGCCGGGCTGCTGCTGCTGCTGGACAGCTTGCGTTTGGAAGCGCTTCAGGCGCAGCCAAGCCCACAGGAGACTTCGATGGCGGCAGGCAGCGACGGCGGCATTGGACGGTCGTCGGGCGACGACCGCGGCGCCGCTGAAAGCGACGGAACACCCTTACCTTTGGCTAGCCCTGTCACGCCAGTGCCTGTCCTTCCCAACGACTGAGAGAACCAAGAATGAATATCCTGAATCTGGCGCGCCCGAGCTGGGGAGCGGTGGCCGTGGCTGCCCTGGCCGGCACTGCGATCGGCTTTGCCGCTGGTTTCGTCGTCGGCCGCGACCCCGCAGCCGCGCGTCGCGCGGCCGGTCGCGCCACCCACTGGGCCGCCACCGGCGTCGAACATGCAACCCTGTGGGCCGCGCAACTGCGCGAACACTTGGGGGATCTGTGGGCGGAGGCGCGCGAGGCCTCCCTCGGCGCGGTTGATGCAGCCGACTTCGAGCGCCACGCCGCGGCTGCAGCGCCGTCCGCTGGCCCCGCTCCGGCGCCGCCTAGGGCATCGCCGAGGGGAGGGGAGCAAGCCGCGTCGCAGAAGCGCTCGAAGCCGACTGCCGATTCGAGGACGCGTGTGAAGCGCGGGACCACCGCAAGGGCTGCGGCAAAGGAGCCCGCGCGAAACAAGAAAGTGGCGACCGGGTCGCAAGCGCGTGGCGCGTAGCGCCGACCGGTCGCGCCCTTCCAGACCAAGGCGGCCGGATCGGTCTAATGCGAGGGTCCAGGATCGTCTTCAGAACAGCCAGCGACATGTGCACGCTGGTGAAAGCGGCATCCGATTCCGCTCAGCGGACTGTGTTACATGCGCACCATGAGCGCCGACTCTCTGTGCCCCTTTAGGGTCCGAGCCTGGGCGCTGCGAGCGGGCGCCGACAAGCTGCTCGTCCTCAATGGGCAACTGCAGGGCACCGGACTCGGCGCAGGTTGCGGCCTAGTGCAAACGTCCGGCCACGTCATCTTGATGGCTGGACCTGAAGCAGGAACGATGGTGTCCACCAGTACGACAGGTGGACACCATGGCGCAAGCCAACCGCTGTCGTCTGCGGCTCAGCGCCAAGCTCAAGCAGCAAGTTCTGACCGATTGCGATCGGCCCGGCGCCTCCGGAACAGCCATCACGCTGTCGCACGGCTTGAACGTCCACCTCCCTTTCCGATGCCCCCGATGTGCATCGCAGCCGGGATCTACGATGCCGTGCGCCAGAGCGCCGGCGACGGAAGAAGCGCCCAATACGACTCGCCTGCGCTTCAGAATGGGACGTCCGGGCGAAGGCCTCTAGGCGGACCCTCGGGCGGTTCGAATGGCACCTTCACACGGCGTGTAACGCAGGCTCGGCAGGCTTCGATGGCTGCTTGTCGATGTCCCGCTTGCGAAGGACCTCGAGAACATTGCGGGTCGCGAAGATGTGAAGGTACTTGGAAATGTGCGCGCCAAAAGCAAGTTCGGCCCGCTCGTGTTCATAGAGTGCTGCCATTTCGCCGACGGGAATGTGACACTCGACCGCCAGCGAGGCGATGATTCGCCCCTGGTCGGGTTGCTTCGCGGTAAGCGGCTGGCAAACACATGCTTGAGCGCGGCGACGTGACGTAGGAGGCTCGTGTCCACTTAATTTCAGGTGGACACGTGAACACTACGGAAGGCGGACGCAAGCGGCGGCGGCATAGCGCCGAGTTCAAGGCGAAGGTCGTGGCCGCGAGCCGACAGCCCGGCGTGTCGATGGCCGCCGTCGCGCTGGCCCATGGTTTGAACGCCAACCTGCTGCGCCGCTGGGTCGTTGAAGCCGGGCACCGCCCGAAGCGAGCATTGCCGGCACGATCGCCGACGCTCACGGACACCGCGCTCCCCGCGTTTGTCGCGCTGCCGCTGCCGACGCCTTCATCCGCATCGCCATTAGCGCTGGCCGATCCCATCCGCATAGAGCTCGCACGCGGCGACACCACGATCCGCGTGCAGTGGCCGCTGTCGGCCGCAGCGCAGTGCGCCGCCTGGCTGCGCGAGCTGTTGTGATCCGCATCGAGTCGATCTGGCTATCGGTCGAGCCGCTGGACATGCGCGCTGGCTTCGACACCGTACTGGCGCGCGTGGTCACCGTCTTCGGCGCTGCCCACCCGCACACCGCCTACGTCTTCGCCAACCGCCGCAGCGATCGGATCAAGGTGCTCGTGCACGACGGCATCGGCCTGTGGCTGGCGGCCAGGCGGCTGCACCAAGGCAGCTTCGCCCGCGGCCGGCTTGGCCTGAACGAGCCGCTCACGCCCGAGCAGTTCGACGCACTCCTGCTCGGCCTGCCCTGGCATCGCGTGGGCCAGGCAGGCGTCATACGCGTCACCTGACGCGCGCACAGCGCCAGCGGCAGATCGTTCAGAACGTCGCCACGAGCGCAATCGCCGCAAGCGAGGATGGATCACGCGCGCGCGCATCGGCACACTGCGTCCTCATGCTCACGCGTCCGCCGCTGCCCGACGAAGCCACCATCGAGAAGATGGCCCCGGCGCAGATCGCGGCACTGTTGCAGGCCTACCAGCAGCGCGACGCCCACCGCCAGCAGGAGATCGGCTGGCGCGACGCCAAGATCGACAAGCTCACCTTCGAGATCGCGCAACTGAAGCGCCAGCAGTACGGCCGGCGCAGCGAACGCCTCAGTGGCGAGCAGCAGGCGCTGTTCGACGAGGCGATCGCCGCCGACATCGCTGCGGCCGAAGCGCAACTTGAACAACTGCGCGCCAGCCTGCCGCCGCGACCGGACGAACAGAAGCAAACCCCCAAGCGCACCGCGCTGCCGGCCAACCTGCCGCGGCGCGAGATCCGCCACGAGCCCGAGCACACCGACTGCGGCTGCGGCGCGCCGCTGAAGCGCATCGGCGAAGACGTCGCCGAGAAGCTGGACTACACGCCCGGCGTCTTCACCGTGGAGCGTCACATCCGCGGCAAATGGGCCTGTGCGCACTGCCGCACGCTCACGCAAGCGCCGGTGCCGGCCGCGGTGATCGACAAGGGCATCCCCACCGCCGGGCTGCTGGCGCAGGTGCTGGTGGCCAAGCATGCCGATCACCTGCCGCTGTATCGGCAGGAGCAGATCTTCGGCCGGGCCGGTCTGGCGATCCCGCGGGCCACCCTGGCGGCCTGGGTCGGCCAGTGCGGCGTGCAGTTGCAGCCGCTGGTGGATGCACTGAAGGACGAGCTGCTCGGCTGCGCGGTGCTGCATGCCGACGAAACGCCGGTGGCGATGCTGGCGCCGGGAACCGGCAAGACCCACCGCGCCTACCTGTGGGCGTATGCCGCTGGGCCGCGCGAGCACCTGAAGGCCGTGATCTACGACTTCACCTCCAGCCGCGCGGGCGAGCATGCGCGGCGCTTCCTCGGACACGCCGATCCGCCGGAGCGACCGCCGTGGGTCGGCCACCTCGTCTGCGACGATTACTCAGGCTACGACAAGCTCTTCACCCAAGGGGTGACGGAGGTGGGCTGCATGGCGCACGCCCGGCGCAAGTTCGTCGAACTGCAGGCGGCCAACCAGAGCACGATCGCGATCGAGGCGATTACGCTGATCCGGCAGTTGTATGCCGTGGAGCGCGACATCCGTGACGCGGACAACGAGACACGCCTGCAGCAGCGCAAGGAGCGCGCGGTGCCGTTGGCCAAGACGCTGCACGACTGGCTCACCGCGCAACGGGCACGGGTGACCGATGGCACGGCCACAGCGAGGGCGATCGACTACAGCCTGGGGCGGTGGACCGCGCTCACCCGATACCTGGCCGACGCACGACTGCCGATCGACAACAACCACGACGAGCAGCAGATCCGGCCGTGGGCCACGGGCCGGAAGAACTGGCTCTTTGCTGGCACGCTGGTCGCGGGCCAGCGGGCCGCGGCGATCACGAGCCTGATCCAGACGGCCAAGCTCAACGGCCACGATCCGTACGCGTACCTGAAGGATGTGCTGGAGCGGTTGCCGACGCAACGGGCCAGCCGTGTCGGCGAGTTGCTGCCGCATCGGTGGGCGCCGGCGGCCAGCGGCGCCGCGGCGTGAAGCACATCGAAACGCTGATCGAAGACGGCGGGTCGATCACGATCGGTGCCGACAGCGACATCGCCTGTGTCGCCGCCGCCTCCGACGTGCACAACGGCCTGGCCATGCTGGTGAGGCGCGACGGTGAAACGCTCGCCGCGCTGCTCAAGCGACTGGACCAAGCCATCGGCCGGTACTACGACACCGGCGAAACGACCGACGAGATCAACTGATCCGGACGTCGGCAGCGCTGGTCAAGATGACTTGGCTGGCCGCTTACGCTTCGCGTGCGATACAGGCATGGTGGATTACTCGGATGGCGTGAACGACAGGGCACCGTAGCACGCGCGAGCTCAAACATGCGTGCGGCAGCGCACTTTGCAGTTCGATTAGACGTGACTCACCAGTGGGCAGCGGCGAGTTCGCATTGCCAATCTGCCGGTACTCGCCTAACGGGACGCGCTCGCCGCCTCGTCGCATCCCTATCGGCGTCAGCGTCGTTCACGCTAGTGAACCGGTCACGTCGTCGTTCTCGGCTCACCGCTCAGACGACATAGCCGACGATTGCTGCGTAGTGACTCGCCGTTCCGCCCAGCACAAACAAGTGCCAGACGCCGTGGGCGTGCCGATATCCAGCGCGATTGACGTAGAAGACCGTGCCAGCGGTGTAAAGGATGGCCCCCACCACCAACCAGATCAACCCTCCAGCTTCGATTCGGGCGACCAGCGGCGCAGCTGCGGCCACGCCCACCCAACCCATGCCGATATAGAGCGCCAGAGATGGCGAGGCCGCGGTCAATCGAAGCTCTCGCCAGATGCCGAACGCTGCGGCGCTCCAGACCGCTGCCAGGAGCATCCATCCCCAGCTTCCCTGCAACGTGACCAGGGCGAAGGGCGTATAGCTGCCGGCGATGAGCAAGTAGATCGCACAGTGGTCGACGCGCTGCCACCGACGCTTTGCCTGGCCACGTGTTGCGTGGAACAAGGTCGAGGCGGCATACATCGCGACACAGGACAACGCAAAAACCAAAGCGCCGACGATCTTTCTCACATCACCTCCGGGCAAGGTCTTCGCAAGCATCAGCGGGACGCCGACGATCGCCAGTACCAAACCGAAAAGATGCGTGCAGGCGTTGAAGCGTTCACCGGGATACATGGTCGGTCCCATCGGCCAGACACGGCCAACACATCGATTTGGTACTGAACCTCCAACACACTGGCGCTACTGGTGGGCTCAGTTGACGGCACGATCGAGGCATCCAGCGTGCCGCTGGTCTCGAATGTCAGCGAACCAAGGGCAGAGGCGACCTTAGCGACAGCTGCATGGCCCTTGCTGGTGTCTTGATGGCCTCCGTGTACTCGGCCTCGACAACGTCGAGGATGCGGCCCCAGTCCAAGCGCATGGCGTCGTGCCGGGCGCGCTCGCCCATCTCGCGCACGTGGCGGAAATCGACCGCCGAGCGGCGCGCGACGCCGCAGAACTCGGCCTCGTCGCCAGCGCGTGCGAGCAAGCCGTTGTCGCCGTGTCGGATGAGCTCACTTGCCGCGGCATGCTCGTAGGCCATCACCGTCAGTCCACTGGCCATGGCTTCGGGTACGACGTTGCCCCACGTCTCGGTGAGGCTGGGGAAGACGAACAGATCAGCGCTGGCGTAGTGCGCGGCCAGATCCTCGCCGAGGCGCATGCCGGCAAACACTGCCTCGGGGCAACGCTGAGCCAGGCGCGCGCGCTCGGGACCGTCCCCCACCAGGACGAGGCGCACGTCGTGGGCCCGCAGCCGCATGCCTTCGAACGCGCTGATCAGCAGGTTGAGGTTCTTCTCCGCCGCCAGGCGCCCGACGCACAGCAACACCATCGTGTTGGGCCCCGCGCCCCAACTCTTGCGCAGCGCCTCGCTGCGGCGCTCGGGCGAAAAAAGCTGTGTGTCGACGCCGCGCGAGACCACGCGCAGTCGTTTGAAGCCAAGGGTGCCTAGCTCGCTCCTCAGGTTCTCGGTCGGCACCATCGTGCATGCAGTGCGATTGTGGAACTTGCGCAGGTAGGCCAGCATCGGCGTACGCAGCCAGCCCACTCCATAGTGGCGGGTGTAGGCGTGGAAGTTGGTGCGGAAATCGCTCACCATCGGCAGCCGCAGGTGCGTCGCCGCCTCGAGCGCCGACCAGCCCAGCGGCCCTTCAGTGACGATGTGCACGACATCGGGCCGATACGCCTGCCACAGGCGCACCAGGGCGCGCTTGCTGGGCACGCCCATTTTCAGCTGTGGATAGCGCGGGATCGGCAGGCCGCGAAGCAGCACCTCGACGTAGCCCGGGCCGCTGCGGCTGACATCCTTGGCGTCCTGGCGAGGGCGCACGAGCTGCAACTCGTGCCCTCGCTGGCGCAGGCCTTCGACCACGCGCGCGATGGTGCCCGCGACGCCGTTCACCTCGGGCGGGTAGGTCTCTGTCACGACCGCAACCCGCAGCGAACGCCGCTGGGGAAGGAACTCGTCCACGACGATGGCCCCTTGGGTCTCATCGAACAGCGTGGCAGTGTCGATGTGGCTCATAAAGCGAAATGTGATGCCGAATCACGAAAGCACGATGACATGCAGGGCCGACATCAAACTGTCACTCCAAGTTCATGGTCGTTTCACGGTACTGCGTGACATTGCGATGTCGTCCCGTGCGTCATTCATTCCTTGCGGCATCTTTCAGGAGTCCAAATTGGCCCAGAAGCCCACCTTTCTCGAGCACCTGCGCGTCCAGCGTTGGGACGACCACCGCTACTACCACCACAGCCGCATCAATCAGTCGCTTCACTTCGTCAGCGCGGTGAGCTTCCTCATTGCCTACATGCTGCTGTTCTCCGATCCCGCCATGGCCGCGCTCCTGGCCTGGGGTGTCGCGATGAGCACGCGCCAGGCGGGCCACTTCTTCTTCGAGCCCAAGGGGTACGACGACGTCAACCAGGCCACGCACGAGCACAAGGAAGAGATCAAGATCGGCTACAACCTGCGCCGCAAAGTCGTGTTGATGACCATGTGGGCGCTGTCACCGCTCGTGCTGTGGCTTCCGGCGGGTGGCCTGGTGGAGCCCGCTACCGACTTCGCCGGTTACGTGCACGACGTTGGCATCGCCTGGCTGGCGCTCGGCGTGGCGGGCCTGCTGTTCCGCACCGTGCACCTGTTCTTCCTGTACGACGTGCAGACCGGCCTCGTGTGGGCGACCAAGATCCTGACCGATCCTTTCCACGACGCCTGGATCTACAGGGGCGCGCCACTGGCTCTGCTGCGTGGCGAGCTGATCGACCCGATGTGGCACGCCCGCGCTGAGAACGCTCAGCGCCAGTGACGAAGCATCTCCCTGAGAAGTCCTCGACGGATGGCCTTGTTGGTAAGGCCCTCCGTCTGCCACCACCAGCCGTCAGCCTGCATCGCGCGGGCTGCGGCCACGAACCGGTCGGATACCGCTTCGAAGTCAGCCTCGCTGAAGTTGAGGCTGAAGATCAGGCGGCCGGTGCCGATCCAGCTCAGTGCCAGGCCATGCTCACGCAAGTAGAACTGCAGCATCCAGTTGTACCGGCTGGGCTGTGTGTAGAAGACGGTCCACACGCTTTGCAGATTGGCCACCTGCACCGGCACGTCGGCACTCTTCAGCGCGGCGTTGAGCCGCGCGGCACGACCGTTCCAGGTGCCGTCGAGGTCGGCATAAATCGCGCGCACCGGCTCGCTCTGCAGCCGCTCGAGGAAGACCTGCATTGCGCCCATGACATAGGGATGCGAGTTGAACGTGCCGCGGGCGAAGCAGATGTCGGCCGGACGGTCTTCGCGGAAGCGTTTCATCAGGGCGGCCTTGCCACAGACCACGCCCACCGGCAGTCCACCGCCCAGCGTCTTGCCGTAGGTGACCATGTCTGCGTTGACGCCGAAGTACTCCTGAGCTCCGCCGGGGGCGAGGCGAAAGCCCATGAAGACCTCGTCGAAGATGAGCACGATGCCTCGCTCGGTGCAGACTTCGCGCAGTTGCACCAGCCAGTTCGTGTAGGCGGCTTTGTCGAAGTGCGCATGGCGGCCCGAGTCCACCAGCGCGCTGTCGCCCGGCGCCGCAGCGTTGGGGTGCAGCGCCTGCAGCGGGTTGATCAGCACGCAGGCGATGTCGCGGCGCTTGCGAAGCACGCGCAGGGTGTCCTCGTGCATCTCCTTGAGCGTGTATGTCTTGCCCGGTGGCAGCGGGTTGCCCGGCCCGGGCTGCACGTCATCCCACCAGCCGTGGTAGGCGCCGGAGAAGCGCACCAGGTACTGGCGCCGCGTGTGGTAGCGCGCCAGGCGTACCGCCTGCATCACGGCCTCGGTGCCGCTCATGTGGAAGCTCACCTCGTCCAGGCCGGAGATGCGCCGCAGCTGTTCTACGTTCCAGGCGACTGCAGGGTGGTAGCTGCCAAGGATGGGCCCGAGCTCGGCCACGCGCGCGCTGCCTTCAGCGATGCAGGTCTTGTAGAAGTCATGGCCGAATACGTTGACGCCGTAGCTGCCGGTCAGATCGATGAACGTCCGGCCATCGAGGTCGGTGACAGTCACCCCGTCAGTGCGCTGCACGAAGGTGCCGATGGACAGGTGCTCGCGCAGGTAGCCGCTGTACGGGTAGGGCACGCGGTAGGCGCCGGTGAACTGCAGATCGGAAATGGCCTCGCGCGCCTGCTTGGTGAGCGCAATGCTCTTTTCGTGCCGCGCGTTCAGGTGCCCAGCCAGTCGCGCAAAGCCCTGACTGCGGCGCGTCACCACATCGGCGGGCGCGGCGTCGCTGCCGAAAAACTGCGCCTCGTCGTAGGCGTAGCCCGGCACCAGCCGCGCCACGCGTTTGGCCATGCGCGAGTGTCCGGCGAGCGACCGGTGCTTGGCGCGCGACAGCTCGAGGCGCTGGCGTGCGCTCGGTACAACGGCGGCCAAGGCCGCCACGGCAGCGGCCGACAAGGCGAAGGTTTCGATCATGGTTTGGGTTGCGACAGGCGCATGACGGTGACATTGCGCTTGTAAGTGCGAGGATTGACAGGTTGATGAAAGCCGTTCTCGTGAGCTGGCGCGACCGGGTGCTCCTGCAGGAGGATCTGAACTTCCTGCTCACCAACCGCGTCCCGCGGATCGCGCTCACGCGCTTCATGGGGTGGTTTGCCCGCATCGAGAGCCCGCTGCTGGCGCGGCTCGCGATCGCCGTGTGGCGTGCATTCACCGATCTCGACCTGAGCGAAGCCAAGCCGCAGCGCTACCGCAGCCTCAAGGAGTGCTTCACGCGCGAGCTCAAGCCCGGACTGCGGCCGGTCGACATGCACCCTGATGTGCTCGCCAGCCCCTGCGATGCCATCGTCGGCGCCTGTGGCACGGTCGAGCAGGGGATGCTGCTGCAGGCCAAGGGCATGGCCTACCGCATGGCCGACCTGTTCGGCGCGCCCGCACGATGCGCGCCTTTCGAAGGCGGCCAGTACGTGACGCTGCGCCTGACCAGCAGCATGTACCACCGCTTCCACGCACCCGCCGACGGCGTGATCGAGCACGTCAGCTACCTCGGCGGCGATACCTGGAACGTCAACCCGATCGCGCTCAAACGGGTACAGGCGCTGTTCACCCGCAACGAGCGTGCGGTGCTGCGGCTACGGCTGGCCGATGGCACGCCAATGGCGCTGGTGCCGGTGGCCGCCATCCTGGTGGCCAGCATTCGGCTGCACTTCCTTGACGTCCTGTTGCACGTGCGCTGGCCGGGCCCGACCGAGCTTCCCTGCGGGCAGGCGGTGACGAAAGGCGAGGAACTCGGCTGGTTCGAGCACGGCTCGACCATCATCGTCTTCGTTCCCAAGGGTTTCGCGCTGGAAGCAGGAATTGCCAGCGGCGTGCGCATCCGGATGGGTCAGGCGCTGCTGCGGCAGGCGGGCGCATGGGCATGAGCGCGCTGACCCGACCCCCTGTTGCTTCTTCCTGAACCATGCTCGAGCGATGCACCGACGCGACCTCGTGACTACGTCGCCAGCCGGGCGTGGGCCATCGCGACGACTTTGTGGGTCCAGACCGCACGAGCGTCAGCTTGACGTGTGCGCCCCGCAACTCAGTGCTGTGACCTGTCGATAACAGCGCCAGTCGACTTCAACCCTCGAGTTGACTGATCGCACGCAGCAACCAGGGCACCGTGGCTGGCTACACGACTCACGCTTCCGTCGGCTTGACGTCGGCGCGGCGCACCTTGGCCCGTGGGCTGTGTCGCTGCTTTCGTCTCGCACCGTCTGCCCACGGCCAGATGGCCGCCTTTCCCAAGGTAGCCACCAAAACCTCGCCGCTCGTGACCAGCAATCTGGCGGTCCTCACCGAAGGGTCGCATGGCGCGATCGAATCGAGCAATCTTTCGACTCTCGTCACTAGGCGAACGCGTCGCGCGCGTAGTATGAAATCGCTTAGGCCCGACGATGAAAAAGTAGATGAGCAAGAACAAGAATTGGTGGCTAGAGCTGAAACTGTTCGTCAGTCTGAATCTGCTCAACGAATGTCACCGGAGGCACCATGTCAAACATCATTGTTCACAGGGTTAGCAAGATCGAGGAGCGTCCTTTGCCCGTCTTCTTGGAGGTGGAGGAACTGATGCGGCAGATCCAGCAACGCGCGTTCAGCCTCGCTGCGGGGCGAGGCCGACGGCGAGCAACTGCTTTGGAAGATTGGCTCGCCGCCGAACGCGAGTTCTGCTGGCTGCAGGCGAAGTTTGTGGAGCGGGACAAGGACTTTGTCCTTAGCATCGCGATGCCGGGGTTCGAGCCGGGCAGTGTCGAGGTGACCGCCACGCCGCGCGAATTGATCGTCCGGGCAAAGGCGGAGTCAGTAACCGAGTCTACGGAAGAGGAGCGGATCGTCTGGTCCGAGTTCCAGAGTAGCGATGTCCTGCGCCGCGTTGAGCTGGGGCAGGACATCGAGGTCGAGAAAGTGACTGCGACGCTGAAGAACGGTCTGCTGATAGTCGTCGCCCCGAAGCAGATCGAGGAACCCGCGAAGTTGGCACCGATCACCGCAGAGGTGTGAATTGGTTGTCCGCTTCGCTGGGCACCATCGTCCGGTAGCCAGGTTTCGGCAGAACTGGCGAGTGGACTCCATGCGAGGCAGCTGACCATCCCCGCCTTTCCGAACGCCGATAGCATCCTGTCGGTCGCGACTAGCTCCCGACTCGCCGCCCTTGCAACGCAGCGCGCCGGGACGCTCTGCGGAGAGCTGCGCGTCGTCGGAGCGCAGGCTGGAAAGTTTCAGCGCCTCCCACGTGTCGCGCGCGGGATGCCTACTACTCGACTGCTCCGCAGTCCGATTCATTGCCGCAGCAGCGAGGGCAGGCCAGTGGCGAGCACCGGCAGCATCGCGATGATCACGGTTCCCACGAAGATGGCAAACATGGCCGGCAACACCGACACGGCCACAGTCTGGATCGGCCGACGGAACATAGCCGAAGCGAAGTAGATGTTCATGCCCGCCGGCGGGCACAGGAAACCGACCTCCATGGCCGCCAGAAACAGCACACCAAAGTGGATCGGGTCGATGCCATAGGCCCGCACCAGTGGCAGAAGCAAAGGCACCAACACCACGATGGCGGCGTAAATCTCCATCAGCGCAGCAGCCGGGAACAGGAACAAACATAGCAAAAGCAAGAAGACGTGCCGGTTGGGCACAGCGGCCTGAACCCAATCGACCGCGCGGTCTGGAATGCCGGCATCGACCAGGAAGTTCGTCAGCGCCAGCGCCATGCCGAGGATCAGCAGCACGCCGCCGATGATCTGCGCGGTGTCGAGCAGCAGCCGCCAGACCGCGGCGGCACGCAGTTCGCGGTGTACCAGCGCCTGAGTGATCAGCGCGTAGGCCGCAGTCAGGGCCGCGCTCTCCGTTGGCGTGGCCAGCCCGGCCCCGAGCGAGCCCAACGCCACCAGCGGCGCGCCGAGCTCCCAGCGCGCAGCCCAGGCTGCCCGCCAGGCTGATCCTTGCTGCGTCCGTGGCGCTGAATCCATCTTGGCTGGCTGGCGCGGCGTCTCCGTCGCATCGCGGCGCAGAAAGCCACCCACCAAAAGCAGCACAGCCACCATCAGCAGCGCCGGCAAGAGGCCGGCAAGGAACATCTCGCCAATGGGCACGCGCGCCAGCACTGCGTAAAGAATCAGCGGCACCGAGGGCGCCAGCAGGACGCCCAGTGCGCTGGCGCTCGTCACCAGGCCAATGCCGCGTCGCTCCGAGTAGCCGGCCTTGAGCAGCAGCGGCAACAGCAGGCCGCCCAGCGCCAGGATCGTGACGCCGCTGCCTCCGGTAAAGGCGGTGAATCCCGTGCACAGCAGAGCCGTCGCCACCACGCTGCCGCGCAAACCGCCGCCGAAGGCTGCGACGAACAACGCGCTCAAGCGTTGCGCCGCACCGCTGCGGGCCATGATCAGCCCGGCCAAGGCGTACAACGGCAAGGCCGGCAGCGACGCGTTGATGGTGATCTGGTAGTGCGACAACGGCACCGTGGCCAGCGGCAAGCCTTCGGTCCAAAACAGCAGCAGCGCCAGCCCGCCCAGCACCGCGAACACCGGCGCGCCAAGCAGCAGCAGCATGAGCAGTATGCACAGCCCCGCGCCCATCGGCGGCAACGAGTCTTCGAAGTGCATCGCCACGGCCAGCGCGGCCAGCGGCAGCAGCAGGGCCCAGGTGTGGCGCAGCCCGTGACGGCGCGGCAGGCGAGCCGCGAGCTTCAGTGCCAACAGGGCGAAACCCAGCGGCATGGTTGCCTGGACCCACCAGACCGGTATGCCGTAGGCGAGCGGCTGCGGCGCTGCCATCTCGCTGGATACGAAACGCCAGCTGGCCAGCGCCAGCAGCGCGCAGACGGCGGACGCGCCGAGGTCGGCGGCGCCGCGCAGTACAGCCTGCTGACGCGGACCGCCGCACCGCGCCAGGCTGCTGCCCAAGCTGATGAGATGACCGTGACGCTCGGCCACTTGCGCGCCGGCCATGGTCATCAGCAGACCGAGGTGTTGCACCAGTACAGCGGCGTTGTCGACACCCGCACCGAGCAGCGGGCGCGCCGCGACTTCGATGAGTGGCACCAACACCATCAGGGCCAGCGCCAGTACTGCCAGCGCTTCCTCTACCCGCGACCAGCCGCGGGCCGGCAACGGCGCTCCGTTCATTTCGGGCAGCACCTCCTGCGCCCACGCAGGCTCAACGCTGGCCGGCGCGGAAGGCACGGACATGCAGGAACACCTGATCGAACGTCTCGGCCGGCACCAGGCTGCCCCGAATGCGGGGGTAAAGCTGCTCGGCAAGGTGCTGCCATTCCTTGAGCTGTGCATCGTTCGGCCGGTGCACTATCAATCCGCGCTTAACCATGGCCGCCACCGCCTCGTCGACCTCTTTGCGCGCCTGCGCGCGCATGGCCAGGCCGGCCTTCTCGCCAGCAGTCAGCAGCGCCTGCTGCGCGGCCGGGCTCATTGCGCCCCAACTCTTCTGCGTGAGGACCATCGCGCCGACCATGGGCGCCCAGTTCAGCTCCAGCATGTGCGTGGCGGTTCCGTACACCTGGGTGGCCAGTGCGAAGTAGGGCGTGGAGGGCAGCACGTCGATCATTCCGGTCTGAATGGCTGCCAGCGCATCGCCGGTCTCCAGCGGCACGGGCGTATAGCCCAGGCTCTTCATGATTTGCTGCTGCTCGGGCTCCGAGCCCCAGGCGAAGAACTTGCGTCCCTTGTAGTCGTCAGGACGCAGCGCCGCCTTGGTGGAGAAGAAGCGCACCCAGCCGGCGTCGCCCCAGCCCAGCACCACGAAGCCCTTGTCGAGGAATCGCTTCTCCATCGCTGAACGCATACGCTCGCGCACGAAGTCCAGTTCCTCCCAGCTGCGGAACAGCAGCGGCAGGCTCTGCAGCGCGGCGATGCTGGGTTCGATGTCGCGCAAGCCCACCACCGAGATCAGCGCGCCCTGCAATTGGCCGATGCGCATGCGACGCACGATCTCGGCCTCGCCGCCTTGGCTGCCATCGGTAAACACGGTGAAGCGCGCACCCCCGCCCTGTGCAGCACGCCAGGCTTGACCCATCTCGAGCAGCTCTTGGTGGTAGAGCGAGTTCTTTGGCACCACACTGGCGACGCGCAGCACGGCGTTCTGGCCCAATGCGGCAAAGGGCAGCAGTGCCGCCAGGAAGGTCAGCAGCAGTCGGTGCGGTTTCATCGTTTGGGCTCGTTGTCAGAAACGGTCGTCCAGGGTGTCCAGCAGCCATTGCGCTCGCTCGCGCATGACCTCGTTGGCCAGTGTGCGGTGCGCCTGCGCGGTCGCTAGGGTTTGGCGCAGGAGCGTCTCGAAGCGCGCGCGATCGGTGCTGGCCAGTGCTTCGGCCTCGGCCAGGAAGACTCCTGCTTGGCGGCCCCCCGCAGCATGGCGCGCGCGTTCGAAGTGGCGCTGCGCCTCAGCCGTCGAACCGCCAGGGCGCGAGGCCTCCAGCGTGCCGAGCAGGCTGGCCAGCGCACCGTCGGCGTGCGTCGGATCAAGTGCGTCAGCAGCGCGAGCCAGTTGAAGTACCTGCGGCAGCTCAGCCACGCGCTCGGGTTGGTCCTTGGACAGCGAGATCAGCGCCGCCCAAGAGGTCGCCGACCAGTGCGCCAGCGCCACGTGCTCGCGGGCTAGGCCTGGATCACGCCCCGCGGCCAACGCGACCAGCAAGTCGGGCCGTTGTGCCTGCAGCGCCGTCATCGCGTGCTGCTGAGCACGCTGGTATAGCCGCGCCGCACGCTGTCGTCCGCGCTGCGCTGCCTTGGCGTCATGCGCCTCCAGTCGCTCGGCGTCGAAGGCGACGAACGCGTAGGCGTACTGTGTAAAGCCGCTGCTAACCGCAAGTGCCAGCGGAGCATGCCCCGGCTGCTCGCGCAGTACCGACTCCGACAGCTTGAGGTAGAAGGCGCTCGCCTCGCGGGCGAGTTGCAGGTCATCTTCGGGCGACTGACCCTGCGCTGCCAAGGCGTTGGCCGCGGCGCGCAAGGCCCATTGCTGGGTCGAACAGCCACTCAGCAACGAGAGCAGCAGAAGGCACAGAAAGGTTCGTCGCATCCGCTAGCACCGCCCATTCGTAAGGGCGGAATGTATGTAACTTCGATGACGGGGCAGTTACGGCGGCCACACGGGCGCACACGTCACAATGACCGCAACTCGCGCGTTCGCCCACCGCCTCAGACAAAGTTGCTCTCGCTGCGCGTTCCGGCGCCTTGTCGATGTGATCTACCTGCGATCGACGCAACGAGGGCTTCTACGCGCTCTGGCGCGCAATGCCACCCATTTGCCCGGTTGATGTGCTCGCGACCGTACTGCGCCTCTGCAGAAGTACGTCGTCAACCTCTTGCACCTACCGATCTAGGACCTGTTGACACTACCCGAGCGCAGCGGCGATCAGGTAGTGTTAACAGGCCCTAGTCGGACAAGTAGGTCTTCGGATTCCAGGTGCGGTCCGTCGCGTTGTAGACACCGTACCTGCGCACACGCTGCTGCGCGCGAAACTCGCCGCCTCGACCGCCGAACAGCGAAGCCTCGGCGGTGGACTGGACCATTAGGTTGAAGCCGTCCTCGTCACGGAATAGCCGGGCTTCCGCAATGCAGATCTCGCTCATGCCGATCATCGGTCGCAGGATACGAATGTTGCTGACCGCCGCAGGCGTGGCGCAGCGCAGCGCCGACCCCATCGCGCTGGCGCGCAGCGGATAGCTGTCGACCGGGTCTTCTGACCGCGGCGCCGTGAACGCGTTGCGCTCGATCTCCTGTGCGCCATCGCTGTTGCGGAAGATGCGCGTGGTCGCGCCGCCGCGCTGGATCACGATCTGCTCGCGCCACACGTACTGCCAGCGACAGTCCAGTTCCGCCTCACTTTCGACGGGTGACAGGTCGAAGCTTCGCCTGCGAAAGACAAAGTCTCGGCCGTTGCTTGCAGTCCAGATCCGTTCGTGGACATAAGGCGTCGGCGTAGCCGGAGGCAGTTGTCGCGGCAGGTTCTTCAGTTCGCGGCCAATGTTGCAGATCTCATGGGCCGCCAATGCCAACTTCAGATACTCGGCGCCCGGCTCCATGGTTGTCACCGACTCGAGTTCGTAGTAGGTCTGACCCTGCGCAGCGCACGGTGCTGCCACGGCAATGACGAGCAGGCAGTGACGCAGAAGGTTCATCGACACACTCCGGATGGCGCTCTCGACCATGTCCACATGACCCGTGCAAACTTGCTTCAGACGTTGGCTCAACCCCAAGATTGCGGTGATGCAAACACGGTTCTACCGCCCCGCGATGCTTGGGCTGTTGGCTGCGGTGGAGCGCAAGCAGGCGACAACGCCGGCGTGATCGAGACAGAGACCACGCTTCCCGCTCCGATGCCCGCTGACTCGCTGGCGGATCCTAAAGCCCAATACGGCAATGCGTGCGAGTGCACCGAGAGACGCTGTTCCAGCGGCTTCGGTTGCAGCACTCTGCGCGTCTCGAGCCGGCATAGCGTGCATCTTGCCTTTTGGCGCCTCTATGTGGGTGCAATCAGCCCGGACGGACGGGGCGCGCCGGCGGCGGCGCCCCGCTCTTTCGACTCAACTGCCGAGCCTGATCTCGTCGAACTTCACAACCGCGCTCGCGGGCTCACGCGTATCGAAGCAGTAGCTTGACATCAGCCCGGTAGCGGTCTCAAAGACCGTGAACGTGCACAGGTTGTTGCTGGACACAAACGGCAAATCCTGCTCGGTCCACGCGGCGGTTCGACGGTCGATGGTTCGCATGGGATTGACGAGACTCGGCTGCTGCATCACGCGCCCATGGACCTCGCCAGCAACCGGGTAATCGGCAACATTCCAGATGAGCGAGGTGCGAGGTAGGTTGCCGTTCGCCGCCACAGGCGCCGTCGTCTGCGCATTCCACGCGGCGCTGCCCGGCACCGCGCCGTTCCAGCGTGGTCCTTGGCTGGCGGAAACGCCTTGCTGCGATGTCGGGAAGAACATGGCCCCAAACGAGTTGCCGAAGTTCGATGCCTCGATGTACTGCAATCGCCCGTCGGCGGCCACCATGCGGTTCCACAAGTGCGAATGACCCGTGTGCACGAGGTGCACATTCGCAGCCGATAGCAGGGGCTCGATGTCGGTGAGCCATTGGTCCTGATCGCGCGGGTACTCGTTCCGGGCGAAGCGAACGGTTCCAGCATCGAGCGCAGCCTTGACCGCCGGCCAGCGTGATGGCCATTCACTGGCCGGGAACGGTCCGATCAGGCTGCCGTCGGACAACTCGATGGTGGTCCGAATTTCCGCCTGTACCGGCACGGCGTTGTCGCCGAGGCCGGCCATCGTCTGGTGGGACAAAACGATTCGATAGCGCGCCGTTCGACAGGCTTCGCTCTGAAGCACCTGTTCCAGCCACTGGTACTGGCGCGAGCCACGGCCAAACGGCCGGAAGTTAATGTCGCCGAAACCCCACTCGTCAGCGTTCTGCGTGACCTGACGCTGCGCGTCGATGTAACGCTCAGTGAACTTGCCGCGCTGACTGGGCGAGAACGTCCGCCACACGCGATTGGCGTCCAGCGAGATGATGAAGACGTCGCCGAAGCGTTGCGCGTAGTAGGCCTTGCCCTCCGGGCCTTCCGGTAGGGACCACATCTCGCGATACGTGGTCCACTCGTACGAGTTGTCTTCGATCCACTTGGCGCGAAGCGCCGGGTCGTTGGTCGGATTGACCGCCGCCTTGAGCTCCTCATAGCGCGCCTGCGCGTACCAGCGAGGCTGCGGGTCGTTGTCCATCGCATTGATCGTGACAGGCTCTGGATTATTGGTGTTGTTCGTGCGCGGATCCATGCGCCAGCGGCCGGGGTACTCGTGGTTGCCGGGGCAGCCGTAAAGCGGCGCGTGCTGCAACACCGGCCCACCCGTATACGGCGATCCGGGCGTCCAGCGCCGGGCGGTGCCCTGAAGCGACTGGAAGAACGATGGGTTACCGACGAGGTTCGCGTTGCCACCTCCACCGGCGCGATCAAACCACTCGCTAGCCCGGTTCGGCTGGCTCACGAAGTCGCCAGGGAAGAGAACCGCGTCAATCCGACCCACCGTCTCCATGACCTTTTGAATGTTCGCCGATGCCATCGGGTTGTTCTGGTGGTCTGACGTCAGCAAGATCCTGAGCGGCTGTCCCGGCAGCGGCAACGGCTGCAGCGTGTACTCCCCGGACCGCCATGCGCCGGGGCCGCGTTCGCTGATGGCGACATACGGAACACGCTGGCCAGCCGTGAGCCCGGTCACGACTGCTTCATGGCGGAAAACCGCGCGCTCGCGCGGCGTAGTCCAGGTCGCGGTCACTTGCTGGAACACCTGAGAGCCGTTGTCCTCGAGCATATGGCTCATGCGCGTGGTCGTCGCAAGGAACTCACGCTCGAAGTTCGCCCCGACCCGCACCGCGTGGCGGCCGCCGTCGATCTCGCTGAACCAGACCACCCGCACACTATCCGGCCCCGGGTTCTGGAGCATGGGTTCCGATAGGATGCTCCGCTCGCTACTGAACGGGGCGGACGGCAGTAGTGCGGCCGTTGGTGGCGCCGGAGAGTCGTCACTCCCGCCGCACGCTGCGAGGGTCACCGTGCCGGCGACTGCCGCGAGGGAAGAGGTCGCGCCGACTCGCAGGAAGCTTCGCCGCGACGGGCTCGTCGGGGTGACGATGGGTGTTGCACCCTTTGGGATCTTGTCGCTTTGGTTGGTCACGATTGGCTCGCGTCGGTGGAAGAGGACAGACGCTACGAACCGTCGATGGCAGGCCAGTTACACCGGGGCATGGGGAATGCACCAGTGAGGACGGCGCAACGCCTTCGTGTGAGGCGCCGACTTCGCGACGGAACCGCGGCGCTCCCATGCTTGTTGGCCGATGACGCCAATCAGCACGCCAGTGGCATGCGGCATCGAGCTACCGTAACGGCCGGGTCACATGTTGTCGGCAATCGGCGAAGCAGGCAAAGAGTCGCGTCGGCCGCAACCTATCGTGAGTACACGCAACACGAAGCGACAGCTGTTGAACTGCGCGTTGTCGTGAGCGTGTTGGCGGGCGCCAGCTTGCTGCACTGGGTTTCTGTCCTTGTGTATTGTCGACATTAGGCAGTCTGCTGCGGGAGGTCTTCTTGCCATGCAGGCCGTGCCCCAAAAACTCCACGACCGCCTCGGATGGTCACGATGCCCTGCAGCATGGCTGGCAAATGGACCGCTGATGTCGCCGTCTGGGTCTGCTGGCCATGCGGCGGCACGTAAGCGTCCGGCCAACCCATCTTGACCGGCGCTTTGCAGATCAGTGCAGCGGCGTCGAGCGCCGGCGATGCGGCAGTAGCTCCTCGATGCGGCTGGCCGGATGTTTCGGCAGCCGCTCGAGCGCGTCGCGCAGGTAGGCGTACTGATCCAACTCGTTCATCGTCGCTGAGCCGATCAAGCTCATGATCGCCTCGGCGCGCTGGCCTGCGCGCAGACTGCCGGCAGACAGCCAGTTCGCACGTCCCAGCGCGATCGGCCGGATCCGGTTCTCGATCCAATTGTTGTCGGCCGGCAGGTTGCCGTCGCCCAGGTAGCGCGTCAGCGCCGTCCTGCGGTTCAAGCTGCAGTCGATCGCCTTCGCGGTCGCTGATCCGTCCGGCACCTTCTGCCGCTGCGCGACGAGCCACGCCTGCAGAGCGTCGGCCACCGGCTTGGCCTTCCGCTGCCGGATCAGTTGTCGCTCATCGACGTCGACGTCCTGCACCTCGCGCTCGACGTCGTACAGGTCACGGAAGAACGCCAGCGCCTGCTCGGCCACCGCGCTCTTGTGGTTGGCCCACAGATCGAAGAACTTGCTCCGCTCATGCGCCAGGCAGCCGGCTTCGACGATCCGCTCGCCGAACAGGCTCTTGCGGGCCACGTAGTCGTCGCACACCAGGGTGCCGCGCCAGCCACCATCGGCCTGATCGGCGCCGAGGAACGCCTGGGCGTGGCGCCCGGCGCGGCTGTCGGCGAAGTCGAACACCACGCCCTTGAGCGGACTAATGTCAAGCGTGCCGGGTGAGCGATCGGCGCGCGTCTGCACACTCTCCAGGCCGTTAGACGTCGCCGCTTCAGAGCTGCGTACTGTCGCTTCGTTTATTGCGACGCCCCGAGGCGGTTCTCAGTCAATCTAGCCTGTGATTACCCCTGTCGCGCGGACAAGAGGATGATCATGTCGTCGAGCACGCTGATGGAGGCTCAAATGCCCGATCCTCGCTGGTTCCAGATCATGACGAATCTGTTGTACCCAGCGGTGCTGGGTTCTCTTGCTTACTCGTTCGCGCAGCAGTCTTTGCCTTCGGCGAGCATGCGTGATCCGTTGTTCGTGGGCGGGTGCGCTCTGCTCGTGTTGTTCGTGATGGACTATGCGCACTCTTTGCGAGACGACGTTCGGCAGGCCTATGACGGATGGAAGTTCGTTGCTGACTTTGTCGTTGTTTTCGGGCTTTTCCTGGCAGGTACGGCAGTCTTAAAGAACCCGACGTTCCCTGCGGTTCCGTACGTCTGGTGGCTACTCATGGCAAAAGCCGCTGCAGTCGGTTGGGAGCTTGCAGAGTCGCATCGTCGACCTTCGAGTCGGGCCGCAGCGGCGGCAAGCCGCCGATTCCGGTTCTTCGGGCTAGAGACAGACCTCGCGTTGCTGGTGACTTATGCGGTGCTAGCTCTGCTGTCCATCTCAGGTGTCTCCGGATGGCCGTGGGCCGCGGCAGTTGCCATGGGGGTCGATGCGTGGCAGTACTTTCGTTACATCAAGCTTGAGAAGAGTGACTCGACCGCGAATGCTCAGCGTTAGGGATGGTCTGAAGAACCGCTATGCAACGACATGCCGAGCCTCATGACCGCCGAGTGCGCGGCCGTCGCGGTATGCGGTCGCACTGGAGCGACGCTGCCAGCTGCGCGTCGCTGCGC
>JALHMQ010000041.1 GCA_022843955.1 Burkholderiaceae bacterium
CATCCGGCAACACGCACCTGCAAACGGTCATCGATCAGCAGCTGAACAACCCCAATCGCCGCGACGCGATGCGTCGCGGCTTTGGTCTGGCGACGCTGTCATTCCTTGGCGTCGGCGCAGCGACCTCGCTGGCCGCCTGCGGCAGCGACGACGATCCGGCACCCGCACCCGCACCCGCACCGGCCCCGCCGCCGGCGCCGGTCCTGACCTTTGCGCCCGTCAACATCTCGTCGGGAGACGAGATCGTCGTCCCGTTCGGCTACACCGCGCAGGCGATCCTGCCCTGGGGCGACCCGATTCGCGCCGGTGCGCCCGCGTTTCTGCGGGACGCTTCACAAGGCTGGCAAGAGCAGGAGCAGCAGGTCGGCGACAACCACGACGGGATGCACTTCTTCCCCCTCAACGCGACCGCCGATGGCCCGGGCACGCGCAGCGACGAAGGTCTGCTCGTGATGAACCACGAGTACATCAACCCCGAGTACTTCTATGCGCCCGGCAGCGACGCCACCGACTGGTTGCTGCCGTTCACCGCCGACAAGGTTCGCAAGGGATTGGCGGCGCACGGCGTGGCAGTTGCGCATGTGCGACGCGAAGCCAACGGCACCATCACCCATGTGCTGGCCTCGCCGCTCAACCGCCGGATCACCGGCTACACGCCGATGGAACTGACCGGCCCCGCTGCCGGCAACGACCTTCTGAAGACAGCGGACGATCCGACCGGGCGCGAGGTGCTGGGCACGCTCAACAACTGCGCCCATGGCTACACGCCCTGGGGCACCTACCTGACCTGCGAAGAGAACTTCAACGGCTACTTTGGCTGGAACGGCACGCGCACACCGTCAGCACTCGAGAATCGGTACGGCATCACGCAGGCTGGCTTCGGCTACCGCTGGCACACCGCCGATGCGCGCTTCGACGTGAACGCCACGCCCAACGAGCCCAACCGCCACGGCTGGGTGGTCGAGATCGACCCGTTCGCCCCCAACTCCAAGCCGATCAAACGCACCGCACTCGGTCGGTTCAAGCACGAGAACGCCGAGCACGTTGTCGCCACGGATGGCACCGTTGTCGTCTACCTGGGCGATGACGAGCGCAACGAGTACATCTACAAGTTCGTCTCTACCGGAAAGTTCGACGCCACCAGTCCGCGCTCCGCCGCGAACCGCAGCCTGCTCGACACCGGCACGCTGTATGTCGCCAAGTTCGATGGCGGCACGACACCCGGTCGTGGCACCGGAACCTGGATCGCGCTGGTCCATGGCCAAAATGGACTGACTGCTGCCAATGGCTTTGCCGATCAGGCGGCGATCCTCATCAACACCCGTGCGGCCGCCGACCGTGTCGGCGCCACGATGATGGACCGCCCGGAGTGGATCACTGTCAACCCGAATCGCCTGGGCGAGGTCTACTGCACGCTGACCAACAACAATCGCCGCGGCACGACCCCGGCCAGCGCGAACAACGTGGCCGGAACGACCTCGGCAGGCAGCGCCCGCCCAGCGGTGGACGCGGTCAACCCCCGCACCAACAACCTGTGGGGTCACATCGTCCGTTGGAACGAGACCAACGGCGACCCGCGCGCGCTCGCGTTCGGCTGGGACATCTTCCTGCTGGCCGGTCAGCCCAGCGTGACCGGCGAACGGGCGCCGTCGGCCAACATCAAGGCCGATAACCTGTTCAACAGCCCGGATGGCCTCTGGTTCGACCGCAACGGCCGGCTATGGATTCAGTCGGACGGTTCGGCCACAAACACCGGCGACTTCGCCGGCAATGGCAACAACCAGATGCTGTGTGCCGACCCGATTTCAGGCGAAGTGCGTCGCTTCCTCGTCGGTCCAGCGGGCTGCGAGGTCACGGGCGTGGTGATGACGCCTGACAGCCGGACGATGTTCGTCAACATCCAGCATCCCGGCGAACTGGGCGGCCACCCGAACGCGCCGCGCAACCCGCCCACCGGGCAGAGCCAGGTCGGCACGGTGTGGAGCGAGAACCAGATCGCGCGTGACCCGACGCGCTTCTCGCGTTTCCCGGAGGGCGGTGTCTCAGGCCGCCCGCGCTCCTGCACGGTGGTGATCCGCAAGAACGACGGCGGCGTGATCGGCTCGTAGTCGCGCAGGTCCCGTTCCCCACCGCGCGGCGCAGCGTGGCCGCAGCAGTGGGGACGCTGGCCAGAACAAGTCTGTTGAGTGGGCGACCCCGATCTTCGGATCGTGGTCGCCTCCGGCTTGATACCAGCCCCGCGAGGATCGCTGCACCACCGAGCGCGGCGACTGACGCGGTCTCGACAACGGCCAGCAGTCATCCATCACCCGCGGCGCTCCGAAGCAACCCGATCCGGACCTTGACTCGTCGTATCGACAGGCCCGAGCGCATGAACCCCAATCCAGCGGCCGTCAGACGCGGTGCTCTTCGTTCATACAAGGCTGCCACCGGCGCCGTGCGTGGCTTGGCCGCCGCCGCAGTGCTCGCCGCCGTGTCGGCAAACGCCTCCGCCCAGGATCCGCTGCGCGGACGCGACATCTATCTCAACGCCGCCGCGATCAAGGGCGTACCGATGCGAAGCTGCGTGCAGTGCCACAGCTTGCCGCCGGACACCAAGCTCAAGGGCGCCAGCGTCGCCCAACTCTTCGGTGCGTTCGCCAGTGTCGACGCCATGGCCGGCTTCGTCACCGCCTTCAACGTGGTTGACGTCACCGATCTGTCGGCCTTTCTGGCCGATCCCGCCGCCACGCCCACGCCATTGCCCGCGATCGATCCGTTGGTGCTGCGGTTCGCCGCGCCGCTGGCCGCGAGCAGCCCGGCCGTCGTGGTCTCCCTTCGCAATGATGGCGCCGCGCCCCTGCGCCTGGCCGCCGACCCGCTCGGCATCAGCGGCACGGATGGCGGCGCCTTTTCGGTCTCAGCTTCGACTTGCGCGCCGCAGGCTGTCCTGTCGCCCGCGACGTCCTGCCAGTTCGAGTTGCGCTACGTGCCCCAACAGGCCCTCGCGAGCGTTGCACAGCTCATCTTGCGCTACGACACCATCGCGCAGCCGACCAGCATCGTGCTCGCTGGCTTGCCGCAGCCGCGCGCCCGATTCACCCACTCGGTCGCCGCCCTGGCGTTCGCTGTGCGGCCGATCGGCACGCCGGCGCCGGTGCAGTCGGTGCGCGTGTTGAACGCGGGCACAGCGCCGCTTGCAGTTGCCGAGCGCCGACTCGATGGGACGGCCGCCGCTGACTTCATGGTGCAAGGCTGCGCGGCCGGCGCGGTGCTCGCACCAGGCGCCTCATGCCGCCTCGACGTCGAGTTCAATCCATCTGCCGCTGGCGCACGTAGCGCCACGCTCACGCTCGCCTCACCGGACGCGGTCGAGCCGATGACGGTAACGCTGAGTGGCACCGGCCTTGCTGCTGTCGGCACGCCACCAACCACGCCTGTTCCGCCGCCTTCGCCAACGCCACCACCCGCGGCCCCAACGACCACCGCCGGCGGCGGGGGCGCCATGCCACCGTTTGGCCTGCTGGCGCTGCTGGTCGCGGGCGCGCTGCGTTGGCGAAACCGCAGTCGTCTATCGATCGCGGGCTAGCGTGGCTCCGACCCGAGCACCGGTCGCCGCCAACCCGCTTGCCGCAAGACCCACCACACACTGATCGATGCCCCGGGCGCCTCGCGCCAACCCGGCGGCTACCCATCGGCACGATCTGAACGTACGCCAGATCGCGCGCGACCCGACCACTTCTCGCGCGTAGCGAAGGAAGCGCACCTCCCGTCGGCCCTGCATAAGTACGGTGCAGGTTCACGACCTGCACAGCGGCGCTGTTGGCCCCGGATGTATCAGCCCATCGTGACCCGGCGGCAGTCAGCGCCGGGCCACGTTCGATTCAGATCACGCACTCGTGGGTTGACAGCCGACCCGTCATTTCCATATTCTTCGAAACATGAAATCAGAGACGGTCGTTCAATCGCTCGCCGCCCTTGCACAGGGCACGCGGCTGGCGGTGTATCGCCTGCTCGTGCAACACGGGCCGAGCGGTCTCGCGGCAGGCGAGATCGCCGCGCAGTTGAACCTCGCTCCGGCAACGCTGAGCTTTCATTTGAAGGAGCTCAGTCATGCAGGGTTGATCCGGCCTCGCCAGGAAGGGCGCTTCATCTTCTACGCCGCCGACTTCGGCGCCATGGCCGCGCTGGTCGCCTTTCTCACCGAGAACTGCTGCGCAGCCGACGGCACCTCATGTGCACCCTCGGCAGGCTGTCGCCCGACCGTCACCCAGGGAGCGCGCAGTTCGCGCATCGCCCGCAAACAGGGAGTCAAGTCATGAAACGCTTTCATGTTCACGTGTCCGTGCCCGACCTGGCGCAGAGCATTCGCTTCTATTCCACGCTGTTCGGCACCGAGCCCGCGGTGACCAAGGACGACTACGCGAAGTGGATGCTCGATGACCCCCGCATCAACTTCGCCATTTCGCAGCGGGGCGGTGCGGTCGGCATCAATCACCTCGGCCTGCAGACCGACTCGGACGAGGAACTCGAAGGCCTGCACGCGCAACTGCAGCAGGCCGACGTCGCCGCACACGCAGAGAGCGAGGTCAGCTGCTGCTACGCGCGTTCCAACAAGTACTGGGTCACTGACCCGACCGGCATTGCGTGGGAGACCTTCCATTCACTGAGCAGCGTGCCAACCTTCAACGGCGAGGCGCAGCCAGACGCCGAGTCCACCGCGGCGGCGGCCGCCTGCTGCGTACCCGCAGCATCGACCACCACCGTGTCCGCCCGGATCCCGGTGAAATCCGCTGCGTGCTGCAGCTGAGTCCATGCACGACGTGACTTTCCGGTTGCGCGCCGGACGGCCGCAGGACGCAACGCGCGTCCTCACGCTGCTCGCAGCGGCGGGGCTGCCGACCAGCGACCTCGTCCCTGCCGACCTGCCCCGCTTCATCGTCGCGCAGGATCCGGCAGAAGGCGCAGCAGGCATCGTGGTTGGCGCGGTCGGCATCGAAGCACATGGCGAGGCCGCATTGCTGCGCTCGCTGGTGGTCGATCCTGCCTGGCGAAGCAGCGGCGTCGGCAGCGCCCTGGTCAGCGCGATGGAGCGCCGCGCCGGCGAGTTGGCGTTGAAATCGCTCACGCTGCTGACCAAAACGGCCAGCGCGTTTTTCGCGACGCGCGGCTACCACGTGATCGCGCGCAATGACGCGCCCCGATCACTGCAGGCCTCCACCGAGTTCTCCACCTTGTGCCCGGCCAGCAGCGTGTGCATGCACAAGTCACTCTCTGCCTCGAACCCGATCGACCCATGAACAACAACCGCCCATTGAACGTGCTCTTCCTGTGCACCGGCAACTCCGCCCGCTCGATCCTCTCCGAAGTCATGATGACCGCGATGGGCGCGCCGCGCTTCAAGGCCTACTCGGCCGGCTCGCATCCGAACGGCACCGTCAACCCGTTCGCGATCGAACTGCTGCAGAAGAACCGCATGCCGGTCGAGGGACTGCGCAGCAAGAGCTGGGACGAGTTCGCTGCGCCCGGCGCACCCGAGCTGGACTTCGTCTTCACCGTGTGCGACAGCGCCGCCGGCGAGGTCTGCCCGCTTTGGCCCGGCCAGCCGATCACCGCCCACTGGGGCGTGGAAGATCCGGCCTCAGTTCAGGGCAGCGATGACGACAAGCGCAAAGCGTTCTTCAATGCCTACAACCGACTGCAAAACCGGATTCAGCTGTTCCTGAGCCTGCCGCTGTCAAAGCTCGACCGGGTGGCGCTGACGCAGCGACTGAAGGACATCGGCCAGTCATGAGTGCCACGCAGCGCGTAAGACCGATGCCTCGCCGCATGAGGGCGGTCCGATGAGCGCCCCGTCCGTAGACGCCCCCACGGCGGCCGCCGGCATGAGCGTATTCGAGCGCTACCTGACGGTCTGGGTTGCGCTGTGCATCGTGGTCGGCATCACGCTGGGCCAGTTGTTCCCCGCGCCTGTGCAGGCGATCGGGAAGATGGAGTTCGCGCAGGTCAACCTGCCGGTGGGCGTGCTCATCTGGGTGATGATCATTCCGATGCTGTTGCGCATCGACTTTGCCGCTTTGGGCCAGGTGAAGAACCACATGCGTGGCATCGGCGTGACGCTGGTGATCAACTGGCTGGTGAAGCCGTTCTCGATGGCGCTGCTGGCTTGGATCTTCATCAAGCACCTGTTCGCCCCCTGGCTGCCGGCGGACCAGATCGACAGCTACGTCGCCGGTCTGATCCTGCTGGCTGCTGCGCCGTGCACGGCGATGGTGTTCGTGTGGAGCCGGCTCACCAACGGCGACCCGTACTTCACGCTGTCGCAGGTGGCGCTGAACGACACGATCATGATCTTTGCGTTCGCGCCGATCGTGGCCTTGCTGCTGGGCGTGGCCTCGATCACGGTTCCGTGGGACACGCTGCTGACCTCGGTCGCCTTGTACATCGTGGTGCCGGTGATCGTGGCGCAGTTGATCCGGCGTCAGGTGATCGCGCGTGGTGGCGTCGGCGCGCTCGAACGCCTGCTGCACCGGCTGTCACCGTGGTCGATCGTGGCGCTGCTGGCCACCCTGGTGTTGCTGTTCGCATTCCAGGGCGAGCAGATCCTTCGCCAGCCGCTGGTGATCGTCCTGCTGGCGGTGCCGATCCTGATCCAGGTGTTCTTCAACTCCGGGGCGGCCTACCTGGCCAACCGCGCGCTGGGCGAGAAGCACAGCGTGGCCTGCCCATCGGCACTGATCGGCGCCTCCAACTTCTTCGAGCTGGCCGTGGCGGCAGCGATCAGCCTGTTCGGGTTCAACTCGGGTGCCGCGCTCGCAACCGTGGTGGGCGTGCTGATCGAGGTGCCGGTGATGCTGCTGGTGGTGCGCTGGGTCAACGCCAGCAAGGGCTGGTACGAAGCGGGCGCGGCGCGCTAATGCGCGCGCGGCGCGCCTGGGTCGTGTTACGCCGCGGGCACGCTCGCGGCCAGGCGCTGTGCCAGTGCAACCGCAAGTTCGCCGTCTTCGGCTTCGACCATGAAACGCAGCAGCGGCTCGGTGCCCGACGGGCGGATCAGTACGCGTCCGCGGCCAGCAAGATCGCCTTCGACCGCGCGCGCGGCGGCCGCCAGGGCCGTATCGGCCTTCCAGTCGTAACCGGCCGGCAGCTTCACGTTGACGAGCGACTGCGGCATCAGCGGCAGGTCGGCGGTGAGATCGGCAAGTGACTTGCCGGCACGCTTCATGGCGGCCAACACCTGCAGCGCGCTGACGATGCCATCGCCGGTGGTGTGCTTGTCCAGGCACAGCAGATGGCCCGAGCCTTCACCGCCCCAATGCCAGCCGCGCTGCTCAAGCAATTCAAGCACATAGCGATCACCGACCTTGGCACGCGCAAACTGCACCCCGAGTTCGCCGAAACGCTTCTCCAGAGCGAAGTTGGTCATTAAGGTGCCGACCGCACCGTCCTCGCCGGCGCGGAAGCGGCCGGCGGCGATGCGGTCGCGCACGATGACGTAGAGCAACTGATCGCCGTTGTACTGGTTGCCGTCGGCATCGACGATCACCACCCGATCGGCGTCGCCATCCAGCGCGATACCCAGATCCGCTTCGGCCTTCATCACGGCATGCACGAGATGATCGCCATGCACGGCGCCGACGCCATCGTTGATGTTGAAGCCGTTGGGCTGCGCGCCGATGGCCACCACCTCGGCGCCGAGTTCGTGAAAGACCTCAGGTGCCACGTGATAGGCGGCGCCGTGCGCGCAGTCGACCACGAGCTTGAGCCCCTTGAGATCGAACTGCGTGGGGAACGTGCTCTTGCAGAATTCGACATAGCGGCCCGCGGCGTCTTCGAGTCGGCGTGCCTTGCCCAGATGCCTCGACTCGACGCATACGAACGGTGTATCGATCTCCGCCTCGATGCGCGACTCCACCTCATCGGGCAGCTTCTTGCCCATCGCCGAGAAGAACTTGATGCCGTTGTCCTGATACGGGTTGTGCGAGGCGCTGATCACCACGCCGGCGGTGGCGCGCTGGGCACGGGTGAGGTAGGCCACTGCAGGCGTCGGCAATGGCCCGCAAAGCACGACGTCGACACCAGCGCTCGAGAAACCAGCCTCGAGGGCTGCCTCCAGCATGTAGCCTGAGATGCGCGTGTCCTTGCCGATCAGCACGGTCGGTCGGATCGATGCACTGCGTTCGCCCTGCTGGCCGAGCACGCGGCCCGCCGCCTGACCCAGCTTCAACACGAAGTCCGGCGTGATCGGCGCCTTGCCAACCAGGCCGCGCACGCCATCGGTACCAAAATACTTGCGACTCATCCCACCCCCTCAGATTCGCGATTCACCGGCAGTCGTTCGGCTGCCTCTTATGGGGCGTCATTCACGGCGTGCAGGACTGCCAGCGCATCGCGCGTGGCCGCCACATCATGCACGCGCAGGATGCGCGCTCCGTTTTGTACTGCAATCACGGCGGCTGCCGCCGAGGCAGCCAGACGCTCGGTAACCGGCCGCCCGGTCGCCTGGCCCAGCATCGACTTGCGCGACACCCCGGCAAGGATCGGCGCGCCTTCGAGATCCAACTCGGCCAGCCGCGCCAGCAACGTCCAATTATGCGCGGCAGTCTTGCCGAAGCCGAACCCGGGATCGACAGCGATGCGGTCCGCCGCGACACCGAGCGCCACCAACACCGCACGCCGCTCGCGCAGGAAGGCGCCCACCTCGTCGATCACATCGGTGTAGCGCGGCGCCTCCTGCATCGTGCGTGGCGTGCCCTGCATGTGCATCAGCACAACGCCGCAATCGCTATCCGCAACAACTTCGGCGGCGCCGGACTGGCGCAACGCATAGACGTCGTTGACGATGCAGGCGCCGGCAGCCAACGCGGCCCGCATCACGGCAGGCTTGCTGGTGTCGACGGAGATCGGCACACCGGAACCCCGCAATGCCTCGATCAGCGGCAGCACGCGCCGCAGTTCCTCGTCGGCGGAGACATCCGGCGCACCGGGCCGAGTCGACTCGCCACCCACATCCAGGATCTCCGCGCCATCATCAATCAAGCGCCGTGCGTGATCGATGGCCGCTTGCGAATCGAAGAAGGCACCACCGTCGGAGAATGAATCCGGCGTGACGTTGACGATGCCCATGATGCGCGGCCGCGCAAGGTCGATCCGATAGCAGCCGCAGTGCCAAGGCAAGGCGGCAGCAGAAGATCCGATATCGGGCGACGGGGACATGGCGGAAGGACCGCGCGCATGGCGCGCTTGCACAGGCGGCGGGATTCTATGCCTCGATCACCGTGCCTTAGAAACACAACGGGCCGCCCAAGGGCAGCCCGTTGACCGTTTCAAGGCGAGTGAACTCAGGCGGGCTGTGCCGCACCCTCGACACCGCCTCCAGGTGCAGCCTTGCCCCCTGACGGCGGCTTGCCGCTGCTGGTGGATTTGGGCGGACGCGGCGGCTTGCCCTGTGAAATGTCGTCGATCTGCTCAGCGTCGATCGTCTCCCACTCGAGCAGCGCCGTGGTCATCGCCTCGACCTTGTCGCGGTTCTCTTCAAGAATGCGACGCGCGAGCGCGTACTGCTCGTCGATGATGCGGCGGATCTCGGAGTCGACCTTGCGCATCGTCTCTTCCGACATGTTGGTGGTCTTGGTGATCGAGCGGCCGAGGAACACCTCGCCCTCGTTCTCCGCGTACACCATGGGGCCGAGCACGTCGCTCATGCCGTAACGGGTCACCATGTCGCGCGCCATCTGCGTTGCCCGCTCGAAATCGTTGCTGGCGCCGGTGGTCATCTGGTTCATGAACAGTTCTTCGGCAATACGCCCACCGAAGAGCACCGCGATGCGGTTCAACAGATACTCGCGGTCGTAGGAGTAGCGGTCCTGTTCCGGCAACTGCATCGTCACACCCAGCGCACGCCCGCGCGGGATGATGGTGACCTTGTGCACCGGGTCGGATTTGGGCAGCAGCTTGGCGACGATCGCATGGCCCGACTCGTGGTACGCGGTGTTCTTGCGCTCCTCGTCGGACATGATCATCGATTTGCGCTCCGCGCCCATCATGATCTTGTCCTTGGCCTTCTCGAAGTCTTCCATGTCGACCACACGGCCATTGCGGCGTGCGGCGAACAAGGCAGCCTCGTTGACCAGATTGGCCAGGTCGGCGCCCGAGAAGCCTGGCGTGCCGCGGGCGATGACATCGGCCTTGACGTCGGCGCCGATCGGCACCTTGCGCATGTGGACGTTGAGGATCTGCTCGCGGCCACGGATGTCGGGCAGCGGCACCACCACCTGGCGGTCGAAGCGGCCGGGGCGCAGCAGCGCGGGGTCGAGCACGTCGGGCCGGTTGGTGGCAGCGATCACGATCACGCCGACGCCGGTCTCGAAGCCATCCATCTCGACCAACATCTGGTTGAGCGTCTGCTCGCGTTCGTCGTTGCCGCCGCCCAGACCCGCACCGCGCTGGCGACCCACCGCGTCGATCTCGTCGATGAAGATGATGCAGGGAGCGTGCTTCTTTGCATTCTCGAACATATCGCGCACACGCGCCGCACCCACGCCGACGAACATCTCGACGAAGTCGGAGCCCGAAATCGAGAAGAACGGCACCTTGGCCTCACCGGCAATCGCCTTGGCGAGCAGCGTCTTGCCGGTACCCGGCGAGCCCACCATCAGCACGCCGCGCGGAATGCGGCCGCCGAGCTTCTGGAACTTGGACGGATCGCGCAGGAACTCCACGAGTTCCTGGACCTCTTCCTTGGCCTCGTCGCAGCCGGCGACGTCGACGAAGGTGATGTTGTTGTTGCTCTCATCGAGCATGCGCGCGCGGCTCTTGCCGAAACTGAACGCACCACCGCGTCCACCTCCCTGCATCTGCCGCATGAAGAAGATCCACACGCCGATCAGGAGCAGCATCGGGAACCATGAGACGAAGATCGACGTGAGAAGCGACTGCTCCTCGCGCGGCCTGACCTCGACCTTGACACCCGCGTTGATCAGATCGCCCATCAGGCCACGGTCCAACACGGTGGCAATGGTGCGAATCCGACGGTCGTCCTGTGTAAACGCCACGATCTCAGGCGTGACACCGGACTCCTGGATCGTCACCTGCTTCAGCCGCCCTGCCTTCACCTCCGACAGGAACTCGGAATACGGCAGATAGCCTTCGGCGGGCCGCTGGCGACCCTCGAACTGCTTGAAAACGGTGAACAGAACGAGCGCGATCACCAGCCAGATGGCGGCTTTCGCGAGCATGTTGTTGTTCAAGGCAAGACTCCAGTGAGCGCCTGGTGACAGGCGCGATGGTCAGCTCGTCGCGCAGCACAGGCCACGGATAGATGCAGGACCGATATTGACGTGCGGCTGATTCTAGGCGCAATTGACCCCGGACGGCCGTCCGGAAACAACGACATATGGGGGTGTCCCCTGTGAAATTTCAAGGTCTTAGGCGAGGTATTGGCTATCGCACTCTTAGGGAGATCGGCAACTGGGTCAAACCGCCATGCACAACTTTCAGTCGCGCACCTTCAGACTGCGCGCCAACAGATAGGTTTCAGCTGATTCGGCTCGTGACGCCGGTGGTTTGCGAACGGTGACCGTGACAAAGGTTCTCTTCAGCAATTCGACGAGCTGGCTGTAGCCAGACCCCTGAAACGCCTTGACCAGCAGCACGCCTGACGGCTTGAGATGTTCACGGGCAAACTCGATCGCCAGTTCGCAAAGATGTGCGCAGCGCACGGCGTCGGCGAGGCCGATCCCAGACAGGTTGGGCGCCATATCGGACAGGATCACGTCAGCCTTGACGCCGCCCAGCGCCGTGGCCAGTTGGGCGGCCACTTCGTCTTCGCGGAAGTCGCCCTGGATGAACTGCACGTCCGGCAGCGGCTCCATCGGCAAGATATCCAGCGCGATCACGCGCCCCTTCAGCAGGCCGTCATTGCCGGCAAGCCGTTCGCGCACCACCTGCGCCCAGCTGCCTGGCACTGCACCCAGGTCGATCACGATCGCGCCCGGCTTGAACAACTGGTCCTTGGCATCGATCTCGAGCAGCTTGTAGGCGGCACGCGAGCGATAGCCATGCTGGTTGGCCGCCTTCACGTACGGGTCCGTGACGTGGCGGCGTATCCATTGCGGATTGGACTTGTTCTTTTTCTTGTCGGCGGGCATCGGATCAGGCGGAGCGGCGGCGGCTAGACTCGACCCACTGGGAGGCAAGCAATGGCGGAACTGATGTTGACCCCGAAGGAACGGCAAGCACTCAAGGGCCAGGCGCATACGCTCGCGCCGGTGGTGCTGCTGGGTTCACAGGGGCTCACTGACGCGGTGGTCAAGGAGATAGATCGCGCGCTCGCGGCGCACGAGCTGATCAAGATGCGCGTGCCGGGTGACGACCGCGACGAAAGGGAGGCGCTGTTCCACAGCGTGGCGGACCGCTTGAACGCCGCCTGCGTGCAATCTATTGGCAAGACGCTGGTGCTGTACCGCCCGCTGCCCGATGAGGTTCGGGCCGAGCGCGCCGCCAAAGAGCAAGCCAGCGAGCGCGCGCAGGCAGCGCGCGCGGCGCCTGCGGCGCCGCGCACCAAAAAGCTGGCGGCGGCCGCCGCCGATCGCCGCGGCGCCCGCGCCGGCAAGGCACGTCCGTCGCCTGGGCGCAGCGGCCGATAGCGCACTGCGCCCGCCGACGGCGGGCCATGCGCCTCGTCAGGGAGGTCAGACGTAGCGCACCTCGAGGACCTCGTACTCGCGGCGCCCGCCGGGTGCGGCAACCTCAACCAGGTCGCCTTCCAGCTTGCCGATCAGCGCGCGCGCGATCGGACTGGACACGGAGATCAGCCCGGCCTTGATGTCGGCCTCATCGTCGCCGACGATCTGGTACTTCACCCGCTCGCCCGCGGTGAGGTCCTCGAGACCGACGGTGGCGCCGAAGACGATGCGACCACCGGAATCCACGGTGGTCGGATCAATCACCTGAAGCGCCGACGTCTTGCCCTCCAGTTCCTGGATGCGGCCCTCAATGAAGCCCTGGCGCTCGCGCGCGGCGTCGTACTCCGCATTCTCGGAAAGATCGCCTTTTTCACGCGCCTCCTTGATCGCCTGGATGATCATCGGCCGATCGACACTTTTCAGGCGCTGCAGTTCTTCCTTCAGCTTGACCGCGCCGCGCGCGGTGATCGGAATCGGCATGTCGGACGTCTCTCGCTATCTGAGGAAACAAAACCGGAAGAAACAAAACCCCGGCGCATGGCCGGGGCAGATGGCGACAATCTAATCGCGAGAGGCGCCGGATTCAACCCGGCACCCACCCGATGGCAAATCGATCAGGCCGACAGCAATCGATGCAGCCCCTGCAGGTCATAGACCTCGAGCCGATCGAGGTGCTTCATGCCCTCGACGGCGGCGCGCCCGCCGGCAATCGTGGTGTAGTAGGTGACGCGTTGGGCCAGCGCCGTGATGCGGATCGAGCGTGAGTCGGAAATCTGCGCCCGACTCTCAGGCACCGTGGTGATCACCAGATCGATGTCGCCGTTCTTGATCAGGTCGACCACGTGCGGCCGCCCGTCCTTGACCTTGTTGACGATCTTGATCGGGATGCCAGCGGCTTCCACCGCCGCCGCCGTGCCGCGCGTGCCGACCAGTGAGTAGCCCATGTCGTGCAGCAGGCGCGCGACCTCGACGGTCTTGGGCTTGTCGCCATCCTTCACGCTCAGGAACACGGTGCCCTTGGGCGGAAGCGTGCCGCCGGCGCCAAGCTGCGACTTGAACAGTGCCTCACCGAAGGTGCGGCCCACCCCCATCACCTCGCCAGTGGAGCGCATCTCCGGACCGAGCAGCGGATCCACGCCCTGGAACTTCACGAACGGGAACACGGCCTCCTTGACCGAGTAGTACGGCGGCACCACATCGATCTTCACGCCTTGCTGGGCAATGCTCTGGCCGACCATGCAGCGCGCGGCAATCTTGGCCAGCGGCTCGCCGGTCGCCTTGGAAACGAACGGCACGGTGCGCGAGGCACGCGGGTTGACCTCCAGCACGTAGATTTCACTGGGCAACGCACCGCCGCCCTTGATCGCGAACTGCACATTCATCAGGCCCACGACCTGCAGCGCCTTGGCCATCTGTGCGGTCTGGCGCTTGATCTCGTCCACCACCTCGGTCGACAGCGAATACGGCGGCAGCGAACAGGCCGAGTCGCCCGAATGCACACCCGCCTGTTCAATGTGCTCCATCACCCCGCCGATGCGCACCTCGCCCGCCGAGTCGGCCACGCAGTCGACATCGACCTCGATGGCGTCATCGAGAAAGCGGTCGAGCAGCACCGGCGACTCGTTGCTGACCTTGACTGCCTCGCGCATGTAGCGCTCGAGATCACGGCCATCGTGGACGATCTCCATCGCGCGGCCGCCCAGCACGTAGCTCGGGCGCACCACGAGCGGGTAGCCGATCTCCTCGGCCAGGATCAGCGCATCGGCCTCGGTACGTGCAGTGCGGTTGGGCGGCTGCTTCAGTCCGAGCTTGATCAGCAACTGCTGGAACCGCTCGCGGTCTTCGGCGATGTCGATCGAGTCGGGCGTGGTGCCGATGATCGGCACGCCATTGGCCTCCAGATCGCGCGCCAGTTTCAGCGGCGTCTGCCCGCCGTACTGGACGATCACGCCGAACGGCTTTTCCTTGTCGACGATCTCGAGCACGTCTTCCAGCGTCACCGGCTCGAAGTACAGGCGGTCCGAGGTGTCGTAGTCGGTGGAAACGGTCTCCGGGTTGCAGTTGACCATGATGGTCTCGTACCCGTCTTCACGCATGGCGAGGGCCGCGTGCACGCAGCAGTAGTCGAACTCGATGCCCTGGCCGATACGGTTGGGGCCGCCCCCCAGCACCATCACCTTCTTGCGGTTGGTCGGCTGCGCCTCGCACTCGTCCTCATAGGTCGAGTACATGTATGCGGTGGTGGTGGAGAACTCGGCGGCGCAGGTATCAACCCGCTTGTAGACCGGCCGCACGGCAAGCTTCAGGCGGGCCGCGCGCACGGCGGCCGGCTTGACCCCGAGCAATCGCGCCAGGCGGCGGTCGGCGAAGCCCTTGCGCTTGACGAAGCGCAGTTCCTCGGCCGTCAGCGAATCGAGCGCGCGGGCGCGGATGCGCTCCTCGATGTGCACCAGTTCCTCGATCTGCGTGAGGAACCAGGGGTCGATCGCGGTCTCCTCGTGCACCTGGGCCACCGTCATGCCGAGGCGGAAGGCATCGCCCACGTACCAGATGCGATCCGGACCCGGTTCGCCCAGTTCCTCGACGATCTCATCACGGTCGGTGCTGCGCTCATCGAGGCCGTCGACACCCACCTCCAGGCCACGCAACGCCTTGTGGAACGACTCCTGGAAGGTGCGCCCGATCGCCATCACCTCGCCCACGCTCTTCATCTGCGTGGTCAGGTGGTTGTCGGCCTGCGGAAACTTCTCGAAGGCGAAGCGGGGGATCTTGGTGACGACATAGTCGATGCTCGGCTCGAAGCTGGCCGGCGTGGCACCGCCCGTGATGTCGTTGCGCAGTTCGTCCAGGGTGTAACCGACCGCCAGCTTGGCGGCCACCTTGGCTATCGGAAAGCCGGTGGCCTTGGAGGCCAGGGCCGACGAGCGCGATACGCGCGGATTCATCTCGATCACGATCATGCGGCCATCGGCCGGGTTGATCGAGAACTGCACGTTCGAGCCCCCGGTGTCGACGCCGATCTCGCGCAGGATCGCGATGCTCGCGTTGCGCATGATCTGATATTCCTTGTCGGTCAGCGTCTGCGCCGGCGCCACCGTGATCGAGTCACCGGTGTGGATGCCCATCGGATCCAGGTTCTCGATCGAGCACACGATGATGCAGTTGTCCGCGCGGTCGCGGACCACTTCCATCTCGTATTCCTTCCAGCCGATCAGCGATTCCTCGATCAACAGCTCACGCGTCGGCGACAGGTCCAGCCCGCGCGTGCAGATGCTGATGAACTCTTCCATGTTGTAGGCAATCCCGCCCCCGGTGCCGCCGAGAGTGAAGCTCGGGCGGATCACCGCGGGAAACCCCAGCTGCGACTGCGCCGTCAATGCCTCGGGCAGCGAGTGGGCGATGCCGGAACGCGCCGAGCCCAGGCCGATGCGCGTCATCGCCTCCTTGAACTTGAGGCGATCCTCTGCCATATCGATCGCCGCCGGCGAGGCACCGATCAGTTGCACGCCGTACTTGTCGAGCACGCCGTTCTTGAACAGATCCATCGCGCAGTTCAGCGCGGTCTGCCCGCCCATAGTCGGCAGGATCGCGTCCGGGCGCTCCTTGGCGATCACGCGCTCGACCACCTGCCAGGTGATCGGCTCGATGTAAGTGACGTCGGCCGTACCCGGGTCGGTCATGATCGTCGCCGGGTTGGAGTTGACGAGGATGACGCGGAAGCCCTCCTCCTTGAGCGCCTTGCACGCCTGCGCGCCGGAGTAATCAAACTCGCAGGCTTGGCCGATGACGATCGGACCGGCGCCGATGATGAGGATGCTGTTGATGTCGGTACGTTTGGGCATGTGCTCGGCTGGCTCGGTGAACGCGACGCCGCGCGTCGCTCGTTCACTTTGCCGATTCATTCAGGGGCCGGGCGTGGGGCGGCCCGGCGCCCGGCTTGTATCAACTGCAATGCCGCCGACCTTCAGTCGGCGGCGGCCGCGTAGTTCCGCGGTGCCAGTTCCCGCTCGACCAGTTCGATCAGGATATGGATCACCTTGATGTGTAGCTCCTGCACCCGGTCGGCGTACTTGCCACCCGGGGTGACGATCGCGATGTCGGCCAGCGCGGTGATCGGGGTCTGCGGCTTGCCGGTCAGCGCAATCACCTTCATGCCACCCTCGCGCGCCTGTTTTGCCGCGGCGACCACGTTCTTGCTGGTGCCGCTGGTGGTGATTGCCAGCAGCACGTCACCGGCGCGGCCATGTGCCTGCACGTAGCGCGCGAAGACCTGCTCGTAGCCGTAGTCGTTGCCGACGCAGCTCAGATGGCTCGGATCGGCAATCGCGGTGGCTGCATAACCTGGCCGATCGTCGCGATAGCGGCCAGTCAGTTCCTCTGCGAAGTGCATCGCATCGCACATCGAACCGCCGTTGCCGCATGAATACACCTTGCCGCCCGCTGCGAACGTCTGTGCCAGCAATGCGCCTGCGCGGGCGATCTGCGCCAGCATGGCCTCGTCCGCCAGCAACGCGGCGAGCGCCTGCTGCGCCTGCTGCAAGGTGGCGCGGACGATTGCCGCGCTCACTTGCGCTCCTCCATCAGTCGCACGAAGCGATCGAACAGATAGCTGATGTCGTGCGGCCCGGGACTGGCTTCCGGATGCCCCTGGAAACAGAACGCGGGCCGATCGTCGAAGCGGAAGCCCTGCAGCGAGCCGTCGAACAGCGACACATGGGTCACCTTGCAACGGGCAGGCAGCGTGGCCGGATCAACCGCGAAGCCATGGTTCTGCGACGTGATCAGCACCCGACCGTCATCGAGGTCCTGCACCGGATGGTTGGCTCCATGGTGGCCGAACTTCATCTTCTGCGTGCGGCCGCCCGCCGCCAGACCCATGATCTGATGGCCCAGGCAGATGCCGAAGGTCGGCAGGCCGGCGGCGATCGTCTCGCGCGCGGCTTCGACTGCGTAGTCGCAGGGCTCGGGATCGCCCGGACCGTTGGACAGGAAGATACCGTCCGCCTTCAGCCGGAGCACCTCGGCGGCCGGTGTTTGTGCCGGCACCACGGTCACGTGGCAGCCGCGCGAGGCAAGCATGCGCAAAATGTTGCGCTTGACTCCGTAGTCGAACGCCACCACCCGCAGGCGCGGTTGCTGAAGCTGCCCATAGCCTTGGCCGAGCACCCACTCGGTCTCGGTCCATTCATAGGGTTGCGCCACGCTGACTACCTTGGCCAGATCCAGGCCGGCCATGCCGGGGAACGACCGCGCCAATGCCAACGCCTGTGCTTCATCGCTGCCGACCACGATCGCCCCGGCCTGCGCGCCCTTGTCGCGCAACACGCGCGTGAGCTTGCGGGTGTCGATGTCGGCGATCGCCACGCAACTCTCGCCCTGCAGGTACTCGCCCAGGGACATCTGGGCGCGGAAGTTCGAATGCACCTGCGGCAGATCGCGCACGATCAGCCCGGCGGCATGGACCTTGTCCGCCTCGACGTCTTCGGCATTGGCGCCGGTGTTGCCGATGTGCGGGTAGGTCAGCGTGACGATCTGACGGGCGTAGCTCGGGTCGGTGAGGATCTCCTGGTACCCGGTCATGGCGGTGTTGAACACCACTTCGCCGACGCAATGGCCGGCGGCGCCGATCGAGCGGCCGCGAAAGATCGTCCCGTCGGATAGCGCGAGGATCGCGGTCGGACGGGCGTCGACGATCAGGGACGACAACCTTGACTCCTTTGAGTCGCCTCACCGGACCGCCCCGAAGATGCATGGGGCGCGTGTCCACCCTCAGTGGGTGACGTCGGGATCGACGCGGCGCGACGGACTGCGCGTTGAGTTGCGCGGCCAGACGCAGGTAGTTCGCGCTGCGACCGCACAGGGGCAATGGGTAAACTGGCGAAGTATAGCGGGCGCGCCCATGACACCCGAGGCCCCTGACACCCGAGCCCGACCGTGCGGCAGATCGGCCGTCGGCACCCGCCCCGCGAGGTTTCGATGTTGCGTATGTGCACCGTGCCTTGCCCTCGGACCGTCGGTCGGCGCGACGACCGCATTACGCGTCCCGGTCGGGTGGCCGATACACTGACCTTCGCTCGCAACCCGGTTGCCACTGGCTGGGCGCAACCGCGCGCCGCCTAGCCCTCTGCACAAGCGACTCCCCAAGCGATGCTGGTCCTGCCCTACCAGACCAAGTTCTCCCTGAGCACGCTGCCGCGCGCAACGCTCGGCTTGATCATCGTCTGCTTTGTGGTCTTCTTCCTGTTCCAGGGGAACGACGACACTCGCTATGAGGAAGCGACAGCGGCTTACCTGGCCAGCGAACTGCCGAAGATCGAAGTGCCGCGCTACCGCGCCTGGTTGGAGCGGCGTGAGGATGTTGCCGCCAAGCGCCGGCTGCAGGTGCTGCAGCAGCAGCCCAAGGCAGCACTGATGCTGGTCCAGTCCGACAGCGAGTTCCAGGCCGAGCTGATGGCAGGCCGGGTGATCACGCCGGCCGATCCGCAGTACGCCATGTGGCGCGAAGCCCGCGTGCCGGTCGACGCCCTTCTCGCCCGCGTGTTCACGGAGCGCTTCTCGCTCAAGCCCGATGGCCCCTGGTGGAGCCTGCTGTCGCACCAGTTCCTGCATGGCAGCCTGGGCCATCTGATCGGCAACATGATCGTGCTGCTCGTCGCCGGGCCATTCGTCGAGGCAGCACTCGGCCGCTGGCGCTTCCTCCTCGGCTACCTGCTGGGGGGCATGGCGGCGGGCGCCGCCCACCTGGCCATCTCACAAGCGCCGCTGATAGGTGCCTCCGGAGCGATTGCGGCGGCGATGGCAATGGTTGCCGTGCTCTATGGCACGCGCAAGGTGCGCGTTTTCTACTGGGTGTTCGTGTACTTCGATACCGCGCGTGTGCCCGCCCTCGCGCTGCTACCGATCTGGGTTGCCAACGAGGTGTTCCAGTGGATGTCGAGCGGCGGCGAGTCGCGCGTCGCGTATTCGGCGCATCTGGGCGGCCTGGCGACCGGGGCCCTGATCGCCTGGCTGCTGCGCTCGGCCGACAGCAAGGCGATCAACCAGCGGGTCGATGCGGAGTACGCCGACGAACGCAAGGCAGCGCAGCACTCGACGCTGCTGCGGCAGGCCCAGGAGGCGGCGTCGCGGCTGGACACGCGGCGCGCCGCCCGCCTGTATCGCGAACTGGTCGAACTGCATCCGGCCAACGTCGAATACCTGAGTGCGTATTTCAACGTGTCGATGCTGTCGAACGTGGGTGAAGCGCTGCACGATGCGCTGCTGCGTGTCCTGTGGTTTCGCGGCAAGGGGGGACTCGCGGACCTTCGCAAGATCTACCTGCAGATGAGTCAGCCCAAGCTGCTGTCGATCCTGCCGGTGGATGAGCAACTGCGCCTGGCGCGGCGCCTGGTGAGCACGCGGGAAGACGCGGCCGCCCTGCGCGTGCTCGATCGTATTCTCGAGGACACCAACCTGCGCACGCTGTACGGCCGCCAGACAGCTGATTGCCTGCTCGGGCTTTACACGACCTACAACCGCTATGGCTTGAAGCAGCAGGCGGCGAGTGTGCAGCAGCGGCTGTCGCGCTTCTTCCCGAAGCCCGACCGCATCGGCGGACTGGCACCGCAGTCTGAACCGCCCGCGACCATCCGCGCCACGACTCGCCGCGGCAGCGACACGCTGCGCGGACCCGACACCATCTACATCGATCTGAGTCGCTAGCGCCTGCGGTTCAGCGCGGCAGCGTGGACGGCGTCGCCGCCAGACGGTCCAGCCGCTCGAGGGTTCGCCTGCCCTCGCTCGCCGCCGCGTCATCCGGGTACTTCTGCACCAGATGCTCAAGGATCGCGCGCGCCTGAGTTGCCGCCGAGCCACCTTGCTGCAGCATGATCTGCGCGCCGATCAGGTAGACAGCCGGAATGTCCGGGTGCATGCGGTGCTTCTTGTCGAAACCGCGGATCAGTTGCGCCGCCAGCTGCGGCTTGCTCGCAGCCAGCGCCGCACGCGCCAGCGGCACCACATGCTCGACGGTGCGCGGCGACCAGGCGGAGTCGCGCCCGAGCGCCTCTTCGACCAGCGGAATCGCCTCGCGGGCGTTGTCCGTTTTCATCAGCAACGTCAGGTACTTCTCCGTGTGATCTTCGATACGCGGCCGGTAGCCCTCGTGCAGCAGCAGCTTGTGCAGGCGCGCGTGCAGCGACAGATCATGCGGGCGGTCGCGCAGGTCATCGTTGATGACGTCGATCGCCTCCTTGACGTCACCGGAGGCGACCATCTTCGCCACCATCGCGTCACGCGAGCGCGCCTTGACATCGACCCGCCGCGTTGCCGGGCCGCGCGTCTCGCCCGGCCCGATCACGGTGATCTCGAGCGCGTCGGCGTACTGGAACATCGCATACCCGATCAACGCGCACATCATGTAGGTGAAGTACCAGAAGCCCGCCACGATGAGGAACATCAGCACGAAGATGCCGGCGCCCAACGACGCCTTGCCACCGCCGGCGGCGGCCGTCATCGCGGTGCCGATGCCACCCGCACCGGCAATCAGTCCGGTGCCATAGGTCCGGCACAGATCGGCGAAAAAAACAAAGACACACAGCGCGATATACGGCTTGCCGATGCGGCCGATCACCTCGACGATGCCGCCGGGGCTGATCGCGCGCCCGATGCTGCCCGTCAGCACCAGCCTCATCACCGCGGCCGGCATGGCGATGCCGAAGAGCAGCACCCACGCCACCCAGGCCAGGGTCTCGCTGGTGGTGACGATCACGATCGCCACCAGCACCAGCATGAAGATCACGTTGATCGCAACGTATTTGAACGGCCGCGCCCAGCTCGTCTCGGTCTGGATCGCCGGATACTCGGCGGGCCGCAAAAAACCCTGCGACGACCGCTCGATGATCGTGAAGCCGAACTGCGCACCGACCAGCACCACGCCGAACAGCACCACGAGCATCAGCAGGAATCCGACAAAGCCCAGCATCAGCGCCAGCGGCGACAGCACCGCCGCGGCGGACAAGACAAGAATGCGCGTGGCGACCGTGCGGTCGAATGGCAGCAGAAAGAACTTCGGCACCCGCTGCCAGAACGGCGTGGCCGGCGGCAGGCCGGCCTCGGCCGACCAGTTGACCGTGCCGGGAGACGATGCGTGAGAAGCGTTTGACATGGCGCCGCGACGGGACTGAAAGTCCGCCGATGCTACCGGTCAGTGGGCGGCGCGGATCGCCCGAGGTGGCTCGCCCAGACCGGCTGTTTCGGGCAAACCACAACCATCCAGGCTGCGGGTCACAGCTTTTCGGTCTCGCCCGACCTCGGCTGCCACTTCATCAGCCGCCGCTCCAGCACCCCCACCGCCCAGTCCAGCACCAGCGCGAACGCGGTCAGCACCAGGATCCCGGCCATCACGGTATTGATGTCGAACGTCCCTTCCGCTTGCAGGATGAGGTAGCCCACGCCCCGGGAGGAGCCCAGGTACTCACCGACCACGGCGCCAACGAAGGCCAGGCCGACCGAGGTATGCAGCGAGGAGAACACCCAGCTGGTGGCGCTGGGCAGATACACGTGCCGAAGCAGTTGCCGTTGGCTGGCGCCCAGCATTCGGGCATTGGCCAACACAGTGGGACTGACCTCCTTGACGCCCTGGTAAACGTTGAAGAACACGATGAAGAACACCAGCGTGAAGCCAAGTGCGACCTTGGAGGCAATGCCCAGGCCGAACCAGACCGCGAAGATCGGTGCCAGGATCACGCGCGGCATCGAGTTGGCGGCCTTGATGTACGGATCGAGGATCGCGGCCGCCACCGGCGCCAACGCCAACCACATGCCGATGCCCAGTCCCGCCACCGTGCCAAGGATGAAGGCGAGCACCGTCTCCAGCAGCGTCACCCACAGGTGACCATAGATGTCGCGCTCGGTGACGAACCAGCTCCAGATGCGGCTGAGGATCTTCAGCGGCTCGCCGAAGAAGAACGCCGCCTGGCGGTCGTTCTCGAAGAACAGCGGCGGGATCAGACCCGGCGCCGTGGCCAGATGCCAGAAGGTGAACACGGCGACCAGCACGCCCACCTGCCAGAAGCGGATGTTGGATGACTTAGGCTTGATCGCGGACCACATGGCCTGTCCTGCTAGGCGGCGAGCTTCTGCTGTGCGTAGCCCTTGAGCACTTCATCGCGAAGCACGCCCCAGATGGCCTTGTGCAGTTCGATGAAGCGCGGGTCGACGCGGACCTCGGCCACGTCGCGCGGGCGCGGCAGGTCGATCGTGAACTCGCCGATGGGGTGCGATCCAGGTCCCGCCGACAGCACCACCACGCGATCACTCATCGCGATCGCCTCATCCAGATCGTGGGTGATGAACAGCACCGCCTTGCGCTTTGCGGCCCACAGGTCCAGCACCTCGTTCTCCATCAGTTGCCGGGTCTGGATATCGAGCGCCGAGAACGGCTCGTCCATCAGAATGATGTCGGGGTCGAGCACAAGTGTCTGGGCGAGCGCACTGCGCTTGCGCATGCCGCCCGACAACTGGTGCGGGTAGCGGTCGCCGAAGCCGCCCAGGCCGACGCGCTTGAGCCAGTCCTCGGCCTGGCGACGCGCTTCCTCAGGTGCCACGCCGCGAAACTCCAGGCCCGCCATCACATTGGCCAGTGCGGTGCGCCAGGGCATCAGCGCATCGGTCTGGAACATGTAGCCAGCACGGCGGTTGATGCCTTTGAGCACTTCGCCGAACACCTGCACGCTGCCGCTGGATGGCTCGAGCAGGCCGGCGCCCACATTGAGCAGCGTGCTCTTGCCGCATCCGGTTGGGCCGACCACGCTGACGAACTCACCCGGCGCGACGCTCAGCGATACATCGCGCACCGCCGTGTAGCGCTGACTGCGATCGTCACGCGAGATGAACGTGCAGGTGATGTCGTCGAGGGAGAGTGCTGCCGCAGTCATGGCCAGAGCGCGCGAAGGGATGATCAGATGGTGGTGAGCATGAACCGGCAAGCGACAAGACCAGAGCAGGGTTTGCCCGGCCCTCGCTACGTTGGGCGGGCGTAATGCGCGCCGATTGCAACGCGGTCGGCACCGCGTCGGCACCGCGTCGGCACAGTAGCCGGCCGCGGCGCCGTGAACACGGTCAGCCGCGCGGGTACTTCGCGTTTGCCTTCTTCGCGAACTCGTTGGTGTAGTTGGCCTTCAAGTCGAGCTTTGCAGTCTGCATCGCGGGATCGACGCTGGCGAGCGCGCGCAGTGCGGTCGCCGACCCTGCTTCCGGGAACGTGCCATCCGGCGACAGCGCCCCCTTGGCCTTCAGGAATGCATCGATGTACACGGCACGGTCGCCCAGCAGAAAGCCCTCCGGCACCACCTTGATGATGTCGCTCGGGCCTGCTTGCTGGATCCACTTGTTGGCGCGCACCATGGCATTGACCAGCGCCTGCGCCGTGTTCGGATTCCTTTCGACGAAGCTCACCGGCGCGTACAGACACCCGGCTGGCATCGGTCCTCCGAAAACTTTGTCCGCCTCGGCCACTTCGCGCGTGTCGGACACGATCTTGATATCCCCTGCACGCTGAAGAATGGTGATCACCGGATCGAGGTTGGAAATCGCATCGATCTGCCCGGTGCGCATCGCGGCGACTGCACCCTGAGACGCACCGACACCGACGATCGACACGTCGCTGGGCTTCAGGCCAGCCTTGCCCAGCACGAAGTTGGCCATGATGTTGGTCGACGAGCCCGGCGCGGTGACGCCGATCTTCTTGCCCTTCAGATCCGCCAGGGACTTGAAGTTGGGCATCGTCTTGGTGCTGACCGCCAGCACGATCTGCGGCGCACGGCCCTGCAGCACGAAGGCGCGCATCGGTTGGCCCTTGGCCTGCATGTTCAGCGTGTGCTCGAACGCGCCCGAGACCACTTCGGCGCTGCCGCCGACCACCGCCTGCAACGCGCGCGCGCCGCCGGCGAAGTCGACGATGCTGACCTCCAGCCCCTCGGCCTCGAAATACTTCAACTGCTCGGCGATGGTCAACGGCAGGTAGTACAGCAGGTTCTTGCCACCGACCGCGATGGTCAGCTTCTTGCGCTCCAGCGACTGAGCAAGAACTCGCGCCGGCGTGGCAAGTGCTGCGGTAACGCCGACAGCCGCCGCGGTGGCGAGGACGGTGCGACGGTCGATTCGGTGTGCCATGTGTGCCTCCAGGGAAGTCGTGCGCCGGCGCAGGGCCGGTCTGCTGCGACTATATCGCGCCGACCTTCAAGTCGCGCCCGTTTGGCCGCGCAAACCCGGGCGCCGGGCTGCGGCCTGCGTGGAACGTCGCTTTCAGATCACGCCCGACGCGCGCAATGCGGCACGTTGCTCGGCCTCGATGCCGAGCGCCTGCAGAACCTCATCGGTGTGCTCGCCCAGTGCCGGACCGAGCCAGCGCGTCGCACCTGGCGTGGCGGAGAACTTGGGCGTGACCGCGGGCACATCCAGCGGCGTGCCGTCGGCCAGAAGATGGCGCTCGATCATCTTGCGGGCAGCGAAGTGAGCGTCCTCGAACATGTCGGCCACGCTGTAGATCTTGGATACCGGCACATCGGCGGCGTTGAGCGCGGCCAGCGCGGCGTCGATACCGCGACCTTCGCACCATCTCTGGATGGCAGCGTCGATCTCTTCGCTGCGCGGCACCCGTCCGTCGTTGCGGGCGAGCCCGGAATCGTTGGCAAGATCGTCGCGGCCGATGGCGACCATCAGCCGTTTGAAGATCGCGTCGCCGTTGCCGGCGATGACGACGGCGGCGCCATCGGCGCACGTATAGGTATTCGACGGGACGATGCCCGGCAGCGCGCCACCGGTGCGCGCACGCACCACGCCGGCATGGCCGTACTCGGGCACCGTGCTCTCCATCATGTTGAACACCGACTCGTAGAGCGCAACATCGATCATCTGCCCGACGCCGCTTGCTCGGCCACCGGTCGCATCTCGGTGGCGCAGTGCCATCAGCGCGCCGATCACTGCATGCAGCGCCGCGATCGAGTCACCAATCGAGATGCCGATGCGCACCGGCGGGCGGTCCGGGTGGCCGGAGACGAAGCGGATGCCACCCATGCTCTCGCCGATCGCGCCGAAGCCAGGCTTGTCGCGCATCGGACCGCTCTGTCCATAGCCCGACACGCGCACCATGATGGCGGCGGAATTGAGTGCCCGCAGCTGCTCGTAGCCCAGGCCCCACTTCTCCAGGACGCCCGGTCGGTAGTTCTCGACCACGATGTCGGCGTCCAGCGCGAGCCGGCGGGCGATGTCCTGCGCGCGCGGATCCTTCAGGTTGAGGGTGATCGACTTCTTGTTGCGTGCCTGCACGTACCACCACAGCGACGTGCCGTCATGAAGATGGCGCCACGATCGGATCGGATCGCCGCTCTCGGTCGCTTCGACCTTGATGACCTCGGCCCCGAACTCGGCGAGCATGCGCGCGGCGAACGGCCCGGCGATCAGGGTGCCGAGTTCGAGCACCTTGATCCCGACCAGCGGACCACTCGGCGGCGGCGTTGGTGCTGATGCGTCGGTGTTCAATGCGCGTCCTCCTCGCGTCGTGCGTGTCGGCCGCAGTCAGGCGCCGGTGACGAAGATCGCCACCGTGGCGACCCAGCCGACCAGCCACAGCACCGAACGCAGCCAATGCCAGTCGGCGACATAACTCGCGATATAGCCGGCGCGGGCGACGATGAAGATCACGGCCAGCGCGTCGATGCGGTCCTGCGGCGCCTGCAGCAGGTGCGCCACGATCACCGCCGCCGCAAAGAACGGAAACGCCTCGAAGCTGTTGCGCTGGGCGTAGTCAGCCCGGCGCCGATAGCCGTCCTGTCGCTCCAGCCACTCGCGCGGCGCGCGGTTGTCGTAGCGCTCACCCCCCGCCTTGGCGACGCTGGTGGCCAAGAGCGGCAGCACGCCGGCCGCCAGCACGCACCACAGTGCCGTGGTCATCTGCATCGGAGCCTCTTTAGTCGGCAAGGCCGCATAGCAGCCAGGTTCAGGATGCCGCCCGCCGATCGAGCATTGCCTGCGCGATCGTGTTGACGTCGGTGTATTCGAGTTCGGCGCCCGCTGGTACGCCGCGCGCCAGGCGCGTGATCTTCAGCTGCGGGTCGCGGCTGCGCAGCAGCTCGCCGATGTAGTGCGCGGTGGCGTCGCCCTCCGGGGTAAACGAGGTGGCGATGATCACCTCGCGCACCAGGCCGTCGGCAGCGCGCTCGATCAGGCGCTCCATCTGGATCTCGCGCGGGCCGATGCCATCGAGCGGCGCCAGCCGCCCCAGCAGCACGAAATACAGGCCCGCGTAGGACAGCGACTGCTCGACCATCAGTTGATCGGCAGGCCCCTCCACCACGCACAGCAGGCCGGCATCGCGGCGAGAACTGGAACAGGTCTCGCAAATCTCCTGTTCGGTCAGCGTATTGCAGCGAGCACAGCGGCGCACGTTGGCGGCCGCGGCTAGCAGCGACTCGCCCAGCTGCACGGCAGTCGCGCGCTCGTGCTGCAGCAGATGGAACGCAATGCGCTGTGCCGAGCGCGGCCCGATGCCCGGCAGTCGCTTGAGGGCGTCGACGAGCTTGTCGAGGGTCGGGGAAAGCTTCACGTCGCAGGGCCGAAGTTGGTAGCGCGCGCAGCGCGCTCGTTGCAGTTGTGTCTGGGGCGGGCGCCCGGCCGCCCGAAGGCCGCCCCACTGATTGAAACGCTGTTCGTGCACGTGCGACCCGCAGGGTCGCGTACACGAACAGCGCCGGCCTAAAACGGCAGCTTGAAGCCCGGCGGCAGCGGCATGCCGGACGTGACACTTGCCATTTTCTGCTGCTCGGTTTCCTCCGCCCGCCGGACCGCGTCATTGAAGGCGGCCGCCACCAGGTCCTCGAGCATGTCGCGATCGTCACCGACCAGCGAGGGGTCGATGCTGACGCGGCGCACCTGCTTCTTGCATGTCATCGTGATCTTGACCATACCGGCGCCGGACTGGCCTTCGACCTCGATCTGCGCGAGTTCGTCCTGCAGGCGCTTCATGTTGTCCTGCATCTTCTGCGCCTGCTGCATGAGGCCGGCGAGCTGGTTCTTCATCATGGTCGGGTTCCTTGCTTGGCTGCGCGGTACGCAGCTCAGTCGTTCGGATGGATCGAGTCGGGATCGACGCGCGCACCGAAATTGTCGATCAGCTGCTGGACGAAGGGATCGCCGTAGATTGACTCCTCGGCGCGCTTCTGGCGATCGGCGCGCACCTGTTCTGCGATCGCCGCAGCAGTCGGACCGGCGACCACGCCGATATCGACGCTGAGGCGGATCGGGCGGCCGAAGTACTGGGTCAGGCCGCCGCGCAATCGTTCGATGTTGCTGGCATCCGCCAAGGTGCGAGTCGGCACGCGCAGGCGAAACAGGTCGCCTTCGCGCGCCACGAGTTCCGCCTGCGCGGCGAGCTGGCGCGTCAACCCTTGCACCGGCAGACGGGTGACAAGCGCCGGCCAGTCGCCATCGAATGCCGCGTCGGCCTCGCCCGTGCGCAGCACCGGATCACTGGCAGGTGATGCCTCGCCCGGCTTCGGCGCCTGCACGAGCGGCGCTGCGGGCAGCGCCTGCGCGAGATTTGTCGGATCGGGCCGGCGCGCGCCCGCGGCGGGCGCGGCACTTGGCCGTGCTGCGGTGACTGGTGCGGGCGTGGGCGCCGCACCGCTCGGCGGCGCCACTGGCACC
>JALHMQ010000042.1 GCA_022843955.1 Burkholderiaceae bacterium
ATGAGGCGCCGCAGGAAATGGCGCCGCTCGACGTGGCCAAGCTCGTGCGCGAGCACCGCCAGCACGGCCTCGTCGCTCGGCGCGATCTTCACCAGCTCGTCGGTCATCACGATGATGCCGCCGGGCAGCGCCACGGCGTTCGGACCCAGGATCGGGCTGCTGCGAAATTCGATGCGATAGGCGCGGCCGCCCGTCGGCGCGAGCTTCGCAAAACGCTGCGTCAGCGCGGCCCGACGATCCTCTGGCAGCTTGCTGGCCGCGAACAGGCGCTTGTCGATCACCTCGACCGCGTGGCGTCCGATCGCCGCCTCGACCTCGGGCGGCACGCGGTAGGCGGCGAGTTCCGCCACGCGCGGCAGCCCGTACATGTAGCCGAGCCAGATCGTCGCCACCGACAGCGCCACCGCAACCAGCGCGTAGCGCCAGTGGTTCTGCGCCAGCTCGATCCACGACGCTCGCCGCCCCACAGAGGCGAAGGCGCGATCGATTGCGCCGTGGTCGCTGCACTCGATGAACGACCCGTCCTCGAAGGTAACGATGCGGGGTGCCGCCGCCAGCCGCTCGGCAATCCGCGCGCTCACCAGCGGGTAGCGCCGCTCGCCATCGGCCATGCGCAACACCAACTCTCCGCCAGCCGCCAGCGCCTCCACGGACTGCGGCCGTGACGAGGTCGCGTCGAAGTACTGCGCGCTGAACCGGATCGCGCCGGTTTCGTCCGTCATAGGGCGAAGTCGATATCGAGCAGGTCAGCAGCGCCCTCGCCGACCGCGCCGACGTCCTGCGACTGTCCTGCAACGACTCCCGCGAGGTCCGTTGTGGACAGCACCGTGACCGACTCGACCCGATACCGGTACATGCGCACCGCCGCGAACGGCGTGAAAAGGCCCAGCGTCAGCAGGATCAGGATCAGGTTGGAGACGGCAATCCAGACGAACCGGCGGGCCTTGACCGTCGAGTCGAAACCAATCAGGCCGAGCAGTGAGTGGTTCCACACCAGGTTCTGCATCCGCGCCATGACGAACGGACCGATGCCAAGCAGTGCGGCGTAGATTGCCACGAAGACAAGCACGCCGAAGACCATCCCTCCCGCTTCCGACCCGGGGCCTGTATCCGTCAAATAGAGCACGCCAGCGCTCATGGCTCCCGCTGCGATCAACAGAAACAACGCCTGTCCGTAGACCCAGTAGAACGACCTCGGACCGGCGTGGAACCGCCCGCGGGCCTGGCCATACCAGCCATTGGCATGCTGAAAGCGCTTGATGCGCCAGTGCAGATAAGGCAGCAGTGCGACCAGCACCAGGTAGATGCCGCCCAACAGGAAGAGTGCAGCGCTGTTCGGCTCGTCCTCTTCCACCAGCAAGCCGAAGCCCAGACCGGCAATCAAGACCAGCGCCAGCGGAATGCCGTAGATGACATAGGCCTCGCGCAGGGGCCCGCTGAAGTGAAAGCGCAGCCCGCGGTAGCTCGTGTAGCGCAGCTTGAAGCGCTGCGACTGCACCAGCAGCCACGGCAAGGCGACGCCGAACACGATTGCCGCAACCACACCGACCGCGACGTTGAGCTCGAAACCAAAGTTGTAGAAGAGGATCAGCGCCAGCGCGATCAGCCGGCCTTTCAGGATCGACAGCGGATTGCCGTGGTAGTCGAAGACGCTGCCGTCCAGTTGGGTGTTGCGGTAGAAGTACTGCAGCTTTCGCACCTTGGCCCAGGCGCTGTAGATGCCGATGGTCAGGATGGTCAGCAGCAGGTTGACGATCCAGATGCGGAAGTACTCGCCGCCGGTCCCTGTGAACACCAACGGGTAACGCACGGGTGTGGACAGCGTGGCCGTTGCGGTCTCTGCGTTAGCGGACTGATCCATCGGGGGTCCTTTCAATTGCCGCGCCGCCCCATGCGCGCGTCAACCACGATTTGACGGGCAGGCGCCTGTGACGGCAATCGATGAGTTCATGTCAAGGGGAGGATTCGTGCGCCCGCCGGTGATTCGTTGTGCGGCTGAGACGTTGCGCGCAGGCGGCAGGGCGCGCGCGTGCGCAGCAGTTGCCTATGGGGCGCCGCCGAGGGAGAGTCGGGTCATGACCCGGCGCGAAGATGGCGCGCCCGATGGACCGCCACGGCGAATGAGAACGCCCCCAACACGCTGAGCGCCGCCAGCACCAGCAGCACACGCTGATAGTCACCCAGCGCCGTCAGCAGCATGGATGCCAGCAGCGGCGCCGCCGCCCCGGCCACCAGCGACGGCCCGTTCAGCGCGCCGCTGATCTCGCCATAGTGCTCGCGACCATACAACTCGGCCGGCACGGCGCCACGCACAATGGTCATCGTGCCGTTGCCCACGCCGTAGAGCGCGGCGAACAGCACCAGCAGCAGTCCAATCTCGCGCAGGTCGGCGGCCGCCCACAGCAGCAGCATCGACAACGGCAGCAGCCAGGTGACCAGACGGCCGACCGCGACCGCACTCGCGCGGCCACTGATCGCCAGTTCGACCACGCGTCCGGCCACCTGCATCGGACCCACCAATGCAGCCAAAGCCGCCGCCTCGGCCGCCGACAAACCGCGGGCGGTCAGCATCTCCAGCAGGTGGACCGAGACTGCGGTGATCACCACGGCGTGGCCGACGAAGGAAAGCGACAGGGCGTAAAAGCCGGGAGACCACCGCGCCTCGCGCGCACTGAAGACCGGTCGGCTCGCGTTCTTCGGCGCATCTGGCTGGCGTGGTGCCGGCGGCAGCAACGCATGCAGCGGAACGCACAGCAGCAGGTTGATGAAGGCGAGCACCAGCACTGCATCGCGCCAGCCGAGCAGCGCGACGAGCCAGGTGGTCAATGGCCAGAACACCGTACTGGCGAAGCCACCGAACAGTGTCAACACCGTGATCGCCCGCCGGTAGCCGGCGCCGAACGCCTGTGTCACCACCGCAAATGCCGGCGGATAAAGCGTGGCCGACATGGCCAGCCCGAGGCCGACGTAGATCGCGTAGAGCACCGGCACCGAGCCGACGCGCGACAGCATCGCCAGCAGCAGCACGGCCGCGACCGAGCCCACGGTCATCACCACGCGCCCGCCATGCCGGTCGATGCGCCGGCCGACCCAGGGAGCCGCCAGGCCCGACACCAGAATCGACAGCGAGAACGCGCCCACGATCACCGGCTGCGACGTTGACAGCGCCAACCGCAGCGGCTCCATGAGCAGCGCCGCCAGGTAGTAGATCGAGCCCCACGAAACGATCTGCGTGATGCCGAGCCCGACGATCAACCAGACGCCGCGCAGACGGGCGGAAGAGTGCGATGACATGTCAGCCCGCACTGTACCGAGCCGGCGGTCGCCGACAAAAGCAAAGGGCCCGCCGAAGCGAGCCCTTGCCTTGAGTCCTGTCGCTCTGCTGCGAGGAGCGGCGCCGAGGGCGTCCGATCCATCGCGGCGAGTCAACGCCCGACAGGCCATGCCTGTAGGGCGTTACGGCATTACATGTCCATGCCGCCCATGCCACCCATGCCACCCATGCCGCCAGGCATGCCGCCACCACCTGCCGGCTTGTCTTCCACCAGCTCGGCGATCATGCAGTCGGTGGTCAGCATCAGGCTCGCCACAGACGATGCGTTCTGCAGCGCGGTGCGCGTGACCTTGGTCGGGTCCAGCACGCCCATCGCCACCAGATCGCCGTACTCGTGCGTCGCGGCGTTGTAGCCGTAGTTGCCCTTGCCATCGGCGACCTTGTTCACCACCACGCTCGGCTCGTCTCCACTGTTGGCGACGATCTGGCGCAGCGGCTCTTCCATCGCGCGCAGCACGATCTTGATGCCGGCGTCCTGGTCGGGGTTGTCACCCTTCATCTTGCTGATGGCCTGCTTGGCACGTACCAGCGCCACACCGCCGCCGGCCACGATGCCCTCTTCAACGGCGGCACGCGTGGCGTGCAGCGCGTCTTCGACGCGAGCTTTCTTCTCTTTCATCTCGACTTCCGTAGCAGCACCGACCTTGATCACCGCCACGCCGCCGGCCAGCTTGGCCACGCGCTCTTGCAGCTTTTCGCGGTCGTAGTCGCTGGTGGCTTCCTCGATCTGTGCACGGATCGCCTTGACGCGCGCCTCGATGACCTTGCCATCGCCGTTGCCGTCGATGAGCGTGGTGTTCTCCTTGGCGATCTCGATGCGCTTGGCCTGGCCCAGGTCGGCCAGCGTGGCCTTCTCGAGCGTCATGCCGGTTTCTTCGGCGATCACCGTACCGCCGGTCAGGATGGCGATGTCCTCGAGCATGGCCTTGCGACGATCACCGAAGCCCGGGGCCTTGACGGCGCAGGTCTTCAGGATGCCGCGGATGTTGTTGACCACCAGAGTCGCCAGCGCCTCGCCTTCAACTTCCTCGGCGACGATCAGCAGCGGACGGCCGGCCTTGGCCACCTGCTCGAGCACCGGCAGAAGGTCACGGATGTTGCTGACCTTCTTGTCGTGCAGCAGCACGAACGGGTTCTCGAGGATGACGATCTGCTTGTCGGGCTGGTTGATGAAGTACGGCGACAGGTAGCCGCGGTCGAACTGCATGCCCTCGACGATGTCGAGCTCGTTCTCGAGCGACTTGCCGTCCTCGACGGTGATGACGCCCTCTTTGCCCACCTTGTCCATCGCCTTGGCGATGATGTCGCCGATGTTGGCGTCGGCGTTGGCGGAGATCGCGCCGACCTGGGCGATTTCCTTGTTGGTGGTGCAAGGCTTGCTGATCTTCTTCAGCTCTTCGACGGCGGCAATGACCGCCTTGTCGATGCCGCGCTTCAGGTCCATCGGGTTCATGCCGGCGGCAACGAACTTCATGCCTTCGGTGACGATCGACTGCGCCAGCACGGTGGCGGTGGTGGTGCCGTCGCCGGCGTTGTCGGAGGTCTTGGAAGCGACTTCCTTGACCATCTGCGCGCCCATGTTCTCGAACTTGTCCTTCAGCTCGATCTCCTTGGCGACCGAGACGCCGTCCTTGGTGACGGTCGGCGCACCGAAGCTGCGCTCGAGCACGACGTTGCGGCCCTTGGGACCGAGGGTGACCTTGACCGCGTTGGCGAGAATGTTGACGCCGCGGACCATGCGATGACGTGCGTCATCGCCGAAAAAGACTTGCTTGGCTGCCATCTGTGAACTCCTGAATCAGTGGTGGGGAGGCTGCGGACGAAGACTTAGGCGATCACGCCCATCAGGTCTTCTTCACGCATGACGAGCAGTTCCTCGCCATCAACCTTGACGGTCTGGCCGGCGTACTTGCCGAACAGCACCTTGTCGCCAACCTTGACGTCGACGGCGATCAGCTTGCCGTTGTCGTCGCGCTTGCCGGGGCCGACAGCCACGACTTCGCCCTGGTCGGGTTTCTCGGCAGCATTCTCGGGAATGACGATGCCGGAGGCGGTCTTGCGCTCGTTGTCCAGGCGCTTGACGATCACCCGATCGTGCAACGGACGAATTTTCATAAGGTCTCCTTCGATGACTGGAATGTCTCGGATCACGAGACAGGAACTAATGAGGTGGGGAAGGCCCCCGCTACATGCCGCGATGAAAGTGCCAAAACCCACCGGCTGACGGTATTCACCAGCCGCGCAGTGTTAGCACTCATCCCGAACGAGTGCTAATTGTATGGGCGTTATGGACTGGCTTCAAGTCGACACCGTACTTTTGTTCTTTTCTGGCTATGCCCGCGCGACAGCGCTCACCGCGGCGGTCCCTAAGGATCACGCGGTTTGACACATGAGCAAGGACTAACCTCGCAGCGGGATTTGCGGACTACCGCGGGCGGGTTATTCATAGACGCCTACTGACGGTCGATCTGCGAGGTGGTTCTCACCGTTCAGACAGGACCCGTCGTGATCGCAGCCGCTTTTCCTTTGCCTGGACCCTTCGTGTCGAATCGCAGCACTGCTGACACCAGCCGCAGCTCGAGCGGCTTCCTGCACTCCGTGCTCAGCTTCACGCGGCTGGACATTCCTCAACTGGAGTTGTTTGAGGCGGCGGTCATGTTCCCAGCGGATACCGACCCGGTGACCGCACATGCACGTCTAGCGGATACGTTCGGCAGCAAGGCCGGCGAAGGCCAGTTTCTGTTTCGGCTCGACAGTGCCGTACCCGGACGGTTCTGGGTTCGCTCGCTCGAACCGTGGCAGAAGTGGCCCGAGGGCGCGACCAGCGCACTGGAGCCCAAGCGAGAAGTGGTGCAACTGGCCGAAGGCCTGATGTACCGCTTCACCCTCCCCGTTTGCGCCGGCCAGGAGTACGTCGAAAGCGGAGAAAAGCGGGTGGTGGCCTTCGAGTCGGAGTCGCTCGTTCATGCCTGGTTCTCGGGGAATGCCGAGGCCTTCGGCTTCAAGCCGCTGATGGCCGACATCGCGCTCGCCACCATGCGGTTCAGCCACCGCAGCGCCAATTACAAGCTGGTGCACGCAGTGATCGAAGGCGCGCTCGAAGTGACCGATGCCACTGCGCTGCGTCGTCGGCTCGTGAAGGGCTTTGGGTCACATCGCAAAGCCGGCCTGGGCATGCTGCAGTTGACGCACTGACCCATTCCCGAACCGTTCGTTTGGCCCGCCAGGGCGTCCTTGCAGTCGGTCCTGCTGGCCCCATGTAATCGGTCGGAGGAACTTCAGCATGCTCGACTCAACCGAGGCAACGTTTCAGATCGACGTGATCGACGCCTCTCACCAGCAGCCGGTGTTGGTGGACTTCTGGGCGCCCTGGTGCGGGCCCTGCCGCGCCCTCGGGCCGCTGCTCGAGAAACTGGAGGCCGCCTATGCCGGCCGCTTCCGGCTGGTCAAGGTCAACTCGGACAAACATGCAGAACTGGCGGCACAGTTCAACGTGCGCAGCATTCCCTACGTCGTCGCATTCGTCGACGGCCAGCCGGTGAACGCTTTCGTCGGTGCCTTGCCCGAATCTCAGCTTCGTGCCTTCATCGATGCGTTGCTGCCCAATCCAAGCGAGATCGAACGCCACAAGGCGCTGGAACTGCTTGCGGGCGGAGATCGGCACGCCGCCATTGTCGCGTTGCGTGCTGCGCTCGCGCTCAATCCTGCCAATGACGCCGCGCGCTGGGATCTCGCCGGCGCGCTGCTCGACCAGTGTTCCAGCGGACCTGCGGACACGGTAGCGGCGAATCTGGCCGAGGCACGAGCCGCACTCGATGCCGTGGGCCGGACCGCACAGACCGAAGGCCGGCATCGCGCGTTGCGCACTCGCTGCGACAGTCTCACGCGCGCGGCCGATCTGCCGCAGCGAGACACGCTGCAGGCCCGCGTTGTCGCCGATGCGGCCGACTTGCAGGCGCGGCTGGACTTGGCGAACCTGCTGATCGCCCGTGCTGACTACGAGCCAGCACTGGAGCAACTGCTAGAGATTGCCGCGCGCGACCGCAGCTTCAGCGACGACATCGGCCGCAAGTCGGTTCTTGCGGTGTTCGAACTGATGGGCGACCAGCCGGCAACGGTGGCCGGTTACCGCCGCCGGCTGGCCAGTGTGCTCAACCGCTGACCCCAGCCGCTTTCTCAAAAGCAAACGGCGCACTTGCAGTGCGCCGTTTGCTTTGATGCTGACCTTCTGCCCGACTAGGCGGCGTTCATGAAGCCCAGGTCCATGGTGCTCCAGTTGGCAGCGCGCGGCACCACGTCGGCCATGCTGGATTCAGGCACACCGAACCACTTGGCCAGCGTCCCGGCATATTGCTCGACCGAGGTGGTCGGCAACAGGCTGCCGCGACCCACGTCATTCGGTCCGCGCAGCGCGGTCTCCGGCCAGACGCCGTAGGTCTCACCCCCGCGCACCGCACCGCCCATGATGAGGTGGTGCGCGCCCCAGGAGTGGTCGGAGCCTTGGCCGTTGGAGTCGAGCGTGCGTCCGAAGTCCGATGCCGTAAAGGCAGTCACGTTGCTGGCGAGGTTGAGCGACGGATCGGACATCGCGGCATAGAAAGCTGACATCGCGTTGGAAATCTGTGCCCACAGATTGCCATGACCGGCCACGAGTCCGCTGTGCTGGTCGAAGCCGCCGATACTGGCGAAGAACACTTGGCGCCGCGCACCCAGGGGGCCGCGTGCAGCAATGATCCGCGCCACGTTGCGCAACTGGTTGCCGAGCCCGGTATTCGGGAAGGCATTGAACGGCGCCGCGGTGGCGGGGAAGTTCGTCAGCGCGCTGTTGAGGGCAGCGGCGGCATCTGCGGCACGCCGATTGATGGTGTTGTAGTCCTTCTCGAGCGTGTTGCCGCGATCGCTGGTCATCAGCGTACGCATCGCAGTGCCGACGTTCTGGCCGCCGAAGAGAGTCTGGTTCGTGAGCGCGTTGATCTGCACGCCGCCGTTGTTGCCGATCTGCATCTGCGCGGTGCTGCGCCCGGACAGGAACACCGACGTTCCGCTGGCCGACATGCAGGTGAAGTTCTGGAACTGGTTGCTGCTGCCGAACATGTCACCCAGTAGGCCGCCATAGCCAACGCGGGCGCCTTCGCGCGCACCCGCCATCCAGGTCGACTGCTGGTCGTTGTGGGAGAACAGGCCCATCGGCAACGGCACCTGGCGCCCGCGGTACTGGGCCATCGTGGTCGGCACCACAAGCGGGCCGACGTTGGTGAGCACCGCTGCACGGCCCTGGTCATAGAGCGCCTTCAAGCCCGTCATTTCCGCCCGCATCGCGATCGAACGACCCGACATGGACGGATTGGCTGACGGCGTCGTCGCGTTCAGCTGCAGCAGGGAGGCCTGCGGCAGCGCCAGGCTGGTGCCAGCTACGCCCGCCTGCCGGCGGCCCATCTCGTAGGCGGCATAGCTGGCAGCATCGAACGGAACGATCGTATTGGAATGATCGTTGCCGCCGAACAGGAAGATGCACACCAGCGCCTTGTAGTCGGATGGCGCCGATTGCGCCGCCGCGGCACCAATGCCAGCGAGGTTCAACGCCCAAGGCGTGGCCGAGCCGGCAACTGCGCCGACGGTGGAGGCGATCCGCAGGAATTCGCGGCGGGAAGCGTTTTGAGTCATGTGATTGCTCCTGAAGTCCGCGTCTGCTATTTCTGCACCAGGAACTCGGGCGCCATCATCGTCATGAAGACGCCGAGGTTGACCCGGTTTGCCGCTGCGTTGGTTCCGGTGGCCGACACCGAGGCGATGGCATCGCGCACCGCATTGCGGGTGGCCGGCTCCATCGAATTGGCGGTCAGCATCAGATTGATGTGGTCCGCGAGCTGATCCGGATTGGTGGAGAGAGCCCGGGCCGCGGTGTACTGCGCCCGCACATCGTTGCCAGTGAGTCCGCTGCCGGTGGGCACTTGGCCGAGACCGTTGGGTACCCAGTTCTGCAGTGTGTTGGCATAGGTTGCGACCGACACTTCATGCGCGATCTGGAACTCTGGCGCCACTAACCCAGGCGTCGAGGCGATCGTCGTATTGGGCGGCACATAGCCGGGCCGGAAGAAGTTGAACACCGTCGGCGCTTTCATCGGCGTCTGGAACAGCGTTGTATCCGTGTCACCGATACGCCAGTTGCCGGTCTGCGACGTTGCCTCGAACGCGCGCAGCATCGTTGTCACTCGCAGGATCGGCTCGCGCAGCTTGCCAGAGTCGGTCGCGGCACCGGCAGCGCGCGCTTCGGGGTGAAGCAACGTGGCTGCGACGACAGCACGCAGGTCGCCGCGCTGACCGCTGCCGAAGCTACGGTTGGTGCCGGGGGAGGTGAAGCTGCCACTGGCAAACGCCTGGGACACGGCCTGAACATATGCCGAGGACGGATTGCTCGTGACCATACGCTGGATGAACTGCTTGCCGATGAAAGGTGCCACGTTCGGATGGGCGAACAGCGTGTCGAGCGAGGTGCGCATCGCCTGCGTGCCGTTGGTGCCGGCAGGAATCGTGACCGACAGGAAGGTCTTGGCGTCGGGCGAGTGGTACTGCGGATAGAACTGCATCGGAATCACGCGCCGCATCGGATCGCGCGCAGCGGCGTTGCCGAAGAAGCGGTTGTTGCTGGGGTCGGCCGTGCCCTGGTTGCCCCAACTCCAGCCGGTGAAAACCTTGGCCAGGTTGCGGATGTCGTCCATATCGTAGGTCTCGACCGGCTGGCCGTTGACCGTCTTCTGGGTGCCGTCCATGTTCAGTTCGAACAGACCGATGGTGAACAACTGCATCACCTCGCGCGCATAGTTCTCGTCGGGCGTGCGGCCGTTGTCACCGCGGTTGCTGAGCGACGTCAGGTAGGTCCCCATCGTCGGATGGGTCGAGACCGATTGCAGGATGTCGCGGTAGTTGCCGAAGGCATGCTCGCTGAGGATGTCGAGGTGCGCGGCCAGGCCGTGCGCATCGTCGGCATCGTTTGACAGCTGCGCCTCGGCGGCCGAGGTGACGACGATCTGCGACAGCGAGAACGTCGTGCGCTGGCGCAATTGATCCGGCGCGGAAATCGCCTGGCGCCAGAACGAGTAGTACAACGGCGCGCTCGACACCGTGGTGTTGGCCGGGATCGGCAGCGGTACCTGGCGTGTCAGGAACTCGAGGTGGCTATTGCGCGGCAAAGCGAACTGTTCGTTGATCCAGTTCTCGTAGCCGATTTCCTTCACGCGGGCGATGTCCGCCGGCGTCGCGCCGAAAGTCGCCTGCTGCAGGAAGCGAACCGCCTCCGCATCACTGGCGGGCCGGGTCGACTGCCCGGCGACCGGCGCCGGATCCGATGACTTGTCACCGCCGCCACATGCGGCCAAAGCGGCAATCGCAGCGCCTGCCAGTAAGCTTCGCATCGTGCTTTCCCCTCTCATCTTGTTTCTCGCTTCGCTGCCGCAGCAGCTCTTGACACGCTCGTTGCGCCGACCGAGCGCATCACGTGCGACCGACCACCCGGTTGCCCGCTCGATGCGCGTTCCGTATCGCTCGGTTCGATGGAGACTAGGGGCTTCCCGTCGGACCCACTATCGGACTAACGACCTAACCCCGGCGCCGCTGCCGATCGTCCGAAGGGATGGCCGGGATTACCTGGGGCCGACACCGCGGCGCCCGCACTTCCCTTGGCTGCGGCGCGGAGCACTTGTTGCGCTGCTGTCGAGCGGATGGTTGGGCCTCGCTCAGGCGCAGGAGCCGCTCAACCCGGCGCCGCGGGCTCTGCCGGAGCCGTTCGTCGCGGCGTTGCGCGCTTCCAACGTTCCATTGTCGGCCGTGGGCATGGTGATCCAGCCGCTCGGCCCCGGCGCTGGCCAGGCCGGTCCACCGTCGATGAGCCTGAACGAAGCGATGCCGATGAACCCGGCATCGACGATGAAGCTCGTCACGACCTATGCCGCGCTGAGCCTGCTCGGCCCGGCCTACACTTGGAAAACAGAAGCATTTGCCGCCGGCGCCCTGCGCCGCGACGTGCTCGACGGCGACCTCGCGCTGCGCGGCAGCGGTGACCCGAAGCTCGTCATCGAGCACCTGTGGCTGCTGACCCAGCGCATCCGCAGCTACGGCATCCGCGAGATCCGCGGCGACATCCTGCTCGACAAGGCGGCATTCGCGGTCGCACCGACCGATCCGGCCGCCTTCGATGGCGAAGGCCTGCGCCCCTACAACGCCGGTCCCGACGCGCTCCTGCTCAACTACAAGTCGGTGACCTTCGGCTTCGTGCCTGACCCGGAGACCAAGAGCGCGCGCGTGATCGTCACGCCCGCCTTGGCGGGACTGAAGGCGCCGGCGCTGGTGCGCGGCGTCGACGGTCCGTGCGGCGACTGGCGCGCCCGCCTGCAGGGCGACTTCGCCGATCCGATGGCGCCGCAGTTCCGTGGCGGCTTTCCTCTGGCTTGCGGCGAGCGCCTGTGGCACGTGAGCGTGCTGGACCACACCCGGTACTTCGGCGCGGTGTTTCGCGCGCTGTGGGAAGGCACCGGCGGCGTGTGGTCCGGCACGGTGCGCGACGCGCCCGTGCCGCTGGACGCACGCCGGATTGCGCTGCACGAGTCGGAGCCGCTCGCCCTGCTGATCCGCGACATCAACAAGTTCAGCAACAACGTGATGACGCGCCAGTTGTTCCTCACGCTCGGTGGCGAATCGGCGCGTGCGCCGGGCACCACCGAGAACGCCAATCGCGCGATCCGCAACTGGCTCGCCAACCGCAGCATGGACATGCCGGAATTGGTGCTCGAAAACGGCGCCGGCCTGTCGCGGGTGGAGCGCATCTCGCCCGCCAGCCTGACTCGCTTGCTGGCGCACGCCTTCGCCAGCCCGCTGATGCCCGAGTTCGTGAGTTCTCTCCCACTGGTCGGCGTGGACGGCACGATGAAGCGCCGCAACGGCGCCGCCGGCAATGCGCACATCAAGTCTGGCCTGCTGGCCGACGTGCGCGCCATTGGTGGCTACGTGCACGCGCTGAGCGGGCGCCGCTATGTCGTGGTCTGCATCATCAACCATCCCACTGCGGGGGCGGGGCAACCGGCGATCGATGCACTGCTCGAATGGGTGTTTCAACATGGCTGAATCAACCCCTCGCGCCGCGCCTGTCTTCCTGCCTTGCGCTTTCAGGGTCGCCGCCTGACCGCGGGCGGCCACAATCAGCCCCATGACACCCGTCAGCCTGTTCATCGTCACCGTCGGCATCTGGGGTACGACCTGGATTGTCATCACTTTTCAACTCCACGCGACCACACCGGAGATCGGCGTCGCGCTGCGCTTTTCGATCGCCGCTGCGGCCGTGCTCGGCTGGTGTGTCGCGCGCAGCATTCCATTGCGACAGTCGCTGCGCATGCATGCCCTGCTGGCACTGGTGGGCGTGCTCGGCTTCTGTGTCAGCTATCTGTTTGTCTATCACGCCGAGCGCTTCATCGTCTCCGGCCTGGTGGCGGTCGGCTATGCCGCGGCGCCGCTGGTCAACATGCTGCTCGCGCGCACTCTGCTCGGGACGCCGATGTCGCGCCGCGTGGCTGCCGGCGGCGCGCTCGGTCTGCTGGGCATCGCACTCATCTTCTGGCCGGAGTTCGCGCGCCTGCAGACCGACGGTCCGCTGGTCATCGGCGCCGCACTGACGGCGGGCGCGGTGCTGGCAAGTTGCCTGTCCAACATCGGCATGGCGCGCGCGCAAGGCGCGGGCGTCAAGGGCTGGGCGCCGCTCGGCCTGGGCATGACCTGGGGCGCGCTGGCGGCGTGGACCGCGGTGCTGATTGCCGGCCAACCACTCGTCATCGACTGGTCGCTGCCATTCGCACTGTCGCTTGCCTATCTGGCGTTGGCTGGGTCGGCGCTGGCATTCGGGGCGTACTACAGCCTGCTCGGCAAGATCGGGCCGGCGCGTGCCGCCTATGTGGGCGTGATGTCGACCATCGTCGCCCTGCTCATCTCGGCCATGTTCGAGGGCTACCACTGGCGCTTCGCGACGTTTGTCGGCATTGCACTCGCCGTCGGCGGCAACATGCTCGCGCTGCGATCGTCGCGCGCTGCCGCGCGGCCGGTCGCTGCCACCCTCGGCGGCACAGGCCCCGCGTCGCGCGGCGCATGATCTGAAGGCGCAATCATGAAGATCGATGGCATCCTGACTCGATCGCTGTGGGAAGTGCGCGACGACCCGGCCGCACCGGTGGTCGGCATCATCGACCAGACCTGCCTGCCCTTCGCCGTCGTGCATCGTCGAATTGGATCGGCCGCGCAGATGGTGGCGGCGATCGCTTCCATGCAGGTGCGCGGCGCGCCGCTGATCGGCGTGGCCGGCGCCTATGGGCTCGCGCTTGCGCTGCGCGATGACGTGTCGGACGCCGCGCTCTCAACAGCGCATCGCACACTGAACGAGGCACGCCCCACTGCCGTGAATCTGCGCTGGGCGCTGGACCGCATGCAGGCGGCGGTCGTGCCGTTGCCACCCACCGCGCGCGCGGCGACCGCCTGGGCCGAAGCTGGCCGCATTGCCGAAGAAGACGTTGCGCTGAACCGCGCACTCGGCGCCCACGGCGCAACGCTGATCGCCGAAGCGCATCGCCGCCTGCAGCGACCGGTCAACGTGCTGACCCACTGCAATGCCGGCTGGATCGCCACGGTCGACTACGGCACCGCGTTGAGCGCGATCTACCAGGCGCACGACGCCGGCGTGCCGCTGCACGTCTGGGTCGACGAGACCCGCCCGCGCAACCAGGGGCTTTTGACCGCGTGGGAACTGGCCGCTCACGGCGTGCCGCACACGTTGATCGTCGATAACGCCGGCGGCCACCTGATGCAGCACGGCCAGGTGGATCTGGCGATCGTCGGTGCCGACCGCGTCACCGCACGGGGCGATGTCTGCAACAAGATCGGCACCTACCTGAAGGCCTTGGCCGCCCACGACAACGGTGTGCCGTTCTATGTGGCCGTGCCATCGCCGACGATCGACTGGACGATCGACGACGGCGCGGCCATCCCGATCGAGGATCGTGCGGGCGACGAGGTGCGCATCGTTACCGGGCGCGACGACGCCGGTGCGCCGACCCGGGTCCGCATTGCGGGCGACGAGACGCGCGTCGCCAACCCGGCGTTCGACGTCACGCCGGCGCGCCTCGTCACCGGCATCATCACCGAGCACGGCGTCGCCGCACCGGCGCAGTTGCGTGCGCTGTTCAACGACACACCCACGGTGACCAGCCGGCGCGAGGCGGCATGACGACCGAGACGCCGGAAGACGCCACCGCGCTGCGCCTGCAGGTGATCGCCACCGCGGCGGCGATGAACGCCTCGGGCATCAACGCCAATCAGGCCGGCAACGTGTCGGTGCGCTGCCGACGCGGGGCGCACGACGGCTTTCTGATCACGCCCACCGGCGTGCCCTACGAGGCGCTGACGGCCGACGCGCTGGTCTTCATGCGCCTGTCCGATGCCCGGGCGGTCGGTCGCATGGCGCCGTCGTCGGAGTGGCGCTTCCACCGCGACATCCTGCACACGCGCCCCGAGTTCGCGGCGATCGTCCACACCCACTCGCCAGCAGCCACCGCGCTGGCGTGCCACGGGGTGGGCCTGCCGCCGTTTCACTACATGGTCGCGGCGGCCGGCGGCCGCGACATTCGCTGCGCGCCTTACGCCACGTTCGGCACCCAGGACCTGTCCGACCATGCGCTCGCCGCGCTGGCCGACCGACGCGCCTGCCTGCTCGCCCACCATGGCGTAGTTGCCTGCGGGGCATCGTTGGCAGCGGCGCTGACGCTCGCCACCGAGGTGGAGCACCTGGCTCGGATCTACCTCCACGCCCGCGCCCTTGGCGAGCCGCCTCGCTTGCCTGACGACGAGATGCAGCGGGTGATCGACAAGTTCCGCCATTACGGCCAGCCACGCCCCGCCGACTGACTATGCGGCCCACCCGTGTTGCGCGCGCCGCGACGGGCGCGAATCGGCGCTTGTCGGCCGCGCGCTGACCGTTGCACCATCCGAATCGGCGGCACGCCAGACACGCAGCACGCCACCCACACCATGCCGTCCAAGCAGCCTCCGTCCAATCCCGCCTCGTCCGCCGCCGCTTCGGTGGAGACCCGGGTGCGCGCGATCGTCTGGCCAACGCGCGACCTGGCCACGCGCGAACGCTGGTTCGACGAGCTCTATGTCTGGACCGAGGGGATGCAGCCCGGCACGATGCAGCGGGCGCGCATTCAGCTCGGCGCGCTGAGCAAGGGCTTCGCCATGCTGGAGGAAGAGCTGGCGGACCACGTCGCCGTCACGCTGTCCTTCGGCACGATCGAGCGCTGTCTCGACCTGGTGACCGAGACGATCGATGCTCACCAGCTGCTGTGCCACCGGATGTCGATCCTGGTGCGGGGGCAGGTCGAGCGCATCCGCTCCCCGTACCGCGTGCAGAGCCTGCTCGACTGGCTGCGCACGCAGCAGATCCCGGTGGGCTACCGGCTCACCGCATCGCGCATCGGCATGGAGATGAAGGCGATCGACTTCGTGCGCCCGGACTTCGCCAAGGTGCTGGCGCCGCAGTCGCAGCGCCTGGAGTTCTGGCAGGACTCACTGCTGGAGGCGCGTGCCGCCGGGCTCAACGTCGACTGGCTGATCGTGGCCGGGATCGAGAGCGAGCGGCAGAAGCAGCTGGCGACGCTGGCCGGTTATCGCTTCGCCCAGGGCTCTGCCGTGCGCCCGTGTCATGCACCACCGCCGACGCGGCAATCCACCCTGCCCTGGCCCGGTGCGCGCGACGCGCTGGCCGTGGGTCTGTCGCAGGCCTGACGCCGCGCCTGTCGATCAGGCGAACTTCGCGAGCGCCCGCGCAATGCGCTGGACGCGTACATCGTGACCTTCGTTCGCGGCGGCACCACGGCCGGCCTTGCGGCCGACCGAAAACTGCGGGTGCTCGATGGCACAGGCCAGCAACTCGAAGAACGCCTTGTCGAGCGCCTTGCGTGCGGCTGACAACTGCTGCGCGACGGCCTCGCAGTCGTCGCCCGTCTCGATCATCGCCTGCACGCCGCGCAACTGGCCTTCGACCCGCTTGAGCCGCACCACGAGCGCACGCCGCGCCGCCGTCGCCTCGGCGGCGTCCGGGTCAACCACACACGGGGTCCTTGCCATGGCCACTCAGCACGCCACGCGCGTCTCGGGCACGCCCAGCTTCTTTAGGATCCAGCCGAGCGGGCAGACGTTGGTGAAGCCAAATTGCAGCAGGTTGGCGCCGACGAAGGCGGTGAACGCCAGCCACCAGGGCGACACGAACAGCGGGCTCGCCTGCACACCGAGCGCGAGCGAAAGCAGGATGAAACTGCCGGCAAAGATGCGGATCAGTCGGTCGACGGTCATTTCAGTTCTCCGGTGTGAAGGGATCAAGGATCAGGCGGGCAATGCATCGGCCGCGGCTGCGGGCTGTGCTCCCGCGCGCGCCATGCGGCGGTAGTTGGCGGCGTAGTACAGGACCGGGATCACCACCAGCGTCAGCACGGTGGAGACGAAGATGCCGAACAGCAGGCTGATCGCCAGGCCGTTGAAGATCGGGTCGTCGAGGATGAACACCGCGCCCAGCATCGCCGCGACCGCCGTCAGCACGATCGGCTTGGCGCGGGTGGCAGCGGCATCGATGGTGGCCTGCTCGAAGCTAGCGCCTTCGCGCAGCCGCTGGTGCATGAAGTCCACCAGCAGGATGGAGTTGCGCACGATGATGCCGGCCAGCGCGATCATGCCGATCATCGAGGTCGCGGTGAACTGGGCGCCGAACAGCGCATGGCCCGGCAGCACGCCGATGATGGTCAGCGGGATCGGCGCCATGATGATCAGCGGCGTGAGATACGAGCGAAACTGCGCGACCACCAGCAGGTAGATCAGGATCAGGCCGACGCCATAGGCGATGCCCATGTCGCGAAACGTCTCGTAGGTGATCTGCCATTCGCCGTCCCATTTCAGGCCGAACGACGTGAAGCGGTCCTGCGGTTGCGAGATCCAGTACTCCGCCAGCGGCAGGCCGCTGGGCGTGGCGATCTTGGCGATGCCTTCGCGCAGCGCGAACATGCCGTACAGCGGCGAATCGGTCTTGCCCGGGCCGCCGGCGACATCACCCATCACATAGACCACCGGCTGCAGGTCCTTGCGATAGATCACCGGCTCGGCCGGCAACGTGACCGCCGTGACCAGATCCGAGAGCGCGACCTCGTAGGTCTGGCCGCCCAGGTCCTGGCCGCGCAGGCGCAGCTTGAGCACGTGGTCGAGCCGACCCTGCTGCGACGACGCCAGCCCCACCCGCACCGGCACCGCGTACTTGCTGTGACCATCGTGCAGCGGCGTGATGTCCTCGCCAGCCAGCGCCAGGCGCGCGGTGCGCGCCACCTCAGCCACCGGGATGCCGTACAGCGCCGCCTTGGCAGCATCGACCCGCAGCACGATGCGTTCGGCCGCATCCAGCGTGGTGTCGTCGATGGCAACAATGTCTTCGGTCTGCTCGAACACCTGGCGCACCTGACGCGCCAGCTTGATCGTCGATTCGTAGTCGGGACCGTAGATCTCGGCCACCAGCGGCGACAGCACCGGCGGCCCCGGCGGCACCTCGACCACCTTGAGGTCGGCGCCGTGCCGGCGGGCGATCGCCTGCAGCGCCGGCACCGCCGCCTGGGCGATCTCGTGGCTCTTGCGGTCGCGATGCGCCTTGTCGACCAGATTGACCTGCAGGTCGCCCACTTCACCGCCGCTGCGCAGGTAGTACTGGCGCACCAGGCCGTTGAAATTGATCGGCGCCGCCAGCCCGGCGTAGGCCTGCACGGTGGCCACCTCCGGCAGCTTGGCCACCTCGGCCGCGAGGTCGCGCAGCACGGCGGCGGTTTTCTCCACCGCGGTGCCGGTGGGCATGTCGACCACCACCTGGAACTCGCTCTTGTTGTCGAACGGCAGCATCTTCATCACCACCGCCTGCAGCGGCACCAGCGCCACCGACAGCGCGATCGCCAGCGCGATGCCCAGCCACAGCAGTGCCCGCCGACCGCGGCCGGCGCGACCACGCAGCATGGGGCTCATCACCCAGGTGAAGTGCGCGTGCAGCCACTGCGTGACCTTGTCGACGCTGGCCGGCGCATGGCTGCCGTGCTTGCGCGCCACCAGGCGCAGGGCCAGCCAGGGCGTGACGACGAAGGCGATCGCCAGCGACAACAGCATCCCCATCGAGGAGTTGATCGGGATCGGCGCCATGTACGGGCCCATCAACCCGGAGACGAAGGCCATCGGCAGCAGCGCTGCGATCACGGTCAGCGTGGCGAGGATGGTGGGGCCGCCGACTTCGTCGACCGCGCGCGGGATCATCTCCTCGGCCGGGGCGTGATCGAACTGCGCGCGTCGGTGGATGTTCTCAACCACGACGATCGCGTCGTCCACCAGGATGCCGATCGAGAAGATCAGCGCGAACAGCGAGACTCGGTTCAGCGTGAAGCCCCAGGCCCACGAGGCGAACAGCGTGGCCGCCAGCGTCAACACGACCGCCAGCCCGACCACCACCGCCTCGCGCCGGCCCAGGGCCGCCCACACCAGCGCCACCACCGACAGCGTGGCGAAGATGAGCTTCTTGATCAGCGAATTGGCCTTGTCGCGCGCGGTGTCGCCGTAGTTGCGCGTGACCTCGACCGCGATGTCTTCGGGCACCAGGACGCCGCGCAGTTGCTGCGCACGGGCCACCACGCCGTCGGCCACGGTAGAGGCGTTCTCGCCGCCCTTCTTGGAGATCGCTATCGTCACCGCCGGCGTCTCCACATAGCGGCGCTCACCGTTGGCCTCGCTGACCTGCCCATGCCACACGTACGTCGTGGGCACATCGGCGCCGGCCGTGACCGTGGCGACGTCCGACAGGAACACCGGCCGCCGGTCGTGCCCCGTGCTGCCGGAGGCGCGCACCGCGATCACCAGGCGGGCGACGTCATCGGCCGAGTGAAAGAACTCGCCGGCACGCACGTCGACCGTGCGGTTGCCGCTGGTCAGGTGCCCCGCGGTGGCCGATGCATTGGTCGCCCGCAGCGCGCGTTCGATGTCGGTCACCGTGATCCGCTGCGCCGCCATCTTCTCGGGGTCGAGCGTGACCCGCACCACCTGGTCAGGTCCCCCGAGCGTGGTGACCTCGCGCGTGCCCGGCACCCGCTTGAGTTCGATCTCCAGCGCGTGCGCGATCTTCTGCAGATCGGCGGCGGATGAGGTGTTGCGGCGGTCATGCAGCGTCAGCGAGACGATCGGCACGTCATCGATCCCACGCGGCTTGACGAGCGGTGGCTGCACGCCCAGATGCGCCGGCAACCAGTCGCTGTTGGCCTGCAGCGTGTCGTGCAGGCGCACCAGCGCGGCAATGCGGTCCTCGCCGACCTTGAACTGCACGGTCAGTACCGACAAGCCAGGCCGCGACACCGAGTACACGTGCTCGATGCCGGTGATCTGCGACAGCACCTGCTCGGCCGGCACGCTCACCAGGTTGTGTACGTCGACACTCGACGCCCCCGGGAACGCGATCATCACGTTCGCCATGGTGACGTTGATCTGCGGCTCTTCTTCCTTGGGCGTCACCAGCACCGCGAACAGGCCGAGCAGCAGGCCGACGATCGCCAGCAGCGGCGTGATCTGCGAGGTGAGGAACGCACGCGCTATGCGGCCCGACACGCCGAGCGCGGCGGCGCCGTCGGCGGGCGTCGTCATCGCAACGCTCCAGCAGCGGCCAGCGGATCGAGTGCAACGCGCTCGCCGTCGGCCACGCCTGCCAGCACCTCGACCAGGCCATCAGCCACCGGCTCGCCCACGCGGATCTGGCGCAACTGCGGCCGGCCATCGGCACCGATGACGTAGGCGCCCACCAATTCACCCCGACGCAGCACCGCAGCTGCCGGCATCACGAGCTTTTTCGCCTGGCCCACCGGCAGCAGGATCTTGGCCGCGGTGCCGGGCACCAGGCCGATGGTGGCTGCGTCGCCCAGATCAGCGCGCACGACCGTCGACAACAAGCGCGCATCCGAAGTCGGCAAGACGGTCAGGCGACTGGCGGTCAGGTGGCGTCCAAGCGAGGGCAGTTCGACCTGGGCCGTCATCGCAGGTGCGGCTGCGCGGGCAGCAGCAAGCTTCGGCAGTACGAACTGCGGCACCGCGCCGACCGCGCGCAGCTGCGACGGGTCGTGCAGCATCAGCACCGGCTTGCCCGGCGCCGCCAGCTCGCCCAGTTCCATCAAGCGCTGCGAGACCACGCCGTCGATCGGCGCACGCAGCTCGGCAAAGCTGCGGGCGGTGACGGCCTGGGTGCTTCCCGCGCGCGCAACGTCGAGCGCGGCCTGGGCGGACTTGAGGTCCGCATCGGCTTTGTCGAGCGCGGCCTGGCTGATGAAGCCCTGCTTGACCAGGCTCTGGGTCCGGTCGAAGTTGAGCTTCGCCTGGTTCATTGCGGCATCGGCCTGCGCCACACCGGCACGGCCGGCGTTGACCTGTGCATCGGTGTCGCGCGTGTCGATCCGCGCCAGCACCTGGCCGCGGCGCACGCGGTCTCCGGCGTCGACATAGAACTGCGTGACGTTGCCGGCAATCTGGGCCGACACGGTGGCCTGCCGCAGCGCCTCGATCACGGCGTCGGCGGCATACACGTCCTGCACCTCGCGCACGCTGACCAGGCCGGTGGCCAGCGCGCCGGCGCGGCCTGCCGCGCCTTGCGCAGCAGGGGCCGGCGAGGCCACCCCCGGTGCCGCCAGGGCGCTCGTCATCACGGCCATCGGCAGCACGGCGGCAGCCAGGAACAGACGTCGTTGCATGAATCGTCATCCACGTGTCGAACGGAACGACGGCAACGATAGAGCAGATACCCCCAGGGGTATAAGACAAAAGGACCGGCGGGTGACCAGCGTCACAGTTCGGCCAACGCGGTCAGCGCTTCGTCGTTGTACCTAAGTCCACGGCATCGGCGTCTGCGCCAAAGCCTCCAGCGCGCTCTCGGCGGCGCTGATTCGCAGCTGCTCCGTCTCACGCAGAGCAGGCGCAACGCCATCGGCGGCCGCGGTGCCTGCAAGGGCTGCAATCGCGACGCTGATGTCGTTCAACTCGCCCAGCACATCCTGCAGTGCCGCCAGGCACGTACTGAACTTCGCAGTCGCGTCACCAGGCAGCGCCACGGCATACAGATCGAGCGCATAGCGCAGCCGCTTGGCGAGAATGCGCACGCGATGGCGCCGTTCCACGCTCTGGGCGGAGAAGAACCGTGCCGCGTTGAGCAGCTTGGCGTGGGCGCGCGCCAGATCGCGCGGCGCCAATGTGCGCAGGGGCGCCCGCTTGCTTGCCGATCGCTTGCGCGGTTTGACGGCTGCCCAGGCGAGCAGTCGCAGCGCCAGGTGCGCGTGGCGGCCGCTGGTCAACGTGATGCGCAGCGCGCGATGCGCCTGTTCACGCCTCGCCTGCGCCTGCGCGACCAGTTCGGACATCGCGGCCGCGGTCATCCCGGCTTGGCCCAACATCGCCGGCAGCGTCTCCAAGGCAAACACGTCGGCATCGCGCACCTCGCCCAGTGCGCGCGAGATCCATTGCAGTTCAAGCGCGAGCCGCTTGGGAAAGTTGGCGTGCGCACGCCACAGCCGCAGCGCCGATCGCATCCGCCGCAGCGCCACCCGCGCCTGGTGGATGCTCTCCGGATCGCCAGACTCCATCCAGGATTGCGTGTTGGCGAGGACGAGGTCGGTACCCACCGCCATCACATGCCGAAGCGCGCGTTGCGCCGATTGACCCGCGCGCAGCGACGCCACGAACCGGCTCGCGCCAGCCTTGAGTGGTGGCGTCGTACCGTCAGCGAGCAGCCGATAGCCCCGCGCCGCCTTGGACTCGGCAAACGGCAGCAGCGGCAGCGATGCCGTGTCGTCGTCACCCTCCATCAACTGCCGCGCAAGGTCGAACAGCGCACGCGGATGACCGTGCTTGAGTTCCAGTTCGAGTTCGAGCAAGGGCACCCTGCGCGCGCGCCGGCCGGCGCCGACGACCACGGCGCCGCGATCGAGGGCGACCTCGACCCGCGACGCGCCCCACTCGATCACCCGGCTGGCGCGCGCGAAACGGGTGATGAAGATCGGCAACAACGGCGGATTGCCAGCCTCGCGCAGCAGTGCCGGCAAGGGTGTTTGACGCAAGCGGCCCAACTGCAGCCGCGCGGCGGGGACGGTGGCCTCCCATTCGCCGCGTGACGAGAACGCGCCTTGCGCCGCACCGGTCTTGAGCGTCTGCACCCAGCGCGTGGCATCGCGGCGCAAGCGCAGCGCCATCGCATGGCGCGCCAGCAGCAGGTCGGCGGTATCGAAGTAGGTCGTCTGCAAGCGGGCGATCTTGGCGCGCCCCCATGCGCGCAGTCGTCGCTGCAGCAGGGGAACAGCGTCCGGCGGAACGGCAAGCTTCAGTTCCACTTCGCGGGGCGCCGCCGGAACCTCAATGGTCGCCGCGGACGTCGTTGACTTGCGCCTTGCGGTGCGTTGGATCGCCATGTGTCGGTCTTCAGGGCCTGCGCACGAGGCGGAGGCTGATGCGCGGCGGCGCCGCGGCACGGTGGGTTCGCATGGAAGCGATCATCGTCTGGGTGTTGCGCAGTGCATTGAGGGAGACCCACAGGGTGTTGCGCCGGCTCACGAGCGACAGGATCATGCCCGATCGGTCGGCCACGACCGCGGTGCGTGACGCCGCACCGATCATCTAAACCGCGAGCATCAATCAGGCAGGTCGCCGCTCAGCTGGCGAAACGCAATGAACTCGCGCCGCGTGCGCGGCCCGAAGGTGGCAAAGCTGGGCTGCGGATCGTTCAGGTAGTCGAGCCGCGTCTTGTGGACGCGATCCTTCATGAGCCGCGTCTTCAGCGCGTCGGGCTGCAGTCCGTACACGCGCGCGGCATTGCGCCCGAAGATCTTGTTCTTGATCTGCGTGGTCAGTGCCGGGTAGCCGTACTGCTGCCGGAATGACTCGCTGATCTGGAACGCGCGAAACGCCTGGATCTGATCCTGCGGGCTGCCGTACCAGATCGAGTCCGTGCCCCACAGGATGCGGTCTTCGCCCAGGTGCACAAGCAGCTTGCCGAGCAGGTGCGCCGCCTGGTCGGGATCACGCATCACGAAGCGCCATGTGCTGCCCAGTTCCGCGTACACATTCGCGGGCTTGCCCGCTGCCAGGTACGAACGGATCAGCACATCCACGCCCGCCTTGGCGCGCGGGTCGTACGGCCCCTCCGTCACCTGCGTATCGAACCCGGCGTGGTAGACGAGGAAGTTCATGTCCCGATGGCGTCTGGCAGCGGGACCGATATCGCGCGCGGTCGAGAACTCGTAGCCGCGTGCACCGAACGCCAGCCCCTTGTGTACACAGATGTTGCGCACGCCCAGCTGGCGCGCGCGTTCGATGAACGGCGTGCCGAAGCGATCGTCGTCCAGGTGGAATCCCGCCACGCCGTCGCGCGGGCCGAACTGCGTGTAGGTCTTGAAGGCGGAGAGCTTCCACGCGGCCGCTTGCGCGGCCATGCCTTCGATCTCGCCGGGCAGTGTGGGCATGCAGCGACCGTGCAGCAGCAGACGTTCGCTGCCATCGAGCGCGTTGGCCGCCAGGCGGGTGGCACCGGCCGCCTCGAAGTCGAGCGGATTGGTGTCGGACCCGCCGGGCACGTGCGACAGCACTGCCATCGCGGTGTCGCTGTCCATGAACACGTCCTTGAGCAGTGCGTCGGCGGAAAAGCACTCCACATGATCTGCCTGGCCGCAATTGCTGTTGGGCATGCCCTTGAACGCGTTTGGCCCGGCGCGCTTGCGCCACACGCCGCGCGGGTTCACGTGATGCAGTTGGACGTCGAAGATGAACTCGTCCGGCAGGGGTCCGATGGCTGCCTGCGCCGCCGCAAATTCAAACCGTCCTTCGGCCGGCACCATGTACCGGCCGCCACGCGCGCCGGCCGCCGCAAAGGCACGGTCCAACGCGAACAGGGTGCCCGCAGCGCCAACGGCGCCGACGAGGTAGCGCCGCCGGTCCAACCCCAAGCGAAGCGCGGCGGCGTCCGCCGCGGCGTCGGCCTGCGCCCGGGC
>JALHMQ010000043.1 GCA_022843955.1 Burkholderiaceae bacterium
CGGGAAGGCGATGACCGTTGCCACCATGATGACCTGCAGCACGATGAAGGCGATCGACCCCTTGTAGATCTGCGCCGTGGTCACCGCCGGGATCGTTTGCCCGGTGATGCGGTCCTGGTAGTCGCTGCGCGCCGCCACACTGCGCAAGTAGAACAGCGCGAAGCCGAAAGGTGGCGTCAGGAACGAGGTCTGCAGGTTCATCGCGATGATGACGCCGAACCAGATCATCACTGCCTCGATCGGCGCGCCCGGCATCAGCTCCGGCAGGATCTTGGCGGCTACCGGCGCCAGGATCGGGATCACGATGAAAGCGATCTCGAAGAAGTCGATGAACATGCCGAGGATGAACACCAGCACGTTCACGAAGATGAGAAAGCCCATCGCGCCGCCCGGCAGGCTGTCGAACAGGTGCTCGACCCAGATGTGACCGTCGGCGGCATTGAAGGTGAAGCTGAAGACGGTGGAGCCGATCAGGATGAACATCACGAAGCTCGCCAACCGCGTGGTGCTCACCAACGCCTGCTTCAGCAGCGCCAGGCTCAAGCGCCTGCGTGCCACGGCCATCAGCAGCGCGCCCACTGCGCCCATGGCACCGCCTTCGGTCGGGGTGGCCACGCCGAGAAAGATCGTGCCCAGCACCAGGAAGATCAGCACCAGCGGCGGGATCAGCACGAAGGTGACCTGCTCGGCCAGCCTCGACAGCAGGCCCAGCTTGGTGACACGGTTGACAACCGCCAGCCCGAGCGCCAGAAACGAGGCGATGGTGAGCGACAGAATGATGACTTCGTCGCCAGGCGCCGCCCGCTCGCGTCCGACCAGCGGGTTGATGACGCCCTCGTGGAACAACGACCAGACATAGCCGGCCACCGCGCAGATCGCCAGCAGCGCGATCAGCGAGCGGTGCCCGCTGGCGCCATTGGGCTCGCGGTAGATGCGCGCTTCCTGCGGCAGCGCCGGCGTCCAGGAGGGCTTGACGATCGAGACCACCACCACGAACAGCAGGTACAGGCCGACCAGCATCAGGCCAGGCACCAGCGCGCCGGCGTACATGTCACCTACCGAGCGGCCGAGTTGGTCGGCAAGCACGATCAACACCAGCGAAGGAGGAATCGCCTGCGCCAGCGTGCCGGAGGCGGTGATGGTTCCGGTGGCAATCGTGCGGTTGTATCCGTAACGCAGCATGATCGGCAGCGAGATCAGGCCCATGCTGATCACCGCCGCCGCCACCACCCCGGTGGTGGCGGCCAGCAGCGCCCCGACCAGGATCACCGCGATCGCCAGTCCGCCGCGCACCGGGCCGAACACCTGGCCCACCGTTTCGAGCAGGTCTTCGGCCATGCCACTGCGCTCGAGAATGATCCCCATCAGCGTGAAGAACGGGATCGCCAGCAGCGTGTCGTTCTGCATGATGCCGAAGATCCGCAACGGCAGCGCCTGGAACAGGTTGGGCGGGAACAGGCCCGCCTCGATGCCGATGACGCCAAACAGCAGCCCGGTGGCGGCCAGGGAAAACGCGACCGGAAAGCCGGTCAGCAACATCACCAGCAGGCCAACGAACAACAGCGGCACGAAGTTGGCGGCGACGAAGGCGCTCATGTGCTCGCTCCTGGGTTGGCTGTTTTCTCGCCGTGATCCTGGCCCGGACTCTTGTGTGCCAGCGGATCGGGGATCAGTCCCTGCAGGAAAGCGATGCGCTTGATCAACTCCGAAGCGGCCTGCATCAACAGCAAGGCCATCCCCAGCGGCAGCAGCATGAGCACCGGCCAGCGGATCAGCCCGCCGGCGTTGGGTGAGCGCTCGCCGCTGGCCAGCGCGTTCATCACGAGTGGCCAGGCCAGCTCGATCACCATCCAGCACAGCGGTCCGATCACCGCGGCGATGCCGACGATGTCGATCACGTTGCGGGTGCGCGCCGACAACCGCGAGGACAGGAAGTCGATCCGCACGTGGCCGTTGTGCAGGAAGGTGTAGCCGGCGCCGAGCAGGAACACGGCAGCGAACAGGTACCACTGCATTTCTAGCCAGGCGTTGGAGCCGATGTTGAACGCCTTGCGGACCACCGCGTTGCCGGCGCTGATGAGGGCCGCGGCCAGCACCAGCCAAATGATCGCGTTGCCGATTTTTTCGGTGAGCCAGTCGATCCCGCGCGACAAACGAAGAAAGAACTGCATTCGGTGTCTCCCAGATGCTCACGCGCGGCACCACTGGGCGCGCGTGGCTTTCTCCTTGATGTGCAGCGAGGGTACCGTTCAGCGGCGGCGGCGATTCTATCCCCCGTTCCGACGCAGGGTCGTATCGGGTTAAGCCGAGGTACGCGTCGCTTGCGACGGTGTCAGCGCGGCGCGAGGCGAGCCTGCCAGGCGGCGACCTGTTGCAGCACTTGCTTCGGCGCGGTGCCACCGACATGGTGGCGCGCCGCCACCGATCCTTCGACGCCAAGCACGTGCGCCACGTCTTCCTCCACCTGCGGCGCGAAGCGCTGCAGGTCCGCCAGCGGCAGGGCGGCCAGCTCGCAGCCACGTTCCTGCGCCAGGCGCACCACGCGGGCCACCGCCTCGTGCGCGTCGCGGAACGGCAGGCCGCGTCTGACCAGGTAGTCCGCCAGATCGGTGGCAGTTGCGAAACCTTCCTCGGCCGCCGCCCGCATTGCCGCCGGTTCGACCTCGATCCCCGGCACCATCTCGATGAACGCCCGCAGCGTGTCGCGCAGCGTGTCGACGGTGTCGAACAACGGTTCCTTGTCTTCCTGGTTGTCCTTGTTGTAGGCGAGCGGCTGGCCTTTCATCAGCATCAGCAGGCTCATCAGGTGACCGGTGACGCGCCCGCTCTTGCCGCGGGCCAGTTCCGGCACGTCCGGGTTCTTCTTCTGCGGCATGATCGACGAGCCGGTGGTGAAGCGGTCCGGCAGGCGAATGAAGCCGAAGCGCGGGCTCATCCACAGCACCAGCTCCTCGCTCAGGCGCGAGATGTGCGTCATCACCAGCGCCGCGGCGGCGCAGAACTCGATGGCGAAGTCGCGATCGCTCACCGCATCGAGCGAGTTCTGGCACAGGCCTTCAAAGCCCAGCTGCGCGGCCACGAACGCACGGTCGATCGGAAACGTGGTGCCGGCCAGCGCCGCTGCACCCAGTGGCAGGCGGTTGATGCGGCGGCGCGCGTCGGTCAGTCGCTCGCGGTCGCGCTCGAACATCTCCACGTACGCCAGCATGTGGTGGCCGAAGGTCACCGGCTGCGCCACCTGCAGGTGGGTGAAGCCTGGCATCACCGTATCCGCATGGCGTTCGGCCTGGCCGACCAGCGCGGACTGCAGCTCGGCCAGCAGGATCAGCAGGTTGTCGACCTCGGTGCGCAGCCACAGCCGCACATCGGTGGCAACCTGGTCGTTGCGCGAGCGGCCGGTGTGGAGCCGCTTGCCGGCATCGCCCGCGAGCTCGGTCAGGCGCCGTTCGATGTTCAGGTGCACGTCCTCGAGCGCCAGTTGCCAGGCGAACTCGCCGCGCTCGATCTCGCCGCGAATCTGCGCTAGCCCGCGCTCGATCGCCGCCAGGTCGTCGGCGCCGAGCACGCCCACCTTCGCCAGCATCGCCGCATGGGCGAGCGAGCCGGCAATGTCCGCCAAGGCCAGGCGCTGGTCGAAGTTCACGCTGGCCGTGTAGCGCAGCACGAACTCGGCCACCGGCTCGGCAAAGCGCCCGGACCAGCCGGCGTCCTTCCGGTGTAGCGAAGATGAGGTGGATTTGGCGTTCGACATGGAGGTTTGCGCCTGCGCTGCTTGGGCATACTGGCGCCGGCCGCGCACAGTGGGTGCTGAATTGACCAACGGATCTGACCAACGGATGAGCCGCGGAAGTATAGGAGCGTGAACAGATCGCCCCCCGACGCCACCCCGGCGGCCATCGCGGCTGCCCGCGTGGCCACCGGCGCCAAGGTGTCGGCGCGACCCAAGGCGGCGCGGGCGGCGGCGCCGCTGTCGTCGCGCGCCGAGGCCGCGTCGCCCACGCCGCGCGATGTCATTCCGGATGGCTGCAACCTCGGCGTGGTGCTGCGCGTGCTGCTCGGTGTCAACGTGGCCATGCTGGTTGTCGCGCTGGCTGGCGCCCAGACGCCGGCCGATGCGCTCACCACGTTGCTCACGTCGGCGGCGCTGGTGGAGCCGGCGGCGCTGCTGTCGCTGATTCTGTGGTGTCTGCTGCGGCGCGGCCTGCCGCCGCTGCCGCTGCACGTGCAGCGCGGCCTCGCCTGGCTGGTGCCGGTGGTGGTCGCCGGTGTGATGCTGGCGGTGTTCGGTCGCATCACGCCCGAGCTGCAGGGTGGACGCATGCTGATGCCGCTCGCCATGGCGCTCATCGCCGGCATCGTGATCCAGCACTACCTCGAACTGCGTGCGCGCGCGTTCTCGCCGGCGGTGGCCGAAGCGCGCTTCCAGGCGCTGCAGTCGCGCATCCGCCCGCACTTCTTCTTCAACAGCCTCAATGCGGTGCTCGCCGTGGTGCGCGAGGACCCCAAGCGCGCCGAGCGCATGCTGGAAAGCGTCGCCGATCTGTTCCGCGCCGTGATGGGCGATGTGCGCAAGCTGGTGCCGTTCGAGCAGGAGCTCGGCCTGTGTCGGCAGTACGTGGAGATCGAGCAGACGCGGCTGGGCGAGCGCCTGAAGATCGATTGGCAGATCGGTGCGGTGCACCCGCGTGCCAAGGTGCCGCAGCTGCTGCTGCAGCCGGTGATCGAGAACGCGGTGCGTTACGGCGCCGAGAAGATCGAGGGCGAGTGCGAGATCGTGGTGCGCATCCGCCAGCTTGGCTTCAATCTCGAGTTCTTCGTCAGCAATCCGATCGCGCGCGAACCGATCCAGCGCGAGGGCAACCAGATCGGCCTGACCAACATTCGCGGCCGCCTGGCCCTGATCTACGATCTCGAAGCCAAGCTCGACGCCCGCGTGCGGCGCGACCGCTTCGAGCTGACGATGACGATTCCAGTCGAAAACAAGTGAAGGCACCATGCTGCGCATCCTGATCGTCGACGACGAACCGCCCGCCCGGGCGCGCATCAAGCAGCTGCTGGCCGACATTGCGGCGCAGGTGCCCACCACGGTGGTCGGCGAGGCCGACGGCGGTACCGCCGCGCTCGATCTCGCCGACCAGGTGCAGCCCGAGGTGGTGCTGCTCGACATCCACATGCCGGGCATGAACGGCATCGAGGTGGCGCGCCACCTCACCGCGCGCCCGCAGCCGCCGGCGATCCTCTTCATCACCGCCTATGACGAGCACGCGCTCGAGGCATTCGAGGTGCAGGCGCTCGACTACCTGGTCAAGCCGGTGCGCGTGGAGCGCCTGATCGCCGCGCTGGGTCGCGCGCAGCGGCTGGCCCCGAACGAGCCGCGTCTGGCGCAGGTGGCGCAGTCATTGGGCAGCCAGCGCAGCCACATCACGGTATCCGAACGGGGCCGCATGATCCTGGTGCCGATCGACGAGGTGATCTATCTTCGCGCCGAGCTCAAGTACGTGACCATTCGCACGCCGACGCGCGAGCATCTGACCGAAGAGTCGCTCACTTCCCTTGAAACGGAGTTCGGCGAGCGCTTCGTGCGCATTCACCGCAATGCGCTGGTGGCGCGCCGGTCGATCCACGGTTTCCAGCGCGTCAAGGGCGAGGTCGCCGACGACGGCGAATCCGGCGAAGGGCATTGGGAAGTGCTGCTCAAGGAACTGCCCGAGCGCCTGCCGATCTCGCGCCGGCAATGGCCGGCGGTGAAGGCGGCAGCGGCGCAATCGGGCTGAAGCGCCACCGCACCGCTTTTCACCTGCACGCGGTCGCGGTTGCCGCGTTTCAACCCGTGTTGCGCAGCCCCGCCGAGATCCCGTTGATCGTCAGGTGGATGCCGCGCTTGACCCGCTCGTCGGCGGCGTGCTCGCGCTTGCTTTCGCGATGGCGCTTGATCAGTTCCACCTGCAGATGGTTCAGCGGGTCCAGGTAGGGCAGGCGGTTCTTGATGTTGCGCGCCAGTTCCGGGTTGGACTCCAGCAGCGTGCGCTGGCCGCTGATCGCCAGCCAGTGCTTGAGCGTGAGCTTCCATTCGGCGGTGATGGCCGCAAAGATCGCCTGGCCGCGCGCCTTGTCGGTCGCCAGTTGCGCATAGCGGCCGGCCACCGCCAGATCGCTCTTGGCGAGCACCATCTCCATGTTGCTGGTGAGCGCGCGAAAAAACGGCCAGTGCTGCGCCATGTCCTTGAGCAGCTTGACCCGCGTGCGACGCGCCGCCACCGAACTGGCGCCCGCCAGATAGGCCTCGATGCCGCTGCCGAAGCCGAACCAGCCCGGCAGCATCAGCCGGCACTGGCCCCAGCTGAACACCCACGGAATGGCGCGCAGGTCCTCGATGCGGCCGGTCGCCTTGCGCGAGGCCGGCCGGCTGCCGATGTTGAGTTCCATGATCTCGGCGATCGGCGTGGCAGAGAAGAAAAACTCGGCAAAGCCCTCTGTCTCGTACACCAGGCCGCGATAGGCGCGATGCGCATGGGTGGCAATCTCCTGCAGCGCCTCCTCGAAGCCGGCGTGTGCGCCGTTGCGCTCTTCCAGCAAGGTGGCCTGCAGCAGCGCCGAGACCAGCAGCTCCAGGTGATGGCGGCCAATGCGCGGATCGGCGTACTTGGCCTGGATGATCTCGCCCTGCTCGGTGAGGCGGATCTGCCCGCGCACGCTGCCCGGGGGCTGCGCCAGGATGGCGTCGAAGCTCGGGCCGCCACCGCGGCCGACCGAGCCGCCGCGCCCGTGGAACAGGCGCAGCTGCACGCCGTGCTCGTCGAACAGCGCGCGCAGCCGCTGGGTGGCCTGGTACAGCGTCCAGGTGGAGGCGAGGAAGCCGCCATCCTTGTTGCTGTCCGAGTAGCCGAGCATCACCTCCTGCAACGCGCGGCCGTCGGCATGCGGCACCAGCAGATGGCGCAGGCCCGGATGCGCGATCAGCTCGCGCATGATCTCCGGCGCGTGATCCAGGTCTTCGATCGTCTCGAACAGCGGCACGATCATCAGCGCACAGGTGCGCAGCTCGGTGCCGGCGAGCAGTCCGGTCTCCTTCTGCAGCAGCGCCACCTCGAGCAGATCGCTCAGCGCCTCGGTGTGGGAGACGATGTGCTTGTCGATCGCCGCTGCACCGAAAGCGGCGCGCAGTTCGCGCGCGGTATCGAACACTGCCAGTTCGACGCGTGTGCGCTCGCCGTAAGCCATGTGGGCCGACAGCAGCGGGCGCGAGTGCGACAGCTCGCGCGTGAGCAGCTTCACGCGCTCGCCTTCGGCCAGCTTGCGGTAGTCGGGGCAGACCTCGGCAGCGGCGAATAGCTCCGCCACCACCGATTCGAGCACGTCGGAACTCTGGCGCAGGTCGAGCGTGGCGCCGTGGAAACCGAAGACTGCGATGGCGCGCCGCAGCGGCCGCGCACGGTGATCGGCGATCGGTCCGCCATGCTGACGCTCGAGCCCGGCAATCACCGTGTCGAGATCGGCGGCGAACTGCGCGGCGTCGGCATAGGGGGCGGCGTCCGATACCGCGGCGCGCGGCGCCCGCAGGTCAAGCTGCAGCCGCTGCGCAGTCGCCATCAGGCGCGCGTAGACGCCAGTCAACGCGCGCCGGTACGGCTCGTCGGCGCGGTGCGGCGAGTGGTCGGGACTGGCGGCGGCCAGCGCCAGCAACGCGCCATCGGGCGGCGACAGCAGCGCCGACATCGACAGCTCGGCGCCGAGCGCATGTACCTCGGCCAGGTAGTGCTCGAACACGACGCTGGCCTGCGCCGCCAGCGCCGCCCGCATGGTGGCGCTGCTCACGTGCGGGTGACCGTCGCGATCGCCGCCGATCCAGCTGCCCAGACGAAGAAAGGGCAGGCCGCCGGCGGTGGGGCCCGGGATCAGGTCGCCGCCCAGACGCCGCGCCAGCTCGCCGTAGAGCGACGGGATCTGATGGACGAACGTGCTGCGCCAGTAGGTCAGCGCGTTGGCGATCTCGTCGGCCACGGTCAGCTTCTGCGGCCGCAGCATGCGCGTCTGCCACAGCGTGGCCACCAGCGCGCGCAGCCGCGCGTCACGCGCACCGGGCTCATCGTGCGCGTCGGCCGCGCCGTCGTCGATCAGTGCGGCGATCTCGCGTTCGGTGTCGAGAATGCTCTTGCGCCGCACCTCGGTCGGGTGCGCGGTCAGCACCGGCATCAGGCAGGCGTGCGCCAGCAGTTCGCGCACCTGGGCGGCGGTGACGCCGCGGCTGCCCAGCAGCTCGAAGGTGGCAGCCAGCCCGCCCTGCAGCGCCACGCCCAGCGTGCGCGCGCGGCGGCGCGTGCGCACCTGCTGCTGGTCTTCGGCAATGTTGGCCAGGTGCGAGAAGTAGCTGAACGCGCGCACCACGCTGATGGTGGCCTCGCGCGGCAGCTTCTTCAGCAGCCGATCGAGCTGGCGTGCGTCGGCCGGATTCTCGTGGCGGCGAAAGCGCGCCGAGGTCTGGCGGATTTCTTCCACCGCATCGAACAGGCCCTGGCCTTCGAAGGTCTTGAGCACGTCGCCGAGCACGCGCCCGAGCAGCCGGATATCCTCGCGCAGCGCGGCATCGTCGCTGCCGAGGCGATTGTTTTGTGTCATGGGTTTCTCTCCGCCGCCAAAACATAGCATCGCTGCACCCGTAAACTCCGCCCCCTATGTCGACATCGAATCCCATCATCATCGCCACCCGCGAAAGCCCGCTCGCGATGTGGCAGGCCGAACACGTGCAGGCGCGCCTGCGCGCGCTGTACCCGGCGCGCACCGTGGACCTGCTGGGCATGACCACCCGCGGCGACCAGATCCTCGATCGCGCACTGTCGGCGGTTGGCGGCAAGGGACTGTTCATCAAGGAGCTGGAAGTGGCGCTGCTCGAAGGCCGCGCCCATCTGGCGGTGCATTCGCTCAAGGACGTGCCGATGGAACTCGCCGCCGAGTTCCGCCTGGCCGCGGTCATGGATCGGGAAGATCCGCGCGACTGCATGGTTTCGCCGCGCTACGCCACATTGGCCGAGCTGCCGACCGGTGCCAAGGTCGGCACCTCGAGCCTGCGGCGCGAGCTGATGCTGCGCGTTCGCTATCCGCAGTTGACGGTGCTGCCGGTGCGCGGCAACGTCAATACGCGCCTGGCGAAGCTCGATCGCGGCGAGTTCGACGCGCTGATCATGGCCGCGGCCGGTCTCAAGCGGCTGGGCTTCGCCGAACGCATCCGCCAGATCCTGCCGACCACCGAGTTCCTGCCGGCGCCCGGGCAGGGCGCGCTGGGGATCGAGGTGATCTCCGCGTCGGACGCCTGTGCCGAGGTGGTCGCACCGCTCGAACATGCGCCGACGCGCGCCACCACCGCGGCCGAGCGCGCGGTGTCGCGCGGGCTGGGTGGCAGCTGCCAGGTGCCGCTGGCCGCACATGCCGAGATCGAGGGCAGCGAGATTCACCTGCGTGCGCTGGTCGGCAACCACAAGACCGGCGAGCACGTGGCCGTCGAAGGCCGCGGGCCGGTGGTCGATGCCGAAGCGATCGCCGCCGAGGCGGTCGCGCAGTTGAAGGCGCGCGGCGCGCTGCAATTGCTCGCTGCTTGAGCCGGCGCGCGGCCGCGCCTGAACTCGTCGTGGTCGCCTTGCGTACGCTGTTTTTCGCGCCGATCTGGCGAGGGCTCGCGTGAGCAACGCCCGTCCGTGGATCATCACGCGTCCGGCCTCTGCGGGTGCCGCGCTGGCGGCTGCGCTGGTCGCCGCTGGTCACGACGCCTGCTGGCTGCCGGCCTTCGATCTCGGTCCGGCGCCTGATCCGGCGCTCGCCCGCGCCACACTGGACGACCTTGCCGGCTTCGACCTCGCGCTGTTCGTCAGTCCGGCCGCGGTGCGGGCAACCGGGCAGTTGCTGGGCGAGCGCACCTGGCCGTCGACCACGATGATCGGTGCGGTGGGCAGCGGCACGCGCGATGCGGTGCGCACGCACTTGCGGGGCGCCGATCGCGCCACCGTGATCGCGCCGACCGAAAGCTTGGCCGATGCGGGTGACAGCGATGGGCAGTCCGGCTCTGAAGCGTTCTGGACTGCGCTCGCCGTGCACCAGCGCAGCCACGGTGCCTGGCCGCAGCGCGCACTGCTGCTGCGCGCCGAGCAGGGCCGCGACTGGCTGCGCGACCGTCTGGCGGAGGTGGGGGCGCAGGTGGTCACGCTGGCGGTGTACGCGCGCTGTGCCCGCCCGTGGACGAGCGACGATGCCGCGTGGGTCGGCGCGCGCCTGGCCGGCCCGCCGCCACTGCTGGTGATCACCAGCAGCGAGGCGGTCGACAGCCTGCTGGGCGCCGCGCACGCGCAGCCCGATGGGGCCGCGGTCGCCCGCTGGTTGCAGCGTGGCCGCGCGCTCGCGCTGCATCCACGCATCGTTGCGCGGCTGCAGGCCGCCGGCTTCGCCGACACCGCATGCGTGCCCTGCGACATCGATGCGCTGCGGGCGGCGGCCGACGCCTGAACCGATGCGCGCGATCGTGATGGCGATCGATCTGCTGGGTGACAACCGCTGATGGCGTTGACGCCCGCGTTCAGCCCATGCATTCGACCTGCACGACCGGACGATGCGGCGAAGGTGACCTGGCTCGTGTGGGCGGCGAAGTCGCACTGGGGCTATCGTCCGGAGCACCTCGCGGCCTGGGCCGAGCAATTGACGATCAGCGCAGAGCAACTGCGGTCGCAACCAGCCTGGGTGGCCGAGGTCGACGACATCATCGGCTTCTCCTCACTGCAAACCACAGACAGGGTGGCAACCTTGGACAATCTGTGGGTCGCGCCGCCCGCCATGCGACGTGGCGTGGGGCGTCGGCTGCTCGGCCTCGCACTTGCGCAGGCGCACAAGCTGGGCTTCGCCGACCTGCGCATCGATGCCGATCCCTACGCGGTGGGGTTCTATGTGGCGTGCGGTGCGGTGCCCTGCGGCACGGTGGCCGCACCGATCATCGGCGAGCCGCAGCGCGTGCGACCGCAGTTCGTGCTGCCGACCCAGCCGCCGCACGGTCTTGAGGAGGTCTCGTGATCCACGGTTCATGTCTGTGCGGCGAAGTCCGTTTCGAACTCGACGGCGTGCCGCAGTTCATCAACCACTGTCACTGCACGATGTGTCGCAAGGCGCACGGCGCCGCTTTCGGCAGCTTCCTGCATGCCGACGGTGGCGCCTTCCGCTGGACGGCGGGCGAGGCGCTGCGGCGCACGGTCGAGTCCTCGCCCGGCACGTTCCGCGCCTTTTGCGACCGCTGCGGGTCGCGGCTGCCGGTGCTGGAGGATGACGGCACGCACGCGATCATCCCCGCCGGCCTGCTCGATGACGATCCGGGCGTGCGGCCCGTCGTGCATATCCACACCGCGTCGAAGGCGCCCTGGTTCGACATCGCCGATGCGGTGCCGCAGTTCGACGGCCTTCCACCGGATGACTTCTGGGAGGCGCAGGCGGCGCCGACCGCCACCCCGCACGCGGCAGTGCTGCCGCCGGCGCTCGCCGGCTGGCACCACGTGGTGCAGATGCGCGATGCCGATGCGCTCGATGACCTGCTGGCGAGCGATGTGGTGTTTCACTCGCCGGTCGTGCATACGCCGCAGGTCGGCCGGCCGATCACAGCGATGTACCTGGGGGCAGCGGTGCAGGTGTTCGGCAACGACTCGTTCCGCTACGTGCGCCAGATCGTGGGTGCGCATGATGCGATGCTCGAGTTCGAGGTCGAGATCGACGGCATCGTCGTCAACGGCATCGACCTCATCAGCTGGAACGATGCCGACCGCATCGTCCAGTTCAAGGTGATGATCCGGCCGCTCAAGGCGATCAGCCTGATCCACCAGAAGATGGCGGCGCTGCTGCAGGGCGGGCGCTGACCGCGGCCGATCTGGCGCGGTCAGTAGAATCGGTCGCGATGTTCTACCTCCACCTGCCCCTGTCGGTCCGATCATGAGCGCGCTGCCGCCTGCGCCCGAGCCTCACTCCGCGCCCGTGCCGCCACCGCCGCCGGAGGGCGACCTGTCCGGCCGCGCCGCGCCACCTGCAGCGCGCAGCATGGGGCGCTCGTTGCGCCTGCTCGTCTGGCTGGTGCTGGTGCTGGCCGCGATCGCCGCCGCGCTGGCCGGCTGGCGCCTGCGCGCCGATGTCGATCAGGCGCAGCAGCGCCTGGCGGAGAGCGAGCGCGCGCTGGCCGCCGCCACGCAGCAGACGGGCAAGAGCGAGCGCGATGCGCAGTTGCGCATCGAGCGGCTGGAGGCTGAGCTGGCACGGCTGCGCGACCAGCGCAGCGAACTGGATCTGCTCTACATGGACCTCACGCGCGGGCGCGACGAAGCCGCGCTGGTCGAAGTCGACCGCCTGGTCAATCTGGCTGCGCAGGAGTTGCAGATCGGCGCCAACTCGGCCAGCGCGATTGCCGCGCTGCAAACCGCCGATGCGCGGCTGGCACGCATCGACCGCCCGCAGCTCGTCAACCTGCGGCGCGCGATCACGCGCGATCTGGAGCGGCTGCGCGCGGCGCCGTCGGTCGACATCACCGGCCTGGCCTTGAAGCTCGACCAGATCGGGCAGGCGGTCGACGTGCTGCCGATGCTGGCCGAGGCCATCATCCGCTCGTCGGCGCCCCTGCCTGCCGCCAAGGGCGCCCCCAAGGCAGATGCCGCGCCCGCCGCCCCGGTTGCAGGGACCGCAGCTCAGACCATGAGCGGATGGTGGACCGATGTGCGCCGCTGGCTGCAGCAGGAGTTCGGCGATCTGGTGCGCATCCGCGATGTCGACACGCCGGAGGCGCTGCTGCTTACCGGCGCGCAGCAACAGCTCGCACGCCAGCAATTGCGGCTGCGCCTGCTCAACGCACGCCAGGCGCTGCTGATGCGAAACGACCGCCTGTACCGCGCCGACCTTTCTGAGGCGCAGAACCTCATCGCGCGCTACTTCGATACGCGCCAGACAGCCACGGTGACGGCGCAGACGCAGCTCAAGCAGCTTTCGGCGGCGCCGCTGACGGTCGAACTGCCGCAGATCGCCGACAGCGTGGCGGCCCTGCGCGCCGTGCGCCCGGGGCTGCGTTGATGGTCGCGCCTTCGGAGCGGCGATGAAGTGGCTTGGCTGGGCGCTGGTCCTGGCGCTGCTGGCGGTGGCGCTGGCGCTGTTGGCGCAGTTCAACGACGGCAACGTCGTCCTGATGCTGCCGCCCACGCGCATCGACCTGTCGCTCAACTTCTTCCTGCTGTTGACCGGCGCGGTGCTGGTGGTGGTGTGGTGGCTCGCGCGCGTGGCCCAGCAGGCGGCGGATTTTCCCGAGCGCGTGCGGCTGTATCGCCAGCGGCGCGACGAGGTAGGCAGCCAGCGCGCGCTGCGTGAGGCGCTGCGGGCGCTGCTGGAGGGGCGCTTCGCACGCGCCGAGCGCGCCGCCCGTGCCGCCCAGGCTGCGCCCGACAACGCCGGCTTGGCGGCGCTGATCGGCGCGCGGGCCGCGCACCGCATGCAGCAGACCGACAGGCGCGACGAGTGGCTGGCGTTGGCGCAGTCGGACAACGCGCTGGACACCGCGCGCCTGATCAGCAGCGCCGAGATGTGGGCCGAGGGGCGCGAGAACGAGCGCGCGTTGGAGGCACTCGACAAGCTGCACGCCACCGGCAGCCGCCATATCCATGCCGCCCGGGTGGCGCTCAATGCCAACCTGCAGTCCGGTCGCTGGAGCGACGTGCTGCGCGGCGTGCGCGCGCTGGAAAAGCGCAACGCGCTGCATCCGGTGCTCAGCGAGCGCTACAAGCTGCTCGCCTGGCGCGAGACGTTGCTGGAGCGACGCCATGACCCGGCCGCGCTGGAAGCGGCGTGGAATCGCATCCCAACCGTGGACCGCCAACTGGCCGAACTTGCGCTGGAAGGCGCGCGCCTGCTCAACCTGGCCGGTCGCGGGCGGGCCGCCTCGACCGCGATCGAGGCGGCGCTCGGCCGGCGCTGGGACGAGCGCCTGCTCGACGAGTACGCTCGCGCGCAGGTGATGCCGGCGCGCGAGCGCATCGAGCGCGCCGAGGCCTGGCTCAAGGCGCATCCGGGCGACGCCGCACTGCTGCGCTGCCTCGGCCTGCTGTGCCTGCGCGAGCAGTTGTGGGGCAAGGCGCGCAGCTATCTCGAGGACAGCCTGCGGCAGCAGCCGCATCCGGCCACCTTGCTGGCGCTGGCCAAGCTTGCCGAGGCGCTGGGTGAAGACGCCGAGGCTGCGCGCCATTTCCGCGAGGCGGCCCTGGGCTACGCCAACCTGGCCGCCGGCGTCGACGGTGCTGATCGCGGCGGCCTGGGTCCGCGCGCGATCAATCGTTCACTGCTCCGCGACACCACGGTCTGACGCGCGCGGCGCCAGCGCGTTTCCACCTAGGCGGGAACGTCGGACCGTTGCGCCGCGACGCGCGCCTTGACAACGCGGGAGGCGGTCAGGACACTCGCTCGCGACTGCCGAACGAAGCAGTGCGTTTGACCCCTAGGAGAGACACGATGAGTTCTTCGCGATCCACCCACGCCGCATTGCTCGCCGCTGGCAGCGTTTTGTCGCTGGCCCTGGCCAGCCCGGCGCTGGCGCAGACCACGATCCGCATTTCGCATGCCACCGCCGCCACCTCGCACTACGGCGCCGGCACCCAGGCGTTCTGCGCGGAGATCGAAAAGCGCACCGCCAACCGCTACAAGTGCACGATCCAGCCGAACGTCGGCGACGAGCGCGCCAGCATCGAGGCGGTGCAGCTGGGCACGCTGGATGCGACCAATACCTCCACCGGACCCGTGTCCAACTTCGTGCCGGAAGTGGGCATCGTCGACATTCCGTTCCTGTTCCGCGACTACGGCCACGCGCGCCGCACGCTGGATGGCCCGATCGGCCAGGACCTGCTCGCCAAGTTCACCGGCAAGGGGCTGGTCGGCCTGGCGTGGACCGAAAACGGCTTCCGCCACATGACCAACAGCAAGCGCGCGATCATCAAGCCCGACGACGTCAAGGGCCTGAAGGTGCGCACCATGCAGAACCCGGTGCACATCCAGGCGTTCCAGTCGATCGGCGTGCAGCCGACACCGATGGCGTTTTCGGAACTGTTCACAGCGCTGCAGCAGGGTGTGGTCGACGGCCAGGAGAACCCGATTCCGGTGATCCTCGCTTCCAAGTTCTCGCAGGTGCAAAAGCACCTGTCGCTGACCGGCCACGTCTATTCGCCGGCCGTGCTGATCCTGTCGCCCAAGCTGTGGAGCTCGCTGAACGACGCCGACAAGGCGCACTTCCGCGAGGCCGCCAAGGTCGCCGCTGCCGCTCAACGCAAGAAGGTCAATGACGACGAGAACAGCGGCATCGATCAACTGAAGAAGGAAGGCGTCACCGTCAGCAACGTCGACGGGCCGGCGTTCCGCGCCGCGATGACGCCGGTATGGTCCGAATTCTCCAAAAAGTTCGGCGCCGACAACATCAAGAAGATCCAGGACTTCAAGTAGAGCGGCCTGCGGGTCATCTCACACGAGCGCCCCGTTCCGCGGGGCGCTTTTTTGTCCGCTCAAGATGCTCAGCCGACTCATCCTCGCCGTCGACCGCCACGTGACGAATGCCGTGTGGCTGGTCGCCGCGCTGCTGCTGGGGATGCTCGCTTGCATCGGCCTGTACCAAGTGGTGACCCGCTTCGTCTGGAACCAGCCGAGCCCATGGACCGAGGAGGTGATCGGCCGCCTGTTTGTCTGGTGCGTGATGCTGGGCATCGTGGCGGCGTTTCGTCAGGGCGCACTGGTGTCGGTGGACCTGATGCTGCGGCTGTCGCGCGGCACCTTTCGGCGCGTCCTGCGCGTCCTGATCGCGCTGGTGACGCTCGGCTTCCTCGGCGTGCTCGTCTATCACGGCTTCGACCTGGCATGGCGCATCCGCTTCCAGACGTTCGCCACGCTGCCGTTTTCGATCTCGTGGGCCTATCTCGCGCTGCCGGTGGGGGCCGCCTTCTCGATGCTGGCGGTGCTCGCCAACTATCTTGACCCGGTGAACCGCGAACTCGAGCTGCAGAAGTAGGGCGACAGCATGACCACCGCAATGATCATCACGATGGTGCTGTGCTTCGCATTCAGCATCTCGGTGGCGGTATCGATCGGCCTGTCGGCGCTCCTTGGCATCGGCTTTTACTCCGATGCCAGCCTGTTCGAGCTGCCGCGCCAGGCGTTCCTGGCGATCGACAAGTTTCCGCTGGTGGCGATCCCGTTTTTCATCCTCGCCGGCAACCTGATGGAGACCGGCGGCATCTCGCGCCGCCTGGTGGACTTCGCCAAGAGCCTGGTCGGCGGCGTGCAGGGCGGGCTGCCGATGACCTGCGTGCTCACCTGCATGATCTTCGCGGCGGTGTCGGGGTCGAGCGTCGCCACCACGTTTGCGATCGGCGCCATCCTGATTCCCGCGCTGATCAAGCACGGCTATCCGCGTCCCTGGGCGGCGTCGCTGCAGGCCACCAGCGCGGAACTCGGCGTGGTGATCCCGCCGTCGATCCCGATGATCCTGTTCGGCGTCAGCGCGGAGGTGTCGATCGGCGAACTTTTCATTGCCGGCTTCGGTCCAGGCCTGTTCATTGGCGGCGCGTTGATGCTCTTCGTCTACCTGTACTGCCGCTGGAAGGGCTGGGGCAAGCAGGACGGCGATGGCAAGCTGCCGGGCAGCAGCGCGCTGCTCGACGTCGGTGCGCTGGTGGGGGTGCTGGTGGCCTTCTGGCTTGGCAACCGGGTGGTCGGCACCTGGATCGCCGACGGCATGACCGAGCAGGAGTTCGACCGCATCACCGACCTCACCGGGATCGTGCTTGCGATCGGCTATGTGGTGGCGCTGATGCTGGTGCCGTCGGTACGCGCGGCGCTGCTGCAGCGGGCCATGTTCGCGCTGCTGATGCCGGTGATCATCCTCGGTGGCATTTATGGCGGTGTGTTCACGCCGACCGAAGCGTCGGTGGTGGCGGTCTTCTACGCGCTGGTGGCGGGCGTTTTCGTGTACCGGGAGGTCAAGCCGCGCGACCTGCTGCCGGTGCTGAAGAAATCGGTGATCTCCTCGGCGGTGATCATGTTCATCATCGCCAATGCGGGCGCCTTTGCCTGGCTGATCGACCGCGCCGGCGTGCCTGAGCAGATCGGCCTGTGGCTGCGCGCAACACTTGAGAGCCCGGAGCTGTTCCTCCTCGGAGTGAACCTGGCGCTGTTCGTGATCGGCATGTTCATCGAGACGTCAGCCAGCATCATCGTGCTGGCGCCGATCCTGGTGCCGGTGGCGATCTACTTCGGTATCGACCCGGTGCACTTCGGCATGATCATGGTGGTCAATCTGGCGCTGGGCATGATCACGCCGCCGTTCGGCGTCAACCTTTTTGCCGCCTGCACGGTGGCCAAGATCTCCCTCGACCAGATCGTGATGCGCCTGTTGCCGTTCGTTGCGGTGGTGATCGGCTGTCTGATGGTGGTGACCTATGTGCCGGCGTTGTCGCTGACGCTGCGCGATCTCGTGTACCGCTGAGCGCGGCGACGGCGTCCGCCAGCTGCCGATCGAAGATGGCATCGCCGCCGCAGAGCGTGGTTCGTGGGCGGACGTAGCGATCCGGCGCGGCCCGACGAAGCGCGGCGCCGCGTCACACCGCAGTTGCATGGTCCCGCCGGCGCAAGCGTGGGTTACCGGTACCGCAACCGCACCAGTTCGCTTTTCTTGACTCTGCGCCGAGTGAACGCCGCCGTGCCTGGCGCACCAAGCCTTATCCTCCGCCGTCCTGACCGGGAGGCGAGGGGCCGCCCGGAGCGCTTTCGCGATCAATCCATGCCATTGCCCTCCCGCCCGCGCGCCGAGTCGCGCATCGCCGCGCCTTCTGTGCTTGCTCTCGCGCTCTGTTGCGTCGTCGCCTTCATCGCTGCGCCGGCAGGCGCGCAGCAGGCGCCGCAGCCGAGCCCCAGCCCGGCGCCGGCTCCCGCGCCGACGCCGCCCGGCGATGCGCAGAAACTGGACCGCGTCGAGATCCGCGGCGGCCGCGAGACCGACGCCCAGCAACGCCAGCGCTCGACCGCCTCGAAGATCATCGTCGGGCGCGAGGAGATCGAGCGCTACGGCGACGCCACCGTCGGTGAACTGCTGCGCCGGCTGCCCGGCGTCACGCAGCAGGGCGCGCCCGGTCGCGGCGGACGCATCGCGATGCGCGGCATGGGCAGCTACACGCAGATCCTGCTCGACGGCCAGCGTGTGCCACCGGGCTTCTCGCTCGATTCGCTCAACCCCGACCAGATCGAGCGCATCGAGATCCTGCGCGCGCCGACCGCAGAAACCGGCGCGCGCGCGATCGCGGGCACCATCAACATCGTCACGCGTGAAGGGTTCGTGCGGCGCCTGAACGATCTCGTCGCCAGTATTGGCATGGAGAACGACCGCTGGCAGCCGGGCCTATCTTGGACCCGCAACGACAACGTCGATCGCCTGAACTACAACCTGTCGGCCTCGATCAACCGCAACGACTTCCGCACCGAGGACGTGACGACCACCACTGTCGACGATCCGACCTCAGGTGACGCGCGCCAGTTGCAGCGCGAGTCGGATGTATCCACCGGCACCAATACACGGACCAGCGTCTCCGGCCGCCTGCAATGGCGACTCGACCGCGGCTCGTTGATGCTGGCGCCGTTCCTGCTCGACGTGCGCTCCGATTCGCAGCGCGCCACGCAGCTGGATCAGCCCCTCGGCAGCACGTCGCCGCTGTACGCCAACTCGCAATCGCAGCGCGACTCTGCGTTTTCTCTTGCGCGCGTCAACACCCTGTGGCGCCACCGCTTCGCTTCCGGCGCCAGCCTCGAGTCGCGCCTGAACTACGGAGAAGGGCGCAGCCGCGGTGACAGCCTGCGCCGCGAGTTCGACGGCGCAGGCAGCCCGCTGCGGACGTTTGACGATAACGCTCGCGCGCGCCAGCGCGGCGGCGATCTCGGCAGCAAGCTGTCGTTCACGCTCGGCGCCGGCCATGCGCTCGTGGCCGGCGCCGAAGGCGAAACCAGCGAGCGGCGCGACACCCGCCGCGCGCTGCAGGATGGCGCGCCGCAGGCGACCGACTTCGGTGAGAACCTCGAGGCACGCTCCACGCGGCTGGCGGCCTACGCGCAGGACGAGTGGAACATCAACCCGCACTGGGCCGCACATGCGGGCCTGCGCTGGGAGGGCATCGCCACACGCGGTGGTGGCGACACAAGCACGCAAACCAATCGCAGCAGCGTGTGGTCGCCGCTGTTGCATGGCGTATGGAAGCCGCGGGCCGACGGGCGCGACCAGGTGCGCATGAGCCTGACGCGCAGCTATCGCTCGCCGCAGCTCAACGATCTGATCGCGCGGCCGTCGCTCTCGGCGCGCTTTCCCGCCAGCGGCAGCAACACGCCGACCAGCCCCGATCGCGCCGGCAACCCGGCACTGCGCGCGGAACTGGCCACCGGCATCGATCTCGCGGCCGAGCGCTATCTCGTCGGCGGCGGCCTGTTCAGTGCCAACGTCTTCGTGCGCCGGATCGAGGATCTGATGCGCACCGTGACCACACTCGAAGCCGTGTCGTGGAGCACGCAACCGCGCTGGGTCGCGCGCCCGCAGAACATTGGCGATGCGACGACGATGGGTCTGGAGCTCGAAGCGAAGTTCCGTCTCGCCGAGTTCTGGGCCGAGGCGCCGCTGGTGGACGTGCGCGCCAATGCCAGCGCGTTTCGCTCGCGCGTGAGCGGCATTCCGGGGCCCGACAATCGGCTCGACGAGCAGCCCGATGTCACCGTCAACGTCGGCGCCGACTATCGGCCGCGCGGTACGCCACTGACTTTTGGCGCAAGCGTCAACTACACACCGGGCTACGACACGCAGCGGTCGGCGGCGCAAACCTCGCGCGTCAGCCGCAAGTCCGTGGTCGACGCGTATGCGCAATGGACGGTCAACCCGCGCCTGCGTCTGCGCCTGAGCGCGAGCAACCTGCTGCCGCTCGACTACACGAACGAAAGCGCGCTGGTGGCGGACGCGGCCACGCGCGAGAGCACGCGTACCGAGGGCAGCACGCAGGTCGCCTGGCGCCTGCGCGCCGAGTTCAAGCTTTAACCGCGGCGGCGATCGGTGCGGCGGGGGGCGCACCGGGTCGTGTGCAGCGCTGCGGGGAGCGATGACACGGTGCCATCGCGTGTACCGGTAGCGCGCCACGGCGGGCGTCGCCGCACTTGCGACAAGCCCGCATGGAGCGTGCGGCATTGCCCGTGGACAATCCGCACTTCTCCAATCAAGGAAATCCCCCGCAATGCACGCGTCAATGCCCCTCATCGTCACCTTGGCGGTCGCCCTGGGCGCGGCGCTGGTGTTCGGTTTCATCGCCTCGCGTCTGCGGCTGCCGGCGCTGGTGGGCTACCTGCTCGCCGGCGTGCTGATCGGACCGCACACGCCCGGCTTTGTCGCCGATGTGGATCTGGCGATGCAGTTGGCCGAGGTGGGCGTGATGCTGTTGATGTTCGGCGTCGGCCTGCACTTTTCCATCAGCGACTTGATGGCGGTGCGGCGGATCGCGGTGCCCGGGGCACTGGTGCAGATGGCAGTCGCCACCGCGATGGGCGCCGGCCTGGCGCTCTGGTGGGGCTGGTCATGGCCGGGCGCGCTGGTGTTCGGCATCTCGCTGTCGGTGGCGAGCACGGTGGTGCTGCTGCGGGCGCTGGAATCGCGCGGCGTGCTGGACACGCAGAACGGTCGCATCGCGGTGGGCTGGCTGATCGTCGAGGACCTGGCGATGGTGCTGGTGCTGGTGCTGGTGCCGGTGATGTTCGAGGCGGCCGCAGGCGCCGGCGGCTCGACCGCCGAGCTGTGGACCACGCTGGCGCAGACCCTGCTCGCCGTGGGCGCCTTCGTCGCCCTGATGCTGCTGGTGGGGCGCCGCGTACTGCCGTGGGTGCTGTGGCAGATCGCGCGGACGCGTTCGCGCGAGCTGTTCACGCTGTGCGTGATGGCGGCGGCGGTGAGCATTGCGTACGGTGCGGCGGCCTTGTTCGGGGTGTCGGTCGCGCTGGGTGCCTTCTTCGCCGGGCTGGTGCTGCGCGAGTCCGAGTTCAGCCAGCGTGCGGCAGAGGAGTCATTGCCGTTTCGCGACGCCTTCGCCGTGCTGTTCTTCGTGTCGGTCGGCATGCTGTTCGATCCGATGGTGGTGGTCGAACGGCCCGGCCAGGTGATCGCGGTGACCGCCATCATCATGATCGGCAAGTCGATCGCCGCGGCCGCGCTGGTGCTGGCGCTGCGCTATCCGCTCAACAGCGCGCTGACGGTGTCGGCCAGTTTGGCGCAGATCGGCGAGTTCTCGTTCATCCTGGCGGCGCTTGGTTTCAGTCTGGGCGTGCTGCCGTCGGAGGGGCAAAGCCTGGTGGTGGCCGGCGCGCTGCTGTCGATCTCGCTCAATCCGCTGCTGTTCTCGCTGGTGGAGCCGGCACGCCGCTGGATCCTGCGCAAGTCGGCGCTGGCGCGGGCGCTTGAAACGCGCGTCGATCCGCTGGCGGCACTGCCGCAGTCGACCGCGGCGCGGTATCTGGCGCGTCAGGTGGTGCTGGTCGGCTATGGCACGGTGGGACGCCAGATCGCGGCGACGCTGCTAGCCAAGAACATCCCGTTCGTCGTGGTCGAGCAGAACCGCGAACGCGTGCAGCAGTTGCGCGATGAAGGCAAGGCGGCGGTGTCGGGCGATGCCACGGATCCGACGGTCCTCGTGCAGGCGCACATCGCCGACGCCGGCGTGCTGGTGATCGCCGCATCGGACAGCACCGATGCGCGCCCGATGATCGAGGTCGCGCGCACGCTGAATCCGGCGATCACGATGATGGTGCGCGCGCCGAACGACGATGAAGCGCGCCTGCTCGCGGCAGACGGTGCGCAGCACGTGTTCCTTGCCAAGAACGCGCTGGCGCAGTCAATCAGCAACGAGGTGCTCGCCGCCATGGAAAAACTGGCGCCGGCGCGGTCGGGTGCCGCGCGCGGCGCCGAAGGTGCGGCGCATTAGGGCGCGGCGCCACTGCCGCGGCAGGTTGCCCAACGGAGACACCGCCGCGGACTGGCGCGCGGCAGCGAGGCCGCGAATCGCGCTGCGTCGCCGGCCGTCGTTCTGGTGGACTTTGCAGGCTCTTGCTGAGACCTGCATCACCCGAGCGATTTGATAGTCCGAAAGCGGACGCTCGGGATGCGTGCTGTCGACCCACAGCGGACGAAGGCTGCAGCCGCTATTGAGCTTGAGCAGAGCAATGCCGCGCACTGCAAAGCACGGCCTGCAGCCGTCAGATCGAGAGCTTCTTGAGTTCAGTGGCGATTCGATCGATCACTTCTCGATCCCGGAGAAAGCTGTGCGAAGCAAGCGCTCCCTTGACCTCAAAAGGGGGCAGCTATTCCAGTCGACCTCAAGCCGAACGTCCATGGCGACGTCGCCAGGCGGTCACTTCATCAGCACCGGCTAGCTGCAAGTTAACGGCCTTGATCACTACCAGAAGAAAACATAGTCCCAATAGACAACTAAAGGTAGGGAGACGCTCGTCATAACAGTCGATCGGCTTGTGCTCAATTGGTCAGCGGTATGGTGATGCCTCCTGGGCAACTGCCTGCTAATCGACAGCTCAGCAGCGTCGGCCAGTCTTACAGTTGTCCGTAGGAAACTCTCCTCAGCGCTCGATGATCGCTTTTGTTTCTGGGAACTTGGATCACTTGGCACGGTGGTTGCGTTCATCGACGCAACACTTACGAGGGGGGCTAACATGAAGAACATCCTTGCCGCTGGAATGCTGTTGCTGCTGCCATTTTTCGCGGGCGCGGCTCCGATCGAGATCACTGTTGAAGGGCAGATCACGGCGAGTCGTGACAGCAGTGGTGCGGCCTTCGGACTCGGCGCCGGTACTAATACGGTCCTCGGACGGACCATCACGTTCCAGTGGCTCATTGATCCCACCCGCGCGCCCACGCCGACTGGTAATCCAACCCGCTGGTTCGACTGTCCTGAATCGGGCGTGGGAGGCGTCGAATTTATTAGCGCCACCGTCAGCATCGCGGGCATCGGCACGATTGACTTCGGCACTATCGCGGCCCCGACAAGCAGTTGCGATGGCGTGGCCCTGGGTGATGGCATCTTCGGCAGGCCGGATGGCAGTGGCACATTGTTGACGGGCACATCCTTTCAACTGATTTCCTTGGACCTACTTCGCAGCGAGGACGGTTTCCGCTCCGCCCAGTCGGGCAGCACGCTGGTCCTGTACAGCGATGCCGGCCTGCCGTCCAATCTGCTTGGTCTTGATGATCTCGGCTTGTTGCCAACAACGGGCATTAGTGGGCTCGGATCGATCTCCGGCCTCGATCAGTGCTTTAGCGGGCCGGAACAGTGTCCTGCCGGAAGTTTCTCCTTCTTTGCCAACTATGCGCTGACGTCCCTTTCGGTGCAGACCGTGCCGGAGCCAGGATCTCTGGCGCTCGTCGCTGCCGCCGCCATCGCCGCAGCATGGATCCGTCGTCGTCGGCGCCCTGGAGAAGTTGGTTAACCGCACCCATTGCGGTTCGGCGGTTGCGGCGAAAGGAGCGTTGGCGGAGAAGCCTCAATCCTCTGAAGTCGCCGCAACCAGTTGACCCGCCGAAGTTCGGATCGGCCTCCCGAGGGCGACTCGACAACGAATTCATGATGTTTGGCATGGCGTCCGCTATTGGTGCCTGCTGCGACTAGCGAGTACGTTAAGGGTTGGCCGATGCCTGCCCGAGCTCGGGACGACGCAAGTTCTTGCGCAGCCGCCAGGGCAGGCGTTGGCCAAGCCTCGAGGGAGGAAACCGCGACTTGCGCCAGTCAGATG
>JALHMQ010000044.1:0-6031 GCA_022843955.1 Burkholderiaceae bacterium
GCGTCCGCCGCGGCGTCGGCCTGCGCCCGGGCCGCGCGCGCCGCCGCCGGCAACGGCACCGGGGAAAACTCGCCATTGCTGGTGGCATCGAGCTTGATCGGCAGGCGGCGAGCTTGTTCACGGTCTGATTTGCTCATGAAGACCTCCACCCTGGTGCGACGCGCCGTTGGTCACCTCACCACTGGCGCAACCTGATGCGCCGCCGCTCCGCAAACGGCCATTGGACAAGGCAATCACCAGTGCAGAGAGACCTTAACGGGTGAGGTGCCGGCTGCCAATGCCGGCTGCGTGCACTGGCGCGGGACCCTCTTTGCCGCGCGCACGCTGCTTGCCGGAGCGCTGATCCGTGTCGGCTGACGCGGCCGATTCACTGTCAGGGCGCGGTACGGGCAAACACGCAGCTCGGCGCTCAAAAGGTCGCAACCATGCCGCACATCGCACGCACGTGGATCGGGGTCATTGCGTGCGGTGGCCTGGTGACCATCGGCGGCTTGGCCCTGCCGCACCTGATGCCCGCCGCCGAAACCGCTAACGTTGCCAGCGATGAGTCTGCGGCGTCGTCCGAGCCAACTGCGCCTGCGCGCACCACTCATACCGTGCACATGGGACAGGGCGACACTGTGCTCGCCGTGCTGATGCGCAACGACGTGCCAAGCCCCGACGCCCATGCGGTCGTTGCCGCATTGAACGATGCCGGGGTGCAGATGCGCCAGATCCGAGCGGGCGATGCACTGCAGCTGCTGCGCGAAGAGGGCGGCCGTGTGGTGCAGGTGTCATTTGCGCCGACACCGTGGGTGCGCTTCGATGCCGACGCGGGTGCCGACGGCTGGAGTGCGCGCCGTCGCGACATTGCGCCCGACGTACGCGTGGAAGTGCGGCGGGCAACGATCGAGGCTTCGCTGTGGGATGCCGTCAGCAGTGGCGCGATGAGCCCGCAGATGCTCCTCGACATGGCAAAGATTTTGGAGGCGGATATCGACTTCAGCGCCGACATGCGGCCGGGTGACGAGATCCGTCTGCTGGTGCAGACGCGCTATGCCGGCGGCATGCTGATCGATCACGGCCGCATCCTGGCGGCGCAGTACGTGGGCGAACGCACCGTCACCGGCGTCGCCTACACGGGCGCCGACGGCCGCGACACCTTCTATGACGCCGAGGGGCACTCGCTGAAAAAGACGTTCTTGCGCTCGCCGCTGGAATTCACTCACATCAGTTCCGGCTACGCACATCGGCGCCCGCATCCGGTGCTCGGCGGCGTGCGGCCGCATCTGGCAATCGACTATGCGGCGCCGATCGGCACGCCCGTGTGGGCGGTCGCCGACGGCGTGGTCGAGCATGCCGGCTGGAAGGGCGACAATGGCATCCAGGTGATGCTGCGCCACACCGGCGGCTATCGCACCTACTACAACCATCTTTCGCGTGTTGCCCCGGGCATGCGACCCGGGGTGCGCGTCCACCAGAAGCAGGTGATCGGCCAGGTCGGGTCCACCGGCGTCTCGACCGGCCCACACCTGGACTACCGCGTCTCGCACAACGGCCGGTTCGTCAATCCGCTGGACGTGAAGTACGCCCCCGGCGAGCCCATTCCCGAGGACGAGCGAGCCCGCTTCGTCGAGACCGCACGCTCGTACCTGGCACAGCTTGACGCCGCGCCGGCGCCGACTGCCTCCCTGCGGTAGCAGCCCCCGATAACGTCCCTGAGTGCTGGGGGGTCTTGCGCTGGCGCAAGTTGCCTGCGGGGAGGCGGTTGCACCTGCCACGCCCTGCGTTACAGTCGCGCCGTCGTGGCCTCGCTGCCGCGCCTCCTGATCGCCCTGCCCCGATGACTGCCCGCTTCCGCCGCCGCTTCCGCATTGCGCTCGTTGCGCTGTGTGCGGTGATGTTCGCGCAGTGGTCGCTCGCGACTCACGCTTGCCCGCTGATCGCGCAGGCCGGCGAGTTGATCGCGCAATCACAGTCGCTCGCCGACACCGACTCGGATGCCGCCGACGTCGCGGCCACGCCCGACCATCACGCGTCACCTGACCCGTCCAGCGCCTTCCCCTGTCACGGCGACGCCGAACCCGCCACCGACAGTGCCCTGTGCGTCAAGCATTGCACTGACGAAACCTCGCTGACCGGTGCAGGCCTCGCCGGCACCGTCGCACCAGCGATGATCTCCGCCCTGCGCGTGCCCGCGCCGGCCCCAGCCGACCTGCTGCGCTGGGACGACGTGCCCGCCAGCGGCGACACCACCACACCACCGCTACTCATCCTCTACTGCGTGTCCCTGACCTGATCGGTCCTCGCCGCGGTCGCCTGCGCGACCCGGCAGTCCAGACCGATCGTTCACGCCGGCGCCTGTGCGCAGCCGGCTTTCAGGAGAAACGCCATGTCCCAAGTCAATATCTCGCGCCGCACGCTGCTGCGCGCCCTCGCGGCGGCCGCACTCGCGCCGCTCGCGCTGGCCGTCGTCGGCACTGCCGATGCCCAGTCGCTGCCCCCGGTGCAGGTGTGGAAGTCGCCGACCTGCGGCTGCTGCGGCGACTGGATCAAGCACATGGAAGCCGCCGGCTTCAAGGTCAACGTCACCGACGTGCCGACCACGCACGAGATCCGCGCGCGGCTGGGCATGGGCAAATTCGGTTCATGTCATACCGCCGTGGTCGGCTCTTACGTGCTCGAAGGCCATGTGCCGGCCGCCGACGTCAAGCGCCTGCTGCGCGAGAAGCCGCGCGCGGTGGGCATCGCCGTGCCCAACATGCCGATCGGCTCGCCTGGCATGGACGGCCCCATCTACAAGGGTCAGAAGGATCCGTACGACGTGCTGCTCGTGCAGCGCGACGGCAGCGCCCGCGTGTTCGCCTCCTACAACAAGCGCTGATCGACCGCGGCAGGCCGCGCGGTCTGCCTCGTGTGCGGAGAACTGCATGACCCTTGAACTGCATGGCCCATCGGCCCTGCTCGCGCTCGCGTTGCTGGCCGGTGCACCGTCGTACGCGCAGGTTGCCCCCGAGCGCCCGGCCGCGCCCGCCGTCGCCCGCGATGCCGCCCTCGGCAGCACCCTGGACGGCCTGCTCGCACGCGCCCGCGACATCCACCCCGAACTGCGCGCGATGCAGTACGAAGCCGATGCCGCCGCCCAGCGCATCGGCCCGGCCGGCGCCTTGCCGGACCCGATGTTCCAGGCAGAGCTGCGCGACGTCACCAACGAGATGCGCGGCGGCAGCTTCAACCTGCTGCCGGGCCGGGTGGGCAGCACGCGCTATCAGTTTCGCCAGACCTTCCCGGCCTGGGGCCAGCGGGATGCCAAGCGCGACGCCGCCCAAGCCGGCGCCGACGAGGCCGCGCTGCGCACCGACGCCACCTGGGCCGAGCTGGCAATGCGCATCAAGACCGCCTACGCGCGCTGGCAGCAGGCGCACGACACGCTGCTGCAGTCACGCGAGATCCTGGCACTCGTCGACCGTCTGGAGTCGGTGGCGCAGGCGCGCTACGCCGGCGGCGTGGCACCCCAGCAGGACGCGATCCGCGCCCAGGTCGAACGCACCACGATGGCCAGCGAGATCCTGCTGCTGGAATCCGAGCTGGCCGCCACGCGCGTGCGCATCAACGGCCTGCTCGCGCGGCCCGCGGCGGCGCCACTGGCCGCGCCGGTGAATGATGCCGACCTGCCCGCGCTCGCCCGCCTGGACGGCGACGCCTTGCGCGATCGCGTGCTGCTGCGCAACCCGCAACTGGCCGCCGAAGACGCGCGCCTGCGCGCGGCCGAGCGCAACAAGGACGTGGTCTGGAGCAACCGCTACCCGGAATTCACTTTCGGCGTGGCACCCGTGCAGACCCGCAATCGCATCAGCGAGTGGGAGCTGATGTTCGAGATCAGCATCCCGCTGCAGCAGGGCAGCCGGCGCGCCGAGGAACGCGAAGCGCAGGCGATGATCGCCGCTGCCCAGGCGCGCAAGGAGGCCGCCGCCAACGAGTTGCTGGCGCAACTGGGCGAGCAGCTCGAGGCGCTGCAGGCGGCGCACCGGGTCGAGTCGCTCACCCGCCTGAGCCTGCTGCCGCAGGCCGATCTCACGCTGCAGGCCGCGCTCGCCGGCTATGAGTCGGGCAAGGTGGACTTCGCCACCGTGCTCGAGGCGCAGCGCCAGATCCGCCAGGCCCGCCTGACCCTGATCAGAACCCGCGCCGACGCGCGCATGCGGCTCGCCGAAATCGAGCGGCTGCTGGGAGAGACGCTATGAGCCAACTGAACGTGCCGCTGGCCGGCACGCGACGCGATGCGCGTCAACGCGGTGGTGCCGGGACGATCATCCTGCTGCTGCTCGCTGCGGTCGCGATCGCGGCCGCCGGCTACTGGGCCGGCCAGCAGCGCAGCTACGCCGGTGCGCACACCACCGCCGATGGCACCGCCGCACCTGACGCAGGCGGCAAGAAGCTCCTGTACTACCGCAATCCGATGGGCCTGCCCGACACCTCACCCACGCCGAAGAAGGATTCGATGGGGATGGACTACCTCCCCGTCTACGAGGGCGAGGATGAAGGCGGCAACGGCATCAAGGTCAGCAACGCGCGCGTGCAGAACATGGGGGTACGCGTGGCACCGGTGCAGAAGCGGCAGCTCGATGCCGCGGTGCGCGCCAGCGGCCGCATCGAGGTCGACGAGCGTCGCTTGGTGACGGTGACGGCGAAGTTCGAGGGCTACATCGAGCGGCTGTATGTCAATGCCACGGGCCAGTCGGTCGCCAAGGGCACGCCTCTGTTCGACGCCTTCAGCCCCGAGCTGCTGGCCGCGCAGCGCGAGTACGCGGTGGCAGCACAGGGACTGGCGCGCGTGAAGGACGCCGACGCCGCCACACAGGCCGGCATGCAGCGGCTGGCCGACTCGGCGCTGGCGCGGCTGCGGCTGTGGGACGTCACCGACGAGGAGATCGAGCGTCTGGCGGCGAGCGGCGAGGCGCGCCGCACCCTCACTTTCCGCGCGCCCGCCAGCGGCATCGTGCTCGAGCGCAAGGCCACGCAGGGCATGCGCTTCATGCCGGGCGAGGTGCTGTTCCAGATCGCCGACCTGTCGTCCGTCTGGCTGGTGGCCGACGTGTTCGAGCAGGACCTCGGCCGCGTGCGCATGGGCAGCAAGGCGCGCGTGCGACTGGAGGCGTACCCGGGCCAGACGGTCGAGGGGCGCGTGACCTTCATCTATCCGACCTTGAAGGCAGAGACGCGCAGCGCGCAGGTGCGCATCGAGCTGCCCAATCCGGGCGGGCGGCTCAAGCCGGCGATGTTCGCGCAGGTGGAGCTGCCGGTCGGCTCCAGCCAGGATCTGCAACTCGTGGTGCCGAACGCAGCGGTGATCGACAGCGGCACGCGGCGCGTGGTGATCGTCGACCAGGGCGCCGGCCGCTTCGAGCCGCGCGAGGTCAAGACCGGAGCGCGCGGCGACGAGTTCACCGTGATCACCGACGGCGTGAAGGAAGGCGAGAGCGTGGTGGTTGCCGCCAACTTCCTGCTCGATGCCGAAAGCAACCTGCGGGCGGCGCTCAGCGGCCTGACCGGCGGCAGCAACACCAATCCGGACAAGGTGCCGGTGTCGCACGAGGCGGTGGGCAAGCTCGACGATGTGGATGCGCAAGGCGGCACCATGATCATCACGCACGAGCCGGTGAAGTCGCTCAACTGGCCAACGATGACGATGGAGTTCGTACCGTCGAACGACGCGATCGCAAAAGCCGCCAAGCCGGGGGATGCGATCCGCTTCGAGTTCGTCGAGCGCAAGCCCGGCGAGTGGGTGGTGACGAAGATGGAGAAGACCGGCGCGGCGGGAGCGAAGAAGTGAGCGGGCGTGCAGGCGCTTCGCGCGAAGACATCGCTGAAGTGCAACGGGTCATGACGCCAACGTCGCTGGATCCCCGCTTTCGCGGGGATGACACCGTGGGGCGCGATGTCGTTCCTCGCGGCAATGACACGGCACTACGGTGTGTCGTTCTCCGCGGGACTGGCACGGCAGAGCGGTGTGTCGTTCGCCGCGGGAATGACACGGCAGAGCGATGTGTCG
>JALHMQ010000044.1:6131-23718 GCA_022843955.1 Burkholderiaceae bacterium
GCGCGATGTCGTTCCTCGCGGCAATGACACGGCACTACGGTGTGTCGTTCTCCGCGGGACTGGCACGGCAGAGCGGTGTGTCGTTCGCCGCGGGAATGACACGGCAGAGCGATGTGTCGATCGCCGCGGGAATGACACTGCAAAGCGCGATGTCGTTCCCGCGAAAGCGGGAACCCAGCGTCTTTACCACCTCGCCCGCGCGCTGCCTGTTTCTCTTTCGGTGCCCGTGCGCCGCATAACGTCGCGTACACCGAGGTTGACCCGTCATGGTTGAAAAGCTGATCGACTGGTCCGCCCGCAACCCGTTCCTGATCGGGCTGATGACGCTGGCGCTGATCGCCGGCGGCGTGCTGGCGGTGTTGCGCACGCCGCTCGATGCGCTGCCCGATCTGTCCGACGTGCAGGTGATCGTCTACACCGAGGTGCCCGGCCAGGCACCGCAGGTGGTCGAGGACCAGGTCACCTATCCGCTTACGACGGCGATGCTCAGCGTGCCGCATTCAAAGGTGGTGCGTGGCTTCTCGTTCTTCGGCGTGAGCTTCGTCTACGTCATCTTCGAAGACGGCACCGACATCTACTGGGCGCGCTCGCGCGTGCTGGAGTACCTGAACGCGGCCGCGGGCCGCCTGCCGCCGGGTGTCACACCGACGCTCGGCCCCGATGCGACCGGCGTGGGCTGGGTCTACCAGTACGTGGTGCAGGCCAAGGACATGACGCTGGCCGAGCTGCGCACGCTGCAGGACTGGTTCATCCGCTATCAGCTGACCAAGGCGCAGGGGGTGAGCGAGGTGGCGTCGGTGGGCGGCTTCGTCCAGCAGTACCAGGTGGTGGTCGATCCGGCGCGGCTGCGCGCCTACGGCATTCCGCTGATGCGCGTGGCCGAGGTGATCCGCGCCAGCAACCGCGATGTCGGCGGCCGCACCATCGAGATGGCCGAGACGGAATACATGGTGCGCGGCCGCGGCTACCTGCGCAATGCGGCGGACATCGGCGACTTGGTGCTGATGGCCGCCGGCGGCACGCCGGTACGGGTGCGCGACGTTGCGCGGGTTGAGCTCGGCCCGGACGAGCGGCGCGGCATCGCCGAACTCAACGGCGAAGGCGAGGTGGTCAGCGGCATCGCGGTCGCCCGCTTCGGCGAGAACGCGCTGGAGGTGATCGACAACGTCAAGCAGCGCATCGAGGAGATCAAGCCCGGCCTGCCCGAGGGGGTGGAGATCGTGCCGGTGTACGACCGCTCGCAGCTGATCCACTCGGCGATCGCCACGCTCACCGATACGCTGGTGCAGGAGTCGATCATCGTGGCGCTGGTGTGCGTGCTGTTCCTGCTGCACGTCCGCAGTGCGCTGGTGGTGATCGTGGTGCTGCCGCTGTCGGTGCTGTTCTCGTTCATCTGCATGCGCTGGCTCGGGATCAACTCGAACATCATGAGCCTGGGCGGCATCGCGATCGCCATCGGCGAGCTGATCGATGCCGCGGTGGTAATGGTGGAGAACGCCCATAAGCGGCTCGAGCGACGCGAGGACAAGACCAGCAACGCCGCCCGCATCGAAGCGATCATCGCTGCCTGCAAGGAAGTCGGCCCGGCGCTGTTCTTCTCACTGCTGATCATCGCGGTGAGCTTTTTGCCCGTGTTCACGCTGGAAGCCCAGGAAGGGCGCCTGTTCGCGCCGCTCGCCTATACAAAGACCTTCGCCATGCTGGGTGGCGCGCTGCTTTCGGTGACGCTGCTGCCGATGCTGATGGTGTGGCTGATCCGCGGCCGCATCCTGCCGGAGGAGAAGAACCCGATCTCGCGCTTTCTGGTGGCTGGCTACCGGCCGCTGATTGCGTGGGTGCTGCGTTGGCGCTGGGTGACGGTGATCGCGGCGGTTGCCGTGGCGCTCGCGTCGTTCTGGCCGGCGACCAAGCTCGGCACTGAGTTCATGCCGACCCTGAACGAAGGCTCCATCTTCTACATGCCGACCTCGCTGCCCGGCATGTCGGTAACCAAGGCCGCCGAACTGTTGCAGGTGCAGAACAAGATCATCAAGAGCTTCCCCGAGGTCGAATCGGTGATCGGCAAGGCCGGCCGCGCCGCCAGCGCGACCGACCCGGCGCCACTGGAGATGTTCGAGACGGTGATCAACCTGAAGCCCGAGGACCAGTGGCGCCCCGGGATGAACATCGACAAGCTGATCGCCGAGATGGACAGGGCACTGCAGTTTCCCGGCGTGGCCAACAGCTGGACGATGCCGATCCGCGCGCGCATCGACATGCTGTCCACCGGCATCCGCACCCCGGTCGGGATCAAGGTGTTCGGCTCCGATCTGGCGGAGATGGAAAAGGTGGCGCGCCAGATCGAGACCGTAGTGCGCAACGTGCCGGGCGCATCGAGCGCGTATGCCGAGCGCATCACCGGCGGCTTCTACCTCGACATCGAGCCCGATCGCGCCCAGCTTGCCCGCTACGGGCTGGCGGTGGGCGACCTGATGGACGTGGTCAGCAGTGCATTGGGCGGCGAGGTGATCACCACCACGGTGGAGGGGCGTGCCCGCTTCGGCGTGATCGTCCGTTACCCGCGCGATGCGCGTTCCACCCCCGAGGCGATCGCGCGCGAGGTGCTGGTCGCCCTGCCGGCCGAGATGGGCCGACCCGGCGCCACCATCCCGCTCGGTCAGGTGGCGCAGGTGAAGATCGTGCAGGGCGCGCCGGTGATCCGTACCGAGAACAGCCTGCTGTCGGCGTACATCTACGTCGACATTCGCGAGCGCGACATCGGCGGGTTCGTCGAGGAAGCGCAGCGCGCGGTGCGCGACAACGTGGTCTTTCCGCAAGGCATGTACGTGACCTGGAGCGGACAGTTCGAGTACCTCGAGCGTGCCATCGACAAGCTCAAGATCGTGGTGCCGCTGACGCTGGCAATCATCTTCGTGCTGCTGTACCTCGCCTTATCGCGCTTGACCGAGACGATGCTGGTGATGCTGACGGTGCCGTTTTCTCTGGTGGGCGGGGTCTGGTACCTGTGGATGCTCGACTACAACATGAGCGTGGCGGTGGCGGTAGGCTTCATCGCACTGGCCGGGGTGGCGGCCGAGACCGGCGTGGTGATGATGGTGTACATCGATAACGCCTGGAAGGAGACGGTGGCCCGCTGCAAGGCGGCTGGCCGCCTGCCCACGCCGGCCGAACTGTATGACGCGGTGATGCACGGCGCGGTCGAACGCGTGCGGCCCAAGGTGATGACCGTGGTGACCACCATCGCGGCGCTGGCGCCGATCATGTGGAGCACCGGCACCGGCAGCGAGATCATGCGGCGCATCGCCGCACCGATGGTCGGCGGCATGGTCAGTTCGACCGTTCTGACGCTGATCGTGATTCCCGCCATCTACTCGCTGGTCATGCAGCGGCGCCTGCGCCGCGGCGTCCTGGCCTGAGATCGTTCTTTACTCTTCGTACTTTTCGAGCCACAACTTCCTGCCCTGCAAAAGGACCATGATGAAACCCACGCCACTTCTTGCCGTCGCCCTGTTCGCCGCCACCGCACTGCCGGCCATGGCCCAACACAACCATGGCGCACACGGCGCCAAGCCGGTGACCACCGCCGCGGCCGAAGAGATGGCTGACGGCGAGATCCGCAACATCGACGCTGCCAAGGGCGCCCTGCTGATCAAGCACGGCGTCATCAAGTCGATCAACATGGGCGCGATGACGATGGAGTTCAAGCTGAAGGACGCGGCGATGGCGGCCGGCCTGAACAAGGGCGACAAGGTGCGCTTCGCGGTCGAGATGCAGGGACAGAACCTGATCGTCACGAAGATCCAGAAGGTCAAGTGATGCCGCGTCAGTAGCCGGGTCAGGTCCCGCATCAGGAACTGCATCAGGCGCCGGGTCGCGCGGCAGCAGCCGGTGGCCCGGCGGATTGACGGATTGGCGTCGTCCGCCGGACTCCGCGGACGCCCCGCGGCCTTGCCTGTCCCGGATTCACGCCCGCGAAACCACGATTCGTCGCCTGACCCTTGCGGTGGCGCGGTGCCGGACTACAGTCCGGCGATCAGGCCCATCAGGTGGCCTGACCCCGGGAGCGAACGATGAAGCGTTTTCCTGCCTTGGCCGTGCTGGCCTGCGTCACCGTCGTCGCCGTATTGAGCGGTTGCGCCTCGATGAGTCAGCCGGCAACCAGCGAGATCGATTCCGTGATGGTCGCGCGCGTCGAGCAGGCGGCACGACAAATGGGGACCGCCGTGATCTGGGTGAACTACCCGACGCGGACGGTGACCCCGCGCGCGCAGCCCGCCGCGACGAAGTAGTCATCCGCGCCGGCGGCGCGACGCTTCATCGCTTCTCCGCCAGCGCCTTCAGGTTGGCCAGTCCGGCCTCGAAGTCGGGGCCGACCAGCCGATCCATGAAAAGCCCGAACCAGCGATTGATCGGGTTGCGATCCATCGCGCCTGCGTTGGTCCAGGTCACGCGCACGCCTGCAGCGGCCGGGTCGATCAGGAACTGCCCCGTCGACGCCATGCCGACGTCGGGGAAGCTGAGCGTGTAGTCGAGCCGCTTGTCGGGCACCGCCTGGGTGAACGTCATTTCGCCGTTGCCTTCCGTGGCGCTTTCCCAGCGCCAGCCGGCGCCGGCGCCGACCGCCGGACCAGCATAGGTGATCTTCATCTGCGGATCGCGGCGGTTCCACTCGCTCCAGTCCTTCCACGCCGCCGGCGCCGCGATCAGCGGGTATACCGTGGCTGCAGGCGCGGCGATCTCGATCGACCGCTGGACCTTGAATTGCGCGGGCAGTACGAAACCGACAGCCACCAGCAGGACCATGAGCCCGAAGATGACAACAATGGCGCGAATCAGGAATTTCATGGCGGTGGCCTTGTCCATTCGAAACGAATTGCGACTGTAGGACGACGACCATGAAGTGCATAGCTTCCTGCCGCAACCTCTTGCGTAGCCCTTCCCGGGCAGGCCGCACCCTCGCCGTGCTGGCCACCACCATCATCGTGACCGGCTGCGCCTCGCCCACGCAGCTGCCGGCAGGTGCCACGCGCAGCGAGGTGATCGCCACGCTCGGCACCCCGCAGGCACGCCACGCATTGCCGGAAGGCAGCGAGCGGCTCGAGTACAGCGGTGATGGCCTGCAGCAGGAGGCCTGGATGGTCGACCTCGGCGCTGACGGGCGCGTGATGAGCGTGCGTCAGGTGCACACGATGGAGGAGTTCAACCGCATCAAGCCCGGCGTGGACACGCGCGAGACCGTGCGCCGTGCGCTGGGAGCACCGTGGGAAACCGTCCGCTACCGCCTGAGCGGGCTCACCGCCTGGTCATATCCGCACATGGAGTCGAACGCCTGGTACTCCTTGATGACCATCCTGTTCGACGACAGCGGCGTGGTTCAGCGCGTCGAGAACGGGCCCGACCCGCGCTTCCTCGGCGGACGCGACCGCGACAACTGACGCCTTCGACATGTGACACAACGATGTCGAAAATTCGGCAGGAGAACCCCCGACCGGGTATTACCGCATTGCGACGCAAGGGCGGCGGCCGAGAATCCGTCCATCTCGCGCGCCGCCATGAACTCCGATCTGCCGTCCCCCGCCCCGGTGCTGTCGCTGCAGCACAAGCTCGACCAGATCGCCCACGATCGCGATGTGCTGGCGTTGCTGCACGAGCTTGCGCGCCAGGGGCTGCGTGAGGGCGACCCCGTGCGGCGCGCCACCGACGGCGCCCCCGGTAGGTTGGCGATCGATCGCGACGAGTCGCCACCCCGCGTGGTGGTCGTCACCGACCTGGGCGATTGCGAGCTTTTCAGCCTGTTGCACTGGCGGCGCGCTTAGGCTGCGCCGCCTCGGCGCAGCCGCAGCTGTCGCGGCCGCGCAATGCGTGGCCAGCCCCCGCTAAGCAAGGCAACCACCCGCGTGGCACTATGCGTACATGCAACTGGAGTCGTCTCCGAGAATTCTGATCATCGACTCTCACGGCCAACCGGTCCGCTGGGCGGTGCTGCCACGCGCGGCGCGCTACTACGCTTCCGGCAAGGTCGTCACCGACCTGGGTGACAACCTCTTCTCCATGGCCGGCGGGCTGCAGGAACATTCCGGCCTGCGCAGCGAGTTCGTCACCAGCTCGATCGTGATGATCCGTGGCCGCCATCGCATTCCCTATGGTCACGCGCACGTTGGCCTCACCAAGCACCGACTGTTCGTGCGCGACCGCCATGTGTGCGCGTACTGCGGCGGCACCTTTGCCGACGCCGACCTGACCGTCGAGCACATCGTGCCCGTGTCGCGCGGCGGCCTGCTCACCTGGACCAACGTCGCCACCGCCTGCCGTTCGTGCAACACGCGCAAGGGCAATCGCACGCCGGAAGAAGCGCGCATGCCCCTGCTCTATGTGCCCTATGCAGTGTGCCGCAACGAAGGCTTCATCCTGAGCAACCGCCGCATCCTGTCCGACCAGATGGCCTTTCTGCAGACCACGCTGCCCAAGTACTCGCGCTGGGCGCAGGCGTAGGTAGCACTCGCGGTGTACGCGATCCGCTTTGCGGATCGCACGTGCACCGCGAGTGATTGATCTGTTCAGTTCCGCTGGCAAAGCCAGTCGGAACTGAATCGGGTGGCGGCTGCGCGTTGCTGCGCCGCCACAGGACGCGGGGGCATCAGCGCTTTCGCCACGCCAGCTCAAGCTCGACTCAAAGGCCCTCGCCAGACACGCGGCCGCTTCGCGTCCGCGGCGCACGCGTCGGCACGCCCTCCACGCGCGCGTCCCGTGGTCCGCGCAGCAACGCGCAGCGGACCACCCATTTGAACTTCGTCTGGCTCCGCCAGCGAAGTTCAACTCGCTAATCACTTGCGGTGCACGTGCGATCGGCGTAGCCGATCGCGTACACCGCAAGTGCTCACAATATGCGGTTGAACCACAGCATCGACAGCAACCCGGCCAGCAGCGCCAGCAGCGCCGCTGCGGCCGACACCAGGCCGCTGATCTCGGTCTCCTTCGCCTCCAGCACGAGGCGCGAGTTGAGCGACTGATACACCTTCTTCAGGTCGTTGGCGTTGCTCGCGTAGAAGTATTCGCCCTGGGTCACGCTGGCGACCGCCTTGAGCGCGTCTTCATCGAGGCGGGCGCGGAACGACCAGCCTTCGAATCCGATCACCTCGCCATCGACGGTGCCGATGCCGACGGTGAAGATGCGCACGCCGCGCTCGGCCGCGCGCTTGGCGGCGTCGACCGGGTCGGGTCCGGTCGTGCGCTGGCCATCGGACAGCAGGATCACCGCCGCCTGCTTGTACGAGCCCGGAGGCACGGGCTTGAACTCGGGCGCCGCCTTCTTCGGCGTCGCCTCAAGCGGCGACCCGCTGCGTGCCTGGCTCGCCTGCTGATCGTTGCCGTAGATCGCGGTGCTGACGTCGAACCCGGCGTCGGGGAACAGCGTGGCAAGCGCCACGATGATGCCGCTGCCGGTGGCAGTACCGCGCTGCAGCTGGAAGCGGTCGATCGCCGCCAAGGCGTCTTCCCGGCTCTGGGTCGGCTGCTGCACCACCGAGGCCGTGCCGGCGAAGGCAACGATGCCCACCCGCGTATGGCGCGGCAATTCCTTGATGAAGGTGCGTGCCGCGTTCTGCGCAGCGATGAGCCGGGTCGGCTCGACATCCTTGGCTCGCATGCTGCCGGAGATGTCCATCGCCAGGATGATGGTGTCCTGCTGCGACGGCAGCATCACGGTCGCGACGGGCCGCGCCGTCGCCAGCAGCATCAGTGCCAGTGCACCGAGGAACAACGCCGGCGGCAGGTGGCGCCGCCACGGCGGCGATTTGCCCATCGCCTCCTTCACCAGCGCCAAGCTGGCGTAGGTCACCGCGAGTTTCTTGCGCCGGCGCAGCAGCCACAGGTAGGTGAGCACCAGCAGCGGCACCAGGATCAGCAGCCACAGCAGGCTGGGCCACAGGAAGCTCACCGGCAGCGTGTTCATGGCGCACTCCCCGCCGCCGACGCGCGCGCCGTGCCGAAGTGCGAGCGCGCGCCAGCGCTGGCGGTCGCGCCACTGCGCTGATTGCGGCGCTTGCGCATCTCGGCGAAGCGCAACACGGTCGCGGTCAGATCATCATCGGTTGAAAGTTCGAGCGCATCGACGCCCGCGGTGCCAAAAGCGTCGAACAACGCATCCTCGCGCCGCCGCGCCGCTGCCGCAAAGCGCGCGCGAAAGCCGGCATCCCAGGTATCGACGAACAATTGCTCGCCGCTTTCGGCGTCCTGCATCAGCACCAGACCCAGGTCGGGCAGCGCACGTTCGAGCGGATCGACGAGGCGGATCGCGATCACCTCGTTGCGTTGAGCCAGTTGCGCGAGCGGCCGACCCCAGCCGGGCTCGCTGATGAAGTCCGACACCACGAACACCAGCGAGCGACGGCGCACCAGCCGCTGCGCGCTGCGCAGCAAGGCGGTCAGATCGGTGCGCGCGCCCGCCCGCGGCGCGGGCCGCTGCTGCATGCGTGACAGCAGGCGCAGCACCTGCGGGCGACCACCGCCCGGCGGGATCACCGCCTCGACCTCGTTGCCGTAGACGATCGCGCCCACCCGATTGCCGCGCCGCGTGAGCACGCGCGCCACCAGCGCCACGAACTCGGCCGCAACGTTGAGCTTCTTCGCCTCCGACGAGCCGAAGTCGACCGAGCCCGACAGGTCGAGCACGAACCAGGCGGCCAGTTCGCGGTCCTCGTGGTACTCGCGCACATGGGGCACCTGCAGCCGCGCGGTGACGTTCCAGTCGATGTGGCGCACGTCGTCGGCGTACTGGTACTCGCGCAGGTCGGCCAGATCCATGCCCTCGCCGCGAAACAGCGAGCGGTAATCGCCATGCAGCAGGCCGTCGAGTCGGCGCAGCGCCGTCCACTCGAGGCGACGCAGCACCTGCTCAGGCTGCGGGCGCGGCAGCGTTGATGTCGACATGGGTCTGCAAGGGGCGGGGCGGCACCGGCACGTGTTGCATCACGCGCGTGATCAGCATGTCGGCCGTGAAGTTGTCGGACAGCGCTTCGTAGCTCAGGACCAGCCGATGGCGCATCACGTCGGGCGCCATGTCGGTCACGTCTTCAGGCAGCACGTAGTCGCGGCCGCGCAGCAGGGCAAGCGCGCGCGCGCCCTCGATCATGTGGATGGTGGCGCGCGGGCTGGCGCCGAAGGTCACGTAGCGCGCCAGCTCCTGCAGCGGCTTGTCGCGCGACTTCTCCAGCGTGCGGGTGGCGCCGACCAGCCGCACCGCATAGTCGATCAGCGACGGATCGACATAGCTCTGCCGGCAAACCTTCTGCAGCGCAGCCAACTCGTCCGTCGTGGTGACCGCCGACACCAACGCGCCGGGACCGGTCACGCGCTCGACGATCACGCGCTCTTCGTCCTCGGTCGGATAGTCGACCAGCACCTTCATCATGAAGCGGTCGACCTGCGCTTCCGGCAGCGGATACGTGCCCTCGGTCTCTATGGGATTCTGCGTGGCCATCACCAGGAACGGCGACGGCACCCGGTGCGACTCGCCGGCGATCGTGACCTGGCGTTCCTGCATCACTTCCAGCAGCGCACTTTGCACCTTGGCCGGCGCGCGGTTGATCTCGTCGGCGAGCAAGAGGTTGGCGAACACCGGGCCGAGCGAGGTGGCGAACTCGCCCGTCTTCTGGCTGTAGATGCGCGTACCGACCAGGTCGGCCGGCACCAGGTCGGGCGTGAACTGGATGCGGCGGAACGTGCCGTGGATGGTCTGCGCCAGCGTCTTGACGGTGAGCGTCTTGGCCAGGCCGGGCACGCCCTCGACCAGCAGATGGCCCTGTGCAAGTGTTGCCACCAGCACCCGTTCGAGGAAGTGATCCTGGCCGACGACGACCTTTTTCACCTCGTACAGGATGCGCTCCATGGTGGCAGCAACGTGGCGGTGCGGCGGTGCGGTGTCGTCCATGCGTCCTCGTGCAGCGATGCTGCTCTTTACGGTGGAGCCAGTTCTAAAACGGATGGATGCCGACCCCGGCGGCGGCGTTCTCGATCGGCACGGCAAAGCCGATGCCGATGAACACGCGCTGCTCGGTCGGGTTGAGGATCGCGGTGACGATGCCCACCACCTCGCCATCGAGCGTGACCAGCGGCCCGCCGGAATTGCCCGGGTTGGCGGCGGCGTCGAATTGGATCAGGTTGGTCAGGATCCGTTCCCCCTTGCGCGAGCGGAACTCGCGCTTCAGGCCGGACACCACGCCCGCGCTGGCCGATGGCCCGATGCCGAACGGAAAGCCCACCGCCACCACCTGGTCGCCTGGCCGCAGGTCGGCGGTGGACCGCAACACGGCCGGCTGCAGGTCATCGGGCACCACCTTCGCCTGCAGCACCGCCAGATCGTGTTCCGGCTGCAAGCCGACGATCGACGCCGGTGAGACCGAGCCATCGGCGAACTCGACCTTCAGCTGCTTGGCGGCGATCGCCACGTGCATGTTGGTGAGGATGAGCCCGGTGTCGACGATGACCACGCCGGTACCCACACCCTCCTCCACCTCCGGCTCGCCGTCCTTGGCACCCGGGTCCGCGCCGCGCACCATCACCACCGACTTGCGCACCGCTTCGGCAGCGCGCGCCTGCGCCGACGGAATCGCCTTGGTGGCGAGCGTGTGCAGGACGGCCTTGTCGATGTCGGCCTGGGTGAACTGGCGCGGCGCACTGCCGCCGAGTTGCTGGACCGCCCACAGCAGCGCAACGACGAGGGCGCCACCGAGCAGCAACAGCGCGCGCTCGGTGCGCGGGCCCAAGCGCGGGCTCGAGCGTGCAGCGCGCGCGCTGCCAGATGCTGCAGGCGCAACGGGCGCCGCTGCCACCACAGGAGGCGGCGTCTGCGCGGCCGCGGCTAACGGCACCGACGTCGCGGCGCGCGTGCTCGCCGGTGAACGGCTGTACTGCGTTGGTCGTTTCATCGCACTGCCCCCGATGTCGAACCGCACCTGTGTGTCAGCAAACATAGCAGCCAGCGCGCCTTGGCCGGCGCCGGATCGGCCGCCGGTGCGCGGCCCGATGCAGCGCTGACGTCGATGCGGGACGTGACTGCCGACATTGCGCACCCAAAGGTCTTCCCGCCAGCGTGACATTGACGGCCGTGCTGTCACATGGCTGATGCCTTACCCGCGCAACACCCGCTCGAACAAGCCCCTGGCAATCGTGAGCGGCTCCGCACGCGCGTAGGCGTCGTGCTTGAACGCGCACTGCACGGCCGCCGGCTGCAGCAGGCAGTCGCCCGCACCGCAGCCATCCTCGATCACCGCCCACAGCGTGGCGCCGGAGACGCCGTCCAGCTCCGGTGCGTGCACATCCAGACCGTCGCTGCGGCGGGCCACGCGCGCGTAGCGCACGCGCAGGCTGGGTTGCGCTGCCGCTGGCAGGCAGGCTGCATCGACGTCGGCGTGGTCCGGCCCCGGCGCCGGCGCCGCAAAGAACACGAGCGGCCGCGCGTACACCGTGTGATCGATGCGGCGCATCTGCGCAAACGGCCAGCCCGCCACCGCGTACAGCGCTGGCCGCCGGGTCGACTGCAAGGCCTCTTCGGACACCCGTACCGCCGGCCAATGGCGCAGCAGTTCGTCACGCGTGCGCCCTGGCGCGAGATCGATCAGCGCCAGATCGCGCTGCGGATGCGCGATCACCCGCATCAAGGCGCGTCGCAGCCACAGCACGCCCACGCCATGCACCAGCGGCACGCCGAGGTCGCCGAGCGCGATGCCGTCATCGAAGATGTGGCGGCAGGTCACCAGCACCACGCGCCCGCCAACGCCAAACAGTGCCGCGCTGGCAAGCGGCTCGGCACGGCCCTGGCGACACGCCAGCAGCGGCACGGCGTGGCGCAGCAGCGCCGCGGCAATCGCCCGCGCACGCGCCGGCGCCACACCGGTATCGATGTCGAGCGGTTCGGTGGCGACGGGCTGCCAGGCCATGACGAAACACTAGCCAAACCTGTGCCCGACTGGAAGCGTCGGCCCCGTGGTCGACGCGGTTAACGCGGCGGTAGCTCGGGCGGCGGCGCCGGCACGCCCAGATCGGCGACCCAGCGCCACTGGCCATCGATGCGCCGCCACACCGACACGTAGTAGCCGGTGGCCGACTTGGCTTGCCGCTCAAGCGGCGTCCACGTGTACGGCCCCCACGTCCATGCCAGGTCGTTGCTGGCAGCGACCTCGCCCCCGCTCGGCCCCCAGCGCGGCACCGCCGTGGTGCCGGCGAACACCGCGGCGATCGCGGTGCGCCCGCGCACCGGCCCCACGCCCGGGCGAAAAAAGATCGCGTCCTCGGCGGCAAACGCCACGAACGCCGCCTCGGCGCCGTGCGCCAGCGCATGGCGCGCGAACGCGCGATCGGCCTCGAACACCTCATCGAGCGGCGCGGCCTGCGCGCAGGCGCTCGCCAAGCCGAGCAGCATCGCGGCACAGCGATTGATCATCCTGGGCTCCTGGCATTGATAGTGGGCGCGACGCTAGCCGGACAGGGTGCGCAAGGCGACCGCTGGGCGACGCAGGCGGCACCGCGGCGACGCAACCGCCTTGGTGGTGGACGGACGGAGAGACGGTCGCTCTGGGACCGATGCAGACCGATGGCTGCCGACCGCGACCACCGGCATCATCGCGATCGCTGCACGCGTTCACGCTGCCCACCCATGACCCACCGCACACCCGACATCCGCCCGGTCGACCCGCAGGGCACCGATGCCCTCGCCCTGCTCGCCGAGGCGGCGGTCGAAGCCAGTGCGCTGTACCCGGAACTGCACGACCCGACCGCGCCCGGTCCGACCAACGCACCGACGCCGCCTCGCGGCATCTACCTCGTCGCTTACCTGGATGGCGCCGCGGTGGCGTGTGGTGCGTTGCGCCCGCTCGACGAACACACCGCCGAGGTGCGACGGATGTATGCCAGGCGCAGCCATCGTCGTCGCGGACTGGCGAGCGCCATCCTGCACGCGCTGGAGCAGGCGGCAGCAGGCTTCGGCTACCGCAGCTTGCGGCTTGAGACCGGCTATCGACAGCAGCCGGCGATGGCGTTGTACGAAGCGCACGGCTTCGTGCACATCGCGCCGTTCGGTCCGTATGTCGACGACCCGACCAGCGTGTGCTTCGACAAGCAGATCGTCACCTGACCGTTCGGTCGGGCCTAGCGCCCAGCGCGGTAGCAGGTTGATCACCATCGCGGTCGCCGTCCGCGGGGCCCTGCGCCTACGAAACCAAGCGGTTGCCGCTCGGGCGGCACGGCCTGCCCCGCCAGCGGAGGCCGTCATCCCCAAGGTCTCGTCATCACTTCCACGGGCGGTGGCTTCAGCGCTTCCGCATGAAGGCCAGGCCGGCAACGGAAACCCGCTTGCAGCAGGCACTACTGAGACAGCTCTTCGACCCGCACGCTCATTCTCATCGTGAAGATCGTGATGGAGTTGTCCACCAGGTAGCCGGTGATCCGGTAGGTCTTGCCAGGTCGCACGTTCAACTCGGTCCGGGGCTTGAACGAGTGATACGCGCTCGCGCACTGGAGCAGGATCACATAGCGACCGGGGGCCAGCGTCAGGTCGGTTCGCATGGCGCCAAGCGTCACGGCGCTGTCGCCGGACACCTGGATGAAAGCGCATGGGAACAGACCTGAGTCGGACGCCGCGACCAGCCTGGCCACCTCGCTCGGTGCTTTGCCGACGACGCTTGGCGCGACGAACGGCCCAGGCACCGAGCATGCCGCGACAAGCAACGGCGCAAGGAGCGCGAGGAACCGGCGCCCACGCGAGTCGCGGCGACGCAGACGCGCCGAGGGTGAGAAAGCCTGCGAGTTCATGTCGTTGACTCCTGCTTGAAGGGTTGGCGGCGGGAGCGACTGCCGCCGTCTCTGCCAGCCTGCGCGCTACCGCAACCCCATCACGCCGCGCTCGGTGATGAAGCGGCGCAACTGCGCTTCGCTGTCAAACTCGTGGCGCTCGCCGGTCTTCAGGTCCTGCACCAGATAGCGCGCGCCGTCGCGCTGGACGCGGATGCGCAGCAGGTAGCTGCGCTCCGCGCCACTGCGGTCACGTTGCTTGGGCGCGATCAGTTCTGACATGCGTGCCCGCTCGGTCAGTCGGTGGTGTGTGACAGGTGGCCCGGCGGCCGGACCACCTGCATCTGTCGCGCTACGGATTGACGTTGAAGCCTGGTCCGACCTCGATCGGCGTGGCGAACTCCAGGTTGATACCGAGCACGCCACACTGGCTGTTCGCGTTGTCGCCGAAGCAGAACACGCGGCCATCCTGCAGCAGCACCAGCGAGTGATTGAATCCTGCCGCAATGGCCGTCACGGTGCTGATGTTCGGCACCTGCGGCACGTTGGTGCTGTCCGAGACGGCGCCCGTGCGGTCGTTGCCCAGCCGCCCCGATCCGGCATTGCCCCAGGTGCGAATCGTGCCGTCGTTGCGCAGCGCGACCGAGTGGCTTGCGCCGGCGGCAAGTGCCGTCACCCCGAGCAACGAGGGAATCACCGTCGGCACAAGAACATTGCCTGATCCCGGCGCTGCCACCCCCGTCTGCCCACGCAGGTTCGAGCCCCAGCCCAACACCGCTCCCAGGCCGATGCGCGCAAGCGTGTGATGTTCACCGCCGACGATCTCGACAACGCCGCGTCCGTCGAGCGCGGCAACGCGCGTCGGCGTGCTGACGACACTTGCACTGCCCGCACCCAAACCGAGCTGGCCGTTCGCATTCCAGCCCCAGGCCCAGACCGATCCGTCGCCAAGGATCGCCATCGAGTGCGCGCCGCCGGCAGCGATCGCGACCACGTCTGTCAGACCGGGGACCTGCGTCGGCGTGGGGCGCGGCTGGGTTCCGCTCTGCGCCAGTTGACCAACGTCGTTCATGCCCCAGGCCCAGACGGTCTTGTCGCTGCGCAGCGCCAGCCCGTGATCGTATCCGGCCGCGATGGCGGTCACGTTGGTCAGCCCGGAGACCACCTGTGGCGTCGGGTAAAGACCCCCGATCAGGCCGATCCCGAGCTTGCCGTCTGCATTCGAGCCCCAGGCGACCACGGTGCCGTCGCCGCGCAGGGCAACCGCATGGAAATTGCCGATCGCGACCTTGCGGGCATCGGCGAGGTTCATGACCGTCTGCGGAACCCGCTGCGAGTTCGTCGTGATCCTGTCGTTGCCAAGCTGGCCCGTGTCCTGGGCGCCCCACGACGACACGGTGCGGTTGGTCTTCAGCGCCAACGAAAAGCCGTAGCCGGCAGACACCATGGGCGTCACCGCCACCGGCACGACGGTCGGCGGCGACGGCGAAGGACTTGGTGGGGGGCTCGGGCTAGCGTCGCTGCCACTATCGACGCACGCAGCGAGCGCGAGCAGGGACGATGCGATGAACAGCCGGCGCGCGAGTCGCGGCAGGGTGGCTTGGTTCGGTGTCATGGGAACTCCTTGGAGGGACATGGGTTTCACAGGGCGATCAAGGGTGGGAAGCGCGGGTTGGCTCAGCGGCAGCGCACGCTGGGTGCCGCGGCGTAGGACGTGTCGTCAAGCCGCACCACGTTCGGCTCGGGGCGCTGGACACTGAAGGAAGCACTGCCGGCGCGCGCCAGATTCAGTCGCAGCGTGCTGCCCTGCTGACGCCACGTACCGTGGTCGGTGCGTTCGCTGGCACCACTGCCGAACTGCGACAGCTGCGACTCGGCCCAGCGCGTGAACACCTGGCCATCGCGGCAGAAGTCGTAGCTGCGCTCGGTGCCATAGCCGTTGTTGAACTTCGCGGTCGACAGGCGCACGCCAGCCAGATCGCCGACCGACGCGCTCGCCTCACCGACCCGCGCCGCCGCAGGCGCCGGCGCACCGACACCGAACTGCTGCGGCGGCAGCGCCGTCAGCGCCAGTGTCTGCGTGCCGATCCACAGCGAGCTGGAGGGTCCTTCGCCGCGGAAGCCGAACACCATGCCGTCCGGCAGCAGCCCGGTGAAGCCGGACCGACCACCGGCGTTGCCGATCGCCGCGTGGCCGGTCGCATGGGCGCCGTCTGCCGGGGAGAAGAAGTCGACGCGACCATCGGGCATCACTCGCACATGCAGCGTTGTGCCACCGCTGACCGCGCGATAGGTACCGACGTAAGGCGAGATGGCCGCCGGCGTGGCGCAGGCGCCGAGCAGGACCACGAAAGGGAGCAGCAGCAGGCGAAGCGCATGTTTCATCGAGGGTGCCTCCGGGACGGTTAAAGGTGACTTCGCATCGGCTGCTGCGCGGCGGCAGCCGCCAGCGCCATGGCCACTGCGGCGTTCAGCAGCGAGCCGGCGATATCGACGCGGGCGTTCATCGTTGGGCTCCAGGCTCGTTGGCCAGACGTTGAGTGGGCACAGGACGCAGCATCGGCAGGCGGCGTCAACGCATCGTCAATGCGCCGTTGCCGATAACGCCGTGGGGTCGTGCACGGCGCCGCTGCGGCTGCCAGCAGCACGGCTAGTCGCTCGTCGGCCAGGCGTAGACCTTGCGCTGCCACTGGTCGCGGCCATTGCGCTCGCGCAGCAGCCAGCCGATGTCGTCGCTCGCGCGTTCGGCCTGGAACACAGCGCCGGGCAGGCCTTCGGGTTTCGTCGGATCGCTTTGGTTACTGCCGGTCTGTACGCAGCGATCCTCGTTGCCGCGCCGGTCGACACTCAGTTCCCAGCCGATGCTGACGATGCCCACGTGCAGGCCGTCGCAGTCCGCACGCTTGGGCTCGCCTTCGTACTTGTCGCAACGGATGCCGCGGCCGTTGAAGCGCTTGTCGCCGTCATAGCCGGCGGGACACTGCACGCCCTTGCTGGCGTCGCCAAGGTACGCCCGCCCGTCCACCGGAAACGCGTATTCGATCGTGCTGGACTCGAACGTGTCGGGTCCGGTCGGATGCTTCTTGCGGTCGAAGGTGGCGAGCGCCGGATAACCCGGCAGCGGCGGCGACATCACCGAATCCACCTTCTTGCCAGTTCCAACCGCCAGGCACTGGTCGATGCCGCCATCGCGGCCGACCGGGTCCATCACGACGTTGCCGTTGAACCTGAGTCCTGAGGCCGCCAACACCGCGGGCGAACAGATCGACTGCAACGTGTAGCGACGGCTGCACTGCAGCTTGCGGTTGTCGTTGCTGATCTGCGCGTTGAAGCCGTCCGGACACTTGACGCCCTGCTGCTTGCCGGCATGGGCAGGCCCGGCGGCAAAGGTCGCGGCAACGGCGGTGGCGATCACGGCGAGTGCCGTGTTCAGATGCTTGTACATGCTGTCCTCCTGGGTCGGGTTGGTTCGACCGCGGACACCAGTGCCCGCGGCCAGGCTCGGGGCGCGGGCGACCTCTCAAACTCGACAGGCAGCGCACTCGCCACGGGACGCACTGTCCGCGGCGGGCGTCAATGCAGCGTCAACGAGGGCTGCGGAGGATTCGACAGGGCATTGATGGAAGACTGCGCGACCCGCACCGTCAACGCGGATCGCCGGCTGCTTTCGGAACGTACGGAAAGGGATCGACTCCGCGTTGGGCGAGTGCCGCACGCAGGCTCTCTTCGGTCCACGGATCGAAAGCCGTTGGCTTGAGCACGGCGAGCACGGCCTGCACCTGCGCATCGTCGCCGTGCTGCA
>JALHMQ010000045.1 GCA_022843955.1 Burkholderiaceae bacterium
CCGGCTCAAAGAGGCCGCCGCTCGCCTCGCAGTTAACCAACAAACGTCATAATCCGTGCGTCCTGCCTGGGGGAGTTTGACTGGCCATAAGTGGGGGAGTTTGAAGTGGCCATCGGGGCTCAAGTCGCCGAACTGCGCCGACCTAGCCCGAGTAGCTGTCACAGCGTCAGCTAGGCAGCCGTTTTTCCGCACAGCCTGCTTCCGACCTTCGGTCACCGGGGTCTATTGACACGGGCCCGTGAGTTGGTCAAGACTACCCGTAGGCGGCGGGTTTGGGTTGCAGCACATCTTTTGTTCCGCAACTCCCCCAATGCTCGGGCCCCACTCCTCCATTGAGAGAGTGACGGCGACGTGATCCGGGCGGCGCTTTGCGCCAACAGCACCCGGAGTGCACACACGGCTTCGATCCGTTCGAAGCTGACCCAACGCCTCCCGCCGTCATGCGGCTTGAGGTAACACTGTCCGACGTAGTTCAGTCGGAGCCTGCTCGTTCTGCGCCTGCTGGAAGCGTAGTCGAGCCTTGGCCGCCGTGTGTCGATCACACGGTGCGGATGGGTTCAGCTGTGCACAACCATGACGACCTTTTCACCACTGGCAGACTGGCTGCGGGCTACCGACGCGGACTTGCGACTTGCGCGCGCGATCCGATTCTGCGGCGGGGGGCTCCTCCATGCGCTTCAACTCACGTGCCGGGCGCTAGAAGCGTATGCGGACATCTCCCGGTTGCCCCGCGCCGTTGAATGGCGCGAGGCGTGTACTGACTTAATTCAGCGTCTCGAACGCGCTGACGCGGGTAACGGCTCGCTCCTTGTTGCTCCGAGCGCGGGATCCGAAAACGCCGTCTACAGCATCTTCCAAGCGCCGCCGCCAGTCACTCTTTCGGAGACTGCCGACCGACGAGTCCTGGCACTGCTCGGCCTGCTGATTTGCGCCGCAGCGAGCAACAACGGATCGCTTCCCACACTTGCAGTTCAAGGCTGGGCGACGCTTCGAAGAGCGGGAAGGCCGCGCACGAACCTGCACGACGACTGGCGCGTTCTCGCCGCCAACGTTCCATGCACACGCCCCGACCTCGCGGCGGCACTTCAATCCACAGCTAACGCCACCGCACAGACGCTGCTCCAAGCTGCGCTGGCTGCGGTCGATAGTCCCATTGCGAGTCCCTTGCCTCTGGTCGGAGCCAACCCGGTCCAGCCGCCTGCTCCCGTTGAAGAAACTGACTCGACAAGTGAGCGTAGTCACAAGAAGGCCACTGACCCATACGAAGCATCAAACGACTCTGACGACGAATCCGACGAAGGCGGCAACAAAGAGGTTTCGAGCGAGACAAAAGACAATCTTCTGGGATGGCACATCGCCAACGCCAACCATGCCCGCTTCTCCCAGAGGTTCAACCTGCCGGGAGATTGCGATCGTCTGCATCCACTGACGCTCAAGGTTGTAAGCAAAGAGATGATGGCGTCCTTCGCCACTGCCTCGAAGAGCGACCAGGACCTCCTCGCCATCGCGCATCTTTCCTTGCGAAGTCGACTGCCGGGAAGGTACGTCCTCGAAGTGTCGCTCATTCCTGGGCGATATCCATACCTGGATGTGGCCAACGGGCAGGTCGTCTATTTGTACCGCCAGCTACTAGGGCGCAACCTTGACGGCGCGACGATCACTTTCCACGAAGACGAGGTCGAAGAGATCAGGATCGACCTCGACGTGAGAATCGCAGACCACTTTCGCACTCGCTGCAGAGAGCGCGAAGGAGCGGCGCGCATCTCCGGATTGCTATCTCTTGAAACTGCAGAGCAGATCAACGCGTGGCTGGAACTCTATCGCGCCAACTTGCGTTGTTATGGAGACCCAGCACACGCAGCGTACGACGCCCGTTTCGCCACGAGCGCCGCTGACGTCTACAGACACACCGGATCGGAGGTGTGCGCCGCGATCATGGCGTTTGACTTCGCCGGCATCCCAATGGGGCTGCTTCATTACTTGACCCTGTCGCAAAAGTACATCTTCGAATGCGAGCGAAGATTTGGAGACTACCTCGGCTTCATTTTCCCTGAACGGTCAGGCACAGGTTACAAGGGCACGCCAATATCATCGACGACCACAGCTGAGTTTCAGCTCGGATGGCGTGCTCTCCAGAGCAAAGCCCAAGCGGCACGAAACCGACTTGAGGTAGCCGACAACGCAAGATGCGCGGAGTCGGCCTTTAACGAATTGTCCGATTGTCGAAGGATGACGTTTGTCATCGTGACGCTGCATCGGGGCGCAAAGCTGAGTCGCCTAACTCGGGGAGGCATCTGCTCGCTTCGTGGCGTCCTCGCGATGAACGACAAGGATCTCGGTGAGTACTTGTCAGATCGCTTGTTCCCGATAACTAACATCCTCGAGCGACTGCTTGCTGAGATCGACGAAGACGTTCGACTCCTTCAGTCCACGGCGCGCAGGCTCGGTGTTTCGTTTGTCGTCGATGGCCGCCGCGCGGTCAAGTTCAACGATCCTCATACGCCTGCGTTCCTCAATGTGAAGTTGCAGTTTCAAGAAGGCAGGCAAGAGTTTGCGCGACGCATACTGCCAGCCTCCTCGCTGTCGTCGATCGCGAAAGAGTGCTTTGGCAAGGAAGCAAATGTCGGACGGCACTTCATCCCTTCAAGGTTGGTCGAGCGAGGAACGCCCCTCTGGGTCGTGCAATCGGGAACTGGCCATGGCCGCAGCCACGCCGAGCCTTTTTCGGACGCCACCAGCGTGTCGCCCGCGCTGGGCATGGACGTGCTGAGGCATCACCTCGAACACTTATTCGATGATCTGAATCTTGCCCCGCTTGCTGGCGGGCGCGAAGCAAGACGCCGAGTGATCGGTCCTCCCTCCGGACAAGTGCCATCGCCGGAGGGCGATCCGTATCTCACGCCTAAGTTTTCAGATCCTTATCGCATCCTTCCGCCGTACTGCGACCGGTACACGATTACCGCGCTTGCCGTGGTGGATGCGGCGCGCACGAAGCTCGCCGAGGGATCGCCCGGCCTCACGGGATCCTCCGACTTCATCGCTTGCTTGATGCTGTTCGAAGGGCTGAATCCCGATGAGCAGAGGAAGGTCTTCGAATCGCTCAGCGATGGCGGCGTCGTTCTTTACGGACGCCGTGCCGCCCTCGTTTTGCAGCGCGACAACTGTCGCAACAAGATCTCCCGGATCTTCACCCAGCGGACAGAAGTCTCGCTTGCGACCGTTGGCCTGACCTCTCCAGGGCGTTTTCGTCACCATGCATCCCGCGTGGGCGCATGGGTGAAAGTCGAGTTTCCAGATGTCGCTTGGCCCGCCGACGACTTCGAAGCGTACCTGTCGCTAACTGCGTGCGCGATGCGTTGGTGTAGGTACGTGTGCAATCCGGATCTCCTGGTTGCAGCCTCACCGATCTTGCCCAGCGCTACGTTCACGATGCGCTCCCTCGACCGCATCCTCCGTTCTCCACTTGAAGGTGCTGAGTCTTCGTCGCTGGGCCAAGCGGTGAGATTCAGCGGGGTTAGACGAAGCGCTCATCCGATTACGGGACCGCTCGCGTTGCTAGCGAAGAGTGTGAGGTTCGTGGGCGACATCACTCGGCCGATCGGTGAAGAGATTGCCCGCGCGAATGAGTGGGAGTTGAGATTGGCCCAGGTCGACGTTTCAGGGGACGAACGCGCCAAGGCCTTGCGGGACTATATGCGGGAGGAGATTCGCCTCATGAAGAGCAGAAATCCACTCGCCGACGAATCGAGCACGCTCGCCGGCTACGTGACGGAGCAAGTAGCAGCACTTGACCTGTTGAGCGTCGGCGACAGTCCCGCGCAAATGGAAAGCGACGAGATTGAGGACTGGGTAGCCAAGGCAAGAACGGCGATCGACCGTGCCGGCGCCGAAACGAAGGCGGTGAAGTCGAACACGGTCCGCTACTTCGGCCTCAAGCGCCTCCTGAAGATCGGCAGGCGACTCGGCTGGGCCGTGCCCAAAGCACTGTTCGACGACCAGGCTTCTGGACGGCCGTTCGATGGGGACCGGCAGTCTGCCGCCTCCATTGTCGTTCTCTGCGATGACCTTGATCGCATTCGACGCCTCGTTTCCGAACACTTCGCGGAGTGGCCCATCGTTCAAAGGCTAAGCAAGGCCGCTGCTGAGTTGGCCGGGCTAACGCTCCGAAGCATCGAGGCCGACGTCATGAGGCGCAACGCACTCGTTCGATCAGCGGGCTTGCTTCGAATCAAGCATAGCGGCCACAGCGAAGCAAAGTCCGTACACGCGCCGAGACTCATACCTGTCGAGGATCACTTTACTTCAACCTTCGATGCTGTCGCACAGGGCGAGGCGCTGGGCGAGTCGGATTACATCTTTCTGATGGACGCTGGGAGTGATTGGTCCGTCGTCAACGAGATCAACGAGGCTTTAGTCAGTGCAGCCGTGCAAGTAACAGGCGAGGCGGCGTTCCGGAGGTACAGCTTCCGCGGCTCGGCCGTCTGCCGGAGGTCTTGGCCGTCGTGGGAGCAAGTGGCGAAGGGGATGCTTAGCCGCAACTTATCGCCAACTGCGCTAGCAAAGGAGGTCGAGAGCTGGGTATCACGATCACCGTCGTGGTTTGTCAGAGTCTCTCGGGAAGCCGGACACGGTCATCCCCTCGTAACGTCCGTCTACTATCGCGCAAACTGGACATTCGAGTTGGCCGTGCAGTTGGGCGGAAGCTTGGCCAGTCTTGAGCCTGGGCATGCACTTATTGCGCGCGTGATTGGCAGCACCGAGAGCCTTCGCAAGGCTAGGTCGCGTGCAATCAAGAAGGGGACGCCATTCAGCGCATGGGACTACTTGGCGCAACGAGCGATCGACCATCTTCGAATACCGGTGCTCAAGTCCGATACGCCGCCGGCGATCCTCGCGCTCCGAAGTCCGGCCCAGAGTGCCCCGCAGATTGCAGTTCCGACCGCGGTGCGCTTTGCAGCGGAGGTCCTGCTTGGCGGCGACTTTGACCAGCGCGCGCATGACAACGGCATTCCTATTCGACTCGCCCGCCAGATTCAAGAGTCGCTGCCGAGTGACACTTCAGCAATCCTGGCGAGACGACGCGGTCAGCCGTCGCAGAACGCACTCGCCGGCGATCGCGAAGTGCTGTCCAGTTCAATCGGTTCTCGGCTACTCGCGTCGTTGCTGGCGGTGCCGTCGCAAATGATCGAGGCGCTTGGCGCCGACCTCTCACCCCAACGTCCTGACGCGCGCCGACCGCCGTGCCTCCCAATTGCGCTAGTCGCGCGACTGCAATCGCATCTTTCCTGTCTACCGCCAGGGCTGGGCCTCCAGATCCGGTTCAGCACGACACATCCGCGACCGCTCGGGTCGGACCAGCTAATTGAAATCGGCAGTCGCCTTGTCGTCGGACCTGGCAACCCGCGCATCGGGCGTCAGCCGCAATACCAGGTGATCGATCTGGTCCGGCCCAAAGACGCCGAGACCTGTGGCCGACTGACGGTACTGACCCGGGTTCTCGTTGTCGCCGCTGCGAGCGTCAGTAACGCATTCAAGGGGACTGCAGGTGAGCAGCGCAAGATCTGATTCATTCGTCCGGAAAGGAGAGTTCATCGTGGTTGCGACGGCAAAGCTGGATCCCGCAGAGATCGAACGACTAACCAAGTCGGTTGACGATATGAAGTACCTGCCCATCGACGATGTCGTGACGCTTCTCCAGCAGGGCGGTTCTTGCCTGGAGCACCTTGGAGTCAGCCGCCATGACGCCGCGGTCGTGGGCATAACACCAGACGCGGTTCGGCAACTTCTTCTCGCGCTGCTTCGCGTCCCAGCACAAATTGAGGAGCTGACGGCCGATCCCTTGCCCGAACCAATTGCTAAAGATGAAGCTCGAAAGTACGCCATCGCCCGGGTGGAAGCCGCTGGAATCGCTCAGAAACTAGGGAAGGCAGCCGAAAAGAGGGAAGCAACCTACGAGATCTACCGTGAACTTGTCGCCGCGTCGACCGACCCTGTACTGACGAGGCAGATCCTTCTTTCAGCCGAGACGCCGAGCATGCCACTTCAACTCGAAAGAGGCGAAACGCTTCCTGAAGTCAAGCCGCTTCCACGCGCGTTGCCGTCATCTAAGGTTCATGACGTCTTGTTGCGTGTCAGAAATGTTGACGAGGAAAGCTCGGTCGCTTTGGTTCGCCTCGTCGGTCCGATCAATCCTTCCGCAATCGCGCTGGAGGGGCTAATGGAATCGGTCCTCCCAATGACTTTTAATACAACAAACCGGTCAGTCGTTCGCCGACTGCTTGCCGCGCAACTCATCGACCAACCAGTGAAGTTCAGGGTGCAGATCACCCGAGCACTGCGCCACAGTGACGGGCGACTGACGCGCCTCTCGTACAAAGGTCTGACGATGACCAGCGCCCAGCGAACCGTGGTGAGCTCCGAAGCGCAGCAGTTGTGCCTTGAACTTGAAACCTCGACGGACTAAAGGGCGACGGATGTCGTTGCGCCGCTCGCGCTGGCGCTTAGCCCGGACGGCGGCCGGCCAGCGAACAACGAAGGTGGCGTACGAAGCGAAGATGAGCTGGACGACGATGCGCAGCCTGAACTGGACCGCTTCGGTGGGACCGAGCGCCTGCAGATGGTGGCCGCCGTGACGCTCCGCTCGAGGTTTCCATTAGCAAGGCCCAGTGCATAAAGTTGTTGCACTCAGACCAGCTTCGCATCGTCGGGCTGATCAGGTCTCAGGTACTCCCGCGGGCAACAGCGTTAACGCGCTCGGCGAGCGCATGGCAGCGCTCCAGCAAGGCGTCGAAGGGTTCGGCGTCTTCCACGAGCAGGCCGTCATCAACCATGCGCTGGTAGTCCTCGGCAAGCGCACTCCGCACTCTTCCAGTTGGTGCCAGTGCGAGGGCGCCAGTGACTGCCGCGTGATAGTCGATCGGCGCACCGTCTGGCGTCGATTCGGCAAAGAAGATGCTCTTGTGCTCTGCTACTGCGTGGGCCAACGCGCGGTCCTTCGCTGCGCTGTCGGCGAAGCCGGCGGCGTCGAGTCGCGTCACGTCGTGCCAGTGGCGCGCATAGCGGTCACCACCTCGGAAGCTGCCTTGGGCGCAGAAGACATGGATGGCTGTGGCCTTTTCCCAGAACGTGCGCTCGGGGCGCATGACCTGCGGTGCGGCGCCTGGAAAGCTCACGTCTGGCAAATGGGGCGCGGCGTCGCAAGCTACTGGTCGCAGCTCGTTGGGCTCGCCAGTCGATCGCGCGCCGAACTCCAGCAGGACCGAGGGCTGGACATAGCCCGTTCCTTCGCCGAAGGCCTCGTAGTCGATGAAGAGCTGCTCACCTTCTGCGCGAGCCTTCGCAGGCAGCCCCTGTTCGGCGAGCGCCTTGGTGAGATCTGGCGCCAGCTTGCCGCTGACGAGCTCGGCAAGACGCTGCCGTATGGCCTTGCTCCACTTCTTCTCCTGGCTGCCGGACGTGGGCCATGGTGAAGCGGCCTTCTCGATCAGGTCCGGAGCGATGGCACGGATGTCGTAGGTGAGGTCCACATCCTCCGAGAAGCGCGTGATCACGCCGTACGCCTTGGACAACGACGTTCCGCCCTTGAAGACCAGGTGCTGTGCGTGAGGCCCGGTGAACAGGTGGTGCAGGGCCCAGACGACCCACACGTCCTTCTCGAGCAAGTGCAGGGGGCGGCCCGAACGCTCTGCCGCGACGAGCAGCGCCTCGCGCCGGTCCTCGCGCGGCAGTTGCAGGAACTCAGGCACGAGGCACCAGCGCGCTGACCTGGCTGGCGAGCCAGGTGGGCAGGCGCGCTCGTGCGCCCGCGACAGCCTGCAGGTCGGATGCCGGCAGCTTGAGCCTCAGCCTGCCGAGGGCCGCTTCCGAGGCTGAAGGGCCCACCCAGGCCAGCGATCGGATGACTTCACCCGCTGCCTGACCGGGGAAGAGCAGTTGCCATGGCGGGGCATGCTGCAACTCGATGGTCTGCGAGCCGAGCCTGAGCTTGCGGCTGCGGCCCGAGGTCAGGAAGACCTGGCGCACCGGCACCTGGGTCGTCAGGCCCAGGGCATTGGCCGCCGTCGCGCCGCTGCCGACGACGGTTTCGCCGCGCTGGCTGGCCCACTCCTGGACCACCTTGGCGACCTCCGGCGCTCGCGTGCCGAACTTGCCCTTGACCGGCAGGACGTAGACGCCCCGGCCAGCGCGCAGCAGCTCACCGCTGCGCGCGAGGCGCGATAACGCCTGGTCCACCGCCGCACGGCTGCCCAGGTGCAGCAGCGCTTTGGCGGACAGGCTGGCCCCCTCCGGCATCGAAGCGGCATTCGCGAGGACTTGCTGAGCGAGGTTGGACACGGTCATTCCTTGGTTGTCAGAAGTATGAATCTATTTCTGACGACTTTCAAGTGGAGTGCTCCGCTATCGCATGATCGGCTTGGGTCACGCAGGGATCGTCAGGCGACCGGCGCGGGTTCCGTCGCGCGACGCTGGCAAGATGGGCGGCAACGAAGAACGAGGGAGACGCCAGGATGAATCTCGCCGAGTTGCAGGCTGAGTTGCGCCACTTCGCTGCCGAGCGCGACTGGCAACCGTTTCACACACCGAAGAACCTCTCCAGGGCGTTGACAACCGAGGCGGCCGAGCTGGCAGGGGTTTTCCAGTGGATGACGCCCGAGCAGTCACGCCTTGCCCACCAGGACCCAGCGGCGAAGAAGTCCATCGCCGATGAGGTCGCGGACGTGTTGCTCTATCTGCTGCAGGTGGCAGACCACAGCGAGATCAATGTCGACCAAGCGGTCAGGGACAAGCTGGCGAGCAATGCCCTGCAGTACCCGGCCAAGCGCCAGATTGCCCGGGTCTCGCCGGCCCGTGCGTCGGTTCCCGGCACCCACGTCCTGCTCGACTATGAGAACGTTCAGCCCAGCGAGGAAGAGCTGCGGCGGATGGTGCCGGATGCTGGCCAGGTGTGGGTGTTCCACGGGCTACAGCAGCGCCAGGTCGAGCAGCGTTTCGGGTCGTTCGGTACCGGCGTGACGGCCGTGCCGATCAGCAAGACCGGGAAGAACGCGCTGGACTTCCACTTGTCGTTCTACGTGGGTTACATCGCCTCGCGGAACCCGGCGTCGACGATGGTCGTGGTAGCCAACGACAAGGGCTATGAACCGATGCTGGAGCACGCGCGCGGCATGGGGTTCGTGGTGCGGCGCCAGTCGCACGGGCCGGTTAAGCCCGCGGCCAAGAAGGCTGCCGCAAAGAAGGTGGCGGCCAAGAAGGCGCCAACCTCGAAGGCTGCGGCCACCAAGACGCTCCCGGCCAAGCAGATCCAGGGGAAGAAGGTAGCAGCCAAGAAGGCTTCGCCCGCACCAGCGGTGAAGAAGGTACCGAAGCCAAAGGCGGCTCCGACGAAGAAGGCCGCGCCAGCGAAGTGCGTGGTTGCGAAGCCTGCCATCTCGCCCCCTGCCAAAGTCGCAGTCGCACCGCTCCCCAGTGCGGCGAGCAATCCCGCTCCGGCGCCGTTGGCGGGCCAGCCGGCACGTCCATCGACGGTGTCAGCGGATGAGATCAAGAAGGTCACCGAGAACCTTCGCAAGTTGGGCACCAATCGACCGACGAAGCCGGCGTCGTTGCGGCGCTTGTTGAAGTCACTCTTGGCGGCTGAGACCGGGGACGCCTCGATCGAGGCTGCCTTCGGCAAACTGGTCGCGTCGGGCGTCCTAGCGGTCGGCAAGGGAAGTGAGGTGACTTACCCGGACTTCGATCTGCAGCAACACGCCGGGCCCACCACGCCATAGGAAACCAAGGTGTGCTGGCGTGGTCCCCTCGGATCTGCAGACCATGATGGTAGTTGGCGTTCGAAAGATGGCCCGGGTATCGGCGACATTTGTGCCCGTGGCCGGTATGCGAGACGAACTCCTGCTGAGTGTGTTCCCGCTGCGCAGGGCCGGGCTGTTGCTCTTCGCGTCGAGCCACCGGGGTACCGGCGTCTCGCCCCTTTCGGGCTGCCATCCCTCAAGCGAACATAGTCAGGGCCGGCGTTGCTGGCTGCGTCACGAGGCGGCACTTTTCCCGTGCCGGGGATCGTAGGCCCCGATTCCTTCACGCTGCGCGTGATCGAGGCCCGCTTGGCGAACTGACCGGCTTGCAGGTCGCCGCGCTGCGCTTCGCTCGGTGCGGCGCCTCCGACATTTATCAACCGCGTCTACCACGAGCGCCGGTTGAACTCAGATCGCTCACCGATACAGTTCGAACTGCAGCGGGCCCAGCAGGCTGCTAATTCGGACGACACCGCGGTCCAGCTAGACGAGTTCACTCCAGCAACGACGCCGATCGCCTCTCCGCGCTGGACTGGCGCATAAGCCTCCCGCGTTGGGGTGCCACTAGTCGATTCCGTCAGCTCAGAGTCCGGCGGGGCCGCCGGCGTTGGCAAGAGCATGGCGAATTGCCAGCACGCGCCCAGCGGTACTGCGCCGCGTCCGCCGTTGCCGGGCCGAGTCGCGCCAAACGGGATGCTGGAAGGCGAATCGCACCTTCGCGACTGCAGCGGCCTTCTGATCAATCGGCAATTCTCCCTGCGAGTAGGTTCGTTCGTGCACGTCCACTGGTGCGTGGCCGAGGATCGATCTCCGAATCTCTGCGCTCACGCCGGCACACTGCAATGCCGTCGTGAAGGTCGATCTGAAGGAATGGAAGTTCTTCGTGCCACGACCTGCCGCAGCGCCCACACCGCAAGCCCGACGAAACTTCTGGAAATCGTCCGTGACCCGCTTTCCCTTGCCATCGCGTTGAGCCGACCTGATCTCCGGGAACAACTCGGTGTGACCCTCGCTGCGAAGCTGTGCCACGTAGGTCAGAAGGCCGGCCGCGAAGAGTGCTGCATGAATCGGAACCCGTCGCCTCGAGTAGTCGCTCTTTCCAGTGCGTCCACCGCCGGGACTGAGCAATATGGACGGCACGGCGCTTTCTTCGTCGATCGCGTCCAGCCGAATGCTGGCGATCTCATCGACGCGCGCGCCGGTGTAAAGGGCAAGCAGCGGCGCCCAGAACTCAGCCGACTTCTTGAAGCTGCAAGTAGCGTACGTTTCGCATTCGAACAGACGGCGCAACTCTTCAACCGAGAGCGCTTCGTACGACCGATAGGTCGGCGTCATGCGCAATGGCGCGGTCACGTCCTGCACCATGCCTTGCGCATGTGCCCACGAAAGTACGGCGGCAATGCGGTCGAGGTACTTCGCTTTGGTCGCCGAACTGGTCTTCGGTCTTGCCCGCACGTTCTCTGCATAGCGGCGTGTCACGCTGATAGTCGTGTCGAGCAGACGACGGTCACCGACCGTGGCAATGAAGTCGTCGAAGATCGGCCCATAGACACGCGTTGACGCAATCTCGGGTCGCTTCCACTTCGACTCAGCTTGGCCAGCCAAAAGGAACCGCTGAAAGACCTCGCTGAGCAACAGAGATCCTTCCTCGACACTGAAGCCTTGGACGGTGCGTATCGCCTCGGGCGAGATCGAGCTGGCCCCGGCGAGCGGATTGTCGACAGGGAGCAGTCGCTGGCGGCGCGAAAAGATCTCACCTCGCAAAGGAAACACTCCTGTCACGTCCCTTGCGGACTCAGCCTTCAAAGCCAGCAGGTCGCAATAGGCGCGCAGTCCTTCAGCATTAGCAAAGGCCCGCTCCTCGCTAGTCAGGGACTGCAGCGACGCACCGAGCTTCTTCAACGCCCGATCAGCCAGGCAGATCGCTTCAGGATGAACGGGAGGCCGAAAGAAGCCGCTTTGGGCTTCGCGAGCATGCGCCTCGAAGTCGGCCGCTGCGGCGGATCGCTGACCCGCATCCAATAACGAACAGATATCGATCTTGTCGAGCTCATCCCCAATCATCGACAACAGCGCCCGGCGAAACGCGGTCGGGTTGATCGACGTCGATGCGGCAGAGTGACTTGAGCTATTCGATCCGGCGTTTCGCTTCCAGGATCCCGACATCGGCGATTCCGATAAGTGAGAGTTATCGCCGTGACCGATATCCGTTCATTCCGATGGCACCGAGGCGACCGCGATGCTCACAGCGCTTTCACCTGAGCCCAGAAGGCGACCTTGCGTCCGTGCTTTGCCTTGAGCCCGGCTTCGAAGGCGTCATGCGATCCCAGCGGCTCAAGGTTCGGAACGTCCCTTGTCAACTGCCGCAACTTCGCGAAATAGCGCGCCCCGTGCCCATAGGCCTTGGCATAGGCACGGTCAAGAATGGCTAGCAGCAGCGCTCGGTAGCAGGCAGTCGCGCCGAGCGGGCAATGCCGTGCCTCCAAGGCTTCGGCCAGTGGAACAAGTTGCGCGTAGCTTCCGCCATCGATGTCACCAAAGCGCGCCGCAACCAGGAACTCCGCTGCCGTTGCCTCTCCGATCTCGAGCAACAGGCGGGCGGCGGTTATCAGATCGGGTTCAGTGTCTGCCCGCTGGCGTGCGAGCGCCTCGGCGGTGGATCGAGACTCTTCGGGCAGGCTGTCGCGCCAAGCAAGGAAGTCCTCCACGCTGCCGGTCGACTCGAACAGCTGCTGCCGGATGGCGGCGCATTCGTCGGTGCGCTGCAGGGCAGCGAAAGTCTGCGCCAGCAGGCGCAGGCGCGTGCCTTCGTGATGCGAATCCCAGGGTCCGTCGAGCCAGGACAGGGCGTCAGCCGGCCGGCCGCAGTCCAGGTAGAAACTCACGAAGCCGGCCTTCTGCAAGGCGTTGGGTACCGGGCTGTAGCGCAGGACCGAACGCACCTCGATGTCGGGATCCCGCAGCGCCTCAGCCAGCATGCGCAGTGAGCCCGACGCCATGAACACAGAGGGCGGCAGGGACCGGGCTGCCGCACCGGACCGGACGCCTTCGTCGATGTCGACTTCGAACCGTGCCACCAGCTCACGCAACTGCCTCTCGTCCAGCAGCAGGTTGGCATCGCGGAGCAGGGGCTCGCGCGCGCCGTAGTCGTCGCGCTGGACCAACTGACGGAGGCGTTCGATCCAACCTGACGGCGGCGGCTCACACCTCGCGGCAGTGGCCAGCCACAGCTTGCAGGCCGTCCGGATCACGTCGCCGATGCTGCCATCCGACTCGTCCGCGCGTTCGAAGAAACTGGCGTCACTGCTGATCATCGCCTCAAACAGGTCGAGCGCGAGCGCGGGGTCGCGCGGGCGTAGTTCTCGGTCGACCTGGAAAAGCCAGTTCTCCAGTTCAGCACCGAAGGCGTGGCTCTGGCGGTAATCGACGTAGCGGCGAGACCGGCGCCAGGCGGTCAACTTGGCCCGGAAGGCCGCGGCGAGCTTGCGCGGCTGCGCGGACAAACGCAGACGCTCAAGTCGCTCGCGGACGGTTTCGTGAGATCTCGCAAGCTCGACGAGCAAGTCCTTGAGCGTGCGCTCGTCGAGTTGCTCGATCAGCTTGGCGATCTCGCCGGTGTCCGGTTCCGTCATCGTGGCATTGTCACTGGGCATGCCGGTCAACCGAAGATGCGCGTGGCCGGTCCCTGCTGCAGCTTCTTGCGCTTGGCGCGCCACTTGCGTTGTCGAATACGCGCCATGAGTTTGCGACGCAGCGCGATCACTGCCCCAATCGGGACGCCATCAGCCAGGAAGAAAGTCGTCCCTGAGGACAGATTAAGCCGCACTCCTGCCAGGCGCCCGCTTCCCAGTCGCGTGACAGAGACGACCCTCGTGGGTGTGTGCCGCTCATGCATAAATACCCGCTCCATCGTGGCTCAACCGGCATGACTAAAGACTACCTGCACGCTTCTTGTCTCGCCTGGCCTTCTCAGCGTCTTCCCATTTTGCGAACAGCTGCCGGGCCGCAGGTGTCCAGTAGGAAAGCTCGAACGAGAAACTCAAGTGTGGCGCGCTCAGGATGGCGATGGCGTTTGCTGCGCGCCATTCTGCGTAGGCATTCCCGACGAACGGGAGGTTGCGCTTGAGCGGCTTGTACTTGCGATCCATTTGATCAACGGTCTCCCTTACGCCCGATGTGCCCTCCTTGGGGAATTGCAACGTCAAGACGCTGACGATATCCATCGCGTCGCACAGCACAATCACTTTCTGAAGACCCTCGACGCCGAAGCCCGAGACATTGGATATCACCAAGATCTGGCCTCCGCTCCAGACAGACTTCCCTCGCTCGATGCCGGTAGTGACTTGAGCCGCTGCTTCCGCTTGGGTACACGTCGCCTTGCCGATCTCGATCCCCAGTGGAGCCGCTACCTGTTGAGCCGATTCGGCGATCGGGGCAGCGAGCAGTGCCATCGAGATCAACAGAGCGCGACTCATCGTTTACTCCTCAGGCGTGTTTGTCTGGGTAATATCGTCCGTGGTGCAATCGAAGTCGTCAAGTGACGATTCGGGAATGCCTGCGCCCTCCCCCCGCTTTGCGCACGATCCGGTGTTGGTTGCCTTTGGCGAAACGGTCCGTGCCGTCCGACGGGAGCGCGGCCTATCCCAGGAAGACCTAGCGCACGTCGCGCATCTCGACAGGTCGTATTTGTCGTCAATCGAGCGCGGCGCGCAGAACCCGGGTCTGATCGCGATCAGTCGGATCGCCGCTGCATTAGATGTCCCGATAGCGCATCTGATGCTTGAGGCGGAGATCTAAGGTCATCCGTCGACCGATGCGTCGGCGCAACATCGACGCGGGCTTGATGGCATCGACGCCGTCAATCATCCGCAGCCGCTCGTGTCCGACTGTCGGGCCCGCCATAGCGCCCCAATGCCGACAATCCAGTCGATCGAAGCGCGGCGTCCAGCGTTGCAACGTCGCTTCAGTTGCCTCGCGGGGCGGCTGCTTTCGGCGACGCCGCTGATCGCGCTGTCCGGTAGAGTCGGGATGGTGAGCGCCGCGCGCGCTGGCATCGCCGCGTACCTGGACTTCTACAACACGCGCCGACCGCATCGGGCGCACGGCGGGCGCACGCCGGACGCGATCTACTTCGGTACGCTGGCGCCGATGCAGGCAGCGGCCTGAGCGGTGAACACGGGGTTGCCCACCGCGCCGCTCGCCTCCGGCCTCTTACGGGCCGGCGGCGGCGCCGTGGACAACCCCTGCATCACACCCGATTCAACGGTTCAAAACGCAGCCTATCCACTTATCTCCGCCGGAATCGTGTTCAAACGAGCGGAGCCACTTCTCCCTCCCAATGGCCCGGAACGGCTCGATCCTCGACCGTCGCGGGGCGCTCGCTGATTGAGACGGCGCCGACGATCTGGCCGTGGGTCTCCGTCTTCTGCGTGTAGTGGCGCGACCGGCGCATTCCGCGCGATCGCCGCAAGTGTTGCAACAACTCTTTCTTCAAGGCACCCCGCGCTTGAATGAAGAGACTGCGGTAGATGGTCTCGTGTGACACCTGGTGGCTCTGGTCGCTCGGGTAAGTATGCTTGAGCCACCCGGCAATCTGCTCCGGCGACCACGACTGCCGCAGCTTCTCGGTCACCAACTTCGCCAAGGGCCTGTTCTCGGCCAGTCGGCAGCGCTTAGGTCGCAGCGCGCGGTTCCAAGCGGCCTCGTCGGCTTGGACGGCGCGGTAGTCGAAAGATCCACCGTTGCGCTTGATCTCACGACTGACGGTCGATGGCGCTCGACCCAGTCGCATCGCGATCGAGCGGATGGACTGGCCCTCGGCCAAGGCCCGAGACATCTCTTCGCGCTCTCCCAGCCTCAGCGCGACCGCTGCACGGCGGCGCTCAGGCGGCCGAATTCCGCCGTGGCGCACAAGAATCTGCTGCACCGAGGTGTGCGATCGATCGAACAACCCAGCGATTTGATGCAACGTTTGACCTTGGCGCCAGCGCTCCCACATCAGCGCCTTTTGGCTATCGGTGTAGTACGTCCGCGTCCGGTACTTCATCTGCAACACTCCTGCTGCCTCCGCAGCGGTCAGTGTGTTGCATTGACCGGTTGAATCCGCAGCCGACGGTCGACTTCGCCACATGGCCGCATTACCGACATTCAAGCCGATCCGATGCACGGCGTCCAGCGTTGCGACGACGCGCTCAGTTGCCTCGCAGGCTGACTGCTTTCGGCAACGCCAGTGATCGCGCTGTCCGACCCATAGCTGACTCCCGAACTGCAGGATTGCACGCCCGATAGCTGCCGTTGGCAAGAGCCAGGTGGGCTGCCACTGCGACCCCGTGCGACATTTGCTCAAGCCATGCCGCTCGCAAAGCATTCGACCGGGCGTTCGACCCACTCGTCGACCTCGTGCTCGTCCAGCAGCCGCGCGCCCAGACCTCTTTCGTCGCCCTTGGCCCCCTCGTTGCTGGCGTTCAGCCGTGCGGACGTCCTGTTCGCCAAGTCGGCCACCAGCCCCGGCCGGCGTCGGCGTCCAGGACGTGGCAAGGCTATCTCCGGTCACGGTCGGGCATCGAGAGCACGGGCAGCCGGGCCGGCGTCTTTGGCGCGCAGTTCGTCGGGTTGATCACCGCACGGCGCCGCGGCGAATTGACCAGCCTGGACCCGATGATCCAAGGGGCCAACGCCTGCACCGCCGACTTTAGGGACAGTCGTCCTGCGACCGCCGCTGCACGCTGCGCAGATGCCTGGAGGTGGCTTTCACGAGTTGCAGCTTGGTCCTTGCCGGGGCCAGCTTCGTCACGGCCTGCTTGAGGTCCGCATTGGCCATCTCGTTGGGGTTGAGCTCGGGGCTGTAGCTGGGCAGGTAGAAGACCTCGATCTCGTGCATGTTCTCGGCCAGCAAGGCCTTCACCAGCTTGCAGTGGTGTACCCGCGGGTTGTCCAGGATCAGGTAGACCTTGCGCCCGGCGTCCCGCACCAGGCGGCGCAGGAAGTCGATCAGGATGTCGGAGTTCAGTGCACCGTCGAAGGCGCTTCCAGCGCATTTGGCCCTCGTTGGTGACGGTGGAGATGACCGACAGGCCGTGGCGCTTGTTGTTCACCCGTACCACCGGCGTCTGGCCCTGCGGCGCGTAGCTGCGGCCGCGCACGTCGTCGCTGCGCAGCCCGATCTTGTGGCCCCAGTGGATCTCGGCACCTTCGACCTTGGCGCATGCGGCGATCACCGGGTACTCGGTGTCCAGCCACTTCTTCACCGCCGCCGGCGACTGTTCGTCGGCTTCTTCATTGGCTTCTGCGGCGTGAAGCCCCAGCGGCCGAGGTACAGACCCATGGTGCGAACCGCCAGCTCGATGCCGTAGCGGTCGCGAATGAGCTCGGCCACGACCTGGCGGGTACACAGGGCATAGACCATCTTCAACTGGTCGGGCGTGCGGTCACGGATCAGACGCTGCACTTCGCGTTTCTGTTCGGCCGTGAGCGTGCGGCCACTGCCCACCGGGCGGCCGCCGCGGTCCACGTCCACGGCCTTCCAGCCGCCGGCCTCGAAGGCCTTCACGGCGGCAATCACCGTGGTGCGCGACATCTCGCACTGCGCCGCTGTTGCCTTCAGGCTCGTGCCCTCCAGCCTCATCTTCACCGCTCGCTGGCAAGCCACTCGACCGGCATCTCCTGAACCGCTTTGCCGAAGACACGCGGGGCCGCGGCCTCGTCGCCGACCTGGGTTGTGGGCCCGGGCACGTTACGCGCTACCTGAGCGAACAAGGCGTCGCGGTCTTCGGGGTGGACTTCTCCGCGCAGATGGTCTCGGAAGCCAGAAACCGCACACCCGCTGTCGACTTTCGCGTCGAAGACATGACAAGCCTCAGCGCGAACGACGCGAGCCTGGCCGGCGCGGTGTTGTTCTATTCCATCGTGCACTTCCGGCAGGACGAGCTTGTATCGCTCTTCCGCGAGCTGCGGCGGGTTCTCGCAGACGGTGGATTGGTGCTGATCGCGTTTCACTCCGGCGAGGAGATCGTGCACAGGGATGAGCTGTTCGGCGCTGCGGTCTCTCTGGACTTCCGGTGTCATGCACCCGAGGGCGTCGCCGAGGCATTGCGCACGTCCCGGCTCGCGGTCATCGAGCAGGTGCTTCGCGAACCCTACGCACAAGTCGAGTATCCCAGCCGCAGGTGCTACCTCTTCGCGCGCGCCAGTTAGCCGCAGACTGGCGGATCCACAGGACAGCAGAGGACTTTGATGACCGAGCGCATCGACATCATGGGGCAGGTTGTCCTCGTCACCGGGGCGGGTCGGGGCCTGGGCGCTGCCTACGCGCGCCTGTTCGCCGAGCGGGGTGCAACCGTGGTCGTCCACGACGCCGGGGTGGCGCTCGATGGTTCCGGCTTTGACAGCCGCCCGGCTGAGGCGGTGGCCGCTACGATCCGCCAAACCGGGGGCAGCGCCAGCGTCGAGACCCAGAATCTCGCATCGCGGGCAGCATGCGAGGCGCTGATCGCCGCGGTGATCGCGCGCCATGGTCGCCTTGATGCCCTGGTTCACTCTGCAGGGCTCGTGGTCTACAAAGGCATTGTCGACACGACGGATGACGAGTGGGAGCGACAGCTGCGCGTGAACATCGAGGCGCCGTTCTGGCTGTGTCGCAGCGTGTGGCCGATCATGCTGCGCCAGCAGTATGGGCGCATCGTGCTGACGGCCTCAGGATACGGACTGCGGCCCTTCGACGGCTCGGACGTCACGGCCTACGGCGTGGGCAAGGCCGCGCAGTTCGGGCTGATGAACGGGCTGGCCGGTGAAGGCCGGGCTGCGAACATCTTGGTGAATGCCATTGCACCGGTTGCCGCGACGCGCATCTTCTGCCGCCCAAGCGCACCCGACGAGCTGGCGCCGGAGCAGGTGGCGCCCGCTGTGCTGCTTCTTGGCTCGCGAGCCTGCCCCTGGACGGGCAAAGTGCTCCACGCTGCAGGCGGCCGTTTCGGCCTGGGCGGGTTCGCCTCAGGCACCAGCCACGAATTGGGGCCATCCGCCACATCGGAAACGATCCTCAGCATGCTCAACGCGCGCAGCTAGTGTGGTGCGCCGCTCTGTCCTGTACTTATCGAGCGACGAGGCCATTGGTCGGTGGCGAGACCGAGTTTCTGCTTGCGGGCGACAAGTCGAGGGACTCTGCACGACCCTCAGCTGTCCGTCACGGCGATGTACAACAGCCTCCCAAGTCGAAACACATCGCGAGCTAGGATGAATGGCTTGTCATCGATCCACGAAAGCAGACCGGACCATGCCCGCCTCACGCACCGACGACATCAAGAGCGAGTTGCCGTTTGCTCGCAAGGGCGACAAACAACCGCTTCCCGTGCTGGCGCATGCCCGCATCCATGCCACCAGCAAAACCTATGGCTGGGATGGCTTGTACGTTGAAGTGGGGGAGAACCAGGGCTGGCAGGTGCGTGATCTCGTACCAGTGGGCCACTACGTCGCGATCAACCGCCTACCGACGGACTTCCACTTCGACGCGCTGCAAGGCGAACGCTGGGTGCGGTACACGATGCCCCCGGGTAGCCTGTGGATTCAGCCCGCGAACCAGGCTTTCAGTTTCAACGTCGTCGAGAAAGCGCAGTGGTGCGGCGCCATCCTGCAACCCGCCAAGCTCAGGGCCCTGCTGGGTTCGGATTCGGCTGTCGAGCCCGTGATTGGACTGCAGGACGACACTCTGGGCCCGGCCATGCAAGCCCTATGCGCCGAGGTGGTGCGAGGCGGGCCCTCAGGCCGCCGCTTTGCCGAGGGCATGCTCGCTGTCATCGGCACTCAGTTGCTGCGCTTGTTCGGCGAGGCCCACAGCGCGCCCAAGGGCGGCATTACCGGGCGCCAGCGCAGCATCGTCACCGAGTACGTCGACACCCACCTGACCGCAACGATCGCGGTCGCCGACCTGGCGGCCTGCGCGGGTCTGAGCGAAGCCCATTTCGCGCGCGCCTTCAAGCAGACCGTGGGCATGGCGCCGCACCGCTTCGTCATCGAGCGGCGGCTGGAGCGAGGCAAGCGCATGCTGGCCGACACGGAAGACTCCATCGCGCAGATCGCCGCTGACTGCGGCTTTGCCGACCAGGCGCATTTCTCGCGGGCCTTCTCGCAGGCCTTTGGCGTCTCGCCGTCGGCGCTGCGCAAGTCCTTCGGATAGCAAGGCCGCGGCGCCGCGGCACAAGCCGCCGTTCACGCGGGCGCAGGAATCTGCAAACGCGCGGGTTCTGCGCAAGCCTGCGCGAGGTCGAAATCGAAGAATGCATTCCATCGACAGCCCGGCCCCGGCGCCGAGGCTGACGAAGGTTCCCAGCGTTCTTCAACCCGATCCCCTCAGGAGTCCATCATGGCCCGCACGTCCCAAGCCCTCGCCCGCAACGTCATCGCACGCACCGCCATCGTTTCAGCCGCGCTGGCCGCCAGCCTCTTCGGTACCTCCGCCCAAGCGGCCGACTTCAAGGTCGAGCGTGTCACCTTCACCTCAGCCGGCCAGACGTTGAGCGGCCACCTCTACATCCCCGCCGGCGTGAGCCGCGCCAACCCGGGCCAGGCCGCCGTGGTCACGGGCGCCTGGATGACGATCAAGGAGCAGATGGCCGGCCGCTACGCGCAGGAACTGGCCCAGCGCGGCATCGTCGCACTGGCCTTCGACTTCCGCGGCTGGGGCGAGTCCGCCGGCCAGCCGCGCGCCATGGAAAACCCAAAAGCCAAGACCGAGGACATCCGCGCCGCCGTCGCCTTCCTGGCCACGCGCAGCGATGTGAACAGCGTCGCCGGATTGGGCATCTGCGCCAGTGCCGCCTACATGGCCGAGGCCGCCGCCACAACGCCGGCGCTGCGCTCGGTGGCGCTGGTGGCGCCCTGGCTGCACGACCGCGCGATCGTCAACGACGTTTACGGCGGTGAGCAAAGCGTGGCCAGCCTGATCAAGCTGGGCCGCGACGCCGAGGCCAAGTTCAAGGCCACCGGCCGGGCCACGCTGCTGCCGGCGGCCAGCACCACCGACAAGACCGCGGTGATGTTCAACGTGCCCTACTACACCGAGCCCAGCCGCGGCCTGATCCCGCAGTGGGAAAACAAGTTCAACGTCGCAAGCTGGGAGGCCTGGCTGACGCTGGACGCGATGCCCACCGCACCGCGCCTGAAGGCCCCTCTGCTGATCGTGCACAGCGAGGCCGCCGCCATCCCGCAGGGCGCGCGGCAGTTCTACGCCGCCGTGAGCGCGCCCAAGCAGCAGCTGTGGCTGGACAACGTCGGCCAGTTCGACTTCTACGACCGTGCCGCGCCGGTCAAAACCGCGGCCGACGCTGTGGCCGCGCACTTCAAGGCCAGCCTGGGCGCCGCGCCGGTGGCCCAGCGCTGAAGCGTGGTCTCAGCCCCTGACCCAACTCCGAGATCTCACCCCCCAGCCTTCCAAGGAGAACCCTCATGTCCAAGTCTCTGTTTGCTTCGGCCGCTCTCGTTTTCGCAACGACCGCCAGCGCGCAAACCCAAGCACCCATCGCACCGACAGGCGAACCCGAGGCCGCCAAGGTCATCAGCGTGGTGTCGTCGATCCCGCTGGCCGTGGACCTGGCCAACTACGCGCTCGCCGAGAACGCCTTCGCGCCCAAGATCGTCATCGACTACACCAGCCTGTGGGGCGGCAGCCCGAACACGATGACGCCTGCGGAGCTGATGACCGCCTGGCGCGGCATCGTTCCGGGCTTCGATGCCACCTGGCATGAACTGAGCGACGTGCGTGCCCGCGTTAGCGGCAACAGCGCCACGGCCACGGCCGCCGTTGATGGCCGCCATTGGCTGGGTGCTGCGCTTTGGCGCCCGATCGGGACCTACGAATGGGATCTCGAGAAGCGCAACGGCCAGTGGAAGGTCACGCGCATGGTGTTCAAGATGACGCGCGAGATCGGCGAACGCGGCTTGGTGCAGCAGGCTATGGAGCGCGCGAAGGCGACTGCCGCTGTTGCCAAGTAGCGTGCGCGGCCCCATTACGAGTCCTCGATGTCCGCTGGCGGGCGTGTTTCCGGCGGACAACTCCTGGCCGACAAGGTGAGGCCGGCCCGCGGCGAAGCCGACATTGGCCTGCGACGATAGGTTCAAGGACTTCCAGCGCACCACACTAGCTATTGCAAACTCGCCTCCTCTGCTAAAGAAGTGCCGAAGCTCAAGGAGATCCGCGGACGACGCCGGCGCAATGAACTCGCCGCCGGGACTATTGATGAAACCGTCGACGCTGACGACCATCAACAAAACGCAGCTGCGGGTCTTGCGGCGTCACACCGCCGGAATAGGAAGGCATGGCATGACTTCCACCGCCTCACCCGGAAAGATGGTGAAGTGGGGATGGTTCTCGAACAGGCGCGCCGCAGCTTCGTGCGACTCCGCCCGGATGATCGTGTAGGCCGCAATCGTGTTGGCACCGTCAGATACGCCTGCCAGATTCGCGCGTTTCGTCTTGCCGATCGGGGAGCCCGGATCAACGATCGAAGCCTTGTTTCGCTCTACCCAATCATTCCAGGCTGCGACCCCCGCCGCGCGCTTCTGCGCGACTTCATCTGGGCTCAGCGCGCCCCAGTTCGCGCGGGCGCGGGAGGCGTCGGTGGCGATGAAGATGGCCAGGAAGTTCTGCATCGATCCCTCCGTCATGCGTCAACGATCATCTCGAAGCCGCCGAAGATCATCCGGCTGCCGTCAAAGGGCATCGGGTTGACGTCGGGCTGCATGCGGGGATCGGCCATGATCTTCTGCCAGCCGGCATCCCGCGTGGCCTTGTCCGGCCACAGGGTCCAGGAGAACACCACCGTCTCATCGTCCTTGCGGATCACGGCCGTGTGCAGGGAGTTGATCTTGCCTTGCGGCACGTCGTCGCCCCAGCATTCAACGAGGCTGAGCGCCCCATGCTCCTTGAAGACGACAGCCGCCGCTTCGGCGTGCTTGCGATAGGCCTCCTTGTTGGCGGTCGGCACGGCGGCTACGAAACCATCGACATAGGGATGGTCTGAAGAACCGCTATGCAACGACATGCCGAGCCTCATGACCGCCGAGTGCGCGGCCGTCGCGGTGTGCGGTCGCACTGGAGCGATGCTGCCAGCTGCACGTCGCTGCGCTTGGGCGCCAGGCGCTGGCGTCGTGGCGCGTTTCGCGCGCCCTCATGTGGCCATCGCCAGCAGCCTGCCGCGCGCCATCCACAGGTTCGACAGCGCGAACAACGTGTGCAACTGCGCCGTGTTCTTCGCCAGCCCCCGATAGCGCACCTTGCGGTAGCCGAACTGCAGCTTGATCACCCGAAACGGGTGCTCGACCTTGGCGCGCACGCTGGCCTTGAACTTCTCCGCATACTCGATCAGCTTGCCGATGCGCGGTACCTTGCGCCAGCG
>JALHMQ010000046.1:0-8121 GCA_022843955.1 Burkholderiaceae bacterium
CCGAAGGGTGACGACGATTCGTTCGCCCGCGCGAGGGCCCGCCGGGAGATGGCCGAAGCGGAACGCGCCGAGCTGAAGCTGGCGCGCGAACGCGGCGAGCTCGCGCCGGTGTCGGTGATGCAAGCGGCACTCACGCGCGTGGCTGCCCGCCTGGCGGCGATCCTCGACGCGGTGCCGGTGCAGATCGCCCGCGCGGCGCCGCATCTCACGCGCGCAGATCTCGACATCATCGAACAGCAGCTGGCGGCCGCGCGGAACGCCGCGGCGGACATCGAGGTAGATCTCCATGAAGTCGCTCGACAGCCCGTCGCTGCAGAGTAGGCCCATGGCCGACCGCATTGACGACCTGCGGACGATGCTGGGCCTGGTGGCCAACGAGCTGCAGCTGGAGAAGCCCGCGGTGGACCGCCTCGAGGTGCTGCTGCGCACCCAGTTCGGGGGTGGGCGAATCTACGTGGCCAAGCGCAAGACGGAGGTTCGACTGATGGACCCCGGGCAGTTGCCTCCAGTGTCCAAGCGCCAGTTACGCCGACTGAAAAAAAACCGCTGAAGCGGACATTTTTTGGGTAGAAAGTGTCCGCGTACCCGCTGCACGATGCGGGTGCAATGGACCTCTCCGAAATCTCACGCGCGATCGCACAAGGCCTCTCACCCCTGCGGGTGAGGGCGCCCATGTCGTTGCCGGAGTGGGCCGAGAAGTACTTCTATCTGTCGGCAGAGTCGAGCTATGTGGAAAGCCAGTGGGTGGCCTTCCCGTACCAGCCGGCCATGCTGGCCGTGATGGCCAGCGATGCGGTTCGTGAGGTGACGTGCGCAAAGAGCGCGCGTGTCGGCTGGACCAAGATGATGCTGGCGTGTATCTGCTACAACGCTCAGCACCGCCGCCGCAACCAGGCGATCTGGAACCCGACCGACTCCGACTCGGACGAGTTCTGCAAGGTCGACCTCGAGACGGCGCTGCGCGACGTGCTCGTGATGTCCGACGTGTGGACGCCGGACCTGGCCAAGAACCGCGCGAACACCCTGCGAACCAAGCTCTTCCGCGGCTCGACGTTGCATCTGCGCGGTGGCAAGGCCGCCAAGAACTACCGCCGGCTGTCCGTGGACGTCGCCTACATCGACGAGCTGGACGGCTTCGACCACGATATCGAGCGTGAGGGCGCGCCGGACAAGCTGGTCGCCAAGCGCGTCGAGGGCGCCACCTGGCCGAAGCTGATCGTCGGCAGCACGCCCAAGACTGCGCTCGACTCGCAGATCGAGCCGCGTCTGCAGGCCATGGATGTCATCTACGAGTTCGCCGTGCCGTGCCCGCACTGTGACGAGCTGCACGCGCTGACGTGGACGGCGAACAAGGGCCCGCACGGCCTGCGCTGGGTGAACGACGACCCGGCCACGGCTGCCCACCAATGCCCGCACTGCGCGGCGATGATGACGCAGGCCGAGTTCCTCCAGGTGTGGGTGCGCGGCTTGTGGATCGGAGACGACGGCTCGCACCTGGCGAAGGACGGCTCGCATCGCGTGCTGGCCGATGGCACTGCCGCGCGGCTGCCGTCGCGGGTCGGCTTCCGCATCTGGACCGCGTACTCGCCGATGACCGACTGGTCGAGCATCGTGCGCGACTACCTCGACGCCGCGGCCAAGGCGGCCCGGGGCGACAACTCGTTGCTGAAGTCCTTCACGAACCTGACGCTCGGCCAGGTGTGGGAGGAGGTCGTCGAGAAGACCGAGGCCAATGACCTGGTGGCGCGCGCAGAGGCGTACCCGCTGCGCGTGGTTCCGCTGGGTGCCCTGATCCTCACGGCCGGCATCGACGTGCAGGACAACCGGTTCGAGATCGTCGTCTGGGGCTGGGGTCGCGGCGAAGAGTCCTGGGTCGTGGACTACACGGTGCTGCACGTGGACCCGGCGATCGACGAGTCGTGGGTGAAGCTCGACAGCTACCTGTCCACCCGCTTCCGTCATGCCGGCGGCCAGTGGATCGGCATCGACGCCGCGGCCATCGACACCGGCGGCCACCACACGCACCAGGCGTACAAGTTCGCGGCAAAGCGGCACGCCCGGCGGGTCTTCGCCTGCAAGGGGCACAACGTCGCGGGCAAGCCCATCGTGGCGAGCTCGAACATGGTCGACATCAACATGGACGGGCGCATCGAAAAGCGCGGCGTACGGCTGTGGATGATCGGCACGGACACGGCGAAGGACCTGCTGTTCAGTCGCCTGAAGGTCACTCAGCACGGGCCCGGCTACCCGCACCTGTCGAAGAACCTGCCGCAGGAGTTCTTCGAGCAGCTGACCTCCGAAGCCCGCGTGCCGATGCGCACCGCGCGCGGCGTGGTGAACCGCTGGCAGAAGGTGCGGCCGTCGGCGCGCAACGAGGTGCTCGACTGCACCGTGGGTGCGATGTTCGCGGCGTACCGCCTCGACATCCATCGCTACACCAGCGCCATGTGGTCGCGCCTGGAGGCGGTGCTGTGCCCGCCGATCGCGGACATGTTTACGCCGACGGACGAAGCCCTGCCGCCGTCGGCCCCGGATACCCGTGAGAGCGAACCGGCGGAAAGGGCGGAGGGGGCATCGGTGGACGCCGGCACCGACGCGCCCCCGGCTGCTCCGGCTGCTGCCGCAGCGCCCCGAGTGCCCGCTCCCGTCCTCCGTCGCGCCGTTCCCAAGAAGGTCGCGCGTCGCGCGATCGCGTGGTGACGGCATGAACGTGACCTCCTTCTTCGCCGGCGACACCCTCCGCTTCGAGGTGACCCTCGATGCCTACCCGGCCAACGCGGGCAACACGCTCAAGTACCGCCTGGCCAGGATCGGCGGCGGCACGCCGATCGACCTCACCGCGTCGGCGGCTGCGGACAAGCACCTGGTCGAGGTGCTGGCCGCCACGACGAGCGGTTGGGTCGCGGGCGAGTACTCCTGGACGTCGTGGATCGAGAACGGGTCGGACAAGTACACGATCGACCAGGGCCTGGTGACGATCAAGGCGGACCCGCGCACGGCAACGACTGGCACCGACTCCCGCAGCTACGCGCGTCGGATGCTGGCCGCGCTGGAGGCGGCGCTATTGCAGCACGCGCAGACCGGGACGCTGGCCGCGTCGTACCAGATCAACGGCCGCTCCATGACGTTCCGCAGCGCCAAGGAGCTGCGCGACGAGCGCGACTACTGGGCCGCGCAGGTCGCCGGCGAGGATGCGGGCGCCGGCATCACGCAGGGCCGCAAGCCCTTCGGCAACAAGCTCCTCGTGAGGCTCGGATGACACCGTCCAAGACTGAGCGCCTGGCGTCCGCGAAGGCCTACCTGCAGCGGCGCGGCCTGTCGTCCGACTGGAGCGCGGTGCGTGAGCGTGCCCGCAATCCGCACTCGCAAGTGCTGGCGCGCTGGGCTGCGTCGCGCGTGGCGCCTGCGCCGACGAGGGCTGCGCCGGCCCGTCGGCGGGTGTCGAACGCGCGGCAGTTCAACGCGGGTGCGTCGGGCCCGTACACGTTCGGGTGGAACGTCTCCGACGCCCACGTGAACTCGTCGCTCCACCAGAACCTGCGCGCGCTCCGTGCGCGGGCCAATGCCCTGGCGCGCAACAGCGAGTACGGCAACGCCTTCCTGCGGATCGTCCAGACCAACGTCGTCGGCCCGTTCGGCTTCCAGCTGCAGGTGCCGGTGATGAACCAGAAGGGCGAGCCGGACACCGACACCGGCCAGCTCGTCGAGAACGCGTTTGCTGCCTGGGGGCGGCCCGGTGTGTGCGACTTCGCGGGCGAGCTTTCGTGGCGGGACATGTGTGATCTGTGGATCAACACCGTCGCCCGCGATGGCGAAGTGCTCGTGCGGCGCATCCGCGGTGCTGGGCCCTTCGGTTACCAGCTGCAGCTGATCGATCCGGCGCTGCTGGACGAGCAGCACATCCAGAACCTGCCCAACGGCAACCGCATCCGGATGGGCGTCGAGCTCGATCCGCAGGGCCGTCGCGTCGGCTACTGGCTGACCGGGACGGACCGGGCCGATCCGCGGCTGGGTGGCTTCGTGTCGTCGGGCAAGCGGATCCGGATCGACGCCAGCGAGATTTGGCACGACTTCCGGCCGCAGTGGATCGACCAGCTGCGCGGCGTGCCCTGGATGGCCGCCGGCATGATCCGCCAGCACCGCCTCGAAGAGTTCGAGCTGGCCGCGCTGGCGGCGGCGGAGGAGGGAGCCAAGAAGCTCGCCTGGATCTCGCTGCCCGATGGATCGATGGCGCAGATGGCCGACGGCGTCCTGGGCAACCGCCAGTCCGACGTAACGAGTGGCGGCGAGCCCGTGACCGCCGAGGCCGCCTCCACGGACCCGGAATCCGGGACCCTCTACACCGACAGCGGGGAGGGCATCCACTACGCGCGGCTGCCGAACGGCGCCACGGTGACGCCCTACTCAGCGAACTACCCGGATGAAGCCGTCGGGCAGTTCGTGCGCACGGCCCTGCAGGGCCTGTCGGCTGCGTGGGGCGTGCCGCATCACTCGCTGAGCGGTGACATGACGGGCGTGACCTACAGCTCGGCGCGCATCGCCGAGATGGAAGCCCGCGACCTCTGGAAGAAGCTGCAGGAATGGATGATCGAGCGCTTCTGCGCTCGCGTGTATTCCGAGTGGCTGCCCTACGCCCTGCTGTCTCGGCGCCTGGCGCTGCCGATGGATCGGCTCGCGCGCTACGACGTGGCGCTGTGGCAGGGCCGTCGATGGGAGTGGGTCGACCCCTCCAACGAGCTGGCCGCTGTCGAGAAGAAGCTCGACCTCGGGCTGTCCAGCAAGCGTCGCGAGCAACGCAACCTCGGCCACGACCCCGACGAGATCCGCAAGGAGATCGAGATCGACAAGAAGCTCGACGCCGCGTCTGGCGCGAGCTCGTCCCCGCCTTCAGGAGAACCCGTATGACCGACGTCATCGACGCCCCGGCGCCGGCTGTGCGCACGCTGCAGATGCCGCAAGTGCGCCGCCTGGCGCCCGTGCAGAGCTTCAACGCCGAGACGCGCACGGTGCGTGTCATGTGGTCCGCCGGCGCGCGGGTGCTGCGCTACGACTGGTGGGAGGGCGAGTACTTCGTCGAGGAGCTCGACATGGCCGCGGAGGCCTGCGACCTCACCCGCCTGAACGGAGGCGCCCCGGTCCTGGACAGCCATCAGCGCTATGAGCTGGACAACGTCGTCGGCGTAGTGGAGCGCGCCTGGATCGAGAACGGCGAGGGCTACGCGGACATCCGTCTCTCGGCTCGCGATGACCTTGCCTGGCTGCGCCAGGACATCGCCGACGGGGTCGTGCGCAACGTCTCCATCGGTTACGACGTCTCGAAGATGGATCAGCGCGGATTCGATCCCGACACCGGCTACCCGCTGATGGTCGTCTCGCGCTGGCAGCCCTTCGAGATCTCGCTCGTCCCGGTCGGCGCCGATGCCGCAGCCGGTACCCGATCCCCGGAACCCACCCGCACGCCGTGCGAGGTGCAAATGCTTTCGAAACCCGCGGCCCGCGCCGCTCAGCAAAAGGAGTCCACGATGGATGACGTCAAGGAAAAGGCGGGCCAACCGACCCCCGCCGACATCAAGCTGGTGACCGACCAGGCCCGCGAGGCCGAGATCGCGCGCGTGCGCGATATCTCCGCCGTGGGTGAGCAGTGGAATTACCGCGACGAGGCGGCCAAGTACGTGCGCGAAGGCAAGTCCGCCGGCGAGTTCCGGGACTGGGTCCTCGAGCAGGTGCGCGCGAAGAACGCGGCCACCGCCGACCAGGCGCGCAGCATCGGCCTGACCGACGAGGAAGTGAAGCGCTACTCGATCAACCGTGCGCTCGCGGCGATGTTCGCCCAGAAGGAAGGCAAGCGCGACGCGTGGTCGGCTGCCGGCTTCGAGCGCGAGTGCCACGAGGCCGTGATGAAGACGCGCGGCGTCGAGCCGCAGAACGACGGCATCTTCGTGCCGTGGGACGTCCAGGCGCGCGCACTGATGCCGGTCAACATCGGCAAGATGGCTCGCGAGAACCCCTACGCCGTCGAGGCGTTTGTTCGCGCGCTCCTGCAGCGGGACATCAGCGTCGGCGCCTCTGGCGGTGCGAACCTCGTCCAGACCGATGTCCTGGCCGGGTCCTTCATCGAGCTGCTGCGCGCCGAGACCGTCATGGGCGAGCTCGGTGCCCGGATGCTCGACGGCCTGCAGGGCAACGTGTCCATCCCGCGGCAGACCGCAGCTGCGTCGGCGACCTGGCTGGCCAACGAAACGACGTCCGCCACCGAGTCCCAGCCGACCGTGGGTGCGCTGTCGCTCACCCCGAAGAACGTGGCGGCGTACGTGGAGATCAGCCGGCAGCTGATGATGCAGGCCAACCCGGCGGCCGACATGATGGTGGCCGAGGACATCCGCCGCGTGCTCGCCATCGCCTTCGATACCGCGGCCTACGCGGGTTCCGGCGCGGGCGGCCAGCCCACGGGCCTGACCGGCACTGGCGGTGTCGGTGCCGTCACCGGTACCTCGCTGGCCTGGGCCGGCATGGTGGAGTTCCAGACGGACGTGGGTACCGCCAACGCGCTGGCCGACGGCTGCGCCTACCTCACCACGCCGGCGGTCGCCGGTCTGCTGATGCAGCGCCAGCGCTTCACCTCCACCGACTCGCCGATCTGGCAGGGCACCGTGCGAGACGGCGTCTGCGCCGGATATCGGGGACGGGCCTCGACCATCGTCACGGCCGCCAGCATGGCTTTTGGCGACTGGACGCAAGTGATCATGGCCATGTGGGGCGACCTGGAGATCGCGCGCAACGACACCGCCGTGTTTCCGGCTGGCATCGTCGGCATCCGTGGTTTTCTCACGTGCGACATCGGCATCCGCCAGGCCGGTGCGTTCTCGGTCGCCACCTCCATCACCTGATCGATCAGACCGCGGCGCCTCAGTGGCGCCGGGTCTCCTGACCCCACATTCGAGCAAGGAGCAAGACCATGGCTCAAGCCATTGCAAAGCTGGTTCAGATCATCGCCCTGCGGTCCTTCCGCTTCATGGAGTACGAGATCCAGGGCACTGAGAAGGTCCACGTCGACACGCGGATCATCGAGCGCGACGAGGTGCTGCAGGTGGACCGCGACTTCGCGCGGGACGTCGTGGCCAACAACAAGGCGGTGCTGGTGGCCGACGGCAGTGCCGGCCAGGAGCAGATCGCCGAGGCGAAGGCCCGCCGTGCTGCGCGCGAGAAGGCGCAGGCCGCGGCGGCTAAGAAGGCGGCCGAGGCACCAACCGGCGAGGAGTACATCGCCGCCATCGTTGCGCGGACCGTGGCGGCCACGCTGGAGCAGTTGAAGGCGCCGGCGGCTTCCTGACGCAGTGAGTTGTCGTTCGCACCCTGGCGACAGGGTGCACTCGACAGATCACTGCGGGAGATTCACATGCCAGTTCAGCTGACCACCAACGTTCGAATCGGTGGCGTAGTGCGCGGTGTTGCGGACGGCGAGCTCATGCTTGATGAGGCGCTAGAGGCGGATCTTGTCCACCGTGGCGTGGCTCAGTACACGCGCGGCGATCGGCGTATCGCTCCGCCGCAGGCGCCATCGATGAGTATCGAAGCCATGGGTGCCGCGCCCAATGGGGGCGTCCGGCAGAACACCATCGCCTTGCAGCGTGCCGCCGCTTCTGGTCGTCGGTGCACTCTCAGTGAGCCCGGCGTCTATCTGATCAACGACACATTGATCCTGGCGTCCAATACGAAACTGGTAATTGGGCCGGGAGTTGTGATCCGGCAGGCGCCTGGAACGTCCAAAAGAATGCTTCAGAACCAAGCGTTCGAGGCTGCGAGCACCGATGTAACGCTTACGTGGTCTTCTGGTGAGAGTTGTACTGTCACGTGGACGAATCACGGCCGCGCCGTTGGTGACTATGTGTCCCTGTTTGATGTCTCGCCGTCTCAGTACATCGGTGTGTTTCGGATCGCTTCTATCACCGATGCCAACAACTTCGTAGTGCAGATGTGGCGTGTGCCGACGACAACGCCCACAGCTCTCAACGGTTCGGTGAAAGCAAAGGTCGCCGATACACACATCACTGTCGATATCCAGGGCAAGCTGGACTACAACATCTCCCAGTCGAACAACAGCGCGCTGGACCCGCTTGACCG
>JALHMQ010000046.1:8221-13819 GCA_022843955.1 Burkholderiaceae bacterium
TCGTCTTTGGTGCGCGTGCAAACTGGCGTTACCTCAAACCCGATCATTGAAGTGGTCGGCATTCGATCGGCCACGTTGGCCATCTGCAACCTAAGCTCCAATGCTCGGGTGTCGTTCTCCGGTGGGTGCAGATTCGACAATGCCAGCAATGGGGTGGTGCGAGCAGACAACACCGCGGCCGTTACGGTGCGCAGCGACGGCAGCAACTATCTGACATCAGGATCGTGGATCGTCGCTCCTGCCGGTACGCCGACGTTCACCGTGTACGGGTGGGACGTGGCGATCGATCCGATCGCTCTTACTCAACTCACGGCGACGGCCGGGCAGTACTGCTTTTCGACGCAGGCAGGCGCCGAAGGTGGTCCGTCCGTGCGCGGCCCGTCGGCCTGGTACGCACTCGCGGCCGGCGCTTCCGGCGCCAACGGTGCGATCGCCTGATCATGTTCGCCGAGAACCTCTCCGCCTTCTTCAACCCCGTGCTGCTGGGGACTGCCGCGACCTTCGGGTCTGCGACGGTCAACGGCATCTTCGAAGCCGGGTTTGCTGCGGCACAGGTGGGGCTCGATGCCGGGGTGGAGGGGGCGCGCTACACCTTCACGTGCGCCCAGGCGGACGTGCCGGGCGTCGCGCACGGCTCCGTGCTGACGATCAACGGAACGGGCTACCTGGTGCGCGGCATTCAACCGGACGGCACCGGTGTGGTCACGCTCATTCTGCAGGAGCCCTGATGGCCGCTCATGTTCGCCGTCAGCTCAGGGAAGCCGTTGCGGGTGCGGTGACCGGGCTGACCACGACCGGCAGCCGCGTCTTCCAGACCCGTCATTACCCGCTGGCCGACTCCGACCTTCCGTGCCTGCTGGTGTCGACCGCACGCGAGGAATCTGAGTATGCCCAGCTCGACGGGGCGCTGGAGCGTATTGAGTTCGTCGAGGTCATTGGCGTGGCAAAAGAGGGCGCCGATCTGGACGACAAGCTGGACCTGATTGCCCAAGAGGTCGAGGTGGCGCTTACGGGCGCCGTGACCGTCTCCGGCATCGGCGTTCGGCTCGACTACAAGGGCGCCGACTACGAGTTCGATGCCTTCACCGACAAGCCGGTGGGCGCTCTCCGGCTGCGCTTCGAGGCGCGGCTGTGGACGTCGGCGCCGGACACGCTTCTCAACGCATAGGAGCCAGACATGGCCATCTACAAGGTACAAGGGTCCTCGCTCGCGATCGGCAGCGCCTTCGGCGCGACCAAGACCATGAGCGCTGTTACCAACGCGACGGAAGCCGTGGCGACGCTTGAGGCGTCTCATGGCATCGCCGTCAACGAGTTGTTCCACGTGGTGTCCAGCGGCTGGCAGCGCATGAACGATCGCGTCTTCCGGGCCAAGGCCGTCGCGACCAACGACGTGACGGTGGAGGGCTTCAATACCACGGTGACGGCTGACTATCCGGCTGGCGAAGGCGCCGGCAGTGTGCGCGAGATCTCCACCTGGACACCGATCACGCAGCTGCTGTCCGACATCAGCTCCAGCGGCGGTGGTTTCCGGAAGGCCGAGGTGACCCAGCTGAGCGATATCCGGGTGCGGCAGATCACAACGCTGGCCGAGGCGGTCGTGCTGCAGTTCAAGTTCCACTTCGACCCGGCCTTGCCCTGGTACAACACGGTCCTCGCCGCGGCACGTTCGGGCGCGGTGTTCCCGTACCGGATCACCTACCCGTCCGGCGCCAAGGAGTACGGCTCCGCGCTCTGGGGCATGAACTCGCAGGGTGTGCCCGAGAACGGCGTGCTGGTCGGCACGCTCGATCTCGACGTCCAGTCTGACTCCACGATCTACCTGACCTGATGGACGCCAACGCACTGCAGGCCGCCTCCGAGGCGGCGCGGCGCTTCAGCGTGCGGATCGGCGAGGAGGTCGAGATGCAGTGCCTCCTCCCGACCCGACTCGAGGAGCGCTTTGTGGCGCGCGAGTCCATGGTCGGCCGCGAGCTGAACACGCTGCGCATGAATCACGCGTTCCTCACGGCCGGCGTGATCGGCTGGTCCGGGGTGCGGCAGTGTCACCTCGTGCCAGGTGCCGCACGGGATCCGCTGGGGTTCGACGCGGCGACCCTGCGCCTGGCGCTGGCTGAGCGCACCGACTGGTTCGACGAGCTGGCCGGTGAGTTCGCGCGGCGGCTCAACGAGCGCCGTGAGCGCTTCGAGGCCGACGAGGGAAACTCGTCGAGCGTCTCACCTGGGAGCTGACCCAGCGTGAGGCGCCTACCTCCGGTCCGCTCTCTGGCCTGCGCACGGCCCCGCCTCCAGTGCTTCGCCGCATGGGCGAGATCGTGCTGCACTGCTGGCGGCTCCTGGGTGGCGTGCACCCTGAACGCCTGGCGGCAATCGTGGGCCTGCTGCCGCCGTGCGATCCCGACGAGTTGCTCGAGCACCTGGTCACGGTGCGTCGCATGATCGAGGGCGCGTAGATGGCCGACAGCATCGCGAAGATTGTCCTGGAAGGCGAGAACCGCTCCCGGCAAGCATTCCGGGAGGTGGAGTCGTCGCTTCGCAGCCTGGACCAGAACGCTTCCGGGTTGCGCGATTCGCTGCGCGGCCTGGCTGCCGGGCTGGGCGTGGCGGCTTTCGGGGCCTGGGTGAAGTCCTCGGTCGACGCCGCGGACGCTCTCGACGAGCTCAGCGAGAAGACGGGCCTGACGGTCGAGCGGCTGTCGGAGCTGCAGTACGTGGCAAAGCTCTCCGGCGCGTCGTCCGAGGATCTGAACAAGGGGCTGCGGGCGCTGGCCAACACCATGGCCCAGGGCGGAGACGCCTTCGTCAACTTCTCGCGCGCGACCGGTGTCACGGTCGACGTGACCAAGGGCCTGGACTCGGTCATCACGCAGCTGGCGACGGGCTTCGCGAAGCTGCCCGATGGGTACGTCAAGACGGCGCTGGCAACAGATCTGCTGAAACGCACCGGCGCCGACCTGGCGCCGCTGCTGTCCCAGGGTGCCGAGGGAATCGCGCGGCTGTCTGACGAGGCGAGGCGCCTGGGGGTGGTGGTGTCAACGGACACTGCGCGCCAGGCCGCCAAGCTCAACGACGACCTCGACCGGCTGAACGCTTCGGCCACCGGCCTGGGCAACGCGATCGCGGCGTCCACCGTGCCGGCCATGGCCCAGCTCGTCACGCGCATGGCGGACGCCACCCGAGAGGGCGGGCTGCTGCGCGGCATCCTGACCGGCCTGGCCGAGGCGGGGAAAATCGCGATTTTCGGCGTCGATCCGACGGAGGTACAGAAGCAGCGGCAGTTCGTGCAGGAGATCAAGGGCGAGATCCTCGACCTTGAGCGGACGATGCAAGGCCGCGGGAAGTTGGGCGGCGGATACCTGGAGCGGTTCATCTATGGTGACCCGGCTGAACAGCAGCGCAAGCTCGCAGAGCTCAAGCGCACCCTGGCCGACGCCCAGCGCGCACTGGCAGGGCTGGAAAACCCGCCGAAGCCTGCCGCAAAGTCTGCGGCTGCCGATCCGTTCGAAGCGGCGCGTCGCGAGGCCGAGGCGCAGAGAAAGCGCGAAGAAGCCCAGCGAGCCGCGCGCGAGGCCGCTCGCGAAGCCCAGCAGGCCGAGGAGCGCGACTACCAGCAGCGGCTCGCGATCAACAAGGCGCTTTCAGACCAAGAGATCCGCCAGCTCGAGGCGCAGTCCGACGCCCAGGCCCGCATCGTCGAGGAGCGTCAGGCAGAGCTGATCAATCGCCTGCAGGAGGGTCCGGAGATCGCCGCTCGTGCGCAGGCCGAAGCCCAGGCGCGCGTCAGCACGCTCATTGCCGGCACAAAGTCCGGCCGGCGCAACGAGGCCTATGAGGATCTGCGCCTGCTCAACAGCGCCTTCGATCAAGGAAAGATCAGCGCCAGCGAGCTGGACGAAGCCTACGGCTCGCTGCGGGACCGGCTGAAGGAGATCGACGGCGGTGCGAAGGGGGCGTCCGAGGCAATCAAGCCGTTTGCCACGGACGTGCAGTCCCAGCTTCGGCAGATTGAAGGTGCGGTCCGAAACTTCGGCAACCGATTCACTGATTCGATCATCGAGACGTTCAAGAAAGGGCGCCTGGAGGCCGGCAAGATCCTCGAAGCGATCGCCGAAGACATTGCCCGGCTGACGATCCAGCAAGGCATTACTGCGCCCCTGTTCAACGCGATCGCACCGACCATCGGGCAGTTCTCGAGCTCGCTTTTCGGTGGCGGCGGTGCGGGCGCTGGCCGGCTGCCGCCGACCAATACGCCGCCCGCCTACGTCCAGACCTTCGGGCCGGGCAAGGCGTCTGGCGGGCCCGTCATGCCTGGTGTGGCCTACCCTATCGGCGAGCGCGGGGCGGAGTGGTTTGTGCCGGCGACGCGCGGCACGGTCGTTCCGTTCGGCGCTGAGCTAGGCGGTGGCATGCGTGTGACGCAAGTCTTCAACATCGCTCCCGGCACCGATGCAGGGACAGTCTACCGTGCCGCGTCTCTCGGCGCCGCGATGGCACGCTCCAGTATCGCCCGAGACGCTCAGATCGGGGCGATGGGATGACGACACTCGCCTGGCCGACCCTCACCATCCGCCCTCAACGCGCGGACTGGAACCTGATCGCGGTCACGCAGACCCACGAAAGCCCGCTCACCGGCGCTGTGCGCACGCAAGCGCTGCCTGGCGCGTACTGGCAGTGTGTTCTCGACTACTCGCACGCCCGCGCCGCCGATGTGCGCACCCTCTGGGCGTTCGTGGCGCGCATGCAGGGCCGCGCCGGACGAGTGGCCGTGCCTACCTTCGGCAACCTCGCTCCGCGCGGCGTAGGCGGCGGCACACCGCTTGTGAAGGGTGGCGGACAGGAAGGGACGTCGTTGCTCATCGACGGTTGCCCGGCGTCCACCACGGGCTGGCTCCTCGAGGGAGATCTGTTCCAGGTGGGCGAGTACGTGCACATGCTCACCGGCATTGCCACCACCAATGGCGCGGGCGAGACGACACTGCAGTTCTACCCTGAGCTGCGCGTGCCGCCGGCCGATAACGCGCCCATCACGATTCGAAACTGCACCACGCGGATGATGTTCATGGCGGACCAGCAAGGCACATCGTACGTGCCGGGGCCGCTCACGCCGTTCGTGCTTACGCTGCGCGAGGCCTTCTGATGGCGCGCGCGATGACGGCCTCGGCGGAAGGCGTGATCACGGCGGAGCACGCGAACGTGTGCGTTTTCGTCGAGATGGAGTTCCCGAGCGGGTTCCTGCGGTTCACCAATGCGGGCCACGGCATCACGTGGAACGGTGTGCGCTGGCTGGGCGCCGGCGCGCTGGCCGGCCTTGAGCCCATCACCGAGGTCGCCAGCCCGCAGGCCGCCGCGCTCAACGTGCGATTCAGCGGCATCGAGACCGCGTACCTGTCGGCCATCCTCAACGACCAGTACCAGGGAAACCCGGCGCAGATCTGGATCGCTCCGCTCGGCACCGACATGCTGCCGGTGAACGACCCGGTCCTGGTCTTCGAGGGGCGCCTGGATCAGCCGATCGTCACCATCGGCGACACGGCGGAGATCCAGATCAGCCTGGAGAACCGGTTCGCGGACTGGGATCGGCCCCGTCTGCGCATGTAC
>JALHMQ010000046.1:13919-20803 GCA_022843955.1 Burkholderiaceae bacterium
AAGGCGTCCCTGCAGGACGTCGCCGAGCGCAAGTCCAACATTCGCAGCGCCCAGGCGCCGCACCGGATCATCTACGGGCACGCATTCGTCGGCGGGGTCTGGGTCAACGCGCAGGTCACCGGGGCCGACAAAGAGTTCATGCACATGATTCTGGCGGTTGCCGGAACCGAGGTGCATAGCATCGGAGATGTGTGGTTCGAGGATGTCCGGGTCACGCTGGACGGTAGCGGCAACATCACGGCGCCGGCCAACCTGGCCGGCCTGGCGACCATCCGAAAGCGCACCGGTGCGCCGGGGCAGGTGGCCGACTCCGCAATGACCAGCGAGAGCGGCGGCCTCTGGACATCGTCGCACGTCGGCAACGGCATCGCCGACATCTACGCCAAGATCAAGTTCGATCAGGACAAGCTCTTCTCGCTGCCGACGGTTCGCGCGCTGGTCCGAGGTCGCAAGTGCCTCGATCCGCGGACGGGGCTCACTCGGCTGACGATGAATCCGGCGATCATCCTGCGCGACTACCTGACGGCTGATTTCGGCATGCAGATGACGTCCGACGAGATCGACGTCACGGCCCTTAACGCCGCGGCCGACGCGTGTGACGAGTGGGTGGCGTTCGATGCCGGTCTCTCGATCTCGGTGACCGCGGATGCGGCCGCCGACACCTTTGCCACGACCGCGGAGGAATCGCGGCTTTCGACGGGCGACCGCGTCCGAATCGTTGCCACCGGCGTGCCTGCCGGCCTGGCGGCCGGGACAGACTACTACCTGATCCGGGTGGACGGCAGGACCTTCCAGCTCGCAGCGGACTACCAGTCCGCCATCGAGGGGACGCCTGTTGGGTTCACGAGCAACGGGGCAGCGGTCACGTTCGCGTCGATCCACCAGCGCCGGTACACGCTGAATGGCTCAATCACGCTCGACCAGGCGCCGAAGGACATCGTCGAGGACATGCTCGGCGCAATGGCCGGCAACCTGGTGCACGTCGCCGGCAAGGTCTACATTCACGCCGGGGCGTACGTGGCGCCCACCATCACGATCACGCCGGACGATCTGCGGGGGCCGCTCACCCTGCAGAATCGCAAGCCGCGCCGGGAGTTGGTGAACCAGATCCGCGGCAGTTTCGTCGACGCCTCCCGCTTCTGGGTTCAGTCGTCGTATCCGCCTGTCGGCAATGCGGGCTTCATTGCCGACGACGGCGGTGTCACCATCGAGCGCACACTGGATCACGCGTTCGCGACCGACACGACCCGCGCCCAGAGGCTTGCGAAGATCGCGCTGCAGCGATCGCGCGCCGGTGGGCTCTCTCTGAGGCTCAACCTCAGTGCGTTGCGCCTGCAGGGCTTTGATACCGTCGCCGTGACCATCCCGCAGATCAACCTCAGCGGGGCGGTGTATCGGATCGTGAAGCTCGACATCGTCGGCGACGACGGCGGAATTGGCGTCGATCTGTCGCTGCAAGAAGAGTCGGCCGCGCACTACGCCTGGAGCGCGTCGGATGCCGTTGCCCCGCCGACCGTGCCTCGGCTGGATGTGCCGGCGTACGCCCAGGCGCCTGCCGCGCCGACATCGCTGACTTTGGCCAGCGGCAATGCGCAGCTGCTCCAGGGCGCCGATGGCGCGGTCATCAGCCGCATTCAGGTGTCGTGGGCTCGTGCTGTCGAGCCCAACCTGAGCGGGTACGAGATCCAGTACAAGCGCGCCTCGGAGTCCGCGTACAACAGCCTGACGGCCGATCGCGACGCCACCTCGGCGTGGATCGCGCCCGTCGAAGATGGCGTCACGTACGACGTGCGCGTGCGAGCCCTTGCGGCGCCTGGCGCCCGGCGGTCGGCGTGGTTGTCCGGCACACATCCCGTCGTCGGGAAGACCGCGAATCCCACGGCTCCGACATCGCTCGCCATCGTCGCAGCGCTCGGTGGATACGACCTGGCCTGGTCTCAGTCGCCGGACGCCGACTACGCGACCTCCACCCTGATGGAGTCCCTGTCCAACGACCTTGCCGCGGCATACGAGGTTGCCACCGTGACGGGCAATCGCTTCTCCCGTGCAGGGCTGCCGGGTGCGGTGACGCGGTACTACTGGGTCCGGCACAACGACCGCAGCGGCAACCAATCGTCCTATTTCCCGGTCAGCGCAACGGCGGGCGTCAGTGCGGTCACGCTGTCGCCGTCTGGCGGTGGCGTGCGAACGGTGACCAATGCCAGTGCGATCACGGCCGGAACCGGGTCTCCACCGCCAGGCGGTGACGACTACTGGGCCGTGTTCTCGAACCACGACGGCAAGATCTGGCGCTGGAGTGCGTCGGCCGGCGCGTACACGAAAGCTGCCGACGGCGGCGACCTGGTTGCGGGCAGTGTTGCCGCGGACAAGATCGCTGTGGCCAATCTGGCGGCCATCAGCGCCAACCTGGGCAGCGTGACGGCGGGTTCGATCGACATCGGTGGCGGCAAGTTCGCGGTCGACTCTGCCGGGAACGCGACGATCCGCAGCGGGACGACGGGCCAGCGCCTAGAGGTGACCAACAACGTCATCCGGGTGTACGACGCCAGCGGCGTGCTGCGAGTCAAGATTGGAGATCTCAGCTGATGAGCTACGGGCTGGAGATCTTTAGTGCTTCGGGCGTGCGGACGCTTTCGGTAACGGCGCGGCTGACTCGGTTGATCTACACCCGGTTTCTGCCGGCCGCTGAAACGTCGTCCGCGAGCGTCTCCGGTTTCGATGCCGCGACATGCGTGGCAATGGTGGTGCCTCGGCTTCCGTCACTCACGGCATCGAGTAGTCGCGTTGGACACAACATCACCATATCCGGGACGACCATCTCCTGGACTCCGGGCAGCGCGAGCTTTCGCGCAGACTCCGATTTGCTGGTGTTCGCGTACCAATGAGCTTCGGAATCGAAGTGCAGAATGCCTCCGGGAACATCGTGATCGATGGGCAGTTCCGGAATCATGCTGTCGTCGCCAGTGGATCGGGCACCACTGCGTCCCTCGGCGGGTTCGTGTTGGATTCCAAGGTATTCAAGGCCACACTCGGCTCGCCGATTGCCCTGTCTCGCAGCCCGATGATCTGGGGACGCATCGGATCGGACAGTGCCTACATGGGTCTCGTGGGGCTGGAGGTCAACGGATCGTCCGAACTGACGGGGTTCTGGATCGGCAGCGACAACGCTTTCGGCGCCGGGCCGGCGCGGACTGTTGACTGGCAAATCACTGCCGCATCCGTTGCGGGAAGCGGTGCGGCCTATGGGCTTCAGGTGTTTGATTCGGCCGGCGATCGCGTATTCGATTCCGGGTTGGAGTATCTCGACATCGCCCATGCGTCGTCAGTGTTTACGCTGACGGACTCAGGAACCACGCGCACTTATTCGACGCTTGCCAATCCCTGGTTCAACCTTTCGGCCCTGGCCTATCTGCGTACGACCAGCCCCAGCGGTGACGACACCCACTGGGAATGCGCAATGGTGGCGCGTACTTCATCGACCTCGTCCATCGTCGCGATCACGCCATATGCCTACCTTGCTGGCGACTTCTTCTACTCCGCGATCGGTGGCGGGTCTCAGCAGCGTCAGCTGGTGCTTGCGCAATGACACTTAAAGGACGGGTGATCGTGAAGATGCTGAGGCTCAAGGCCATGGGCTTTCTGTGTGGCGTGGGCTTGTTCGTCGGGTCGATGGCGCTTGCCGGCGGGGAGGTCGTGATAGATCAGTGGGAGATCGAGCACGCGCTCATTCCGCTGTTGCTGCTGATTGTCTCTGCTGCCGCGTGGTTCATCCGTCAGGTCGACCGCCGACTCTCGAAGTTGTCGGACCAGATGTCGTCGGTGTCGTCCCGGATATCGCACATCGAGGGCAAGCTCGATATCTCGCAGACCGGAGGGCACCAGCGATGAGCGGATTCGCCGGCGCAATGTTCGGCGCGATCGTGTTTGCAGTGGTAGTCGTAGTCCTGGCTTGGTGGCTTGCCCGGCCGCGGCCGCTGAAGCGACGTGGTAAGCGATCGCGTCCGTGATCGGCTGGCGCTGATCGCCGGGCGGGTGCCCGACGGTGACGCCGACTCCACTGAGCCGCTCCTGGCTGCGTGGGGGGATGTGCGCGTCAGCATGGAAGACGCGGACGAGCTCCTCGCCGCCATCGAGGCGGCGGACTGGATGTGTGATCTGCTGGAGCAACACGGTACAGAGCGAGCGTGGTCCATGCTGAAAACCTACATCCGCCTTCTGTCTGTCCCGTCGACCATGGAGACGCTGCAGATGATGCAAAGCACTACGGAGGATTCCTGATGCTGCCCGCACTGATCGCGCCGTTGCTCAAGGGGGGGCTCACGCTCCTGGCCAACGCGGCGCTTGTGAAGGGGAAGGACTGGATCGAGGAACGGACCGGTGTATCCCTTGACCGGCCGCTGTCCGACGAACAGCTCGTGAAGCTGCGCCAGTTCGAGCTTGAGAACGAGCGTGAGCTGCTCAAGCTGCGCCTCGAAGAGAACAAGCTGGACGCGGAAGTGTTTCGGGTCGAAGTGGCTGACAAAGGCGACGCGCGGAAGCGGGACGTGGAGTTTCTTCGCGCCGGCCGGCGGAACTACCGGGCGGACGTGATGTTCCTGCTGGCGGTTCTCATGATCGCTGGCTTGGTCTGGATTGTGTGGAAGGACCCGGGCATCAACGAGTACGTAAAAGGGATATTCACTCTCGTTCTTGGCCGGTTCTTGGGCTACCTGGACAACATCTACAACTTCGAATTCGGGACCACGAGGGGCTCGCAGAACAAGGACGACACCATTAAGCAGCTGACGGGAGGGCGGACATGAGCGCGCTGATCGCGGCGCAGGCAAAGTTCTTGGCGGACGCGGCACGGCTCATTCTCTGGTGTCAGGAGCGGGGCTGGGTGGTCACCGGTGGCGAGCTCCACCGTACCGTGGAGCAGCAGCAGGCCCACATGCGGGCCGGCCGATCCAAGACAATGCAGTCTCTTCACCTCCAGCGCCTGGCCATTGACCTCAACATCTTTGTGGACGGTCGGCTGACCTACGAGCGGACTGTCCTGGCCCCTGCAGGGTTGTTCTGGGAGTCTTTGGACCCGCTCAACTCCTGGGGCGGAAACGGGGTGAAATTCGTGGACACCCCTCATTTCTCCAGGGGTACCGGTCGGCCTGAGTTTCGTCGGCTGACGTAAAGGCGCATACTGGCAGGCCGTCGTCGGCGCCCGTGGTGGCGACGCGTGGGGTGGCTGAGGAATGTGTCAGGGTGTTGACACCCTCCAGGGCCGCTGTCAGAATCGCTGTCTCAGTTGCTGACGCGCCTCATCGCAGACGAATACGTCTCCGGTGTACAAAGCGCGCCCCCGCAACCAACTTTAGAGACGCTCCGGCCGCTACTGCGGCCGTTGTCGTTTCTAGCTCGGCGAACGTGCCGTCCTCGCCCGTGGTGATCACTACGCGGCCCAGCAACTCCCCCAGAATCTGCCTCGCCTTGCCGATGTCGCTCGACACGGCGGCCCCGAGATCCGCCAGAAGTTCGCGGTAGGCGGCCACCACGGCGTCAGGGTCAATGTCCGGCCCACGAGCTGCTGCCGCGGCGGCGGACATCCGAACGGCGGCCAGCTCGGCCTCGGTCCGGCGCAGCCGGTCGGCCAGGGCTTCCGACACGCCCACGGTCGCGATCGCGTCCACCACCCGCGTCACTTCTGCCTCGAGGGCCTTTATTCGCGCCTTCGCTGCGGCCTGGTCGGCCTGGCCGGTCTGCCCCTGTTCGGCCACCAGGCGGGCGACCTCTGCCCTCATTTCTGCGACCGACTCCGGCGCGAGTAGCATCTCGCGCACCTCGGCCAGCAGTCGGACCTCGGCCACGTCTCGGCGCACCAGGGTTCCCTGGCAGACTGCCGGCCCCCGGTCTTTCCGGGCGGCGCAGCCGTACGCACGAGCTGAGACCGCCACCATGGCGCCGCCGCACCGGGCGCAGGTCATCAATCCGCCCAGCAGGGTCATCGGCCGGGGGCCGGCGCCTCGACCGCCACCCTCCCGGCGTGGGGCTTCGAATCGCGCCCGGACGGCTTCCCAGAGTTCCTGGGGCATGATCCGCAGCTCGGGCCGCTCGACAATCACCCACTCCGACCGGGGCCGGTCAATGCGCTGCCGTCGCTTCGTGTCCGGGTCCTTCACCCACATGGACCGGTTCCAGATCAGGCGACCGATGTAGGCCTCGTTGTGCAGGATCCCGCTGCCCTTCGCCGGTGAGCCGTAGAGGGCGGAGACCGCCCAGGTACCGCCTCGAGGTGACGGCACGCGCCTGGCGTTCAGGTCGGCGGCGATCCGCTGGCCAGACTGGCCGTCGGCGTACGCCTGGAAGATCTCGCGCACGAGCTGGGCCTTGGGCTCGTCGATCTCGATCCGGGACCCGTCCGGGCCTGGAACGCCCCGGTAACCGAACCCGATCCCGCCGGCGGCCATGCCGCGCTGCACCTGGCCCTGCAGGCCTCGGTGGGTTTTGTGGCGAAGGTCGTCCAGATAGACCTCATTGATCAGGCCGCGCATGCCCCTGTGGAGCTTGCGGGCGCTGCTCTCGGAGTCGTACCCATCGGCGACCCCCAGGATGCGGATGCCGCGATGCTCCAGCCGGCGGACGATGGTCTCTTGCTCGACTAGGTCACGGGATAGACGGTCGAGGCCCTCGAGGAGCAGGGCCTCGATTCTGCCGGCCAGGGCGTCAGCGAGTAGAGCTGCGCCCCCGCGCCTGGCCGCCACCGGCGTGCTGCCGGAGGTGCCTTCGTCTTGGTGGAGTGCTACGACTTCCCAGCCGCGTGCAGCAGCTGCTGCCCGGCAGACCCGGGCCTGGTCGTCTATCGAGGTTTCGCGCTGCTTCTCGGTCGAGAAGCGGGCATAGATGGCGGCGCG
>JALHMQ010000047.1 GCA_022843955.1 Burkholderiaceae bacterium
GGCGGAGGCGGCGGTGGCGGCGGTGGCGGCGCTGCAGCGACGATCGGCGCCGGCGCCGGACGCGGCGCTTCTGCACGCTGCACTTGCGCACGCGCAGATACGGCCGGGGCAGTTGCCGTCTCGGTGCTGCCGATGCCGAGTTCGGACGCCGGCGCCACGGCGGCCGACTGCCGCGGCGGCGCCGTGTCGTTGGCGCGGCGACCAGCAGGTGCGCGCACCGCGGGAGGCGCGCCCGTGACGCTGTCACGCACCGCCGCGCCAGCACCGCTGACCGCATCGGCGGTACGCGAGCCCCACGAGGACAGCGTGCTGCAGCCAGCGAGGCCGGCCGCACAGGTGGCGCCAAACAGCAGGCGAAGGGCGAGGGAGGGTTTGCGCTCGTTCATGTGTGCACCAGTTTTCTATGACGCTGAATGCTCATCAACATGCCACACGCCACGCCAAGCGTGACCAGGGCGGTGCCGCCGTAGCTGATGAAGGGGAGCGGGACACCGACAACGGGCAGGATGCCGCTCACCATGCCCATGTTGACGAAGCAGTAGGTGAACATGATGAGCGCAATCGAGCCTGCCATCAGTCGTCCGAACAGCGTAGCCGCGCCGAGGGCAATGGTCATCGCACGCAGGACCAAAGCGCTGAATAGCGCCAGCAAAACGAGGTTTCCGACCAGACCAAATTCTTCCGAATACACGGCGAAGATGAAGTCACTGGTGCGCTCCGGAATGAACTCCAGGTGAGTCTGTGTGCCCTGCATCCAGCCCTTGCCGAACAGGCCGCCCGAGCCGATCGCGATCATCGCCTGCAAGGTGTGGAATCCTTTTCCCAGCGGGTCCTCCGAAGGATCGATCAGCGTCATCACCCGCTGGCGCTGGTAGTCGTGCATAAGCGTCCACGCCACCGGCAGCAGCGCGATCCCGCCGACCGCGAGCGTGGCGAGCCACTTCCACGGCAGGCCGGCAAAAAAGATCACGAAGGCGCCCGCCGCCAGCACCAGGGTGGCCGTGCCAAGGTCAGGCTGGTGCAGGATCAGCACGACAGGGATCGCCATCAGCAGCGCCGCGAACACGAAGTCAATGGTGCGGATAGAGGTCTCGCGTTTGTGGAAGTACCAGGCGAGCATCATCGGCAGTGCCAGGCGCATCAGCTCAGACGGCTGGATCGTGATCACGCCCAGGTTGAGCCAGCGCGTGGCGCCCTTCACGGTGGTGCCGAAGAACTCCACGCCCAGCAGCAGCACCACGCCGCACAGGTAGGCCGGCAGCGCGAACTTCATCAGCGTGGTGGGCGGGATGCTGGCGAACACGAACATCACGCCGGTGGCGATGGCCAGGTTGCGCATCTGGTCGGTGAAGCGCCAGGGAAAGTCCGCGCCCGCCGAATACAGCGTCAACGACCCCACGATAGCCAGCGCGCCGACAATCGACAGCAGCACCGGATCGAGCACCGCCAGCCGCTCACGCAGGAACAGCGCCGCGCGCGATGGCATCACCGCGCTCACGGGACCACCCGCTGCGCTGAACGCTTCGAGATCTGCGCTCGGGAGCGGCCCGGCGCGAACATCGGACTACCCGCCGCGCTGCGCGCTTCAGGGATGCGCGCTTGGGAGCGGCCCGGCGCGCTCGTTGGACTACCCGCCGCGCTGCGCCCTGCGGGGATGCGCGCTTGGGAGCGGCCCGGCGCGCACATGGCCGCGCTCATGGCCGCGCCCCTACCTGCGCCACCAGCGGCGGGCGCGCCGGCGCCGGATCGTCGCCGTCGTCGCGTCGCGGGGGGGCGCTGGGTGCCTTGCCGAGCAGGTAGTAATCGAAGGCCTGGCGCGCGATCGGCGCGGCTGCGCGCGAGCCAAAGCCGCCGTTTTCCACCAGCAACGCAATGGCGATCTTAGGATCGTCGGCCGGGGCGAAGGCGATGAACAGCGAGTGGTCGCGATGCCGCTCGTCGATGCGCGACTCGTCGTACTTCTCGTTCTGCTTGATCGCGATGACCTGCGCGGTGCCGGTCTTGCCCGCCACCTTGTACGGCACGCCCTGGAACGGGACGCGCCCGGTGCCGCTGATGTTGACATCGACCATGGCGTTGACCACGGCCTGCAGGTGTTCGTCCTTGACCGGGATGCGGTAACTCTCGGATGGCACCGTCGGTCGCCTGCCGCCACCCTGTGCTTCTTCCACCAACTTGACCAGGTGCGGCTTCATCACGACGCCATGGTTGGCAAGGTTGGCGGTCGCATGCGCCAGCTGCAGCAACGTAAAACTGTTGTAGCCCTGGCCGATGCCGATCGAAATGGTCTCGCCCGGGTACCAGCGCTGCTTCAGGCGCTTCTGCTTCCAGGCGGTCGACGGCAGGATGCCCATCTGTTCGCCGTCCAGGTCGATGCCGGTGATCTGGCCGAAGCCCCAGGGTTTCATCTGGTCGTGGATCAGGTCCACGCCCATGTCATCGGCCAGCTTGTAGTAGTACACGTCGCTCGACTTGACGATCGACTTGTGCAGGTCGACCACCCCCAGCGGCACCTTGTTCGAGTCACGGAACTTGTGGTTCCCGAACATGAACACCCCGGTGTCCATGATGGTCTGTTCGGGCCGGCGCTTGCCGCTTTCCAGCGCGGCGAGCGCGAGGAACGGCTTGTAGGTGGAGCCGATCGGATAGGTGCCGCGCAGTGCCCGGTTGAGCAGCGGCTTGTCCGGGTCGTTGTTCAGTTCGTCCCAACTCTTCGGATCGATGCCGTCGACGAACAGGTTCGGATCGAAGGTCGGCTTGGACACGAAGGCGAGCACGTCGCCCGTCTTCGGCTCGATCGCGATCAGTGCGCCGCGACGATCGCCGAACGCCTTCTCGACCACCTCCTGCAGCTTGATGTCGATCGACAGGATGAGGTTGTTGCCGGGAATCGGCGGCGTGCGATCGAGGGTGCGGACGGCACGCCCGCCGGCGGTGATCTCGACCTCCTCGACCCCGGTTGTGCCGTGCAGTTCCTTCTCGTAACTCTGCTCCAGACCGATCTTGCCGATGTACTCGGTACCCAGGTAGTCATCGGCGTCGGGCCACTTGGCGATGCGTTCCTTGTCGGCCTGCGATACGCGGCCGATGTAGCCGATCATGTGCGCACCAACCTCGCCCAAGGGGTAATCGCGAAACAGGCGGGCCTTCAGTTCCACCGCGGGGAAGCGGAACTTGTGTGCGGAAAAGCGCGCAACTTCCTCGTCGCTCAGGCGGGTGCGGATCGGGATCGAATCGGCGCCGCGCAGTTCCTCCTGCAGCTTCTTGAAGCGGCGGCGATCGCGCGGCTGCACCTCGATCACCTCGGCGATCTCGTCGATCAGCGCGTTGACGTTGCTGACCTGGCGCGGATTGATCTCGATGGTGTAGCCAGCGTAATTGCGGGCGATCACGACCCCGTTGCGGTCCTTGATCAGGCCGCGATTGGCGGTGACCGGCACCACCGCGATGCGGTTCTGCTCGGCACGAGCGTGGTAGGTGTCATGCTGGATCACCTGCAGCCAGACAAAGCGGGCCAGCAGCAGGCCAAAGCAGCCAAGCACGAACAGGCCCGCCGCGAACATGCGAACACGAAAGTGCCACAACTCGCGCTCGGTATTGCGCATCGCCTTGCTGCGCGGCCCCAGCCACATCGCATCGGTATTGCGCCGACGCCGGCGGCGACCGGTCAGCCAATCAAGCATGGTCGCGTCTCCGCGCCGCGCCATCACCATCCGGTGCAAGTTTCAGGTGCCGCATAAGGTCATTGTAGGCAGGAGCACGGTCCCGCAGATCGCTGCCTGCCCAACGGCCGATTCGCCGACGCGGCCGACCCGCCGTCGGCTATTTCTACCGCAAACGGTGCCGGTCGGGAAGAACTGCAGACGCCCTGATCGTTGCCTTTACAGCGGCCGGGTCTCGTCGCGGTCGACCGGGCGACGCTGCGGCGCCAGCAAGATCCACGTGACCAGCGGCCAGATCAGGGCGCCCACCAGGCTGTCGAGAAGGCTCGACCAGCCGGGAAAGGTTGCACCGACCCACATGCGCAACAAGAGCAATACCACTTGTGCAACCAGCAGCAGCGGCGCCACGTACAAGATCTGCAGGCCCACCGGAAACCACAGGATGCGTCGGTGCAGCGAGATGGCCCCGTACGAAAGCAGCGTGTAGACCAGCGCGTTCTCGCCGAACAGCGAGGCATCGTGCACATCCATCAGCAGGCCGAACACGAAGGCGGCGCCCATGCCGACGCGGCGCGGCTGGTGTACGTTCCAGAAGATCAGGGCCACGGCCAGGAAGTCCGGCACCCCCGGCATCCGCCCCCAGGGCAAGAGGTTGAGCAGGAACGCCGCGGCCAGCGTGCCCCAGATGAACAGTGGGTTGACCGGCCGCAGCAGGTATTGCGGGCGGTAGCCACGCGCCGCGGCCGCTCCGGTCAGCTCGACCGGCTCACGCAGCAAGGTCGACGGTCGGCCATTTGAACTGCGGCCAAACAGCGCGGCCAGCCGTCCGCGGCGCGGCACCTGGCTCATCGGCCGCTCCGCTTCGTATGCAACGGCAGCAGCGGTCGCGTGTGCATGCTCATTTGCGTGCCCCGCGCCGCGCTGGATCGCGCTTGGTCTCGACCGGCCGCACCGGTTGCGCCGCCGGATCGACCAGCAGGACCAGCAGGTGCGAGTTGCTGTGCACGCCAGCGGCGGGTGCCAGCACCACGCGGGCAAACTGGTCACGCACATTGCGCTCGACGCGCGCCACGCTGCCCACCGGCAGCCCGATCGGATAGACGCCGTCGAGGCCGGAGGTGACCACCACATCGCCTTGGACGATGTCGGCGTTCGAGGCCATGAAGCGCAGGTCGAGCGTTCCGGGGTCCACCCCGCCGTAGGCCACGCCGCGCAGCCCGTTGCGCATGATCTGCACCGGGATCGTCTGCTCCTTGTCGGTGATCAGCGTGATCTCGGCGGTCATCGGAAACGTACGCGTCACCTGGCCGACCACGCCGGCGGCATCGATCACCGGCTGGCCGGGCGTCAGGCCTTCGGCCGCACCCTTGTCGATCACGAGCTTGTGCGAGAAGCGATCACGCGACTCATAGGTCACCTGCACCAGCAGCGCCTTGCTGCCGACCCTGTCGCGCGCGCCCATCAGCCGGCGCAACTGGTCGTTTTCCACACGCAGTTGCTCGGCCTGCGCCAGTTGCTCGGCGCGCTCCACCGCAGCGCGCTTGAGCGCCTCGTTCTCGCGCGACAGGCTGGAGACGGTGGTGAAGTACTCGCCGACACGCTCGAACATCTGCCCCGGCACCAGCATCGCCTGCTGCAGCGGGTAAAGAACCACGCCCACACCCAACCGCACCGCCTCGAGCGCCTTCACGCGCGAATCGACGACGATCAGGGCGATCGCGAGGAAGGAGAAGAAGGCCAGCCGCGCCCGCGCCGAGACGCCCTGGTTGAACAGTGGCGGAGGACCGTATTCCATGTCAGGCGGGCGCGCCGCCGGCCGTCATGCAGGATGCGCCGCAAAGATGCCGGCGAAAGGGACGCACGATCGCGCGCCGCGTGGCCGGCACTCAGCCGGTGGCGAAGATCGAACCGAGCTTGTCCATGCGCTCAAGCGCAGTGCCGCAGCCGCGCACGACGCAGGTCAGCGGGTCTTCGGCGATGATCACCGGCAGACCCGTTTCTTCCATCAGCAGCCGATCCAGGTCGCGCAGCAGCGCGCCACCGCCGGTGAGCACCATGCCGCGGTCGGCGATGTCGGCGCCCAGTTCGGGCGGGGTCTGCTCCAGCGCGATCTTCACTGCGCTGACGATCTGGTTCAGCGGATCGGTGAGCGCCTCGAGGATCTCGTTGCTGCTGATGGTGAACGAGCGCGGAATGCCTTCGGACAGGTTGCGGCCCTTGACCTCCATCTCCTTGACCTCGGAGCCAGGGAAGGCCGAGCCGATCTGCTTCTTGATGGTCTCGGCGGTAGGTTCGCCGATCAGCATGCCGTAGTTGCGGCGGATGTAGTTGATGATCGCTTCGTCGAACTTGTCGCCGCCCACGCGCACGCTGCCCTTGTAGACGAGGCCGCCGAGCGAGATCACCGCGACCTCGGTGGTGCCGCCACCGATGTCCACCACCATCGAGCCGCTGGCCTCCGACACCGGCAGGCCAGCGCCAATCGCCGCCGCCATCGGTTCCTCGATCAGGAACACCTGCGAGGCGCCGGCCGCCTCCGCCGACTCCTTGATCGCGCGCCGCTCGACCTGCGTGGAGCCGCAGGGCACGCAGATGATGATGCGCGGGCTCGGGGCGAGCAGCGTGGACGGATGCACGAGCTTGATGAACTGCTTCAACATCTGCTCGGTAACGTCGAAGTCGGCGATCACGCCGTCTTTCATCGGGCGGATCGCCTCGATGTTGCCGGGCACCTTGCCGAGCATCTGCTTGGCCTCGCGACCGACCGCGCGAATCATCCGCTTGCCGTTCGGACCGCCCTCCTGGGCGATCGCCACCACCGAGGGCTCGTCGAGCACGATGCCCTTGCCGCGCACGTAGATCAATGTGTTCGCGGTGCCGAGGTCGATCGCCAGATCGCTCGAGAAATAGCTGCGCAGGAAGCCGAACATGTACCGCCTTTATCGCGACTTCGACGAGTCGCTGCGTGAAACCGATGCGAGGACGCACGCGCTGCTGTCGGGGCGCGGCGCACGGTGTTTGGGCGGCGCATCCATCATGGGACGCGCAACGAAGGTGAGATAATACAGAACGCCCTCAAAAAACCCGCCCAAGTTCTTGATTCGGAAGGCTTAGCGGCGGTATATCGCAAGCTGAAACCTGCCCATGTCCCTCAGCCTCGACGACGTCCGCCGCATTGCGCATCTTGCGCGCATCGAGATCACAGAAGCGCAGACGCACGCCACATTGGCGCAATTGAACGACATCTTCGCGATGATCGAGCGCATGCAGCGGGTCGACACCACGGGCGTGGAGCCGATGGCGCACCCCCTCGGTGGCGTGCAGCGCCTGCGCGAGGACCGGGCGGTCGAGCAGATCGACCGCGACAACAATCTCAAGAACGCGCCCGCGCAGCAGGACGGACTGTTCCTGGTGCCGCGGGTCATCGAGTGAGTGCGGCGTGCGGGCCGTGTGGCCCGCTGCGCGGCTCGCCCCCTCCACCCTCTTCGTGACCCAGCAATGAGCGACTTCGCCCATGCGTCGGTAGCCGAGCTTGGCCGCCTGCTCGATGCCCGCCAGGTATCGGCGGTCGAACTGGCCCAGTTGTTCCTCGCGCGTATCGATGCCCACCGCGACCTGAACGCCTTCCTCGACGTGCGGCCCGAGGTCACGCTCGACCTGGCACGCGCGGCCGACGCCCGGCGCGCACGTGGCGAGACCGGCGCCCTGTTGGGCGTGCCGATGGCCCACAAGGACATCTTCGTCACCCGCGAGTGGGCCAGCACCGCCAGCAGCAGGATGCTGGCGGGCTACATGAGCCCGTTCGACGCCACCGTGGTGGCCAATCTGAAGCAGGCCGGCATGGTCTGCCTCGGCAAGCTCAACTGCGACGAGTTCGCGATGGGCTCGTCCAACGAGAACAGCGCCTTCGGCAACGTGCTCAACCCCTGGGACAAGGGCGCGGTGCCGGGGGGCTCCTCGGGCGGCTCGAGCGCGGCGGTGGCCGCGCGCATCGCGCCGGCCGCCACGGCCACCGACACCGGCGGCTCGATCCGCGAGCCGGCCGCGTTCACCGGCATCACGGGGACCAAGCCGACCTATGGCAGGCCGTCACGCTGGGGAATGATCGCCTTCGCCTCCAGCCTCGATACTGCCGGCCTGATGACGCAGTCGGCCGAAGACTGCGCGCTGCTGTTCAACAACATGCTGGGGTACGACGAGAAGGACTCCACCAGCCTGGACCGCCCGGGCGAGGACTTCACACGCGATCTGAACATCGATGTGCGCGATCTCAAGATCGGCGTGCCGAAGGAGTTCTTCGGCGACGGTCTGCAGCCTGATGTCGAGACCGCTGTGCGCGAAGCGCTGCGCGAGTACGAGCGGATGGGCGCGCAACTGGTCGAGATCAGCCTGCCGAATGCCGAGCTCGGCATCCCCGTGTACTACGTCATCGCGCCAGCGGAGGCGAGCAGCAACCTGTCGCGCTTCGACGGCGTGCGCTATGGCCACCGCGCTGCCGAGTACGGTGATCTGATCGATATGATCAAGAAGTCACGCGCTGAAGGTTTCGGCCCGGAGCCCAAACGCCGCATCCTGGTCGGCGCCTATGTGTTGAGCCATGGCTACTACGACGCCTACTTCATCCAGGCGATGAAGGTGCGGCGAATCATTGCCGACGAGTTCCAGCGTGCCTTCGCGCAGTGCGACGTGATCATGAGTCCGGTGACCACCAGCGTGGCGTTTGGCTTCGGCGAGAAGGCGGCCGACCCGGTGGCGATGTACCTGGCTGACCTGTACACGGTGCCGGGCTCGCTGGCCGGCATTCCGAGCATGAGCATTCCGTGCGGCACCGGCGCCAAGGGTCGTCCGGTGGGCCTGCAGTTGATGACCAACTATTTCGAGGAAGCGAAGATGCTCGGCATCGCGCACGCGTATCAGCGCGCCACCGACTGGCACCGGCGCGTGCCGGCCGGCTTCTGAGGAGACGACGATGAAGTGGGAAGTCGTCATCGGCCTTGAGACGCACGCGCAGCTTTCCACCGCGAGCAAGATTTTTTCGACCGCCAGCACCGCCTTCGGCGCCGAGCCCAACACGCAGGCGAGCGTGATCGATCTGGCGCTGCCCGGCGTACTGCCGGTGCTCAATCGCGGCGCGGTCGAGCGCGCGATCCGCTTCGGCCTGGCGATCGGCGCCACCATCGCGCCGAAGAGCATCTTCGCGCGCAAGAACTACTTCTACCCGGATCTGCCCAAGGGCTACCAGATCAGCCAGTACGAGATCCCGGTGGTGCAAGGCGGCTCGCTGAGTTTCGTCGTCACGCCAAGGAAGGGACAGCCGTACACGAAGACGCTCAAGCTCACGCGCGCGCATCTGGAGGAGGACGCCGGCAAGAGCCTGCACGAGGATTACCACGGCATGAGCGGCATCGATCTGAATCGTGCTGGCACGCCGCTGCTGGAGATCGTCACCGAGCCCGACATTCGCGTCGCCGACATCGCCGGTGCTGCCGCCGAGGCGGTGGCGTATGCGAAGGCGCTGCACAGCCTGGTGGTGTGGCTCGGCATCTGCGACGGCAATATGCAGGAGGGCAGCTTTCGCTGCGACGCCAATGTCAGCGTGCGGCCGCTCGACCAGGAGAAGTTCGGCACGCGCTGCGAGATCAAGAACCTCAACAGCTTCCGCTTCATGCAGCAGGCGATCGAGTTCGAGGCGCGCCGCCAGATCGAGTTGATTGAAGACGGCGGCACCGTGGTGCAGGAGACCCGCCTGTACGACCCCGACCGCGACGAGACGCGCAGCATGCGCAGCAAGGAAGATGCGATGGACTATCGCTACTTCCCCGATCCCGACCTGTTGCCGTTGTCGATCAGCACCGAGTGGATCGAGCGTGTCCGCGCCGAGATGCCCGAGTTACCGGGCGCGATGCACGAGCGTTTCGTCCGGGACTACGGCCTGCCTGAGTACGACGCCAGCGTGCTGACCTCAAGCAAGCCGATGGCGACCTATTACGAAGCTGTCGCTCGGTCAGTGTCCGACAAGAAGGTTGCCGCGAACTGGGTGATGGGGGAAGTCGCAGCATCGCTCAACGATGCCGGCATCGACGTCGATCAGTCGCCGGTCAGTGCGGCGCAACTGGCTGGTCTGATCCATCGCGTGCTGGATGGCACGATCAGCAACAAGATCGCCAAGGATGTGTTTGCTGCGCTGTGGGCGAGCGAAGGCGCGTCCGCCGACGCCATCATCGACGCGCGCGGCCTAAAACAGATTTCCGACTCCGGCGCGATCGAGAAGATCATCGACGAGGTTCTCACCGCCAACCCCGGTCCGGTGGCCGAGTTCCGCGCCGGCAAGGACAAGGCGTTCAACTCGCTCGTCGGCCAATGCATGCGCGCGACGAAGGGCAAGGCCAATCCGCAACAGGTCAACGACATCCTGCGACGCAGGCTGACCAGCTGATCGCACCAACCGATGCCCCCGGCAAAACGGCCCGCAGACGCGGGCCGTTCGCGTTGAAACGCCAGGCGCCTGCGTGGCTACGGCGTGACCACCAGCGTCGGGCTCCAGGTCGCGGCGGCCGTTCCTGCGCCGATGTTCTGTGTCTGCGTCACGTAGCCGGCCGCGCTCGCTTCCAGCCGGTAGCCGAAGTCTGCCGGCGGGCTGGCCGGCGACGTGAATGCCAGCGGTAACGGCACCGTGTAGGCCGCGAGCAGAGGCGCAGCGGTCGGCAGGGTCAAGGTGTAGGCGCCGTCGGTCGGGTTGATATTGATCGTCGCCACCTCGACCGCGGGCACGCTGCCTACTGCCTGCAGCGCGCGCACGACCGCCGTGTCACGCGCCGCACCCGGCGACAGCGTGCCGCCGGCCGTTCGCGTCGGCGGGGCAGCGGCCGCAGGCAGCGGTATCGGAACGCTGCTGGTGCCCAAGGTCGTCACGCCTGTGTTGTCGACCGGCACTTCAGCCACGACGCTGATGCCGCGCGCCGGCGAAGTGACCACCACGTCGTACGGCCCGTTGGCCGGATCGAGGTAGGCCAGCACGAACGCGCCGTCGCCATCCGGCACCGTGCTGCGCACCACCCGGCCGCCCTTCTGGGCCGACACCATTACGTTGGCTGCCGTGCGGTCGACGTAGCCGGCGATCGCCGCGACCGTGCGCAATCCAGCGGTCAGCACCGGCTTCAACAGGAATCCGCCGTTGCCGAGGGCCACGATCGAACGGCAGGCGTCGAAGTCGATCACCAGGTCAACCAATGTGTTCGGTGCCACGGTGAACGGCCGGATGATCTTCAGTCCGCTCTGCGCGGCGCTCGGCGTTCGCAGCGGGATCTCCACCGTCTCACCGGCCAGCACGACGGAATTGGCTGGGCTGCCGCCGCCGTTCGGGCTCAGGACCAGTCGCACCTGAGAGTAGGTGCCTGCGGGGATCGGCAACGCGCCGAGTTCCTCGAGTCGGCCGTTGGTCAGGTCTAGCAGATTGATCTTCTTCGCCGGACTGACGTTGATGTCGTACCAGCCGCTGCGCGGGCTGTCGTCGACGGATTCGTTGATGCGTACCCGCTCGACGGTCACCAAGACCCTTTCCAGGTCGTCATTGCCGACCTTGCAGCGCGGCGCATCAGTCAGCGCGACACGTACTGTGCCCATCCCCGCGACCGGCGGCTGCGCATCACCTCCGCTGCCGCCGCAAGCAACCAGCGCAGCGCTCGCACCGACCAAGAGCGTCCACATCTTGCCGATAGTTCTGATCTTCAACCTCATGACGATCCTCCTTCAGGTCATCCGCCCACTGCCGCCGACTCGCGCGGCAAGAAGAGATGCTACGGGAAGAATTCCCGAAAAGAACTTAACGCGAGAGCGCGTGAGCGTGCGCACACATTCTTAGAATGGCAGGACCCTCAACAAGGGTACGTGCGGTCCAGACATTCGGATGGGCGGCGAAAGACCTGAGGATCAAGCCCGGTCGGGGGCGAGCGCCCGGCAGCTGACGGCCCCCACAGCGTCAGACCTTGGTGTGGCGGGGCGGCGGCGTCGCCCGCCACCCTGTCGCACGAACCACTCGAACATCGCCGTTGCGCGCCGAGTCATTACGTTATATCGTAGATACGTAATTTAGGACAATTATGAACACTCCAAGCGACCGCACCGAACGCCGCATCGCAGCACTTGAAGCACGCCTGGCGCGGCTTGAAGCGGCCGCCCCGGCTGCGCACACGCCGCCGCCCACCTCCGCCGCGCGCCGAGCCGGTGCCGACAGCGCGCCGTCATTGACCGACGATCGCTTCTGGGCGCTGGAGCGCGTGCTGCGCGATGCGCCGGCCGCCGGCGCCGTGCTCTATACCGGCGTGGCGCGACTGCCCAGCGGCGAACTGCGCTGGCAGATGGGGCGCGGTGTCGACGACCTGCTCGGGCAGGACTGGAGCGAACTGGCCGGCACGCTCGCCGCTCTCGGTCACCCGGTACGGCTGCAACTGCTGCGGGCCGTGCTCGCCGGCACCACCAGCACGCAGGGGTTGCAGGCGCTGCCGGACATGGCGACCACAGGCCAGCTCTATCACCACCTGAAGGAACTGGAATCCGCCGGCTGGCTGCGCAGTCCGCGGCGCGGCGAGTACGCCGTACCGGCCGAGCGCGTGATCCCCTTGCTGGCGATCCTGTCAGCAGCGATGCAATGAACGCGCGCGCACGACACGTGGCGGCAGGCGTGCTGATTGCGGCCGCCGCGCCCGCCGCTGCGACCAATCTTGTGCTCGATGACGCCGCCGTCCGCGCCCTGCTCGCGCAACGGATCGATGCCGAGCGGCGCGCACCCGGCATGGTGGTCGGCATCATTGACGGCCGCGGCGCGCGGATCCTCGCGCACGGCATGGCGTCGCCTGCGATCGGCACCCCGGTGGACGGCGATACGCTGTTCGAGATCGGCTCGATCACCAAGCCACTCACGGGAACCGTGCTGGCCCGACTGGCTGCACGCGGCGTGTTGCGGCTCGACGATCCTGCGGCGCGCTGGCTGCCCGAACTCGCACCTGCCCCGGATGGCATCGGCAGTATCACGCTGCGTCAGTTGGCGACCCATACGGCCGGGCTGCCGCGGCTGCCGACCACGCTGGCGTTCTTCCTCCAGATGCTGCGCGACCCGGCCGACCCCTACGCGCGATACACGCGCGAGGCCCTGCTCGCCGATCTGACCAAGATGGCGCCGGCCACGCCGGGCGCCTTCACCTACTCGAATCTCGGCTATGCCGTGCTTGGCCTGGCGCTCGAACGGGCGACCGGTCGCAGCTACGCGCAGCTTCTCGCCGATGAGGTCCTGCTACCTGCGGGCTTGACGGACGCGACGCTCGAACCGACTCATCCGCGCCTGGCCGCCGGCCACCGCGGCGATGGCGAGCCCACCGCGCATTGGCACCTCGGGCCTTTTGCAGCCGCCGGCGGGTTGAGGATGAGCGCGCGCGACATGCAGCGCCTGCTGGCCGCTGCACTCGCCGCCCGGGCACCGTTCGACGCGAATGTGTTCGCGCCGCAGGCTGCAGTCGACACCGGCGACGCGCCCGCAGAGACCGTGGCGCTGGGCTGGATGCGCCGCGAGGCCGCTGACGGTCCGCTCATTTGGCACAACGGTGGGACCGGCGGCTTCCGCTCGTTCGTCGGCTTTCGCCCGCAGCAGGGCATCGGCGTGTTCGTCTTCGCCAACAGCGAGGCCGATGTCGACGATCTGGCTCTGCATCTGCTCGATCCAACCCAGCCGCTGCAACCTCCGACGGCCGCTGCGCGACCACTGCGCGGCATCACCTGGCTGGTTGCGCTGTTGACGCTGCTCGGCGTGGCGCGGCTGGCGTTGCCGGCCAACGCGCGCTTTCTGCAGTGGTGGAAGAAGCCCGCGACCGCGCGGCATGCCGCGCTCGACTGGCTCGCCGCGGCGGCCACATTGGCGTTTCTGTGGCGCATCGGCGACTGGACGTTGGCCGGCATCGACCTGCGATTCGCTGCCGGCATCGCGTTTGCGATCGCCAGCGTGGCAGCGCTGCGCGCTGCGCGCGCACCCGACGCCTTCCCACGCACGGCACGGCCGCGGTCGGTCGGGTGGTCAGCCTTCAGCGCCGCGGTGGGCCTGCTGCTCGCCGGCTACGTGTGGCTGTGAGCGCTCGCTGCCGCCACTATTGCGCGTTGCCTGAGCGCAGCACCGGCTGAGCGCCGGCGGTCACCAGGGCGCGCCAGCGCTGCAACTCGCTGTCGAAGCGCGCGTTGACGCGGTCCATGTCGGCACGCACGTCATCGATGATGCGCTGCTCGCTGCGCGCCAGCGTCGCATTGGCGTCGAAGGAGCGTTTCAGCCGATCGGGCATCTGGCGCTTGACGTAGAACTCGGCCTCGATGTCGAGCTTCTTGCGTTCCTTCTCGTGCTCTTGCAGGCGATTGACGGCGCGCTCGATCAACTGCTGGCGCGAACCGAGAGCACGATTGCGCGTGTCTTCGATCTCGGCCTCGCTGGCATAGGTCTCGAGCAGGGCCAGATCGCGCCGCATCTGCGAGCGCTGCTTGTCGGCCTCGTCGCGCTGGCGCTTGGCTTCCGCCTCGCGCGCGGCCCGCTGCTCGGCGGTCATCGGCGGTTCGATCACGCGTCGCACGCTGCCGTCGCTGCGCAGTTCGCGCACGGCGCGATCGGAACATTCTGCGGGCGGCCGGTCGCCGCTGATGGTGCGTCCGCGGGCGTCGGTACACACATACAACTGCGCCTGCGCCAGTGGCACCGCGACCAACAACATCACGGCGGCAAGGGTCGGCCGCAAGCTACGCCCCATAGCGGCTCCGGTATGCGGCGAGCGCTGCTCGGTACGGCTGCAGCGCCAGCGCGGCATCGCCCTCGGTATTGATAAACGCAAGCAGATCCGCCAGCGACGCGATCGCCACCACCGGGACGTCGTAGAGCTTCTCGACTTCCTGCACCGCCGAGTGGGCCGACAGTGCGTCATCCGGCCCCGCCCGCTCCATACGATCGAGCGCGATCAGCACGCCGGCCGGCGTCGCACCCGCGTCCCGGATCAGGTAAACCGACTCGCGCACCGAGGTGCCGGCGGTGATGACGTCGTCGATGATCATCACGCGCCCCTTGAGCGGCCCGCCGACGATCACCCCGCCTTCGCCATGGTCCTTCGCTTCCTTGCGGTTGTACGCGAAAGGGACATCGCAACCGAGCTCGGCCAGCGCAACAGCCGTCGCACTGGCGAGCGTGATGCCCTTGTAGGCCGGCCCGAACAGCATGTCGAACTGCACCCGGCCCGCATCACGCGCCGCCAGCAGGGTCTGTGCATAGAATCGCGCCAGCCGACCCAGGGTGGCACCCCGATTAAACAGGCCGGCGTTGAAGAAGTACGGCGACTTGCGGCCCGCCTTGGTGGTGAACTCGCCAAAGCGCAGCACGTCCGCTTGCAGGGCAAAGTCGATGAACTGTTGACGCAGCGGATCCATGCAGTCGTCGGCGTGGCGCATCTGAGTGATGGCTTTGATTATGCATGGCCGCCTTGCGCCGGCAGTTCATCCGTAGTGCAGATATTCGCCCCCGCCGAATAGGAGGACCCCTTGTTCCGTGTCGCCACGCTCAACGTCAACGGTATCCGCTCGGCGCTCACCAAGGGCCTGCAGCCGTGGATCCGTCGCACCGACCCGGACGTACTGTGCCTGCAGGAAGTCAAGGCGCACGAGGCCGACATCCCCGAGGCGATGCGCGCGCCCGACGCGCTGCATGCCCATTTTCACTGCGCGCAGAAGAAGGGCTATAGCGGCACCGCGCTGTATGCGAAGAAGAAGCCGCGCCGCATTGCGTGCGGCTTCGGCGTGCCAGAGTTCGATGACGAGGGGCGCTACCTCGAGGCCGAGTTCGCCTCGGTGACGGTGGTGTCGGCGTACTTCCCGTCAGGCTCGGCCGGGCCGCACCGGCAGGCATCGAAGGATCGCTTCCTGGCGGCGTTCATGCCGCATCTGGCGCAACTACGCGCGCGCTGCGCGGCCGACGGGCGCGAGGTGATCGTGTGCGGTGACGTCAACATCGCGCACAAGGAAATCGATCTGAAGAACTGGCGCAGCAACCAGAAGAACTCCGGCTTCCTGCCGCACGAGCGCGCCTGGATGACCGATCTCGTCGACAGCCACGGCTGGGTCGACGTGTTCCGCCGCCTGGACCCGCGCCCTGAGCAGTACACGTGGTGGAGCAATCGCGGCGCCAGCTGGGACAAGAACGTTGGCTGGCGCATCGACTACCAGATCGCCACGCCGGGCATCGCCGCCAAGGCCAAGGCGGCGAGCATCTACCTGAACAAGCGCTTCAGCGATCACGCGCCGCTGGTGATCGATTACGCCGGGAGGTTGTGATGCGAGCGACGCTTCGCTGTGTGCTGACAGGCAGCCTTGCGATGGCGCTGACTGCCTGCGCGGTCACCGAGACGCGATCGCCGCCGCCGCTGCGCCCCAGCATGCCCGGTGGGACGCGGGTCTTCCTGCCTGACGTGCTGGGCACGCCAGTGGCGATTCTCGCACCGGAATTACCTGCGGGCGCCATCGCCACCGCCGAGCGCGCCCGCTTCGAAGTCACCTTTTCCATCGACCTGCGCGGCGCAGTGGTCGAGTCATTGATGCAGTCGACGACCCGACCGGATCTGGCCGACGCCATGCTGGCGCAGCACCGGCAGTGGGTTTACGCGGTGGCCACGAGCGCCGGCGGTCCGTGCCGCGTTCAGCGTTTTCGCGGCGTGCAGACGATCGACGTGCAGCGCGTCGGCGACAAGCTGGTCGCCGATGGTGTGCCGGCCCGCGTGGTCGAGGTAATCGGCGGTATGAACGCACAGACAGTCCAGAAGGGCAGCGTGACGGTTCCCAACTACCGCGCGGTCATGGGGTCGATCATCTACCCACGCGCCGCGATGCTGGCCAACGTCGAGGGCAGCCTGTCGATGATCGTGGTGTTCGGTACCGACGGCGCGGTGAAGGACGCCTATCCGGTCAACCTCGCTTACGAGCCTTACGGATTTGCACAAAGCGCGCTGCGCGCCGTGCGACGGCTGAAGGCTGAACCGCCGCCCCCGAACGACTTCAGCGCGTGCGTTCCGGTCGACTTTCGGCTGCGCTGACCTAGACGCCGAGCCAAGCTGGCCGCTAGACGCCGACTCGGCTCGACCAGACTTCGCTCAGCCCAACGCCTGCACCAATCGCTGCACCAGCTTCGCCAGTTGCTCCGCTTGCTTGGGATCGATGAACTCGCCGTCGGCGCCGAACGCCTGGTGAGCGCGCGGCAGCAGGAACTGCTGGGCGAGCACCTCCACCCCGAGCGTGTTGAGGATCGCGCGCAGGTGATACAGCCCACGCACGCCGCCGAACGCGCCGGGCGAGGCGGCGATCAGCGCGGCCGTCTTGCCCTCCAGTGGCGTGAACTCGCGGATGCGGCTCAGCCAGTCGATCGTGTTTTTGAGCAAGCTCGACACCGACGCGTTGTTTTCGGGTGAGGCGATCAGCAGCGCGTCGTACTCATGGATCAGGCGGCCCAGTTCGATCGCCTTGGGCGGCACGCCGTCGGCCGCCTCGAGGTCGCCGTGATAGATCGGCATCGGGTAGTCGCCCAGATCGATGAAGCGTGCCTCGGCACCGGCGGCGGTGAGCGCGGCGGCACCCAGCTGGGCCAGTTGCTTGTTCAGCGACGCCTGTCGGGCACTGCCGGCGAACACGAGCACACGTGACATCAGCGGGTCTCCTTCGGTTGCGCCGCACGCGCTGCGGCCTTCTCGTACAGCGGCAGCACGCGCGGCAGGCTGCGCTGGATCTCGGCGATGCGCTGCGCATGGCCCGGATGGGTCGACAGGAACGGTGGCGGCTGGCCCTTGCTCGCCGCGCCCATCTTGCGCCACAAGCTGACCGCGGCGCGCGGGTCGTAACCAGCACGGGCCGACAGCTCGAGGCCGACGAGATCCGCATCGGTCTCGTGGCCGCGCGAATACGGCAGCGTGATTGCCAGTTGCGCCGCCTGCGCCAGCGCGGCGGTGCCGACATCGCTCAGGCCGAAGTAGGCGGCCGCCAGATTCAGCCCCACGAGCTTGAGCACCTGCTCGCTCATCCGCGCGCGTCCGTGCTCGAGCAGCGCGTGGGCGATCTCGTGGCCGATCACCGCAGCCAGTTCGTCGTCGGTCAGGCGCAGCGTGTCGATCAAGCCGTCGAACACCATGATCTTGCCGCCCGGCATGCAAAAGGCATTGATCTGCGGGCTGTCGATCACGTTGACTTCCCACTGCCACTGCGCCGACTGCGGGTTGAAGCGGGCGCCGAAGGGGATCAGCCGCGCGGCGATCGCCCGCACCCGCTGCACCTGTGGTGCATCGACGTTGAGCAGCTGGCGCGCCTGCGCCTGCTGCTTCATCTGCGCATACTGCTGCGAGGCGGTGGCGTTGACCGTGGTGGCCGGCACCAGCAGTAGGCGCGGCTTGCGCACCTGGACCGCCGACTCGCCACTTGCCGCCGGCGCGGCCGCACCCTGCGCAACCGCGCCCGATGCGCCCACCAGCAACGCACCGGCAACCAGCAAATGACCGATGACGGTAGACATCCTTCCTCTCGAAGAAGACAGGGCAGATCGCCCTGGTCAGCGTAGCCCGCGGCGGGCGCTCGGCGCCGCCGCACCCGCCCCGGGAAAGCCCGCGGCTAAGCTAGGCCAGATATGAACGCCCCGCCCGATTCGCAAGCCATTGCCGCCAACGCGCCGACCGCCCCGGTCGCGCCCGGGCGGCGCCCCTGGCGCGAGGTGTTGCGCGTGTACCAGGAGCCGGCTGCGCTGCGCATGCTGCTCCTGGGCTTTTCGGCCGGCCTGCCGCTGCTGCTGGTGTTCGGCACGCTGTCGTTCTGGCTGCGCGAGGCCGGCATCAGCCGCGCCACCATCGGCTACCTGTCGTGGATCGGCCTGGCCTACGGACTCAAGTGGGCGTGGGCGCCGCTGGTCGACCGTCTGCCGCTGCCGCTGCTGACGCGCTGGCTCGGCCGCCGGCGCAGCTGGCTGCTGTTGTCGCAGACGGTGATCGTGGCGGCGCTGATCGGCATGGCGCTCGCCGATCCGACGCGCAACCTCAACGTGCTGGTGCTGTGCGCGCTCGCGCTGGCCGTCGCCTCGGCCACGCAGGACATCGCGCTCGACGCCTACCGCATCGAGTCGGCGAGCATCGACAAGCAGGGCGCCCTGGCCGCGATGTACCAGACCGGCTACCGGCTGGCGATGATCTGGGCCGGCGCCGGCGCGCTGTGGATCGCCGCCCGCGTCACCGACGGCACGGTCGGCTACCAGGCGGCCGGCTGGTCGGCGGCGTACCTCGCGATGGCGGTGTCGATGGCGGTGGGGATCGTTACCGTGCTGCTGTCGCCGGAACCGGCGGCGGGCGCCGGACGCGCCACGCTGGACGCCGAACGCGCGCTCGCTGCGCAGTTGCAGGCCGGGGGCATGGCACCGGGGCGGGCACGCTTGATCGCCTGGGTGCGCGGAGCGGTGATCGGACCGTTTGCCGACTTCATCCTGCGTTATCGCTGGCACGCAGCGCTGCTGCTGGCGCTGATCGCGGTCTACCGGATCTCCGACGTGGTGATGGGGATCATGGCCAATCCGTTCTACGTCGACATGGGCTACACCAAGGACGAGGTGGCCGCCGTGTCCAAGGTCTACGGCGTGGTGATGACGCTGGCCGGCGCATTTCTCGGTGGCGCGCTCGCACTGCGCTTCGGCGTGATGCGGGTGCTGTTCCTCGGTGCCGTGCTGTCGGCGGCGAGCAACCTGCTGTTCGCCGCGCTCGCGCTGCGCGGCCACGATCTGACCTGGCTGATCGTGGTCATCTCCGCCGACAACCTGTCGGCAGGCATCGCCAGCGCCGCCTTTATCGCCTACCTGTCGAGCCTGACCAACATTGCGTACTCGGCCACGCAGTACGCGCTGTTCTCGTCGATCATGCTGCTGCTGCCCAAGTTCATCGCGGGCTTTTCCGGCGTCTTCGTCGACGCCTTCGGCTACGTTGCCTTCTTCTGCTCGACCGCGGTGCTGGGTGTACCGGTCCTGCTGCTGGTCTGGCTGGCCGCGCGCCACACACAGCGGCTCGCTGCCGCGGAGCCTGCACGATGATCGAACCGATCCTGCTGACCACCGGCCGCATCTTCACCTTCGATGGCGAGCGGCATCTGACCAACGCCACCGGCTTCTACTTCGAGCGCGACAGCCGCTTGTTCCTGGTGACCAGCCGCCACGTGCTGGTGGATGAGGAAAGCAAGCACTTCCCGGATCGCATCGAGATCGAGATCCACATCGATCCGGCCAACCTCACGCGCTCCACTGGCTTTTCGATCCCGCTGTATCGCCACGGCAAGAGCATCTGGCGGCAGGGGCTGGACGCCGCAGGCGAGATCGACGTGGCAGTGATCGAGATCGAGCGCAGCGCGTTGCCCAAGACCACCGTGCTGCACCCGTTCACGGTGGCGCACCTGCACGACTCGTCGCGCCAGGTGGAGGTCGGCAGTTCGCTGCTGGTGGTGGGCTTTCCGCTGGGCTTTCACGACACGCTGCATCACATGCCGGTGGTGCGGCATGCGGTGATCGCCTCGTCGTTCGGCTGGCGCTTCCAGGGTGAGGGCTACTTCCTCACCGATGCGCGCACCCATCGCGGCTCCAGTGGTGCGCCGGTGGTGATGCGGGTGGAGCGGCCTGATGCCGCGCTGGGCCAGTTGCCGTGGCGGCTGCTCGGCGTGCATTCGGCCCGGCTCGACGTCGGCACGCGCGATCTGGAGTTCGATGAGGCGCTGGGACTGAACTGCGCGTGGTACGTCGATATCCTGATGACGTTGACGAAGAGCTGAGCACCCTGCCCGCCGGGCGCGTCCATCACGTCATTGATGCAAGCGTCTCACGCCTCGCCATCCCAGTAGTCCAGATCCGTATCCGCCCGATGCATCCGGCCGCGTTTGAGCAGCGGCCCGTCGGTGCGCGTGAAGGCCATGTACTTGCCGGAGTCCGGGTACTCGCACACTTCCGGAAACTCCTGCGT
>JALHMQ010000048.1 GCA_022843955.1 Burkholderiaceae bacterium
GGCGACGAGGCCGCGCACCGGCTGCGCACGCCACGGCTGCGCGGCCATCGTGCCGCGCGCCAGCGGCGGCGTGCTGCGGGCGGCGTCACGTGCCTGGCGGTCGCGCTGCGCCTCGTCGCGTTCCTGCGCGAGGTCGTCGGCAATGCGGCGCAGTCGCGCGTCATGCAGGTCGCGCACGTCGTCGGGGTGCAGGTCGGTCACTGCACGGGGTGCAATAGGGTCCATGTTTCGCTCAGGGTCTCGTAACGGGGTTCTTCGATGCGGGTCGTTGGCGCGCGCGGCTCGGCCGGCGCAGCCACGCGTTGTGTGGTCGGTTGTGCGGTCACTTCTGCGGTCGGCTGTGCGGCGGGCTGCGCGGGCACGGCGCCCGGCGCCAGCACGGCGACGGCGTCAATGCGCTGGCGCAGGAACGCGCGCAGTTCGAGCGGCTGGCCGGAGGCCGTGGCAGGCGACGTGATGGGACGCAGCACGCGCAGCGTCAGGCGCCAGCCGCCGGTGACGTCGTGCCGATAGGCCACCGCCTCGCGCACCACGGTGTCGGCGCCGACGGTGACCACCGGCTCGACCACCGCGTCGGGCGGCAGCGCGCGCAGCGCGGGGCCGTCGAAATCGATCACGAACTTGTGCTCGCCTTCGAGCAGCTTGCCGTAGCTGCGGCCGCGGCGCGTCTGCGTGACCCAGGCACTGCCAGGGCGCTGCTCCTGCTTCATCTGCCACCGCACGCGATAGCTCAGGTCCATGGGCTCACCGGGCGCCGGCAGCCGATCGGGTAGCCAGTAGGCGACGATGTTGTCGTGGACCTCCTCCTCGGTCGGCAGCTGCACCAGCTCGACCCGGCCCGGGCCCCAGTTGCCGATCGGCTCGACCCAGGCGCTGGGGCGCAGCTCGTAGCGCGCCTCCAGGTCCTCGTAGCTGGCAAAGGCGCGATCACGCTGCATCAGGCCGAAGCCACGCGGATCGGTGGTCGAGAACGACGTCGTCAGCACGCCCTTGGCGCGCGACAGCTGCGGATTGACCAGCGGCCGCCACAGCCACTCGCCGCTGCCGGCGTGCACCGCCAGGCCGTCGGAGTCGTGCACCTCGGGGCGAAAGTCGTTGTCGTCGGGCTGGTTCTCGCCGTGCAGGAACATGCTGGTGAGCGGCGCCACGCCCAGCGTGGCAATGCCCTCGCTGCCGGCGCGCAGGTACAGGCGCGAGCGCACCTGCATCACCGTGTCTTCGCCCGGCGTGATGGTGAAGGTGTAGGCACCGGCGGCGCGCGGCGAGTCGAGCAGCGCGTGCAGGGTGAGCGAGGTCGCCTCGGCGCCGGCCGGCCGCTCCAGCCAGAACTCGACGAAGCGCGGGAACTCTTCGCCGCGCGTCGGCCTGCCCGGCCGCGCCACGGTGTCGATCGCCAGCGCGCGCGCCGACAGGCCGTAGCGCTGGCCCTTGCCCAAGGCGCGGAAGTAGCTGGCACCGAGAAAGACGACCAGTTCGTCCTTGTAGGCGCCGCTGTTGAGCGGGTAATGCACGCGCAAGCCGGCGAAGCCCAGCTTCGGCCACGCAGTCGGGTCGAGCGAGTTCTTGCCGTAGTCGAAGTCCTTGGGGTCGACGCTGATCTCGCGCGTGCCGGCGGGGCTGACCTCGTGCACGCGCACCGGGTCGGCGAACAGCCAGCCCGGATGGAAGAACTGCACCTCGAACGGCAGGCCGGCGTCACGCCACAGCGCGCGCTCGGGGCGGAAACGGATGTCGCGGTGACGGTCGTAGTTGAGCGCCGCCAGGTCAGCCGGCAGCTTGCCGGCCGGCGCAACGTAGGGCTGCGCGGCCAGCACGCGGGCGCGCTCGGCCACGACGGAGAAGGTCTGGCTTGGCGCCGCTGCCGGCAGCGGTTGCGCGGCGGCCCACGGCACACCGAACAGCAACACGACGCACGTCGCTGCGGCACGACCGAACCGCGCCGGCACGAGGGCGGCGAATCGGATCGTCATCGGCAATGTGAAAGGGCGCAGCAGTATCTCCATCGAGGCGTAGCGGTGGCGGGTCTGCAGCGGTCGGGCCCGCGGGGATCGCCCGCCGGGTCCGTCTCCCAGACCTCAGACCTCTACTACGCACGGACGGTGCCACCCGCGTGGATGCTGGCTCTGCGGGCAGGTGACGCCTGCGAGCAGGCGAAATGCGCCTGAGTGCCGCCGATTGACCCCGGAACCGTCGCCATTGCCCGACAGAAATCGCTGCAAGAACCTTGACCGCGGGCGGTGGCCGATCTTCGAAAAATCGACTCAACTACCTGATATTTAAGCCGAACCCGAGTATCTGACGGCTCGATTGACGCGCCGCAGCGGAAGTCGCTCCCTGTCGCCGTATACCGACAGGCAGGACCCCGCTGCCAACCCCGCCGCGTGTGTCGATCGTCAACTGGCTGCGCGCGCGACGGCCTAGGGTGATTTCAGCGGGCATTTCACCCGCATGTTGGCCCTAGGAGAAGCCCATGAGCCGTCGCATCACCACCACCACGCGCTCCACCCGACACGACGCCACCCAGGCGTTGCTCAAGTCCGGCGCACAGCCACCGGCTGGGCGCCATCGTGCGCCGGCACAGACACCGGTGTCCACCGTGCCGCAGCCTGCGGCCCCGCATCTGCGCCGTGCACGCAAGACGATGCCGGGCATGTAGCCCGCTGCGGTCTGCGACGGCGTGCGAGTCGCGCGCGTCCGCTGCCCTCACCGGCCGCGCACCACACTCACGCGCCGGCCGTGCTGCAGGATGTCGCTCGGGTAGACGATCACCTGCTCGCCCGCGCGCAGGCCCTCGCGCACCCACGCCGCCTGCGTGTTGCGCGCCGCGACGCGAATCGGTCGACGCACCGCGCGACCGTCCTCGACCACGAACACGACCCAGCGGTCGTCGCCGCCCGCAGCCGCTTGGCCGCTGTCATCACTGGCGCGGAACAGTGCCGCCAGCGGCGCCTGCACGGCGTCCGACTGCGCCAGCACCACCACCCGCAGGTCGACGCGAAAACCGTCGCCCAACCGTGCGGCCGTCGATGCGGCATGCGGTGTAGCCGTCGCAGCAGCATTCGGCAGCGCATTCGGTGGAGCTGCCGCAGCGTCCAGGTCGATGAGCACGTTCACGCGCTGCTCTTCCACCCCGAGCGCGGAGACCTTGGTGAACGCGGCCGGCTCGATCCGCCGCACCCGCCCGGTGAGCGGCGCGCCCGCGGCATCGACGTGCACGCGCGCACCAGCGGCAACCCGCGCGGCATCGGTCGACAACAGGTCGACCACGATCTCCAGGTCCTGCGGGTCGGCCACTTCGAGCAGCGGCGTGCCCAGCGTCACCGGCGCCTCGCTCCGCTGCAGCACGCGCAGCACCTGGCCATTGACCGGCGAGATCACCGGCAGCCCCTGGCTGGCGTTGCCGTTGCGCGTGCTGGCCACTGCGGCGCGCGCCTGCGCCAACGCATGCACGGCGGCGTCACGGCCGGCACCAGCGGCTTCGAGGGCGCGCAACTGCACGCGCGCGGTCAGCTCCGCCTGGTCACGCGCTGCCGCCGACAGGAAGCCCTCGCCTTCGAGTTTGCGCTGGCGCGCCAGGTCGGTCAGCGCCTGTGCATGCGCTGCGTCCGCGCGCGCCTGTTCGGCACCCGCCTGGGCCAGTTGCGCCTGCGCCGCGCCCACGCGTTCCTGCAGTTCCCGCAGCGTGCGCGCATCGAGCAGCGCCGGCGGCGTGGGCGCGATGCGCGCCACCGTGGCGCCGGCCGCAATGGGGTCGCCGGGATCGAGCGTGATGCGTGCCAGCCGCCCCGACAGCGGCGCTGCGATCACGTAGCGGTTGCGCACGCGGGTGCGGCCGTCTTCGTCGATCGTCTGCTCGAACGGCGCCTGCAGCACCGCCGCCACCTCCACCGGCAGCGGCCGCGGCCGGAACGCCCACGTGAACGCGCCGGCGAGCAGCACGCCCGCGGCGATGAGATAGAGCCAGCTTCTGCGTTTCATCTTCTGCTCCCTGAAGGATGAGTCGCATCCTGCGGCGGCGATGACGCGCGACACGCCAAGGAGCTGGCGCTCGCCGCGGCATAACCGGCCGCCCAGCGGCCTCCACTGCTCAACCGCGCTGACGGATGACGCCTGCGGCAGCCAGGACAGCGTTGCGCGCCCATGAGGCAGGCGCTCCGCCGGCACGGCCGCGCAGCGGCTTCATTCGTCTCGTCATTCATCATTGCCTCAGTCCCGCGTCTTGAGCACACCCACGAGGTCGAGCCGATCGATCTGCCGGCGCACGATCAGCGCGCTGGCCGCACCCGCGACCAGCACCACCGCGCTGGCGTACGCATAGGTGGCGGGCGCGATGATCAGCGGGATGCTGAAGGTCTCCGGTCGAATCATCTCGGTGATCGCCACGCTCAGCCCGTAACCGGCAAGCCAGCCGATCGGCAGCGCCAGCAGCAGCTCGATCGCCAGCTCGCCCAGCAGCAGGCCGGAGACCTCGCCGCGCGTCATGCCGAGCACGCGCAGACTGGCCAGTTCCCACGCGCGCTCGGCCAGCGCGATGCGCGCGCTGTTGTAGACCACGCCGACCGCGATGGTGGCCGCCAGCACGCTCAGCACGCTGGTGAAGATGAGAATGTTGCGTGCCGAGGTCTCGCGGAAGTTGCGCACGATCGGGCCGATCTCCAGCACGAAGGCCACGCGCGGTGTCTGCTTGATCGCACGCAGGAACGGCTCGCGCTGCGCGGGATCGAGCATCAGCCGCGCACCGCCGAAGGCATCGCCCTCGCCGAGCAGGCGGTTGAGCGCGTCGCGGTCCATGTAGGCGAGCATGCCCATCGACTCGTGCACCAGCGCCGCCACCGGCACCGCGCGACGCAGTTGCTCGCCCTGCAGGAACTCCACCTGCACGCTGTCGCCCACGCGCAGGCCGAGCCGGCGCGCCAGCGGCGCGTTGAGCACGAGGCCGCTCGATGGCAGCGACACCGTCTGCAGGTCGGCATCGAGCAGCAGCCGCTGCTGCGAGTCGGCCGGCAGGCCGATGATCGCGGTGCGGTAGCTGCGCTGCGCGTGGCGCAGCCGCACCGCCGCCATCCGGTCCACTTCGGCGCTGAGCACGCCGGGCAGGCGCAGCAGGTCGTAGCGCGCGCTGGTGGAGGCGGGCTCGGCCAGCATCACGCTGACGTCCTGCCGCTCGCGCATGCGCAGCTCGACGTTGAGCAGGTAGTCGATTGCGTCGCCCCACCAGGTGCCGGCGATGAGGATCGCCACGCTGCCGGCGATGCCGAGCGTGCTGGCCAGCGCGCGCGCCGGCCGGCGCTCCATGTCGCGCACGATCATCCGCACCGACGGCGAGTACAGATGGCCGAGGCCGATGCGTTCGAGCAGCGTGGGGCGATAGGTCAGCGGGCTCGCCGGCCGCATCGCCTCCGCGGCCGGCAGCCGCACCACGCGCGCCAGCGCGTTGAGCGCACCGGCAGCCGCGGCGGCCAGCGTGCTGCCGGCAGCGATCAGCACGACCCACAGCGGCAGCCGGTAGTCGAGCGCCGGGAAGTGGAAGAACTCGCTGTACAGCTCGGTCAGCTGGCGCCCGAGCCAGGCGCCGGCGGCGGTGCCGATCAGCACGCCGAGCAGCACGATCGCCAGCACGAACATCAGGTAGTGCAGGCCGATGCGCAGGTTGGCGCAGCCGAGCGCCTTGAGCGCGGCGATCTGCCCGCGCTGGGTGCCAATTTGACGCGTCAGCACGACGTTGAGCAGGAACACCGCCACCGCCAGGAACACGCTCGGCAGCACGATGCCGAACACCTTCTGCTCGTCGATCTCCTGCGTCAGCGCCTGGTGCGACACCTGCTCGGCGCGCCCGTGCGCACCGGTGGAGCCGTAGGGGGCGAGCAGCTGGTCGAGCGCGTCGATCACCTGCAGCTCCCCGCCCGCATGCGCGCTGTCCGGACCCAGCCGCAATGCCACCCGGTTGAAGGCGCCGTCCATGTTGAACGCTGCGGCCAGACGTTCGCGCCCCATCCAGAAAATGCCGAAACTCTTGTCGTCGCCGCCGCCCGGATGCATCGCCAGGATGTACTCGGGCGACAGCACGATGCCTGCGATGACGAGCCGCTCGCGCTTGCCGTTGAGGATCACCTCGACGCCGTCGCCGGGCTTGAGCCCCCGCGCGCTGGCGAAGCTGTCGTTGACCAGCACCTCGTTGGACCGCGGCGAGTCGACCCAGCGGCCGGCCATCAGCGTCAGCCGGTTGATGCGCGGCAGCCCGTGCGCGGGCAGCGCGTGGATGCGCGCGATCATCGGCTCCAGCACGTCGTCGCGCGTGAGCAGCACGTCGTAGGCGAGCGTGGTCTCGGCATCGACCACCCCGGGCAGCGCCAGCAGGCGCGGCGCCACGCTGTTGGGCACCCGGCGCGCAGCGGCGAACACATGGGCGAAGCGCGCGTTGTCGTAGTAGCCGGCCTGCATCGCGCGCAGCGACTCATAGGTCGACAGCGAGGTGCAGAACGCCGCCACGCCGCTGGCCACCACCAGCGCGATGGTGATCACCTGGCCTTTGCTGGACCAGAGGTCGCGCAGAAGCTTCCTTGTGAGCATCCGCATGGCGTTGTCGGATCGGCGTCTTGCGGCGCGGTTACGGAGCTTCGGCTCCTGCGCGACCTGCGGTCGCCTGATGGACGAACGAGGGGGCTGGGTTGGCCCCCTCGTGCACCTGTGGCACGCGCTCCGCACCTGCCGTTTGATGGACGAACGAGGGGGCTGGGTTGGCCCCCTCGTGCACCCCCAACCAGGAGTGAAGGCGTCTGCGTTGGAGCGACATACCGGCGACCCGCTCTGCGGGCCGCGGGTCGGAAAACGAGGCGCGCTTCGGCGCAGCGGCGTGGCGGTGGCCCGCTGCGCGGACCACGCGATTGAAGACAATCACGGTGCTGTGCGCTGTCGCTCGCGTCACCATGCGATCTCCTCGGGCGTGCGCTTGGCTTGGTTCACGGTGATCTCGGCGATGCGGCCGTCGGCCATGCGCATCACGCGATCGGCGAGTTGGGCGATCGGGGCGTTGTGGGTGATGACGGCGGCGGTGGTGCCCAGATCGCGGTTGATGCGCACGATCGCGGCCAGCACCACCTTGCCGGTGGCGTAGTCCAGCGCGCCGGTAGGCTCGTCGCACAACAGCACGTCGGGGCGCTTGGCGATCGCGCGCGCGATCGCCACGCGCTGCTGTTCGCCGCCGCTCATCTGCGCCGGGTAGTGGTCCAGGCGGTCGCCCAGGTTGACCAGCGCCAGCGCCTCTTCCGGCGCCATCGGGTCGTCGGCCATCTCGGTCACCAGCGCCACGTTCTCGCGCGCGGTGAGGCTGGGGATCAGGTTGTAGAACTGGAACACGAAGCCCACGTGCTCGCGCCGATAACGCGTGAGCTCGGCCTCGTTGGCGTGTGACAGGTCATGGTCGCGCCACACGGCGCTGCCGGCAGTCGGCGTGTCCAGCCCGCCGAGGATGTTGAGCAGCGTGGACTTGCCGCTGCCCGACGGGCCGAGCAGCACCACGAACTCGCCGGTGTAGATGTCGAGGTCGACGCCGCGCAGCGCGTGCACCTCGACATCGCCCATCCGGTACACCTTGGTCAGGCCGCGTGCGGTGAAGACCGGTTCGCGTCGGTCGCTCATGCGATCTATGGTGATCATCCACCGCGCCGGCAGCCTGACTCGGGTCGAGCCGCCCGCGCAGCGCGACGCGAATGCGCCTGCGGCAGTGGCGGCACCGCCTGCTGAGCCGCCCGCAGCGGGTCCCGCGTGCGATCAGCGCCAGCCGGTCGTCGTCCGATCAGCGTGGCAGGCGGACCATCAGCAGCGGCGTGCTGCACTTGGCGGCGATCGACCATGCCACCGAACCCATCAGCGCCGACGTCAGCGCGCCGCGACCGTGCGAACCCAGCACGAGGATGTCGAGCGGCGCCGCCGTTGCAAAGTTCGCGATCTGCTCGGCCGGCGGGCCGACGAGGAACGTCTCCTTGACACCCAAGCCGGCGCGGGCAAAGCGCTCGCGGATCGGCGCAACCACGGCTTCGAAAGCCGCGCGCTCGGTCGCTTCGATCGTGGTCGGCGTCGGCAGCGGCAGGCCTGTGTCCCGGCGATCGGTCGGCAGCAGATCGGCCACGCGCGTCTCGACCGCGTGCAGCAGCGTGATCTCGGGCTGCGGGCCGAACAGCGCGCGCCGCGCGAGCACGAGGTCGGCTGCGGCCTCGCCGTAAGGGCTTCCATCCAGCGCGATGCCGACGCGCAGGGACTCGCCCTGCGGCGCCTGCGGCGTGCGCAGAACGAGCAAGGGGACGTGCGATGTCGCAAGCACGAACTGCGTGACCGATCCAAAGAGAAGGTTCTTCAGCGCGGTGCGCCCGTGCGATCCCATGATGACCAGGTCGATGTCGTTCGCTTGAACCCAGTCGGCGATGACTACGCCCGGATGACCGACGCGGTGGAACCAGGCCGGATCGAGCCCGGCCGCGCGCAGCTTCTCGACCGCCGGCTTGAGAACCTTGCCTGCTTCGGACTCGTGCCAGGACAAGGCGATCTCCTGTCCCACCGCACGACCGGCACGCGGCGGCAACGGCAGTTGCACGTTCAGCAGATCGATCTGCGGTGGCGCGTCGCCGAGCGCCGGCCGCGAGGCAAGGAACTCGATCGCCACATCGCTGTACGCACTGGCGTCAATCGGAATCAGAAGCTTCATGACCACTCTCCCACTCAGCACCGCGACCAACCTTCAGTCAGCACCGCGCCAACCTTCCTTCGGCCCGGCCGATGAATCATCACCTGCGTCTGGCGTGCGTGGCATGCGCCTGCGCAAACGGCCTGCGCCGAGGATCGCTACAGCCGATGCGTGCCGGGGAAACCCTCGCACAGCATGTCTGTTCGCGACCACCAGTTCAGCGCGATCCACGGTCGCGGCAGAGCCACTGCGGCTCGGACTGCGCAGCAGGTCGGCGTGGTGCAAGGTGCACGCGGCGCAACGCGGCAGCCGTTCAGCGCTGCTGCACCACCTGTCCGTAACGTGCGGCCTGCGCGAGCAGGGCGCCAGCGGTGACGCTCTGCGCCAGATCGATCGGGATGCCGCCGGCGATGAGCGCTTTGGCGACCCACCAGTTGCAGGTGCGCGGGAAGTAGAACTTGCCGCGCGCCCGATAGAAGCGGCCGTCGCCATAGAGGCCGCGGGTGACCGTGACGGGCCGGCCCTGCAGATCAAGCTCAAACTCGGCGTGGATGAAGTCGCGCAGGCGCTGCAGGCCGTCGGCCGCCACCTCGATGCGGATGATCGTGCTCGCCGGAAAGCTCGCCGCGACGTCATCACCGATCGCCGCCACGTGCAGCACGCTCGGCGATGGCCAGAGGAGCGCCTTGACGCCGAGCCAGGCCGAAGCATCCGGCGCGGGGTAGTACTCGGCGTCGCCCCAGCCGAACTCGAGTTGTTCCGCCAGCGCGAAGTCGGCCAAGGCCGGAAAGTCCTCGGGCAGATCAGCACGGGCGATCGCGATGCCCGTGTGCCAGCCGTGGCCGACGATGTGAATCGCCTTGGTCCTTGGCTCACCGGACGTCGATGCGTCGGGCACCGCGCAGCCCGCAGCAAACAGCACGCACGCGAAAATGAGCACGGCACGGAGCGCTCGCAAGACAGCGGGGTTCATCGTCGCGCCCCTCGCTTTGCCTGTGCCTCCTGCATTCATCGTGGCAGGCGGGCTGCCGCGGCCGCCGCCACGATCGCTGCTCGGGCCCCGTCGCGCAGCCGCACGGCGTCGCTGAACAGATCCTCGGCTGGCGATTCGCACTCGACGGCCGCGCCGATATCGACCTGCAGCGCGGCGCGCCGCGGCCACCAGCGGCCGGCGCCGAGCAGTTCGCGCGTGCCGTGAATCGTCAACGGCACGACCGGCACGCGCGCGCTGGCCGCTGCGAGAAACGCGCCGAGGCGAAACGGCAGCAGCTGCTGGCGCTCGACGAACGTGCCTTCGGGGAACACGAGCAGCGATCGACCCAGGCGGACCGCGTCGGCCATCCGGTTGGCGTCCTCGACGCTGCGCTTGACGTCGAAACGCTCGACGAACTCGGCGCCGAGCCGGCGCAGGTAGGTGCCGGCAACCCACTGCCCGTGCAGTTCGCGCTTGGCGACGAACGCGTAGGGCCGCGGCAAGGCCGCCACGAGCACCATGCCGTCGAGGTAGCTCGCGTGATTGGCGACCAGCACGCACGGTCTGGCCGGCAGGTGGTCGAGGCCGCGCACGACAAGCGGCACCCCGGCCAGCCGCAACAGCAGCCGCGCGGCGGCGCCGCCCAGTCGCCACGCCGCGGCGGGCGTCCGCGTCAACGAGGTCAGCAGCCACACCGGCGGCGCGAGCAGCCAGAACACGACGGCGGCGCGCAGGCCGAACAGCGCGGCGCCCAGCGCCGCGATCACCTGTCGCAGGCGAGGCACGGCGGCGCCGACGCCGAGCCGCAGCACCTGCCAGCGCAGCCCGCGCGCGGGCGCATGCAGGCGCCCCTGCTCGAACAGCGCGCGCGATGCGGCGCGGCGGATCTTGCCGCTCGACGTCTTCAGCACGGCGTGGGGCGGCGCCAGCACGACCTCGTCGGGCGGCTCACCGATGGCGTCGATCACGGCCTGCACGATCGCCGCGTGCACCCGCTCGCGGATTGCCGTTTCGGTGGCGCGTACTTCGGCGAGCACAACGAGACGCTCGGTGCCGCGTTCGGCGTCAGGGCAGCCGAAGACGGCGACACACCCCTTGCGCACGCCGTCGACCGTGGCGACGGCTTCCTCGATCTCCTGCGGATAGAGGTTGCGGCCGCCGCGGATGACGATGTCCTTCACGCGCCCCGTGACATAGACCTCGCCGGCGGACGCGTAGGCGCGGTCGCCGGTATCGAGCCAGCCGTCGTGGAACAGCCGCGCGGTCTCCTGCGGATTGCGGAAGTAGCCTGGCGTGGCCGACGGACCGCGAAACTGCAGACGCCCTTCGACGCCATCGCCGACTTCGCGATCGGTCTCATCGACGATCCGGATGTCGTGACCCGGCAGCGGCCGGCCGCAGGAGACGAAGCGCAGCGCGGTTGCGTCACCCTCGGCGGCGGGCAGCGCGCGGCCGCTGCGCGTGAACACCTCGCGCTGCACGCGGTCGATCAGCGGCCCGCGGTGCAGCGGCGGAAACAGCAAGCCCACCGACGCCTCGGCCAGGCCATAGACCGGCGTGACGGCCTCGGGCTTCAGGCCGTGGCGCGCGAAGCGCTGCTGGAAGCGCAGCAGCGTGTCGGGGTTCACCGCCTCGGCGCCGTTGAAGGCAAGCCGCCAGCACGACAGGTCGAGCCCTTCCAGCTCGGCATCGTCGATGCGCTTGAGGCACAGCTCCCACGCGAAGTTCGGCGCGGCCGACAGCGTGCCGCGCCACTCGTGGATCGCCCACAGCCAGCGCGCCGGCTTCGACAGGAACGCCAGCGGCGACATCACCACCAGCGGGCAGCCGATGTACAGCGTGCCGAGGAAGGCGCCGATCAGCCCCATGTCGTGATAAAGCGGCAGCCAGCTGACGAACACGTCGCGCGGAGTCGCCTCGATCGTGTGCACCATCGCGCGGACATTGGCGAGCAGGTTGGCGTGCGTCAGCGCCACGCCTTTGGGCGCGCCGGTGCTGCCCGACGTGTACTGCACGAACGCGAGGTCGTCGCCGTGCAGCGCCACCGGCGTGAACGCGCCGCCACGCTCGGCCAGCACCTGCGCCGTCACCACATGGCGCAGCCCGGGCACGCGCGCCTGCAGCAGCCGCGCCACCACCTTCGCCTCGGGCACGGTGACGAGGATCGTCGCCTGTGCGTTGGCGAGGATGCCGGCATGGCGCAGCACGTGCTCTTCGAGTTGCGAGGCGCGCGCGGGCGGATAGATCGGCACCGGAATGCCGCCGGCGAGCAGGATGCCGAAGTAGACGTCGAAATACTCAGGCGAGGTCGGCAGCATGATCGCCACGCACTGGCGCGGCTCGAGCCCCGCGCGCTGCAGTCCCGCGGCGATCGCCGCGGCACCGTCGGCAAGTTGGCGGAAACTGATCGACCGTGTCGTGTCGTCGGCGAGATAGGTGATTTGCGTCCGGTCCGGGTGCGCGGCGAGATGCCAGTCGAGGACGTCGAGCAGCGTGTCCGCCGCGGCCGGTTCGCCCGCGGCCGCGGCGGGTGCGGCGGGATGCACCGTCGCCGCCGCAACCGGCACGCGCGCGCGGCGCGGCGCGGCATGGCGCCCGGTGGCCTGCGCCGCCTGCACCGCGTCGAGCAGTGCGCCGACCGTTTCGGCTCGCTGCAGCGTGTCTTCCGGCAGGTCGACACCCAACTCGCGCTCGATGCGCAGCAGCAGTTCCATGCGGCCCAGACTGTCGAACGCGAGATCGCGATCGAGGCTGCTTGCCAGCGTCACCTGCGGCACAGGGGCGCCCGGCTGCAGGTCGCGCAACGTGCCGGCAACGGCCGCGAGCAGCGCGTCCTCGATGGCGCGGGTCTGATCTGCCGTGAGCGTGTGCATCTGCCCGATCCCGTCGACGCGATCACTTTCCTCGGCTGGCCTGAAGCCGCCGGCTTCCCCCAATGGCACGACCGCGCGCAACGCTCGTCAACGTCGCGGGTTTGGCACGCCTGCTCAGGCCGCCTGCGGCGATCCCAGCTGGCGCCACTCGCACATCGGATCTATGGTGCGCGTGCACCATGCCGGCACCCTGACCGGCATCAAGCCGCGCGATGAATCGAGCAATATCTACCACGCAATCCGTCGCCGCCAGTGACGCGACGTTGTCACACGGTGCTGCGCCGCGCCGCAAGAGCGGCCCCATGCTTGAGGGCATGCAACAGCGCTGCAATGCGTCTTTACCCGTGCCGCGGCGAGGCGATTGATGCGAGTCAAGCACGCGACCATCGTTCCCCCTTGCGACGGCGGCGACTCCTAGACTGACCTCGTGCGGCGTGGAAGGCGACGGCACACGTCGCGCAGCGGTCGATCGGACGTCGGCGCTCATGGCACGCGCAAAGTCGAAAGTCGCAGGTCGGTCAGCGCAAAGCGCGCGACCTTCGTCGTGTGCCCTGGCCACAGCGGCCCAACGACCGTTTCCCGATGCCACCGCGCGCTGTGACCGTCGCCTGATGTACGGCGCGACGGCACGGAAGGAGCGACGATGAGAATCCTGCTTCCCTTCGATGGCAGTGTGCACAGCACGGCGGCGCTGGCTTCGCTGTGTGCGCGTGCGCCGAGCTTGCCGCCCGGCACTCGCGTCGCCGCGCTGTTCGTCACCGCGCCCGTGGCGCGCGCCGTGACACGCCTGCCGGCCCGCGCCGCGGCAGCCAACGCGCAGGCCGATCTGGCGCGCCGGATCCTCGCGCCGGCGCTAAATGCGTTGCAGGATGCCGGGCTCAAGGCGCGCGCCCTGCACCCCGGCGGCGATCCGGCCGAGCGCATCGCCCGCCTGGCCGCCGGCGATGGCAGCGACCTCATCGTCATGGGTTCGCATGGCCGCAGTGCGCGCGCCGGCCTGCTGTTCGGGTCGGTCGCCAGCGCCGTGCTGGCCAGCAGTCGCGCACCGGTGCTGCTGCTGCGCGGCGCGCGCGCGCTGGCGCCCACGCCGCTGAAGGTGGCGCTCGCCTATGACGACAGCGCCGACAGCCGGGCCGCGCTCCAGTTCGTGCTGGCGCGGCTCGCCTGCTTCGATCCCCATCATCGCCTGCATCTGGCCTACGTGGTGGACGAGGTACCGATCCAGGTCCGCACCGCGCTCGCCAATCTCGCCAGCACCGAGTTCACGCCAGAGCGTGTACACGCAGAACGCGCCGAGGCCCACGCCAAGGCGGTCGGCCCGGCGCAGCGCAAGCTGGCGCGCGCAGGCATCCGCACGGTCGACCACCTGCTGGTCGGCGGCAACCCGGGCGATACGCTCGCGGCCTGGGTGAAGTCCGAGAAGATCGACCTGCTGGTCATGGGCTGCCGCGGGCAGACGCGGCTGCGCACGGTATTCAGCGGCTCGGTGACCCACCGCGTGGCTGCGCGCAGCGACGTGCCGCTGCTGCTGGTGAGGTCCGCGTGAACGCACCCGAGACCCAAAGCCTGCCGTCCGCCGACGCGAACGCCGCGTTGCGCAGCTGGCATGCGATGTCCGCCGATGCGGCGCTGGATGCCCTGGGCAGCTCGGCCCAGGGTCTGAGCACCGACGAGGCGCGCGTACGCCTGGCACGCGGTCGCAACGAGCTTCCCGCGACCGCCGTGCGCAGTGCCTGGCTGCGCTTCGCACAGCAGTTCAACAACGTGCTGATCTACGTGCTGCTGGCGGCCGGCGCGGTGACGTTGCTGCTCGGGCACCTGATCGATGCCGGGGTGATCGCCGGCGTGGTGGTGATCAACGCCATCATCGGTTTCGTGCAGGAGGGCAAGGCGGAGCGCGCGCTGGATGCGGTGCGTGCCATGCTGGCACGCCGCGCCGTCGTGCGCCGCCTGATCGACGGCCGCAGCGAGCGGCGCGAGATCGACGCGACCGAACTGGTGCCGGGCGACATCGTGCTGCTGGCCTCCGGCGACCGGGTGCCCGCCGACCTGCGCCTGCTCAAGGCGAAGAACCTGCGCATCGACGAGGCGGCGCTGACCGGCGAGTCGGTGCCGGTCGAAAAAGGCATCGAGCCGACCGCTGCCGAGGCCGCGACGGGCGATCGCACTGGCATGGCCTACTCGGGCACGGTCGTCACCTTCGGCCAGGCCACCGGCCTGGTGGTGGCCACCGGCACCGACACCGAGATCGGCCGCATCGGCACCCTGGTGTCCGGGGTGCACGCGCTGGCCACGCCGCTGACGCGCAAGCTCGACCAGTTCGCGCGCCGCATCACCGTCTTCATCCTGGTCGGCTCTGCGCTGACGTTCGCCTTCGGCTATCTGATCCACCACATGCCCGCCGGCGAGATCTTTCTGGCGGTGGTTGGCCTGGCGGTCGCCGCGATTCCCGAGGGCCTGCCGGCGATCGTCACCATCACGCTGGCGATCGGCACGCAGGCGATGGCTCGGCGCAACGCCATCGTGCGCCGGCTGCCGGCGGTGGAGACGCTCGGCAGCGTCACCGTCATCTGCAGCGACAAGACCGGCACGCTCACCCGCAACGAGATGACCGCCGTGCGGCTGCTGCTGCCGCAGCGCACGCTCGAGGTCAGCGGTGCCGGCTATGCGCCCGATGGCGGCTTCGGCGCCAACGGCCAGGCCGTCGACTCGGCCAGTGCTGCCGATCTGGCCGAGTTCGCGCGCTGCGCCCTGCTGTGCAACGACGCCTCGCTCGCGCATGTCGAGGGCGACTGGCGCCTGACCGGCGATCCGACCGAGGGCGCGCTGGTGACGCTGGCGCTGAAGGCCGGGCTCGACGCCGCCGACGAACGCTCCAACTGGGTCCGGATCGACGAGGTGCCGTTCGAATCCGAGCACCGCTACATGGCCACGCTGCACCATGACCACAAGCGTGCACGCACCCGCGTGTACCTGAAGGGCGCGCCCGAACGCGTGCTCGACTTGTGCAGCGCCGACGCCGATGGCCGGCCGCTGGACCGCGCGGCCTGGGAGGCGCGCATCGATGCGGCCGCGCGCGACGGTCAGCGCGTACTGGCGCTGGCATTGCGCGAGGAGCCCGCGGGCACCAACGCGATCGCGCTCGACGACCTGGGCGGCGGCTTCCGCCTGCTGGGACTGGCCGGCATGATCGACCCGCCGCGCGACGAGGCGATCGCGGCGGTGGCGCGCTGCCGAGCGGGCGGCGTGCGCGTGAAGATGATCACGGGCGACCACGCCGTAACCGCGGCGGCGATCGGTGCGCAACTCGGGCTGGCCGGCAAGCGCGCGCTGACCGGGCACGAGGTCGAGGCACTCGACGACGAAGCGCTGCGCTGCGCGCTGCGCGAGGTCGACGTGATCGCGCGCGCCAGCCCCGAGCACAAGCTGCGCCTGATCGCGGCGCTGCAGAGCGCGGGCGAGATCGTCGCGATGACCGGCGACGGCGTCAACGACGCGCCCGCATTGAAGGCGGCCGACATCGGCGTGGCGATGGGCCGCAAGGGCACCGACGCGGCGCGCGAAGCCTCGGATCTGGTCCTCACCGACGACAACTTCGCCTCGATCGGCAACGCGGTGCAGGAGGGCCGCACGATCTTCGACAACATCAAGAAGTCGCTGCTGTTCCTGTTGCCGACCAACGGCGGCCAGGCGAGCGTCATCCTGGTCGCGGTGTTCCTTGGCCTGGACCTGCCGGTCACGGCGGTGCAGATCCTGTGGGTCAACATGGTGGTCGCCGTGACGCTGGCGATCGCGCTGGCGTTCGAGCCGCCCGAAGCCGATGTGATGCGACGCCCGCCGCGGCCGCCGGGGGAGCCGCTGATCACGCGACTGGTGCTGGCACGCATCGGCTTCGTCACCGTGCTGGTGTCGGCGGTGACGTTCTCGGTGTTCCAGTGGGAGCTTGCGCGCGGCGCAGCGCTGCAGGAAGCCCGCACCGCAGCCGTCAACATGCTGGTACTGGCCCAGCTCGCCTACCTGTTCAACGCGCGCCGCTTCGTCGAGCCCGCCTTTCACCGCGCCGCGCTGTTCGGCAACCGTATCGCGCTGCTCGCTGCCCTGTGCCTGATGGCGCTGCAACTGGCCTTCACCTACCTGCCGCTGATGCAGACGCTGTTCCAGACTGCCCCGCTGGGCGCTGACGTGTGGGCACGCATGGCGGCATTGGCGGTGGTGGTTTTCCTGCTGGTCGAGGTCGAAAAGTGGATCCTGCGCCGCCGCGGCATCGTGAGGTTCTGATGAGTTGGACACGCGCGCGGCGGGGCCGTCTGCAGCCCGGACCGCGGCCGGACTGGAGCCCGGAGGTATCACGATGACCTCGCCCCTGCGCCACCTGCTGGTCGCCACCGACTTCTCGGCGGCCAGCGAGCAAGCGGTCGAACGCGCGATGCAGCTGGCGCGCGTCCAGGGTGCGGCCGTCACCCTGCTGCACGTGGTGCCGGCCTCACTGTGGGAAGACGCGCGCGGGCTGCTGGCCGGCGTGCTCGACGTTGCCTCCCCCGAAGCGCTGCTGTTGCAGCAGGCGACCCGCCTGCAGCGGCGTGCCGACGAACTGGCCGCCGACAGCGGCTTGCAGGTCACCCAGCAGGTGCGCTACGGGCGGCCGGCCGCCGAGCTTGCAGCCGCCGCCGCGGCGCTGCAGGCCGACCTGCTGGTGGTCGGCGCGCATGGTGCCCACCCGATTCGCGAGGTGACGGTGGGTACCACCGCGCAGAAGCTGCTGCGCATCAGTCCGTGTCCGGTGCTGGTGGTCAAGCGGGCGCCGGCCGGCTTCTATCGCTGCGCACTGGCCGGCACCGACTTCTCAACGCCGTCGGCCGCGGCGCTGGCGCTGGCGCGGACCATCGCGCCGACGGCAGCGCTGCACCTGCTGCACGCGTTCGAACTGCCCTACGACGGCATGATGCGTCACGCCGGCGTGGAGGAGACCACGGCCGCTCAGTATCAGGCGCTCGCGCGCGAGCGCCTGATGCTCGACCTGGATGGCTGGGCCACCGCGCAAGGCGTGGCTCCGGGCGCGCGCACGCTGCACGTGAGCCACGGTTACGCCGCCACGCAGGTCGAGACCTGGGTGCGCAAGCTGGGCGCCGACCTGGTGGCGATCGGCGCACACGGCAAGTCCGAGATCGAGGTGACGTTCCTCGGCAGCGTCAGCCTGCACACGGTGATGAGCGCGCCGTGCGACGTGCTGCTCCAGCGCGGATCGGCCACGGTGTGACCCTGACACCCTTCCTTGAAATCCTGCTGCTGCTCACCGTCACGGTGTTCGTGGTCGGCGTGTTCCAGCGTGTACGCGTTCCCTCCAGCCTGGGCTATCTGCTGGTCGGTGCACTCCTCGGGCCGCACGCGCTGGCGCTGGTCACCAGTGCAGAGTCGATCCGGCTGGTTGCCGAGTTCGGCATCGTCTTCCTGCTGTTCACGATCGGGCTGAACTTCTCGCTGCCGCAGATCTATTCGCTGCGCCACACGGTGCTGCGGCTGGGCACCGGCCAGGTCGCGCTGACCACGCTAGCGGTCGGAGCCCTGGCCTGGCTCGCCGGCTTGCCGCCGGCGGCGGCGTTCGCCGTCGGCGCAGTGTTTGCGCAGTCGTCGACCGCCATCATCGCCAAGCAGCTCGGCGACCAGGACGAGCTCGGGACACGGCACGGCCGGCTCGCGCTGGCGATGTCGGTGTTCCAGGACGTCACCGCGGTGCCGTTCCTGGTGATCCTGCCGGTGCTGGGGGCGGCGGCGGTGATCACCGGCCCCTCGCTGGCGGGCGAGCTGGCCTGGGCCTTGGCCAAGGCCGCGTTTGCCTTCGGCGTGGTCTTCCTGGCGAGCCGTCACCTGCTGCGACCGCTGTTCCATAGCGTGGCGCAGCGCCGTTCGCCGGAGTTGTTCACGCTGACCGTGCTGCTGGTGTCGCTCGCCGCGGCGGCCGCCACGGACAGTCTCGGCCTGTCGCTTGCGTTTGGCGCATTCCTGGCCGGCATGGTGTTGGGCGAGACCGAGTTTCGTCACCAGGTCGAGACGTCGATCCGGCCGTTCCGCGACGTCCTGCTGGGCCTGTTCTTCGTGTCGATCGGCATGCTGGTGGATCCGCGCGCCATGGCTGAGGTCTGGCACATCGGGCTCGCGATCGCGGCGGTCGTGCTCGCGCTCAAGACCGGGCTGGTGAGCCTGCTGGTGCACGCCTCCGGGATCGACCGCCCGGCCGCGGCTCGCACCGGCATCACGCTCGCGGTCGGCGGCGAGTTCGGCTTTGCGCTGCTGGCCATCGCGCTGGGCGCAGGCGTGATCGACGCAACCGCCGCGCAAGTCACGCTGACCGCCATGCTCGCAACCCTGATCGCCGGGCCGCTGCTGATCCGCTACAACCGCCCGCTCTCCGGACTGATCGGGGACCATGCCCCGCAGACCTCGCATGCGGCGCTGCAGCCCGACGCCGCACAGACGTCCCGGCTGCGCGACCACGTGCTCATCTGCGGCTACGGCCGCATCGGCCAGAACGTGGGGCGCTTTCTCGAACGCGAGGGCATCGCCTTTGTCGCGCTCGACCTCGATCCGCAGCGCGTGCGCGAGGCGCACGAGGCGGGCGAGCCGGTGTTCTACGGCGACGCCGCCAATGCAGAGATGCTTGAGGCGGTCGGGCTCGCCAATGCGCGGCTGCTGGTGGTCAGCCATGACGATGTCGGCGAGGCGCTGAAGCTGCTGCAGCAGGTGCGCGCGCTGCGCTCCGACCTGCCGATCATGGTGCGCACCCGGGACGAAAGCCGGGTCGACGAATTGATGCGGGCCGGCGCCACCGAGGTCATACCCGAGACGCTCGAGGCGGGCATGATGATCGTCACTCACGCGCTGGTCCTGCTCGGCGTTCCGCTGTCGCACGTGCTGCGGCGCGTGCGCGACGCCCGCAGCGATCGCTATCGGCTGATGCGCGAGTTCTTCCACGGCGACGACGCGCTGGCAGCGAACGATGCGACCGCCGAGCGCCTGCACGCGGTGACGCTGCCCGCCGGCGCATTCGCGGTCGGCCAGTCGCTCGGCACGCTGGGGCTGCATCAGGATCGCGTGCTGGCCACCGCCCTGGTGCGCGCCGGCCACCGCACGCTGGCACCCGGCGCCGACACCACGCTGCAGGCCGGCGACGTGGTGGTGCTGTTCGGTGGACCGCAGGATTTGCGACATGCCGAACAGCGGCTGACCGGCGAAGCGCTGCGAAGCGCCGCGCCATGACGGCCACCCCCCGTTTCGCCTGCCGCCGACCTCGTCACGCGCAGCCTCGCAGCCCAGCCGCCCAGCGCGCAGGTCGCTGCTCACATCCGGCCCGACATGAACTGACAACAACGACCCCGGAGGCACATCATGAAGATCCTGATCCCGCTCGACGGCAGCGAACACAGCAACGCCGCACTCGCGTTCGTGGCATCGCGCAGCACCCTGATCGGGCGGCAGCCGCAGATCGATCTGCTCAACGTGCAGTTGCCGATCCCACCCCATCCGAGCCGCCTGCTTGGCCGCGACGCGGTGCGCTCGTTCCACCGGATGGAGGCCACCGCGGTGCTGCAGCCAGCGCTGGTAAGGCTGAAGAAGGCCGGCATCACGGCACGCGCCAAGCATGTGGTCGGCACGCCCGGTCCGGCGATCGGCCGCGCCGCAGACAAGGACGGCGCCGACCTGATCGTCATGGGAGCGCGCGG
>JALHMQ010000049.1 GCA_022843955.1 Burkholderiaceae bacterium
CCACCCACGCCGCCTCGCGGCGACGCCGTTCAGCCGGCGGACCCCAGCACCCCGCTGCGCCTGGCTTCGCCGCTGCTGGCGTGGTACTTCGTCGCGGTCTGGGGCACCGGCTACCTGGCGACCAAGCTCGGCCTGCAGTACGCGGCGCCCTTCACGTTCCTCGCCCTGCGCTTCATGATCGGCATCGTGCTGCTGCTGCCGCTGCTCGCATGGTGGCAACGACAGCAGGCACTGCGCTGGCCGTCCACGCAGCGCGAGTGGCTGCACGTGGTGGTTGCCGGCCTGCTGATGCACGCCGTCAACCTCGGCGGCAGCCACTACGCGCAGTACCTGGGCATGTCGGCGGGCATCACGGCACTGGTGCTGGCAACCCAACCCCTGGTCACCGCCTTCGTGGCCGCGTTCCTGATGAGCGAACGGCTGCGCGGCTACCAGTGGCTCGGCGTGCTGGTCGGACTGCTCGGCGTCGCCCTGGTCGTCTGGCACAAGATCGACATGCGCGCCATCAGCGGCGGTGCGCTGGCAGCGGTGCTCCTGTCACTGGCGGCGATCACGGTGGGGACGCTGTATCAACGCCACTTCTGCCCGAAGGTCGATCTGCGCAGCGCAGCGCTGGTGCAGTTCGCCGCCAACGTGGTGGTGCTGGCACCCCTGGCGCTCGTCGTCGAAGGTTTCGACGTCACCTGGAGCTGGCCGCTGCTGGGCGCAATGGGCTTTCTCATCGTGTTCGCGTCGATCCTCGCGGTCAATGCGCTGCACACCCTGATGCGGCGAGGCGAGGCCACGCGCGTCACCAGCCTGCTGTACCTGACGCCGATCATCGCGGTGGTGCTCGAATGGCTGCTGTTCTCCGTGGTGCCGACAGCCCTGACCGTCGTCGGCGTTGCCATTACCTGCGTTGGCGTGGCGCTGGTGGTCTGGCAGCCCGCAGCAAGCGCGGCACGATGACGCTGACGCGCCTGATCGTGCTGACGGTGCTCACGCATACCGCGTTCGGCGCCACCCGCGTCACCGGCTCGCTGTACGCCTTGTCGAACCAGGCGTCGGCCTTCACCGTCGGCGTGATGATGGCGTTGTTCGCCCTGGTACCGATGCTGCTCGCGGTCCGTGCCGGTCGCTGGCTCGATGCAGTCGGACCGCGGCGGCCCCTGCTGCTCGGCGTCAGCCTGATGACGGCGGGCATCGTGCTGCCGGCCGCCTTTCCCTATGCCGTGGCCGACGTCGCCCCGCTGCTGGTGGCCGCATCGCTGATCGGTACCGGTTTCCTCTACGTGCAGATGACGATCCAGCACGTGGTCGGCGAGCGGGCGGCCCCGGACCGACGCGCGGCCGCGTTCTCGTACCTGGCGCTGGGCTTCTCCACATCGGGCCTGATTGCGCCGATCACCAGCGGCTTCCTGATCGACTCCGTCGGCCATCGCGTCACCTTCGGCGTGTTCTTCTGCGTGCTGCTGGTCGCGCTCGGGCTGCTGCTGTCGCAGCGCGGTCAGCTGGCCGATCGGCGCGGCGAGGCCCAGGTACCTGCCGAGCGGGCGTTCTTCGACCTGTTGCGCCATCGGCCGGTGCGCAACATCCTGATCGCCAGCGGCCTCATCTCGATGTCCTGGGACCTGCAGACCTTCATGGTGCCGGTCTATGGCACGCGCATCGGCCTGTCCGCTTCGCAGATCGGGCTGGTGCTGGGCAGCTTCGCCGCCGCCACCTTCGTCATTCGGCTGGCCATGCCGGCGATCTCCCGCACCTGGCGCGAGTGGCAGGTACTCACCTTCACCCTGTTCACCGGCGCCACGGCCTTTGCGCTGATGCCTCTGTTCAGCGGCCTGATGCCGCTGATGGCGTGCGCGTTCCTGCTCGGCCTGGGGCTGGGCAGCGCGCAGCCCAACGTGATGTCTCTGCTGCATGCACGTACACCCGAGGGCCGGGTGGGCGAGGCCCTGGGCCTGCGCACCACGATCATGAACAGCAGCCACGTCGCCCTGCCACTGGTGTTCGGTGCATTCGGCGCGGTGCTGGGCGCCGGCGTCGTGTTCTGGTTGATGGCATTGCTGCTCGCCGGTGGCGGCATCGGCGCGGTGCGCCAGGAGCGCAATCGATGACACGCCCGACCGGGGTCGCCGCCGAGACCGAGCCGTTGCCGCAGCAGCGGCTCAGCGACGCCGAATTGCGCGCCATGCTTGATGCCACGCTGGGTGACTGGAACGGGCGCACGCCGCTGTGGGTGTTCGGCTACGGCTCGTTGATGTGGAAGCCCGAGTTCGACCATGACCGGCGGGTGCCGGCGCGCGTGTTCGGCTATCACCGCAAGCTGTGCCTGCGCTCGATCAAGTACCGCGGCACGTTCGACCTCCCGGGCGTGGTGGCGGGGCTCGATCGCGGCGGCAGCTGTGCCGGCATCGCCTACCGGCTGCCGGCAACGGTGGTGCGCGATCAGTTGCCGCTGTTGTGGGAGCGCGAGATGTTCATGGGCTCGTACGCGGCGCGCTGGCTGCGTGCGCGGCGCCTCGATGACAGCTGCGACCTGCGCGCGCTCGCCTTCATCGTGCGCACCGATGGCGCCAACTACTGCGGCGGCCTGTCGGAGGCGGAGCTGGTCGCCATCCTGCGGACCGCGCGCGGCAGCTTCGGCACCAGTCTCGACTACCTGCAGCGCACGGTACTGGCGCTGCGTGCCGATGGCCTGCGCGACCCGCATCTCGAACGCCTCGCCCGTCTGGCCGACGCGCAGTCGCGCCAGGACTGAGCAGGCGCCTTGCGCGGCATCGAAGAGGAGCCGGCGCCGCCCGCCTATGATCGCGGCCGAACCCACTGGCCATGCCTGTCGCATGACCAACGCACCTGCTGCTGGACCCACCCCGATGACTCACCTTGCCGATATCCGCACCGACTACAAGCGCGGCGCGCTCGATGAAAACCACGCCGATCCCGACCCGATCCGCCAGTTCACCCGCTGGTGGACGGAGGTTCTTGCGTCTGAACTGCTCGAATCGAACGCGATGACGCTCGCCACCGCCGATGCGAGCGGCCGGCCAAGTGCACGTACGGTGCTGCTCAAGGGCTACGACAAGCAGGGCTTCGTGTTCTTCACCAACTACGACAGCCCCAAGGGGCGCGACCTGGCCGTCAATCCGCAAGCCACCCTGCTGTTCTTCTGGCGCGAACTGGAGCGGCAGGTGCGCATCGACGGCACCGTGACGCGCGTCAGCGCAGCAGAGTCCGATGCCTATTACGATAGCCGGCCGCTGGCGAGCCGCATCGGCGCCTGGGCCTCGCCCCAGAGCGAGCCGATTGCCGGCAAGGCCTGGCTGATGGCGAAAGCCGCCGAAATGGGTCTGCGCCACGGCCTGAACCCAGCGCGCCCGCCGCACTGGGGCGGCTATCGGGTCACGCCGACGGCGGTGGAGTTCTGGCAGGGTCGGCCCTCGCGCCTGCACGATCGCCTGCTGTACAGCCTGCTGCCAGACGGCCTGTGGCGGCGCGAACGCTTGGCCCCGTGACAATCGGCGCATGATGCGTGCATCCGCCGCCCGTCGATCGACCTAGTCGATTTCGGTTAGCACGGACCACGGCCGCTCGGGTGCGGCGGCTATCATGTGACATGTTCCGCCATCCATGGCAAAGGTGAGTCGATGAGTGACGCCCCGATTTCGATCATCATCGTCGAAGACGAGCCCGAGTTTCGCCGGCGCTTTGCGCAGATCATCGAGAGCGAACCGTCAATGCGGCTGGCCGGTGTGGCCGCCAACCGGCGCGAGGCGCAGGTGATTATCGACAAGGAAGACTTCGATGTCATGCTGATCGATCTCGGTCTGCCCGACGGCAATGGCATCGAGCTCATCAAGCAGGTGAGCCAGAAGAAGCCCGAGGCCGACATCATGGTGGTCACCGTGTTCGGCGACGAGCAACACGTGGTCTCGTCGATCGAGGCGGGAGCCACGGGCTACATCCTCAAGGACTCCACCCCGGCGGACGTGATCTCCTGCATCCGCCTGCTGCGCGCCGGCGGCTCGCCGGTCAGCCCGGTGGTCGCGCGCAGCGTGTTGCGCGCCATCCGCAACCGGATGGGGTCGACAACAGCCTCGCCCGCCGCGCGCACGTCGCAACCGGAGAACAACCCGCTGTCGGCGCGCGAGACCGAGATCCTGCAGTTGCTCGCCAAGGGCATGAGCTTCAACGAGATCGGCGAGATCCTCGGCATCTCACCGCACACGGTCACCGCGCACATCAAGAAGATCTACCGCAAGCTGGCAGTGCACTCGCGCGGCGAAGCGGTGTACGAAGCGACCCAGATGGGTCTGCTGCGCACCTGACGGGCGCGCGCGCGGATGCGGATTCTTGCCGCGGCAGGTGCCCGCGCACTTGAGCTTGCGTTTGTCTTCCTGGTCATTGCCGGCTGCGCCGTCGGCCGCGCCGACGCGCTGACGATCGACCGCGTCGACTGGACCCCGGTCGCCGTCGACGCCGCCCCCGCCGCCACCGCCAACTGGACCCGTCTCGACCTGCCGTTGCGCTGGAGCGCGGCCGAGGGTTCGCCGCTGCAGGGCGTGGCGCTGCGCATGTCCTTCAAGCTCGGCGCCGTGCCAGCGCAATCCTGGGCCCTGCTGATCGGCCATGCCACCAACGGCGGCCGCGTCAGCGTCAACGGGCGCCCCATCGGAGCGATGCGCACGTCCGATGCCGACACCGAGGTGCGCTTCCGGCGCCCGCACCTGCTCGCCATCGATCCGGCGTTGCTGGTCGCAGGCGACAACACCATCGTGATCCAGACCGCGTACCGCAGCGGCAGCCACGGGCTGGCGGGGGTTGAACTCGGGCCGCTGTCGGCCATGTCGGCCAGTTACGAGCGCCAGTTCTTTGCCGCCGCCACGCTGCCGTGGATCGGTGCGACGCTGGCGGCGGCGATCGCGCTGCTGTTCGGCGTGCTGTGGCTGCGCCGGCCGGACCGTCTGCTGGCGCTGCTCAGCATTGCCGCCGCGTTATGGGTCGCGCGCAGTGCGTTCTTCCTGGTGGAAGCCACGCCAGGGGCGGGGCGCTTCTGGCTGCTGTTGATGTACTACTCCGCCACCGGCGGGTTCGCGGTGGTGATCACGCTCGCCATGCTGCGCCTGACCGGCCGCAGCCAGCGGCGTGACGAGTGGGCGACGCTCGGTTTCGGCCTGTTCGGACCGCTGATGCTGGTGGTCACCGCGCAGCACGCCACGCCGTATCTGGACAGTCTGTGGGTGCCGGCACTGATCCTGATGGTGGCCCTGGCTTTCGGCCATGCGCTGGTGCAGCGGATACGACGACAGGCCGCCCCCCACGTGCTGCTGCTGGTGGCGGTGCTGGTCGCCCTGGTCGCCGCCGTGCATGACTGGCTGCTGACCGGCGACCTGGCATTCGACGGCACCACGCTGTGGCTGCACTGGGCCGGCCCGCTGGTGCTGTTGGCGCTGGCCACGCCGCTGGTCGACCGCGTGGTGCGGGTCCTCGGCGAGGCGGAGACCGCGCGGGCGGAGCTGGAGACTCGCGTGCGCGAGCGCGAGCAATTGCTCAAACGCAACTACGAGCGGCTGCGCGAGAGTGAACGGCTGCAGGTGCAAGCGCAGGAACGCCAGCGCATCATGCAGGACATGCACGACGGCCTCGGCTCGCAACTGCTGTCATCGCTGATGCTGGTGGAGCGCGGCGCCGTGAGCCAGCCGCAGATCGTGCAGATCCTGCGCGAGTCGATCGACGACATGCGCCTGGCGATCGACGCGCTGGCGGCCGAAGACGCGGGCCTGCTGTCGGCGCTGGGCAACCTGCGTTACCGGATGGAGCCGCGCCTGAAGGCGGTCGGCATCGACCTCGCGTGGGATGCGCGCGGCCTGCCGGAAGAGATCGACATCAACCCGGATGCGGTGCTGCCGATCCTGCGCATCGTGCAGGAGTCGCTCACCAATGCGCTCAAGCACAGCCAGGCGCGCGCTGTCCATGTGGTGATTGCGGTGGAGCGCGGCGGCGATGCCGAGTGGCTGGTGCTGCGCGTGACCGACAACGGCAAGGGCATCATCGAGGAGCGCGTCGGCGGACGCGGCCTGCTCAACATGCGCAACCGTGCCAATCGCATCGGCGCGCAGCTGAAGATCGAGACCGTGCCCGGGGCTGGCACCATGGTCGCCCTGCGCTATCGGATCGAACATGACCCCAACAGCGCCGACACGCGACTGTCGCAGCTCAACCTGAACACCGAAGCAGTGATCGAGCGCGTGCGGCGCGTCTAGCCCCTGTCGGAAGCGCGCTGGCACTGGATTTGCATTGCTTGCTGCAGGTCGCGCAGGCTGGCTGCGCGGCAGGACGGGGGACACATCATGGTGCACTCACCCAGGTCACCTCGCGCGCGCTGGCTGCGGCTGGCGCTGATCGAGAGCCTCGTCGCCGCGGTCGGTGTCCTGGCCATCCTGGCGCTGCTGTCGCTCGATGAACGCACCCGTGCGCTGATGCAGTTCATTCCGCACTGACGGCAGCGGCGCGCCGATCGCGCGGCCGAGATGTGCTGCCGCGATGTCTTGCCACTGTGCCCTGCCGGTACGGTCGCCAGTCCGACTTTTCGCCGCTGCCGGCGGCTTCGTACACTGCGGCGCATGAGCGTGCCCCGCCCGCCTGCCGACTCACTGTTCGACGATCCTGATCCGCTGCCGCTTGCGCCGGCGGACGGCACCGCAGCCCGCGGCCGCGCCGCGCGAGCGAGCGCCGACCATCCGGTCCAGGCCGCCGCGGTGAGCGATGAGTTGCGCCAGCTTGGCCGCCATCTGCCCGCAGCGGTCCATCTCGGAACGTCATCGTGGAGTTTTGCCGGCTGGCGCGGCATCGTCTACGGCGACAGCTACGGCGAGTCGCAGTTGTCGCGCCAGGGCCTGACCGCCTATGCCGAGCACCCCGTGCTGCGCGCAGTCGGCCTGGATCGCAGCTTCTACCAACCGTTGTCGGAGGCTGAGTTCGCCCGCCACGCGGCCCAGGTTCCGCCGCACTTGCGTTTCGTGGTCAAGGCGCCCGCGCTGATCACCGATGCCGTCAAGCGCGCCGAAGGCGGCCTGCCCGCCAGTGACAACCCGTCTTTCCTCGACGCCGCCCGCGCCACCGAGCAGTTCGTGCTGCCCGCGGTCGGCGGGTTGCGCGACCGCGCCGGACCCCTGGTGTTCCAGTTCTCGCCGCTGCCGCGCGCCCTGACCCAGGGTAGCGCTGCGCATGCGCTGATCGAACGGCTCGGCGCGTTCCTCGCCGCCCTGCCCGCGCAGGTGGGCGGGATCACACCCGTCTATGCGGTCGAACTGCGCAACGCGGAACTTCTGACGCCGCGCTTCCTGCGCATGCTGCGCGCCGTCAACGCACGGCTGTGCCTGGGCATCCACGCCCGCATGCCGCCGGCCGCCCGCCAAAGCGCCGCGCTGCGCGCCATGGACAGCACGGAAGAAGGACAGACGTGGAAACTGGCGGGGCCGCTGGTGGTGCGTTGGAGCCTGCACAGCGGCTTCAAGTACGACGAGGCGAAGAACCGCTACGCGCCGTTCGATCGCCTGATCGATGCCGACCTGCCGACGCGCGGCACGCTGGCGCACCTGATCCATGTGGCGATCAAGAGCAGCCAGCCCGCCTACGTGATCGTGAACAACAAGGCTGAAGGCAGCGCGCCGCTCAGCTGCATCGAACTGGCGCGCGCCGTCGTCGGCTGACCGCGCGGGCGGATCAGCGGGCCGCCGACTTCTTGCGGCGGGCCGCGAAGGTCTTGCGGAACTTCTCCACCTTGGGCGCCACGACGAACATGCAATAGCCCTGTGCGGCGTTGTGGCGGAAGTACTCCTGGTGGTAGTCCTCTGCGCGCGTGTAATTGGCCAGCGGCACCACCAACGTGACGATCTCTTTGTCGTGGTGCGCCTGTGCCTCGCGGATCACGTCTTCCGCGACGGCGCGCTGCGCCTCGGAATGCACAAAGATCACCGATCGGTACTGATCGCCGACGTCATTGCCCTGGCGATTCAGGGTGGTCGGATCGTGGATCGTGAAGAACACCTCGAGGATCTCGCGAAACGAGATGCGCGACGCGTCGAACTCGATCTTCACCACTTCGGCGTGGCCGCTGCCGCCTTCGCAGATCTGGCGATAGGTTGGGTTGGCCGCGTGGCCGCCGCTGTAGCCGGATTCAACGTCAATCACGCCGTCGAGGTCTTCATAGACGGCCTCCAGACACCAGAAGCAGCCACCGCCGAGCGTGGCGAACTCGTGACCCGGGCGGGGCTGCGCTGCAAGCGGCGTGCTGATCGACATACATGGCTCCTGGATGTGGCCGAAACCTACGCAGCGGCCGAGATGAAGCGTCGCTGCGAGCTTAGCTGCCGACTGCAGGCAAGGTGCCGGCTAGGCAAGACGATACGAATTGGAGGGCCCCGTTGCGCGATGGTTCAGTGCTGCAGGCCTCGGCGGAGCAGCGCAGACCAGCGCGCCGCCCCTTGAGATCAGGCGCTATCAATCCGCCACACGCAGAATCGGCGGATCGCTCAAAGGATCACGGGCCGGTTGGTCAGTTCGTCTGGATTGGGGCGCGCGTCGTCCAGCGGGTAGTGCGCGCGCAGCCGCTGTGCCACCTGCGCCACCACCTCGGTCACGCCCGCTTCGAACGCGCCGCTGCGAAAGCGGTCGCGCATCTGCGCCGCCAGCTGCTGCCAGTGTTCCGGCTCGACCTGACGCGCGATGCCACGGTCGGCCACGATCTCGATGCTGTGGTCGGCAAGCTCGACGTAGATGAGCACGCCGTTGTTGTTCTCGGTGTCCCAGACGCGCAGCTTGGCGAACACCATGAGGGCGCGCTCGCGCGCCGGTGCGTCGCGCTTCAAGTAGGACCACGGCAATGCCGACTCCACCGCGAAGCGGATCTCGCCGCTGTGACCCTGCTCGGCGGCGTCGATCGCCTGCTCGATGCGCGCGAGCGCCGCCGGGGGAAAGGCACGCTTCACCGCCAGGGGCGTGGTGAACCAATGTCGGAACCAGCGCGCGATCTTCATCGGTTCACCAACTGCTGCCGCCGCCGCCACCGGCGAAGTCGCCCCCACCGCCAGACGACCAGCCGCCACCACCGCCCCACCCGCCCCCAATGCCGCCCCCTCTGCCGCCGCCGCTCCAGCCGCCGGGAATGAAGATCGGCGCGCCACCGCGCCGCCGACCACCCAGCACGCGCCCACCGCCGCCACCGCTGCTTGCGCCCATCACCGAGCCGACCAGCACCACCAGCCCGGCCAGGCCACCCAGCAGCGCAGAAGCCAGCAGCGCGCCCGTCACCACGCCGGAGCCGCCCGCGGCGACAAGGGCACCCGGCACGCCGAGCATGCGCCGCAGCGCCGAGCCGACGCCGATCCCGGCGAGCACGACCCCGATCAGGATCGGCATCACATCACCGCCCACACTGACGGGGCCGGCGGCACTGCGCACCGGCGGCGGCAGCGCTTCGCCATCGAGGCGCTGCAGAATCGCATCGAGCCCGGCGACGAGGCCGCCACCATAGTCGCCCTCGCGAAAGCGCGGTGCGATTAACTCGCGGCTGATACGCGTGGCGGCCACGTCGGGCAAGGCGCCTTCCAGCGCGCGTGCAACGCTGATCCAGACGCGCCGATCCTCGACCGCCACGGTGATCAGCACACCATCGCCCACGCCCTTGCGACCGATCTTCCAGGCGTCGCCCACGCGCTGCGCGAAGTCGGCAATCGGCTCCGGCTGCGTGGTCGGCAGCACCACGATGGCGATCTGCGAGCCTTTTGCGATCTCGTGCGCGGCGAGCTTGGTTTCGAGCGCCTGCACATCGGCGGGCTTGAGCGCGCCAGCCAGATCGGTCACTCGCGCCAGCGGCGGCACCGCCACCAGACCGGACGCATCGCGCGGCGCCTCGGCCGCGTGCGGCGCCGCCATGCACAGCGCCGCAACCAGCATGCACAGCAGCGCGACGAGGCGGTGCAGGTGGACGCCGGGCAGGCCTGCGATCACGTCACGTCCGATGTGCGAGCCGCCTGCGGTAAAACAACGCCCATCACTTCTTGGTGCCGAAGTCCACCGTCGGCGGTGCGCTGATCGCCTTCTCGTTCTCCACCGCGAACTGCGGCTTGGCCGGGTATCCGAACACCATGGCCGTGAGATTGACCGGGAACTGGCGCACGTAGACGTTGAAGTCCTGGGTGGTCTTGATGAAGCGGTTGCGCGCCACGCCGATGCGATTTTCGGTGCCTTCCAGTTGCGCGCGCAGGTCCTGGAAGCCGGCGTTGGCCTTGAGGTTCGGATAGTTCTCCACCACCACCAGCAGCCGCGACAACGCCGAGCTGAGCTCGCCCTGCGCGGCATTGAATTTCTGCAGCGCCGCCGGATCGTTGACGAGTTCCGGTGTGGCCTGGATCGAGGTCGCGCGAGAACGCGCCTCCACCACCCGCGTCAAGGTCTCCTGCTCGAAGTTCGCCTCGCCCTTGACCGTGTTGACGATGTTCGGAATCAGGTCGGCGCGCCGCTGGTACTGGCTCAGCACCTCAGCCCAGGCGGCGGTGACCGCCTCGTCCTTGCTCTGGATTTCGTTGTAGCCGCAGCCGGTGAGTACCGCCGCCAGCAGTCCGAGCAACAGCAGTTTCAGCGAGCGCATGCCTTCTTCCTTAGGTTTCGTTTCACGAGCCATTCACGTGCCATCCGGCCGCGGGCGAAACATGGGGGCACAGCCGCGGTTTTCAACGGTGCGGCCGATCACCGTCGCGTGATAGGTCCGGAGCGCACTGCAGGCGCTTGCCCAGCGCCTCCTGGTAATCGTGCCAAGCCTGCGCCGCGGCCAGCGGCCGGCCGGCCAGCTCCATCTGCACCAACAGCGTCCGCAGCCGGCGGCTGGCGGCCTCGCCCTGCTCGCTGGACAGTTCGGCCCGCCCGGCCGTGGCGATCAGCTGGTTGACCTCGGCCAGGTGCTGCGCTTCGGGCGGCACATAGCCCGAGTTCTTCAGGATGCGATGTGCAACGCGCAGATCCTCAGGCACCAGGAGATCGTCGTCGAGATCGAGTGGCCGGCCCGCACCGGGCAGATCGTCGAACTCGCCGCGCGCCTCGGCCTCGCGAATGCGTTGCTCGATCAGCGTCTCGTAGGTGGGAAGCAGTGGACTGGCCATGACTCGTATAGGGACAAGCGGCGCAAGCAACCGCCATGCGCGAACTGCAGGCTCGTGCCGATGCTAGCGCGCCGCGACGCGTGCGGGTTCGATACGTAGAATGCGCCGGTGCACTCCAAGTCGATTCATCCCACCGGAAATCCGAGCGGAACCCAGGAACTGCGCCGTGCGCTGGCGCAGTTCGCCACCGGGGTCACGGTCGTCACCACGCGGTCCGCCGATGACGAGCCGGTCGGCATGACCGCGAACTCTTTCGCCTCGGTCTCGCTCGAACCGCCGCTCGCTCTGTGGAGCCTGGCGCGCAGCGCGGCGAGCTTCGACGCGTTTGTCCGTACCTCGCGTTGGCGCGTGCACGTACTGGCCGCCGACCAGCTCGAAGTCGCCAAACGGTTTGCCACCCGCGGCGCCGACAAGTTTGCCGCCGGCCAGTGGATCTTCCCGCCCGCGGCCCCGCCGCAGCTTGCGGGGTGCGTGGCCTGGTACGAGTGTGCGACGCGCAGCCAGCACGACGAGGGCGACCACGTGATCCTGGTGGGCCGCATCGAGACGATGGGCACACCCGGTGGTGCCCCACTCATCTTTCACGACAGCCGCTACGTCACCCACCTGGCGGAAGAGCCGCTGCCAAAGTCGTTGCTGAACACACCCTGGCGCTGATTCGCGTCGCCACGTCAGCGGCGGTTGGCCAGATGAATGCCGCCGATGATCGCGACCAGGCCGACCAGGTGATAGCCCTGCGGCGCCTCGCCCAGCACCAGCGTCGACAGCAGCGCCGCAAACAGCGGCGTGAGGTTGGCAAAGTGCACCGGCACCACTGCCCCGACTCGCGCCACGCCGCGGTCCCAGCAGTAGTACGCGAGCAGCGACGGGAACAACGCCACGTAGATCACCACGGCGATCGTCGTCGCCGACCAGTGGATCGTCGCCGGTGACCAGGCCGATTCGGCCACCGCCAGCGGCAGGATCATCAGCAAGCCGAGCAGCATCTGCGCCGCAAGAAACGGTCCGAACGGTACCTGCGGGCGCCGCTTGCGCAGCAGCCACGTGTACATCGCCCAGGTGATGTTCGCGACGATCATCACCACGTCGCCGCGCACGAAGTTCAACTGCGCAAAATTGGCGAGGTCGCCGCGCAGCAGCACCCACAGCACCCCGACGATCGACAGCGCGGCACCACTCCACTGCGCCACGCGCGCGCGCTCGCCGAACAGCAGCACGCCGAACAGCAGCGAGAACACCGGCGTGGAGGCGGCAATCAGGGTGACATTGACGGCACTGGAGGTCTGCACCGCAACGTACTGCAGCGAGTTGTAGGCCGCCACGCCGGTCAGCGCGATGCCGAAGACGTCGAGCCAGGCCGCGCGCAGTTGTGGCCACGCGGCGATCAGGCCGCGCCAGACAAAGGGCAGAAACAGCGCCAGCGCCAGCAACCAGCGCAGCAGCGACAGCGCTATCGGCGGCACCTCGCCGACCAGCATGCGGGCGAGCACCGCATTGCCCGCCCAGAACAGCGGCGGCAGCGTCAGCAGCAAGGCGGTGTTGCGATCGAGGGGGAGCGACATCGGCGGGAGCGGCGGGCACAGACGCGGGCTGCCCGCGACGCCCGCGCAGGATAGCGGAGCGGCGCGTGCGATCGTCCGCCGCGGTCAGGCGCCCGCGGCGCGGTCGGGCACGCCGACACCCTCGGCCACGAGCTGACTCATCGCCTCGAGCAGCACCGTGACTTCGACCGGCTTGATGAAATGGCGCGCATACCCTGCGGCGCGCGTGCGCGACAGGTCGGTATCCATGCCATGGCCGGTCATCGCGATCGCCGGCAGCGATGGATCTTCCTGGTGCAGCAGCGGCAGCAGGTCGCAGCCGTCGCCATCGGGCAGGCTCAGGTCGGACACCACCAGGCACAGGCGGGTGCTGCGCGCCACCTCGAGCGCCGCCGACGCGGTCTCCACGGCCACCACCGTCCAGCCGGCGGCGCGCAACAGCGTCGACAGGGTCTGCGCCGTATCGGCATGGTCTTCGACCAGCAGCACCGGCGCGTTGCTGGGCGGCGCCGTGGGGTCGGCCGCCGTCGGGGGCGCCACCGTACGTGCCGGCGCCAGCCGCGCCATCAGGGGCAGCGTGACGACGAAGGCGGCGCCACACCCCGGCCCGTCGCTGTCGGCATACACATCGCCGCCGTGCAGCAGGACCAGGCGCTGCACCAGCGCCAGCCCCAGGCCGAGACCGCCGAACTGCCGGGTGATCGACGCGTCACCTTGTTCAAACGGCTGGAACAGGCGGGGCAGATCGTCGGCGCGAAAGCCGATACCGTGGTCGCGCACCGTGAAGCGGATCGACTGCGGGTCAGGATTGACGCTGGACAGCGTGACAGTCGCCCCGGCCGGACTGAACTTGATCGCGTTCTTCAGCAGGTTCCACAACACCTGCTGCAGTCGCTGCGCGTCGCCGCGCATCAGGTCGGCCTCGGCGATCAGGTCCAGCGCAACCGTCACCTGCGCCGCCTGCGCATCGTCACGGCACACCTCGACCGCCTTGAGCGCGACTTCATGCAGCGACACCGGCGCCGCCACCAGGCCGAGCTTGTCGCGCGAAATGCGGGTCAGGTCGAGCAGGTCGTCGATCAGGCGCACCTCGGTCTCGACGCTGCGGCGGATCACCTCGGCGCGACCGAGCACGGTGTCGCGATCATCGGGGCGCAGTTCGAGGATGCGCGCCGACAGCAGGATCGGCGTCAGTGGCGTGCGCAGCTCGTGGCTCAAGGTGGCAAGAAAACGGTCCTTGGCGGCATTCGCATCGTCGGCCGCCTTCTTCGCCGCCACCAGTTCCTGCTCGGTGCGTTTGCGCTCGGTGATGTCGTAGATCATCAGGCCGACGCCGCGACGACCACCCTCCAGCGGCACCGGTACGAAATGGCATAGAAAGGTGCGTACCGGCCCGCCTTCGCGCGGCGCGCCGGTCACTTCGGCGTTGCTGATCGTCACGCCCTGATCGCGCACCGCCAAGTACTGCGGTGCCATCGACGGCCACATCGATGCCATCAGCGCCTCCACGGTGCGCCCGACCATCTGCTCGGGCGGCCGGCCGGCCAACTCGGCAGCCACCCGGTTCACCCGCAACACGCGGAAGCCGTCGTCGACGAAGGCGATGCCGACCGGCGCATTGGCGGCAAGTTCATCCAGGTGCGCAAGGTCGCGCGCGCGCTGCACATCGGCCGATGCCGCCGTGGTCACGTCCTGCACCACGCCGGTCGCCAGGTCGCCGCTCGCGGCGAGCTGCGCGCGGCAGGCGAGGCGGTGCACCTCGCCCTGCGGCAACTGCACGCGATACTCCACCCGCCAGGTGCCGGCGGCATAGGGCAGCGCATCCAGCGCCGCCTGCCAGCGCAGCAGGTCCTTGGGCAGCACATGAGCCATCACCTCGGCGATCGGGCGCGGCATCTCGCTCGGCACCACGCCATGTAGCGCGGCCGCGCGCTCGTCGCACCAGAGCGTGCCGGCTCGCCGGTCCAGGCGCCAGGCGCCGGCCACCGCGGCCTCGGGCAGCACAGCCAGCGCGCCGGCTGGCGGCAGCGTCTCCTGTGCCTGGCGCAGCGTCGTGACGTCGCGTGCCACCGCGATCAGCAACGTGGCGCCGTCGTCGGTGCCACGCGCCAGCACCGCGGTGCGCTCGCGCAGCCAGTGCCATCGCCCCTGCGCATCCTGCAGCCGGTAACGGGCCTGCACCACCGCGTCGTCGGGGAGTGTGGCGGCACGCAGGCGTTGCGCCTGCAGCGGGTCAGCATCGTCGGGGTGAAGGCGTTGCGCCAGTTGCGCCGGCGCGATGTCTCGGCCTAGACCGAGCAAGGCGCGCAGGCCGTCACTGACGTGCAGCACGTCACCGCCGGCGTCGAGCAGCATGACAAGATCGGAACCCAGCTCGGCGACGCGCAGCGCCTGCTTCACCTCGGACGGGATCAACCGCTGCGCCTCCTGCCCTCGTTCCATGCCTGCGCTCCGCCCCGTCACGTCGGAGCGCAGATCATATGCGTGCCGCTGTTGCCCCTGTGCCCGGTGCGCGGCGCGCAGGCGCGCGCTACGACCGGCGCTTGCCGGTGGGCACCTGCGACAGCCAGCTGGCGAACTGATCGGCGGTGGCCGGCTCCCCCAGCAGGTAGCCCTGAACTTCATGGCAGCGCTGCTTCTTGACCAGCGCAAGCTGCTCCGCGGTCTCCACGCCAGAGGCGACCACGCGCAACCCCAGTCGGCGGCCAATACTGGCGACTGCGGCCACGATCAGCGCGTCACATTTGTCCTGTGGCGCATTGCGTACGAACTCGCCGTCGACCTTCACCGTGTCGACAGGCAGGTTGCGCAGCAGCGTGAGGCTGGCTGACCCGAACCCGTCGAGCGCAATGCGCACGCCCAGGTCGCGCAATGCCTGCAGCGCCGCGCGGTCATCCTGCCCGGTGGGCGACACCAGGCTCGACTCGGCCAGCTCGACCTGCAACTGCGCTGCCTTCAGGCCGCACTCCTGAAGCACCCGCTCGACCAGCGCCGGCATCGACTGTCCGCGGAACTCGCGCGGCGACAGATTGACGCTTACGGTCAGTGCCGGCCCTTTCTGGGTCCACCAGCGCGTCCACTGCGCGGCCGTGTGGCAGGCCTCGCGCAGCACGTGCTCGCCGATCGGCACGATCAGCCCGGTGGCTTCGGCCACGTCGAGGAACTGCGCCGGCGCCAGCAGGCCGCGCTCCGGATGCTGCCAGCGCAGCAAGGCCTCGGCACCAGTGAGCTTGCCGTTCTTGGCGTCGAACCGCGGCTGGTACAGGACGCGGAACTCGTCGCGCTCCAGCGCCTGGCGCAGATCGGCCTCGATGGTGAGGCGGCGCGCAGTGCGCGCGGTCAGGCTCGGATCGAAGAACTGGTAAAGGGCACCGCCATGCTCGCGCGCGTAACGCAGCGCGGCGTCGGCGCGCGCCAGCAGCAGGTCGGCGCTGTCGGCGTCTTGCGGATAGAGCGCCACCCCGACTGCGGGCTGCAGCGGCAGGTCGCGCCCCTCGAAGCCGACCGGGATATCCAGTTCGTTGAACAGCTTCTGCGCCACCTTCGCCGCGTCCTGCGCGTGCGACAGCTGCGTCAGCAGCAGCGCGAACTCGGCGTCGCCGACGCGGGCGATGATGTCGGATCCGCGCACCGCGCGCCGCAGGCGGTCGGCGACCACGCGCAACACGCGATCGCCGGCAGCAAAACCGAGAGACTCGCGCAGTTGACCAATGCCGCCGAGGCCGACCGACACCAGTGCCGCCGGATGGCCGCTTTTGGCGTGCGCGGCAAGTGCGTGCTGCAGCCGTTCGTCGAGCGCGCGCCGGTTCGGCAGGCCGGTCACTACGTCATGCCGCTCGAGCTGCAGCGCTTGCGCCTCGACCGCGCTGCGGTCGTACAGCTCGGTGAGCAGGCGCTCGTTGGCCCAGGCCAGTTCGCTCGACAGGTCGGTGGCCAAGCGCTCAAGATGAGCGACACGGTGCACCAGCAGGTCGACGTCGTTGGCGCCGGGTTCGACGTTGGCGTGGAGGGTCGAGGAGGAAGACATCGTTCACAGCCCAGGCAAGACGGATACGGGTCAGCGTAGTGACGCAGGTCGCCCGGCGATGCGGCGAATACGCTGGCGTCGCCGCAGCTCTTTGCCGCTTGAGCGGGGCCCCGCTCGTCATCCCGGCCTCAAGGGTGACCGACGGCTGCCGATAGAACGTTCATGCCGGACTGTCGCCCTCTTTCAGGCGCGCTCGACCACGTTCATCGCGCTGCCATCGCCACCGCGGTGACGTCGCGCTGCGACCTCGATGACCGTCCACCTGCCACGCGATCGACCGCAACCATGACCGGCACCGTGCTCTTCCTGGACTTCGATGGGGTGCTGCACCCCGATCCCTGTCGCGACCGGCGCCGCCTGTTCGAGCATGCACCGCGTCTGGCGGTGGCACTCGCGCCGTTCGAGGACCTGACGGTCGTGCTGTCGACCAGTTGGCGCAACGAGGTCAAGCTCGCTGATCTGGCGCAGCACCTGCCGCGTACGCTGCGCGCGCGACTGGCGGGGGCGACCGGCTGCTTTCACGCGATTGCGTGCGAGCCGGCGCTGGTGCCGTATCGCCGCCAGGCCGAATGCCAGCACTGGATCGACACCGAGCGGCCCGGCGCACCCTGGCTCGCCCTGGACGATCGCGCCAGCGGCTTCAAGCCATACTGCGAGCGACTGATCCTGACCCGCAGCGACACCGGGCTGGACGAGTCGGCCCTGAACCGGCTGTGCTTTGCGCTGATGCAGGCCGCACGGCCGGCGTCCGCGACAGGTCCGCGCTGACCGATTTGCCGATCTGGCAGTGAGCGGGTGCCCGCCGGGCGACCCACTGCGGTAGCCGGGCAACGTGCGACATGGCGGCTTGGACACCAGGAATCAGACGCCCCCAGTCTTGTAAAGGATGAGGATTCCCGACGAGATTTAGGGGTGTCACCAAGGCGCCTAGGGTTCTGGGTGCCTAAGCTGCCTGCATTGATTCACTGCACTGCAGTCAGCTTTCGGCGCGGCCGGAGGCGCAGTTCACCCGAAACCAAGTTGGACGATGGCATCCGCCATACACGCCGTGCCCGCCGTCGCATCGTCCATCCTCGTGGTCGATGACGACCCGATCTCGCGCTTGCTGCAGTCGCGCCTGCTCGGCCTGCTGGGCCACCGCGCCCGGGTGGTGGATCGGCCCGCCGACGCCCTCGACCTGGCGCTGTCTGACGGCTTCGACGCCATGCTGCTCGATCTTGAGATGCCGGAGATCGACGGCTTCGCCCTGCTTGCATCGCTGCGCGACAAGGAAGCGCGCCTCGGCCGTCGGCCGCTGCCGGTAATTGCGGTGACGGGCTACGCTGCATCGATCGACCGAACGCGCTGCCTGATGGCAGGCTTCAACGATTACATGCCCAAGCCGCTCGACGTCAATGCGCTGGAGGCCAGTTTGGCGCGCAACCTGCCGCCGCTGAACGTGGCCGGCCCGCTCGACAGCGATGCGCTGCGCGTGGAAGCGGCGGCGCGCCGACTGGCGCAGCCCAAGCCGGGCGACGCCGGCTTTGCGCCGACGCTGCTCGAGGCCTTTGCCATGCGCTCGGGTCAGTTGATCGAGGAGATCTCGCTCGCCCATGCGGCGCCCGACGCGGCTGCGCTCAAGCACGCCGTGCAGTCGCTGCGCGCCAGCGCAGATTTCATGGGCGCGACCGGCTTGGCGGCACTCTGCGATCAGCTGCAGTCCGCGGTTGCCGACCAGTGTGCGCAACGCACTGCCGCGCTGGTGCACAGCCTGACCGACGAACACCAGTCGGTGCTGGTGGTGCTGCTGCGGCCAGCGTCTTCGCAGTTGGCGGCCTGAGCATGTTGACGCCCGAGACCGCCGACCGCTCGCCGCAGCGCATCGCCTGCCGCACGGTCGACGCCGCCCCCGCGCCGGCGCTGGTGGTCAGTCCCGGCGGCGTGTACGCCAACGCAGCAGCGGCGCACTGGCTGGCGCGATTTGACCCAGCCTGGCCCGCGGTGGCGGGCGAGCTACCGGCGGCGCATGCGCTGACGCGCGAGTTGCGCCAGCTGGCGCAGCGGGCGGCCGACACATATGCCCCGGTGCCGCTGCGGATGGGCCCGCTCGAACACCACACGCTCAAGGCGCACGACGTCGGCGCGCCGGGTGCGCCGGTCCTGGTCGTATGGCTGCAGCCGGACGACCCGGCGCCGTCCGACCTTGAGCTGATGCGCGAGCGGCTGGCCGCCGCAGCCGGTGTGGCCCATGTGGGGCTGTTCGAGCGTGATCTGGTCAACGGCGACGGCGCTTGGGATCCGGTGTGCTTCGAACTGTTCGGCATAGACGCATCGCACGGCGTGCCCGATCGCTTTGCCGGGCTGCAGCACATCGATCCGCGCGACCGCGATCGGGTGCTGCACGGCATCGATCGCTTTACCGTGGCGCAGATCGGCAGCGAGTTCGTGATCGAGTTCCGCGTCATGCTGCCGGGCGGCGGCGTGCGCCACATCGAATCGCGCAGCAGGATCGTGCCGGGTCGCGGTGGCCTGGGACGCCGGGCAGTCGGCGCGTTGCTGGACGTAAGCGACCGCTTCAGCGCCAACGAGATGCGCCTGGAGCTGACGCAGCGGCTCGAGCAGGTGGCCGAGGCGGGACGCGTCGGCCTGTGGCTGTTCAATCCGGTGACACGCGTGTCTGAATGGAACGCGCAGATGTACGCGCTCAGCGGTCGTCACCCCGACGCCGGCCCGATGACGCTCGACGAAGCGCTGGCCTGCGTGCATCCGGACGACCGCCAGACCACTGCAGCAGCAGCGCTCATCGAACAGGGACTGCCGGTGCAGGCGCGGCTGCGGCTGCTGCAGCCCGATGGCAGCCTGCGCTGGGTGTTCGTGCGCGCCAGCCGTATTGGCGGCGACTCGCCGCACCTGGCAGCAGCGATCGTCGACATCACCGAGCTGCAGGTATCGGAGGCGCGCAACCAGCAATTGAACGAGCGGCTCAGTCTGGCGGTCGCGTCCGCCGGCATCGGCATCTGGGACCTCGACACGGCCACCGGCAGGTCGACCTGGAACGAACAGCTGTACACGCTGATGCTGCGCTCGCCCGACGAGCCGGCGCTC
>JALHMQ010000050.1 GCA_022843955.1 Burkholderiaceae bacterium
CGGCGGCGGTACTGCCGCCTCGGGTTCCAGCGTCCTGGCGCTGAGGGTCACAGCCTGGAGGCGGTACGGCAGAATGCCAATGCGCCGGGCCTCGATCTTGAAGGTGGTGCGCTCGTTGTCGTCGGCGTCTTCCCACTCGTCCTTCACGGTGCGGCCTTCCACCAGCACCCGCATGCCCTTCTGGTACAGCGTCTGCCAGTGGTCGGCGTCGCGGTGCCACAGCTCCACGGGTGCCCAGAACCCGCCGCGGTCCTCGTACTCGCCGTCCTTCTTCGGGATCGGGTTGTCGAAGTAGACGTTCAGGCGCAGTAGCCGGCGCGGCTCGTCGTTGCCGTTGGGGAATTCGCGATAGTCCGGCGCGGAACCGATGTTGCCCTCGCCGACGAAGTGCGTGCTCATGGTGACTCCTTGGGGGTGGTGGATGGAACGGACGCGGCATGCCCGTGGACACGCCGCAGGTAAGCCGCTTCGGCCTGCGCGGCCTTGCTGGCGCACTCCTGGGCCTGGCGGCCCAGCGTGTGAAGGAGGCTGATCTGCATGTTCAGCGCGATGCGCTGCAACTCCATCGCGTACAGGTCATCGATCAGCGAGGCCGGCGTTGCCGGGCGGTCGAGCAGCGACTCCCACAGCGCCACGCCCATCGAGGAACGATCGTGGTTGCGCCAGCGCAGGAAGGTCGTGCCTGCGCCAGTGGTCTGCTGGGCCAGTTGCACATCGAGCAGCGAGAAGGGATAGGCCCGCGCCTGTTGCAGCACACGCCGCTGCGCCAAGCCGATCACGTCATCGCGCAGCGCCGTGCACTGGCTGGCCCAGGCCTCCAGACTCCCCTTACCCTTAAAAGGCTGTAAAAGGCCTTTTAGGTAGCCCGCGTGTTCCAGGCGCTGGAAGTCCGCCTGTTCCAGCGGCAGGAAGCGCGCCGGTTGGCCGGTCGAAGGCGATGCCGTCATGCCTTGGCGCCTTCGCCGTCCAGATCGTCGTCCGCCACGTCGGCTGCGCCAGCGACGGGCGCGGCCTCAGCGGTTGCACCAGGCTTGCCCGCCCGCCGCGCGATCGGTGGCGCAAAGCGCGAGCGGCGCGTGCCTTCGAGCACGTCCTGCGGCAGCTCGCCGAACTTCTCCAGCGCTGCCCGCGCCACCGCGTTCTTCGAGGCGAAGTCGTCGCGAGTCGCGCCGGCGTAGCGGTACTGCTGTGCCAGGGAGAACAGGCTGCGCAGCGCGTGCGCGCCGTCGTTGAGCCAGCGTTCCAACGTGCCGCGGTCGATTAGCGCAGTGTGGTGGGCGAGGATCAGCTTGCGTGCCAGGTCGTCGTAGTCGGCCAGCAGGTACACCGCCATGAAGCCGAGCTGCGCATTGACGAACAGCGGCAGCTTCACGGGCTGCACGTTCATGTTTTCGCCCAGCGACAGTGCGGGTGGCACGTCGGCCAGCGCCTGGTCCACCTGCTCGCGCAGCGCCTGCAAGCTCGCCTTGGTCTGCGTCAGCTTGTCCTCGATGCGCAGCATCCACCAGTCCGAGTAAGGATCGTCCTGTTCGGCCCCGCGCTTCATCTTGTTCATCACGCTGATGTAGCCGTTGAGGCCGATGATCCCGGGCCGGCCCTCAGCGGGCGCTCGGCCATGCCAGATGCGTGAAGCGTGGTGGGTGTGCAGCGTCAGTGACATCGCGCTGCGCAGCGATCCGAGATTCAATTGCAGGGGCTGCTGGGATTCGTTGGACATGGTGACGACTCGCGGTAAGGGAACGAGTCGCCAGCATCGGCATCGCCCGGAAGGGCGTCAGTCAACAAACCGCAACCGCGCCGCTCCTGGTTTTCCAGTCGCTGGAAGGTGATCTGTGTCTGCTATCCCCTGGGGATAGATGCCTGGCAGGAGAGGACCGAGCCTGCAGGCAGACCTGGACAATGGCCATTGGTTGCCCCTGGTTTGGGGCTGCCGCACGCAAGAAGGGGGTCAAACGATGAAGGATGAGACCGCCGTTCAACTGCTGGTGAACGAGGAACGCGGGCACGGCGACAAGCTCGTGAAACTGCTGAAGCAGGCGGAGCGCCTGGAATGCTTGGTGGCCTTTGCGAAGGCATCGGCCCTGAACGGGCTGCTGAAGTCACTGCGCAAGGCGCTTGAGCGCGGACTGGAAGCCCGATTTGCAATCGGCCTCGACTTCTATCTGACCGAGCCCGTCGTGCTCCGAAAGCTGCTGGAGCTGACCAAAGAACACGCGCTCAAGCTGTACCTCAGTGATTCCAGCGAGACATTCCATCCGAAGATCTACGCCTTTCAGCACAGCAAGGGATGCTCGGTGATCGTCGGATCGGCCAATTTCACACAAGGAGGCCTCTACGCCAACTATGAGGCATCAGCCTTGGTCGAGGGCACGAGCGACACGCTGATGGCCTCGGTCACTCAGCATTTCGACGCTCTGATCGATGACGAAATCATCGTCCCGGCGACCAGGGACCGCATTGACGCCTATGAACGGGAGTACGTCATCCACGACATCTTCCGAAAGGTGGCCAAGAAGCGTGCGCAGAAGGCAAGCAGCGCGATTGGCCCGAACTTCACGACGTTGGCCGGCATTCTGGAGTTGATGAAAAGCGACGATTCAGAACATGGCTTCACGGAACAGAAAGCCCTACGAAAGGGCAACCTTCGCCAGGCAAGGCGGATGTTGGAGGAATGGGCCGTCGCGCGTGGGAATACGAGTCAAGGGTTCCTGGCCCGATTTGAAACGTTGATCGGCCTGCTGCATTCGGGTGGCTTGCATCGCGGCAAGAACCGAATCGCGGAGCATCCAGGTCAGTTCGTCGCAGCGGTAAGAGACATCGTGGGCCAAGGCACTCTCCCACCTGGAGACGCCTTCGCAGTTCTTCATGCGCACTTCGAGCACATCCCGCGAGCAGGCATCAACCTACTGACCGAGGTGCTGCACGCACTTGACAACAAGCGGTTCGCGGTGATGAACCAAAACGCGGTGTCGGGGCTGGCATTGGCCGGGATCAGGGCATATCCCCTACATCCAAACAAGCAAAACGTCGGTCCCGACGACTACGCAAGGTATTGCCAGCATGCCGAGGAGGTGCGACAGGCGCTGGGCCTGGCCGACTTCACGGAATTGGATGCACTGTTCAACTACGCCTATTGGGGTGAATCCTCGGGAGAGGTGGAAGCAGATTGACGGGACGGACTTGCGGAAGAGGGGCTGTCCCAACTATCCCCTGGGGATAGCCCAGACGGTCAAGGGCGGCGGAGGTTGGATCGAATCTGTGCCAGGTAGGCGCGCGCCACCTCGGGATCGGCGGGACGGGACTCGGCAGCAGGTGTGGCGTGTGCCGGCGCAGGTGTTCGAGCGACTTGTGGCGCTGCGCCGTTGTCACCTGCCCAGGCCTTGAACTCCCCGCGGATCGCCTTCTGGATGATGCCGAACAGATAGCCGGCCGGGTTGCGCACCGCGCTGTTGCGGCAACGCGCATCCCATTCGTCCAGCACCGCCTGCCGAAGGGGCTCGTCCACCTGCTGCAAAGCCACGAGCGCGCCGCTCTGCTGCTCGTCCTTCAATCGCAGCAGACGCTCGGGCAGGCGCAAGTGCTGCAGCGCTTTCGCGCGCGGTACTGTACGTACTTGATTTATACGATCCATACGTACAGTACGGTCCTCCTTCGGATTCCGAAGTGAGCCGTCTGGCGCGGGCTTCGGCCCTGCTTCGGAATCCGAAGACGGGCCATCGAGATTCCGAAGTAGGCCGCCCTGGCCTTCTTCGGAATCGTGATCCACAGGCTCTTGTGGACAACTCGCATCGGCCCATTCGTTGCGTGCCATGCGCTGTGCCAGCACCTGCAAGCGCGTGGGCAGCGTGCGGCCATTGAGCATCGGGTCTTCGGCGATCTCGCGCAGGGTGTTCGCGCCGACGATCTGCACCGCCTTCGCGGCATGGGTCAGCGCTTGGCTGACCAGGCCGAGGTAGTCGGGGTCGAGCTGCATCGCCTCGAAGGGCGTCAGCGGTTCGTCGTGCAGCACGTAGAGATTTCCCAGGATGCGCCCGGTCTTCGGGTCGCGGCGTCGTCGCACCAGGCTCAGCCAGCGCGTCAGCCGCAGCAGCGTCAGGGCGCGAGCCACGGTCTCGTGCGAGGCCTGCGCCGCACAAGGCATCGACGCGAGATAGGGCCGGAGCTGGTCGTAGGTCGGGAACGCCGTCACACCGTCGCTCTGGAGCTGCAGGCGGAACACCTGCCAGGCATTGCGCTCCAGTGGCGTCAGGCGCCGGTCGAGGAACAGCGCGCGCGGCACGCTCTCATGCCGGTTGCCGCTGTAGAGAAAGCCGTCGCTGACCGGCGCGGCCGGCGACGTAGGGGCGTTGCCGCGTGCAGCCGGCGGTGCGGGTGGCACCAGTTCCCGCAGCGCATCGTCGAACAGCGCCGACAGCGCCACAGGGCCATCGCGCCGGGGTGCGCCGCCGGTCGCCATGGCCTATACCAGCCCCTGGTCGATCCAGTTGCGTATCGCCGACCAGATCACCGACATCGGCAGGCTCAGGGTCTCGGCCAGGTCCATGGTCAGCGCCAGCATCGCCATCTCGTCGTCCAGCGCGATGCCGCGCTCCGTGACGCCAGCCTTCCACTGCTTCCATAGCGCCGTGTCCTGCGCCTCGTCCAGCACCGGATGGCGCCCCTTGCGCTTGGGCAGGCCGAGGATGTCGCGGCGCAGGGCCACCTCCTGATGCGTCAGGCCGTAGAAGCGGCTGACCATCTCCGTGCTGGCTCCCAGGCGCAGCATGCGGTCGACCGTCGCGATCTCGCGCTCCACATCATGCACCTGGCTCAGCAATCGCTTGAGCACTTCGCGATTGACCGACACCGAGCACCACGAGACAGTGGCGTTGACCAGCATGCTCACGAGTTCGGGATGCTTCAGCGCATCGAGTTCTTCCTCGCCGAAGCCCATCGCTTTGCAGCGTCGTAGTTGCCCGTTGCGCAGGTCGTGCAGCGCCTGCGCGATTACGGCCTGGTTGAGCGGGTGCGGTGCCGACATGGCCGATCTCCGCTCAGGCGCCGTGGCCGGAAGCGCTGGCGCCCGCGCCGGCTTCCAGATCCAGAAGCCGACGCGCCAGGCGCAGCAGCCGGAACAGTTTGACCAGCCCGGCATCGCTCAGGCGAGGGTAGGCGCCGCCGCCATACAGCAAGGGCGCCAGATCATCGGCGAGCCGGGCGCGATCGAGTCCGGCTGCGGCACGTGCGGCGCACAGCGCCTGCAGCAGCGTCAGCACCGCCCGCGCAAACGGCGGCATCGCGCGCGCAGCTGGCGGCGTCACGCAGGCGAAGCCGATGCCGGCGTCGCTAGGCTCGACCTGTTCGGCCACGCTGGCTTCCTCGGCGATCTCGCGCGCGAACTGCGCGATGTGCACGCGCAGCCGATCCGGTACGTCCAGGCCCGGCTCGATGTACCAGACGTCCGAGATGGGGTAGAGCCCGCCCGCCTGGACGGGAATCGCGCGCAACGCGTCAGCCTCGAAGTCGGGCAGCTTGTCGCCCATCTGGTCGGCGACCATGCGCTGGATGGATTGCAGGCGTTCGGTGGTCGGCGCCGGCGACACGATGTGGCCCTGCAGGCGCTCGTCGTGCTGCTCGTTCTGCTGCGTGCCTTCGGCGCCAACGGCCAGTGCTGCCTTGCCAGTACCTGCCGGCACGGACGCACGAGGCTCCGACGACTGCACTGAAGGACCAGCCGGCGACGAAGCCGATGAAGGTTGCCGCAGCTCGGGGGCAGGTGCGGTCGGCGCCGCAGGTCGTGCTGCCGCTGGCGGCGCCGGATCGCTGGTCAGCGCACGTTGCCGGCTCTCCGTGTCGTCGATCTCCAGGGCCAGCGTGTCGTAGTCCGCTTCCAGCAGCTCGGCCATCTGGCCTACCAGCTCGTCCTGCACGCGCTGGGGTGAGAAGTCGTCCGGCTGCGTGTCGAACTGCGCGAGCACGTCCTGGAACAGCGCGGCGAAGTCCATCGACAGGCTGCGGCCCAGCGCACGCCGCTCCCAGGTGCGCTCGCAGGCCTTGCGCAGCACCGCGAGCCGCTCGACCTGGTGCCGCCCCAGCCCGCCGTACAACAGGTTCGGGATCGCCGGCAGCAGGTAGTGCACCGCGTCCTGCATGCGGCTGATGTGCGACTGCGGCAGCGGGAAGCCATCGGCCGTGAGCCGCCGCGCCAGCTCGCTCTGCGACAGTGGCTGGCCGCTGTCCCGCCCCATCTCCTGCTCGTAGAACTCGCGTGCCTTCTCCACGCCCAAGGCCCGCTCGATGAAACTCAAGCCCCCGCGCAGCTCGTTCTCGGCCAGGTGGCCGGTGAGCATCACCACCTCGCCGCGCTGCGGCCAAGGGCGGAACAGGCAGGAGATGCGGAAGAAGCGTTCGTCCTTCGTCTCGCTCCACAGCTCGCGCAGGATAGCCAGGCGCGTGTTGCCGCCGTTGCGGATGATGTAGTGCGGCTCGCCGGGCCGGCGCGTGATGGCAGGCGGCGCGTCCAGCCCGCGCTCGCGGATCGACGCCTTGATGTCCTCGTAGGCTGGGTTGCGCGTCACGCGCGGGTCATGGTCATAGGAGCGTAACTGGTCCAGCGTTACGACCATCGGCGTGTCGGCGATGGGGTCGGTCAGGGCCGCGGCAGAAGGGCCGCTGCGCTCGAAGCCCGAGGCCAGCAGCTTGGCGGCCATGTCGTCCGGCGTCATGTCAGCCATGGCCGTTCTCCTGCGGCGATGCCTCGGCAGCCTGCGCCTGGCGGTCGGCGCGGCGAAGCTGCGCACGGGCATTGCGCTCGGCGCGGTGGTCGCTCGCCATCGAGCTGGTGTAGATCGGCGCGCAGCCCGGCTTCGTGAACAACAGGTGCCCGCCACGGGTGCGCACCACCTTCCATCCTTCGCTCAGGGCAAACTCGATCAGCACTCGCAGCCGCTTGTGGCCGCGGGCCAGTTCATGCTCGCTGGCCACGGCCGACGCCTCCTGTGCTGCCTCGGCCGGTGACGAGCGCGAAGCGCTCATGCCACGCCGGAAACAGCTCGCCGGCCAGCGCGCGCATGGTGTCCAGCGCCGCGGGGGCGGAGCGGCCCGCCGGCTGGCGGTACTCCACCCGATGCACCGGCAGGCCCTGCGTGGCAGCGCGCGGATAGGCCTCGATAGCCGGCACGTCGGTGTCGAGCACACGCACGCCGGACTGTCCCTGGAACACCTGCCGCAGCGCCTGCTGGATCAGCCGCGCGTTGGATGACACCGAATGCACGCGGTTGATGAGCAGATGCAGCGGCGGTGGCTCAATGCCGAGGTGCCGGTACGGCGCGATGTCCTCGATGAGCTGCAAGGTGCCGCGGCGCAGCTCGCGTGCCGCGAGGATTTCCGGCGTCACCGGCGACAGTGCCAGATCCGAGGCCAGTACCGCCATTTCGAGCAACACGCTGCGCGCGCCCTGGGTGTCGATCAGCAGCAGGTCGTAGCGCGGCGCGAGCGTGGGCACCAGGTGACGCAGTCGCAGTCTGCCGTCCGGCGCATGCAGCAGCAGCGTGTTCAATTCGCCGCGGTCGTCGTTCGACAGCACCAGGTCCAGCCCGGCGATGGCGGTGTGCGACACCAGTTGCTCGGCGCGCTGCTCGTTGTAGGCCAGCATCTCGTAGATGCCGGCCGGCGCACGTTCGGTCAGCGTGAAGTAGCTCGACAGCGTGGGCTGCACGTCCAGGTCCAGCAGCAGCACGCGCAGCCCGGAGTCGGCCGCGAAGCCGCCCAGGTTGGCCGCCGTCGTGGTCTTGCCCACGCCGCCCTTGGTCGAAATGATCGAAACCACCTGCATGGGCTTCTCCCGGTTGATTGGCATGTGCCGGAAGAAGCGTCAGGCGCGCTCGTTGAGGCGTTCGGCGATCCACTGCTCGATCTCCACCGAGTCCCAGCCCACGGCGCGCACGCCCAGGCGCAGCGCCTTGGGGAACTTGCCTTCCTTCATGAGGCTGTAGATGTGGGCGCGCTTGAAGCCGGTCTTGGCCTCGACTTCGGCGCGGCGCAGGATGCGGTGCTCGGCCGGCGCCGCCGTTGCTGTGGTCTGCGAAGACATGAGAGACACTCCTTGACGCTCACTGGCGCTGTTCGGAAAGTGCCTCGCATTGAATAGACGGCCGCCGTCGGAATCACTGCAATTGCAGAAGGCGCGACTGCAATTGCAGAGCGGGCCCGAGGACGCAGGTCAGCGCGACGCTTCGAGGTGGCGGCGCGCCTGCGCGAGCTTGCTCCACAAGGTGCGTTCGCTCAGGCCCGGCCGGCCCTCGTGGTGTGCAAGCAGTGCGCTCACCACGGCATCCAGGCTGTGGAACGACGAATAGGCCGCGCCCGAGGGCGACTTGCCCAGCAGCAGCGTCAGCAGCCCGCCGATGATGTTGAGATAGGTCGTTTCGCTGCGCAGTCCCGGCCCGCGCGAGGTGCCGTTGGCATCGCCGCGCGCCGCCTGCTCCTTCGCCAGGGCTTCATGCGCGGCGCGCAGCGCCTCGTGCACCTGCAAGAGTTCGGCGAGTTGCACCTTCGCCGCTTCGCGGTCGGCCAGCAGGATGTTGAGCGTGTCCACGCTCACCAACGGATGCACCGCGCGTTCAATCTCGTCAAACAAAAACCCCGGCCGCTCGCCGGGGTAGTAGTGGGTCATCCACGCTTTGAGGTCCACATGGCGCACGGTCAGTTGCGGATCATCCAGCGCCGGCCGTTGACCGTCCATTACGATACCGTCCCTGCCGCCGGCCAGCTCGCCATGCGTCAGCGCGTCGAAGATGCGGTCGGCATATAGGCGCAGCAGTGGCCAGCGCGGAAACTCGCCGGGCTCCGGCATCGCGCGCTGCCTCAGCGTTTGCAGAATGCGTTGCTCGAATCGCAGCAGCCCGCACCAGCGGATCGCCGCTTCCATCGGGCGGTAGTAGGTCTTAGCACCAAAGGCAAGGCTACTCGATTTCGTCATCGCGCTCTTCCCATCGTCGGATCGACAACTGGCAAGCGCGCACGGCCCACGTGGGCGCGGCGATTGCCCTGAACCCGATCGAGCGCGGGCCGGCCGGCACATGGTGAGCGTTGGGTTCGGCGCTGAAGCCGAGCGTCGCACAAGGGGCAAACACTTCTTGCGATGCCCGATACGCCCCACCATAATGCGCCTGCGAAAAATCTTGTTACCGGCGCAACGATTTGAAATGTCGCGCGTCCATCGACGGTGCCGCGCTCAACCGGAAAACCAGGGCAAATCTTTCGTAGGAAATGGGGGAAGGTAAAGCGTCAATGCGTCTGCCGGATGAGCTGGTTTGCATCCATGCAAAGCTCATGCGTTCTGCGTCAGCGCGCTGACCTCGCCAGTTCACAGGCATCAGCCTCTGGTGCCATGCGGATCGCCCTAGTCCTTAGCCGTCTACCGCAGTGACGCATGAGTGTCGGATAACGATGCAGGTCGGGTCTCGCGTCAGACCGAAATTGCATCATCCGATCTAAAGCCCCTATGTCATACCGGACGTTGATCGCCAGCATCTTGTGTGCCAGCAACCCGTTCCGCGCGGTCGATGAATTGACGCAAGGGTTCCGGTATGACGCCATGCGGCCGCAGCAGATGCGTCGTCAACGAGGCGTCCCGTTCTGCAAGCGGTCGTGCCACCACATCGGCTTGCGTGCAGCCTTCGAGATGCGCCGCGCTGGAAAAGCCCACGCCATAGCCCGCGGCCACCAGGGCCAGCATCAGCGAATGGGTGCTGACGCACTCGGTGATCGTCGGCCGCACGCCTGCGGAGCGGAACAGATGTTCCCGCTGCTCGTGGCAACCGTCGCACACCTGCGGGTCGCACAGCACCAGCGAATACTTCACCACTTCCTGCAGCGGAACTTCCTTGTATGCCAGCAGTGGGTGCCGCGCCGGCAAGGCCACCAGGAACGGGTCGCGCCACAGCGGCACCGCCACGATCTCGCCTTCCACGTGTCCGACCGACGCAAGGCCGGCGTCGAAGAAGCTCGCAGCGAGCCCGTCCAGGAGTTGCGCCAACGGCACTTCGGACAGCCGGATGCAGACCTCCGGCGCCTCCTGGCGGCACAGCGCAAGCAGCGCCGCCAGACGCGTGCGCCCGATGTCGCCCGCCAGCCCGATGCGCAGCGTGCCGTGATAGCCCGCCGCGACGGCCCGCGCGCGGGCCTGCGCCTGCTCGCAGGCCAGCATCACACGCCGGGCATCTTCCAGGAATACCTGCCCGGCTGTGGTCAGACGCACGCCGCGTCCGTTGCGGTGGAGCAAGGTCACGCCAAGGTCGGCTTCCAGGCGACCGATCCGGCGCGATAGTGGCGACTGCTCGATGTGCAGGCGCTTCGCGGCCCGGCCGAAGTGCAGTTCACCGGCCACCGCGATGAACGCCTCGATATGACGCATGTTCATATTTGTTTTCTCCCATCTATCAGGCCATACACGTCCAACACGCGCAGCGCGCTGGGAGGGTGGCGCCGGTTGCCAGGCGTGCGCCCCAGTGCCAGTGCGACGGACGCGCGCGCTGGCCAGCAGCACTGAACCCGAATGCTGGCGGCCGAATCAACCTGCGGGCACTGAGGAGACAAGAGGCTAGTGCTACACCACACCAATCCCGACAGGCCGCATACGATTTCTGACAGTCGCACGCCATGCTGCTTCGGCCAAATGCTCTGTCATGTCGTTAGCCAGGACTGAACCTGTACGACACCAGCGACTCCCTGTCGCTGTCTGCTACCAGCAGCTTGCCCGCCGGAGGGAACGCTCGCTGTACGCAGTGCTCCCGCGGACACACGCGACAACCGGGCCCAATGAGTACAGCCTGTGCTGAGCGGCCGAAGTCCAGTCCGTCCGCATAGACAAGCTCACGCGCATGCGCGAGATCGCAGCCCAGGCCAATGGCAAAGAGCTTGCGCTGAGCCCGAAAGCCACCGCTGCCGTGCCGCTCGATGGTGCGGGCGATGCCGAAGAAGCGGCTGCCATCGGGCATCTCGGCGATCTGGGTCAGGATGCGGCCGGGCTGGGCGAAGGCCTCATGTACGTTCCACAGCGGGCAGGCGCCACCGTGGCGGGCGAAATGGAAGCTCGTGGCACTCTGGCGCTTGGAGATATTGCCCGCCTGGTCGACTCGCACGAAGTAGAACGGTACGCCGCGAGCCCCATTGCGCTGCAGCGTGGACAGTCGGTGGCAGATGGTCTCGAAGCTGACGTGGAAGCGCTGCTGCAGCAACTCCACGTCATAGCGGCAGCCGCGCGCGGCGTCGAGGAAGGCCCCGTAGGGCAGCAGCACCGCACCAGCGAAGTAGTGGGCCAGGCCCTGGCGGGCCAGCGCGCGCGTTGCATCATCGGAGAAGCCAGCTTCGCGAACTTCGGCGGCGAAGGCGTCGGCCGCAGCCAGCAGCGCGTACTGCGTGGCCATCTGGAAGGCTTGTTGTGCATCAGTCAGATGCGACGGCAGGCTTAGGCGTCGGCGGCGGGCATCGTAGTGACGCAGCAGGCCAGCGTCGCCTGGGTCAGTTAGCGGCTCGACGGTCACGCCGCAGCGTTGCAGCAGGGCCTCGCGTAGCGACGCGGCACGCTCGGCTGGCTGTAGCACCAGATCCTGCGCGAGCGCTTCGGCCAAGCGATCCAACCCGTCAATGTAGTTGTTGCGCCGGTTGAAGAAGTCGCGCACTTCTTCGTGCGGCAGCGGCGCCGTCCACGCGGGAGGCTGGCCGGTACCGAGATCCTGTCCCTGCTCGCCGTAGAAGCGGTCGATGAGTTGGGCGTGCTCATCCTGCAGGCGCTGATGGCGCTGGTACAGCGCCACATAAGCCTCGGCCAGTTCGGGCGCCTGCTCAACGAGGCGGGCAAGCTGAGCGGCATGAGGAGGGTCGTGGCCGAGCGTGCGGTCGTTCAGCGCGGCATCCAGCTCGGTGAGCAGCCGCTTGTCCTGCTCCTCAGAGAACTGCGCGACGTCGCCGCCGAAGACCTCGGCCAGCTTGAGCAGCACGCCGGCCGTGACGGGTCGTTGGTTGGTCTCGATCTGGGAGATGTAGCTCAGCGACAGCTCCAGCCGGGCCGCGAGTTGGCTCTGGTTCCAGCCCAGTTGTTCGCGCAGCCGGCGCAGGCGCGGGCCGACGAAGAGCTTTCGGCCGGGTGCATCCGACTTTGCAAAGTTCGCAGCTTTCACGGATTGATTGCGAAGTGATTTGCAGTTTTTCCTTTTCACATCAACCACTTGTTGATCGATGTGAAGCGTGTGGATAGATTCTGTGTGAAATCAATTGACCTGTCTAGGAGACTTCATGAGCCGCGATAACCTGCCCCATGTTCCGTTGCTAATCAACGGCGAATTCGTGCAATCCAAGAGCACCGAATGGCGCGAGGTGGTCAACCCGGCCACCCAGGAACGCCTGGCGCGCGTGCCCATGGCCACGGCCGATGAGGTCGCAGCGGCCATCGCGTCGGCCCAGGCCGCTTTCAAGACCTGGCGTAAGACGCCCATCGGCCAGCGCGCGCGCATCTTCCTGAAGCTGCAGCAACTCATCCGCGACAACATCAAATCCCTCGCCGCAACGCTGACCGCCGAGCAGGGCAAGACGCTGGCTGATGCCGAGGGCGACGTGTTCCGCGGCCTCGAAGTGGTGGAGCACGCCGCCAACATCGGCAGCTTGCAGATGGGCGAGCGCGCCCACAACGTGGCCGGCGGGGTAGACACCTACACGCTGCTGCAGCCCCTGGGTGTGTGCGCCGGCATCACACCATTCAACTTTCCAGCCATGATCCCGCTGTGGATGTTTCCGATGGCCATCGCCACCGGCAACACCTTCGTGCTCAAGCCCTCGGAGCAGGACCCGCTGGTGACGATGCGCCTTGTGGAACTGGCGCTGGAAGCCGGCGTCCCGCCCGGCGTACTGAACGTGGTGCACGGTGGCGAGCACGTCGTCAACGCGCTGTGCGACCACCCGGACGTGAAAGCGATCTCCTTCGTCGGCTCCACCCGTGTGGGCACGCACGTCTACGAGCGCGCCAGCCTGGCCGGCAAGCGTGTGCAGTGCATGATGGGCGCGAAAAACCACGCCATCGTGCTGCCGGACGCACACAAGGAGCAGACGCTCAACGCGCTTGCCGGTGCTGCTTTCGGCGCTGCCGGCCAGCGCTGCATGGCGGTTTCGGTGGCCGTGCTGGTGGGCGAAGCCCGCAAGTGGGTGCCTGACCTGGTGGCGCGCGCCAAGAAGCTCAGCGTGGGTGCCGGCGACTCGGCATCAACGGACGTCGGCCCGCTGATCTCCTGTGCAGCGCGCGAGCGCGTCGAGGCGTTGATCGCCCGAGGTGTCGAGGACGGCGCCCAGCTGGAGTTAGACGGCCGCATACCGTCGCTGCCCGGCGCACTGAAGGAAGGCAACTTCGTCGGCCCGACCATCTTCAGCGGCGTGAGGCCGGGCATGTCGGTCTACGAGCAGGAAATCTTCGGCCCGGTGCTGTGCATCGTAGAGGCCGAGACGATGGATGAGGCCATCGCGATCACCAACGCCAACCCGAACGGCAACGGCACGGCCATCTTCACGCAGTCGGGCGCGGCGGCTCGCAAGTTCGAGGAGGAGATCGAGGTGGGCCAGGTGGGCATCAACGTGCCTATCCCAGTGCCTGTGCCGCTCTTCTCGTTTACCGGCTCACGCGGCTCCAAGCTGGGCGACCTGGGCCCCTACGGCAAACAAGTGGTCCTTTTCTACACGCAGACCAAGACGGTCACCGCGCGCTGGTTCGAGGACGACGTCAGCACGGGCGTCAACACGACCATTGCGTTGAAGTAAGCCCGAGCCGGCACCGCGATGGAATTCGAGCTGAACGAAGAACAACGCGCCTTTGGGGAGGCTGCGCGCACGTTTGCCCGCAGCGAGCTGGCGCCGTTCGCGGCCCAGTGGGACCGCGAGCAGGCATTCCCGCGTCAGGCCATCGCGGCAGCGGGCGAGCTGGGCTTCTGCGGGCTGTACGCGCCCGAGCGCATCGGTGGCCTCGCGCTGCCGCGGCTGGATGCCACCGTCGTCTTCGAGGAACTGGCCGCGGTCGATCCATCGACGACAGCCTTCATCACCATCCACAACATGGCCACGTGGATGCTGGGTAGCTGGGGCAGCGATGCCGTTTGCGAGCGCTGGGGACACGATCTGGCCAGCGGCCGCAAACTCGCCTCCTACTGCCTGACCGAACCCGGTGCCGGCTCCGATGCTGGCGCGCTGAAGACGAAGGCGGAATGGGACGGCGAGCACTGGGTCATCAACGGGGGCAAGGCCTTCATCTCTGGCGCCGGTGTCACCGACGTGCTGGTGCTGATGGCGCGCACCGGCGGCGCCGGACCGGCCGGCATCTCGGCCTTCGCAGTGCCAGCCGATGCGCTAGGCGTCAGCTACGGCAAGAAGGAGCACAAGATGGGTTGGAACAGCCAGCCCACACGCGCCATCGCGTTCGACAACGTTCGCGTCGGCCCCGAATGCCTGCTGGGCGAGGAAGGCCAGGGCTTCCGCATTGCGATGAAGGGGCTGGACGGCGGACGCATCAACATTGCGACCTGCTCCGTTGGCGGCGCGCAGGGCGCGCTTGACGCCGCGCGGCGTTACCTGCACGAGCGCCAGCAGTTCGGCCAGCCGCTGGCCAGTCTGCAGGCGTTGCAGTTCCGCTTGGCGGACATGGCTACCGAGCTGGTTGCCGCGCGCCAGATGGTGCGCCTGGCGGCATTCAAGTTGGATGCGTGCCACGTTGAGGCCTGCACCTACTGCGCGATGGCCAAGCGCTTCGCCACCGACATTGGTTTCGCCGTCTGCAACGAAGCCCTGCAACTGCACGGTGGCTATGGCTACCTGAATGAGTTTCCGCTGGAACGGCTGGCACGCGACACCCGCGTGCACCAGATTCTCGAAGGCACCAACGAAATCATGCGCGTCATCGTCTCCCGCCGTGTGCTGCAGGAAGACGCGGGCGACGCGATCCGCTAACCCACTCCCACCAACCATGACCACCCAAGACTACCCCGGCCTGCTGCTCGAAAAGCGCGGCCATACGGCTCTCATCACGCTGCACAACCCGCCTGCCCATACCTGGACGGCCGAGAGCCTGACCGGGCTCGCGCGTCTCGTGCGCGACCTCGACGCCGACCGCGACATCTATGCGTTGGTTGTCACTGGCGACGGCGAAAAGTTCTTCAGCGCCGGTGCTGACCTGAAGCTCTTCGCCGATGGCGACAAGGGACGCGCCGCGACGATGGCCCAGCGCTTCGGAGAAGCCTTCGAGACGCTGGCCGCCTTCCGGGGCGTCAGCATCGCCGCCATCAACGGCTATGCGATGGGTGGTGGGCTGGAATGCGCGTTGGCCTGCGACTTGCGCGTCGTCGAATCGCATGCGCAGCTCGCGCTGCCCGAAGCCAGCGTGGGTCTACTGCCTTGCGCGGGCGGCACGCAGTGGTTGTCCTGGACCATCGGCGAGAGCTGGGCCAAGCGCATGGTGCTGCTCGGTGAACGCGTAGACGCCGCCACGGCGCTGCGAATTGGCCTGGCCGATGAACTGGCCGAGAAGGGTCAGGGCCTGGCTACCGCACTCGCGCTGGCCGACAAGGTTGCCAAGCAGAGCCCCAGCGCCGTGCGCGCCTGCAAGCGCCTAATCCAGGGAGCACGCTACGCTGGCCCGCATGGCCAGTTGCCATCTGAGCGTGAGGCGTTCGTCGCTCTCTTCGATACCGAGGATCAGCGTGAAGGCGTGGGCGCCTTCCTCTCCAAGCGCGCACCACAGTGGAAGAACGGCTAATGAGCGACGCGCCTGTCTTGTTTTCCGAGATCGCGACCGCTGGCAGCCACTGCTTCGGTCGCGCGACACTGAATGCGCCGGCTAGCCTCAATGCACTGTCGCTGCCGATGGTGGATCTCCTGGATGCACAGTTGCGCGCCTGGGCGGTCGACCCTCAAATTGCCGGCGTCTGGCTCGACGCGGCGGGTGACAAGGCCTTCTGCGCCGGTGGCGACGTGGTGGGCCTCTATGGCGCCATCAAGGCCACGCCGCGAGGCGAGGTGCCGGCCGAGCCCGCGGCCTTCTTCGAGCGCGAGTACCGGCTGGACTATCTCATCCACACCTATCCCAAGCCCATTGTGTGCTGGGGCCACGGCATCGTGATGGGCGGTGGTATTGGGCTGATGGCTGGCGCCTCTCACCGAGTTGCGACGTTGAAGACGCGGCTGGCGATGCCTGAGATCACCATCGGCCTCTACCCGGATGTGGGCGGCAGTTGGTTCCTCGCGCGCCTGCCCGGTGGCCTGGGCGAGTTCTTGGCGCTGACCGGTGTTTCGCTGAACGCCGCCGACGCGCTGGAGGTCCAATTGGCCGACTTCGTGCTGCGGCACGAAGACCAGGGTGCCGTGCTGAAAGCCATCGCAGCCGCCCTTTGGCAAGGCGATGCCGAAACCGATCGTGCCGCGCTGAGCCGGCTCTTGCAGGCCAAAGCGCTTCGGCCGACCGAACTTCCGGCGTCGCCGGTCCGCGAGCACCGTGATCGTATTCGCGAGCTGGTTGGTCAGCACCAGCGCTTGCAGGATCTGGCGCCACGCCTTACCGCCTTGACGGCGGATGCCGATCCTTGGTTGGCCCAGGCCGGCACCGCCTTCACCAAAGGCTCCCCAAGCTCGGCCGAGCTGGCGCTGGCGTTGCAGCGACGGCTGCGCCACGGCTCCCTGGCCGAGGTTTTTCGTCTCGAATGGCAAGCCTCGGTGGGTTGCTGCATGCACGCGGACTTCGCCGAGGGCGTGCGCGCATTGCTGGTCGACAAGGACAAGCAGCCACGCTGGCAGCCAGCCACCCTTGACGCATTGGATGAAGTGGGCTGGCGTGCACACGTCGCTGCCCATCTGCAGCCGCGCGGCACTAACCCGCTCGCGGACTTGTTCTGAACGACACCACATACGGAGACAAGACCATGACGACACCTCACATCGCCTTTTTGGGCCTGGGCAACATGGGCGGCCCGATGGCCGTGAACCTCGCCAAGGCCGGCTACGCGATCCATGCCTTCGACCTCAGCTCTGAGGCCTGCGCGAAGGCCGCAGGGCAGCCGGGCGTCACCATCGCCGCATCGGCCGCCGCGGCCGTGGACGCAGCCGAGATCGTCATCTCTATGCTGCCGGCCAGCAGACATGTGGAGTCGCTGTACTTGGGCGACGATGGCCTGCTCACCATACTGTCCCACGGCACGCTGGTTATTGACTGCAGCACCATTGCACCAGCGTCGGCGTTCAAGGTGTCGCAGGCCGCTGCCGCGCGCGGCGTGGCGATGCTGGACGCCCCAGTCTCCGGTGGTACGGCCGGAGCCGCCGCTGGCACGCTGACCTTCATCGTCGGCGGAGAAGCCCAGGTTCTGGAGCGCGCGCGGCCAGTTCTCCTGGCCATGGGCAAGAACATCTTCCATATGGGCAGCAACAGCGCCGGCCAAGTCGCCAAGCTGTGCAACAACATGGCGCTGGGCGTCATCATGGCCGTCACTGGCGAGGCGCTCGCGCTGGGTGTCGCGCATGGACTGGACGCCAAAGTGCTGTCGCAGATGATGGCCGTCAGCACCGGCCGCAGTTGGGCCACCGAGGTCTGCAACCCCTGGCCCGGCGTGCTGGAGAACGCGCCAGCGTCGCGCGGCTACACGGGCGGCTTCGGCAACGACCTGATGCTGAAAGACCTGGGCTTGGCGGTCGAGGCGGCGATGGGCGTCGGTGCGACGATCCCGCTGGGCGAGCTGGCACGCAACCTCTACGCACTGAACAAACAGGCTGGCCGCGGCAGCCTGGACTTCTCCAGCGTGGTCAAACTTGTCAGCGAGAAGGTCTAATCTGCTTCGCCACGGCAGGGGCCGTCACAATGAATAGATGACTTCCAGCACCTCGCTTTCACGCGCCTGGATGCGTCTGCCCTCCGGTGCACACCTCGATCTGATCAATCCGAGTCCTGACACATGGACCGACATGGACTTGGCGGTGCGCCTGTCGCGCACGGCGCGCTGGGGCGGCGAATCCGCCTGGCCGCTGCCCCTGTCAGTCGCGCAGCATTCGCTGCTGGTGTTGGAACTGCGGCGCATGGCCGCATCAGGCCCGCTGAGCCCCGAGGAAGAACTGTTGGAAGTGCTGCACGACGCGGAAGAGGGGTTTCTGGGGTTCGACTGCATATCGCCGCTCAAGGCAGTTCTGGGTGAGCCCTTCCGCGCGGTTGCCAACCGCCTTATGCAGGTCGTTGCACAGCGCTACGAACTGCCGCCCTGGACACCCGAACGCTACCGGCTGCACAAGCAGGCCGATCTGGCGGCGGCGGCCAGCGAAGCGGTGCATTGCGTGGGCTGGACTCACGGGGAGGTTCGCGACATCCTGCGAATCGAAGCGCCCATCATCGACGCTGATCCGCTGGCCGCCCGGTATGGCGGTGTGCCATGGGCGCCGTGGCGTCTCGACGTGGCGGCGCAACGGTTCCATGATGTGCTGCAAGACGCGTGTGCCCGTCGCAGCACCCCGCAAGCCTCCGATCCTCAGTGACGCGACGATGCTGGCTGCAACAGCCGCACACCATCAAGCAGCCGGCAGGCTTGGCATCGACAAGCGTCAGGCAGGCGCGGCAGCGCGGGCTCCAGCATCTCGCACACCACCGCCAGCAATCGGAGGTGCATAGTCCACGCACCGTTGCGCCCATGGGGCAGGCGCATGCGCTTGGCAAGCGCCATGACCCGGTGCGATGCGTCGAGGCGGTGTAGGGCGCTGGCGCCGGGGTCGGTGGCTGCGAGCCACCTGCACAGCAGGAGAGTGGATTCTGCTTGCCGCATCTCCACTGCCATCGTGATCGCGTGCGCCAACTCATCCGGCCGAAGCGCTTCTGGCCGCTGCGCGAGCCGCTCCATCCACGGACGCGCTGCCCGCTTGCTGCCCAGTTGCGCGCAGACGATCAGGATACCTAGTTGCAACTGGGCTGCGTTCGCATACCTCTTGCGCAGAGCATCCCGGTAGATCCGCTCGATCTGGTTCGGCTGGCCTGATCCGAGCGCATGTGCCACCTCGGCGCGAAAGGCCGCGCTCCAGTCCACCGCGGCTACGCGCCCCGCATACTTGGCTGCATCATGTTGGCTGGCGCGACCGGCAAGCATCGACTCATTTATAGACAGGGAAGCGCCTCGTCAGCGCAGCAACTTGTTCCCGCACGCGCTGGATTCTGTCAGCATTATGCGGTGCATCCAGTACGTCGGCCACGAGGTTGCCTACCAAGCGTGCCTCATCCTCGCAGAAACCGCGTGTCGTCATGGCGGGCGTGCCCAAGCGGATGCCCGAGGTCACGAACGGCTTCTCTGGGTCGCTCGGGATCGCATTCTTGTTGCCCGTGATGCGCGCCTCGCCGAATGCCTTCTCTGCCTGTCCCGGCCGATGCAAATCTGAGCCACCGTACCGACCCAATAGTGAGCCAGGGATGGAAGCCGCAGGCGAGAGCCTGCGGGCTGTGGATGAGTTTAGTTTGGGGGGCTGATCGCGCCC
>JALHMQ010000051.1 GCA_022843955.1 Burkholderiaceae bacterium
CGCGCGGCGCCGTCGCATCGCTTCAGACACGCGCGAACTTCAGCCGAACAACTCCAGCACATGGTGCGATCCGCCGATGATCAGAACGCCGGCCAGGAATGGCAGGCCGCACTCAAGCGTGAGTACACGTGCTCGCCATACCCCAAACAGGCTGACCGACTGCGCCAGCGCCACGTAGAGCATCGCCGCTGCCGACAGGGCCAGAGCGACCGGTAGCGCCGGGCGAATTGCCTCGGCCGACCACCATGCCAGCGTGCCCCCCAGCACGGTACCCAGGCCGGCGCACACCGCCAGCCCCAACGCAACCGCGGGCCGACAGCCCGCGCGCACCAGCAGCGTCACGGTGGCGATCCGCCGGGGTACTTCATGGAGCGCCACAGCCAACGTCGCCACGGCGCCGGGCACGATGCCCACCGCCAACGCGGCGACAATCAGCGCGCCGTCGACCAGGCTGTGAACAAAGTCGCCGGCCAGCAGCAACTCCGCCCCGCGCGTCGGCGATGCGCGCTGACCACCGTGGTGGTGAATTGTCTGCGAGGCGCACCGCCCGATCGGTGGGTGACGGCACGCGCAAACGCTGTCGAACAGCCGGCTGACCACCAGCGCTACAGCGAACATGGCCAGCAACGCGGTCAGGTTGCCGGTCGCTTCCCACAAGTGGGGCAGCAGGTCGAGCAGCACGGCCCCGAGCAGCACGCCGACCACGAAGCTGAGAAGGCGCGGCCCGGCGGGTGCGGTGCGGCGCCAGTACACTGTCATCGCCGCGGCGACCAGACCGGCGGCGTTGGCCAGCACGCAGGTGACGATGACAACATCGAGGCCGATAGTCATGGTCGGCTTCCGTCGATGGTCGCCGCATTGAGGTGCCGGGGATCGAGGCGTTCGCCGTCTTGTCGAACCCGCGGCCACCGGCCGCAATGTGCACGTGGAGCTGTACTCGCCATGATCTGCTTTCGCCTCAGAGCCTGAATGGATGTGCCATTCGCCCACATGCCAGCATGGCATGGCGAATCGTAGAAAGTTCCTTATGCGGGCGAATCCCCCGCAGCGGACCCACGCGCTCACCGCAACGTGCGAGACCCGCCTACGCTCACGGGTGAGGAGGTTTCATCCATTTGGGTGAGATCGAACTCACCCAAATGGATGAGGCAGGGCCGGCGAGGCGTTCGGCGTGCTACGAGAGCGTCGGGCAAACGCGCGCATGCAGGTGGACGAGCTCCATCTGGCCGTGCGTTTCCGTCTTCTGGAAGATCTGTTTCAAGTGGCTGCGCACCGTGTTCTCGGACACGTTCAGCGACTGCGCGACCCTCGACAGTGGCTGCCCGGCCAGCACCAGCGCGCTGACCTTGGCCTGCGCGGTAGTCAACTCGTACTGCCGCGCGAATACGCACGACGCGGGGTCGTGCCGGGCGTGGCCGCCCCGGACCGTCACCATCACCAGCCCGCGGCGCACCCCGGCCTGACGCAGGAAGACCTGCCCCGCCGCACGCACCACCACCACCACCGGGGGTGCCGGTGGTGTGCAGGCCAGCGTTACCACTGACGGTGAGGCGGCGGCGTGGGTGGGATCGCCCTGCGCAACGCGGGCAATCGTCTCGCGCAGCAGCCGTTGGTCAGCCCGGCTCGAGGCCACAACGCGCGTGCCGTCCAAGCGCAGGCCGGCGCCCAGATCAAGCAGATGTTCGGCGGCCGGATTGCGATAGATCGGTTCGGCGTCGGCCGTGACCAGGATCAGCGGGTTCGTGTCGTGGTTGGACTGCGCCAGCAGGGCGCGCGCAAGGTCTTCGGCCTCCTGCCAGCGCCATTGGCTTTGGAGTGACAGCGTGATGTGATCGAGCAGGACCTCCAGCTCCACCTTCTCGCGCGCTCCGAAGGCGCTTTGATCCTCGGCGCGATAGGCCGAAAAGAGGTGAGCCCCTCTACCGCGCTGCGCCACGACGCCGCACAGCCGGTGCAGCAGGCCGCGAGGTTGGAGAAAACCCCGGTAGAAGTCGGTGCGGCGCAGGTCGCTTTGGCTGATGAGTTCGTCGCCGGTCATCACACGCCCGGGCACATACTCATCGCTCGACAGGAACCACGGGTTGCGCGCAGAGAAGGCAGCCATTCCCTTGCCAAAGTCCCCGTCGTCAGGCGACGCGAGCAGGGCCGAATCGGACCCGGTGGCGAACTCGTGATCGCCGAGCGTGACAATCCGGGCGTCGAGCAGGATGCGCAATTGCTCCAGCACGCCCGGCCATTCGGCTGCGCTGAGGCCAGCCGAATGGATCCCCCGGACCAGGGACTTTGGTGTTGGTGGGCTCTCGGTGCGCAAACCCGTCCTCCCCATCGAATCACCTTTGCACATGCGCAGCTATTGCCGCAACTCAGTTGGCGTTGCCGCTGGGCAGCCCGCCGACGCGGCGGCCAGCCACAGGAGCTGGCAACGTGGGCCGATTCTGCTCTGCCCAGCGTTCCTGTCAATTGGCATCATGCCTGCGCCACGTTGCCCGAAGCGTTTGGAAGCGGCACTTTTGCGGTACCAATCAAGTACGCTAGACGTTGCGGAGCACAGCCTCCGTTGGAGCGACCCAGCCGATGCTTCGAGTCCGACGCGAATACCAGTCCTGGGTGGCCAACGAGTCGCTCGAGGATTACGCTTTGCGCTACGCGGCGAGTTCGTATCGTCGATGGACGCCTGGCGTCGTGGCCAACACCGCGATTGGCGGCATCTCTTTCCTCGCCCTCGAAGCCATAGGCGCGAGCATCACGCTGAGCTTCGGGTTCCAAAATGCCATGGCGGCGGTGCTGGTCGTATCGCTGGTGATCTTCCTGGTGAGCCTGCCGATCGCCTACTGGTGCAGCGTGGCCAACGTGGACATCGACCTGCTGACCCGAGGTGCCGGCTTCGGCTACATCGGCTCGACCATCACCTCGCTGATCTACGCCTCGTTCACCTTTATCTTCTTCGCCATCGAAACTGCAATCTGGGCGCAGGCACTTCAGCTGGCCCTGGGTCTGAACCTCGTCGTCGGTTACCTCGTGTGCTCCTTGGTGATCATCCCAATCGTTTTCTTCGGCGTCACGTTGATCAACAAGCTGCAGGCCTGGACGCAACCGATCTGGGTTGTACTCCTGCTGGCGCCGTTCGTTTTCATCCTGTTCAAGGACCCGGAGCTCCTTCACGCGTGGGCCGCGTTCACCGGCCGTGCTGCGGATGGTGGGGGCTTCAACGTGCTCCTTTTCGGCGTGGCGTCGGGTGTGCTCTTCTCGCTGCTGGGACAGATTGGCGAGCAAGCCGACTACCTGCGCTTCCTGCCCGACCGGACACTGGCGAACCGCCGGGCCTGGTGGACTGCGCTGTTGGCTGCAGGTCCAGGCTGGATCGTCATCGGGGCGCTCAAGATCTGCGCCGGCAGCTTGCTCGCTGTGCTTGCCCTGCGCATGGGAAGCAGCGCGGCACAGGCGATCGAGCCGATCCACATGTTCGTCCATGCCTACGAGCACATGGTCGGCTCCCCGGTGATTGCGCTGGCGCTGGCCACCGTCTTCGTCACCGTGTCGCAGGTCAAGATCAACGTCACCAACGCCTACAGCGGATCGCTGGCGTGGTCGAACTGCTTCGTGCGGCTGGCGCACTACCACCCCGGGCGCGTGGTCTGGCTGGTGTTCAATGTGTTGATCGCGCTACTGCTGTCGCTGCTGGGGATCTTCGAAACGTTGCAGGCCGTGCTGTCGGTGTACTCGACGGTGGCGATCGCCTGGATCGGCGCGCTCGTGGCCGACCTCGTGGTGCTCAAGCGTACCGGGATCAGCCCGCCGTACATCGAATTCAAGCGGGCGCACCTGTACAACTTCAATCCGGTTGGCTGTGGCGCCACCTTGATTGCCTCGGCCGTCGCGGTGCTTGCCTACGGCGGCGTTCTTGGCGTGCTGGCACAGGCCTTCTTCGGTTTCATAGCGCTGGTTGTCGCGTTCGTCTCCGCGATCGTCATCGCGTACGCCACCGGCGGCCGCTACTACATTGCGCGGCCCGACCAGCACTACCGGGCCAAGGCTGCGCACACGCTGGTCGAATGCTGCATCTGCGAGCGTGAGTACGAGGCGCCCGACATGGCGCACTGTCCTTTCTATCGCGGGCCGATATGCTCGTTGTGCTGCGGCCTGGAGCTGCACTGCCACGACTTTTGCAAGCGTCCGTCGACGACGGAGAGCAAAGCGCCGGAACTTGGTCTGGGAGGGCTGCGCTTTCGGCCGCATGTGTTGCGCCGCGTCGGCCGCTTCCTGGGGGTGCTGAGTGTCGCGGCCGCGTTGCTGGGGGCTGCATTCCTGTTGACCTACCGGTTCATGGACCTGCACGACCTGTCAGCCAACTCCAGCGTCGTCAACGTGATGGTCCGCCTGTATGTCGCCACGCTCGCGTTGGCGTCGCTGGGAATCTGGTGGATCGTGTTGTCGCACGAGAGCCAGGAGCAGTCGGAGCGCGAGCTATTGGGTTCGATGCGACACCTAGAACAGACCCGCCGGACCCTGGTTGAATCCGAGAAACTCGCCTCGCTCGGTGGCCTGGTGGCCGGTGTGGCTCACGAAATCAACACACCGGTCGGGATTGCTGTCACTTCGGCTTCTTACTTGAGCGACCGGACCCAGTCCGCCCAAGCCTTGGTGCAGGCGGGTCGCTTCGACCCAGCGGCGCAGGAGAAGTACCTGCGCGACGCGGGCGAGTCTGCCCGGCTCTTGCTGTCCAACGCCAGACGGGTGTCCCAATTGGTGCTGAACTTCAAGCAGCTCGCAGTGGATCGCATCAGCGAAGCGCGGCATCGCTTCGATCTGCGCGAACACTTTGAGGAGATCATTCAGGACCTTCGGCCGAAGCTGGACGAATCCAACGTCGAGGTGAACATGGAAGTCGCGCCCGGCATCCAGATGGACAGCTACCCGGTCTCGCTGGCGCAGGTGGTGACTAACCTGGCGGTCAACTCCTTGCAGCACGCGTTCGAGCCAGGGGGCCGCGGACAAATCTTCATTCGAGCCGCGCTGCGCGAAGACGACGAAGTCCGCATCGAGTACAGCGACGACGGCCGGGGCATCGAACCTGCGCTGCTTGGCCGGGTTTTCGAACCCTTCTTCACCACCCGTCGAATGATCGGCGGAAGCGGCCTGGGCCTGTACATCGTCAACCAGATCGTCACGCGCCAACTCGATGGCTCGATCGCCCTCGAGGGCCACGCCGAACCTGGGGTACGCTTTGTATTGCACGTCCCCAGGGTGGCCCGGTACGTGCCGGACGTTAGCCGCCTCTTGGCTGCCTTGCCTAGGAGGCCCACCGATGAACCTTGAATCCCAAGCTCTGGCCGATGCGGCGCGCTGGAAGGTCTTGCTTGTCGACGACGAGCCGGCAGTCCACGAAGTGTCGAACCTGATCCTGTCCGGCCTAAGTTTCGAAGGCCGTGATATCGAACTGCTCAGCGCCAACTCTGCCGCGCAGGCGCGCGATGTCCTGGCTAGGCACCGCGACGTGGCGCTGGTCCTGCTCGACGTCGTGATGGAGACTGACGATGCCGGCATCGCGCTAGTGCAACATGTTCGCGAACAGCGCCGCGACAGCGACATGCAAATCGTGCTGCGCACCGGCCAACCGGGCATGGCACCCGAGCGGGACGTCGTGCTGCGCTACGAGATCAACGGCTACTTCCTGAAGACCGACATCACGGCGCAGCGCTTGCACTCGATCGTCATTTCGGCACTCAGGAACTATCGCCACGCACGCTCACTGCGTTTCGCGCGGGAACGCGAAGTGCAGTGGGCGATGCCACATGAACTCGACGCGCCGCGAAGGCTGCTGGCGATGGAACTGGCGCAGACACGCGACGGCGATTCTGTCCTGATGCAGGCGCAACCCGAGATTGCGCTGGCGTCGAACCAAGTCACCGGTATCGAGCTGGTGCCGCAGTGGAAGACATCCTTGGGTCTGCTACCGGCCGCACGCGTCAGCGATGTTTTGCCCGAGGGCCCGGCCCGACGTCGCCTTGTCCTGTGGCTGCTCGCGCAGGCTTGCTTTTGGTCGCGATCATGGCGGGAGAGTTTTGGTGGGTCTGTGACAGTTTCGGTACCGCTTGTCGCAGAAAGCCTGGGCGATTGCGGCACGCTCGAGGCGATCACCGAGACGGTGCGCGACAGCGGCTTTGCGCGTGGCACGCTGGATCTGCTGGTCAGCGAAGCGACCTTGCTCAGCGACCAAGTCGACATGCGAGCCGCCGTGGCAGCACTGCGCTCCCTGGGCGTAACATTCACGTTGACCGACTTTGGTGCGCAGACGATCTCCCTTCAACGATTGAACCGTCTGGTTCCCGACCGACTGAAGATTCACCGCATCTTCGTGCGCGAGGTGACCGCTGATGCCGAGCGGATAGCGATGGCGCGCTCGTTGATTGCATTGGCGCAGACGCTAAACATCGTAGCCATTGCCGACGGCATATCATCCGACAGCGACGCGCAGTTCTTCAAGTGGGAGGGCTGTGATCTGGGTCAGGGTGATGCATTGGCCCCTGCGTGCGCGCCTGCCGACGTGTACGAGTTCCTGATGAATGGCCGCAAGGCCTCCCATTGAAGCGGGGGAGAGCGCCGATCAACGGAGCGCCGCCTGACCACCCCCATAACTGCCTTGGGCCGGCGCCACGCCGCCAAGCGTTACGCGGACCGCGCAGTACTTGAATTCGGGAATCTTCGCGAACGGGTCGAGTGCCGCGTTGGTCAGTCGGTTGATCGCCGCTTCGTAGTAGCAGAAGGGCACGAACACAGCGCCACGCGGCGAGCTTTCATCGGCCCGCGCGTACAGCACCACCTCGCCCCGGCGTGAGGCGATCGTCACCACGTCGCCGGGCTTGCCGCCCATGGCCGCCAGGTCGAGCGGGTGCACCAGCGCGACCGGATCGGGCTCGAGCGTGTCGAGCGTGGTCGCGCGCCGCGTCATGCTGCCGGTGTGCCAGTGTTCGAGCTGGCGGCCGGTGATCAGCACCATCGGGTACTCGGCGTCGGGGCGTTCGTTGGCCGGGATGATGTCGGCCGGTACGAACTGCGCACGACCGCTCTCGCGTGGAAAGGTTTGTGTGAAGACGACCGAATCGCCGGGGTCGCCCTCCTTGACACACGGGTAGGTGACGGCATGTTCGCGGTCGAGCCGCTCCCAGGTGATGCCGGCGATGCTCGGCATCGTGTGACGCATCTCGTCGAACACTTCGGAGACGTGGCCGTACTGCCAGTCCAGGCCGAGGCGTTTTGCGATCTGCTGGATGATCCACAGGTCTTGCCGCGCATCACCCGGCGGGTTGATGGCCTGGCGGCCCATCTGCACCAGCCGGTCGGTGTTGGTGAAGCTGCCGTCCTTCTCCGGGAAGGCGCTGGCCGGCAGCACCACGTCGGCGAGGTAGGCGGTTTCGGTCAGGAAGATGTCCTGCACGACCAGGTGCTCCAGCGCGGCGAGCGCTTCACGTGCGTGGTTGGCGTCGGGGTCCGACATCGCCGGGTTCTCGCCCATCACGTACATGCCACGAATGCCGCCGGCCTTGATCGCGTGCATCACTTCCACGACGGTCAGGCCCGGCTCGGCGTCGAGCGTGCCGGCGGGCAGCTTCCAGGCCTGCTCGAAGCTCGCGCGCACCGCGGGCTGCGAGACGTGCTGGTAGTCGGGCAGCATCATCGGGATCAAACCCGCATCCGACGCTCCCTGCACGTTGTTCTGGCCGCGCAGCGGGTGCAAGCCGGTGCCGGGGCGGCCGATCTGGCCGGTCATCAGAGACAGCGCGATCAGGCAGCGCGCGTTGTCAGTGCCGTGCACGTGCTGCGACACGCCCATGCCCCACAGGATCATCGAGGCTTTCGAGGTGGCGAACAGGCGTGCCACGTCGCGGATCGTGTCGGCGTCGATGCCGCAGATCGGCGCCATCGCCTCGGGTGAATAACCTTCGACGTTCTTGCGCAGTTCATCAAAGCCGATGGTGCGGCTGGCGATGAACGCTTCGTTGACGAGGCCTTCGGTCACGATCACGTTCATCATCGCGTTGAGCAGCGCCACGTCGGTGTCGGGCTTGAACTGCACGAAGCGGTGCGCCACGCGCACCAGGTCGGAACGGCGCGGGTCGCAGACGATCAGCTTGGTGCCATTCCTGATCGCGTTCTTGATCCAGGTGGCCGCGACCGGGTGGTTCACGGTCGGGTTCGCGCCTATCAACAGCACGACCTCGGCCTTGGTCACGTCCATCACCGGGTTCGATACTGCCCCCGAGCCGATGCCTTCGAGCAGGGCCACGACCGAAGACGCGTGGCACAGCCGCGTGCAGTGGTCGACGTTGTTGCTGCCGAAGCCGGTGCGCACCAGCTTCTGGAACAGGTAGGCCTCTTCGTTGCTGCCCTTGGCCGAGCCGAAACCGGCGAGCGACTTGCCACCGTGCGTGTCGCGGATCTGCGCCAGCTTGCCGCCGGCGAGCTCCAACGCTTCTTCCCACGTCGCTTCGCGGAACACGCTCATCACGTGGTCGGGGTCCATCACGAAGTCGCCGTTCTTCGGCACGCCTTCGCGCCGGATCAGCGGCACCGTGAGGCGGTGCGGGTGGTGCGCGTAGTCGAAGCCGTAACGCCCCTTCACGCACAGGCGCTCCTGGTTCGCCGGGCCGTCACGGCCTTCGACGAACAGGATCTTGTCGTCTTTCACGTTGTAGGTGAGCTGGCAACCGACACCGCAGTACGGGCACACGGACTCGACCTGTTTGTCGGGCACGGCCAGCGCCACGTCGCGCGCCGGCATCAAGGCGCCGGTCGGGCAGGCCTGCACACATTCGCCGCAGGCCACGCAGGTGGAGGCGCCCATCGGGTCGTCCATGTCGAACACGATCTTCGCTTGGTCGCCGCGGAAGGCGAGACCGATCACGTCGTTGACCTGTTCGTCGCGGCAGGCGCGCACGCAGCGTGTGCACTGGATGCAGGCGTCGAGGTTGACCGCGATGGCAGGGTGCGACAGGTCTTGCACGACCTTCGCCCGCGCTTCGAAACGCGGTTTGCCCACGCCGAGCTTGCGCGCCCAGTCGTCGACTTCGTTGTGGCGGGTGTAGGCCGTCTCGGGCATGTCGGAGAGCAGCAACTCCAGCACGAGCTTCTGCGACTTGATGGCGCGTTCGCTGTCGGTCGTGACCTTCATGCCGGCGGTCGGTGCGCGGCAGCACGACGGGGCGAGCACCCGTTCACCGGCGATCTCGACCATGCACGAGCGGCAGTTGCCCACCGCTTCCATGCCGGCCTTGTAGCAAAGGTGCGGGATCGCTATGCCTTCGCGCTTCGCGATCTCGATGATCGTCTCGCTGGCGCGGCCCTGCACGTCGCGGCCGTTGAGCTGGAACTCGACAAGCGGCGCTTCGAGGTGAAGGGCTTCGTATTTGGTGATCGCGTTCATGTTCTTGCCCGAGGGTCAGACCAGCTCTTGCGGAAAGTACTTCACGACGCAGTCGACCGGGTTCGGCGCGGCCTGGCCCAGCCCGCAGATCGACGAATCGCGCATCACGGCCGACAGGTCGGCGAGCAGGTCGACGTCCCAGCTCTTCTGTTCGATCAGCGCCGAGGCCTTGGCCGTGCCGTTGCGGCAGGGCGTGCACTGGCCGCAACTCTCGTGCTTGAAGAATCGCATCATGTTGCGCGCTGCGTCGGTGGCTGTGTCGGCATCCGACAACACGATCACCGCGGCCGAGCCGATGAAACAACCGTAGGGCTGCAGCGTGTCGAAGTCGAGCGGAATCGTGTTCATCGTCGCCGGCAGAATGCCACCCGACGCACCGCCCGGCAGGTAGGCGTAGAACGTGTGGCCGGCCTGCATGCCGCCGCAGTATTCGTCGATCAGTTCCTGGATCGTGATGCCGGCCGGCGCGAGCTTCATGCCGGGGTTTTTCACGCGGCCCGAGACCGAAAACGAACGCAGGCCCTTGCGACCGTGGCGGCCGTGCGAGGCGAACCACTCGCCGCCTTTTTCGACCAGCTCGCGCACCCAGTACAGCGTTTCGAAGTTGTGTTCCAGCGTCGGCCGGCCGAACAGGCCGACCTGCGCCACATAAGGCGGGCGCAGGCGCGGCATGCCCCTTTTGCCTTCGATCGATTCGATCATCGCCGACTCTTCGCCGCAGATGTAGGCGCCGGCGCCGCGGCGCAGGATGATCTCGGGCATCGAAGCGATCGGCGGATGTGCGCGCAGCTTCTCGAGCTCGGTTTCGAGCAGCGCGCGGCAGGCGTGGTACTCGTCGCGCAGATAGATGTAGACCCGCTGGATGCCGACGGCCCAGGCCGCGATGAGCATGCCCTCCAGGAAGCGGTGCGGGTCGGTTTCGAGCAAGACCCGATCCTTGAAGGTGCCCGGTTCGCCTTCGTCGATGTTCACCGCCATCAGGCGCGGCGCGGCTTCGGCGCGCACGATGCGCCACTTGCGCCCGGTCGGGAAACCCGCGCCGCCCAGGCCGCGCAGGCCGGAATGTTCGAGCGTGGTGATGATGGATTCGACATCACGCTCGCCCGCGTCGCAGGCCTTCAGCAGCGCGTAGCCACCGCTGGCCAGGTACGCGGCGTGGTCGATGTGGCCTTCGGGCAGGTCACGCTTCGGCGTGGCCGCGACCTGGGCCGCCACCGTCTCGCAGCTCGCGTTCGGCACGGCGGTTTGGCCGACCGCCACCGCCGGCGCCTGTTCGCAGCGGCCGATGCACGGCGCTGCGATCACACGCACGTCTTTGCCCAGCAACGTCGGCAAACGGGCGAGCAGGTCACGCGCGCCGGCCATCTCGCACGACAGGCCGTCACAGACTCTGACTGTCAAAGCGGGCGGCGCCACTTCGCCTTCTTTGACGATGTCGAAGTGGTGATAGAAGCTCGCGACCTCGTAGACCTCGGTCTGCGCCAGGTGCATCTCCTGCGCCAGCGCGGCGAGGTGGGCCGACGACAGGTGGCCTAAGCTGTCCTGGATCTTGTGCAGGTGCTCGATCAGCAGGTCGCGCTGGCGCGACTCGTTGCCGAGCAGGCGCTGCACGTCTTCGAGCGCGCCCGGGTCGACGCGCCGGCCTTTCGGAGCCTGGCGCTTGCGCTGCTTCGAGACTTCGATCTTCAACGTTGCGAGGGGAATCGTTTGGCTGTTCATCCTGAGTTTGGGGTCACAGGCTGGGTGCGAATGGGCGCCGGTCGGGTCGGGTTCACGTCGCAGGCTCGGTGCGCAGCGCGGCAACACCATCGGCGCGGCACCCGAGCTGAATTGGGCGCCGAACTGGCAGCTTCCAAAGCCTACCCAAGCGCCGGGCTTGCGCGCCTTTGAATCATTCCCCGTGGTGTGGGCGAACCAGTGAGCCGCTCAATGGGCGTGCGAACAACCGAGCCCGCAGGCCGTGCGCCACGGTACGCGCCCATTGCCGGGCGAATTGCCTCCAGCAGGCCGCGGCTGATCACCTCGAGCGAGAAACGGGGCCGAGAGCAACCTCTCGGATGCCCCGCCGCAGTCTGGGCAGGGCTGCGGCGTTCGTGACTCGCTCATCGGTCGGATCTCCCGGAAGTCGCCACAGCTTGCACAGTGGTAGTCATACGTTGGCATCGTCGCTGGTCCTGTTTAGTCGATGCGGCCTCACCAGACGACTGAGAGCCCGGCTCGGTGGAGTCGTGCGGTTGCGTCGACAGCGATCGGCGATCGATCTGGAGTCAATCGGCCGCGCAAGGGCGGCAAGGTGGCTACTTCATCAGGCCGTCGAGAAGCAGGTAGCCCGGGAGCCAGCCGGTCAACACACCTTCGGCGACGGCGACCGCACCGGCAAGCTTGGCAATGGGTTTCTTGCCGACCAGAAGGAGAAAGAACAGGAACCACAGCACCCCCCAAGCTGCCCAGCAAAGGCCGAACCAAGTGCCCCATATGGTGGTCGCGCCGCTCAGTGTCTGGATCGTGACCGGCACGGCCGTGATCGCGACGAACAGGGAGAACCAGCCCAATCCGCGCCCGTCAGCCCCGTTGTACCGGTTCATTGCCACCCAGAAATAGGTGAAGGTGAACATCAGCGTCAGCGCTGCGGCCTTGATGGACCCGGCATCGGAACCTGGCCCGAACGCGAGGTAGAGCGATACCAGCAGCGTGATGCCGCCGACGAAGATGTCGATGACAGCAATCTCGTTGTCGCCGATGCGTCCGAGCAACCAGAGCCCGTTCAGACACAAGACGGCGCCGACGTAAAACAAAGCCAATCCCAACATGGTGTTCTCCTCCATCAATGACCGAACCAATGCAGACCCGTCCCGGCCTCAGCGGACCGGGACGCGGCCTGTGCGTTTTCAACGAACCTTGAGTACTCTCGCCGCTTGAACGAGCGTTCGTATCAGTTCGCCGAGCGCGGCACTTGCATGCCCTGCTTCACCTGGTGCGGCTTGCCCGTCGCCGACGGTCGAATGTCGAAGTCGAAGATCGACCTGGGGATGTAGATCGTGGAACACGCGTTCGGGATGTCCACCACGCCGGACAAGCGGCCTTCGACCGGCGCCGTCCCGAGGATCATGTACGCCTGGATGTCCGTGTAGCCGAACTTCATCATGTAGTCGATGGCGTGATTGCAGGCGTTCTGGTAGGCCAGCCAAGAGTCGAGGTAGTGCTGCTTGCCCTTGCTGTCCACCGAGACGCCGGAGAACGCGATCCATTCGGAATACTGCGGATCGCGGATCCCGGGCATGAAGATGGCGTTCTCGCGTACGCCGTACTTCTCCATTCCGCCCTTGATCAGGTCAACGCGCAGATCCATGAAGCCGCCCATCTCGATCGCGCCGCAGAACGTGATTTCGCCGTCGCCCTGCGAGAAGTGCAGGTCGCCAAACGACAGGTTGGCACCCGAGACAAACACCGGATAGAAGACCCGACTCCCCGCAGTCAGGTTCTTGATGTCCTGGTTGCCGCCGTTCTCCCGGGGCGGGGCCGTCCGGGCCGCCTCTTTGGAGACCCGCTCGAAGTCGGCACCCTTGAGCGAGCCCAGGATTGCACTGTCGGGCAGCGGCGGCAGGGCCAGCGGCGGGACACGGTACGGGTCGGTTGCGATCAGTGCAGTTTCGCGTTTCGTCCACCTCGCCAATAGTTCGGCGGATGGCGCGGTGCCCATCAAGCCTGGGTGGTGGATGCCGACGTAGGAGCACTCCGGAATATGGCGCGAGGTGGCAACGTCGCCATTGAAGTCCCAGATGACTTTGTAGGCATCGGGAAACCGCTCCGTGAGGAAGCCGCCGCCGTTCTTATTGGCGAACACGCCCGTGTAGCCCCACCCCATGCCTGAGAGGGGCCCCGAATCCTCTTGATCGCAAGAGTCGATCTCGAGGATGTCGACGATCAGCAGGTCGCCCGGCTCCGCCCCCTCGACGCGGAACGGTCCGGACAGAACGTGCACGCCGGCGAGCGGGGCGTTGCGAATGTCATCTGCTGAGTCGTCGTTCTTGATGGCGCCGTCGAACCACTCACGGCAATCGGCGCGGAAGACCTCGCCCGGCTTCACGGTCACGTTCGCCGGAATGTCCGGGTGCCAGCGGTTGTGGCCGACGTGCTTCTGATTGGTGAACTTCTTGCTGTTGTCCAGCGGGAACAGATTCTTGGGCATATCCAGACCTCTCATTCGTTGGTTGCATGACGATGCGAACGGGTGACACATTGCGCGTTTGATTGACCGATGTCGTCTCCTTTCATGGTTGATTTGGTGCCCCCTGTGCCCATCGCCGCACCTCATTCCGTGGGGTCGGTTGCCGGCGTCCTTGAGCGCCGCGCCCTGAGATCGAACCAAACGATCGCAACGGCGAAGGCGACCGTGGCGTCATGGCCGGGGCAGGCCGCGCAGCTTGGGGGTCAGTGAGAGCGTCCGACTCGGGGCGCCCGTGGAAGGCAACGAGTTGACAACTTCGGGTTCGTAACGGCTCTTGTTCGCGTGGTCCATTGCGGCCGTCCACGCGCTTCGTGACGTTGACCGGAACATCGGCGCTGAGAAAACCCTGCGGGCCTGGCTTCCGCACTTCGCGCACGGGACAGACCCCGGCGCTGTCCCGATGGGCATGGTCTTGTCAAACAAGCCGTCCTGATCACATTGATACTCGTAAATGGCCACCGCTATGCTCCTTCTCAGTCGACGACGTCGCGGCGGGAGGCGATCCCGTTCGACACCAGATCAGCCACCCGTTGGCTCGGTTGGCAGTGCAGATGCTGAGAGAGCGTGCAAAATTGCGAATCCTGCGGCGCAGTGAATATCGATCATCCAAACAGGTGAGGTTCGACTCACCTGATCAGACGAGCATCAGTCTGGCCGGCTCGTCGCGAGCGTCGGCGCACCAGACTTGGGGACGCGCACGTTGGAAACGCTACGCTGTGGGCGGCCATCGTTCGCAGGTTGGAACGCGGTGGCCTCGATGTCCGTAGACCAGAGCAAAGTCGTCACGATCGTGAGACAAGAGTCGTCACTCGATCTTTGGCGCCGAGTTGCAAGCGCCCAATGCCCAGCAACGACGGGAGTTTCTGGGGTTCGCGGAACAAATTCGTCACTCTGCGGCGTGTGACGTCGAGGCGAAGCGAAGTCGTCACCGCTTTTTGAGGATCTGCGTGCGCAATGAAGCTGGCCGCATGCTGCTGCACCAGGCGGTGCAGCGTGGTCTGCTCAGGGAGGTGGCGCTCGGGCGCTCGTAGTGGATCGGGGCGCCATCGGGCGCCCGCACGGGCTGCCAGCCGATTGCTTGCACGCGAAGCTCCCAAGTTGGTGAGCCCGTACCGTCTCTGGCCGCATGCTGCGACTCAATCGCCCCGTGTGTCGCCCACTTGTGTGTGCCCACCGCTGCCGGGCATCCTTTGGGGGCTTCCGCGCGGACACGACCGGCAGCTTCGGGGCGACGAGTTCAGGGCCGCGGATGTCGCTGAAGGGTCG
>JALHMQ010000052.1 GCA_022843955.1 Burkholderiaceae bacterium
TGGTCCAGGACCAGCCGCACTGCACGTTCTCGCACCTCCGGTGAATACCGCTTGTTCGTCTTGTTCATGACTCCATCCTCTCAAGAATCGGAGTCTCCGGTAAAGCCGGGGCGGTTCAGTCCGCTCGTTGATGCCGAGCTGGTCTAGTTCCTCGAGCATTGCCTTCTTGTTGCTTACTCCAATGCGGGTCACGCCGATCTTCGGTGTGCCCAGTTCGTCGAGAACGGCATCGTGGCCAAACAGCAGAAACGCGCCAGATTGGAACGAAATGCGGTCGTTACTTCGCTTGCCCTTGACACAGAAGACGCTGCGCAGGTCGCCCTTCTGAATTCGAGGTTCAAAGAAGGGCTTTTCCTCTTTGACGAAGTGAAGCAGTCGCTTCACCGCCGGCTGCTTGTTGAACGGCACGCTCGCCAGGGCGAAGTCCAAGGAGTCACGTTGGACTCTGGGAAGTCGCGCCAGATTGGCCAGGCAACTGGCCGTGTCGGAATCAAAGTACTTGATGTCGTCTGATCCGATGAAGAAGACGATGACCTCGCCCGGCTCTTCCGGGATCACTTTGGCGCCCTCCAGTTTCTCGCCGTGGCTACGGCATGCGAAGTACAGGGCGATCAGCGGGTTCGACGTGATGTCTAGCAGGCGAGTGGGAAGCGAGTAGTGCTGCATTCGAACGAGACGGTCGAGGCTGTAGATGTCGGATTGAAAATCGCTCGAGTTTGCGACAAGCAACTCCCGATACATCCGATCCTCATTGTCGAGATGAATGTAGTCGCCCGCTGCGTTCTTCCTAAAGACGGAGGGCTCGAGGCGATATCTGGCCTTGCTGGAGTGTCCCCGATAGAAGACTTCTTTCCCTTTCTGTTTGAGAGCCAAGACGGCGGTAACGAACGCTCCTACGGAGTCGACCTGACTCTCAGGTGGTTCGGGAGCAGGACGCTCTTCAATGACGGGTTGGACCACGTCAGGAGGTATGAGATCGGCGTCACGAAGGATCGCGATCAGGTCTTCGTCCTTGACCGCCCAATGGGTGCGGTGCAGCTCCCAGTCGCGAATGTCAAGCAGCGTGCGCAGCGGATCTATGCTGGCGAATGGGATCGCCGGAATGGCCTCGTCGAGAGTGAAATCGATGGCAAGCGAACGCCCGCGGAGCTTGATGGACTTCAGCCTGCCGATACGCATCGGCTGCTTGCCCTCATAAGCAAAGAGACATGGGAGTGCCCGTAGAGCGTCAAGTTGACGGCTCTTCAAATCCTTGAAGCTTTCGACAAGCTCGTCGGGCGTGTATTCAAGGAATCGGCCGCGGTCGTATTCGTATCCGAGGCCATTCCAGGCGCCGTCCTGCGCCGTCACGAACAGGTTGTACAAGTCGTTCCTCTTTGGAAGCGGCCCCTCGGCAGAGCGGCTAATTCTTGTAGCGCGTTGAAGTCTGCCAGAACAGGTTTGGTAAGTCCGTTGTCGCGTAGAAGGCGTGAGGATGGATGCAAAGGGATTTGCCCCGTCGAGCGCCTATCGCGTGGTCGATTGGCTGGCGAAAATCAGCGCGTCGCACGCGGATCGGGCGGTCGAGGTCCTGGAAGCGCTCGTAGCCGGGCACCGATCGCTACATGGGTCAGGAGCAGTCGATCCGAACGATTCTGGTCGCAGGCCAGACGCGTGGCACCCCCGCGACGATCGAACGGGTGGGCGAAGTGGTGAGTTATCTGGCTCGCGGACCGCACAGGCACGGCACTAGCGCCGGCCCCTCGCGCTGGATGCCGGGGCGGCAATCGCGAGTCCGAGCCGCCTGATGACGTCGTTGTCGGACGATTCGTCCCTTGTGGCTGAGGAAGGAACTGACATGAAGTGCTGGATTTGCGGCGACGAGGAGGCCGCAACGCGTGAGCACTTGGCCAAAGCCTCCGACCTCAAAGAGTTGTTCGGCAAGCCTTCGCAGCAGCGGCCACTCTATTTCAGCGCCAATCATCGCCCCGGCAAACCCCGCCGACGTAACGTCCGCGTCGGCAGCCTGAAGTCGGATACGCTGAAATTCGCGCATCGCATCTGCCTGAGTTGCAACAGCAAGCGCACACAGCCCTACGACTACGCCTGGGAGCACTGCTCGAGGGAACTGCGCGCGGCGTTGCCGAGGCTGCTGGCACAGGGCTCTTTCCGCGCCAACTGGCTGTTCCCGTACGACACTCGCCGCGCGATGCGCTGCGTGCATCTGTACTTCACGAAACTGCTTGGCTGCCTCGTAGTGGAGGGAGGAATCCCAATTGACATCGCTCCGCTCGCCGACGCCATCACCAACGAACACCCGTCCCCGCATCTCTTCCTGGCGTTTGGTCACCTGCCTTTGCCACTTGAAATGGCCGGCGGAAGCGACGTCCACACGGCACAGTTGGATGGCAAGGTGTACTTCGCCACCTGGTTCTACAACGTGGGTGACCTCGCGGTGAACGTGCTGTACTCGCTGCCTGGCGAACAGCGGCAAGGCCTCGAGGTGGCATGGCATCCGCGCATGGGGGCCCAGCGGCTGCGCTTTACAGAGTTTGAGGGAGCCGACTAGTGGCCGAGTAGCGGAGGCTTTTGTCGACGATGTACGCAGCCCTTCGAACGACCGGATGGGGCCACATCGCCGACTGTCGGCGCGAAAAGCCGAACGTCGCAGATCAGTCTGTTGCTGCCCTTCACTCCGCGGACGTGAATGGCTCTTCCTGGCCGACCTCGGGCGCCCCGAACGTCCGCTTTAAGGTGCTCTTAACACGCGCAAAGTACCCGGTCGCACTTTGGTTGGCGAGCGAAGCAGCATCTTCCCTTTCCGCATCTCAATCCGCCAACGCATGCACCGCCGCCGCAAATCGATCAGCGATCGGCTCGCGATCGATGTGGCGGCCTTGCTGGACCACGCGCTGGCCGGCCACCCAGACTTCGGCGAACGCCGGCGCATCGGTGGCAAACACCAGCGCGTCGAGCGCATGTTCATCGGCCACGCCGAGCAGGCCCGGGGCGCGTGCATCGAGCACCAGCAGGTCGGCGCGCGAGCCGGTGCGCAGGCCCCAGGTGTCGAAGCCGGCCGCGGATGCACCGCCGTGGATGCATGGCTCGAAGAGGCGTGCCGCGGTGGACGGTTGGCCGCGCGCCGGGGCGGCGGCGATGTTGCGCTGGCGCAGCGTCAGGCGCTGGCCGTATTCGAGCAGGCGCAGTTCCTGCGGCCAGGTGCGGCAGACGTGGCTGTCCGAACCGACCGACATCGTTACGTCGTGCGCGAGCCAGGTCGGCACGTCGGTGAGACCGTCGCCGAGGTTGGCCTCGGTGGTCGGGCACAGCACGATGCCGGCACCGCTGCGCGACACGGCGGCGATCTCCTCTGGCTGTGCGTGCGTGGCGTGCACCAGGTGCCAGCGTGGGTCGAGCGCCACGTGGCTGTGCAGCCAGTCGATCGGTCGCTGGCCGGTCGCTGCGAGGCAGGCATCGACCTCGCCAGTCTGTTCAGCCACGTGGACATGGATCGGCCCATCGCGGCTTTCCATGCCGCTGACCAGCTGTGCGATCGATGCCGGGGCGGCCGCGCGCAGCGAGTGGATCGCCACGCCGGCATTGACGCGCGGCAGCTGCCATCGGCTGATGGCATCGTGCATTGCCAGCACGTCGTTGGCCGTGGTGGCAAAGCGGCGTTGGTCGTCGCGCAGGCGCGGCGCGTCGAAGCCGGCGCGCTCGTACAGCACCGGCAGCAGCGTCAGCCCGATGCCGGTGTCCGCCGCTGCCTCGGCCAGCGCCTGACTCATCGCCAGCGGGTCCGCATAGCGGCTGCCGTCGGGCGCGTGATGCAGGTAGTGGAACTCGCAGACCTGCGTGTAGCCGCCGGTAAGCAGTTCGCAGTACAGCTGCGCGGCCACGGCGCGCAGTTGCGCGGGGCCGATGCGCAGCGCCACCGCGTACATCTGCTCGCGCCAGCTCCAGAAGTCATCGCGCTCGCCGTCGCGCCGCTCTGCCAGGCCGGCGAAGGCGCGCTGGAACGCATGGCTGTGCGCGTTCACCAGGCCGGGCAGGGCGGCGCCGGGCAGGTGCTGCGCGTCCGGCGGCGGCGGCGTGTCGGGCCGCACCTCGGCCCAGCGGCCGTCACCGTCCACGCGCAGCAAGACGTCGAGCCGCCAGCCGCCGTCGACCCAGGCACGCGGCGTCCACAGCAGCGGTGGCGTCATGCCGGCCGCCAGTCGATCATCGCCTGCACCAGCCCGCGCAGCAGCGGAGTCAGCTCGGCCGCGCGTGCGTCGTCCCAGCGGTAAGGTGGGGCCTCGTCCATGTAGGTGCGCCAGCTCTTTTCGAGCTGCACCGCATGCACGCCCTGCGTCGGGCGGCCGTACTGGCGCGTGATGTAGCCCCCCTTGAACCGACCGTCGATCACGAACGAGAAGCGCGACTGCGCGCCGAGCACCGCGGCCAGTCCGTCGCGCAGCGACGGCGCGCAGCTGGTGCCGCTCACGGTGCCCAGATTGAGGTCCGGCAGCGCGCCGTCGAACAGCCATGGCAGTTCGCCCTTGATGCTGTGCGCATCGAACAGCACCGCATGGCCGTGCTCGGCGCGGATGCGCTGCAGCTCCTGCTGCAGGGCGTCGTGATACGGCTGCCAGTGGCGCTCTACCCGCGTGCCGATCTCCTGCGCATTGGGTGCGCAGCCGGGCCGGTACAGCGGCTCGCCGGTAAAGGCCCGCGTCGGGCACAGCTCGGTGTTGTTCTGGCCGGGGTACATCGGCTGGTTGTCGCTCGGGCGGTTCAGGTCGATCACGTAGCGGCTCATCTGTGGCACCAGCAGGCTCGCGCCCAGGCCGCGGGCAAAGCCGTACAGGCGGTCGAGAAACCAGTCGGTGTCTTCGGTGGCGAGCGCCCGCTCGACAAAGGCTGGCCGCAGCGCCTCGGGAATCTGTGTTCCCACGTGCGGCATGCTCACGAGCAGCGGCGTGCTGCCGCGATGCAGGGTCAGGGTCATGGATGCAGAGCGGTGTACCGGCAACAAGCCGGCCGGGCGCCGCGGTGGACAGCTGCGGCGGACAGCCGGGGTGGACAGAAATGGGGTCGAGCTTAGCGGGCGGCGCCGGCAGCGCGATCCGGGCGTGCCCGCAGTCGCGGTTCGCCCGCCGGTGTGGCGTGTTGACACCGGTTCAGGTGAGCCGGGCGTTTTGCTGCGAAAATCACGGCGCATGCGCTGCCGCGTACCCCGTCTTCGTCGGGTTGCGGCTGTCCTGCCGCTCCGTCTGCGGAGCGCGTCCACCGCCTTGCAAGGCTGAGCACCGCACCCGCTTCAGCATGCGAACGCGCCTGACCGGCTTGCCTTGCCACTTCGAATCGCATCGTGCTCAACAAGATCTTTGGTTCGCCCCTGCATCAACACCCGGAGGCCGCGCGACGCGTGGCCGGCGTGGCCGCCCTGCCGCCCGACGCACCGGACCTGGCGCTGTTGCTGCGTGACGATCCCGCGCCCGAGGTGCGTGCTGCGGCCGCCCGGCGCTGCGTGGACCTTGCCGCGCTGTCGGCCGCCCTCGCTGCTGATACGGACTCATTGGTGCGCGAAGCCATTGCCGCCACGCTCGGCCCGCTGCTGGCCGCCACCGCCGACGATACTGCGGCACGCGAGATCCTCTCCGCGCCCCACTGCACCGATGCCATCCGCGCCGAGGTCGCACTGCACGCGCAGGATGCCGGCCGCCGCGCGCATGCGCTCGATGGAATCGGCAATGAGGCGGTGCTGACCGATGTTGCGCTGGCGGCCGCGCATGCGCCGCTGCGTCTGGCGGCAGCCGAGCGGGTGCATGCGCCCGAGCAGCTGCGCCGCCTGTTCGAAAGCTTCAACGACCGTGACCGCGGGGTGGCGCGGCTGGCGCGCCATCGCCTGGATGCGCTCGTCAAGCACGACAAGGACGTGGCCGAGGCCGACGCCATCCTCGCGCAGGCCGACGCGCTCGTCGTGCAACCGGGCCCGATCGTGATGGCCGCGGTGGAACTCGAGCGCCGCTGGAAGGCGCTCGATCTCGGTGATGATGCGCCGCGGCGCGCGCGCTGGGATGCCGCCGGCCAGCAGTTGCAGGCGCGCTTCGATCGCGAGAGCGAGGCGCAGCGCGCGCAGGCCCGCTTCGAGCAGGGCCTCGCCGCGCTGCAGGAGTCGATGCGCGCAACGCCCACCGGCGACGCGCTGGGGCAGGCACGCGCGCGGTGGCAGGAACTGTCGGCCGAGGCGTCGCGTCTCGAGAACAGCCGTGCGGCCGAGACGCTGATGCAGGTCGGCGCGCAGATCGAACACTGGGAACAGGCGGCACCGGCCCTGGCCGCGGCCGAAGCGCTGGTGGTCGAAGCCGAAGCGCTCGCCGCCGATACGTCGATCGACGATGCGCAGTTGCCCGCACGCTGGCAGGCGCTCGACGAGGCCGGTCGCATTCCGGCGCTGACGCAGCGGCTGGACGCGGCGCTGACCGTGATCGAACAGCGCCGGCTCGCGGCCGTGCGCGGCGTGCAGCACGAGCAGGGCGCGGCGAAACAGCAGTTGCATACGCTGCTGATCGCTGCCGAGCAGGCGCTGCTGGCCGGTCAGCTGCAGCAGGCACGCGCCGCTGCCGACGAGGCGCGCGCGCTCAAGCTCGCCGCCGGCCTGTTGCCCAAGCCCACCGTGCAGCGCCTGAGCCGCGTGGTGCAGCAACTCGGGGATCTCGAACGCTGGCAGAAGTTCGGCCAGGAGAGCGTGCGCATCCAGCTGTGCGAGCGCGCCGAGGCGCTGGCGCAGCAGACGACCTTGCCGCCGGCCGAGCTGGCGCGCGACGTGCAGCAGTTGCGCGCCGAGTGGAAGAAACTCGATGAGCAGCACGCCGGCGTGCCCAAGCCGCTGTGGGAGCGCTTTGATGGTGCCTGCGAGAAGGCGTATGCGCCGGCGGCGCGTCACTTTGCCGAGGTGGCCGCGCAGCACAAGCAGGCGCGCAAGCAGCGCGCCGAGTTCATCGACGCCGCGGCGCTGCATGCCACCACGTTGCTGGCCGAGCCGCGCGACTGGCGCGCGATCGAGCAGTGGCTGCGCACCACCGATACCACCTGGCACGGCACCACGCTCGGCAGCGTCGAGCCCGGTCACTGGAAGAAGCTGGATACCCGCATGAAGACGGCGCTGGCGCCGCTGCGCGACGCCTTGTCGGCGGCGCGCCAGCAGGCCAAGGCCGAGCGTGAGGCGATGATCGTCGAGGCGCAGGCGCTGGCCGCCAAAGCGCTCGATCGCGACGCGCCGTCGCAGGCGCGCGATCTGCAGGCGCGCTGGCAGGTGCATGCCAAGGGCATGACGATCGCCCCGCGTGACGAGCGCGCGCTGTGGGAGCGCTTCCGTGCCGCGTGCAATGCGGTGTTCGATGCGCGCAAGGGCGCCCGCAAGGAGGCCGACCAACGCGAGCACGCGCAGCGGCAGGAGTTCGTCAAACTGTGCGAGCAGGCCGAACAGCTCGCCGCCGGCGATCTCGACGAGACGCAGACGCGCCGTTCGCAGCGCGACCTGCAGGACCAGTGGCGCAAGGCGACCGCCGAAGTCGGCCACGCGCCGGCGGCGCAGGAAGCGCGCTTCAAGGCCGCGCTCGGCAAGCTCGACGCGGCGCTGCGCCAACGCAAGCGGGCGCAGGAGTCGGGCACCTGGCAGGCGCTGCTCGACAAGGAGCTGGCGTGTGCCGAGCTCGATGCGCTGATCGTTGGCGCCGGAGAAGCCGCGCCCGACGCGGCCGCCGTGCAGGCGATCGGCGATCGCTTCGCACAGCTGCCGCAACTGCCGGCCGCCTGGGACAAGGCGCTCGCTGCGCGTCTGGACGCTGCCCGCCGCACGCTCGACGACGAGGATGCGCGTTACGACTACATCGAGCGCATCGAGGACGGCGCTGTCGCGCGCCAGGACACGCTGATCGAACTCGAACTGCTGCTCGGCCTCGACAGTCCGCCCGATCTGCAGGCGCAACGCGTGGCAGTGCAGGTCAAGCAGCTGCGCGATCGCTTCAAGCGCGCCGCCACCGACAAGCCGCACACCGGCGACCAGCTGCTGCTGGCCTGGTGCGCGCAGCCGGGCCTGGCCCGCGAGGGCGACCGCAAGCGCTGCGAGCGGATCACCGGGTTGCTGGCGCTGCCACAGTAAGGCGCGCCTTCCTCTGCCCGCACGCCGGCCCCGGCGGCGGGTTCCCCATGGATATCGAACAGCGCGCCGCCTGCAAGGCGGCGCGTGTCTTGTTGCGCGCGTCGCGCTGCGGTGACGCGAGCGGCGGTCTGCGTGTTGCGCTGCATGCGTGGCGCGGCCGGTGCACGCGAGCTTGACCCACCGGGTCGGCCTTCCGCGCTGCACAACAAACTTGTCAGCAAAAGTGTTGACAAGTCTGAATACAAAAACGCACAGTGCGGCTTCACTTCCTCACGGTCAGCCGCATGCCTTCGAAGATCCTTCGCATGCCGCGCGCTCCGGCAACACCGGCACGCACGGTCAAGGCCCGCACACCGCGCGCTACCCAGGGCAAGCGCGCCAAGCCCGCGGCGGTCGACCTGCTGCAGGTGCTGCGCGCGCGCATCGGTTCGCAGGAGATCCCGCCCGGATCCAAGCTGGGCGAGACCGATCTGGCGGACGAGTTCGGCGTGCCGCGCACGCGCGTGCGCGAGGTGCTGTCGGCACTGGAGCAGCGCGGCCTGGTCGAGCGCATTCCCAACCGCGGTGCGGTGGTCACGCGGCTGGAGCTGTCGCAGGTGTTCCAGATCTACGACGTGCGCGAGGTGCTCGAAGGCCTGTGCGTGCGCATGGCCACGCAGAACGTGCCCAATGAATCGTGGCAAGACCTGCTCGACGCCTTCAACGGCCGCATGGCGCGCCTGATCAAGGAAGAGAACCTCGACGAGTACATCGCCGGCTACGAAGCGTTTCGCCGCCGCATCGTCGATGCCGCCGCCAATCCGCTGCTGGCCGAGATGCTCGACAGCATCTTCGAGAAGACCCAGGTGCTGATCCGCCGCATCATCATCCTGCCCGGCCGGGCCGAGGTCGGCCGGCGCGAACACATCGCCGTGCTGGAAGCGATGCGCCGCGGCGACGCCGACGAAGCCGAGCGCCTGCGCCGCGCCAACATGCGCAGCGCCCGCGCCTACCTCGAGCGCTACCAGCGCTACGTGCTGTGACGCCTCACTCAACTGCCTCGTCTCGACCCTCCTGCGCTCAACGATGAATGCTCCGAACGAGAAAGTCGCGCCGCTGCCCGCCCCGCTGGCGGGCTACCGCGTGCTTGAAATGGGCTCGACCGTGGCCGGGCCGTTCTGCGGCCGGCTGCTGGCCGACTTCGGCGCCGAGGTGATCAAGATCGAGACACCGGAGGGCGATCCGGTGCGCACCATGGGCAAGCGCTTCCACGGCAAGTCGCTTTACGCGGCGAGCATCTTCCGCAACAAGTCGCTGATCTCGATCGACCTGCGCACCGAGGAAGGCCAGCGCCTGGTCGCCGATCTGGCCGCCAAGTGCGACGTGGTGGTCGAGAACTTCCGCCCCGGCGGGCTCGAAAAATGGGGGCTGGGCTATGCCGACCTGTCGGCGCGCAATCCGGGTCTGGTGATGGCGCGCATCAGCGGCTTCGGGCAGGACGGTCCGTACAGCCAGCGTGCCGGTTACGGCGTGATCGGCGAGGCGGTGAGCGGCCTGCGGCATCTGACCGGCGATCCGGATCGGCCGCCGGCGCGTGTGGCGGTGTCGATGACGGACTACATCACCGGGTTGTACACGGCTTTCGGCGTGGCACTCGCGTTGCTCGCGCGCACCCGCACCGGGCGCGGGCAGGTGATCGATGCGGCGCTGTACGAGTGCGCGTTCAGCTTCATGGAGCCGTGGATCCCGGCGTTCGAAAAACTGGGTCATGTGGCCAACCGCTGCGGCTCGCGGCTGCCGGAGAGCACGCCCAACAACCTGTATGCCACCGGCGATGGCGAGTTCATCCATATCACCGCGATGGGCGACGCGGTGTTCCGTCGCCTGGTGGAGGTGATGATGCAGCCGGCACTTGCAAGCGACGAGCGCTTTGCCACCGCCACCGCGCGTTCGACGCACCATGAAGCGCTCGATGACCTGATCGCACGCTGGACCGGGCGCAACACGCTTGCGGAACTCGAACGTCGGCTCTCAGCGGCCGGCGTGCCCGCCACGCGCATCTTCACCATCGCGGACATCTTCGGCGACCCGCATTACCGCGCGCGTGGCTCGATCGCCGCCGCGCCGGATGACGAACTGGGCACCGTGGCCATGGCTAACGTCGTGCCGCGCCTGTCGGCAACGCCTGGGGCCGTGCGCCACGCCGGTCATCGCGTCGGTCAGGACACACGCCAGGTGCTGCGCGACCTGCTCGGCCTGCCGGATGCGCTGATCGAAGCCCTCGCCCAGCGCGGCGTGATCGCCGGTGCCGCCGCGCCGACCGCGCTGTCACCCGTGGCCGGCTAGCAGGCAGTGACCATGGACGCACCGGTGCCGACCTCGCTCTTCGATGTGCTTGATCGCGAGTACGCGGCGCGTCGCGCCAAGGCGCTGGCCATGGGCGGCGAGGAGAAGATCGCGCGCCGCCGCGCCGCCGGCGTGCTCAACGCGCGCGAGCGGATCGACCGCCTGTTCGATGCCGACACGTTCATCGAGTCGGGCCTGTTCACCACGTCGTCGAGCAACCCGGCCGACCGCGACAAGTCCGCCTGCGACGGCAAGATCGCCGGCTTCGGCAAGATCGGCGGCCGCGAGGCGGCGGTGGTGTCCAACGACTTCACCGTGATGGGTGCGTCCAGCGGCGCCACCAACGGCCGCAAGATCGCGCACATGAAGCGCGTGGCCACGCAGCGCGGCGTGCCGCTCGTCTTCATGGGCGAATCGTCCGGTGCGCGCATGCCCGATCACATGGGCTCGCGCGGCATGGGCACGCTGCTCGGCAATGACGGCACCCAGTACCAGCGCATGCGCGAAGTGCCCTGGGTGTCGGCCACGCTGGGCCTGAGCTACGGCTCGTCGTCGTGGTACGCGGTGATGTCGGACTTCTGCGTGCTGCGCAAGGGCGCGGTACTGGCGGTATCGAGTTCGCTGCTCGCCTCGCTGGCGATCCGCGAGGAAGTCGATCCGCAGGAGCTGGGCGGCTGGAAGCTGCACGCCGAGGTGACCGGCTTTGCCGATGCGGTGGCCGACTCCGACGAGGAGGCGATCGACCTGATGAAGGCCTTCCTGTCCTACCTGCCGAGCCACCATAACGAGGCACCGCCGGTGCATGCGGTGCCGGCCGGCTCGGGCGAGGGCATGCGCGACATCGTGTCTCACCTGCCGGCCAGCCGCACCCAGGTTTACGACGTGCGCAAGGTGATCCGGACGATCGTCGACAAGGACAGTTTCTTCGAGCTGAAACCGCGCTTCGGCAAGGTCGGCGTCACCGGCCTGGCGCGGCTCGATGGCCGCACGGTCGGCATCATCGCCAACAACCCGCTGGTCAAGGGCGGCGCGATGGACACCGAGGCCTGCGAGAAGATCACGAGCTTCATCGTGCTGTGCGACTCGTTCAACATCCCGCTGGTGCTGCTGGTGGATACACCGGGCTTCGTCATCGGCACCGAGGCGGAGCGACGCCGCGCGCCCGGCAAGATCATGAACTACATGAACGCGCTGTCGCTGACCACGGTGCCCAAGCTGTCGGTGATCCTGCGCAAGAGCTACGGCCAGGCCTACCTGAACATGGGCGGCGGCAAGAACTCCGACGAAGTCGCCGCCTGGCCCACCGCCGAGGTGAGCTTCATGGATCCGCAGTTCGCGGTGAAGGTGGTGCATGGCCTCGATCCGGGCGACGACGGCTTTGCCGATGCGCTCGATCGCATGAACCGCGACAACGCGGTGTGGGACATCGCCTCGATGTACGCGGTGCAGTCGGTGATCCGCCCGGCCGACACGCGTGCCTACCTGATCCGCATGCTCGACGTGCACCAGCTGCGCCTGACGCGCGGCGTGGGCCAGCACCTGATGCGCGCCTGGCCGACGAGCTTCTGATGGCGCTGTTCAACAAGGTCCTGGTGGCGAACCGCGGTGCGGTGGCGGCACGCGTCCTGCGCGCGCTCAACACGCTCGGGGTGCCGTCGGTGGCGGTGTACTCCGATGCCGACCGCGATGCGCCGTACCTGGCGCTGGCCGGCGAGTCGGTGCACATCGGCGCGGCGCCGGCGCGTGACAGCTACCTGAACCAGGAGCGCCTGCTGGACGTTGCGCAGCATGCGCATGCCGACGGCCTGCACCCCGGCTATGGCTTCCTGGCGGAGCACAGCGGCTTTGCCGCGCGCATCGAGGCGGCGGGCATCCGCTTCATCGGGCCATCGCCGCGCTGGATCGACGCGATGGGACACAAGACCCGCGCGCGCGCGCTGGCGGCCGAGCACGGCCTGCCGGTGGGGCGCGGCTCCGGCGTGCTGGGTACCGACCGCGATGGCCTGCTGCGCGCGGCGGCGCAGATCGGCTACCCGGTGCTGGTCAAGCCGGCCGGCGGGGGCGGCGGCATCGGCATGCTGCCGGCGCGCAACGACGATGAACTGATCAGCGCGGTGGAGCGCGCGGCGTCAATGGCGGAACGCGGCTTCTCCAATCGCGAGGTGTACCTGGAGCGGCTGGTCGAGCGCCCGCGTCATGTGGAGATCCAGGTGCTGGGCGATGGCCACGGCATCGTGCGCCACCTGTTCGAGCGCGACTGCTCGGTGCAGCGACGCCACCAGAAGATCATCGAGGAGGCGCCCGCGCCGGCGCTGTCGCGCGCGGTGCTCGATCCGCTGCTGGCGCAGGTGGCGGGCACGCTCAGCCGCCTGGGCTACGACAACATCGGCACGGTGGAGATGCTGCTCGCGCCCGATGGCGAGTTCCAGTTCCTCGAAATGAACACGCGGCTGCAGGTCGAGCACGGCGTCACCGAGGAGGTGACCGGCGTCGATCTGGTGGCCGCGCAGCTGCGTTCGGCGGCGGGCCAGCGCGTGGATGACATCCTGCCGGCGACATTGGCGATCCGCGGTCATGCGATCCAGGCGCGCGTGTATGCGGAAGATCCGAAGCGCTTTTTCCCGTCGCCCGGCACGCTCAGCGAATTTTTGCCGCCGGCCGGCGCAGGCGTGCGGGTGGAGACCGGCTACGCGCGTGGGCGCGAGGTCACGCCGCACTACGACCCGCTGCTGGCCAAGGTGATCGTGCATGCCGACACGCGCGCGCAGG
>JALHMQ010000053.1 GCA_022843955.1 Burkholderiaceae bacterium
GCGGCGGCGCCCAGCAGTTGCGCGGCCGCCGCATCTTGGCGGCGGCAGGCCAGCAGCCAGGCGAACGCTGGCGCGCAGGCGAAGAATGCGCCGGCCCGGCGCAGGCGCGGCAGCGCCTCGCGCGCCGCGCGCAGCGCCTCGTCCAGATTGCCGCGCGTGACCAGCGCCCGCATCAGGCCGGCCATGAAGCTGCTCGACGCCGAGGCGGTCGACAGCGCCATCACGGTGGAGCTGGCGTCGCCCTCGGCCACCGCCCATTCCATCGCCGCGCGCAGGTTGTCGCGCTCTGCGGCCCAGCGGTCGGCCAGCGCGGCATCGGGCGGGGCACCGGCGTCGGCCGGCGCCAGCGCCCGCTCGAAGAGATCGCGCATGGCGCGCGCGTGGGCGCGCAGGAAGGTGGCGGTCTCCTGCGCCTGCCCGAGTTGCTCCAGCGCATAGGCGCGCGCAGTCTCCAGCAATCGGTAGCGCGGACGCGCCGCGCCCTCGGCCACCACCAGCGACTTGTCGACCAGGGCGCCAAGGTGATCGAGCACCGCCCACGCGTCGAGCGTGTCGGCGGCCACCACGGTCTGCGCCAGCTCCATCGTGAAGCCGCCGGTGAACACGCCCAGGCGCCGGAACACCACCTGGTCGAGCGGCGCCAGCAGGCCCCAGCTCCAGTCGAACGCCGCGCGCAGCGTCTGGTGCTTGGGCAGGGCGCTGCGGGAACCATTGGTCAGCACGCGCAGCCGTTCGCCCAGGCGCTCGCGCACGCCGTCGACGCCGAGCAGCGGCACGCGTGCGGCCGCCAGTTCGATCGCCAGCGCCATGCCGTCGAGGCGGCGGCAGATGTCGACCACGCCGGCCAGCGCCGGGCCGGCCGGCGCGAACGACGGATCCAGTGCGCGCACACGCTCGACGAACAGGCGCACCGCGCCGTAGCCCAGCGCCTCGGCGTCGTCATCGCGCGCCGGCACCGCCAGGCTCGCCAGCCGGTACACCTGCTCGCCGCCGGTCTTGAGCATCTCCTGGCTGGTGGTCAGCACGCGCACGCCGGCCGCCGCGGCGAGCAGCGCCTGCGCGAAGCTGCCCACCGCCTCGATCAGGTGCTCGCAGTTGTCGAGCAGCAGCAGCAACTGCCGGGCGCGCAAGGCCGCCACGAGTTCGGCGCGCGGGTCGACGCCGGGCAGGGCGATACCCAGCGCCAGGGCCACCGCGGCCGGTAGCGGACCGGGCTCCGCGAGCGGGGCAAGATCCACCTGCCACACGCCGTCGGCGAAACGCGGCGCCAGCTGCTGCGCGACCGCCTGCGCCAGCCGCGTCTTGCCGACGCCGCCCGGACCGACCAGCGTCACCAGGCGCGCGCCGTCCAGCAGCGCGACCACGGCCTGCGCATCGCCGGCACGACCGAACAGCGCGACCGGGTCGGCCGGGAGGTTGGTGGTGGCCACGGCCAGGGGCGAATGCTCGGCCGGGCGCGGCGCGGCAAGTGCGGGCGCCGCGTCGTCGAGCAGCGGCGCGGTGAAGCGGTAGCCGCGACCGGGAAGGGTGGCGATGGTGGTCGGGCCGAGCAGCTTGCGCAGCGCCACCATGTGGACTTGCAGATTGTTGTCCTCGACGATCACGCGCGGCCAGACGAGCTGCATCAGCTCGGGCCGGGGGACGACGCGCTCGCGCCGCTCGACCAGTGCCAGCAGGATGTCGAACGCGCGCGCGCCCAGCTTGGCCGGCGCGCCGTCGACCAGCAGCACGCGCTCGGCGGCGCGCAGCTCGCAGCGGCCGAAACGAAACACGCTCTCAGGGTCACTGCGGCTGGTCATACGCGGGCGCGTTGGGGAGGCTGGAATTCTCCGCGGCGACTGTACCCGAGCTTGCGGGAAATCCACCTGATCGGCCGCCGGCGTGTCGCCGCGGCCAGCGCGCTGCGGCCGGTATCCTGCGCGCTCGCTTCGCTTGCGGCCGCCCGCGTCGGCGGCCCCGCCTTGATTCCCATGAATGCCGTGTTCCGATTCGTCTCGCGTCGCCGCTGGTGGCTGATCACCCTGCTGGTGGTCATCGCTGCCGGCAGCGCCTATGCGCTGTTGCGCAAGCCGGTCGACCCCGAGGAGCGCTGGCGCACCGTGACGGTGGAACGCGGCAGCATCAGCCAGGTGGTCGCCGCCACCGGCACGCTGCAGCCGACCGCGCAGGTGAACGTAGGCACGCAGGTGTCGGGGACGGTCGCGCGTGTGTTCGCCGACTTCAACCAGCCGGTCAAGGCCGGGCAGGTGCTGGCGGAGATGGACCCGGCGCTGTTCCGCTCGGCGGTCAAGCAGGCGGAGGCCACGGTGGCCAGCGCCAACGCGCAGCTGTCGCTGGCCGCGAGCAACGAGGAGCGCAACCGCTCGCTGGTGCAGCAGCAGTTCATCGCCAAGCAGGCGCTGGAGGCGGCCACGCAGCAGCGCGAGGCGGCGCAGGCGGGCTTGCAGGTGGCGCGCGCGCAGCTGGAGCGGGTGCAGACTGATCTGGCGAACTCGGTGATCCGCGCGCCGGTGGACGGCGTGGTCATCGATCGCAAGGTCGATGTCGGCCAGACCGTCGCGGCCAGCTTCCAGACGCCGAATCTCTTCGTCATCGCGCGCGATCTGGCGGAGATGGAGATCCACACCAGCGTGTCGGAAGCCGATGTCGGCAGCGTGCGCGAAGGCATGCCGGTGCAGTTCCGCGTCGATGCGCATTTCGACCGGCGCTTCGAGGGCGCGGTGCGGCAGATCCGCCTGAATCCGAAGAGCGAGCAGGGCGTGGTCACCTACAACGTCGTGATCAAGGCGGATAACGCCGACCGCATGTTGCTGCCGGGGATGACCGCGCGGGTCGACATCGTGGCGGCAAAGCGCGACAACGTGCTCAAGCTCGCCAACGCCGCGCTGCGCTTTCGGCCGACTGCGCCCAAGGACACGAAGGGCAAGGACGACAAGAACGGCAAGGATCTGCCCGCCGGCGGCAACGACGCCGGCATGCCGGCCGCCGCCGAGCGCGATCGCGCGCCGCGCGTGTACCGGTTGCGCGACGGCAAGATCACGCCGATCGAGGTGCGCACCGGCATCAGCGACGGCCGCGCTACCGAACTGGTGGCGGTGACCGGCCAGCCCGACGGCGGCCCGCTCGCCGAAGGCGACCGCCTGGTGATCCGCGACATGCAGGCGCGGCAGGCCGGCGAAGTGAACTTCTCGTTCTGATGCCGATGGCTGCGGCCGCTGCGCTGGTCGACGTCAGCGATCTGACCAAGGTGTACCCGAACGCGGTCGACACGCCGCCCGCGCTCGGCGGCGTCACGTTGCAGGTCGGACAAGGCGAGTTCGTTGCGGTGATGGGACCGTCGGGCTCGGGCAAATCCACTTTCATGAACATCGTCGGCTGCCTCGATGGTCCGACCGCCGGCAGCTACCGCCTCGCCGGCCAGGACGTGGGCACGCTCGACCACAACGAGCTGGCCGAGCTGCGCAACCGCACGTTGGGCTTCGTGTTCCAGGGCTTCAACCTGCTGCCGCGGCTGACGGCGATCGAAAACGTGATGCTGCCGATGGTCTACGCCGGCGTGCCGCGCGCCGAGCGCCAGCAGCGCGCGCAGGCGATGCTCCAGGCCACCGGCCTGGGCACGCTCGGCGACCGCCGCCCCAACCAGCTGTCCGGTGGCCAGCAGCAGCGCGTGGCGATCGCGCGCGCGCTGGTGAATCGGCCGCTGCTGCTGCTGGCCGACGAGCCGACCGGCAACCTCGATTCGCAGACCGCGCAGGACGTGATGGACGTCTTCACCCGCCTCAACCGCGAGCAGGGCATCACCATTCTGCTGGTCACGCACGAACCCGACATCGCGCAGTACGCGCAGCGGCTGATCAAGTTCCGTGACGGTCATGTGATCTTCGACGGCGCGCCGGCGCAGGCGCACTGACGTGAGGACCCCGCGATGAGCATGCTGTCCGGCGTGATGGAAGCGCGACGCGCGTTGAGCGCCAACCGGCTGCGCACGATGCTGACGCTGCTCGGCATGATCATCGGCGTGGCGGCGGTGGTGGTTGTGGTGGCGCTGGGCCAGGCGCTGCAGAAGAAGGTGGTCACCGACCTGCAGTCGTTCGGCGCCGACCTGATGTGGCTGTCGCCGGGCGCGCGCTCGGCCAGCGGCGTGCGGGTGCGCGCGCAGAACATGAAGCTCGACGACATCGAGGCGGTGCGCGAGATCATCGGCGTCAGCAACGTGGCGCCGGTGATCACCGCCGCCGCCCAGGCCACCTACGGCAACGCCAACTGGCAGGCGATCGCGCAGGGCGTCACCCCGGCGTTCCTGCAACTGAACAACCGCCCGGTGGTAGCCGGCCGCGGCATCAGCGACAACGACGTGCGTGCCGCCGCGCGCGTGGTGGTGATCGGCCAGACCGTGGTCGACGGCTTGTTCGGCAAGGAGGGCGAAGACCCGCTGGGCAAGATGATCCGCATGAAGGGCGTGCCGTTCGAGGTGATCGGCGTGCTCGAAGCCAAGGGCAAGGCCTTCGGCGGCAATGACCAGGACGATCTGGTGCTGGTGCCGCTGACCACGGTGCCGCGGACGCTGGGCTCGACGCTGCCGGCGGGCTCGGTGTCCTACGCGATGATCCAGGTCGCCCCTGGCGCGGTCAGCGGCGACATCGCCTTCGAGATCGCCAACCTGATGCGTGAGCGCCATCGCATCCTGCCCGGCGACCCCGACGACTTCACCATCGGCGACATGACCTCGGTGATCAGCACAATGTCGCAGATCACCGGCGCGATCACGCTGGTGCTCGGCGCGATCGGCGCGATCTCCCTGCTGGTGGGCGGCATCGGCATCATGAACATCATGCTGGTGACGGTGACCGAACGCACGCGCGAGATCGGCATTCGCATGGCGATCGGCGCCAAGCGGCGCGACATCCTGTTCCAGTTCCTGTTCGAGGCGGCGGCGATCTGCCTGGTGGGCGGCGGCATCGGCCTGGTGCTGGGCAGTGGCGGCGCGTTTGCCGCCGCGCGCGCGATGAACCTGCCGGCCAGCATCGATCCGCAGGTGATGCTGCTCGCGTTCGGCGTATCGGCGGCGATCGGGCTCTTCTTCGGTTTCTACCCGGCGCGCAAGGCGTCCAAGCTGCGGCCGGTGGAGGCGCTGCGCACCGAGTAGGCGTCGCGCGTGCGCGGCAACCGCTTACCCAGCCGTGCGTTCGATTGTGGCGGTGCTTGGACCGCATCGCCGCGGACGCGCACATGGGGTTCTGCACTGGCTTGGCCGATCCCCCCGGTCGGCGGGCGCTAAACCTTGCCGCGACGATCTGGCCGCGCCGAGACCACCCGGCCCCCGCGCGTGCGGTGCGCTGTCAACCGTTGCCGTTTGCCGGCGCCGGCCGGCAGCCCGACCGTCCGGCGACAGACCGGCGATGACCCGACCGTGCGTGGCCGGGCCACGACGCGTCAGATCGGCGACCGCTGCAGCAGCCGCGTGGCGCCGAGAGCGAGTTGCGGATCGCGCTGCGCAGCCTGCAGCAGGCGGCGATTGGCGTCGTTGCGCTCGAGCAGGCTCGAACGCAGTTCCGCCGGCAGGCCGTGCACGGCTTCGGCGAGCCAGTCGAGCGCGCGTCCCAGGGCAGCGCGAGCCGCGTCTGCCTCGCCGCCCGCCGCCAGGACCTCGGCTGCGGCGACGAACAGCGTCGGCGGATAGCCGGCTGGGACGATGTCCGCCGGCGGCAGCGCCGCGCGCATCGCACTGACCGCCTCGGCCACGCGACCGACCGCCGCCAGGGCGTGCGCACGCAATGCGCCCACCGCATGCACCTCGTCGGCGAGCCCGGTGTCGCGGGCGAGATCGAAGGCGCGGTCGAGCAGAGGCAGGCGCTGCTCCGCGGGTACCAATGCCGCCAGTGCGCGCAACACTGCGCAGCGTCGGCGCGGCTCAGCCTGCGCGCCCAGTGGCGGCGGCAAGGGCTCGCCGCGCGCCGGCCTGAGCGCGCGAAGCTGCAGTTCGATCGCCAGTGCGCGATCGCGCTCGGCCTGCGGGCTGCCGGGCACGGCCTGCGCCGCAACGAGTTGCTGGTGGGCGCGATCGGCGCGTCCGAGATCGACGTACAGCTGCGCCATCTCGAGCCGGAAACGCGCACTGACCCAGCTGCCGCTGGCCGCCACCCCGGGAAGCTGCCGCTCGAGTAGCGCCAGCGCCTCGGCATAGCGGCCGAGCTGCCGCAGCGGCATCACGCGCGCCAGCCACAGCAGAACCTGGACGTCGATCGTGGGTTCAAGCCGCTCGGCCAGCAGCAGCGCCCGCTCGGCCGTGGCCAGCGCCGCACCCGCCCGGCCCTGGCCAGACAGCACGACTGCCATCTGCTGATCCAGCACCATCAGCCGCAGCAGGTTGTTGCCGCGCTCGAACAGCGGCCGAGCAATGGCAAACGCCGCCAGACCCTCGTCGATGCGGCCGAGGCGCACCAGCACGCTGCCCCGGGCCGCGTGGCCCGCCCCCTCGACCTCGGCATTGCGCAGCGACGCGCCGAGCGCAGCCATCTGCTCGAAGTCGACGACTGCCTCGGACTCGCGCCCCAGGTTGGCGAGCGCGGTGCCGCGACCCATGTGCGCGTAAGACTCCAGCAGCGCAAGCCCCGCCTGGCGCGCCAGCGCCAGCAGTTCGTCCGCGCCTGCGATCAGGCCATCAGAATCGCCACCGATCTCGCACACACGCAGCCGGTACACCAGCGCTTCAGCGCGCCGCGTCGCGTCCGGCGCCGCCGCCACCAGCCGCTCGACGCAGGCGGCGTAGTCCGCCACCGGCAACTGCAGCAGCGCCGCCTGATCCGTGGCAGCCAGGCGGGCGCCGTAGTGCGCTTCGGCCTCGCCCAGCGCCTCGAACAGTGCGGCGGCGCGTTCGAACGCCAGCATCGACTCGCGGTAGCGCACGCGCTGGTCCGCTGCTTTGCCTGCCGCCATCCACGCGGCGGCGGCAGGCGCATGCGCGCCTGCTGCGGCCCAGTGCGCGGCGATCCGCGCCGGCTCCCCGCTGCGCGCTGCCAGCCACGCGGCAACCTGCGCGTGCAACTGGGTTGCCACCGAGGTCGGGATCATCCGGAGCACGGCCTCGTACACGAGGTCGTGCGCGAACGCTGCGCCGCTCAACACCTGTGCTGATTCGAGCAGTGCCCAGGCATCAGTCAGCTGCACGACAGGCACGCCGATCGCGTGCTGCGCCAGTTCGGCATCGAAGTCGCTGCCGGCTACCGCCGCCACCCGCGCCAACGCCAGCGCCCGCTCGGGCAGTTGCTGCAGGCGGCGCTCGATCAGCGCGCCGACGCTCGATGGCGCCGGCAGGCGGCCGGCACGCAGCCAGCCGCCCGGCAGGCCAAGCTTGAGCGTCTCCAGGATGAACAGCGGGTTGCCGCCGGTATGGCGCGTCAGCGGCGGCGCCAGCGCGTCGACGTCGAGCCCGTCGATCGCCAGCGACGTGAGTAAATCCGCCACCTGCGTGGGGGTCAACGGCGCCAGAGTCACCGTCGCCAGCAGCCCGCCTTCGTCCAGCGCATCGCGCAGCACGGCCACTGCTGCGCCGCCCTCGCCCGGCCGCTGCGAGAATGCAAAGCGCGGCAGGTTGTCGTCGGCGGCGAGTGCCTGCAGCATCTCGACACTGGCCTCGTCAGCGAAGTGCAGGTCGTCGACGATCAGGCCCGCCAGCGGCGCGCCGTCGATGCGAAATCCGCGCAGCAGCGCGGCGACGACAGTCTGCACGGCCAGACGATCTGCCGCCGCCGGCAGCGACGCGCCCGGGGCGATTTCCGGCAACAGCCGCGCCAGTTGCTTGCGATCGACAGCGGCCGGTATCTCGCCCGCCAGTTCGAGCACCGCGCGCAGCAGGCGCGCCAGCGCGGCATACGGCACGCCTGCATCGCCAGCCCGTGCTTGGGTAACCACCACACGCCAGCCGGCGGTGAACTCGGCCAGCAGCCGGCTCTTGCCCATGCCCGGCTCGCCCAGCAGCAGCGCCACGCAACCTTCGTCCCAGGACCGCTCGAGTGCCTCGACCTCGCGCTCGCGCCCGATCAGGCGCGGTGGGCGCAGCAGCGTTGCCGGCAGCGCCGATTCGCGGCAGCCAGCCGACTGCGTCGGTGGCGCCGCGCGCTTAAGTCCGGGATCTGCTGCCAGGTCGGGGGCGTCGGACGATCCCTCCCGCGCCCGCTGTCGCAGGAGCCACGCATCGAACTCGGGCTGATCGTGCAAGCGCAGATCGCCCAGCAAGGGCGCGCGCGCAGCGCCGCTACAAAGGTCCGTTTCGATGTGCGACGCGAGCTGCAGCCGGTCGCTGCCTACCAGCAGATCGACTCCGAAGGCGCGTCGGAACCGGGACAACTGCTGGCGCAGTGCGACACGCGGCTGCGCCGACTCCGGCCACACCATCTCGGCTGCGCGCGCGCGCGACACTTCGCCCTCGACCGCCACCAGCGCCAGCAGCGCGGCGGCACGCGGTTCCAACGCGCGAATGCGGCCGTCTGGCGAGGTCAGGGTGGGATCGCCTAGCAGTTGCAGCCGCAGTGCATCGGGCCACCTCTCGCGCATGGGCCGTTCCTGATGGGTCGAGGGTCGGACGTGGTTCTACACGACGCCGGGCGCCGTGTGCCGTCGGCCAGGCAGAAATCTGCCCGCAAGCCGCGGATACCCTCGCCGGCTGGCCGCCGCATACGACAGCGCCCGAGACCTCTCGCCGCGCCGCAGTCATCGCAGCGACCGCAGCGGCGCCGGTCGCTCCCAGTCAGCGACGCGAAACAGCGGAAGGCGCCGGGCGCTTCGGAAGTTGCGCTTCCGAGGCGATGCGCCGGTTCAGCCACACGCCCCGCAGGTAGGTGTTGCGGAAGTCGACCGGGACCTGGGTCGTCGCCACGTGCTGCAGGTCGGCGGCCAGTTGCTTGATCTGCGCGGTGGCGCCCGCGTGATCGCCGCAGGCCTTCAGCGCCTCGCACAGCGTATGTCGCACTTCGAACGGCGTCACCGATGTAGGCACTGCGGCCTTCATCGCTTCGACCGCGTGCGTTGCCAGCCGTAGCGCCTCGGTCGGGGAACCCAGCGCCAGCTGCGCGTGCGCGGCCAGCGTTGCGATCGGAATCTGCGCCGCGCGGTTGCCGTGGGCAGCCTCGCGCTGCAGCTGAGCCAGCGCCAGCGGCAGTGCGACGGCCGGCGCAAGCGTACGCAACTTGAGGACCTCGACCCGTCGCAAGATGCGCTTCTGGCCGCCGGTCGACAGCAGCGCTTCGGCCTGCGCCACCGTCGCTCTGGCATCGATCCTGCGAGCGATCTGGTAGGCAGCGCGGGCCAACAACGCATCGGCCAGCGCCGGGTCCGGCGTCTTCATGCTGCGGTCGAGCGCAGCAAAGGCTTCTTCTGCGGCAGTCCAGCCACCCATCTCGGTGAACACGAGCGCACGCTCCATGTGCAGGTTGCCGACCCGCCAATGGGAAACCGCGGACACCAGCGCATCGGCCTGTGCCAGCCAGGCAAGTGCATCGCCATAACGCTGCAACTGGCGTGCACAGCTGGCCAGCGACACCAGCAGATTGAGCTGCGCGAACTCGGTGCCGTCCTGCCCGCGCAGCAGGTCGAGCGCGCCGCACCGGGTCTGCAGCGCGCGCTCGGCGTAGCCGAGCTCCTGCAACGATATCGCCAGGTTGTTGAGAACGCGCGCGCGGGTCGGCGCATCGACCTGCAGGCGTGCCGATTCCTCGAAGTGCAGGATCGCCGACACGTGGTCGTCCGCCTCGAGCTCGGCAAGCGCGAGATTGTTGAGCACAGCAGGCAGATCGTCAGTGCCGTCCTGCCCATCGCACCGCCGGAGTATCTCCAACGCCTCGCGCAGCGCTGCCGCCGCCTCATCGGTCCGGCCGAGCTGCCGTTGCACGATGCCCCGCACGTTCAGGGCACGCGCTTGCGATGGCTGATCGGCCGCGGAACGGGCTGCGGCGAGCGCCTCTTCGACCGGCCCGAGCGCCTCCGGGCTGCGACCGACGATGTGCAGGTAGATCGCACGATGCGTCTGCGCCTCGGATTGCTGCACCGATGTCGTCGCCAGTTCGAGCAGACGCCGGGTCGCCGCCTCGTGCGCCGGGCCACTGTCGAACGACTGGCGCAGTTGCACGGCTTGTGCCGCAAGCGCGAACGCCTCGTCGCGCCTGCCGCTGCCTTCCAGCATGTGCGCAGCCTGCTCCAGCCATTGCGCCGCCAGTGGGCGCTGGAACTTTGTCAGCGCCACCTCTGCGGCCCGCCGCAGCGCTGGGACGCAGCGCTGCACATCGCCGGAATCGACACGATGCTGGGCGATCCGCTCGGGCGATCCGCCGCCTGCCTCCAGCTGGTCGGCAACCTGCGCGTGCAACTGGCGTGCGACCGCTGCAGGGATCGAGCGCAACACCGCGTCATACACCAGATCGTGCGCAAAGCTGTCCTCGCGCAACACCTGCGCCGCCTCCAGCTCGCCCCAGGCATCGGCCAGCTCCACCGCGCGCACGCCGGTCACGTGCTCGGCCAGCGCGATGCTGAAGTCGACGCCGGCGATGGCCGCCACCCGCGCCAGCGCCAGCGCGCGCTCGGACAATTGCTTGAGCCGCCGCTCGATCAGCGCGCCGACATTCACCGGTGTCGGCAGCCGACCCTGCTGCAGCAGGCCGCTGGCCAGCCCCTGCTTGAGCGTCTCCAGCGCGTACAGCGGATTGCCGCCGGTGTGCTTGGCAAGCTGCGGGGCGAGCTGCGCGCTGTCCAGCTCGGGCAGGCCGAGCGAGTCGATCAG
>JALHMQ010000054.1 GCA_022843955.1 Burkholderiaceae bacterium
CTAGGTGACCTTGGATCCCAGCGGTGGCGCGACAAGCGGAGCCGTTTCCAGCCGCCAAGCGAGCGATTCGATCCGCGCTTTGCCAGCGTGCGAGCGATAGCAGCTAAGGAAGCAGCGAACTTCGTACATGCCCATCACTACTCGGGGACGATGCCAGCGACGAGACTGTCAGCGGGCATCTTCGTGCAGCGACCGTTCTCGAAGGAGATGCTGTGCGGCGTCTGTGCGTTCAGCGTTCCGATGGCACAGTCGGTGATCCCTAAATGGCTGAACGTTCGAGATCCGCTCGAAGGGATCGAACTAGGACGACTGGTGCTGCTTGACGACCCCAGCCGGGTTGGCTTCAGCGCGGAATCGTGGTTCGTCGCGCGCGCGTTCAGGCTGCTGAGACAGAAACTGCCGCAGGTTCAAGGCGTCGTGGCGTTCAGCGATCCCACGGAGCGGCGAGACGAGAACGGCGTCGTGACGAAGCGCGGTCACATGGGCATCGTCTATCGCGCATCGTCTGCGCGCTTCGCAGGGCGAACGAAGGCGCGTTGGCTCCACGTCACGCCGCGCGGGCGCGTCATCACTGACCGCGCGTTGTCCAAGCTGATTCATGCGGAATCGGGCGCTGACTACGTTGAACGGCAACTGCGCGACCAGGGATGCCCGGCGCGCATGTTGAACGAGCAGGCGAAGCACTACATAGATCGGCTCACTGCGGAGAAGGTGCTTGTCCAAGAGCGGCACCCAGGCAACCTCGCATTCGTCTGGCGCTTCAAGGAGCGGCCGCCGAAGCCGTATCCTGCGGTCAGATAAGTGGACAGGCGCCAGGCTGCGAGTTGGCTGGGGCCGCCATAGCGCTACTTGGCGAGCACAACGCTCACCGATTTGCCGCCAGTCAGCTGAACTCGGTGCATCAGGTTTCCGCCCTGCGGGCTGTCTCCGGCCATCCAGCGCACCGAGACTTGCACGAAGAACGAGCCATCAGCAACGCCCTCGAACGTGAAGTTCCCCTGCGAGTCGCAGCGCGTAGTCCTGATCTTTGTCGTGTAGGTAGTCGGCGAGGGGTCGAAGGCCGGGGAACGATGGCCGCTGTTGTGGCCTGACTCCGTCGATCCGTACAGCACCCGAATGCGCTCGGCCGCGTATGCGGTGCCAGGAATGAGGCGCGCGTCTTCTCCCGCACAAGTGACCACGCCGCCACCCCGCTGGCGCATGAAGCCGTTGCCCTTGATAGTGTTGGCGCCGGGCTGAAGGAGCTTGTCAGCGGCGGCCTCATCCCAAGGGGCGGTGATGGTGACGGTGCGCTGCGTGGGGACTGCGCAGCCGATGAGGCCAGCAATCAAAGTCAGCGCGACGAACGCACGCACTTTTGTACTCAAAGCTTCTCCTTGAACGTTGGTCAGGCGCCGATGGAACGTAACGGGCCATAGGCGCGGGAACGGTAGCGAAAGGGCGCTGGCCCGACGTGACCGAGCGCACACTTTTCGTTCTTGGTGAGGGCGGTGCCGGCCAACTCCCTAAACGATTGGTTCGGATTGCGTGGGGCCTCATGTGTGCAGTTGTGTCGCTTTCCTCAACGCTCTCACTGGAGAGCGACCAGAAAAGCGGAGCCCGAGAGCTCCACCGGCAGAGCCGGCAAGTGGTGACGGCCTAGAAGACGTCCTGCTGAATCAGGGTGCCGTCCGCATCGAACGTGCGAACGACGTTGCCGGCGCCGAACGTCTCGTCGAGTCGAACCGTGTCGAGCAGGGCGCTCGGAAGAGGCATCTTCAACGCTTCGAACGTAGCTGCCAGCTCGTCGACCGTCGGAAAGGACGCGAGAACGACCGACGAGTAGTCGGTCGGATCGTCGTCTTTGATCGGAAGAACGTTCGAGAAGATCTCCGACAGCGGACGATCGAAGCCAACGGTAACGCGGACAGGGTGACCGGATGGGCCTGTCAAATTGATGCTGTTTTGAGACATTGTTCACTCCAGTTGCTGCGCAGTTATCAGTTGCGTGATCGGACGAGGAGTGATCTCGTCCTTCGAGGGAAGGACGAGATCCGAGGTGAAGCGATGGCTGACGGCTCACGCAGCGTGCGGGAGCGGCGGCAGAGGTTGGACGAAGGGCTTGAAGGCCTGCGCGATGACCGGATGCAGGTCGGCGAGCGGGTCAACGAGGGGAGGAACGAGGGGAGCGGGCGCCTGCTCTCGCTCGATGCGGTCAACGATCTTGGACCGAACACCCTCGGCGAAGCAGATCACCTCGACCCAGTTGGGGTCGTCGTCGTGGTGGTCGGACTGGGCCAGCTTGTTGATGGTGTGAACATCGGACAAGAGGACCTTGAGCGTCTGCGGACAGACACAGGCACTGGCGAGAACCTCGATGGTACGAAGGTCAACGAGGCAATCGCCTGCAGGCTTGTTGCGCAGCATGAGTATCTCCAGGAAAGCCGGAGAGACTCGTCCCCTGGGGGAGAGAGGATCTCCCCGACAAGGGTTGTGAAGGTGGCGCTTAACGGGCGCGGCGGCACGACGTGAGTCGTACGGAAGTACGAAGTCAGTATTGCATGGGAGCGGCGCCGGTCGCACATCGACGGTGACAATGGCGCGGCCACCGAGGACGGATTCAGTCCCGGGTTCATCTGTGCGTTCGCATGGCTGTTGATCTGCGGGAGGCTGACGCTAGCCTGATTCCACGACAGCGACATTGAGGTCACTGAAGATGGAATCGACGACGGGTGCGACTCATCGACTCACGCTGGACGGTGTGCCCATCACGCAGGGCGCAGAGCTGGCGATTCGGTTGCTCTTCAACCATCTCGCGGGCATCTCGTTCAAGCGGCGACGCCACACACCGGTGGGCTTCGAGTCGGTCGGCGACTACAGAAGGCACATGGCTGACGTTCTCGGCGTGGGCGCTTGGGAAGGCGTTCTTGCCATCGAGCGCATCAGCGATGCGCGGGAGATCTGCCGCTATCGCTTCAAGGGGCCTGGCCCGGCAGGTAGCGCGCGGTCAATCGGCCTGGCACAGGCGGCATGAACGTCGCCGGCGCCGGCAGCGCACTTGATCGATGGACGTGGCAACACAGAATGAACACATGCTGACGGACATCGAAAAGGCAGACATCAGAGCGGCGATCGCCGGTCTGGCGCGCTCGCTGCCCGGCTACCGGGAACGCAGGGCTCAGCTGGTGATGATGGGGGCCGTGGCCAAGGCGTTCGCGGCAGGCAACACTGAGCAGCCCGGTCCAAGCGCGACGCTACATCGCTATACCGTCCTGCATTCGCCAACCGGTTCAGGAAAAACGATGGCGATCGTCCCGGGTCTCGTTCTGGCAAGGCAGCGGAAGAAGCAGCTGATCATCTCGACGAGTTCGGTGGCTCTGCAAGGTCAACTTGTCTCCAAGGACCTCCCGGCACTGCAGGCGATCATGCCATTCGACTTCACCTTCGCCACATCAAAAGGGCGATCGCGGTATGTCTGCACCGAGAGGCTGCTGGAGAAGGCGGAGGAGGCGGGACGGGGAAGCGCGCAGGAGAAGATCATCCCTTTGCGGCGCAGCGTTGACGGCGAGACGGTCACGTGGCTCGCGGATCAGCTCACGCAAGGGCGGTGGGACGGGAAGTACGAGAGCCTCGCGGTGAAGGTGACCGACGAACTGTGGGACTCGGTGACGACCGATAGGCATGGATGCGCGCGCAGAAAGTGTCCGCAGTTTGCAAGCTGCCCGTACTTTGCGGCGCGCGCGAAGGCAAAGAAGGCGGATCTGATCGTGACGAACCACGATCTGCTGGTCGCTTCGGCTTCCACGCCTGACGATACCGTGCTGCCGTCGCCAGAGAACAGCTATCTCCTGCTGGACGAGGCACACGCACTGCCACATCGGGCGGCGCAGCGTCTGAGCGTTGAGCACGAGGTCAGGTCGACGATGTCGTGGGTGGAAGGCCTGGAGGATCTGGTCGACACCGCCGTCCAGGTGTGCGGGCTGGACGTGCGCGTCAATGAGGTGGCTTCCGCTGCGGTGGGCGAGCTGACAACGTCGCTGCAGGACCTGGATGACGCCTTGATGGGGAACGAAGAACTGAGGCTGCGCGGCAGCGTTCGGTTCAGGAGCGCACTGCCGCAGGACCTGGCGCTGATCGGTGCGCCGCTAAGGCGCTCGGCAGGGGCTGCGGCGAGCGTCTTGGCTGCGTGCGTGGATGCGCTCGCGCAGGACGTGAGCGTTGACCCGAAGCTGGCGGCACGCCTGCGATCGAAGCTCGGGAAGCCGCTGGGCAGGCTGGAGAGCATCGTCGCGACGTGGGACCTGCTGCTTGGCGAAGAGGTTCGACCGACCGCGCGCTGGGCCGAGAAGTTGGCCAGGCGGAACGGAACGACAGAGTTCAAGGTGAGCGCGGCTCCGGTCAGCGCAGCGGAAAAGCTACATGAGTCGCTGTGGAGTCGCGTCCTCGGTGTGGCTGCGCTGTCGGCCACGATCAAGGCGTTCGGCGGATTCTCACTGTTCCTCGAGGAGTCAGGACTCAGCCTGGTCGGTAGACCGAAGCTGCTGGAGCTGCCATCGCCGTTCGACTACCCGAGCCAAGCGGCATTGATCGTGCCGCCGATGACATCGGATCCGCGCGACGCACGAGCGCACACGGCGGAGGTGACCTCGCTGCTGCCAAGCCTGATCACCAGCAAGGGCACGCTGGTCTTGTTCACTTCGCTACAGATGATGCGAGCTGTGGAAGCGGGGCTGCCTGATGAAGTGCGTGCGAGCGTCATGCTGCAGGGATCCATGGGCAAGAAGGAACTGTTGGCGCGCCACCGCGAGCGCGTGGCGAGAGGGGAACGAAGCATCATGTTCGGGTCGGCGTCGCTGTCCGAAGGGGGATCGACCTCGCCGGCGAGTTGCTGACCCACGTGATCATCGTTCGCTTGCCATTTGCAGTGCCAGACAGCCCGATCGAGCAGGCGCGGGCCGACTGGATCGAGGCGCAAGGTCGGTCGTCATTCCGTGAGTTCGCTCTGCCGATGACCAGCATGAAGCTGTGCCAGGCGGTCGGAAGGCTGCTGCGGAAAGAGACGGACTTCGGCGCGGTGACAGTTCTCGACACCAGGCTGGTGAGAACGCGGTGGGGGCGGGAGCTGCTGGATGCCCTGCCGCCGTTCCGGCTCGTCGACGGCGCGACCGAGGCGTGGCGCGCGGCACTGCCAACCGATCTGGCGCGGCCCGAGCAGAGAAGACATGCAGCGTGATCGAGATCGGCGGCAGTGCGCTCGAATGACTGCCTTCTGGGAGGCCGATCGCGATTGGCAAGTGCGTTCACCGGGCGGAACATTGCCGCATCTCGATTCGGGGTCCTGAGATGGCGGGTTGGAGAAACGGTCGCTGGGCAGAACACTTCGACAAGGGCAGGTCGGAGGTCACGCACCCGGGTTCCCGAACGCGCTGGACATCACGCCAGCGGTCCACTATGGGCGCCTGCTGGTCGCCAGGCGGCCGAACACGCTTGAACCGATGGCGGCCGGTTGGGACAACGCCGAGAACCGCAGGCACGCGATCGAATGGCTCGAAGCTGGCCTGCTGATCGAAATGGTACCGAGAGCTGTCTTCGATCACCTCGCAAAGGCGAGCGCAAGGCACGTCTTCGACACGCGCGTCGCGGTCGGCGAGCTGCTCACAAGAAAGGCGGCGATCCGGGCGCTCGCCGGATACTGATCGCCAGCGGTTCACGAATCCCATGGAGAAGTGACGGCCGCAGTGTCGACCGTAGCGATGGTCTGGCCGCCGTAGCCGCCGCCGTTTTTCCACCGGGACATGGTTGCCATCACCGCCACAGATCGCAACCGCCTGGAGGGCGGGGCTGCCTGTGTTGCGGGATGGAAGCGCTTTGCCACGCTGGCTCGGGTCCAGCGCTGGGAGGAAACCGACCCCATCATCCGCGTGTACGGCAACTCCGCGGTCGTGGCGTACTACTTCGAGATGTCTTTCGACATGGGAGGTCAGACCACTCAGATGGGTGGTCGCGACCTATTCTTCTTCGTCAAGGAGGCTGGGAGGTGGTGGGCGGTGGCTGATCAGTTCTCGTCCTATCCAAGCTAGGCAACCTCTGCAAGACCCGTCCGCGCGCTGCACGCTGGCCGCGATGATCGCGGAGGGCCAAGATGCCGAGGACTAAACCGATGAAGCAAGCCGACCAAGCGAAGGTCTGAACAACGCGCCGACGGCGCATTGTTCAGACCTTCCCTAAGCCACGGTTGGGCGATTGCCCTGCTCTATCAGGCGGGCGGAATCTTGGGTTCATCCGAACACCCTGTTCGGTGCACGCGCCCACCTGGCCGGCGAGCGCAGCGAGGAAGTCGGCATCGTGGGCAAGACAGCGCTGCGCGAACTGACCGACGACAGCACCGGCGTCGTGATCGCCTGGGCCGCCACCGCGGCACGCCCCGGCACCGGCAGCCTGCGCCATGAAGGTACGGAGGTGAAGGCGGTGGTCAGTCAGCCGCTGGGTGACTGGCTGCTGCACGCCAATCTCGGCTGGACCCGCAGCGAAGCCGACAAGCTGAACAGCACGATCTGGTCGGTCGCCGCCGAGCGCACCGGGCTCGGTCCGATCGATGCGATGGCTGAAATCTTCAGCGACGATCGCAGCGCGCCGTGGATCAACGCCGGCCTGCGCTGGACGCTGAAGCCTGACACGCTGTTCGTCGATGCCTCGTACGGGGTGCAGATGGACGGTGCGCGCGCCCGGCTCGCGACGATCGGCCTGAAGTACGCGTTCTAGGCAGCGTCGCGTGTGGCCGCGGTCGGCACTGCAATCGGCGGACACAACGTGAAGTGAACGGTGGTGCCGACATCCGGGTGCGAGTCGATCCAGATGTCGCCGCCGTGTCGCTGCACGATGCGCTGGCAGGTCACCAGACCGATGCCGGTACCGACGAAATCGCTGACCGAGTGAAAGCGCTGGAACGGCTTGAACAACCGCTCGGAGCGCGTTGCATCGAACCCGGCGCCGTTGTCCTCGATCGACACCACCGGCACGTTGCCGGCCGCGCGCAGCGCGATCAAGGCGCGCTCGCGTTTGCCGGTGAACTTGAAGGCATTGCCGAGCAGGTTGGCCAGCAGCGACGTCGCGAGGCCGCGATCACAGCGCACGATCAGCTGCGCGGGCGCGTTGAATTCAATCTGCCGCGGTGACGCGCCACGCTGCAGGTCGACCATGACCCGCTGCGCCACCTGCACCAGATCCACCTCGGCCAGCTGCAGCTCGACCGTCTTCACGCGCGACAGCGCCAACAGGTCATCGACCAGGCCGATCATGTGGCGCGCCGACTGCGCCACGTGCCCGCGGCTCGATGCGGCCAACGAGGATTCCTAGTGGGGTGGATATGGCCACGATACCGACGGTCGAGTCGCGGGCTTTGAATCGAACGGCTGGAAGTTGAAGCGACGCTTCTGGAGCCAGTGTGAAGTCAGCAAACGGGAGGTAGCTGAGGTCCCACAGCGCGGCCGGCAATCTCTCGGAATCCACGACGGCCGCCTCATGTGATCGGATCTGTCGTCGCCGAGAGCGAGCACCAGTGTATTCAGGCAGATCAGCGCTTCTGTCTGACCCAGCCGGGCGAGCGGCTGCAGCAGACCCATCGCCGAGTGAAGGTCCTCGGGACCGCTGGCGGTGACGAGCAACAAGCGGCCCAGTTGCATCTGGGCCGTCGGCAGGCCGGCCGCGGCAGCCCGTTCCAAGGAGCGCCGGCGCAGCGCGGCGCTGAACGACAGGCGCGGGTGTCGCTCGCCTGGAGAGCGGCTTCGGCGTTGACACCGGCGCCTCGGGACAGGGAGGCCTGCTGTTCGGGCGGCAGGCCTTCGTCGGCCTGAGCGGCGGCTTCGGCACCCTCACCGTTGGCCGATCAACTACGTGACGCCGAAGATCGCCGGGTTCGAAGGCCGGGTGCTGTACGCGCCGGAGGAGGCCAGCACGCCGGGCGCGCCGAAGAGCGCCGGCAACCAGCTCGGCGCCTCGCTGAGCTTCGCCGCCGGTGGACTGCAAGTGAACTACGCGTATCACGAGATCAACGGCACCAACGGCCCGACCACCACGCCGCCGGTGGTATCGGACGCGCCGAAGGAGAAGCAGAACCAGCTTGGCGTCGCCTACAACTTCGGGCTGGCGAAGCTGTCGACCAGCGTCGGCACGTTCAAGAACGATGCGTTGACCAGCCGCGTCGACTTCCGCAATTGGTGGGCGGCACTGAACGGCAAGATCACCTCGTCGAGCACCTGGATGGCCACCTACGGCAAGATCGATGACCGCAGCGGTGCCAACCGTGACGCCAACCTGATGGCGCTGTGCCTGATGTACCACCTGTCGCGCCGCACAGACCTGCATGCCGCATGGGCGCGCATGTCGAACAACGCGAACTCGCAGTACCTCATCATCGACTCGACCAACACCGGCTTGCAGACGGTCGCCAACGTACCGCTGGGCTATGACCCGACCGCGATCGGGCTCGGGATCCGGCGCCGGTTTTAGCAGCCGCGCTGACGCTTCCACGGGGGGTCGACCAGCGCAACCAACTTGGTAGCGATGCCGCCAGCGTCGGCGGGGTTGGCAGTGCGATCTGCGACGAGAGTCGCGTTGCGCCCATCCGCACCACGTAAGCCGCCATCAGTACCGCGAACCGCCCGTCGAACAGCGTGCCGAGAATTGCCGCCCGCACCCAGCCGAACGTCCGTGCTGTGGATGCGCTGCCCTCGCCCAGCCGCAGTACCGCCGGGCGCGACCAGGGCGCCGCCGACCGCGGAAGGAGAGGGGCACGCGTCGGAGGTCACCGCCATCAGTCCCGTCCGCAGACTGATGCCGAGCTCGATGACGAAGTAGATGCCGGTCAGCCAGCCGGAAATCGCCAACCCGCGACGGTCGCCGCGGGTCGGTATGGATCCCGCATGCGCCTTGGTGAAAGGTCGCTGCTGGTCGGTCTGCCTGCGCCGCGCTCCGCTGGATTCGCTCCATGCGGGTGGCGACCTTTGAAGCACCGCCTCAGTCCCCTTACCGCGTTGTAATCCGCGCGTCAGCATCGCGTGGAGGACGATTTTCTAACCTTCGCATCCTGTTAACTGATGGGAGCGGCGATGCAAATCGGCACTTTGAAGGAAATCGCAGGCGCGACGGTGATCGCGCTCATGTTGGCGGCGGCGGGCAGTCAGCCGGCATTTGCCGCGACGGACGGCTCACGCGCTGGGTTCTACGGCGCGCCGCCGCAGGCCGCAGCCGCGGGGCGGGTCATTGAGATGAAGCGTGACGTGCGGTGGATCAACGTCACACAGAACGAGACCGTGGCGATCCAGCGCGGCGACCAGGTCTTTAACTGGACGTTTTCAACCTGGACCACCAACAGCTTCGACTTGGCACAGATCGCGCCTGCCGGGTTCATCGAGCCCGGAACAGTGCGGGTGTACGTCGCACAAGACCCGCGCTATGCGGGCTCGTGACTCTCGTCCGCTGATTACCGGCTGCATGGATTGGACAACTGATTGACGAAGTCGTCGCCGGCTGTCGGCGGCTGGACTGCCATGCGGAATGACGATGGTGGAAGAAGGGCTGCCGCGGGTGGTGGCCCATTAATCGATGGAGGAACCTGATGAAGCTGCGCCAGACCCTTGCCATGGCGGTCGTTGCCGCCGGCGTTGCCCTGTCTCCGGCCGCGTGGGCCGACAAGGACGTGACCGAAATTCCCTTGAAGGACGGCAGCACGCTGCTGATCTTCAAGGACGGGAAAATGAGCATGCGTGATTCGCGCGGCCGCGCGCACAGCATGAAGGAAGGCGTAATCATGGAAACCAAGGACGGCAAGGTCATCGTCATGCGCGGCAACGAGATCTGGCGCAAGACCTCAGCCGAGACGCTTCGCGAGGAGCTCTACCGCGGCGGTTGACCGGGTCTTGGACGCAGGCGGCCGGCTGGGCGCCGGCCGCGCTGCAGAGACCTCTCTGCGCCGATGCCATCGCGCGACGGCGCCGCGTTCGGGCCGACCTTCCAGTGCGGGCAACCACACCGATGCACGGAGACCTCGATGCGTCACCCTACGTCAGAGGCACTGTTGATCGCCATGCTCGGCGGCATGACCTTGGTCGTATCGGCTGCTCAGCCTGCAGCCGAAGCCTCCACGGCACGAGCGGGCTTCTATGGCCTGTCGGCGCCGCCGGCCTCGTTCTACCGTGTGATCAGGCTTGGCGACGAGCAGCGCTGGATCAACGTCACGCAGAACGAAACGGTGCGTATCGAGCGCGGGGACCGGGCCTTCAACTGGACTTTCTCCACCTGGAGCACGAACAGCTTTGACTTGGCGCGCATCGCGCCCGCCGGCTTCGTCCCGCCCGACACAATCCAGGTGTACCTGCAACCCGATCCACGCTACGAGAATTGACTTAA
>JALHMQ010000055.1 GCA_022843955.1 Burkholderiaceae bacterium
GGCCTCGGCCAGCGTCGGCGCGTCACGGCCGGTGAGGTTGAGTGCCAGCAGCGCGGCGATCGCCAGCGCCGCGCCGGCGGCCACGCCGAGCCCGACCCAGGCCGCACGCTCGCGCCGCGGCGGTGAGGTTGCCTCGGCCGCGGCCTCGTCGAACACCTCGCGCGCAGCGCGGTCCAGCGTGTCGTTGTCCACCCCCTTGCGACCGGTGGCGTACGCGCCCAGCAGCGCGCGGTCGCACAGCAGGTTGATGCGGCGGGGCACGCCATGCGAGAGCCGGTGGATGCGACGCATCATGCGGGCGTCGAACGGCATGGCCTGGCTCAGGCCGGCGACCTCGAGGCGATGCTGCACGTACTGCGCGGTCTCGGCCTCGGTCAGCGCGCCCAGGTGGTAGCGCGCGATCACCCGCTGCGCCAGTTGCTTGAGGTTGGGCTGCGCGAGCATGGTGCGCAGTTCGGGCTGGCCGATCAGCACGATCTGCAGCAGCTTGCGCTCGCTGGTCTCCAGGTTGGTCAGCAGGCGCAGCTGTTCGAGCACGTCGACCGACAGGTTCTGCGCCTCGTCGATGATCAGCACGTTGTTCTGGCGCACCGCGTGGGTGCGCAGCAGGTACTCGTTGAGCGCGTCGACGTAGTCCTTGACCGTCGCCACGCCCGGCCCCTCGTGCTGGTAGGGGATGCGGAACTCGGCGCACACCGACTTGAGCAGTTCCTCGACGGTGAGCTTGGGATTGAATATGTAGGCGACGTTGACCCGCTCGGGCAGCTGCTCCAGCAGGCAGCGGCACACGGTGGTCTTGCCGGCGCCGATATCGCCGGTGAGCACGACGAAGCCACCGCTGCCGCGCACGCCGTAGAGCAGGTGCGCGAGCGCCTCCCGGTGGCGCCCGCTCATGAAGAGGTAGCGCGGATCGGGGGCGATCGAGAACGGCAGCTGCTTGAGGCCGAAGTGACGCACGTACATGGCGCGAAGGATACGTCGTGTGGCAACTCGGCCGGGCGCACCCCGGCCGGGCTGCGCCGGCAGGCGGCCGCGGCGCGGGACGCCATGCAGAACCTTCCCGGCGCCGGTACGGCCCGCGTGCCTGCGCTCGCTAAGCTGCGCGCCTGCCTTTCGCGGTCACCCCTGACGCCACCCCGATCCCACCGCCGATGACACTGCCCGCCGATCTTCGCGACACCCTGATCGCACAGCACGCGCCCGACTCGCACCTGACGCGGATGACCGCGCTATGCGCACTGGCGGCGGGCGAACCCGCCTGCCGCGCGATCGCCTTGGTCGGTTCGTACGCGAAGGGCAGCGGCGATCGGATCTCCGATCTCGACCTGGTGGCGTTCACTGCAGCCGGCCACTGCCAGGACTTCAGCGACGCGGCGCATCGGTTTCTCGGCTCGTCGCAGGTGCTGGATGTGTTCGGCGGCACGCACCCGTCGAACGGTGCGTTTCGCAAGTACGTGTACCTGGACTTTTCCAGCTGCGAGCTGCACGCATTCGACCTGCCCGCCACCTTCAAGCTGCGCCGCCCCTATGTGCCGGTGTGGGACCCTGACGGCGTGCTCGTGCAGCAGGTGGTCGACGGCGCCCCGGTGCGGCACGAAGACTTCGTCGCCTACGAGCACGGCGACGCCGGACTAATCTGGGAACTCGTCGACTGCATCAAGTGGCTCAAGCGCGGGCGCGCCGAACTGGCGAAACACCACTTGCGCAAGATCGTCGCCCGGCTCGACCCGCCGACCGGCGAGCCCTGAGCGCCGCTGGCGAGCCCTGATTCACGCCGGTGGCTGGGCCTCGATCAGCCGCGCGAAGAACGCCTCGCACGCAGCCACCTGCGCGTAGCTGATGTACTCATCGGGCTTGTGCGCCTGCTCGATCGAGCCCGGTCCCATTACCACGGTGGGGATGCCGGCCTGCATGAACACGCTGGCCTCGGTGGCAAAGCCCACCGCGCCGGCGCCCAGATGGCGGGTGCCGGCCAGTTGCATCGCCCAGTCCACCAGCGGCGCATCGGCAGCGATGCCGAACGCCGGCACGTCCATGCCCGACGTGAAGCGGATGTCGGCGTCGGCGGCGACCCGCCGCATGTTGGGCAGCAGCTCGCGTTCGGCGTGGTCGATGATCTGGCGGCTCAGGGCGTCGTTGGAGGTGCCCGGCACGTTGCGCATCTCGAAGGTGAACTCGCAGTCGCGCGGCACCACGTTGACGGCGATGCCGCCGCGGATCACGCCGGTCTGCAGCGTGGTGTACGGCACCTCGAAGCGCAAGTCCTTGGGTTCTTCGCGCGCCAGGCGGTCGGCGAGCGCGCGGATGTAGCCGATCAGCTGCGCGCCGTACTCGATCGCGTTGACGCCGGTGGGCGTGAGCGACGAATGCGCCTCGCGCCCGCGCAGCGTGCAGCACCAGTCGCGCTTGCCCTTGTGGGCGACGATCGCGCGCATGTCGGTGGGCTCGCCGATGATGCAGCCGGCCGGGCGGATGCCCTTGTCGTGCAGGTCGGCCACGAGGCCGCGCACGCCGATGAAGGTGGTCTCCTCGTCGTAGGTGAGCGACAGGTGGATCGGCAGCCGCTCCTGCGCCGCGATGAAGCGCTGCGCCCAGGCGAGCGCGATGGCGATGAAGCCTTTCATGTCGGCGCTGCCGCGTGCATGGATGCGGCCAGCGCCGGACGCAAATGAGTGGCTGGCCTGGAAAGGATCGCTCGACCAGTCCTGGCCGTCGACCGGCACCGTGTCGGTGTGGCCGGACAGGATGAGGCCGCGTGTTTTGGCTGCCGCCGCATCGTCGGCCAGCGTGCAGAAGAGATTGGCTTTCTTCTCGCGCTGGTCGTACACGAGTTCGGGCTTGAGACCGAGCTTGGTCAGGTGATCGCGGGCGACCTCGATCACGCCGAGGTTGGAGTCGCGGCTCACGGTCGGGATGCCGACCAGCCGGTCGATCATCTCCAAGGCCGCCGGCGACGGCGTTTCCGATGTCTGCACAGGCATTTCCACGGGCTTAGGCAGGGCGGCCAGTCTACTTTGCGACCCTGGGTGCGACCCGCGGCGCAGCCGCACGTGGTGACCGCGATGGCGCGAGCCAGGCAGGGCAGTCCGCGACGAGACCGCGCAAAAGAAAAGGGCGCGTCGCGCGCGCCCTTCTCGAGCCGCTTGGCAGAAGCGTCAGTTGCAGGGCACCGACGAGGTCGCCGCCACCGCGGGTTGCGACGCACTCCACTGCTGCAGGTTGCGGATCGTTGCCCGGCACTGGCTGTCGACCACCACCTCGAACAGCACCCACCAGAGGTTGGTTCCCTCGCCGGGCGGCGGCGCGTACGTGGTCGTGAAGCCGGCGCGCGTCAGTTCCACCCGCGCCGGCGAAGCAGTCTGGCCGGGGTTGAAGGACCGGCTGAAGTTGAAGACGGCATAGCGGTACGTGCCCGGATACAGCCGTGTGATCGTGATGACCTCGGGGCCGAAGCCGGAGGTGTCATCGACGTCCAGCGCCGCGAACGGCGCCGCCGTCAGGCTGCCGCGATCGACGTAATAGACGTGGTCGCCATTGGGCGTGAACAGGTGCGAGTCGAGGTCGAACGGCGAAGCGCCCCAGGTGAGCTTGATGCTCAGGCCGCTGACGCTGCCGCTGGTGCGCAGGCAGTCGGTCAGGTTAAGGTTGGCCGCCGACTGCGCCGCCGTGATCGCGACCGTATTGGAGACCGCGCCGCCGGCCTGGGCGGTGACGGTGGCTGCGGCGTTGGCCCGCAGCGGCATCGTGAAGCTGCCGTCGGCTGCGGTGAGCACGGTGGCATTGGCGTTGTAGTCCACACCTTCGAGGATCACCCGCGCATTGGCGACCGGCTGGTTGGCCGGATCGCGCACGCAGCCGGTCAGCACCACGGTCGGCTGCAACTGGCCCACGGCCCAGAAGCCGAGGCGATCGACGGTGCCCTCGTAGTAGCCGGCGTTCAGCGTCGCGGTGGCGGCGCTTTGCACCCAGCGTGCCGTGGCTGCGTCGAAGTACATCAGCGGCAGCGTGGCCGGCAGCGCCACGCCGCGCGTGAGCGCCGGGATCCGCAGGCCGGCGGTCTGGCCGGCGCCGAGCGCGTAGCGCGCGCCGGTGGCATCGGTGGCGGTGATGAACACCACGCCGAACATCTCGATCGGCACCGCGGCGCTCACTGCGTCCAGCGCGGTGAAGTCGCCGGGCACGACGTTGAGGTTCTGCACGAAGTCGATGCTGGTGATGCGTGCATCCACGCTCGCCGCCGCAGTCACGCCGGACGGCGGCGTCAGCGCGTTGCCGGGCAGCACGATCTGCGCCACCGTGCCGGTCTGTGCCACGGTGCCGCCGGTGGCCAGGGTGATCGCGGTGACGTTGCCGGCCGGCACCACCGGGGAGGGCACGTTCACCGGCAAGCCGGCGATCGGGAAGACTCGGATGTTGTCGGCGAAGCCAGGCGCACGCACGGCAGCGACCACGCGGGCCGCATCGCCCAACGTCAGGCCCCAGCGGCCATTGGACAGCGAGGTGGTGCTGGTGGCACCGCTGGCCACCGTTGCACTTTGCACCGGTGAGGCATCGCCGGCCGACGTCACGGTGCCGACCACATTGCCGGGCGGGAACACGTCCGTGGAGCCGCCGCCACCGCCGCCGATGATCGGGCCGGGGTTGAGGCTGATGCCGGGGCCGGTGGAATCATCGCCGCCGCAGGAGATCAGGGCCAGCAGCGCGGCGCATGCGCACAGCACGGACAGCCGGTGAGTGGACTTTTTCATGCTTGTTTTCCCGTTCGAGAAACTGGGGGGATCAAGGGCGAGCCGCCGGTCACTTCGCCGGCATCCAGAAGCGCACGCTCAGCGAGAAGAAATCGATGTCGCCCTTCTCGCCGACGTACTCGGCGCGGAACCGCTCCCACTCGGCACGCACCTGCAGGCCGTCGACCACGCGCACGCCGAAGCCGACGCCAAAGGCCGGCGTGGTCGCGCTGTCGCTGTCGCCGAAGGTGGTGTTGCCGACCGCCGCCGTGAGCTTGGTGTCGACGTAGGCGACCCCGGCTTTGGCGAAGGCTGAATAGCGGGAGCCGAAATCCAGCGAGGCGATGCCGAACAGCGCGTAGACGCGCGGATTCAGGCCCACGCCGACCGGCAGGCCGAGCACATCCACGCCCGCGCGCGACTTGCCCAGGTCGTTGTACGACCCTTCGACGCCCAGCATCGGCGTGAACATGTAGCCGGCAAACCCCTTGCGGCCGGTGTCCTTCTTGTCGCACGACAGGGTGCCGGCGCAGTCGATGTCGGCCGTGGTCTGGCCGGCGCCGCCGCCGGCGTAGAACTGCGCCATGGCAGTGGTCGAGCCGAGCGCCAGGGCGACGGCCAGTGCAACGTTGCGGACAGTCTTCACGCTGGTTCCTCTTGTGAAATTCGGCCGGGCGGCCGGCTTGATTCAGTCTCTGCGACCCGCGCGGGGCCGATCCCATTGCCATGCCGTGGGCGCCCCTGGAACCGATCCCAGGGTTTCCGGTAGGGTATGACCGTAAGGAGTCTCGCTGATGACCGTTGTGAGGTAAAGGTTGTCGTGGGGGCGAAATCGGTGTTTGCTCGGGCTTTTGGCCCAGCGACGGAGGGACAGCCAGCCCCGGCGGCGTGACATCGGCGCAACAGTGCGCCTTGGGTAGCATCGGCGCTGAACGTCATCTCAAGCTCAGGACACACCATGCAACTGATCGACCGCGTTGTGCAGTTCCGTGCCGACATCGAAGCGCTGCGGCGCGACCTGCACGCCCACCCGGAGCTGCGCTACGAGGAGCACCGGACCAGCGACCTCGTGGCGGCGCGGCTCGCCGCCTGGGGCATCGACGTGCATCGCGGCCTCGGCGGCACCGGCGTGGTGGGGGTGATCCGCAACGGCAGCAGCCGCCGCAGCATCGGCCTGCGCGCCGACATGGACGCGCTGCCGATCCAGGAGGCCAACACCTTCGGCCATGCCTCCACCCACCCCGGGAAGATGCACGCCTGCGGCCACGATGGCCACACCGCGATGCTGCTCGGCGCCGCCAAGTACCTGGCGGAGGTCAGGCCGTTCGACGGCAGCGTGGTGCTGATCTTCCAGCCCGCCGAGGAAGGCGGCGCCGGCGCGCAGAAGATGATCGACGACGGGTTGTTCGAGCGCTTTCCGTGCGATGCGGTATTCGGCATGCACAACTGGCCCGGCATGAAGGTCGGCCAGTTTGGCTTCGCGCCCGGCCCGATGATGGCCAGCGGCAACCAGTTCCACATCACCGTGCACGGCAAGGGCGCGCATGCGGCCATGCCGCACCTCGGCGTGGATCCGGTGTTCGTCGCGATCCAGATCGCGCAGGGGCTGCAGGGGATCGTCACCCGCGCCAAGAAGCCGATAGACGCGGCGGTGCTGTCGATCACCATGTTGAAGGCGGGCGATGCGACCAACGTAGTGCCAGACAGCGCACTGCTTGCCGGCACCGTGCGCACCTTTGACGACCGCGTGACCGACCTGATCGAAGAGCGGATGCTCAGCATCGCGCAGCTCACCGCGCAGGCCCACGGCGCCCGTGCCGAGCTCGCCTTCGACCGCTATTACCCGCCAACGGTGAACCACGCCGAGCAGAGCGCCTTCGCAGCGGACGTGGCCGCCGAGGTGGTCGGTGAAGACAACGTGATGCGCGCGGTGGAGCCGACCATGGGCGCGGAGGACTTCAGCTTCATGCTGCGCGCGCGGCCCGGCGCATACCTCTGGATCGGCAACGGCGACGGCGCCCACCGCAGCGCCGGCCACGGTCTGGGCCCGTGCATGCTGCACAACCCCAGCTATGACTTCAACGACGACCTGCTTCCGCTCGGCGCCACCTACTGGGTTCGGCTGGCGGAGCGATTCCTGGCGCGCTGATCACAGGCCCGCGCGCGCCCCCATGATTCCCGCTCCGCCCGCCACAACCGGCAGCGCGCCGCACGACGGGCAGGTTGCCCTGACGCCGATCGCCGCGCTCGCCGCGACCGACCTCGCGCAGATGGCGCAGGTCTGGCATGGGGCGCTGGCGAACTCGACCGACAACGTACCCACGGCCGCGGCGCTGCTGCAGCGCCTGACCGGCGACCTCGCGACCTGTGATGTCGGCGTGGTGCGCGAGACCGGATGCATCGTGGCCTTCGTTGCCTGTGACCGCGAGCAGCGCTGGCTGCGGCAGCTGTTCGTGCATCCGGCGCGACAAGGCACCGGCCTCGGTACCCGCCTGCTCGCCAGCGCGATGCGGGCGATGCCCGGCGGCTGGCTGCGCGCCGATGCCACCGACCCGCGCGTGCGGGACTTCTATTCGCGACGCGGCCTGCGCGAGCTTCGCGTCGGCCCCCACCCGGTCACCGGCGCCCCGACGATCGAGTTCGGCTGGCCCTAGCGCGACGCGGCGCCTGTGCCTTGCGCCTCGCCACGCTTATAGCCGCGTCCCTTGCCACGTCCATTGCCGACTTCATTGCCGACTTCATCGCCGACTTCATCGCCGACGTCATCGCCGAGCCCGCCGAGCCGGTAGCGCCGGCGCAGCCGCTCGTGCCGGAACACCAGCGCAGAGGCAGCAGTGAAGGCGGCCACCGCCAGCAGGATCAACGTCAGCCGCAGGTACGGCTGACCCATCGCGATGCGCTCGGCCGAGAACGCCGCCAGCGTGCGCAGCCACTCGATCGCTCCCAGCACCAGCGCGACCTGCAGTACGCGCACCGCCCAGGCGCGCGGCACCGCCAGCAGCAGCGGCAGCAGCGCGCACAGCAAGGCCAGAGGCAGTTGCTGCGCGCGATAGAAATGAGCCGCCAGCAGCACGCAGGCCAGCACCGGAAGAATCAATCGCACCCAGGCCATGGTCGAACACTCCACCCCGGAACCGCCCGGGCGCAGCGCCAGTGTTCGATTGCCGACCGCACCTGCGTTTGACCTTGGTCAACGCGGCGCGGCGACTACCTCGAAGGTGAAACTGCGCGCCACGCCAGCAGAGGCAACGCAGCGCGTGAGTCGACCTAGCGCGCTGCCACCTCGCGCTCGTCGTCCGCGTAGTCGTCGCCCAGGAACTCGGCGTTGTCGACAGCCGCCGGCTCGACCCTGACCGGGCGGCGTGCCGCCAGCCACAGGCGCAGCAGCGCCATCGCCTGCGGCTCCGACAGCAGGCGCATCTGCTCGTCGTCGCTGAGCGCATCGACGCCCTCGTTCGTCGCGCGTTCCACCAGCGCCAGCCGGCGCGCACCGCGCAGGCCGTGCTGAGTATCGCGCCAGCCCATCGCACCGGTGATCCGGGCAGCCAGGCGCGCGTCACCCACCGCCTGCGTGAAGCTGGCGGCAGCGCGTGCGCGCTGCGCGAACTGCGCGACGTAGCGCTGCGCGTTGCGCAGCAGCGCCGGCGTCCACGCCTCTTCCGGCACCGAAAAGAGGCGCGCTGCGTGCAAGCGGCGGCCGACCGACGGCATGCTGCCGAGCACCGACAGCGGTGCGGCCACCAGCAGCGGCAGCAACACCGGCAGCAGCCACATCACGTCGCGCGTGCCCAGCGTTGCCAGCGCCGCACCGAGCCACACCAGCGCGATCGCCGCATGCGGGCCATGCAGGCGCAGCGCCACCGACCAGGGCGTGGCCTCGGCCTCGCGCGGCGGCGAGTGCCACTTGATCTTCCAGCCGGTCATCGCCGCCAGCACGAACTGCGCGTGGAACATCATGCGCACCGGCGCCAGCAGCAGGCTCAACACCAGTTCGAGCAGCGCGCTGCCCACCAGACGTGCGGCGCCGCCGAAGCGATGCGCCTCGCGCCGCACCAGCACCAGCGTCACCGCCAGCAGCTTGGGCAGCACCAGCATCGTCACGGTTGCCACGAGAAGCAGCGTCATCGCGCCCGAGCCGTTGGCCAGCGTACCGAGCAGGCCGCCGGCGGCACCCGGCGCGCCTTCGGCGGCACCGTCGGCGGCACCACCAATAGCCAGCGCAGACGACAGCAGCAGGAAGGCCAGCCACAGAGGCGCCGAGGCATACGACAGGGTGCCGGTGAGGAACATCGTCCGGTGCACCGGGTGCAGCCCCGGCTCGCCGATCAGGCGCGTGTTCTGCAGGTTGCCGTTGCACCAGCGGCGGTCGCGCTGCATCTCGGTGGCGAGGCTGGGCGGCAGTTGTTCGTAGCTGCCGGGCAAGTTGTAAGCGACCCACACGTGGTAGCCGGCGCGGCGCATCAGCGCCGCCTCGACGAAGTCGTGCGACAGGATCTCGCCGTCGAGGGCGCCGCGGCCGATCACCGAATGCGGCAACGGCGCCAGCGCGCAGTGCTGCATGAACGGCTCGACGCGGATGATCGCGTTGTGGCCCCAGTAGTGCGACTCGCCCAGCTGCCAGTACTGCATGCCGGCGGTAAACAGCGGGCCGGTCACACGCTGCACGAACTGCTGCACGCGGCCGTGCAGCGTGTCGGCGCCGAGCGCGCGCGGCGCGGTCTGAATGATGCCGGCGTCGGGGTGCGCTTCCATCATCCGCACCAGCGCCAGCAGGCAGTCGCCGCTCATCACGCTGTCGGCATCGAGCACCACCATGTAGCGGTAGTCGCGGCCAAAGCGGCGACAGAAGTCAGCGACGTTGCCGGCCTTCTTCTTCGACTTGCGCCCACGCCAGCGGTAGAACAAATTGGTCGCACCGAGCTGGGCGCGCAGTTCGTGCCAGGACGCCACTTCCTGCACCCGCAGGTCGGCCTGGCGCGTGTCGGACAGGATGTGGAAGTCGAACAGGCGACCGGCACCGGTGGCGTTGAGCGACTCCATGGTGGCGCGCAGGCCGGCGAACACGGTGGGCACGTGCTCGTTGCACACCGGCATCACGATCGCGGTGCGCGCGTGCGGCGAAATCGGCGCGCGCGCGTCAACGCCGCGCGTCGGCGCCAGCGGATCACCGCCGCGCAAGAGCACCACGAAGCCGGCCACCGCGGTCCAGAAGCCGGCCGCGATCCAGCCGAACAGCAGCGCAAACAGGCCGAGCACGACCAGCCGCAGCCCGCTCATCTGATCGGCCGGCCAGGCCGACCACAGCGCGGCAGCGGCGGCCACCGCCGACATCACGATCAGCGCGACCAGCGCGGCGCGCCGGCGCTTGGCCTGCGCCTGCCACACGTGCGCACGGGGTGCCTGCGCGTCAAGCTGGCGCGGGCCGGCGTCGCGGCCGAGCAGTGCGGCGACGAGGCCG
>JALHMQ010000056.1 GCA_022843955.1 Burkholderiaceae bacterium
CGGCCATCAACGGCCGCTCACGGCCGGCAGCTTCACGGCAGCCTAAAAATCACCGTCGTGCGCCGCGCCTGCCGGCTCGGCGAGCAGGCCACGAAAATCCTGGGCTGACGGCCACAGCCGCAGGCCGACGCTGGCCATCTGCTGCAGCGTCGTCCGCTCGGGAAAGTACAGGAGCCGGTCTTGCCACAGAAACAATGGCGCCAGCAATGCGAGGCAGGCGATGGCGATCGAGATGATTGTTCTCATTGGCCTCATCGGTTTCGCTCGCTCCGTGGGCGTTGTCAGCCGCCAGCGAAGGGCCGTTTCAGTCGACTCGATAGCGCTTCACCGCATCCACGTTCCAGGCCAGGCCGTTGCCGATGCGTGTCGGCGGCATCGCGCAGCCGCCGCTCAGTTCGAGGGGTTGCTGCAGGATCGGATCCGCCCAGTCGACATATTCCAGCCAGTGCGCCGTCGGGCTGGCGGCCAGCAGGTGCACGCTGACCTCGGCGAACAGGTGTGAAGACAGCGCGATGCTGGCCGCGTCGGCCAGCGCCGCAGCCGCGATCCAGCCGCTGACGCCGCCTATGCGTTCGAGATCCGGCATCACGAAGTCGGATGCGCGTGCGGACAGGGCCTGCGCCATTGCACGTGACCCGGCGAAGTTCTCGCCGATCTGCACCGGCGTGCGCAAGCCGGCTGCAAGTTCAGCGCAGCCGGCGTAGTCGTCGTGGCGAATCGGCTCTTCGATCCAGTAAAGCCCTTCGTCATCGATTTGATGGCAGCGCTCGCGTGCGGCAGCTGGGCTCAGCGCCTGATTGAAGTCGGCCATCAGGTGCACGGCTGCCGGGATGGCCTTGCGAACGGCGCGCACTGCCGCGAGGTCGTCCGCGCCGCGCGGTCGTCCGAGCCGCATCTTGATGGCGCTGAATCCTTCGGCCACGAGTTCAAGTGCTTCATCGGCCGCAGCTTGCGGATCCAGCAGGCCGAGGCCGTTGCTGTTGTAAGCCGGTACCGGTCGCAGTGCCGCCCCGAGCAGGGTGGCGAGCGGCAGGGCAGCCGCCTTGGCCAGCGCATCCCAGCAGGCGATGTCGATGCCGGCCATGACCATCGAGACCAGTCCCCTGGCGCCGATCAGGCGGAACCGGCCCTCGAGCAGGCGCCGCACCTCGGTCGGCGCTACCGCCTTGTCTGCCAGCACCGCAGCGGCGTCCTGGAACAGTGCCTGTGCCGCGATCCCGGCGCTTTGCAGGTAGCAGAACAGATAGGCGTGGCCGACGATGCCCTCTTCGGTTTGCAGATCGACCAGCAGCAGCGGCGCGTGGTCGATGCGCATCGCACTGGTGCCGAGCGCCCGGCGCATCGGCACCTTGACCAGCGTGGTCTGGATCGAACGAATCTTCAGATCGTGCAGTGTCACGTCGGCTTGCCCTCGCTGTGCACGGACAGGATGTCGAAGATGGCGCGGTTGCAGGGGGTGGAAATGCCCAGGCGTTGGCCGCGTGCCACGACGTCGCCACTCAGCCAGGCTACTTCGAGCCTGCCGCCGCGCTCGAGGTCGTTGTGCATCGACGAGGTCATCGTTGCCGGCAACTGGTCGCAGAAGGCAAGCCGGTCGTCGGCGAAATCGACCGCCAGCGGCACACCTTCGGCGCGTGCGACCTGCACCACCTCGTCCATCGTGTCGCGCAGGAATGCCCGTGCGCGTTCGTTGCCTCGGATGACCCCGACCGGCGTTCGCGTGGTCGCCGTGGTGCCGGACAGGCCGACGAGAAAGACGAATTTTTGCCACACGGCCTGCCGGATGTTGGTGCTGAGGTCCTGGTCGATGCCCGCCTTGACGCAGGCATCGCGCAGGCGCGTCACCCGCTCGCTGACGCTGCCGTCGTACTCGCCGAAGACCAGCTTCTGCATCGTGCCGGAGTGCCTGATCAGACCCGGTTCGGCGATCGTCGCGGCGATGTAGCAGACGCCGCCGATGACGCTGCGTTGTCCCAGCACCTGGCGCAGGATGTCATCCTTGACCACGCCGTTCTGGAACGAAACGACGGCCGTGTCTTCGCCGATCAGTGGCTTGATGGCTTCGGCCGCCGCTGCGGTGTCCCACAGCTTGACGCCGAAAAGCACCAGGTCGACCGGCCCCACCTCGCGCGGGTCGTCGGTGGCGCGCACAGAAGGCAGGTGCAGGTCACCGCCACCACTCGACACCTTCAGCCCGTTGAGCTTCAGCGCAGCAAGCTGCGCGCCACGGGCAATAAAGCTCACGTCACATCCGCTCGCGGCCAGGCGTGCGCCGAAATAGCCGCCCACACCGCCCGTTCCCATCACTGCGATTCGCATCTTGTCTCCCGGTCTGCTTCAGGTCGCCGATTCTGATGTCGCCGCCCGCGGCGCGCCAAGCCGCGCCTCCATCAACGCCGCCAGCGCGTCGATGCCGGTGACGACGTGGTCGGGCTGCTGCCCCAGTTCGTCGAAACATCCGCCCGACCGGTTGACCCAGCAGGCCGGATACCCGTAGTGGCGTGCGCCGGCCGCGTCCCAGGCGTTGGACGAGACGAACAGGATGTCAGACCGCTGCAAGGCGAGCCGGCGTTCGGCCAGTTCGTAGACGCGCGGGTGCGGCTTGAAGATCTCGACCGCGTCGACGCTGATGAGGTGCGCGAACGCGTGCTCCAGCCCCGAGTGCTGCACCACCGTGCGGATCGAGTGGGTCGAGCCGTTGGACAGGATCGCCAGCGGCAACCCGAGCGCGTTGAGCCGGCGCAGCGCCTCGGGAACCTCGGGGAAAGGCTGGATGCGCAGGTACTCCTGACACAGCATGTCGCAGGCCGCTTCGTCGAGTGCCAGGCCCAGGTGCTTGCAGGTGTAGACCAGCGCATCGCGCGTGGCCTGCTCGAAGTTGCGGTACTCGCCCATCAGGCTGCGCAACCACGTGTACTCGAGCTGTTTCTGCCGCCACAGGGTGCTGATCTCGTTGCCACGCTGCGGGTACTGGGCCTCGCAGCGCGCCGCCACCGAGTGCACGTTGTAGAGGGTGCCGTAGAGATCGAAAACAAGAGCCTTGGGAGTGTTCATGTCGTATCCTGTTCGTGTCTGTGACGGCGTCATTGGCCGACGCCGCGGCCGGTCTGGGCCTGGAAGAAGACTTCGCTGAAGCGCGCTTCATTGGCGGCATTGCGCCCGCCGATCAGCGTGCCCAGCACGGCGCCGAGGAAACCGAGCGGCATGCTCAGCAGCGTCGGGTTCAGGATCGGGAAGATCGCGTCGCCCTTCATGAAGGCCGGCCCGATGAAAGCCAGCACCAGCGACGAGACCAGCCCGACCGCCACACCGCCGATCACGCCGGCGGTGTTGAAGCGGCGCCAGAACAACGACAGCACGATCACCGGAAAGTTGGCCGAGGCCGCGACGGCGATCGCCAGGATCACCAGCACGCCGACATTGAAACCCTGCGCCAGCAAACCGAATCCGACCGCCAGCGCGCCGACCACCAGCGTCGACAGCTTGGCCACGCGCACCTGCTGCTGCTCGGTGACCCGGCCGCGCTTGATGACGTTGACGTAAAGGTCGTGGGCGATCGCACCCGAGGTGGCGAGCGTGAGCCCGGCCACCACCGCGAGGATGGTCGCGAACGCCACCGCGCAGATGGCGGCCAGGAAGATCTGCCCGCCGAGTGTGCCGGCGCCGCCGCCGAGGTACTGCGCCAGCAGCGGCAGCGCGAGGTTGCCCCCCTTGTCGGCGGCCTTGATCGCGTCCTGGCCGACGAAGCTGGCGGCAGCGAAGCCGATCAGCGTCGTCACGAGGAAGAAGCTGCCGGCCAGGAACATCAGCCACAGCACCGACTTGCGCGCGGTGCGCGCGTCGGGCACGGTGAAGAAGCGCGTCATGATGTGCGGCAGCCCGGCGGTGCCGAGCATGAACGACAAGGCCAGCGACAGCGGGTCGAGCGGGTGTTTCAGGTAGCCGCCCGGCAGCAGCATCTTCTCGCCGTACTTCAGCTCGACGCTGGAAAACAGCGTCAGCGGGTTGAAGCTCACTTCGGCCAGCAGCATCAATACCAGCACCGTCGCCGCACCGAGCAGCAGCGCCGCCTTGATGATCTGCACCCAGGTGGTCGCGATCATGCCGCCGAACAGCACGTAGACGATCATGCCGATGCCCACCAGCACGACCGCGGTTTCGTAGGGGATGCCGAGGATCAGCTTCATCAGCGCCCCGGCCCCGGCCATCTGCGGGATCATGTAGGCGAGGTTGACGACGATCGTGCCGACCACCGCCGCCAGGCGCGCCTGCGGTGTCTGCATGCGGTAGGCGATCACGTCGCCGAGCGTGTAGCGGCCGGTGTTGCGCATCGGTTCGGCGATCAGCAACAGGATCACCAGGAAGGCGGCGAGCGCGGCCACGGCGTAGAGCGAACCGTCCATGCCGTAGAGCGCGATCAGGCCGGAAAAGCCGAGGAACGCGGCGGCGCTCATCCAGTCGCCGGCGAGCGCGAAGCCGTTCTGACGTGCCGACAGCGCGCCGCCGGCCGCATAGAACTCGCTCGTCGTGCGGGTACGCTTGGCGGCCCACCAGGTGATGTAGAGCGTGAGCGCGAGGATCACGGCGAAGATCGCCAGCGTGAGCGCCTTCATGACGGGCTGCGCGCTGGCAGCGCGGCGATCGCGGTGCTCGATTGCACGTCGAACTTCGCGTTCGCCGTGCGCACGTAGATCACGGCCACGGCCCAGCAGAGCAGGTAGATCGCCAGGACCAGCAGGTAGCCCATGTTGAAGGCACCGATCACCTTCTGCGCCATGAAGCCCTTGGCGTAGCCGGCCAGCAGCATCGTCGTGATGATGAAGGCGAAGCTCGTCAGCAGCAGCGGTTTCACGAGCCGTGTCTTGGTCTGCAGCAGCTCGGTGAAACTGGCCGACGCGATCGCCGCATCCCAGTAGCGGCCCTCGTCGTCACGCGCATGGGCGTTGGGCACGGCCTCGGTGGCCGCGGTTGAAAGAGGAAGGGTGGCACTCATGGATCAGTCTCCTGTTCGGCGGGGCCGCGTCGTCTGCGCGGATGGGCTTCCTGTGCAAGCCATGTGCCGGCCGCGCTAGTGGTTTGCCCGGGCCCGAAGAAAGCCGCGCGGCACGCAGCTTCTACCGGGCAACGGCGCCGGCGCGCCTTGCGCAAAGGCGCAAGGCGCGGTCGTCGGCGAGTCAACCATGACTTCGGCCGAGTCACCATTGACTCGATTTGATCGGCGATACAGCCTCGCGCTTCTACTGTGAAAGGAATCGGTGCGATGCAGCGACGACTCAGTAGGCCTATGCTGCGGCTTTGACACCGACCCAACCCAAGCTCATGGACAACCAAGCGCTGCTGCACGCCCTCGACACGATGCCGATCGGCCTGGTCTGGGTGCGCGCGCAGCGTGTCAACTGGCTGAGCCGGCGCCTGCGCGAACGGGTGGCGGCCGACGTGCTGGCCTACGCCACCCTGTGCGAGCAGCGCGCCGATCTGGCAGCCCTGACCTACAGCGGCACCCTGCCCCTGCTCGGCAAGATCGGGCTGGCCGACGAGTGGTATTTCCCCGTCGTGCAGAGCAACGGCGAGGACCGCCTGATCGTGTTCGCGACCAGCGAGATCGCGCGAGCCGCGCTGCCCGAGCTGGCGCAGGCGCAGCAGTCGTGCCGCGACTTCGAGGAGATCTATCGCAACTCTTTCGACGGTATCTTCGTTGCCGACGGCGACGGCATGACGCTGCTGGTCAACGAAGGCTGTGAGCGCAACTATGGCCTGAAGGCCGCGGAACTGATTGGCCGCCATGTCTCGGAGTTCGAGAAGCGCGGCTGGATTCGGCCGGTGATCGCCGGCAAGGTGGCGCAGACCCGCCAGCGTGTCACGGCCACGCAGCAGACCCACGAAGGCAAGACCATCATGGTCACCGGCATTCCGCTGTTCGACGCGGCCGGCAAGGTGCGCAAGGTCATCATCAACTCGCGCGACACGACCGAGCTGGTGCAACTCCAGGAAGACCTGGCGCGCGCCCAGGAGAACCTGCGCCGCAACGACCGCGAGATCGAGGCGCTGCGGGTGCAGATGCTGGCGATCGACGGGCTGGTGCTGCAGAGTGCTGCGATGCAGCGCATCGCCGAGCTTGCGATCCGCGTCGCCAAGGTCGACACCACGGTATTGATCACCGGCGAGTCGGGCGTCGGCAAGGAAGTGGTCACACGCCTGATCCACAACGAGAGCCCGCGCGCCAAGGGCCCGTTCATCAAGATCAACTGCGGTGCGCTGCCGCGCGACCTGCTCGAGACCGAACTGTTCGGCTACGAAGCCGGTGCCTTCACCGGGGCCCAGCGCCAGGGCAAACACGGGCTGATGGAGCTGGCCGACCAGGGCACGCTGTTCCTCGACGAGATCGGCGAGCTGCCGCTGGAACTGCAGGTCAAGCTGCTGCAGGTGCTGCAGGACCGCACGCTGGTGCGGGTGGGCGGCACGCGCAGCATCGCGATCAACGTGCGCATCGTCGCCGCCACCAACCGCGATTTGCAGGAGATGGTTGCGCAGCGCAGCTTTCGCAGCGACCTGTACTACCGGCTCAACGTGGTGCCGATCCATGTGCCGCCGCTGGCCGAGCGGCGCGAAGACATCCTGCCGATGGCGCAGCACTTCGTGCACGAGATCAACCGCCAGTACGGGCTCGACCGGCGCCTCTCGGAGCGTGCGCTGGGGCGTTTGCACGACCACGGCTGGCCCGGCAACGTGCGCGAGCTGAAGAACGTGATCGAGCGCCTGATCGTCACCAGCCCCGACGTGCTGATCGGCACTGAACAACTCGATGTCGTGCTGCCGCCCGACGCCGTCGACTCGACCCACCCGAACGCCTTCAGGCAGCGGCGCGACGAGTTCGAACGCCGGCTGATCGAACAAGCCTGGCGCGAGCACGGCAGCACCCGCGGTGCCGCCAAGGCGCTGGGCATCAGCCAGTCGAGCGTGGTCCGCAAGCTGCGGCTGCCGGGATAGCCTGGCTTCGGAATCGCCCGATGACCCGCACCCGAGTGCTCGTGCTAACCTTGCTGGCGATGCTCGTGTTAGCTGCCAATTCCCTGCTCTGCCGCGCGGCGCTGAACCTCACGGGCATCGACGCAGCGAGTTTCACGCTCGTGCGCATCGTCTCGGGCGCGCTCGCGCTGTGGCTCATCGTGCGTTTGCGCGATGGCAAAGCGGTGTCGGCGGGCAGTTGGCCTTCGGCGCTCGCACTCTTCGTGTATGCCGCCGCATTTTCATTCGCGTACCTGAGCCTGACGGCGGCGACCGGCGCGCTGCTGTTGTTCGGCACGGTCCAGGCCACGATGATCGGCTTCGGCCTGTACCGTGGTGAACGCCTTGGGGGCCGGCAGAGCCTCGGGCTGGTGTGCGCACTCGCGGGCCTGGTCGGTCTGCTGCTCCCGGGCCTGTCGGCACCCCCAGTTCAGGGCGCTGCGCTGATGCTGGCCGCGGGCGCCGCGTGGGGCGTGTATTCGCTGCGTGCCAAAGGCAGTGGCGATCCGCTGCAGGCGACGGCGGGCAACTTCCTGAGGGCCGCCGCTTTCGCCGCTGCGTTGAACCTCGTCACGCTGCCGTGGCTGGCACTCGACGCCGCGGGCGTCGGCTGCGCGATCGCGTCGGGTGCCATTGCCTCGGGGGTGGGCTACGCGATCTCGTACACGGCACTGGCCGGGTTGAAGGCGACCAGCGCCGCCACGGTGCAACTGAGCGTGCCGGTCATCGCCGCCGTCGGTGGCATCGCGGTGCTCGGCGAACCGCTCACGCTGCGGCTCGTGATCGCGTCGGCCGCCATCCTGGGCGGGATCGCGATCGTCATTGCTCGCCGCAGCGCGGGGCCTGACGAGCTCAAGGCGTGTGCGGCCGGGCGGGCACGAGCAGCGCGGCCAGTTCGAGGTACATCGGCCGCGTGAGAAGCCGTGCGATGCCGCTCGACAGCAGTGCGGTGGCCATCAGGCTCAGCACCATCGTGTGTCCCGAGACCATCTCCATCACGATGATGAAGGCCGTGATCGGGCCTTGTGTGGTGGCAGCGAGAAAGCCGACCATGCCGAGCGCGATCAGGGGAATCGCCGCCTCGGCCGTCACCCCCGTGAGCGCGGCCACGTCGTGGCCGATGCCTGCACCGATGGCGAGCGATGGCGCGAACACGCCAGCCGGCACGCCGGTCCACGCCGACAACCAGGTGGCGCAGAACTTCAGCAGCGTGTAGAGCGCCGGGAGTTCGCCCTGGGCTTCGAGCAGGGCGCGGGTCGGCGCGTAGCCGGCACCGGCCGTGGCGCCGTTCGTCAGGATGCCGATCAGCGCCACGCCGAGCGCACAAGCCGCGGCAAAACGCAACGGGTATGTCACGCGCCAGCGGCTGAACCGGTCGGGCAGGCCGCGCGCCGAGGCCACGATCAGGCGCGAGAACAAGCCCCCGGCCAGGCCGGCGCTCACGGCAACCAGCAGGCCCGGGCCGAACAGCGACCACGTCACCTGCTGCACCTGCAGTTCGCCGAAGTAGCTCAGGTTGCCGAACATCGATACCGCCACCAACCCCGACAGCACGATGCAGACGATCACGATCGAGCTGTGCGACATGCTGCGCCGCCGCGACAACTGCTCCAGCGCGAAGATCACGCCACCGAGCGGCGTGTTGAAGGCCGCGGCGATGCCCGCGGCCGCGCCGGCCACCATCAGGTCGTGTGCGTCGATTCCCGAGTGCGGCGAGAGCCAGCGCGAGGCGTGCTGCATCACGCCGGCGCCGACCTGCACGGTCGGCCCCTCGCGGCCGATCGACAGGCCGGCGAGCAGGCCGCCGGAAACGAGCCCGATCTTGTGCAGCGACAAACGCAGCGAAACCAGGCTGGCGCGGCGCGGCGGCGGGGTGTCGTCGTCGATCGCGAACATGACCTGCGGAATGCCCGAGCCGAGCGCACCCGGCACGTAGCGGCGTGTCCACCACAGCAGGGCCACCGTGAGAGCGGGTGTCCAGGCGAGCGGCAGCCAGGCGCCGAACTCACCGAGGTGGCGCAGGTGCTCGAAGGCCTCGCTCGCGGCGTCGGCCAGCAACGTGAAACCCACGACCACGAGGCCGGCGATGGCCGCATACGCCAGCACCACGGCGCGGTCGACCCAGTGCTGGCCGCCGGCCAGTTCGCTGCGCAGGTTGCGCCAGAAGTCGGGTTCGTGGTCGTGCATGCCCGGGGGCCTCAAGCAACGTCCGTGCCGGGTTCGATCGAGCGCCGCCACGGCCCGATTGTCGTTCCGCTCGACCAGCAGATGCTCGGGCAGACACCGCGAACGACTCAGAGCGTGGCGGCGAGCCGGGCGAGCTGGTCGGTCGCGACGCCCCAGCCAACGTGGAAGCCCATCTTCTCATGGGCCGCGCAGTCTTCGGCGTTCCAGTGCCGTGCCCGCGCGGTGTAGCGCGTCTGGCCGGCTTCGTCTTCGAAGGTGAGGATGCCGGTGAAGAAGGGCTTGGCCGCCGGCACCCAGGCCGAGGTGTAGGCGTCGGTGAACACGAGCCGCTCGTTCATGACGACCTCCAGGTACACCCCCCGGTTCGGTATCAGCGTGCCGTCGGGCGCCTGCATCGTGATCACGCTGTTGCCACCGGCTCGCACATCGGTCTCGGCGGCGACGGTCTTGTAGGGCGGCGGCGTGAACCACTGGGTGATCAGCGCCGGCTCGAATCGCCAGGCGCTGGAGCAGCTGTGCCGCTACATCAACCGCCCATCGCTGGCTAACGAACGCATTTAAACCAACGCCGCCGGTCAAGTGGTCCGTAAGCTCAAGACCCCCTGGCGCGACGGCACCAGCCACTCGGTGATGTCGCCGCTGGAGTTCATGCAC
>JALHMQ010000057.1 GCA_022843955.1 Burkholderiaceae bacterium
CAGCTCGATCGAGCGCAACCGCCTGTTGTCGCTGTCCGCGACCTTCGAACCCACCGTCGAACCCCCGTGTGCCTGTGCAACCTGATCACCCAGATGCGCGGCGCAGCCTACCGTGGGCACAGCGTGTCACGCGCGCCGGCAGCGGTTGAATCGACCGGATTGCGTAGATCGCACAGCGCGTGGTGGCCCGGGCTTGACGGGCGGGGCGGGGCGTCGTTGCGGGGTGGGCAGCACGCGCTTCGCTGCGCGTACTCCTGCGAACCGGTGGCCCTGCGCTGGATAAGGTGACTCGCGAGGACGTGACTTCGCGCGTCTGCAACGCGTCGGCACCCGGTCATGCCGCGGTCACAGCAGGTTCGCAGCATCCCGGGGTTCAATCACGGAGGTGCTTACATGATGTCGATCGTTCCGCCCGTGCGCCGCAAGGTGGCGCTCACTGCGATGGTCCTGTCTTTCGGTCTGCTTGCCGCGTGCGGCGGTGGCGTGGACGATGCGCCGGTCGACGCCGCTGCGGCAGATGCAGCCAGCGAGTCGGCGGTGACGGCCGCGCATCATCGTGGCCGCTCGCCGGTGTCGCTCACGCTGCAGAAGATCGGCGGCTATGACGGCGGCGTGGTGGGTGCGGCGGAGATCACCGCCTACGACGCGCGCACGCGCCGCCTGTTCGTGGTCAACGGCGCCAACAGCACGGTCGATGTTCTCGACCTCAGCAACCCGGCCGCGCCCACGCTGATCGACACGCTGACCGTGGATGACCTCGGCGCCGGCGTGAACAGCGTTGCCGTGCATGAGGGCAAGGTCGCGCTGGCGGTGCAGGCCAATCCGAAGACGGCGCCGGGTTACGTGGTGCTGGTCGACGCTCGCACGCTCCAGCGCATCAACACCGCGCAGGTGGGCGCGCTGCCCGACATGCTGGTGTTCACCCCCGACGGCAGGTACCTGCTGGTGGCCAACGAGGGCGAACCCAACAGCTACAACCAGCCCGACTCGGTCGACCCCGAAGGCTCGATCAGCGTGATCCGCGTGCATCGCAACGGCCGCATGCGCGTGGAGACCGCGGACTTCCACGCCTACATCGGCAAGGAAGACTCGCTGCGCGCGCAGGGCGTGCGCATCTTCGGGCCCAACGCCAACGCGGCGCAGGACCTGGAGCCCGAGTACATCACCATCGACGAAGACGGCCGCACCGCGTACGTCACGCTGCAGGAGAACAATGCCGTCGCGGTGGTGGACATCCGCCGCGCCAAGGTGGCGGCGATCAAGCCGCTCGGGTTCAAGGACCACAGCGTGGCGGGCTTTGGTCTCGATGCCAGCGACGAAGACGGCGGTGTGGACACCAACAGCGGCACGCCGGCGATCAAGATCGGCCCGCAGCCGGTCAAGGGCCTGTACATGCCGGACGCGATCGCCAGCTTCACGGCGCGCGGCCGCACCTACCTCGTCACCGCGAACGAAGGTGACGCACGCGAGTACACCGGCTTTGCCGAGGAGACGCGCGTTCGCGCGCACTGCCCGGCGCTCGACCCGACCGTGTTCGGCGCCGACGCGGCGCGCCTGCTGTTCGACTCGAACCTCGGCCGCCTGCGCATCACCGCCACGCCCAACGGCGGCAGCGCCGGCAAGAACGACGCCGGCCAGTGCACCGACCTGTACTCGTTCGGCAGCCGCTCGTTCACCATCTGGACCACCGACCTGAAGCGCGTGTTCGACTCCGGCGAGGACTTCGAGCGCAAGACCACCGCGCTGCCGAACGTGGCCTTCAACGCCAGCAACGACAACAACACGCCCGATGGCCGCAGTGCCAGCAAGGGGCCGGAGCCGGAAGGCGTGGTGATCGGCACCTTTGGCGCGCGCACCTTTGCGTTCGTGGGCCTGGAGCGGGTCGGCGGCGTGATGGTGTACGACGTGACCCGGCCCGAGGCCGCGCGTTACGTCACCTACCTGAACACGCGCGACGGCGTGACCGGCGACCGCGGCCCCGAAGGCCTGCACCTGATCGAGGCGCGCGATTCACCGAACCGCAAGCCGCTGCTGGTGGTCGGCCACGAGACCAGCGGCACCACGGCGATCTACCAGATCGACCTCGCCTACTGAGCCGGCCGCCGCCGCGGCGGCCAGCCGCGCTTTGCACGGGCCGCCTGCGGGCGGCCCGTTGCGTTTTGTGCGGCGGCCGTGCCGTGCGCACCGGCGACGCACGGACGATGCAGCATCTTGAAGCGACCTTTGCTCGGTCAACCCCAGTATGGGGGTGATCGAGCGCGCTGACGTTCACGTTTCTTCCTTGTTCATGAACTATGAACGATCGAAAAGCTTGAACAAGCTGGCCGGTTCGTTCAGACTCCTGCCGTGTTCACAAAACGTGAACAACTCCTCTTCCTGAACGTTGACACAATGACAACCGCCGCGCTGATCGAACGCGCCAACGCCGCCCTGCAAGCGATGGGACTGACCGCGCAGCTCACCCGGCCGCCGCGAGGCGCTGCCGGGTTGCGCGCGGATGCGTGGTTGCGGGTCGGCACGGGCGGCCGGCATGCGGATTACGTGGTCGAGGCCAAGCGCGCCGTCACGCCGGCCACGCTGGGCGCCACGGCGGCCCAGTTGCGCGAGCAGGCTGAGGCCGCCGGCCGCCCGGCGCTGCTGGTTGCGGACTACCTGACCCCGCAGGTGGCGCAACAGCTGCGGGCGCAAGGCGTGCAGTTCGCTGACGCGGCGGGCAATGCCTACCTGCAAGCGCCGGGCATGCTGGTTGTCGTGCAAGGCTGCAAGCCCACGGCACGGCCGACCACGCGTCGGGCCGATGCCTTGGGCGCGGCCGGTATCAAGGTGCTGTTTGCGCTGCTGTGCGAGCCGCCGTTGGCGAACGCGCCGCAACGGGCGATTGCCGCCGCGGCGGGCGTGGCCCTGGGTGCGGTGCCGGGCGTCGTTGCCGATCTGCAGCGAACCGGTCACCTGCTGGTCGCCAAGCGCACGCGCCGGCTGAACCCGACAAAACGGCTGCTCGACACTTGGGCGCACGACTACGCCGGGCGTCTGCGAGCCAAGACCCTGATCCAGACCTATACCGCGCCGAACCTTGGCGCCTGGCGCGACTGGAAGATCGATCCGCGCCACGTCCGCTGGGGCGGCGAGCCGGCGGGCGCGCTGCTGGTGGGTCATCTGCGGCCCGGCATCCTGACGCTGTACGCGGACAAGCTGCCTGCGCGGCTGATCGTTGAACAGCGCATGACCGCTGCTGATGGCCGCATGATCGATGCCGGCGTGGAACTCAGGAAGCCGTTCTGGGGCGCAACCCTGCTGGCCGCGCAGCCGTTGCAGGCGACCGTGCCGACGCCGCTCGTCTATGCCGATCTGCTGGCGACCGGGGAAGCACGCTGCCTCGAAACAGCGCAGATGATCTATGACGCCCACCTTGCTCGACTATTCCCGGCGACCTGAACTCGGTCTGCACGCGCGGGTCGTGGCGGATGTGCTGGCAGCCGCTGCGCCAATGGGCGTCTCGCCGCTGATCGTCGGCGCGTTTGCCCGCGACTTGTTGCTGCTGCACGCGCACGGCATCGATACGCGCCGCCAGACCGAAGACCTCGACTTCGCGCTGGCCGTGGACGACTGGCAAACCTTTGATGCCCTCCGGTCGCGGCTGCTCGCGGCCGATACGTTCGGTCCGGTGGGCTCAGCCTCGCACGCGCTTCGGCACAAGAGTGGCTGGCGCGTAGACCTCGTGCCGTTCGGCCGCCTTGAGACACGTGAGCGCACGATCACCTGGCCGCCGCGCGGTGACGTGGTGATGGATGTCTTCGGGTTCAAGGAGGCGGTGTCGAGTGCGCACCCGGTCGTCTTGCCGAACGCGGTGCAGACGCGCGTGGTCTCGCTGCCGGCGCTGGCGCTGCTCAAGCTGGTCTGCTGGAAGGACCGGCACTACAGATCCCCGCGCAAGGACGCCCACGATCTGCAACTCATCGTTCGCAGCTACCTGGCTGCGAGCAATGAGTCGCGGCTGTGGGACGAGTTCATGCCTTGGACCCAGGAAGACGACTTCGACTACGAACGCGCGGGTGCGCGAATGCTCGGCCACGACATAGGCACGCTGCTCGACGCGGCAGGCAGACATCGCGTCGTCACGCTGCTGACCGAGCAGGCCAGTACCGATCTGCCGGCGGTGCTGCCCGCCGAGATGAACGGCCAGGACCCGGACGCCGCCCGCCGCCTGCTCGCGGCCGTGCTGACGGGCCTGACCGAGGAGGCAACGCGCTGATCCGTCGCGACGCCGAGCGCACGCTCATGTCTTGCGCTGAAGTCGCGCGTGGCATCTGTCCACCCAATCCGGCTGTCCACGCGCCGTGGACAGGTGCCTTGGCGTGGACACGCGCTCCGACGCTTGGGTTGGCCACATCCGCATGACCGCGTCTGCCTCCTCCCATCTTGCCCACAACGTCTACGTGATCGAGCTGGACCCGGCAGTCCTGCGCGACCGCCGCTTTCGCGCGCGCAACCCCAACTATGTCGAGGGCATGCCCTGCGTGTACGTGGGCATGACCGGGCTCGCGGTCGAGGAGCGCTTTGCCAATCATCGGCGCGGCTACAAGAGCAACCGCTATGCGCACCAGTACGGGTTGCGGCTGCTGCCTGAGTTGTTCGCGTGCTTCAACCCGATGCCGTACGAGGCGGCGCGGCAGATGGAGCAGGAGCTGGCCGACGAGTTGCAGGAGAAGGGCTACGCGGTGTGGCAGGGCTGATGCATGCTGCCCCCCGCGGCGCTGCGGGTTTGACGGCGCGCGCACGGCGGTGCGCGATGATGCGGGCGAACTTTCCAGGCCACATCCACTCCGACGGACTCCGACCATCGAGGCAAGTGCATGCGCATTCTGTTGACCGGCGCCACCGGGCTGATTGGCCGCGAACTGGGCAAGGCCCTGGTGGCGCGTGGCGATGACGTGGTGTGCCTGGTGCGCGACCTGGCGGCGGCGCGGCGGCGCCTGCCGTTTCCGGCCAGCTGCCACTCTTGGGACCACACGAAGCCGGTGCCGCCGGCGGCGCTCGAAGGCGTGGACGCCGTGCTGCATCTGGCCGGCGAGCCGGTGGCCGAGCGGCGCTGGACCGAGGCGCACAAGGCGCTGATCCGCGATTCGCGCGTGTTGGGCACGCGCGCGCTGGTGCAGGCGGTGCTGGCGCACGGCGCCGGCGTGCGCGTGTTCGTGCATGGGTCGGCGAGCGGCATCCACGCCGAGCGAGGCGACGAACTGCTCGATGCGTACAGCAGCGCAGGCACGGGTTACCTGGCCGACGTGGTGCGCGCGTGGGAGGCGGAACTCGCGCCGCTGGCGGCGCGGCCGGCGCTGCGCGTGCCGGTGGTGCGCACCGGCATCGTGCTGGCGCGCCAGGGCGGCGCGCTGGCGCAGATGCTGCCGCTGTTTCGCCTGTCGGCGGCCGGTCGACTGGGTAGCGGCGCGCAGTGGATGAGCTGGATCCACCTGCAGGACATCGTGGGTCTCTTCATGCACGCGCTCGATGCGCCGGCCGCGATCGGCGTGCTCGAAGGCGTGGCGCCGCAACCGGTGACCAACGCGCAGTTCACGCGCGCGTTCACGCGCTCGCTCGGTGCGATCCAGAACCTGCCGGTTCCGCGCGCGGCGATCGAGGCACTGTATGGCGAGCGCGCCGACATCGTGCTCGGCAGCACGCGGCTGGTGCCCACGGCGACGCTGGCATCGGGCTATCGGTTCCGCTTCGAGACGGTGGAGCACGCGCTCGAAGACCTCTTGGCACCGCTGCGCGGTGGCGTGTGGGAGCGCGTGTGGGAGCAGTGGCTGCCGCGGCAGGCAAGCGAGGTGTGGCGGTTCTTCGCCAGTGCCGACAACCTGCAGGAGATCACGCCGCCGCAGCCGCACTTCACGGTGCTGGGCATGTCCACGCCAGAGATCGGCGCCGGCACGCGTATCGACTACGCGCTGCGCGTCAACGGTGTGCCGGTGCGCTGGCAGACGCTGATCGATGCCTGGGATCCGCCGCGCCGCTTCTCCGACCTGCAGGCGCGTGGGCCGTACGACCTGTGGCACCACGTGCATGAGTTCGAGCCGCTGGCCGGCGGCACGCTGATGCGCGACACCGTGCACTACCGGCTGCCGGCCGGCTGGCTCGGCATGCTGGCGGCGGGCTGGAAGGTGGGGCTCGACGTCGAGCGCATCTTTGCCTACCGCGCAGAGAAGATCGACGCGCGCTTCGGGAGCTAGGCGCGGCTTGTGCAGAATCGGCCGCTTGTGCGCTCGTCCGCTTGTTCGCGTTTGCGCTTGTCCTCTGAATCGCTGATTTGCCTGATTTGCTGATCTGCTGACTTGCTGATTCGCTGACCCGCTCCTTCGCTCGGCGGCCCGCCCTCCACGACCGCGCATGACCACCCTGCCGCCGCTCACCCACCACGAGATCTTCACGCTGGTCGCGCCGTTTGCGCAGGCCGGCTATCAGGTCGATCTCGCGGCGACCGATCGCCCGGCGCGGCGCCTGGTGTTCCGCCCGCGCGAGGTGAACGACGCCGCGCTGCCGGCCGCCTGGCAGCCGCTGCGCGAGCAGATCACGCTGGAATGCGGCGGGCGCAATCACGCGCTGCTGCGCACGCTGGACACCGCGCAGGGGCTGCGCGCCACGCTCGAAGGCGAGGGCACCGATGCCGCTGCGCTGCTGGCCGCCTGTGCGCTGGTGCCACCGGCGCGCCAGTTCGTGCAGACCGACGGGGTCGCAGTGCCGTTGCAGCATCGGCTGCTGCGCAGCGCCGACCCCGCACCGGCGCTGATGCTCAAGGCGGCGCGCGCCGCGCTGCCGGGCCTGGTGCTGCAGATGCGGCTGTCGCCGGTGGAGGGCTACTCGGCCGAGATCACGCTGGAACGCGACGGCACGCAGATCGCGCAGCTGCCCGCCGACCTGCTCGAAGTGCTGAGCTTTGCCTATCACCGCCTGGTGCCCAACTCGCGCGGCTGGGCCAGTCGCGTGGAGCTGCGTGGTGCCGGCGTGCGGCGCGGGGCGGCGGCCGAGACGCGGCTGACGCAGATGGTGGCGCATCTGGCGCGCACGCTGACGGCCCCGCCGCGCGAGTTTCATCGGCGCCATCGGCTGGCGCGCTGGCTGATCGCGCTGCACAGCACGTGGCCCGTGGCGGTGGCGGGTGGCGTGCTGGCTTTCGGCATCTCGCTGCAGGCGCGCGGTGCGGCGGCTGATTCGCAACTGGCGCTGCTGGCCAACGTGGTGCCGCCGCTGCTGCTGGTGGCGTTCTTTCTGCGGCGCGAGACGCCGCGCATCGGCTTGCCGCGCTGGCCGCGGCGGCTGCGTGCCGATGCCTGGCGCGTGCAAGGCTGACCGGAGACGATGACGATGCTGGGCAATCCGATGAACGTGCCGCCGGTGTCGATCGCCGCCGCCAAGGGCGCGCTGATCGAGCAGTACCGCGACCCGGTGCTGCGCCGGCGCGCCACCATGCTGTGGGGCACGCGCGGCGTGGGCAAGAGTTCGATCGTGCGGCAGGTGGCCGAGCAGTTCGGCGTGCCGCTGATCGACCTGCGCCTGACCACGATCGAGCCGGTGGACATTCGCGGCGCCATCTACGCCGACGACGCGCGTGGCCAGACCGTGTGGTTTCCGCCGGA
>JALHMQ010000058.1 GCA_022843955.1 Burkholderiaceae bacterium
GGCGTGGCGGCGGCAGGCGCAGGCGTCGGTCGCGGTCGAACCACGCGCGGCACCGCCGGCTTGGGCCGGGCCGGCGCGGCGGCGGGGGCAGGCTCGGCTGCCTGGAGATTCTCGTAAATGGTCGACGGCGTCTCCACCAGCACGTCGAACTGGCGGCGAATCGGCCGATCGCAGCCGACTTCGGCAACCACGCGGACCACCTGATCGGCCAATCGATCGCGGCTGACGATCTCCAGCGCCGCCCCGGCGGTGCCTGCATTGAGCAGGCGCGCGCTGGTGTTGGGCAGGGTCGGCAAGCGGTCATCGGCCACCGTCCGCACGCACTCGGCGGTCAACTGAGCAGCGCTCGGACCCCGCACCGGCACGCGCATCTGCAGCGGTCGCCCGCGCACGGCGCGAATGTCGGCCTCACCGAGTTCGATGTCATTGACCGGCACCGGCGCGCCGGGCACCACGACGGCCGGCGCTGACGTCGTGACGGCCGGCGCCACCTCACGCAGTGGCGGCGGATCGAGCAGCAACACGTACTCTCGCTGCATGCGCCGCTGGCAGCCGGCTTCGAGAACCACACGGAAGGCCGGCTCGTTGATCGGATCGAGGCTGCGAATACGCAGCGTCGTCAACAGGCCGTCGCGCTCGACCAGGATGCGGCCGGCGGTCAAGGTCGGGATATCGCTGTTGGGCGCAGGCAGCAGGCGCAGACACTCGCCACTGAGCTCGTTCGGATTCTCCGATTGCGCCGGGATCGCCAAGTCAAGCGGCTGACCAAGCGCGCTGTTGACGCGGGGCACGCCCAGCGTCATCGCATCGGCGGCCGGCCACTGCAGCATGAGCGCCCCGAGCGTCGCGGCAACCGCTGCCACCAACGGCCGGCGCGTCGGGCGCACGCCCCCCTGGGGAGCGAAGCGATCGGCGGAAGGAACGAACGGCAATTCGGTGCGGGCCATGGACGTCGGCATGAGAGGCTTCGCGCGCATGATGTAACAAGTTTGCGGGGCGCGAAGTCACGGATTACACCACTAGCCCACGGCATTCCCATAGTCACCGCCCTGTAGATCCGTGGTGAATGAACCACGCAATAGTTGGGAAGGTCCGTTTGTCGTCTCACAGCGTCCACTGGCTACACTGCCTGCCGCATGATCCAACGCCGTCGACTCCTGCTGATGCGCCACGGCGCAGTCGAGTACTTCGACGCCACCGGCCAGCCGGTGGGCGCGCCCGACGACGTGCCCTTGACCGCCGCCGGCGTCGCCCAGGCGCGAGCGATGGGCGCGGCGCTGGCGAAGGACGGTGTGCGTATCGACCGTGCTGTCACCAGCGGCCTGGCACGCACCCGCAGCACCGCCGCCCAGCTGCTGGACGCGACCGGCGCCACGCCGCCGATCGAGCATTGGCCGCAACTGCAGGAGATTCGCGGCGGCCGCCTGTCGGCGATCCCTGATGCGCAGCTCACAGCCGCTTTCATCGGCGCCTTTGAGGGCCCGGTGCCGCGCGACGTGCGCTTTCTCAACGGTGAGTCGATCGGCGAGTTGCTCGACCGCGTGGTCCCGGCGCTGCAACACCTGCTTGCCCAGGCCGACTGGGACACGGCGCTGCTGGTGGCGCATGGCGGTGTCAATCGGGCGCTGCTGTCGTGGTTCCTCACCGGCGAGCGCGTGTTCCTCGGTGGCCTGGCGCAGGATCCTGGCTGCCTGAACGTGATCGACGTCGGCCCGGATGCCGCTACCAGCGTGGTGCGGGTGGTGAACTTCTGCCCGATCGACACACTGCAGACCGCCAGCCGCCTGTCGACGATGGAGCATCTGCTCCAGCAGTATCTGCGGCTTCGCCGCCCCGACGACGGGCCGGTCCTGCCAACCACCGCGGGCTGACCGCGGCGCTCTCCCAGGAACGCCAACATGTCCCATGCCAGCAAGGTCACGGAGAGGCATCGCTTCGACGAAGCACGCCTCGCGGCGCACCTGCGCGAGAACCTGCCGGGCTTTGCCGGTCCGCTGGAGGTCAGGCAGTTCCAGGGCGGCCAGTCGAACCCCACGTACCTGCTGGTGACCCCGGGGCAGCGCTACGTGATGCGCAGCAAGCCAGGACCGGTCGCCAGACTGCTGCCGTCGGCGCATGCCATCGAGCGCGAGTACCGCGTCATGCGCGCGCTCGCGCCCCAGGGCGTTCCGGTGCCGCAGATGCTGCTGCTGGTCGAGGACGAGTCGATCATCGGCCGCGCCTTCTTCATCATGTCGCACGTCGACGGGCGCATCTTCTGGGACCAGTCGCTGCCGGGGATGGCCGCGCCCGAGCGCTCAGCGATCTACGACGAGATGAACCGCGTGCTGGCGGCGCTGCATTCAGTCGATGCGGCGGGCGCCGGTTTGGCGGACTTCGGCAAGGCAGGCAATTACTTCATGCGTCAGATCGGCCGCTGGAGCAAGCAGTACCTCGCCAGCGAGACCGAGAAGATCGAGGCGATGGACCAGTTGCTTGCCTGGCTGCCAGCGCACGTGCCCGCAGGCGATGAGACCGCAGTGGTTCATGGCGACTTCCGCATGGACAACCTGATCTTCGATCCGGTGCAGCCCAAGATCGTCGCTGTGCTCGACTGGGAGTTGTCCACGCTCGGTCACCCGCTGGCGGACTTCAGCTATCACTGCATGGGCTGGCACATCCCGCCGGGCGGTTTCCGCGGCATCGCCGGCCTGGATCATGCCGCGCTCGGCATTCCGTCCGAAGCCGAGTACATCCGACGCTATTGCGAGCGCACCGGCCGCAGCGATATCGAGCACTGGGACTTCTACCTCGCCTACAACCTGTTCCGGATCGCGGCGATCCTGCAGGGCGTCTACAAACGTGCCACCCAAGGCATCGCCTCGAGCGACAACGCACTGCAAACCGGAACCAATGTCAGGGCGCTGGCCGATATTGGCTGGCGTTTTGCCCAGCGCGCGTAGCGCGCGGGGTACGGTTCGCCCGCGGGCACCTGCCCGCCACCCGATCGGCTACGCGCGGACGAAGCTGCAGCGCGAACCGGGCTTGCCGGCCCGCGCCGCATCGGCGCTGACCTACTTGCCCTTCTTCTTCTCCAGCTTGGCGGCTTTCTTCTCCTTGGGAGACTTTTGCGCCGGCTTCTTCGCTTCCTTCTTCTGATCCTGTGACTTGGCCATGGGGGTCCCTCTATCGGTTGTGTACACCGGTGGATGCACGGTGCGCGCGGATGGTCTCAATAAAACGGCCAGACGTAAATCGATCGCACACGGTGCGTCACGTTTTCCCCACCAAGCGCGTCAGTCCTTTGTCCCGCACGGCGCAGGTCAGGGCTTGATGACGAGTTTCCCGACAACGCGCCGATGCAGCAGCGCCTCCAGCGCCTTCGGCGTATCGGCCAATGCATAGATCTGGCTGACCTTCGGCGCCAGCCGGCCCTGCGACAACCAGTCGAACAGCGACGCCATCAGCATCTGATTGGCGGCGGGCTCGCGCCGCGCGAACTCGCCCCAGAACACGCCGATCGCCGAAGCGCCCTTGACCAGCAGCAGGTTGGCCGGGATCTGCGGAATCACCCCATTGGCGAAGCCGACCACCAGCAGCCGTCCGCGCCAGGCGATCGATCGCAGCGCGGGCTCGGTGTACGCGCCGCCGACCGGGTCGTAGATCACGTCCACGCCTTTGCCGTCGGTGATCGTCTTGATCGCTTCACGCAACTCCAGCTGCGAGTAGTTGATCAGCGCATCGGCACCCGCCGCGTGGGCGGCAGCCAGCTTCTCGTCCGTCGACGCCGCGGCGATGACGCGCGCGCCGATCAGCTTGGCGATCTGCACCGCGGCCAGTCCGACGCCGCCGCCGGCGCCCAGGACCAGGAGCGTCTCGCGGCTCTTGAGCTGCGCACGGTCGATCAGCGCATGGTGCGAGGTCGCGTAAGTCAGCGTGAACGCGGCAGCGACCTCGTCACTGACGTTATCCGGCAACGCGGCCACTTGCGCGGCTGGCACGCACACGTACTCGGCGAATCCTCCCAGGCCGACGAAAGCGACCACGCGATCGCCGTGCTTGACCTGGCGGACGCCCTCGCCCACCGTATCGACGGTGCCCGCGACCTCCGTGCCCGGAATGAAGGGCAGCGACGGCTGCACCTGATACTTGCGCTGGATGATCAGCGCATCCGGGAAGTTCACGCCGGCCGCCCGCACCCGGATGCGGATCTCGCCGAGCCGCGGCTGCGGCACGGGAACATCCACCAGCAGCAACTGCTGTGGACCGCCCCATTCGATGCAATGGACTGCCTTCATCGAACCATCTCCCATCGACTCATGCCGGCCACTGTACGCGGCGACCAAAGGTCGGACAACGCTGCGCTATCCTGCCTCGCGGGGAGTCGACAACGAGAGAACAGACATGGATTTCAGCTACTCGCCGAAGGTGCAGGACCTGCGACAACGGGTCGATGCGTTCATGCAGGCCCATGTGTTTCCGCAAGAGCGGCGCTTTGCGGAGGAGGTCGAGCAGAACACCCGCAATGGTGCGCGCTGGACACCGACGCGCGTGGTCGAGGAACTGAAGGCCAAGGCCCAGGCGGCGGACCTGTGGAACCTGTTCCTGCCCGACTCGACGCGCGGCGCCGGCCTCAAGAACATCGAGTACGCGCCGCTGGCCGAGTTGATGGGCAGGGTGCCGTGGGCCAGCGAGGTGTTCAACTGCAGCGCACCCGATACCGGCAACATGGAGACCATCGAACGCTATGGCTCGGCCGCGCAGAAGGCGCAGTGGCTCGAGCCCCTGCTGGCCGGCGATATCCGCTCAGCCTTCGCGATGACGGAACCGGCGGTCGCGTCGAGCGACGCCACCAACATCCAGACCGAGATCCGCCGCGACGGCGACGACTATGTGATCAACGGTCGCAAATGGTGGACCTCGGGCGCCGGCGATCCACGCTGTCGCATCTACATCGTGATGGGCAAGACCGACCCGCAGGCGCCGCGGCACAGTCAGCAGTCGATGATTCTGGTGCCCGCAGACGCGCCCGGGCTGACCGTGCTGCGACCGCTCAACGTGTTTGGTTACGACGACGCGCCACATGGCCACATGGAAGTGGACTTCACCAATGTGCGTGTGCCGGCCAGCAACATTCTGCTTGGCGAGGGCCGCGGCTTCGAGATCGCCCAAGGCCGCCTCGGTCCTGGGCGCATCCACCACTGCATGCGCTGCCTCGGCCTGGCCGAGCGTGCACTCGAACTGATGTGCGAGCGACTGGCCAGCCGTGTGGCCTTCGGCGGGCCGGTGGCACGCCAGTCGGTGTGGCACGAACGGATTGCCGAGGCGCGCTGCATGATCGATCAGGCGCGCCTGCTCACGCTGCAGGCGGCATACATGATGGACACGGTCGGCAACAAGGCTGCCAAGGCACAGATCGCGATGATCAAGGTGGTCGCCCCGAACGTCGCCTGCACTGTGCTCGACTGGGCGATCCAGGCGCATGGCGGGGGCGGCATGTGCGACGACTTTCCTGTCGCCTATGCGTACACGCTGGCGCGCACGCTGCGCCTGGCCGACGGTCCCGATGAAGTCCACCGCAACGCGATCGCGAAGATCGAGATCGCCAAGCACGTTTCGCTACCGCCCAAGGAAGGAATGCGCCCATGACCGCGCGACCGATCGAGCTCTACACCTGGCCCACGCCGAACGGCCACAAGGTTCACATCATGCTGGAGGAGTGCGGGCTGCCGTACCACGTCCATCCGATCGATATCGGCGCCGGCGACCAGTTCAAGCCCGCGTTCCTGAAGATCAGTCCCAACAACAAGATGCCGGCGATCGTCGATCCCGACGGTCCTGACGGCGAGCCGATGCCGGTGTTCGAGTCGGGCGCCATCCTGCTGTACCTCGCCGCCAAGACCGGCCGCTTCTTGCCCGCCGATGTCCGTGGCAAGTACGTCGCACTGCAGTGGCTGATGTTCCAGATGGGCGGCGTTGGGCCCATGTTGGGCCAGGCTCATCACTTCCGCCTGTACGCACCCGAAAAGGTGGAGTACGCGATCAATCGCTACACCAACGAGGCAAAGCGCCTGTACGGCGTGATGGATCGTCGCCTGGGCGAAGAAGCCTACTTCGCCGGCGACTACTCGATCGCCGACATGGCGATCTTCCCGTGGACCCGCTCACATGCGGGCCAGGGCATCGATCTGGCCGACTTTCCGAACGTGAAGCGTTGGTTCGACGAGATCGCCGCACGTCCGGCAGTGCAGCGCGCGGTGCAGGTCCTCGCGGATCGACGCAAGCCGCAGATGAGTGACAAGGACAAGGAGGCACTGTTCGGCAAGACACAGTACGAAAAGCGGTAAGGGCACCACGGCACGGCCCCTTGCGTCGGCAAGAGGACCATCGGCCCCGGACATCGGCCCGCTCTCGAGCCTACTGCAGCGGATCCTTGATCAGATGCGCGAACGGGAGCGGCATCACCGAGATGCCCTCTTCGTCCAGCGCCTGCGCTTCGTCCTTCGAAGCCACGCCGCGAATGCCACGCTCGGGCGTTTCCTTGTAATGAATGCGGCGCGCTTCCTCGGCGAACCGAGGTCCGACGTCCTCCGTGTTGGCGGCGATCTCGCGCGCCATTTTCACGAACATCGCCTGCAGTTGCGCCGGCGTCGGCATGGCGGCTGGTTGCTTGACCCCCGCTGCCGTGGCGGGCTCGCTGCTGCTGCCACCGATATAGGGCGCAGACGGCGCCTTGACGACTTCGGTGGAACCGCACAGCGGACAGCCGATCTGGTGGTTTGCCAGTTGCGTGTCGAAGTCCTCCGCAGAGGCGAACCAGCCCTCGAAAGAGTGGTCCTGCCCGCAGCGAAGCGTGAAGACCTTTAGTGCCATGGAAAGTCGCTGGTGCCGCGGGCCGGACTCGAACCGGCATGCTCGCTGTCGCGTGCGGCGGATTTTAAGTCCGCTGTGTCTACCGGTTTCACCACCGCGGCAAGGGTGACGAAAAATGGAGGCGGGGGTCGGAATCGAACCGGCGTACACGGATTTGCAGTCCG
>JALHMQ010000059.1 GCA_022843955.1 Burkholderiaceae bacterium
TGTTAGGTTGCATTCTTGTTTGTCAACACGATAGGCCTGCGCTGCAGTACTGCCTACACTGGGTTGTGCCCGAGCAGCCCCAGCCTCTTTCAGAGGCGAGTAGCCCGGCGCCGGTGCGGCGTGGCCGCTTGGAGTTGCATCCATGAAGATGCTCAAGTCATTCGACGTGGCGACGTTGACACGGCTGCGTGAGATGGCGGCCGGCGACGCGTTGGCGCTGCTGGCGATCCACGTCAAGGCCGACCCGACCTACGTGCCGCTCAAGGCTGACCACAGCCGCCGCTGGCACGTATCGACAACGCACGGCGAGTTCGAGCTACTTACCACCTGGCCCAAGTGGTACGACACGCGAACACACCGTGGCGGCGGCGGTGCCATCGATCTGGCGATGTACGTCCTTGGCCTGTCGTTTGTGGACGCGGTCAAGCACCTGATGGGCGAGGGGGGTCAGCATGGTCCAGATCATCCGTAAGGCCCAACTTCCCGACGCCTCTGAGGTCATCGATCGTCTGCGGCCGATCGCGGCGCAGGCGCATGCCATCGCCTTACGCGAGCCAAGGCCCGCAGGCTTCCCGCTGCTCTTCACAGCGGACTGTCAGATCATCGAGCCGGCGGTGGCCTTCCTGCACGAGCACTTCGTGCAACGGGCCCACACCGCCGACACGCTCAGGACCTACGCCGAGATCCTCGACGACTGGTTCGAGACCCTCGAGCAGAACGGCATCCGCTGGAACGACGCCGACGCGGTGGACCTGGTGGCCTACCGCAACCGCATGGTCTCGCAGCTGAGCGGCCACACCGGTCGGCCGTACCAGGTCACGACCATCAACCACCGCGTGCGGGGCGTGCTGCGCTTCTACGAGTGGGCTGTCCGCACCAAGTGGCTGGAGTCTTCGCCCCTGGCGGGCAGATCGACCGACTTCGCGCTGGCAAGGCAGCAGCGCCCGGCTCGCGCCGAGACCTCGCGCGCTGCCGATCACAGCCTCTTCGTGCTGCGTCAATTCGAGCCGCTGCCGCGCCCGTTGGTGTCGGACCAGGCGCGTGAACTTCTGGCCGCCCTCCAGCCGCCCTATGACTTGATGGCGCGATGGCAGATCTACACCGGGCTGCGCGTGAGCGAGCTGCTGCGGCTCGACGTCAAGGATGTCTCGGCGCGGCGTGCGTCCGCGGCGTCGCACCACACCATCGACGTGATGCGCAAGGGTCGCAAGCCTGGCTATGTGATCGCCTCGGCCAGCCTGATCGACGAGACCGCGGGCTACATCTCCGGCCACCGACGCGCCTGGCTGCAGCGGGCCCGGCGCCTTGGCCGCGAAGCCGCGCACAGCGCGCTGTTCATCAACGCCCGTGGCTCGCCGGCCGGCAAGAACGCCTACCAGCGCGTGATCAGCGCGGCCGGCCAGGCCAGCGGGTTCAAGGCAACCACCCACCTGCTGCGCGCCACTTTCGCGTGCATGTTGCTGGCTCGACTTGAACGGCTCGCCAGCGAGGGCGCCGCGATCAATCCGCTTCTTATCGTCAAGGTGTTGATGGGTCACGAACGCATCGAGACCACCGATCGGTATCTGCGCGCGATCGCCGTCGACGCGTGCGTGCTCAAGGACGTTCTGGACACGCTGCTGTCCGAGGCTGCATGACCGTGGGCGCCCGTCGCGCACGGATGGCTCGAGTTCTACCAGGCAAGACCTCGGCCGCTGCAGTCGACGGGGTCCCGTCAACGCGGCCGGATGCGCCGCGCTTGGTGCGCAAGACCTTGGTCGACTTTACTGTGCTGCACATGCCCGAGGACGTTCGGTTGGCATTGGCCGAGGCCTTCTGGAGTCACTACGGCATTCAGTCTGCAGACACCATCAAGGCCTACTGGATCCACGTCAACACCTTCGATCGTTTCGTGCGCGAGTCCGAGGCCATCAAGGGCCTGGCCGACGTGAACCGCGTGATGCTGGTGCGGTACATCGAATGGCTCCATGCGCAATGCAGGCGCGACGGGCAGCCTTGGAGCAAGCCGCGCCGGTCGGCGCCGTACACCTGCTTGCGCAGACTGCTGCAGTGGCTGGCGCGCTGCCGTCCTGGAGCGATCTCCGGAATCGACTACCCCTTCAGCCCATTCCCATGGCGGGATCGCGACAACCAGCCTCACGCCAAGATCACCGCGCACCACCTGCGATCGATCCTGGACGCCTGCGAGCAAGACATCACGCAGCTTCGTTCTATGCGTGAGGCCGCTCAAGCCAGCCTGGCGGCGGCCCACGGCGGCCTCGACACCCTGGGGGGCCTGCTGCAGCACATCGACCGCCATTGCGACGGCATCGTTCCCACGGTGCTGGAGCGGTTGCAGCCGGGGCAGCACAAGTTCTACGCGGCCTTGGCCCGCTTTGGCGGCATGCGCGAGCTCGAACCGTGCCTGTACCCGCGCTCCGAGTCCTTGCTACCGTATTTCCTGACGATCCTGATCCACACGGCAGGCAATCCGGAGCCCATCGTCAACCTGCAGCGCGACTGCCTGCAACTGCTTCCTTTGCTCGATGACCGGCAGACGCTCGTCTGGCGCAAGGGCAGAACGCCGCACATGCAGCGGCGGACCTTCAGCATCGCCGCCGAATTCGAGCCGCCGACCTTGGTCCGTGAACTCCTGGAGTGGAACGAGCGGCTGCAGGCATTGGCGCCGCCGGCGCTGCGCGCGCGGCTGTTCTTGTTCAAGACCAAGGGTCATCGCGCCGTCACGGTGCTGTCGGCGTCCATCGTCAAGCGCGCGGTCAAGACCTTCTGCGCTCAACACGCGCTGCCGGCCTTCTCTCTGGCCTCGATCCGCCCCAGTGTCTTGTCGGCCTTCTATCGCACGTCCGGCGACCTGCGCCAGGTCAGGACCGTGGCCAACCATGTCCACATCAGCACCACCGTGCGCTACGTCGAATCCCCCGAGGTGCAGGCCCAGAACCGCATCCGCGTGGCTGCCCTGCAGACCGCCTTCGTCGGTCACTTCGGTCAGCATCCGGCGCCCGACAGCGCCGCCGAGCTCGTGGTCACGCAACCGGCATCGGTTGCATTGCAGCCGGCGCAGACCGTTTCACTGTTCGGCTTCGGCTGCAAGGACCCGCTGGCTGGAACGGCCCCTGGCACCCGCAGCGGCGAGCTATGCATGAACTTCATGGGCTGCTTCACCTGCCCCAATGCCATCATCACGCCGGAGCCTGCCATCCTGGCCCGCCTGCTGCAGGCGCGCGATCATCTGCGCGCGGCGGCCACGACGCTGCATCCAGCCCGTTGGCATGCCCTGTACGAACCGCAGCTGCTCATTTTGGAAGAGGACATCTTGTCGCGCTTTGCTGCGCGCGAGGTCGCTGCGGCTGAGCCGCTCCTCACCCAACTCCCACCGCTGCCGGAGCTGCGGTGACGCCCGGCCTTGATCGCCGACCCGACACGGCCACACGAGAAGACGCGGCGCCGGTCGATCGTGCCTGGTTCCTGCGCAGCGGCTGCCACTGGCAGGATGACATCTGGGACCTCAAGCCGAGCAGCACGCTCGAAGAGGCCAACACCATCAAGCTGGGCTGGGACTTCGCACTGCCCAGCGGCGAACGGTTCATCGACCCGCGGTACGCGTCGCTGCTGGAATCGTCCAAGCAACTCATCGCGTTGATCCGGACGCGGTCCCTGAGCACCGGGCTGTCGCAACGGGCCAGCACCGTGAAGGGCTACTTCACCTACCTGCGCGAACTGGTCCGGTGGATGGACCGCGAAGGGGTTGTCCGTTTCGCGGACCTGGATGCCACGGCGGTGCTGCAATTCCAGCGCACGGTTGCCAGCCGGCCAGGCTTGGCTGGCGCGACGCTCTCGGCGACGACCGTTCAGAAGTATCTCTACCTGTTGATCTACCTCTACCGGTTCCGCGACGATCTCGAAGACGCGCTGCAGGTCGATCCGTTTCCCGGGCAGAGTCTCGGGGCTGCGGCCAAGGTCAGGGATGGCGACATCCCTCGATTGCCATACACGCCCGAGCATGTGGCCACGGCGCTGATCCAGGGGGCCATCAAGAGTGTCGAGCGGGCATCGCAGGTTCTGGAGGCCAGAGAGGCGTTCGCCAAGGCTATCGCGCAGGCCCAGCAAGAAGGCACCAGCAAGCGCCTGCTGATGGAGGCAGCAGCGCATGCGCTGCAGGAGTGGGATCGCTGCCATCCCGACGGCGATATGCCGTCGATTGTCTCGACCAACGATCTCATGCAGCGCGTGGACATGCTCTACGCCGCCTGCTTTGTCGTCATCGCCTACCTGGTGGGGCCGCGCGTGAGCGAGATCCTGCACCTGCGTGTCGGCTGCGTGCACGGCCGCAGCGGCGACTCAACCCACAGTGACGACACCGTCAATTCAATCGTCGGCACCATCTTCAAGGGCGAGGCCCAGTATCACGGCCGGCGTCATGAGTGGGTCGCGCCACCGGCGGCTGTACAGGCGGTGGCGGTGCTGGAACTGTTGTCCGCGGCTCACCGGGCGCGAAGTGCGCGCCAGGAGCTCTGGCTGCGTCGGCACGAGACGGGAGTGTCGGAGTGGAGGCGTGACTTCGCCGGGCCTGTGGAACTGCCGACGACTGGACGGATTTGCAATCTGTTGTCCCGTTTTTCTGACTGGCTCGGCCTGCCGCAACACGAAGGCAAGCCGTGGCGGCTGACCTCGCACCAAGGGCGCAAAACCTTCGCCCGCTTCGTCGCCCTGCGCGACAGATCAGCGCTGTTTGCGCTGGCCCAGCACCTGGGGCACCGAGACCGCACCGTCACCGATCTTTGCTATGCCGGTAATGACTACCGGCTGAACTGCGAGATCGATGCGGCCATCCTCGAGCAATCGGTGGCTGCGTGGGAACACATGCTCGCCGCGAGGGGCCTGGGCGGTCGAGCCGGCGCCGAGATCATCGCCAGGCGGCCGCGTTTCAGGGGCGCACGGCTCAAGCAGGACATCAAGAGCTATGCGCTCATGCTGGTGGACGCCGGCCTGGTGCTGGGCGTGTGCGACTGGGGGTTCTGCGTTTACCGGGAAGAGCACAGCGCCTGCCTGGGCAACACGGCCGGACCGAATCCTGAGCGTCGGGAGCCATCGACCTGCGCGCGTTGCAAGAACTTTTCCGTGTCGGCGCAGCATCGGCCCTACTGGGTCGAACAGGTCAAGCGGAGCGAAGCGCTGCTCAACGAGCCCGCGCTGCCGATGCAGACTTTGCGCATCGTCCGCGACCGGCTCAACGAGGCGCGGTCGCTGATTCGCGCCATCGATGCCGATGCCAAGAGGAGCGACGATGGGCGGCAAGAAGACCACTGAGACGCGCCGCCATTCAGCGACATCCGCGCCGGCAGCTGACCGGCTTCGCGACGCCCTGGCGGAGATGATCCGGCAGCAGGCCTCGGAGACCTCGCCCACGGCGCTGACCGCGACCACGCTGTGTCAGCTTGCCGACGTGTCGCGCAACGCGCTCTATCGGTATCACCCCGACGTGCTGCTTGCATTGCAACGGGCTCAATTGCGGCACGGAGGCCAGCAAGCTCCTGCCAAGCGTGAAGTCGTGCAAGTACGCGCCGAGAACGAAGCGCTGCGCGAGCAGGTGACCAAGCTGGCCGCCCTGGTGGACCACTACTACGCGGCTTGGAAGGAGAGCTGCACGCTTCTCGCGCGAAGGGAACGCGAGCTTTCCGATGTGCGTCGGAACATCAAGCCGCGCGTCGTGCCCATCAAGAAGTGATCGGCGTTGGCCTGGAGATGGTTCGCATGTTGACACCCAAAATTCAACATAA
>JALHMQ010000060.1:0-2472 GCA_022843955.1 Burkholderiaceae bacterium
CGTTAGCCATCACAACCGAGCCCCGCTGGCGCTCGTTGCGCTTTTGGCCCCATCTGTGTAGACTGGCGCAACTGGAGCTACACACATGGCCACTAACCTCGCCCTAGACCAAGAGCTTCTTGATCGAGCCTTCCGCGTGAGCGGCGAGCCGACCAAGAAGGCGGCGGTTACTCGCGCGCTACAGGAGTTCATCGCCCGGCGAGAGCAAAAGAGAGTCGCGGAGCTTTTCGGAAAGCTCGAGTGGGACTCTGCCTACGACTACAAGACCGAACGCGCCCGCAAGCTGTGAGCCTGCTCGTAGACACGAGCGTCTGGTCGCTCGCCTTCCGCCGAGACACCGAAACCGCGGTCGCCGAAGTCAAGACTCTGCAGCACGCCCTTGAAGGAGCAGATCAAGTCTTTACTACCGGGTTGGTGCTGCAAGAACTACTTCAGGGCTTTGCGGGGCCAAAGGCGCGGAGCCAACTGATCGAGCGCTTTGCCGCGCTTGGATTCCTACAGCCAGACCGAGAAGACCATATCGAAGCTGCTGAGATCCGCAATTCGTGCCGTCGCAACGGAGTCCAGATCGGAACCATCGACGCAGTACTCATTCAGCTCTGCCGCAAACACGATCTGGTCCTGCTCAGCGCAGACAACGACTTCCGCTCTGCCGCAAAACACATCAAGTTCCGCATATGGAGTGCCCAGTGATGGCTAACCCCTCTGGAAGGACTTCCCCCTGAAGTCAACAGGCGAAGTCAGTTGTCTTTTCAACCTTCCGCACCAGTGCAGCATCGAACGGGTCAAGGGCGCGCGCAGCGCGGCGCAGCGAACCCTTGACGCGGCACGACACCCAGCACGCTGGTGCAGGCCGAGCCCCGGCAGCATGACGGGATCGGCCTGCAAGCCGGCGGCGCGGTCGGCTCCGTGGCTCGTCATGCCTTCATGCGGCGCTCCTCATCGATCCCGTACACGGTCTGAGCAACCAACGCGACAGACAGCACCTCGGAAACCGGCCTTGTTGCGTCCTTTGCGTGGACGCGGGCCACGATACGAATCGCACGGAAGAGCCCCGCATTCTTCAATGAGCGTTCGTCGGGCGCACCCCGCACGCCGTGATCGGCGGCATGCGGTCGCGGCGCACCCAAAGGGTTAGGCGGGTTCTTCTTCCGTTCGGTCTGACCTCGTTGATGCATCGATGCGCGTGCAGCGGGGTGTAGCGAACTGATGGTTGATGCGATCACTGCCTCTGGGTGGGCTCAGGTCATGCCCAGCGCCCCCGCGGGGGCCGCGGTCACCGCCGATGGCCGCGCCCGCGCATGCCGTTGCCACGCCTGCGGGTCATACGTTTCATCGCGCGCCAGCATCGCCCAGATCATCCGTGCGTGCTTGTTGGCGATGGCGACCAACGCCTTCTGGTAGCCGCAGCGATGGGCCAGTCCCACCATCCACTGCTGCAGCCGCGTCGCCTTGTCGGGTGCGGCGCGCAGCGCCGCCTGCGGCGCTGAGCGTGCGCCGTTGACCAGCAGCCCGCGCAGGTACGCATCGCCACGCCTGGAACTGGCCCCCAGCCGCGTCTTGCCGCCGGTACTGTGCTGGCGCGGCGTCAGCCCCAGCCACGCACCGAACAGGCGGCCGTGCCGGAACAGGGTGGCATCCGGCACCGTGGCCACCACTGCGCTGGCCGTGATCGGCCCCACCCCCAGCAGCGCGCGCAGACGCTCGGCCTGCGGCGAGTGGCGCGCATGGGCCTGGATCTGCGCATCGCAGGCAGCCAGCCGCGCATCGATTTGGCACAGCTGCTCGCGCGCCTGCTGCACGATGGCGCGCATGGGCTCAGGCGCAGCGGCTTCATCGACCAGGCGCGCCATTGCCGCCATCAGCACCGCCGGGCTGCGCCCCGGCACCAGACCGAACTCAGCCAGCAGCCCGCGCACGCGGTTGAGCAGCGCGGTGCGCTCTTCGATCCAGCCTTGGCGCACGCGGTGCCAGGCGAGGATGGCCTGCTGCTCGACGGTCTTGACCGGCACGAAACGCATGGTGGGCTGACGCGCGGCGATGGCGATGGCCAGCGCATCGTTGCCGTCGTTCTTGCCGCCCTGGCGGAAGGGCACGACGAACTCGGCAGCGATCAGGCGCGCAGCGTGGCCACGGGCGGCGAACACGCGGCCCCAGTGATGCGCGGAGCCGCATGCTTCCATCGCGATGACACAGGGGCCAAACAGCGACTCGGCCCAGCGTTCGAAGGCAACTCTGCGCAACACCTTGCGCTCGATCACGGCGCCGCGCGCATCGAGCACGCAGATGGCGAAGACTTCCTTCGCCAGATCGATACCGACGGTAGTAACCTCTCCCATGACTTCCCCTCCCGGTTCCGATTGATGACCCAAGATCTCAATCGTGGCACTCAGATGCCGTGCGACTTACGCGTCGCTTCGGGACGGGGAAGTCCTTCGTATTCGCTCGAGCGGACGCCCATCGGCAGGGCGC
>JALHMQ010000060.1:2572-5452 GCA_022843955.1 Burkholderiaceae bacterium
GGGCGCCGCTCAGCTCGAACGTTGGGCCGCACACACAACCCGCGTCCGCCCTCTACCGCTCTAGGAAGACCAATGCTCGAACGTGCTGGGGGGTGCCTCTGCGGCCACATCCGCTTCCGTCTTAGAGGCGAGCCGGTTGTCTCCAGGCTTTGCTGGTGCCGGGACTGTCAGCACATTTCAGGCAACGGGACAGCGAACGCGATCTTTGCCTCCGAGGACATAAAGATCGAAGGCGAACCTGCCGAGTACACGAGCGTCGCTGAAAGCGGAAACCATGTACGAAGGCGCTTCTGCCCCAAGTGCGGCAGCCACCTCTTCGCGGACAACACCGGAAGACAAGGATTCACCGTGATTCGGTTGGGGACACTCGACGATCCATCCTCCATCACACCTCAAGCAAACATCTGGGTGTCAAGTGCACCAAGTTGGGCATGCCTCAACTCGCAGCTACCAGCGTTCGAGAAGCAGCCACAGCAAATCCAAGCGCCTCCCAGTGCGGCCTAACCCCTCTGGAATGACTTCCCCCTGAAGTCAACAGGCGGAGTCATCTTTCTTTCCAACCTCGCTCACCCGTACGCCATCGAGCGCGTCAAGGGCGCGCGCAGCGCGGCGCAGAAAACCCTTGACGCGGCAATGCCTGGAACACGCTGGTGCAGGCCGAGCCCGGCAGCATGACGGGATCGGCCTGCAAGCCGGCGGCGCGGTCGGAGGCGTGATGAACGTCAGGGCGTGACGAGGACGGGCACAGTTGGCATCGTTGCCCGCGCATGCCGCTGCCACGCCTGTGGGTCATAGGCCTCATCGCGCGCCAACATCGCCCAGATCATCCGCGCATGCTTGTTGGCGATTGCCACCCATGCCTTCTGGTCGCCGCAGCGATGGGCCAATCCCACCATCCACTGCTGTAGCCGCGTCACATTGTCCGCTGCGGCCTTGAGCGCCGCCTGCAGCGCCGAGCGCGCGCCGTTGACCAGCAGACCGCTCTGGGTTCTGAAGGTCAACTCGGCGCGCGCCTTCTACGAGAGGCAAGGCTTTCAGGTCTTTGAGGAGACGGTCGCGAGTGTCCATATGCGACGTGCGGCTTAGCGCCTGGCTCAGCACGCGGTCCGTCGAGACATGGCGCCGAGGCCGCATATCGTCCGCTGGGCAGGATGCGCTTCGCGGCCAGGCACCATCCCTCGTCTACCGACGTGGCCCAGCACGCTGCCGGGCGCCACGGCAGTGGAACGGAGGTCTGCCTCGACCTTGGGTCCTAACCCGGTGCATTATTGCCGTTGCTCTGACCGCGCTCGCTCAAGGGCACGATGGTCGCTCCAAATGTTCGGGAGACTCAGATGAGACGTGTGACAGGGATTGGTGGCGTGTTCTTCAAGGCGAAGGATCCGAAAGCACTGAACGATTGGTATCGAACTCACCTCGGCCTCGATGTTCAGGAGTGGGGTGGCGTTGCGTTCAGGTGGGCCGAGAACAACCCGAGCGCCAAGGGCACGACGATCTGGAGTCCGTTCAATGAGGACACCTCGTACTTTGCACCGAGCACAGCGAGTTTCATGATCAATTACAGGGTCGAAGACCTGGACGCCTTGCTGACCACGCTTCGAGCAGAAGGCTGTGCCGTGGATGCGAAGGTCGAAGAATCGGAGTACGGAAAGTTCGGCTGGGTGATGGATCCCGATGGCAACAAGATTGAACTTTGGCAGCCGCCTGAGGGCAGTTGAACAGCCGTCCATGCCTTGGCCCACTTGCCTGGGAAATCTCATCCACGCCTTGCGAGGCCGATGTCGCCTGGGTTGCAGACGGTGTGCTGGCTTATGGTCGCGCACTCGCGGTCGGAGGCAATACGCTGCCTGTTGCATGCCTTGTGCGAGATTGCAGTGGCGTGTGGCCGGTTTGCGGCGCTTGCCTCCGCGGCCAGGTTAGTTCGAACCTTGGGCCACGTATGAGCGACATCTCTGACAAAGTGACGTTTAGGGAGATCACGGCCGACACGGTGCGCGCTGTCGTCAATCTCGCGGTGACGGAGTACCAGAACAGGTTCGTCGCGCCCAATGCGTACTCGTTGGCGCAGGCTCTCTTCGCACCGGAAGCCTGGTACAGAGCCATCTACCTTGACCAAGAGCCAGTGGGCTTCGTCATGCTGTCGGATGAATCGCTGCTTGACCCGTTGCCGGAGAACCCAGAGGTTGGAGTCTGGCGCCTGATGGTGGATGCGAAGCACCAACGCAAAGGCATTGGCAGGGCTGCGATGCTGCTCGTCATTGAGCATGTCCGCAGCAAGGGCTTCAAGAAGCTGGCGCTTTCGTACTATCCCGACGAGGGAGGGCCCGAGCAACTTTACCTGTCACTTGGGTTCCGGCCTACCGGTGAAGTGGACGATGAAGAGGTGGTCATGGAACTCTCACTAAGTGCGAGTGCGGCTTGATCCCTCGCTCGCGCTGACCTGCTGTGCCGTGCGGCGCAAGCCGCGCCTTGCACCGCTTGCTTCCAAGGCAATCGAACGTTGATCCAGGCGATGAACCTCCTCCGCACGCTCGCTACGGCCTTTACTCACTACCGCGGTGAGGGCATCAATCACGAGAACGAGAGATTCGTGGCCGAACTGAGGATCGAGCGTCTGCCTTCGGATCACGCAGTCATGCTGCACTATCGAGCGTCTCTGGAAGACCACTCGGTTGCCCACTAAGAGTCCACGTTGCTCGGTGCTGACGCCGAGGGCTTGCTGTGTCTGTGGCCGGTCATGTCCGAACTGCCTGTCGTCATCCTGAACCGCCCCGGCTTTACCGGAGACTCCGATTCTTGAGAGGATGGAGTCATGAACAAGACGAACAAGCGGTATTCACCGGAGGTGCGAGAACGTGCAGTGCGGCTGGTCCTGGACCA
>JALHMQ010000061.1 GCA_022843955.1 Burkholderiaceae bacterium
TCGGCCTCGGCGCGGCGGATGTCGGGGCGGCGCGCCAGAAGGTCGGCGGGCAGGCCGGCCGGCACCTCGGGTGCGGCGGTCAACTTCTGCAGGTCCGGGCCGCGCGCCACGACCGGCGTGAACACCGCGCGCGCGCTGCGGCCGGCCAGCACCGCAAGGGCTGCTTCGCTCTGCGCGATCGCCCGCTGCAGCGCCGGCACCAGCGCCGCCACGCCCGCGCGCTCGGCGGTGGCCAGGCGCAGCTCGTACTCGCTGGCCAGGCCGGCGTCGAAGCGCTGCTGCTGCAGCCGCACGTTGTCCTCGCGCGTGGCCAGCGTGTCGCGCGTGAGCAGCAGCTCGGCGTCGTAGGCGCGCAGCGTGAAGTAGGTGGCGGCCACCTGGGCGGCGAGCGCGATGCGCACCGTCTCGGCGCTGTAGCGCGTTGCCAGCAGGGTGGCGCTGGCGGCATTGCGCCCCGACGCCAGACGGCCCCACAGGTCCACTTCGTACGCCGCCTGTAGGCCGGCGCTGTAGCTGGTGCTGATGTTGGGGCCCGGAAACGGCGCCTCGGTGGCGGTACTGCGGCGCGACCGCGCGGCGCCAAAGTCGGCGTCGAGCGACGGATACAGGCTGGAGCGTGCCAGCCGCAGCGACGCCCGCGCTTCGTCGATGCGGGCCACCGCGCCCTGCAGATCGAGGTTGGCGCCGAGCGCCTCGTCGATCAGCGCGGTCAGCTGCGCATCGCCGAACTGCGTCCACCACCGCTCGATGCCGGCCGGCGTGGCGGCGCGGGTCTCCGGCAGATCGAGCGCCGGCCTGGACGTGTCCGTGCTGGCGCAGGCGGCCAGCAGCGTGGCGAGCGCCAGCGGCGCGAGCAAGCGAGTCTTCATCGTCGCGCTTCTCATTCGGCACCTCGTGCGCTGCTGCCGGCCGCCGCGACGGCGGCTATCTGCCGGTGATGTTCGATGCTCACCCGCTCGCCCTCGGCCACCTCCTCGCGCAACTCTTCCACCGTGCGCGCCTCGCGCAGCTTGCGGTCGGTCAGCAGGCGGAAGAACAGCGGCACGAAGAAGATCGCCAGGAACGTGGCGGCCAGCATGCCGCCCATCACGCCGGTGCCGGCGCTGATGCGCGCTCCCGCGCCGGCGCCGCTGGAAAACGCCAGTGGCACCACGCCCAGGATGAATGCGAGCGAGGTCATGATGATCGGCCGGAAGCGCAGCCGCGCCGCCTCGATCGCCGCGGCTGAGGTCGAATAGCCTTCCTCGCGCTTGAGCGACGCGTACTCGACGATCAGGATCGCGTTCTTCGCCGCCAGGCCCAACAGCGTCACCAGGCCGATCTGGAAGTAGACGTCGTTGGTCATGCCGCGCAGCCACACCGCGGCCAATGCGCCAAAGGTGCCGAAGGGGAGCGCCATCAGCACCGAGAAGGGCAGCGACCATTTCTCGTACTGCGCCGACAGGATCAGGAACACCATCACCACTGCCAGCCCGAGCGCGATCGCCGAGGTGCCGGTGGCGCGCTTCTCCTGGAACGAGGCGCCGCCCCAGTCGTAGCTGAAGTCGGCCGGCAGGACTTCATTGGCGATCTGCTCGACCCGCGCAATCGCCTGGCCGGAGCTGACCCCCGGTGCCGCCTGCCCGAAGAGCTTGACCGACGGCAGGTTGTTGAAGCGGTCGAGCGAGTCCGGTCCCGAGGTGAACTCCACCCGCGCGATCGACGACAGCGGCACCATCTCGCCGCTGGCCGAGCGCACCCACATCGATCCCACGCTATCGGGGCGGCTGCGGTACTGCGGCTCCGCGCTCATCAGCACCTGCCAGGTGCGGCCGTATTTGTTGAAGTCGTTGACGTAGTAGCTGCCCAGCGTGGCCGACAGCGTGTTGAACACGTCGTCGATCGGCACGCCCAGCGCCTTGGCCTTGGCGCGGTCGACGTCGACGAACAGCTGCGGCACGTTGGCGCGCCACAGCGTCTGCGCGCCGCCCAGCTGCGGATCGCTGTTGAGCCGGCCGAGGAACTGCTGCAGCACCTCCTGTGTCTTGGCCGGTCCGCCCTCGCCGCGGTTCTGCAGGTAGAACTCGTAGCCGCCCGCGGTGCCGAGGCCGAAGATCGCCGGTGGCGCAAACGCCAGCACCAGGCCTTCCTTGATGTGGCCGGTCTTCATGAAGAACTCGCCCACCAGCTCGGGCGTCTGCACGCTGCGCTCGTCCCACGGCTTCTGCGTGACGAAAATGGTGGCCGCGTTGTTGCGGAAGCCACCGCCCAGGAAGTCGAAGCCGGTGAACGCCACCACGTCCTGGTTGACCGGGTTCGAGGTGAGGATGCCGACCACCTCGTTGACCACCTTGTCGGTGCGCTGCAGGGTGGCGCCGTCGGGCAGGATCACCGCCGCGATGTAGAAGCCCTGGTCCTCGTCGGGCACCAGCGAGCCCGGCGTGAAGCGCCACAGCCCGGCGGTGATCGTCACCATGCCGGCGAACAGCAGCAGCGCCAGCGTGCCGCGGCGGAGCATCCAGATCACGCCGCTGGTGTAGCCGTGCGTGACGCGCGCGAACCAGCGGTTGAACGCCTGAAAGAAGCGCCCCGGCTGCTTGTGCTCACGCTTGAGCATCGCCACGCACAGGCTGGGGGTGAGGGTGAGCGCGACGATGCCCGAGATCCCCACCGCGATCGAGATCGTGATCGCGAACTGGCGGTACAACTCGCCGGTCAACCCGCCGAGGAAGGCGATCGGCACGAACACCGCGATCAGCACCAGCACGATGGCGATCACCGGCCCGGTCACCTCCTTCATCGCGATGATGGCGGCGGCGCGGGCGTCGAGCTTCTCCTCGTGCATGATCCGCTCGACGTTCTCCAGCACCACGATGGCGTCGTCCACCACGATGCCGATGGCCAGCACCATGCCGAACAGCGTGAGCGTGTTGATCGAGTAGCCGAGCATCAGCAGGCCGGCGAAGGTGCCGATCAGTGACACCGGCACCGCCACGATCGGGATCAGCGTGGCACGCCAGTTCTGCAGGAACAGATACACCACCAGGAACACCAGCAGCATCGCCTCCGCCAGCGTCTTGACCACCTCGCGGATCGACACCTCGACGAAGCGCGTGGTGTCGTACGGCACCGCATAGGCCATGCCCGGCGGGAAGCGCTGCGCCAGCTGGTTGACCGTGTCGCGCACCTCCTGCGCCACGCTCAGCGCATTGGCACCCGGCTGCAGGAACACGCCGACCAGCGTCGCGCTCTTGCCGTTGTAGCGGCCGATGAAGTCGTAGTCCTTGCTGCCCAGTTCGACGCGCGCCACGTCCTTGAGCCGCACCGCGGCGCCGTTGGCGCTGGAGCGCACGATGATTTCCTCGAACTCGGCCGGATCGGCCAACCGGCCCTGCGCGGTCACCGTGTAGACGAGGTCCTGGTCGCCGGCGTACGGCGCCTGGCCCACCTTGCCGGCGGCGAACTGCGCGTTCTGCTCGGTCAGCGCGCGCGCCAGATCGGAGGTGGTGAGTCTGAGCTGCGCCAGCCGGTCCGGCCGCACCCAGATCCGCATCGCGTAATCCTTGGCGCCGAAAATCTGCACGTTGGTGGTGCCCGGTACGCGCTTGAGCTGGTCCAGCACATTGAGCGTGACGTAATTGGAGGTGTCGATGTCGCTGAAGCGGCCGTCGGGCGAATAGAACGCCAGCACCTGCAGGAACGCGGAGGAGCCCTTCTCCACCGTCACGCCCTGGCGCCGCACCTCCTGCGGCAGGCGCGCCTCGGCCTGCTTGACGCGGTTGTTGACGTTGAGCGCTGCCTGGTCGACGTCGGTGCCGATGTCGAACGTCACCTGGATCTGCACCACGCCATTGGATGACGAGTTGCTGCTCATGTAGAGCATGCGCTCGACGCCGTTGATGGCGTTCTCCAGCGGGGCAGCCACCGTCTGCTCCAGCACGGTAGCCGAGGCGCCCGGATACACCGCCTGCACCGTCACCACCGGCGGCGCGATCTCCGGGTACTGCGCAATCGGCAGCGAGCGCATCGCCGCCAGGCCGGCGATCACGATGAACAGCGACAGCACCGCGGCGAAGATCGGGCGGTCGATGAAGAAGCGAGAGAACATGGTCGGTCCTGTATCTGCGTGCACGCCGCAACGCGCGTGGCGCGGGCGTGGGCGCTAGCGGTCGGTCGGGTCGGGCGGGCTGGGTGACGCCTTCAACGGGCGCAGGCGGGCTTGCGTGTGCGCTACTTCTTCTGTGGCGTGCCCCGGGCGTCGCCACCCTTGACCGCGCCTGCTTTGGCTTCGCCGCTCCTGACTTCGCCTTTGGCCGGGTCGCCGCCCGGGCCGGCTGCGCCCGGCGGCGGGCCGAGAGCTATCGGTGCGCCACCGGGTATCGGAAAGAGCTTGGCCGTGCCTTCGATCACCACCTGGTCGCCGGCATTCAAGCCGCTTTCGACGATCCACTGCTGCTGGCCGTCGACCTGCACCCAGTCGCCCACCGTGACCGGGCGCGGCACCGCGACGTCGTTGCCGTTCTCGCCCTTGGTTGCCACGAACACGAACTTGCCCTGCGGCCCGTCCATCACCGCCCGCTGCGGCACCACGATCGCCTGCGGCCGCACCGCGCCTTCCAGCACCACGCGTACGAACTGGCCCGGCCGCAGCGCGTAGTCGCCATTGGGCAGCACCGCCTGCGCGTCGTAGGCGCCGGTGTCGGTGTTGATGCGCGTGTCGATGAAGCCCAGCTTGCCCTTGCGCGGAAAGAGCTTGCCGTCCGACAGGCGCAGCGCCACCTCATGGCTGGTCTTCGCGCCGGGATCGGCCACGCGCGCCAACCGCTCGCGCTCCTGCTCGGACAGACTGAAGTTGACGTGGATCGGGTCGAGCTGCGACACCGTGGTCAGCAGGCTGTCCTGGCCGGGCGAGACGAGCGAGCCTTCCGACTTCTGCGCGCGTGAAGCGAAGCCCGTCACCGGAGCGGAGACCGTGGTGTAGCCCAGGTTCAGCCGCGCCTCGGTCAGGCGCGCCTGTGCCTGCTTGACCGCGGCGGCGCCGCGCTCCTCGCTCGACACCGCCTCATCGTATTCGCGCCGGCTGATCGCTTGCGAGTCCGCCAGCGGCTTGACCCGCTCCAGGTTGCGTCGCGCCTGCGCGTACTGCGCCTGCGCCTGCGCCACTTCGGCCTCGGCCGCCTGCACCTGCGCCGCGTAGGGCCGCGCATCGATGACGAACAGCGTCTGCCCGGCCTTTACCGCACCGCCTTCCTGGTAGGTGCGCTTCTCCAGGATGCCTTGCACCCGCGCGCGCACCTCGGCTTCCTTCGAGCCGGCGGTCTGGCCCACGTATTCGAAGCGGATCGGCACGTCGACCGGCTTGACCTGCTGCACCGATACCGGCGCCGGCGGAAAGCCGCCCGG
>JALHMQ010000062.1 GCA_022843955.1 Burkholderiaceae bacterium
GCAAGGCGCGCACGACGCCGGCCCCGCCGGCCGCCGAACCGCCCGCCGCGCCGCGCGGACGCCTGCAAGCCCGCATTGCGTCGTTCGACGCCCCCACCCTGCGTGCGCTGTCGGCCGACCTCACCGACATCGATCCGGCCGCCTGGGTCGCCGGTGCGCCGCAGGCGCGCCTGGCCATCCAGGCCGAGTTGGCGCCACAGCCCGGACCCACCTTCACCCTGCGCGGCCCGGTGCAGGTGACCAACGGCCTGCCCGGCCCCATCGACCGGCAACGCCTGCCGGTGCGCAACGCGCAGGCCACCGTGCAGGTCGATGCACAGGCGCTGAACGTCAGCGACATTGTGGCCAACCTGCTGCGCGGCACCGCGCGCGGCAGCTTCGACATCGACTTCGCACAGCTCGATGCGTGGCGCGCGCAGGCGAGCTTCAACGGCGTCGACCCGGCCACCATTCACAGCCGCATGCGCAGCTTCTCGCTCGATGGCCAGGCCAAGGTGGTCCGCGCCGACGGCGACACCGCCGTCACCGGCCAGGTGCGCAACCGCGCCGGCTTGCCGCTGGAGGCCACGGTCGATCTGCGTGCCAACGCGGCGCGCGTGCTGCTGAACACCGCGGTGATGCGCCTGGGCCAGGGCGAAGCCCGCGCCAGCGGCGAACTGCAGCTCACCGGCACGCGCGCGGCGCGGCTGACGGGCAGCGTGGCGCAGTTCGATCCCTCGCAACTGGTGGCGGGGCTGGATGCGCGACTGACCGGCACCTTCGACATCGACGGCGCCCTGTCGCCGGCACCCTCCGGCACGGTGAACTTCGGCGTGACCGACAGCCAGGCCTTCGGCCGGCCGCTCGCCGGCAGCGGCGTGCTGCGACTGTCGCCCGACCAGATGCTCGATGTCGACGCCTCGCTGTCCGTGCGCAACGCCACGCTGACCGCGCGTGGCGGCCTGGGCGGGCCGGACCGCTCGCTGGTGCTCGATCTCGCCGTGCCGCAACTGGGCGATCTCGGCGTTTCGGTGGCAGGCCGCGTGACCGCGCAGGCGCGCCTGCGCGGCGACTGGCGGGCCCCCGCCGTCGATGCGCAAATGCGTGCGGCCGGACTGCGCCAGGGCGACCACAGCGTGGCCGAACTGCAGGCGGTCGCCACCTACAGCGGCGGCGCCGACGGCACGCTGGCGCTGCAGGCGACGGCCTCCGATCACCGCTTCAAGCGCAACCCGACGTTGTCGATGCAGACCATCACGCTGCGCGCCGATGGTCGCTTGAGCGCGCACCAGATCGAGCTGAACGCCAACAACGAGTACGCGCAGACGGTCAGCGCGCTATTGGCGGGGGGCTGGCAAGCCGTCGGCGCGCCGGCGGGCAGCCGAGCCGGCTGGCGTGGCGAGCTGCGGCGCGCCAGCGCCGGTAGGCCGCTCGACCTGGACCTGCTGGCGCCGGCCCCGATCACGACCGACTTCTCGCGCTGGTCGATCGGTCCGGTCGACATGCGGCTGGCGGGCGGACGCTTCGATGACACGCGCTTCGACCTGATCGACGGCGTGCTGTCGACGCAGGGCCGCTTCGTCGACTTGCGCCCCACCGAGTTCCGCGGCGGCGACGGCGCGCCGCTGGCACCCGCCGCCGCGCAGGGCGCTGCCAACGGCCGCACGCCGATCACGCTGCGCGGCAACTGGCAGCTGCGCCTGGGAACGCAGGCCGACGGCAGCATGTTGATCGAGCGTACCGGCGGCGACATCGTTGCCGGTACGGTGCCGATGGGCATCAGCGACCTGCGGCTGCAAGCCCGGTTGCGTGCCAATCAGCTGTCCATCACCGGCAAGCTGCTCGGTGATCGAGCCGGCCGGGTGGACGCACAGGCCAGCGCCGACGTGGAGAACAGCAGCGGCGGCTGGCGCCTCGCCCAGCAACGCCCGCTGGCGGCGACCATCGACGCTGACCTGCCGTCGATCGCCTGGGTCAACACGCTGCTGTCGGACGCAGTACGCGCCAATGTGCGCCTGGGCGGATCGGCGACGGCGCAGTTGCGCATCGACGGCACGCCGGCCGCACCCAATGCACAGGGCACGATCGGCGGCAAGGATCTGCGGGTGGCGTGGATCGAGCAAGGTATCCGGCTGGAAGGCGGCACCCTCAAGGCCCGCATCGAGGGCAGCGAGATCATTCTCGATGAACTGCGTTTTTCCGGGCCGCCGCAGGTGGTGCCGAGCGATCGCCGCGCCCTGCTGGCAATGGCCAGGGAAGACAGCACCGAGCACCTGCTGGCGATCAGCGGTCGGCTGCAGCTGCGCGACCTCGCCGGCGTGCTGCAGGTGCAGGCGGTGCGCGTGCCGTTCCTGCAGCGGCCCGACCGCTGGGTGATCGCCACCGGCGGTGCCAACATCGTTTTCGACCAGCGGCAGGTGCAGGTCAACGGTGGCGCGATCGTCAATGCAGGCTTCGTCGACTTCTCGCGCACCGACCTGCCCTCGTTGTCGGGCGACGTGCAGGTGCGGCGCGCCGCATCGCCCGCACCGAGCGCGCGCGATGCGCCGATAGGCGTCAACTTCGACATCGGTATCGACCTGGGGCCGGCGTTCTACCTGCGCGGCGTCGGGCTGAACACACGGGTGGAGGGACAGGTGCGGCTGCGCGCCGAAGGCCGCGGCGCGATTCGCGCCACCGGCGCGATCGAGGCCAAGGACGGCGTCTATGAGGGCTTCGGCCAGAAGCTGGCGATCGAGCGCGGGCGCGTGAATTTCCAGGGGCCCCTGGAGAACCCCGGACTCGACGTGCTCGCGCTGCGGCGTGGCCTGCCGGTCGATGTCGGCGTCTCGATCACGCGCACCGCGGCCAACCCGCTGATCAAGCTCTATTCGAGCGAAGCGATGCCCGATGTGCAGATCCTGTCGTGGTTGGTACTCGGCCGGCCTGCCGACGAAGGCGGTCAGGATCGTGCCGCGCTGGCCACCGCCGCCGCCGGCCTGCTGTCGGGCACCGGAGAAGGCCTGCCCACGCAGTTGGCGCGGCGACTCGGCATCGACGAGATCAGCCTGCGTTCGGGCGACAGCGGCGGCGTCGGTTCGCTGCTGCCGCGCTCGTCGGTGGCGGGCAACGTACGTGGCACCGGCAGCGGTAACCTGGCGGGCGAGATCGTGACGATCGGCAAGCGACTGTCGGACGACATCACGATCAGCTACGAGCAGGCGATCTCCAGTGCGGGGAGCGTGGTGCAAGTGAGCTACCAGCTCACGCGCCGGCTATCGGTGCTGGCACGGGCCGGCACCGAAAACGCGCTCGATCTCGTGTACACGTTCGCGTTCGACTAGCGCGGCGGCGTCGCCACCGGCGGCAGCGGCGTCGCCGGGCGGACCGCGGCGCCGGCCAGTGACGGACCGCCGATCGCCTCAGCACCGTAGCCACGATCGAGATCAAGTCCGGTCAGCCACCATTCGCGCACCGGCACAGCGATCGGCCGCTTGACGCGCTCGAACAGCCGGCGCGGAAACTGCACGCCACCCTGCTCGAAGTAGTCGAAGTAATCGACCTCCACCACCGCGCCGCGGGTGCTGGCGAGACCTTCGATCGAGAAGCGGATGCGCTTGAAACGACGGTCGGTGCGACCGATGCAGGCGAGCACGCGATCCTCGGCGGCGAAACCCAAGCCCGGTCGCAGCCGCGCCAGCAGCAGGTCGCAGGGTTCGCCATCCACCACGTCTTCACCGGCACGTTCGACCACCGCACCCTGCTCCATCAGGAACAGCGGTCCGAGGAGGAACAGGCGATAACCGTCGAGCACCAGCGCCGCCGCATCGCGCTTTTCGCTCGCGGTCTCGGCGCGGCCGTCGTACCAGAGCCCGAGCGTGGCCGGGTTACGGTAGGCGAACTTGCTGCCGGCGCCGCCGCTGTAGCTCTTGGCCGAACTGCGCCGACCCACCAGGATCCGTTCCTCCGCAGTCACGCGATACGCGGCGTCGATCAGCACCGGCTGCACGCGCGCGGCAATGCCGTACCAGCGACCTTCGTGGCGCAGGTTGATGTCGTTGAGCTTGCGGTACGCATCCCAGCCGTGGGCACGCGCGGATGCTTCCAGCAACGCGCGCCCGTCGGCGGTCGATTGCTCCACCGTGGTGGCGGGCAGGCTGGCACAGCCGGCCAGGACGAGGATGCTGAGCAAGGCGAAGATGCGCATCGATGGATTCATTGGAGGTAGACCGCCGCAGTTTAAGGAGAAGCGCGGCCTGAGGCGGGACACGGGCGCCTAGGATGAGTGCAGAACCACACATCCCCTGCATCGGTCACTCGCATGAACACTGCCCACCCGATGATCGACCTGCCCGGCCAGGGTATGCCCGCCGCCGGCTTCGAGGTGCCGCTCGAAATGCTGTCGGCCTGCCACGGCCGCGTCGAGCGCCAGTGCCAGACCCTGCGCCGCCTGGTGCCGCACCTGGCCACACACGGCAGCGATGCCGATGCGCGCAAGGCCGCCGCCAACGTAATGCGCTACTTCGACACATCAGCGCAGGACCACCATGCCGACGAGGAGGTCGACCTGTTTCCGGCACTGCTGCAGGCGGCGGCGGGTGACGACGCCGAGCGCGTGAGCGCGCTGGTGGCGCTGCTGCTGGCCGAGCATCGCGACTTGGCGACCCACTGGCAGCGGGTGCGGGCGAAACTGGTGCGCGTGGCGGCGGGCGAACCGGAGACGCTCGACGCCGGCGAGGTCGAGTCGATGGTCACCCGCTACGAGCAGCACATCGCGCGCGAGGAGGCAGAACTGCTGCCTATGGCGGGGCGGCTGCTGGATCTGTCGACGCTCGATGACATCGGGCGCGCGATGCGGCGTCGGCGCGGGTTGGCCGACGCGGCGTGACGTCGGATCGCTGCTTCAAGATGCACTGTGGTTCCGCGCGCTTCGGTCTCCCTGCATCAACGCATCACCGGCAACGCCTTGTCCCCCTTCTTCACTCGGAACCACGCTGCCAGACGCTGCGCGTCCGGCAGCGAGCGCTGCATATC
>JALHMQ010000063.1 GCA_022843955.1 Burkholderiaceae bacterium
CCCGCACCGGCGCGCGCCGCCCCCGCGCCGCGCGCCGATGACATCGCCCGCCGCCGCTGCTCAGCCCTGGCCGACTACGTGGCCGATCTGAACCGCCAGGGCGGCGCCAACCCCGCGCCGTGGATCGGCGAGCAGATCGACACCGCGGTGAGCCGGCAGCGGGAACTGGGCTGTTGAGGCGCCCCTAAGGCCGTGCGGCTCGGTCGTGCTCGCGAGGCAGGCCGGTTAGAGACCCTGAAAATCGAACACGGCATGTTCGAATTTCAGGGTGCAACGGACGGACTGCCGTTTGATAGTCTCGGTGCTTGTTGGCAAGTACCGAGGAAACGAAACTCGAACCGGAGCTCGTCCCGAGTTCGGTGTCACGGCAACGCCACTGTTCTCAACCCGACAACACACGTACTCAATCTGAGAACGCCGCCGCTGCCCGCGCAGCGCGCCCTTACCCACCCCTCAAGCCACCAACCGCTCCACCACCGGCGAGACTTTTGAGTACGTGAGCAACGCCTCGTGCGTGGCGCGGGTGATGGCCACGTAGGTCAGGCGCACGTCGTCTTCGATCGGGGTGCCGTGGCGGCCCAGGGCGCCCAGGCCGCCCACCGCCACGCAGGGGAACTCCAGCCCCTTGGCGTTGTGCATCGACAGCAGACGCACCGCCGACAGCGCCGCCTGCACGCGGTTGCCGTGGGCCTTGGCCACGTCCACCGGAATGGCGTGGCGCGCGAACACTTTGGTGAAGGTCTCGCCGATATGGTGTTCCGGGTACAGCACCGCCATGTGCGGCCACGCATAGCCGGCCGCGTGGCGCGCCAGCAGCCACTCGGCGATCGCATGCGCCTCGGCCTCGTAGCTCACGCACTGGCGCACCTGCGGCTCCATGCCCTGGCGGCCGGCGTCTTCGGGCAGCAGGATGGCGTTCTCGTCATCGGCCTGCACGCCGGGCAGGCCGATCACGTCCGCCGCAAATCGCTTGGCAAAGCCCAGGATCTGCGTGGTGTTGCGGTAGTTGATCTTCAGCACCGTGGTGCGACCCTGCGCCTCGATGCCCAGCGTCTTCCACACCGGCATCTCGCGGCCCTTGAAGATCGCCTGCGCGTTGTCGTACACGATCATCAGCGAGCGCTTGTCGGGGCTCACCATCTTGGCCGCCAGCGCCAGCCACTGCGGCTCGAAGTCATGCGCCTCGTCGATCAGCACCGCCTCGTACTGGCCGCCGGGAATCTGCCCTTTCTCCACCGCCGCCGCCACCGCGTTCACGCTCGCGGCCAGGCGCGCTTCGTAGTCCGGGATCTCCTTAGCGCTGGGCGCGGGAATGTCGAACGTGCGCAGCATGCGGTAGCACCACGAATGAAACGTGCTCACCTGCACGCGGTCTTCCACGCCGCGCTCCTGCATCGCGCTTTCCAGCCGGCCGGCAATGCCGTTGGCGTAGCACAGCACCAGCACCGGCCGCGCCGCACCGCGCGCCAGGTGCTCCGCGCGGAAGGCGAGGATCAGCGTCTTGCCCGAGCCCGCCACGCCGCGAATGATCCGGTGCCCCTCACCCAGGCTGCGCGCCAGCTGCTCCTGCTGCAGGTCCATCACCGCCAGCACGCGGTCATCGTTGGCGGCATGGGTGGCCGGGGTGGCGGGCGCCGGTTCATCGAACGGCAGCGCAATCTGGCGGATGCGCACCTCCGGAAACAGCAGCGCGCGCAGCCGATCGAACTGCGGCAGCGCCAGCGGCGGACCGGCGCGCCGCGTGACCATCGACCACAGCCGCGTGCGGAACGCCTCCGGATCCGCGCTCTCGGTCATCTCATCCTTGAACACGCAGCGCTCCGGCGGAAACACCTCGGCAAGATCGGTCTGCTCGAACTGCCGGCGCGTGATGTGGGTGAACACCACGCCAAAGCCAAACGGCACGATCGGGTGGCCCGCGAACGGCGTGCCCGCGGGGAACACGAGCTGCGGATCGCGCCTGACGGCGTCCATCACGCTGAACATGTAGCCGCGCACCTGCTCGAACGGGCTCTGGCACATGACCGGTCCGCGCTCGGTGAGCAGCTCCACCTGCGCCTTGGTGGCATGGAGCAGGTTGTCGAGCCGCCAGTCCTTGGCCTCAAGCACCAGGATGCCGTTGGCCGGATGCAGCACCACAAAGTCCGGATGCCGCCCGCGCACGCCCACCGGCAGGTTGTGCCAGACCCAGGCGTTGTCTTCGAGAAAGTCTTTCAGGCGCTCGGCCAGACGCAGCTCGCCGCGACTGTCAAAGGCGGCGGCGCCGAGGGTGGGGATCAGGTGGGCCAAGACGACCGCCGCAGATCAACCGAACAGGCGCTGGAGCAGTTCGTCTCGCTCGATCTTCAAGTGCCCGGCAACGTCGCCGAGAATGGTCGCCAACGTTCCAACCTTGAGCGGGTCGTGCGCCGGGATGGTCACGTGGTGCACAGCGGGCGAATCGGTCGACAGCCGAACGTGGCTCCCGGTCTGGCGCGTCGCGCGATAGCCAACTCGTCACGCGCTTTGGCGAGATCAGAGCCGGACAGGTCGCGCGGCAGCTTCATGCCGCGATGACTTCATCCCTAACGAAGTGCAGCCGGATCATTTTCGGCGCCTTGCCTTCATCGAAGTGGCAGTGCACGGCATCGCGCAGGCGCGCGTGCAGCTCCGATGTCGTGTCGGCCTGCGTGACGATCGATTCTCCAAGCGCGCGCGCCGTAAACCCGCCTTCGGGCGCTTGCTCAACGACGAAAATGATCTCGCTCACTTGGACCTCCAGAAGGGTCATCGGACTTGATTCTACGAGCCAGCGCGGCAGTAACCGCGCGCTG